>CAWGHN010000003.1:1092500-1126218 GCA_963822435.1 uncultured Alphaproteobacteria bacterium
TGATATAGCTTCATGTGTTTTATCCATCCTCGGATGGAGACGAACACGCGAAGCTTTCTGTGAAGCCGGGCTGAAAGGCATCCGGTGGAGAGATCAGAAGCGAGAATGTTGACATGAGTAGCGACAAAGAGGGTGAGAGACCCTCTCGCCGAAAGTCCAAGGGTTCCTGCTTAAAGCTAATCTGAGCAGGGTAAGCCGGCCCCTAAGGCGAGGCCGAAAGGCGTAGTCGATGGGAACACGGTTAATATTCCGTGGCCAGGAGGATGTGACGGATCTCGACGGTTGTCTGCCCTTATCGGATTGGGTGGGCTGCTTAGAGGTTCCAGGAAATAGCCCTCCATCAGACCGTACCCTAAACCGACACAGGTGGACTGGTAGAGTATACCAAGGCGCTTGAGAGAACCACGTTAAAGGAACTCGGCAAAATGCCTCCGTAAGTTCGCGAGAAGGAGGCCCCGTCTGTACGCAAGTATGGGCGGGGGGCACAAACTAGGGGGTGGCGACTGTTTACTTAAAACACAGGGCTGTGCGAAGCCGTAAGGCGACGTATACAGTCTGACGCCTGCCCGGTGCTGGAAGGTTAAAAGGAGGGGTGCAAGCTCTGAATTGAAGCCCCAGTAAACGGCGGCCGTAACTATAACGGTCCTAAGGTAGCGAAATTCCTTGTCGGGTAAGTTCCGACCTGCACGAATGGCGTAACGATCTCCCCGCTGTCTCTAACGTGGACTCAGCGAAATTGAACTGTGTGTCAAGATGCACACTACCCGCGGTTAGACGGAAAGACCCCATGCACCTTTACTCCAGCTTTGCACTGGCATCAGGATTGTGATGTGCAGGATAGGTGGTAGGCATTGAAGCGGGGACGCCAGTCTTCGTGGAGCCTCCCTTGAGATACCACCCTTCGCACTTCTGATGTCTAACCGCGGCCCGTTATCCGGGTCCGGGACCCTGCATGGTGGGGAGTTTGACTGGGGCGGTCGCCTCCCAAACAGTAACGGAGGCGCGCGAAGGTAGGCTCAGACCGGTCGGAAATCGGTCGTTGAGTGCAATGGCAGAAGCCTGCCTGACTGCAAGACTGACAAGTCGAGCAGAGACGAAAGTCGGTCATAGTGATCCGGTGGTCCCAAGTGGGAGGGCCATCGCTCAACGGATAAAAGGTACGCTGGGGATAACAGGCTGATGATGCCCAAGAGTCCATATCGACGGCATCGTTTGGCACCTCGATGTCGGCTCATCTCATCCTGGGGCTGGAGCAGGTCCCAAGGGTATGGCTGTTCGCCATTTAAAGAGGTACGTGAGCTGGGTTTAGAACGTCGTGAGACAGTTCGGTCCCTATCTGCCGTGGGTGTAGGAGACTTGAGAAGAGTTGCCCCTAGTACGAGAGGACCGGGGTGAACGAACCACTGGTGGACCAGTTATCGTGCCAACGGTAGTGCTGGGTAGCTATGTTCGGACAGGATAACCGCTGAAGGCATCTAAGCGGGAAGCCCCCTTCAAAACAAGGTCTCCCTTGAGGGCCGTGGTAGACCACCACGTCGATAGGCCGGAGGTGTAAGTGCAGCAATGCATTCAGCTGACCGGTACTAATGGCCCGATAGGCTTGATTTGATCCAGAAACAGCAAGGCAGAATATGCCCCGAAACAGATCGTCAAAAGCAACACATGCTGCTGCGCAGATCGCGCAGCCTGGACTTGGAACTCAACTGATGTTGTCGCGGGAAAAAAACGCCCGCGACCTGTCTCTGTTCCGGTTTGGTGGTCATAGCACGAGCAAAACTCCCGATCCCTTCCCGAACTCGGCCGATAAGTGCCGTCGCGCCAATGGTACTGCGTCTCAAGACGTGGGAGAGTAGGTCACCGCCAAACCTGATCAGACACAGTCACTCTCTCTAACGATCCAAAACAACGCTTCCGTCATCGCATCAGCCGCAAAACGCAGCTCGCAATGACAACCGTCGCGGGGTGGAGCAGCCCGGTAGCTCGTCAGGCTCATAACCTGAAGGCCGCAGGTTCAAATCCTGCCCCCGCAACCATATATCAACGCTATGAATTAAATGAGCACCGCCTCACCGCGGGGCTTCTGCATGCCTGCTGGCATGTCAACACTGTGTCAGCAAAACACTGGCAGACAATGGCGGCGAGTGACGTAATGTCTGGCGGAAGATACACTTGGTGGACGCCAAGTGATCACCAACCGCCTACGGAGGACTTGTGGCAGTGGTGGTCCCGTAGATACGTTGCAATATCATCGATAAAGTTGCCTGAATGCTCACAGCTTCCTTCACCATCCCATTGCTTGAAACGGACAGACTGTTCCTGCGCGAATACAGGCAGACGGATTTTGAGGCCTTCGCGGCTTTCTATGAAACCCCGCGCTCTTGTTTCATCGGCGGGCCATTGTCCAGGGAACTGGCTTGGCGGGGGCTGGCGGCACACCTTGGCCATTGGGCCCTGCGCGGGTTTGGTTTCTGGGCGGTTGAGGAAAAGGCGACGGGCACCTTTTGCGGCCATGTCGGTCTGTGGCATCCCGAAGGCTGGCCCGAGCCTGAGGTGGGCTGGGTGCTTATGGGACCTGCTGAGGGCAAAGGCATAGCGCTGGAAGCGGCCCTTGCAGCGAGGCGACATGCATACCGCAAGTTGAATTGGCCCACGGCGATCAGCATGATCGATCCCGCGAATGCCAGGTCACTGCGGTTGGCCGAGCGCATGGGGTGCCGGCATGAAAGTGACTTTGCCCATGTCCGTCTGGGTTTGATGCAGGTGTGGCGTCACCCGGCGCCCGATGACCTTGAAGGAGAATGACGCATGACCACCCAGTTGGCCCAACCAGTGGTTCATATCGATGATGCGCGTTTCAAGGTGACCGAATGGCGCTTTGCCACAGGGGCCGAAACGGGTTGGCACGTCCACGGGCACGATTATGTGATCGTTCCCCTGACCGATGGAATCTTGGGGCTGGAGGGACCTGGCGGCATGCGGCGCGAAGCCCCGTTGACCCAAGGTGTGCCCTATTCCCGTCGTGTTGGCGTGTCGCATAACGTGACCAACGCGGGCAGTGCGCCCTTGGCCTTCCTTGAGGTTGAGGTGGTGGATGACGCAGTCGCCCATCGGCGGACCGAGGTTCTGATCCGCTTCATGGCCGCGTGGAACGCACGCGATGTCGAGGCGCTGATGGCCTGCATGGCTGCAGATTGCGCATTCCATTCGTCGGCCGGACCTGACGCTGAGGGGGCCCGTTACCTGGGCCGCGAGGCGGTGCACGCAGCCTATGCCGCCATGTTCGCGGCATTTCCAAAAGCCGCTTGGACCGCCGACCGCCACCATGTCGCAGGCGATACGGGCCTGTCTGAGTGGCGCTTTACCGGCACGAACAAGGCTGGCAGTCAGGTGGACGTGCAGGGCTGCGATATCTTTCGCTTCGACGGCGATCTGATTGCCCTGAAGGATTCCTATCGCAAGGCGCGAAGCTAAAGCTTGCGGTTGTAACGGATGAAGGGCGTGACAGCGGCAATACGGTCATAGAGCTGGCGCGCCTGCGTGTTGAAATCCTGCGTCAGCCAGTAGACCATCGGTGTGCCCGCCGCATCGCCCACCGCATAGACCGCCTCAATCAGCGCGCGCCCTGCGCCGGTGCCGCGCAGTTCGGGGTCAATGTATAGGTCTTGCAGATAGATCACATCCTCGACCTTCCACGCGTGGCGGTGCGACAGGTAATGGGTCAGCCCGACCAGATTGCCGTCCCGTTCGGCCACCAAACAATTGAAATCGCGTGGGTCGTCGCCCAGCAGGCGGGCGAAGGTGGACTGATAGACCGCCTCGGGCACCGTGGTCTTGTAGAACTCCAGATACCCGGTCCACAATTTGCGCCACTGTGCTTCGTCTTCGGGCCGCAGGGGACGGATCGTGCAAGGTGCCATGGGTTGTCCTATCGGGTTGATGGGGGCAGCGGGCGGCCCAGAAAGCGGTGTAGGGATTTATCAAGATCCTCGGGGCGATAGCCGCGACCGATGAAGACGATGCGATTGTCCTGACCCTGATCGGGTTGATCCGGCAAAACCTCGGGCGATTGCACCACCTTGCGCACCGTTTGCAGCAAAAGTCGCCCAGCCGGGGTTCGGATCACGCCCTTGACGCGCACCAGATCGTCGCCCCGCGCATGAAGCAACGCCGACAGCCACAGTGTGAAGGCTGACCAGTCGATGGCGCAGTCAACCCGAACCTGTGTCGGAAGGATCGGGCCTCGACTGTCATCTTCGGGCAGGGGCGGCAGGGGGACCGGCATCGTTCTGGCAGGGAGGGGTGGCAGGGTGACTGTCTCGCCCAGAACGGCGGCGGCAATTTCGGCTCCGGGGTTCAGCACGGCAAGTGTGGCGCGCAATGCGGCAAGGTCGGCCGGGGTGCAGGCGTCCGTCTTGGTCAGGATCAGCCGATCCGCCGCCCCCACCTGCCACCTGCCCAAGGGTTCGGTCGTAAATTGCGACAGCGCGTGCAGCGCATCAACTGTGACCAGCGTTTCACCGACTAGGATATGGTTCACCAACACCGGGTCGCCCTGAATGGCCGCGACGATTGCCCCCGGATCGGCAAGGCCGCTGGTTTCCAACACGATCCTGTCCAGCCGCGGGCCACCTGTCTGACTGCGCTCATCACAGATCCGGCGCAGCGCGTCGATCAGCGCGGCCTTGCCCGTGCAGCAGCAACACCCCCCCGCAAGCAGCGTCACGTCGCCAAGCAGCGCGTCATCCACCGGCGTTTCCGCGGCCTCGTTCACGATGACATGGACGCACTCGCCAAAGGCGCTGACATGCAACTGATGGCGCAGCCACGTTGTCTTGCCGGACCCCAGATAGCCGCCCAGGATGGTCAGGCGCAGCCGACCTTCCACCGCAGGGCTAGTCATCGCCCAGATACCGCGAATTAAGGGGGTCGATGGGGTGGCCGATCAACCGCTCGGCCTCAACCCAGAGGTCGTTCAGGTTCGGGACAATGGTCTGCGCACCCGACAGGGTAGAAAGCTGTATTCCCGGCACCGTGCCGCCGTCATGGGCCATCAGCCCATAGGGGCGCAGGATGGCGTTCAGCACGCCCACCCGGTGAAACCGCGCGCGCAAACGGTCGCCGGGTGTGGTGGCCCCTGCGTCCGTCCAATGCCCGGGAACGGCCGGGTTGCCGCAGGCGTTGCACATCGGGGAACCCCTTGGAAAGCTGGCCGGGGCAGCAAGGGCCGCCCCGGCCAATCCCATCAGATCACTTCGGGGCGCGCCGCGCCGCCAAAGGGATAGCGCTTGCGGAAGTCGTTGGCGATGTCTTCGAACGTCGCCCATTCCACGCCCGAATGCTTCGAGATGTATTCGATCAGACGCTCCAGCATCAGCAGAACTTGCGGACGGCCTGCCACATCCGGGTGGATGGTAAAGGCGAACACCGCGTAATCCATTTCTCGATAAACCCAGTCGAACTGATCGCGCCACATTTCCTCGATGTCGCGCGGGTTGACGAAGCCGTGGCTGTTGGGCGCCTTCTTCATGAACATCATCGGCGGCAGGTCGTCGACGTACCAGTTGGCCGCGATATCGACGAGGTCGATTTCCTTGCCGTGCTTCAGCGGATGCATCCATTCCTTAGCGGTCTTGGAATAGTCGATGGTGGTCCAGCTGTCACCGACGCGGGCATAGAAGGGCTGGAAGTCACGATATCCCTGACTGTGATCATAGGTGAAGCCATGCTTCAGCAGCAACGCGGCGGTCGAGTTCGACATTTCCCACCACGGCGCCACATAGCCGCGCGGGGCCGCACCGGTCAGGCCCTTGATCAGCTCGATCGACTTGACCAGAACGTCTTCTTCCTGGCTGGGGGTCATGGCGATGGGATTTTCGTGCAGATAGCCATGCGCGCCGACTTCGTGACCGCCCTTTACGATCATCTCCATTTCCTTCGGAAAGGTCTCAAGGCTGTGCCCAGGGATGAAAAAGCTGGTCTTCAGATCATACTTCTTGAACATTCGCAGCAGGCGGGGGATGCCCACCTCGGTGGCGAAGATACCACGCTGGATGTCGGACGGGCTGTCACCGCCGCCATAGGATCCGATCCATCCGGCTACCGAGTCGATATCGGTGCCGAAGGCGCACATTATTTTCTTAGCCATGTGAAGTTCCTCCTCGGGGTTATGCAGTGGGCCAAAGCGGGTCGATAAGGCCCTTCGGATAGGCAAGTCCGTAGTCAAGCGGTGGCTGGATCACATACTTGCGGTCGAAGGGCAGCCAGTCATAGGCAACCCCGGACCTGACGATGTAAGGCCAGTCAGGATGCGCGAAGATCGGGCGACCAATGGCCACGACATCGGCGGCGCCGCTGGTCAGGGCTGCCTCTGCCTGCGCGCCATCCGCGATGCCGCCATTGGTGATCATCGGCTTGCCCGACGTGCGCCGCACGAGGGTGGGCAGCGGGGTGGGGTCGTCGGTCTGGCGATTGGTCAGATAATCAAAGCTGGACCAGTGAAGCGCATCATACACCGAATCCTTCAGCGCCGCCCCGATCGCCTCGGCATAGGCGACGCCCGGCCATGCGCCAGCAAAATCGTCAACTCCGTCCTGGCTTAGTCTGAGGGTAATCAATTTGTCCGGTCCAATAGCAGCACGGATCTTTTCACCGACGAGCTTTGCAAAACGCACGTTGTTTTCGGGCGAGCCGCCAAATTCATCGCTGCGCAGGTTGGTCTTGGGATTGATGAACTGCCACAGCAGGTAGCCATTTGCCCCGTGCACCTCAACTCCGTCCGCGCCAGCGGCGATCGCGCGCTTTGCACCGGCGGCAAAACCGTCTGCTACGGCATGGATGTCTTCGACACTGAGCGCGCGTGCCGGGCCAAAAGTAACCTTTGGCCAATCCCCCACGATATTGCGGATGTCCCGTTCATAGGTGCTGTCGGTGTAAAGCGACCAGCCTTCGCTTTGCGTGGCTGAAGCGCTGACCGGGGGCTGCCCGTTCAGCACCCGCGGGTCGGACACTCGGCCCCCGTGCATCAGTTGAATGATGATCTTGCAGTCTTGCGCATGCACTGCATCGCACACCCTTGCCCAGCCGGCGACATGGGCATCATTCGCGATGCCGGGTTGCGAGAGGTAGGATTTTGATTGCCAGGCGTCCTGTTCGTAGGTGCCTTCGGTGATGACCAGACCCAGCCCGCCGCGGGCGCGGCGGGCATAATAGGCCACCATCTCATCGGTTGGGGTGCCATCCGCACTTGCCATCTGGCGCGTCAGCGGAGCCATGGCGATCCTGTTGCGCAGGGTCAGCGGGCCCAGTGTGACCGGTGAAAATAGGGTTGGAAATACTTCGGTCATGGTCATCCTCTGACAAGTTGTTCGATGGCAAGTCCGGCGGAAAGCGCCGCGCGGTCTTGCCCGTGCGGGGCGCACAGCATGAACCCGGTCGGCATCGCATCTCCGTCCTGCCCTGACGGAATCGACACGCCGCACCAATCCAGAAAGTTGCCGATGGCGGTGTTGCGAAGGGTGCGAAAATTATGGTGAAAGAACACCTCGACGTCCGCTTCAAGCGGCGCAATCGGCATGGCGACTGATGGGGTCGTGGGGCAAATCAGCAGGGCGTTGCCCAGCCGCCCATTGATCTTGGCAATCCACTCCTGACGCCCACGGTAAAGACGGATCAGATCGACTGCTGTCATACCATCCGCCATGCGGATCCGGCGGACAACGCGCGGATCGATCCGGTCAGACTCGGGCCCGGACAAGCGTTCCTCGTGCACGTCCAAAGCCTCAGCCGATGTCAGAGGACCATAGCGCCCCATCAATTCGACCACCTGCCGCAGTTCAGGCAGGGCAATGGGGCGAACGCGGGCACCCGCGGCTGTCAGCCGGCGCACCGCTGCCTCAAAGTTCTCTACTACGGCGGGCGAAAGGTCATCGAACATCACCGCATCGGGAATGACGAGATCGAGTGATGACAGCGGCGCGGCCACAGCGGCGGGGGCTCGCAAACCGCGCAGGGCAGCATCCGTCAGCACACAGTCGGCAACCGTTTGCGCCAATGGGCCCAGCGTATCAAGGCTGCGCGACAGCGGAAAAACCCCTTCCATCGGGTAGTGCCCGACCGACGACTTGTAGCCGACCACCCCGTTGAACGAGGCCGGTATCCGGATCGACCCCCCGGTGTCTGTGCCGATGGACACCGGCACGATGCCTGCCGCCACAACGGCCCCACTGCCGGAGGATGACCCCCCTGGCGCGCGCGCCACCCGCGGATCGCGAGGGTTACGCGGTGTGCCGTAATGCGGGTTTAGCCCAATCCCGGAATAGGCAAATTCGGTCATGTTGACTGTGCCGACACTTATCATGCCGGCGCGCATCGCGGCGTTGACCAAACTGGCATCCGCCGTCGCCGGTGGCGCCTCGCGCAGCACGGCCGACCCTGCTGTGGTCACCGAACCACGAAGATCGAACAGGTCCTTCCACGCTATCGGCACACCATCGGCCAGACTCGCCGGATTGCCCGACCGTAGCCGTTCCCGGGCTGTCCGCGCCTCGGCTTCGGCACGGGGGCGCAGGGTGCGGATGAAGAGCGCCGGATCGGCGTGAGAGTCGATGCGGTCAAAGACTTCAGCCATCAGATCAACTGGGTCGCGGCGGCCTTCCCGAAGGTCACGAGCAAGGTCTTGAACAGTGCCGATAGACATGCCCGGCCTATTCCACGATCAGGGTAGCGTCTTCGGGCGACCAAGCGACCAAGCCTGCGTCGCCCGCGACCAGAAGGCCACGATACTTGTCGGCATGACCCTCCAAACTTACGGCGTCCCCATTGGGCAAGGTCAGCGCGATCTGCATGATGTGGCCGACGAGTTGCAATCGGTTGATCTGGCAAGGAATAACATTTGAACCGTAGCGGGCGCGCGCCTCTGCCTCGGGCAAGGACCCCGGAAGGACATGCATCGCCTCGGCGGGAAGCACGATCGATACGGTGGCGCCCTGTGCCACCGCTGCGCCACGTTCCAGCGCCTCAAGCGGCCCGAAGGCAGAGTCCACATGCACCTTGCCACTGGCGGGAGCGCGGGCCTGGCCGGATATCAGCGTGTTGGCCCCGATGAAGCGGGCCACGAAAAGGCTGGACGGGCGGGTATACAATTCGCGCGGCGGGCTGATTTGTTCGACGCGACCAGCGTTCATCACCACGATCCGGTCAGACAAGGCCAGCGCCTCGGACTGCGCATGAGTGACAAAGACAAAGGTGATGCCCAGATCGCGCTGCAAAAGCTTCAGTTCGTTCTGGATGCTTTTGCGCAGGTTTGCGTCCAGCGCGCCCAAGGGTTCATCCAGCAGCAGAATATCGGGTTCCACAACCAGCGACCGTGCCAGTGCGATCCGCTGGCGCTGACCGCCCGACAGGCGCGTGGGGCGGATATCGGCCACTTCGGTCAGGCCAAGCTTGTCAAGAATGCGGTCCACCTTGCGGTTGGCTTCGGCAATCGGTGTCTTTTTCACTTCGAGTCCGAAATGCACGTTCTGCCGCACGGTCATGTGCGGGAACAGCGCGTAGTTCTGAAAGATCATCGAGGTCGGACGCTGTTCCGGGGCCAGATCATTGATCCGATTGCCGCGGATCATCAGATCGCCGGATGTAATGGTCTCGAACCCCGCAATCATGCGCAGCGTCGTGGTCTTTCCGCAGCCGGACGGCCCAAGGAAGGCGATGAATTCACCCTTATCCACATCAAGGTTGAAGTCGATCACGGCAGGCGTGCCGTTATCGTACACCTTGCCGATATGCGAAAGTTGCAGGTCATAGGCCAAAGGAAAGGGTCCTTGCTTGCGGGTCTTGGTGGGCCGGGGCGCAGTGCTCCGGCCCAATTTTCAAGGATCAGGCAGAGAGGAATTCATCCCACTTCTGGATCAGCAAGTCGTACTCATCGGGCCACTGGTGCCAGTAGGCGACGTTCGCCGCGCGCGTCTCCAACGAGCCGCCGTCGCGCAGATCGCCTTCCTTGATGCCGCGATCTTCCGGGCCAACCCATGGCGCACCTTCATACCAGAAGGCGTATTTCTCGGGCGCCATGACGGCCTTGACCTTGTCGTTCGGCGAATAGTAGCCCTGCTCGGACACAGCAACGGCCGGGCCGCCGGACAGCCAGTAGTCGGCATAGGCAGTAACCGCATCAAGGTTCGGCGAGGATTTCAGCGCAGACACGCCAATAGCCCATCCACGGTAGCCGGTCTTCATCGTGGCATAGGAACACTGCACGCCCTGGGCCTTCACGGCCATGACGGCAGGCTGCCAAGCGTCGGCGATGATCATCTCGCCCGATGCCAAGAGGTTGACCAGTTCGCCGAAGTCACCCCAAAGGGCGCGGAACTGGCCTTCCTTCTTCTTCGAGACCAGGAACTTGGCAGCTTCCTCGATCGCGGCGGCATCCGGGTTGCCCGGGTTTGCCACGCTCAGCAGGCCCAGTTCGTTCATCGCCATGATCGCCTGACCGAAGGCGATCAGCGGGTCGACGTTCAGACCGGTTTTGCCCTTGAACTTCGGATCGAACAGGGACGACCAGTTCGAGGCCTCTTCCGCATCAACGAGGTCGGGACGGAACCCGATCGAGTCGAAGTTGTAGACCGTCGGCACCATATTCAGTGCGGTCTGCGTTTCATCGGTCCAGATTTGGCCGACAATCTGCGCGCGCGGTTCCCATTTGTCGGATGGCTTGAGGAAGCTTTCCCGGATGCCAGTCCAATTCTTGAGCGCCGAGGTCTGGATCGGCGAGACGAGATCGGTCTGGACGATCGACGGAAGGCGCTCACCAATGATTTCCCAGCAGTCGTATGCGGTCGAGCCTGAGAGCAGTTCCGTCTGGGTGTTCGGGAAGATGTCGGCTTTGCCCGACACGGCCTTGACGCCAGACAGTTCCTTGAATTCGTTCAGGATACGCTCCTGCACGGTCACGGACAGGCCGACGGTGCGCAGTTCCTGGGATGCAAGATCTTGCGCGAATGCCTGCTGCGCACCTAGGAACGGCATGCCGCCTGCGGCAAGCGCCGCAGAGCCTGCGGTGCCTT
The DNA here is from genome assembly GCA_963822435.1 of uncultured Alphaproteobacteria bacterium. Classification (GTDB taxonomy): domain Bacteria; phylum Pseudomonadota; class Alphaproteobacteria; order Rhodobacterales; family Rhodobacteraceae; genus JAUYQR01. The sequence goes on from CAWGHN010000003.1 coordinate 1,103,561, forward strand.
GCAGGAACTTCCGTCTGGAAAGAGACATATTGTTCATTCTACTACCTCCTGTGGTCTTTGTTTGGTTCAGTCTTCTCGTCTTGCTGTCGGGTCAGTAGCGCCCGACAAGCAGTCCTCCGTCCACGACCACGACCTGGCCGGTCATGTATCGGGCGCCGTTGGATGCCAAAAACAGGATCACATCGGCGATGTCTTCTGGCTCGCCTATCCGTCCCATCGGGATGTATTCGCCACACTTGTCGGCATCTGGACCGACCGAGTGTTCCTTCGACAGCAACTGCGCGGTTCGGATATAGCCGGGGGCGACCCCATTAACCCGGATGCCGTCACGGGCCAATTCCACTGCAAGCCCGCGAACGAGCCCGACCACCCCAGCCTTGGCGGCGGAGTAGTGGACGTGTTCATCCCAGCCGTAGGCGACGCCCATGATCGAAGACAGCGCAATGACCGACCCGGACTTGCGCGCCTTCATTCCCGGAATCGCGGGCCGCACAATGCGGTAGATGCCCTTGAGGTCGATGTCGAAGGTGAGGTCCCACTTTTCGTCAGTTAACTGCGGCAGAGGTACCCGATGAGCAATGCCAGCGTTTGCAACGATGGTGTCAATCTGGCCATGGCGTGCTTCGACTGCGGCAACCACCGCATCCGCCCCTTCTGTTGACCGGACGTCCAGCACCATGAACTCGGCGCTGCCTCCTGCGGCGGTGATTTCAGTAACAACTGCATTGCCTTGCGCTTCAAGAACGTCGGTCACGACTACATGGCTGCCCGTCTTGCCAAAGGCCAATGCGGCTGCTCGGCCAATGCCGATACCTGCGCCGGTAATGAGGGTGATTTCGGTCATAGCATCACATCTCCGGAATTCGGGCCAAGCGTCTGTCCTACGAACAAGGACGCGGCGGGCGAGCACAGGAAGGCCACCGTGGCTGCCACTTCCTCAGGTTCGCCAAAGCGGCCAAGCGGCAGTTGCGCGGCCTTTGCACGCTGCCAATCCTGCGAAAGGCTGCGTACCAGAGGGGTGTTGATCGGACCGGGGGCGACGGCATTCACCCGCACGCCCTGTGCTGACACTTCGCGCGCCAACGCTTTGGTTAACCCGATGATTCCGGCCTTGGCGGCCGAGTAATGCACCAGTTCAATTCCGCCTACCTGACCCAGTTGCGAGGCGATGTTGACGATCACCCCCTCGCCGCGCTCCAACATTCCCTTCAGCACCGCCTGGGTGCAAAGAAAGGTGCCGCGCAGATGCACTGCGATCATCCGGTCAAAATCCTGCGCGGTCAGGTCAGTGAAGCGCCCCTGATGCACATGTCCTGCGTTGTTGATCAGGTGGCTGACCGGGCCGAGGGCGGCCTCGGCCTTGGCTACAATCGCGGCTACGTCCGCCTCAACCGAAACATCGCCCGCGCAGGCAACGCTGCCGATCTCGGCGGCCACAGCCTCGGCGGCCTCGGCGCGGAAGTCATTGACCAGCACCTTGTAGCCATCTGCAGCGAGTTGGACCGCAATCGCGCGGCCGATCCCCGAACCGGCGCCTGTGACGATCGCGACGCTCATACGATGTCCTCCTGCATGGCCATCTTGCGGGCCCGACGGACCGACAGAGCCATAAGGATGCCGTAGACCGACAGAAGCGCGAACGAAAACAGCGTGGTCAGCACCCCGAAGGCAAAGATGTTGGGATGAATCTCGACAGAGAATGTGCCGTAGATCGCCAGGGGAAGTGTCTGGTCGCGGCCCGAGGCAAACAGGGTCCGAGGGAATTCGTCCAGCGACAGGGTGAATGCGAACAGCATCGCCGACAGAACACCCGGAAAGATTAGCGGAAAGGTGACCCGGCGAAAGGTCGTCCACGGGCTGACGCCCAGCGACCAGGCCGCCTCCTCGACCGAGGCATCAAAGCGGTTCAGGATCGCCAGCATCACGAGGAACGCAAAGGGAAACGTGTAGACCACATGGGTCGCGAAGGCTGTGGTGTACCAGTGCCGCTCGATCCCGATGATGTTGTTGGCCAGAAGCGATGTGCCAAGGCCGGTCAGCACGCCCGGCACCATCATGCCCAAGACGATCAGATAGAACACCACGCTTGCGCCCTTGAACCGTTTGCGGAACGCCTGCGCAGCCATCACACCCAGAACGGTGGATGTGACCATGGTCATGAAGGCCAGGATCAGCGAGCGCGTCAACGCCTCACCCACCGGGAGGGGGGCAATCCGGGACGGAGGCGTAAGGCCGAAGATGTGGCGATACCAATAGGTTGACCACTCTATGATCGGAAACTGCGGCCCTCCCTCCGGCCCCTGCTGGAACGAGATGATCGTTAGGACCACAAACGGCCCATAAAGGAACAGCAGGAACGCGGCGACATAGACGGCAAGGATGGGTTTAAGGATGCGCGATTCCATGCCCTAGAGCTCCCGCTTCAGATCAACGATGCGCAGGAAGCCCGCAATCACTATGCCCATGACCACCGTCAGGATCACTCCGACCACCGAGGCCATCGCCCATTTCAGCGAACCGACCTGCGTGACGATGATGTTACCCAGAAGGTTGACCTTGCGGCCCGACAGCGCGCCCGATGTGGCAAATTCGCCCAGCACCATGACGCTGACAAAGATCGCGCCGACCACGACACCGGGCAGGGACAGCGGGAAGATGATCTTCCAGAAGATCCGCCCGAAGCCTGCCCCAAGATCCCGCGCCGCCTCGATGATGTTGCGGTCAATCCGGGCCAGCATGAATGCGATGGGGCCTACCATGAATACGCAGTAGATCTGCGTCATCCCGATGATGACCGACAGTTCGGTGAACAGAAGCACCTCGATCGGCTGCTGGATGATGCCAATCTTCAGCAGAATGATGTTGATGGCACCTTCCTTGCCGAGCATCGGCCTCCACGCCAGCACCCGGATCAGGAACGACGTCCAGAACGGGATGACGCAGATCACCAGAAGGATGGTGGACAAGGTCTTGCTCTTGACCAAGAGGCCAACGAACAAGGCGGTCGGATACCCCACGATGAAGGTCGTGGCCAGAACGATCAACCAGATCCGCATGGTCGTCCACAAGGACCCGATATAGGTGTCGGACGCGAAGAACTGCTTCCAGCTGGCCAGCGTCGGATCTGGCGAGATGTTGAAAGTCGTCTGCGTCCAGAACGAGACATAGACGATCATCATGATCGGCAGGATCAGAAACAGCGCCATCCAGATGATGCCAGGCAGCAGCAAAAGTCGGGTTGTCCAGTCCTTGCGCGGAACAGATGCGGTTTCGTCAGACATCAGCGCGCCTCCCGGCCAAATACGATGGCGTGGTCAGGGTTCCAGGTCAGCAGATAGTCCTGCTTCGGGGCATAGGTTTCGGGGGCGCCCAGACTAAGGTGGTGCTCCATCTCGACCACTTTGCCGTCACCGGTCTCAAAGAAGTTCATGATCGATGACCCGAGGTATTCCGATGCGATGAATGTGGCCTTCAGCGCAGGCCCGTCAGATCTGTCCGAGGCCGACTGAACCTTCATCCGGTCATAGCGCACAGCATAAATGTCGCGGTCGGATTTGCGGGCAGCCGGGGCGGCGACAGTGCCGAAGGGGCCGGTAAACTGACCGCCGGTCAGCTTGCCCTCGAAAAGATTGAACCGGTTCAGGAAATGCGCCACATCCGGCGATGATGGCGCGCTGTACACATCGTCAGAGGCGCCAGTCTGAATGATGCGACCCCGGTCCAGCACAACCACGCGGTCTCCCATCGCCAGTGCCTCGCTCTCACTGCCGGTCACATGCAGGAAGGTGACGCCGAGACGCTCACGAATGGCGCGAAGTTCGTTGCGCATCCGCCCGCGCAGATTCGCATCCAGCGCACCCAACGGCTCGTCCAGCAAGACCAGCTTCGGCTGCATTGCCAACGTGCGCGCCAAGGCCACCCGCTGCCGCTGCCCGCCCGAAATCTGATCTACGCCGCGATCCTCCATCCCGGAAAGGCCCACCATGGCGATCACTTCCCGCGCACGGCGATCGACCTCGCCGGCGGGCAAGGGATGCTTGCCATGTGTAAGGCCGAAACCCACATTCTTGATGACTGTCAGATGAGGAAACAGGGCGAAGTTCTGAAACACGAACCCAATGCCGCGCTCATGCGCGGGAAGAAAGGTTATGTCGCGCCCTTCGAAGAAAACGCGTCCGGAATCAGGCGTCTCGAAACCAGCGATCATTCGCAACAACGTGGTCTTGCCTGACCCCGAGGGCCCAAGGAACGATACGTATTCGTTCACGCGGACATCAAGCGTCACGTCTTCAAGCGCGACGAGGTCGCCGTACCGCTTTGTCACGCCGTCCAATCGAAATACTGCCGTATCCACCGTCACCTCGTTCTGGATCGGTTCAAGGTGCCAAGCGTGACACCCGTTTTGTTGTGGCCCGGCTTCGCGACACGGCCAGTTGCCCAGCTGGATTTCAGGAGCACTATAAAAACTGCACTTCGTATAAAATGACGGTTTTATAGATGTGTCAATGACTCATAATGTTTCATCTGAGGCCAAGTATTCGAACATAAACGAAAAAAAGCGCGCAGAAAAGCAGCGCCTTCGAAATTCGGAACTACAGATAATTGAGTTTCGTATGCATTGTTCAATCTACTGCGGGATTAGGTACGGTGCAAAAGCTCCCGTTTCATGGACTACAGCGACAATCTTCAGCCTGGACAGATTTCGCCGAGCCATGATCTCGACGTGGTCCCTTAAATATTCCACCGCAGAATCAATTGGATGCCGTGAAATCAGATCAAAGACCGTACGGTACTGGTCCTTTGTTTCTTCGTCGTTTGGCAAGCCTAAGGAAGTAAGGGCCCTGCTTAGCGAGGATAGAAGCAGCCGGTTGCTGCGGATCATCTCGACCAAGGTCGCGTTTGGTGCCTGCGCGATGCACAGTTCTAGCAAGGAATCACTCAACGATTCAGAGGTCAGTATAGCACCCGAATCTATCATTTCCAGAAGATGCTCCACCTCGGCATAGCGGATATGGGGCGCTGCCAGACGAAGCGCCGCCGGTTCCATAATGCTGCGCATCTCAAACTTCTCGCGCACCGTGCGTGCGGTAAGCGGCCCGGCGATCCAATGCGAACTTGCGCTCTTTCGAATCAACCCACGCTCTTGCAGGCGGGCAAGGACATCGCGCGCCACTGTTCGACTGACGCCAAGGTATTCGGAAAGCTCAGTTTCCACTATGCGGAACTCTCCGAAAATCTGGCACGAGGCCACCTGTTCCTCGACCTGCTCGTAGACATGGCGCCATGTTCCGCGCGTTTGCAGCGCGTCATCCACCTCGCCGGGGATGGTCAACGGGAATTCCTGCAAATCGCGGCGCAGCGGTATGATCGCCTTTCCCGCTGGCCCCACCAGATACCCGCGCCCTTCAAAACGGTGGATCAGCCCCTCGGCCAGTAGGTGCCGCAACGCCGCCTGCACAGGGACGCGACTGGTATTCATGGTGGTGGCAATCGGGCCTTCCAGGAGGACCAGACCTTCGGGCAAGGTGCCGCGCTTGATGTTGCTGCGCAGAACGCGGGTGATCAGCTCATAGCGCGGTTCCTTTGCAAAGGGATTTGCCGACCGGATCATGCGGCCCCCTCATCAAGTGCCCGGCCGCGTTGGACACGCTGGATGAAACGCTCCCAAGCCCGGGCCGCGTAGTTGTATTCGTCCATGACGGTGTTCCAGATCGCGATCCGGCTGGCGCGTTCCCGATAGGACCCGCCCGCCCGCCGCGCGCCGGCGCGCACCACCCAATCGCCTGCAGGCCCCATCAGGTTCTGGGCTGCGGGGGCCCCGTCGTACCAATAGGCCCATTCCTCGGGCGTCATGTGCGCCCGGCTGCGCTCGGGCGTGGCGATGTAATAGCCCTGCCGCGCCATGACGGACCCGGCATATCCGCTAAGCCACCAGTTAAGGTAGTCATAGGCCATGTCCAGTTCGGCCCCGACAAGGTGCCGCGACAGGCTGGCCCCGCCATGCCATGCACGATACCCCTCCAGTGGGGCTGCCTCGATGAAAGCGCCCGGCTGCGGGCCAAGCTGGCAATAAACCGGCGACCACATGCTTTGTACCGCAACCGCCCCATCGCGGACCAGTTGGGCGGCAGCATCGCCATCACGCCACGCGCCGCAGAAATAGCCCTGACGGCGGCGGTCCTCCAAAAGGGCCATGAGGGCGTTGATTTCCTCGATGGTCATGTTGCCGATATCGGCAAAGTCCAGTTCGCCCGCTGCTTCGGCCGCAAGGGCCGCATCGAAAAAGCCGATGGCCGGTTCATCCACCAGCGCAATCCGTCCCTTCGCACGCTTGTCCAAAAGCCAAGCCCAACTTGGCGTGACGTTCTCCGAAAAGCCGAACACCCGCGGGTCGTAGCCGAAGCTGTCCATGTTGTGCACGGTAGGCAACATGCTGATATAGCCCGAAGGTTTTGGTCCCAAAAACCCGCCGGGTTGCACATAAAGCTTGCGCACCGGCGCATCACCATGCCCGCGCCAGGCATACTTGCTGATCCCCCCCTCTTTCGCCAGATCGCTGATATTGCCCCATTCGCTGATGCGGTTGATGTCGATAGGCTGCAGCGCACCCCAGAACCACACGATGTCAAGGTTGTGAAAGCATTGCTCGTAGACGTCATAGTCCTGTGGCTCTGTCGCCGCGCGCCTTTGGCAGGTGGGAAAGTCCAGCAGTTCATAGTCAACGGTGATCCCAAGATCAGCCTGCGCCTGCGCGCGCACCTGACTTAGCAGCGTGATAGAGGTGCCGCGGACCCGAAGGCGGCGACTGTGCATCAGTGGCGGAGATGCCAGTGTTTGTGGTTGTGATGCCATGTCCCGATCCCTGACTGCGCGGCCGCCGGGCGCAAGGGCACCCCGCGGCCAATGTTTCAGCCAAGAGCTGTTGCAATCTCGTCAAGTACGGCCTTGCGGTCCTTGCGGGCCTGCAATGCCTGATCCATCGTGACTTTCACGAACCGGGTCGGCGTGTGCGGCTGCAACTGGCCGATCAGGTCCATGTCCGCCGACACCACGGTGCCCAGCATGAAATACCCCCCGCCCGACACCGCGTCGCGGTGCAACACGATCGGCTCGGTCCCGCCAGGCACCTGAACCGATCCATAGGGATAGCAGGCGTCCACGATATTCGACGGGTCCGACCCGGCCCCAAACGGCTGTTCGCGCGGCACGAATTCCAGAGGGCGCCCGGCCTTGAAGCGATAGCCGATCCTGTCCGCCTCGGGCGCGACTTTCCAGGTGTCTTCGAAAAAACCCTTGCCAGCCGCCTCGGTAATCCGGTGCCAGTAAAGACCGGGCAGCATCCGAAGCTCGGCCGGGGTGCCGGGCTTGCGGCGCAGGGCCACAGGCACACTTCGCCCGACCTTCCCGTTGCCCATGCCAACCGGCAGCACATCGCCCGCCTGCAACTTTCGCCCGTGAAGACCACCCAGCGCGCCCAGCGTGTAGGTTGACCGCGACCCCAGAACTACCGGCACATCAATGCCGCCAGAGATCGCGATGTAGGCTCGCGCGCCCGCCTTGAGGAACCCGAAGCTCAGGACCTGCCCCTTTTTCACCGGAAATGAGGTCCAGCCAGCCTGCTCATCCCCGTCCACCTTCGGCGGCAGGTCAGCGCCCGTCACCGCCACGGTCGCGTCTTGGGTAAACTCCAGTTCCGGCCCCATGAACACAGCTTCCAGCACTGCCGCGCCGGCAGGGTTGCCCACCAGCAGGTTGGCTGCCGCCAGCGATAACAGGTCCATCCCGCCCGAGGTCGGAATCCCGATGTGGTAATACCCCGGACGCCCCAGATCCTGCACCGTGGTCGAAAGCCCCGGCTTGATGACATTAATGACCATGAAGAGCCTCCATCACGCGGGCGTTGGTGCCGTCGATGTCTTTCTGAAACTCGGCCAGCGAAAAGGTCACCGGCGCGATGCGCGGCATCCAGCGGCCCGCATCCACCTCGGCAACCGTGTGGTCATACTCGGCCCGGTCGATAGGCTTCCATTTCACGATGTCGCCGGGTTTGAACAGGCACATGAAGTCGCGCAGATAGGGCACCGTCTGGTTAGGGTCATAGATCGGCATCGGCGTGATGCCGAACATCTGATAGCCCCCGGCACCGCGCACCGAATAAATGCAGGCAAAGCAGCCGCCATGGCCCACCGTGAGGCGCGGCGTGTCGGTGCGCGGCCGAAGATACTTGGGCGACTGGATCTGCCGCGAGCGGTCGGTCATCTGGTAAAGGAACGGCAGGCCCGCCACGAAACCCACCATCGACACGAACCATGGCGCGCCGGAATGGGCCTTGATGAAGCCGTTGATCCCGTCCAACCCATTGATCCGCGCCGTATATTCGATATCGGTTGACGTCGGGTCCTGGTGACGTTCGCGGAATCTCTGGCCCGTCTCATGTGTCCACGGATCGTTATAGAACACCGGCACTTCGATGATCCGGGTTTGCAGGGTTGCGGGCGCCGACTGGGCCGAAACCTCCAGCGCCTTCAGCTCGCGCATCATATCGTCGGGAGCAATCACATCCGGGTCAAACCGCACCTGAAACGAGGCATTGGCCGGGCAGATTTCCGTAACGCCGTTGATCTTGGCCTCGCGCAGCGCGTTGGTGATGGAAAGGCCCTTGAAAAAGGCTTCCAGCGACATTTCCTCGTCGCACTCGACGAAGATGTGCTCATCCCCGCCGAAGGAGTATCTGGTGGTCATTCCTCGGTCTCCTCTGTCCCAAGACGATGGGCATTGCGCTCCAGCCACGGTTCCAGCCAGCGTGTATGGAATTCGCCGGCCTGCACTTCGGCATCGCGCGCCAGCAACTGGTGCAGGCTGCGTGTGGTGGGCAGCCCGCCCACATGCAATTCCTGTAAGGCGCGCCCCATCCGGGTGATCGCCGCCGCGCGATTTTCGTCCCAGACGATCAGCTTGCCCAAAAGCGAGTCATAAAACGGCGGCACGGTGTAGCCGGGATAAAGCATGGTATCAAACCGTACCCCGCCGCCGCCCGGCACGATCAGGTCGGTCACTGTGCCCGGGCCGGGCTGAAAGTTCTTCGCCGGGTCCTCGGCACAGATGCGCACTTCGATCGCGTGGCCCGACAGGCGGATATCTTCTTGCCGGTAGCGCAGCGGTTCCCCCGCACAAACGCGGATCATCTCGCGGACAAGGTCCACGCCAGTGATCATCTCGGTCACGGGATGTTCCACCTGAATCCGGGTGTTCATCTCGATGAAATAGAAATGCCCCGTCGCGTCGTCATACAGGTATTCCAGGGTGCCTGCGCCGCGATATCCAACCGCCTCGGCCAGGGCCACGGCAGAGGCGCACAGCTTTTCGCGCATTTCCTGCGGCAGGCGGGCGGCAGGGGCTTCTTCCCACACCTTCTGGCGGCGGCGTTGCAGCGAACATTCCCGCTCGAAAAGATGAATGGCGCGGGTGCCGTCGCCAAGGATCTGCACCTCGATATGTCGGGCACGCTCGATCACCTTTTCAAGGTAAAGACCTCCGTCGCCGAACGCCGATTTTGCCTCCGCCCCGGCCTGAGGGATCAGGCGGTCGAACTCCTCCATGTCATGGGCAATGCGGATGCCACGTCCACCGCCCCCGGCCGCAGCCTTGATCATCACCGGAAAGCCGATGGCCAGGGCTACGGCCCGCGCACGGTCGGCGTCGTCTACCCGCCCTTCAGACCCCGGCACCACGGGCACACCCGCAGCCTCGGCTGCCACGCGCGCCGCAACTTTGTCACCCATCACACGGATCGCATCGCCCTTGGGCCCAATCCAGACCAGACCAGCCGCCTCGACCGCATCGGCGAAAGCGGCGTTCTCGGCCAGAAATCCATAGCCGGGATGCACCGCATCAGCCCCCGTCTCTGCGGCTGCCTTAAGGATGTTGGCGATGTTGAGGTATGACTTCGACGCCATCGGCGGGCCGATCATCACCGCCTCATCCGCCATCCGCACGGCCAGACTGTCGGTGTCGGCGGCACTGTGCACTTGCACCGTTCTCAGCCCCAACTCACGCGCCGCACGTATGATGCGCACCGCGATTTCGCCCCGGTTTGCGATCAACAGCTTGGTGATGGCCATGGTCAGCCCAGCTCGGCCAGAGGCTGGCCCGCCATCACCGGTTCCTCATCGTCGGCCACGAAAGCGGCAAGTATCCCGGCCTGATCGGCATGCACCTCGTTGAACGACTTCATCACTTCGATCAGCCCGATCACGTCACCCACGGCGACGGTGTCGCCAACCTCTTTGAATACTGGCTGGTCGGGGGACGGGCGGCGATAGAAAGTGCCGGGAAGGGGTGAGAGGATCTGTTTCGACATGATGATCTAATCCTGCATTATCTGGCTATTGTTGACGATATGGCGCAATCCCGTCGCGCACGGCTTGCGCCACGGCCACGGCGTTGGGCGTATCGGAATGTACGCAGATTGCATCGGCGCGCACGGCCACATCCTTGCCGCCGACACTGGCAACCTTGCCTTCCTTGATTGCCCGCACACAGGCCGCAGCGGCATGGCCCGGATCGGTTGGCGCGTGTTCACGGGTGATGATCAACCCGCCATCGTCGTTATAGTCAAGGTCGGCATAGAACTCCGACACAAAGCGATGCCCCCGCTCCGTGTAGATCTTTTCATGCAGCGTACCCGCCATGCCAAAGAGCGGCACCTTGTAGACATTTGCCGCATCCGCCACGGCGTTGGCGACATCTTCCATCCGCGCGGCCATCCCGTAAAGCGATCCGTGAGGTTTGATGTGGTTCAGCACCATCCCTTCGGCATCAAGGAACCCCTTCAAGGCGCCGATCTGATAGATCATGCAGTTGGTCAGTTCCTCACGCCCGATCTTCATTTCACGCCGCCCAAAGCCTTGTAGATCGGGCAGAGACGGGTGCGCACCCACTTTGACGCCATGCTGCTTGGCCAGTTGCACAGTGCGCCGCATGTGGTTGAAATCGGATGCATGAAAGCCGCAGGCCACATTGGCCACATCGATCAGCGGCATCAGCCCTTCATCGTCGCCAATGCGGTAAAGGCCAAAGCCTTCGCCCATGTCACAGTTGATGATGGTCATCTTTCTCCCCCGTCAGCCCTGCCAATCAAGCACATAAACCCCTGACTCGTGCAACTCTGCCGTCCAGCCAGGTTCGATGACGATGGTGGTTGTCACCTCTTCGATCACCGCCGGGCCAGTGATCCGGTCGCCCGCACCAAGGCGCGCACCGGCAAAGACCGGGGTATCCTGCGCGCGGCCATCGGCGGTAAAGATCATCGGGCGCGTGCCAGTCTTGGCGCTGGCAGCCCCCGCCCCCTTTGCGATGGTCATCCGCTGCGGCCGGTCCACCTTGCCCAGGATTGCACTTTCGACGTTCACCACCTCGACTACACTTTGCGGTTCGGAATAGGTGTATAACTCCTCATGCCGGGCGTGGAAGGCGGCTTTCAACTTCTCCAACGCCGCCTCATCCAGCGCGAAAGGCTCGATATCCACAGTGCATTCATGCACCTGACCGACATAGCGCATGTCCAGACTGCGGCGGATGGAAATACGGTCGCGGTCGAACCCGTCACGCGCAAGGTCCGCGACGCCCTTGGACTCCAGCCCGTTGAACAGCCCGTCCAATTTGGCCGCCGCCGCTGCCCCCTCCAACCGCACCGGTGCAGGGGCCATATAGTTGTATTTGACGTCTGAGATGATCTGGCCATAGGCGCAAAGTCCCGACGCCAGCTTAGACACCAGAATGCGAGTGATGCCCATTTCCCGCGCGAGCGCGGTGATATGCGCGCCTGTCGCCCCGCCGGCACAGTTCAGCACGAAATCCCGAGGGTCATAGCCGCGTTCGACCGACACCCGGCGAATCGCGTTGACCATGTTGTTGTTAACGATGGTGAACATGCCGTAGGCCGCCTGCTCCACCGTCAGCTTCAGCGCATCGGCCAGCCCCGCCTTGATCGCACCTTGCGCCCGTTCGGTGTTCAGCGGCAACCGTCCGCCCACCAGGCCGTCGGGGTTCAGATACCCCAGAACAAGGTTCGCATCCGTTGTCGTGGGCTTGTCCCCGCCCTGATCATAGCAGGCCGGCCCCGGCTCTGACCCCGCCGACTGCGGGCCCATCTGCAACAGGCCCATGCTGTCGATCCAGCCAATCGACCCGCCACCCGCGCCCAGCGTTTCCACCTGAATCATCGGGATACCAATCCGGTAGCGCAAAAAGTCGATGTTCTTCGACACATTCGCCCGCCCGTCCCGAGTCAGGGTAATGTCGAACGATGTGCCGCCCATATCGACCGTGATGATGTTGTGCAGCCCCCACGGCTCGCCAATATAAAGCGCAGCCTGCGGGGCCGATGCGGGGCCAGAGTTGATCGCATAGACCGACTGGTCCGACACCACGGACCCCAGCGCCAGCCCGCCATTCGACTGGAAATAGCGCACCGGGTTTTTCGCGCCAAGGCTTTGGAAATAGCCGTCCACCGCTTCCACATAGCGCGACAGGATGGGCGACAGATAGGCGTTCACCACCGCCGTCGAGGTGCGAGTGTATTCGCGCACCTGAGGGTAAAGATGCGAACCGACCGTCAGGCGCACGTTCGGCATCATCTCGCGCACGATTTCCGCGGCACGCTGTTCGTGGTCAGGGTGCAGCACGGACCAGACGAAGGAAATCGCCACCGCCTCTACCCCTTCGCGGATGAAATGGCGGCAGGCGTCGCGGACTTCCTCCTCGTTCATCGGCGTATGAACCGCCCCGGTCGAGATCACACGTTCCGTGATCCCCCGGCGCAGATAGCGCGGCACTAGCATGGTGGCGGGCGGATATTCCGGGTCATAGCGATAGCCGTCTTCCTTGTGGCCGAGGCGGATTTCTATGCTGTCCTCATGGCCCTTGGTGGCGATCAGCCCGGTCTTGGCCCCCTTGTGCTGGATTAGCGCGTTCAGGCCCACGGTCGTGCCGTTGATGCACAGATCGGCGTTCGACACGATCTCTTTCGCGGTGATCCCGGTTTCCTCCTCGATCAGCTTCAGACCGTTGCGGATGGCTTGGGTCGGGTCTTGCGGCGTCGACAGGGCCTTGAAGATTCGCACCTCACCGTCGCGGTCGGCGAGGATGAAGTCGGTGAAGGTTCCGCCGGCGTCGATCCCAAGGCGATACTGGTTTTGCATGGCATTCATCCTTCAGGCGGCGCGCAGGGCGGCGGTTGCGGCGTGATCGACGGTCAGCGTGTCGCGGTCGGTGATGACAACGCCGTAGTCCAGACGCGCGCCTTCAAGGCTGACGAGCCCATTGCGCACATCATCGACCACCTTTGTGATCTCACGCTCGAACGCAGGTCCAAAGCCGCCGCCTCCGGGGTTGCGGTTGGCGGCACGCTCGCCGGGCTGGATGGTCTCGATGACGTTATCGGTGATGATCTGGGTGGTGCCGTTTCGCGTCAGTTCCAGCCGCCCGACCTTGGACGACACCATGGCCGACTTGGCCCCCGCCGCACCCATCGCCGGGATGCGCCGCCCCTCGCCAAAGGTGATCAGCGTCATGGGCGTGTCCAGCGGCTCCACCTCCCAGCAGGTGCCCGACCCGCCACGATTGCGCCCGGCACCGCCTGAATCCTCCATCAGCGAATAGCGGTGGATGATGATGGGATAGCTGTGCTCCAGCATCTCGATATCGCCCGAGGTCAGCGCGCCGAAGCAACATTCCGGCCCTACCGCGTGCCAGCCATCCGCCTTGGCCGTGGCCCCCGCTCCCGAGATGATCGAGGCCAGCACCATCGTCACATATTCCTCGTCATGCCGCTTGTCCCAGCCTGCGATGTTGCAGCCGTTGGCATGGCCCCAGCTTGCCGACACCTTTGCCGGCGCCGCCTGTTCAAACGCCAGTCGCACCGCATCGGTCAGCGTCTCCATCGGCGTGGTGGTGCAGTTCATGTGCGGCGCCGGAGATTTCGCGTTGCACAGCGTGCCCAAGGGCCCCATATCGGTCGTCACGCAGCGATAAAGCCCCTCGTTATAGGGCGGCGGCAGTTGGGCGAACATCATCAGGCCCAGATAGACGCCGGAATGGCTGTTTCCCTCATAACTATTTATGAAATAGGGAATTTGCGGCGGCGACTGAATGGCGATGTGACAGCTGTTGCCCTTGATCGTCACCGTCGCTGTGATGTCGAAATCGCCAAAACCGTGGCCCGCATCCTCCAGCACGGCAGTCCCGGTATAGACGCCGTCGGGCACCTCGGCGATCAGGCTGCGCATGTGGTGTTCGGCCATGTCCAGCAACTCGGCGATGCAGTCCTGCACGGTTTCCTTGCCGTATTTGTCGATCAGCCGGATCAGCGCCCGCGCGCCGACCTGACAGGCCCCGATCAGCGCGTTGAAGTCGCCCTCCTGGTCCCGGCGTGCCCGCATGTTGGACAGCAGCAGGTTCATCACGTCTTTGCGCGGCTTGCCCTTGTCCCAGATCTTCAGAGGCGGGATTCGCAGACCTTCGGCATAGATTTCGGTTGCGGCGGGGTTGTAGCCAGCCGGCACCGGCCCGCCGATATCGGTCAGGTGCCCCTTGCAGACGGTCCAGAACAGCAACTCGCCCTGATAGAACACCGGATAGTACATGCAGGTGTCGATGATGTGCGATCCGCCATAGCTAGGATCGTTGTGCAGGATCAAGTCGCCCTCGTTGATGTCGCCATCAAAGTACTTTGCCACCGACTTCATCGCCGGGATCAACGATCCAAGGTGAATCGGAATGTCCTGCCCTTGCAGGATCATCTCTGGTGTATGGTTGAACAGTGCGGTGGAATAGTCATGCGCAAGGTTGAAAACTGAACTGCGCGCGGTCTGTTCCAAGGTCAGCGTCATTTCCCGCTGTGTCGTCTCCAGTACCCCCCGAACAACTGACAGCGTGATCGGGTCCACATTGTGTTTGGCCATTGCTATTCCCCTCTGCAGTCCCCGAAGGGCAAATTGCACAAGGCCCCAAGACGGAGCCATTAGCGGTCAGATTGGTTCGTTTGCCACGAGGCGTCTTGCGTCTGAGCGCACAACATCTTGTCATTTGATGCACCCCAGTTGTCAGCCAGCCTGGTCGGCCGCCCAAGTTCCACTAGCAACGGTTGACTCGAGCGCAGTGTTCAACAAAAGCTTGCTGCGCGTCTGGACCGCTAGCCAAGGGAGAGTGGGGTGAGCGTAGCCCGCCACAGCACCGACCTCCTTCCCGCACAAGACCGCGCGCGCCATTGGCATGCGGTGATTTCTGAGGCGTATTTTCCTCTGCACCTGACTTTCCGAGATGCCGCTAAATTCGAGGGCAGTATCGAAAAGCGTAGCCTCGGCGATGTCGCTCTGTCGCGCCTACGCACCGAACCGGTGCAGTACGAACGCCAAAGGCATCACATCTCGGCCACCACGGAAGAGCAGTATCTGATCACCATCCCACTGCGTTCCCCAGTCGAGTTTCGCCAACTGGGGCGCGAAGTGAGATGTGATCCTGGTGGCTTTCTGCTTGAGCGTGGGGATGAGCCCTATCGCTTTTCCTACGGGTCAACCAACGATCTTTGCGTACTGAAAGTTGCAAAGTCGCTGCTATGCGAAAGGCTGCGCAACCCAGACCGCTTTTGCGCGCTCGTTTTCGACGGACGAGAGGGCTTGGGTGGGTTGTTCACGTCTATGGCACATCAGGTAGAGCAAATAAGGGCGGACCAAGCGGTGGCAGTGCTTGGTCGGCACCTGATCGAGCTGCTGGCGCTGTCGCTAGATCAGAACTCGGACGCTGGAACTGGATCCGCCGTGCGGGCGGCTCACTTACAGCGTGCCGAAGCGATCATATCGCGAAATCTTGCCAACCCAGACCTTTCACCTGGAATGGTCGCTGACGCCTGCGGTATTTCAAAGCGGTATCTCCATGAGATCTTTGCCGACCAGAACTGTACGGTTTCGCAGTCTATCCGCGAAAAGCGGCTGATTGCAGCGCGCGACTTGTTGCAGATGCCCAACCCGGAGCCAATGTCTGACTTGGCGTACCGCTTCGGCTTTTCTGACCAAGCGCAATTCTCGCGGCTTTTCAAAGCAATGTTCGGCCAAACGCCAAGTAGCTATCGCGCAGCGCTGGGCCGCAGTAAGATGCATTCTTAGGGGAAGGCCATACCGCTCATCGTGACTGGTCCGCCGTCGCGACGCACGCGCAGGGCGATGCCCCCATTTTGCGCGGAATGCGCTTCAATCCGGATGGGTTCACCGCAGGTCAAAAGCGATACCGCCCGATAGTTGAAGCGCGACGGACACACACCCAGCACCTCGGCCGCAAGGTTAAGCATCAGTGTCGCTTGCAGCGGTGCATGTACCACCAGATCTCCATACCCCTCAACGCTAGTGGCATAGCTGCGGTCATAGTGAATTCGGTGGCCATTGAACGTGAGCGCCGAATACCGATAGAGCAGCACCGGGTCGGGACACAGGCTAAATTCGGCTAACGGGAGCCCCAGATCAGGCGCACTAGCACAAATTGGCTTCCTTTCCCCCGGCACTGGATCTTCGCGGAAGACCAGATCCTGCCGCTCTGAAATGCAGGCCCTCCCGGCAACACTATAGTCATGCCGCACAGAGACAAACCCCAACTGTCCAGTCGATCCGTTCTTGAAGCTGATCGCCTCGACGGTTGTGTCTCGCAGGACCTCGTCACCTTGGTGAAAGGCGCTCCTGAGATCAAGCTCTCCGCCCGCCCACATTCGGCGGGGCAGTGGCAGGTGCGGCAGAATTTTCCCGGGCTGCGGGTGGCCGTCGCGGCCCAGTTCTGCAGGTGGCAGGGCATCCGGACACAGCGCCCAGAACAAGCCAAGCGGCACATTCGCAGGCGCAAGCCTCGGTGAAAGCGTGGCACGAAAGTGTTCGATCAAACGCGGCGACACGATATCGACGCGACGGATCCGTCGGCCAATCCAAGATTGGTAGGAGGGATCCTGTCGATCATCCATGATAGCCCGCCGAGTGTTTCATCCTGACCCGCCCCTACGATAGTCTGGGCAAAAGTATGTTCAAAGCTCGCGTTTGACATACAGGGTTGCTCTTTCGGCATTTGCAGTAACATGGCATCTCTCTTCCGAGGCCGCTGTATTCCTTTCCAGAATTGTTGCGAGCTGCCTTTCCAGTGCCAGCAAAGGGGATATACATTATCCTGTCTTATCCTAGGGTTTGCCGCAGAATGCGCCAAGGGGTGGTCTATCCGATGCCGACTTTCGACGCGAGATGCATCAATTCAACTCTGACATGGCCTTGTTGCCTCGAATCGTTGCGCCCCCTCCCATGCAAGGCTGCGCGGATTCGGATTGGTGGTGAGCGAAGCGCTACGCTCAGCTCATATTGACGATGCCGGGCATTCTTCAGAACTTGTTGGTGGTGTCGCTTGAACAAGCTGTTGCGGCGCCGTTCTGCACACAACGGCTGGCAGACGCGGGTGCGCGCGTAATAAAGATCGAACGCGATGGAGGTGAGACGGCACGCCACTATGACGCAACCGTACACGGTACATCGGCCTATTTCGCTTGGCTGAACCGCGGCAAGGAAAGCGCGGTGTTGGACTTGAAGGCAACACAAGACAAGGCGCTGTTCGAAGCGATGCTGGAACAGGCCGATGTTCTGGTGCAAAATCTTATCCCCGGCGCGCTTGCACGGATGGGGCTCGATGCCCCAACCATCGCCGCGCGGTTTCCTCGGCTGATTGTGGTCAACATCTGCGGTTATGGTCTTGATACCTCATATGCCGGGATGCGCGCCTATGACATGCTGGTGCAGGCTGAAAGCGGCGTTGCGTCTGTCACGGGCACACCGGACCAGCCTTGCAAGATCGGAGTATCCGCTGCCGATATCGCCACCGGAATGACAGCTTTTTCCGCAGTGCTGGAGGCGCTCATTGCCCGGAGCTCCACCGGACGAGGACAGCACATCGACGTGGCGATGTTCGATGTCCTGGCCGATTGGATGTCAGTGCCGCTTTTACATCTTGAGCAGTCCGGTCGAACGACCTTGCGCTATGGCCTAGGCCATGCCGCCATTTATCCCTACGGCCCTATTTCCTGTGCCGATGGCGACGTCATGGTCGCTGTGCAGAGCAACGGAGAATGGCTGCGCTTCTGCGACGTCGTATTGCGGACCCCACGCCTCGCCTTCGATACGCGCTTTGCTACCAACCCCGACCGTCTGGCTAACCGGGAGGAATTGGATCGGGAGATCATTGTCCATGTGGCGAACTTGACGGTGATAGAACTAATTGCGCGGCTTGAAGAGGGACAGATCGCTTGGGGGAAGCTAAGCACGGTGCAGGACCTGTCTGCGCATCCGGCCTTGCGGCGAGTTGAGGTGCCCTTGCCTGATGGCACCACTGTGTCGATGCCCAGACCGCCTGGACGGACTGCTGGGTTTACCAGCGGTGCGGTCCCCGGTGTAGGCACTGCAACCGACCGCCTCAGGGATGAGTTTTCACAACACAGTGCTAAGCACGACCACCCCAATCGGGATTCGCAAGGATAGGTGTGTCCGTCGCCGCACGGTGCAGCACGCCGGAAAAAGTCCGAGACGCGCAACGTTGAACTTCTCCAAATTGACGCCGGCAACCAATGACTTGATGCCGCCTGCACGAACGCCGGACCGCATACCGCGAACTAGCCACTTGTGCCAACGCCCAACTCTTGAGAACACTTGATGGCCGGAGTGCCGCGCTTCGCGCGATGGGACAAGGCACATACTCAAAAAGGAAAGTGAGCAATGCGCATCGCTGCGATCCGTCCGCTGGCAGACACTGCGGTTACGCTAGAGTTGTCTCACGAGGTCGGAACGGAGGCATCGTCAAAGGTCGCTGCTGCGCATCAAGCGATCGAACTGGCTATAAAGCACGGCCTTCTGGATGGCGTATCAGAAGTGGCGGCGGCGTTTTGCTCGGTGACTGTGCACTATGACTGCCTGGTCATTAGACATTCCGATCTGATCAAACGACTGACCGCAATCCTCGACCCCCTCACGCCCGCTCAGCGTCCAACGGGACGTTCATGGCTGCTTCCTTGTTGCTACGATGCTGAGATGGGTCTTGATCTGTGCAGCCTGGCAGACACCCTCGGGCTGAACAGCGACGACATCATTGCAATTCACCTACGAACCACATTCTACGTCTATGCATTGGGTTTTCTTCCTGGCCTTCCATTTCTAGGTGATTTGCCTGCCAATCTCGCTCGCCCTCGTCGGACCGAACCGCGCACTCGGGTCCCCGCAGGATCGGTCGCGATCGCCAACAGGATGTGCGTTATCTACCCGTGGAGCAGCCCAGGCGGATGGCATATTGTCGGCTGCTGCCCAGTGCCACTGTTCGACATTTCGCTTGAGAGGCCTGCCTTGATTGCGGCTGGGGACACCGTTCAGTTCAGGTCGATCAGCTCGGAGGAGTTCCGCGAGATACGCGCAGCAGACTGCGACCGGGCCGCCCTTCTGGTTTCACACTGACATGGCCACTTATCTTAGCCCGGCATTGGCGGTCATATCCCCCGGCGCACGCACGTTGGTGCAGGACACGGGTTTTCGAAATGGTCGCGGTCAAGGCGTGCCAGCCGGAGGTGTGCTGGACCGCAGCGCGCTGCGCCTGGTTAACGCTCTGCTCGACAATCCGCCGGACACCGAGGCACTAGAGGTGGCCTTGTCATCGCCGGTCCTCGTCGCCGTTGAGGGACCGGTGCGTGTTGCCATTAGCGGAACGCTGAAAGGCACGGTCCACCGGACGGACGGCGTCCGCCAAACAATTGAAGGATGGACCGCGACCACGCTGGCAGTGGGGGATGAACTGCATTTGCAGCCGCCAGACCGCTTCGCCGTCGGGTTGATCGGGATCTGCGGCGGACTTGATCTACCGCTTTGCCTTGGCAGCCGGTCGACCTGTGTTGCGGCAGGCTTTGGCGGTTACTTGGGACGCAGCCTGCGAGCGGGTGATGTGTTGCGGTTGCGAACGGTCAGTCACCCTTTACCCGAGTTGGATCTCCGCGTCACAGTCCGGATGACACCCTTCACCCAGCCAATTCGAGTGGTGATGGGACCGCAACACGAATGGCTCGACGAAGCGGGGACCAAACGTTTCTTCGAAACGCCTTACACTGTGACGCCGCAATTGGACCGCATGGGAATTCGACTTCACGGTCAAAAACTGAGTTTCGTTCCCGGCAAGACGGCCGACATCATCTCAGATGGGGCAGCCCCAGGTGCGATCCAGGTTCCTGGAAACGGGCAGCCAATAATCCTTCTGGCAGATGCGCAGACGACCGGGGGATACCCCAAGGTTGCCACAGTCATTCGCAGCGACCTTACCCGATTGGCGGCGTGTGTGCCGGGCGACAAGGTAGTGTTCGCGTCGGTTTCCGTTGACGAGGCCGAGGCGATTGCAATTTCTGAAGAGGTGCGGTTGCGTGCCGCCATTGAGAGCATAAAGCCGGCGTTCGACCCAAGCATGATCGAGCGCCGTTTATGGTCTTCCAGCCTTATCAGCGGCGTCGTCGATGCGTCCCAGCCAGACCATTTGCCAGGCAACCTATGTCCCTGCGGCGCGGAGAAAAAATCATGAAGCTGAATATCAATGCGGATCTTGGCGAAAGCTACGGCAGTTTTGTGATGGGCAACGACGCAGCATTACTTGGCATCGTTCGAACAGCCAACGTGGCTTGCGGTATGCACGGAGGCGATCCGAAGGTGATTCATGACACCATCATCAGGGCCCGCGATGCAGGGGTAAGCATCGGTGCGCATCCTGGCTATGCCGATCTGCACGGTTTTGGGCGGCGTGAAATGAAGTTGTCAGACCCCGAGCTTGAAGCCCTATTGGTCTACCAGATCGGCGCAATTGCCGCGATGGGTGAGTTCTATGGCTGGCCGATCACCCATGTCAAACCACACGGTGCGCTTAACAACCAAGCCTGCACCAATGCGCCTATGGCACATCTGATAGCCCGGACGATTGCTCACTGCGATCCGTCGCTTATCCTTCTGGCCCCCGCTTTGTCGGAACTGGCAGCCGCAGGTCAGGCCGCGGGACTTCGGGTCGCGCTAGAGGTCTTTGCTGATCGGACGTATGAGTCGGACGGCCAATTAACCCCGCGCAGTATCGAAGGCTCCGTTATTCATGACAGTGGGAAGGCGCGCGATCATGTGCTGCGAATGGTCGAAGCAGCCGGAATTGTGACGCGGCAGGGGCAGGTTCTGCCGACTGCGTTTCACAGTATCTGCGTTCACGGCGACGGCGCGGACGCACTTGCTACTGCGCGCGCGGTAACAGATGCTTTGAGCGATCGAGGACACCAAGTGGAACCGCTGGACCGGCTTTTTGATAACCCAAAGCGCCCAGTCACCTAGCGATGATCTCAGCAGGCAACCCGTCGAAAATGCCACGAGTTGGCGCTGCCGGGGTGTAGTTGCCTCGGTCTGACGGCTGCCGTGCTCCAGGTGCCAGTCAGGCGCCGCTTTATTGTTCCTGACCTGCCCCCCGGAAGTTCCCTCGCCGTGATGTAAAGTCTGCCCAACCTGAGAAGGAGCAGACGACATGAGGAAAAGCCGTTTCACCGAGGCGCAAATCATCGGGATGATCAAGGAGCAGGAGGCTGGTTTGCCGACCTCCGAGCTCTGCCGAAAGCACGGGCTGAGCCCTGCGACGTTCTACAAGCTGAAGGCCAAGTATGGCGGGATGGACCTGTCCGACGCCAAGCGGCTGAAGCAGCTCGAGGACGAGAATGCGAAGCTAAAGCGCCTGCTTGCGGATGCGATGCTGGACAACGTCGTGCTCAAGGATCTCTTGGGAAAGCCCTGACGACACCGATGCAACGGCGGGAGGCAGTCCTGCGGGCGCTGAAGGATCATCCGATCTCTCAAAGCCGGGCCTGCGTCCTGATCGGTGTCGATCCGAAGACGGTGCGGCGTGAGAGGCCGCCCGATAACCCGGAAATCCGTGAGGAGATGCACAAGATCGCCGAGAAGCGCCGTCGCTTCGGCTACCGGCGTGTGGGCATCCTGCTGGAGCGCAAGGGCATGATCATGAACGAGAAGAAGCTCTATCGCATCTACCGGGAAGAGGGCCTGTCGGTGCGCCGCCGCCGTGGCCGCAAACGGGCGCGCGGCAGCCGATCCCCGATGCCAGTGCCGCTGCGGCCGAACCAGCGTTGGTCCCTGGACTTCCTGTCCGACACGTTCGGGGCCTGCCGCAAGTTCCGCATCCTCGCTGTGAACGACGATTGCTGCCGCGAGAACCTGGCGCTGATCGCCGACACCAGCATCTCGGGGGCCAGAGTGGCGCGGGAACTCGATGCGCTGGTCAGGATCTACGGCAAACCAGCTTGCATCGTCTCTGACAATGGCACCGAGTTCACCAGCAAGGCCATCCTGAAGTGGGCGAACGACAACAAGGTCGAGTGGCATTACATCGATCCGGGCAAGCCGCAGCAGAACGGCTACATCGAAAGCTTCAATGGTAGCCTGCGCGACGAATGCCTGAACGAGGAGATCTTCGACAGCTTGGCCGATGCCCGCCGCACGCTGGCCCTCTGGCGCTACGACTACAACAACGTCAGGCCCCATTCCTCGCTGGGCAACAAGACCCCGTCCGACGCGCGC
>CAWGHN010000004.1:0-1287725 GCA_963822435.1 uncultured Alphaproteobacteria bacterium
ACCGAGGAAGAACAGCCGGCCGACCACGATAATGGCCATGACAATGACGCGGACGGCGTCGACTACAGCAACCCTGGCAACGACGGTGACAAAGCCAAGGACCACGAAGACAACGGTCACGGCAACGATGCAGATGGCGTCGACGAGAGCAATCCGGGTCAAGGTGGCGACATGGACAAAGCCAAAGACCACGATGACAATGGCCATGGCAATGACGCGGACGGCGTGGATGAGAGCAATCCGGGTAAAGGCGGCGCCACCACTAGTGGCAAAGACAAAGGCAAGAACAAGCCCTGATGCGCGTCACGTCCGAAGGGTCTGAGCTTCCAAAGCGGCCGACATCGTCGGCCGCTCAACTCGGTGCAGGAAAGTTGGCCGCTTCTGTTGATTGCCCGCACACATACGGACGGGTCCCTCTGACAGCGCCTCCGGTTATGGTGGCATATGTTCGGGCTGATGTTTTCTGCAGAAATGGGTGACTGCCCGCCACGACCTTAAGCCCCCACCCCAGAAATGAGAACGGGCGCCCGGATGCCGGACGCCCTGTTTTTACATCTTCATAGCGTCCATGACTGTCGCGTCGGGATGGCCGATGCAGACGTCGCCGGCCATCTTGGCCACATCCGCATCGGCCATTGCGCCGATTTTCGCGTCGTCCTTCATCGCCATTTTCATGCCCGTTCCAGCCTTCATCATTCCGGCCTCGACCATGGCCATCATGTCCTTGCAGGTCATGGTGCTCATCATGGACATGTGCATGGCATCCATCACAGTACCGTCGGGGTTGGCGGTGCAGGCGTCGCTGGCCATCTTTGAGACATCGGCATCGGCCATGGCAGAGACTTTTGCGTCATCGATCATGGCGCCTTTCATGGCGGTACCCGCGGCGGCCATACCCGCGGCGTCCATCGCCATCATGTCCTTACAAGTCATGGTGGTTGGGTCCTAGGCAAAAACCGGTGCAGCGAGCAACGCGAAAGCTGCGGCAAAAATGAGTTTCATGTTGGGGTTTCCTGTTGAGGCGCCCCAAATCGGGGCGTAAAAGGCCACCCTCAGAGAGGGAATATGTTCCACGCTGGTGACCGTTCTGATCGGCCCCTGTTCTCGAGCCTTGCAGAGGGCCGATCGGCGGCTTGTCGCTTTCCAGGATGCTGGAAAGAGGCAGGGGCGGTGGTTCGGCAATGCGGGGTTCCGGCGGCGTGGCTTTTCCTCAATGACGGAAAACGGCGCGGGATTTCTCCGAAAAGTGGCGCTGAGCCATGCTGTGGGCGCATAGCGAGGGGGCGGTTTTGGGTCTATTTCGGCCTAGTTTAGGCGCTATTTTCGCCTAAGCCATTGATTTCACTAATCGTCCAGATCTGACTTGATAGAACTCTCCGCTTTCCCTGATAACGGAACGGATCTGTTATCCGGCATTGCGGATCGGGCCTTTCCTGCACTGAGGAAACCTTAGGGTGTTGATAGGTGCGGATCCGCTATCCCCCGCTATAAAGCGGTCCTTTCGGTTGGGCCAGAGTCTCTCTCAAACTGGATTAGTGACAGGGTGACAACGTCATATTCATCAGGATCCTGCTTCGGCAGACCGGTGAAAAACCGAGGCAATGACGAAAAGCTCACAAAAGCGTTTACGGAAAAAAGGTGCGATCATGAAACTCCGACCTGCGCGCAGCGTATCTTGTACATCTGGCCATTCCGGCTAAGAAAAATTCGGAGAAGACTATGAAAAAGATTATCCTCGCTGCAATTGCAACGCTGTCCATCGCCCAGTCGGTCCAGGCTTCGCCCGGCGCCGACATGCAGGCTGCCATCCTCGGCCTACCGGCCGGTGAATATTCCCTGTCCGAACTGGTCATCATCCAGGAAGCCCGCCAGGACAACAATGTCGAGACCGAGCAGTTCTACCTCAAGCAGCTGAACCGCGTTCCGGTCAGTGAAAAATCCCGCGAACTCGCGCGCGAACTCGCACGCCAGGCGGCAGCGAACAGGTCGGACGACAACGACATGATGATGAGCATGGAGCCCTCCAATGCCGGCATGATGGACGAAATGGAGATGTAATCTACAAGGCGATGCTGCTGCCGAGTACCTATTGCGCCTCTCGTCTGCCGATGGCGGATAGCCGAGCGGACGAGAGGCGCGAGGTGCTGCGGATCTGTGAGGCGAAGCCGCGTCGAAATAAAGATGCATTGTGTAAAGCTGCTGGGCCAACGATTGGCTGTGACCTGCTCCCCTGAAACGTCCGCACTTTGAGGTTAGTCTGTTCTCCAGCGAAGGAGACGGACATGAAGCGCAGCAGGTTTACGGAAGAGCAGATCATCGGCGTCCTGAAGGAGCACCAGGCCGGGTTGAGCGCGGCGGAGGTGTGCCGGAAGCACGGGATCAGCGATGCGACCTTTTACAACTGGCGCTCGAAGTTTGGCGGCATGGAGGTCAGCGAAGCCAAGCGGCTGAAGCAGCTCGAGGACGAGAACGCGAAGCTGAAGAAGCTCTTGGCGGAGTCGGTGATGGACGTCTCGACGCTGCGCGAGATGCTCGGAAAAAACTTCTGAGGCCCAGTTCAAGGAGATCCGCCGTGACCTGGGCCATGACCGAGAAGGGGTATTCGCAGCGTCGCGCCTGCCGTCTGGTGGGCATCGCCCCGAGAGTCCATCGCTATCAATCCAGCCGTCCGGACGACGCCGGGCTACGAAGCCGGCTGCGCGAGCTGTCGTCGGAACGTCGCCGATTTGGCTACCGCCGCCTACACATCCTGCTGGAGCGGGAGGGCTGGGAAGTGAACTGGAAGAAGCTCTACCGCATCTACCGGGAAGAAGGGCTCACGGTGCGCAAGCGTGGCGGGCGCAAGCGGGCACTCGGGACCCGCGCACCCATGGCGATCCCGCAGGGGCCGAACCAGCGCTGGTCGCTCGACTTCGTGTCCGACAGCCTAGCCTGGGGTCGGCGGTTCCGGGTCCTGTGCATCATCGACGACTTCAGCCGGGAGTGCCTGGCTAGCGTCGTCGACACATCGATCTCGGGCCATCGTGTGGCACGGGAACTGGACCGGATCGCCGAGTTGCGGGGCTATCCCTGCATGGTGGTCAGCGACAACGGCACCGAACTGACCTCGAAGGCGATCCTGACGTGGCAGCAGGACCGCAAGGTCGAGTGGCACTACATCGCTCCGGGCAAACCCATGCAGAACGGCTTCGTCGAGAGCTTCAATGGCCGCCTGCGCGACGAATGCCTTCTGTAATCGGGACGTGGCTGTCAAGTCTGATCGATCACTTCCTGTTTCCGTCTGGGGTCATGCTTCTGTCCGCGGTCGGCACGTTGGCGCGCCGCATAATGGTGGTCGAAGGTGAGGCGGACCATGCTAAACGGCGGGCTTGCGGATTTGCGCGCATTTGCAGCCCAGGCACTCGTGCGGTCTTCGCCTCATCCCCGTCCCTGACGGGAACCGTTCGTGACCGGGTGACCTGAACGCCCCGGTCGGTGAAGGATCAGCTCATGCTTTGGTGCCCCAACGGAATGGAGTCTCGTCGCGCCACATGCGGTGCATGATCACCGCCAGTTTCCGGGCTACGGCAATCTTGGCCTTCTTCAGATTGCTTCGTTGCGCGATCCGCAGACCCCACGCTCGGATTGCCGTCCATTGCCTTGATCGGGTCAACATCACGTGCGCGGCGGCAAAGAGCGCTCCTCGTGTAAATGCGTCCCCGGATCGGGAGATGCGGCCACGGACATCCGTCTCCCCGGATTGATACTGGCGGGGCGTCAGCCCGAGATGGGCGCCCACATCATTCGATCTTCGGAACCTGGCGGGATCATCTATCGTCGCCTTGAAGGCCAGCGCCGTCACAGGTCCGACACCAGGGATCGTCATGAAGCGTCGGCAAAGCTCGTCGTTCTCGGTCAGGCGCAATAAGGCCCGGTGCAAATCGGCGAGAGCCGTCTTCATCGCCGCCCGTCCAGTCAACAGCGTATGGATGCACAGTTCGAGGAGCGGATCGCCGGCAACAAGTTCGCGGGCCCGCGACTCGAAATCCCTCGCACCAACCTTGCCAACCTTCAGGCCGAAGGGGCGCAGCAAGCCCCGGATCTCATTCTCGTGGTCACGGAGCTTGTTGACGTAGAACTCCCGCGCGGTCAGCAGTGTGCGAAGTTCTTGGCTGGGCCGCGACTTCACATGGACGGCCTTGAACCAGCCCGATCGAACCAGCTGTGCGAGCGACCGTGCGTCGTTGCGGTCATTCTTGTTCCGGTTCATTGCGACCATCGCGGCCTTTGCGTGGCGCGCCTCGACGCACACCACCGGCAGTCCGGCATCCTTGAGCCCGAAGCACAGCCACTGCGAAAGCGGCCCAGCTTCGAGGCCAACCCGAACGTAATCACCCGGTGCCGCGCGAAGCTCACGAATGATCGCATCCGGTTCCGAGGCCACCTCGGCCTCTCGGACCATCCGCCCCTCTTCATCGACAATACAAACGCTGGTCAGTTCCAGTGACACGTCCAACCCAGCATGAAGCGCAGCCATCTTCCGACCTCCCTGGCTATGATAGCTGCCGGAGAGGAAAGCACCGGCAGAACCGGGAGCGAAGTCCCGATTACGCCATCTGAACGAGGAGATCTTCGACAGCTTGGCCGATGCCCGCCGCACGCTGGCCCTCTGGCGCTACGACTACAACAACGTCAGGCCCCATTCCTCGCTGGGCAACAAGACCCCGTCCGACGCGCGCCGGGCGCTTGAGCAATCTGAGGGCTCCGCGCCCGCCGCGCTTGCCCAACCCGAAACCGACCACTATCAACCCCAAGGACTCTCGCTATGAACGAGGGACGACCGGGGGGAAGGTCACCTGGAGCGGGGCAAATGACGCGACAGCAAGCATCAGAAATGCAGAGCGGATCATCTGGCAGAATGACCCTTTAACTGAGAGTTCGGCGGATTTTGGGAACGGCCAAGCGCCGGTCCTCGTGAAAGTCGATGATGCTGGCGAAGCGCCCATCGGGGTGGAACAGGAATACCCCGGCGGTGTGGTCCATCGTGTAGTCGCCGCCCTCCTTGTCGACGCGGCGATAGGTTGCGCGGAAATCTGCGGCGGCCTGCGCGACCTCATCGGCTGGACCCGTCAACCCGATGATACGCGGGTCGAAGTTGCTGACGTAGTCCGCAAGGACGTCGGGCGTGTCGCGTTCCGGATCGACCGAAATCAGCGCCACGCTCAAACGGTCCGCGTCGGCACCCAGGTCTTCAAGCCAGAGCGATATGTCGCTCAATGTGGTCGGGCAGACGTCGGGGCACCAGGTGAAGCCGAAGAACACCATGACCGGGCGACCGGCCCAGTCTTTTGGTCGGACTGAGCGGCCTTGGTGATCGGTCAATGCCCAAGACATCTCGCCAATTGGCAAGGGCAGGAGCTCGCTGCGGGTTGGACGATTGCGCGTGCGATAGGCTCCGACGCCCAGCATGAAGGCGACGGCTCCGACTGCCCCTCCAGCGCTGAGGACTATTGCCCTGCGTCGGCGCAATCCGGCCCCTCCGCGCGCAACGAAAGGACCTCGACATTCACCGTGACCTCTCCGGCCTTTTCAAAGGTGAGGGTAACCGGAAAGCTGTCGCCTTCCTTCAGGGCTGTCGTCAGCCCCATGAGCATGCCGTGATACCCCCCCGGAGAAAGCTGCACGCTTTGGCCAGCGGGCACAGGGATCGACATCGCATGCGGCATCGATGCGATGCCGTCCTGAACAACAGTCTCGTGCAGCATCGGCATACCGGCTGCAGGCGTCGCGATGCCAACCAGCGCGTCGTCGGTCGATCCGGTGTTCGTGATCTCCACATAGAAGACGCCGGGACGCCCCGCGCCGATTGTTGCCTTGGACCACGCGTGCTCAACGGTCAGATCGCCGATGGTCACGGTCTCGCAGGCCATAGCCGCAGGTGCGGAGAGGATCAGGCTGTGGCGAGAAGGAAGTGTTTCATGGGTCAAAGTCTCGATTGAAGGTCGGAAAGGATTTCGGCCGCAGATGTGCCGTAGGTGAATTGACGCAGCCACGCGCCATCCGGGCCGATCAGATAGAGGCCGGGACTGTGCGCCATCGTGTACCCGTCCGGCGAAGAGGTATCGGCTTCTCGCGCGTAGAAAATCTTGAAGCTTTCGGCCGCAGACTGTGTTTCCTCTTCGTTTCCTGCCAAGCCAAGGATCGCTGGATGGAAGGCTTTCGTGTAGTCTGTCAGCCCAAGCCGTCTGTCCCGTTCAGGATCGATCGAAATGAAGATCGGCTGCACTGATCCCGCTTCAGATCCAAGGTCATCCATGACCTGTGCGACTTCAGAGAGAGTCGTGGGGCAGACATCGGGGCAGCTTGTGAAACCGAAGAACACCAACAGAAACTTTCCACGGAATTCGGCAGTGGTACGACTGCGACCTTCGCTGTCTGCAAGCGCGAACGTGGGCGTGAAGGCAGGGGCCGCGATCGAAGTGTCATC
Source organism: uncultured Alphaproteobacteria bacterium (assembly GCA_963822435.1). Classification (GTDB taxonomy): domain Bacteria; phylum Pseudomonadota; class Alphaproteobacteria; order Rhodobacterales; family Rhodobacteraceae; genus JAUYQR01. The sequence continues at coordinate 6,467 of CAWGHN010000004.1, forward strand.
ATTTGCAGGCATCCACCGCACCGCCAAGAAGGCGACGACCGCCGCAGTGGCAGCGACCCAAAGAATGACCTGAAGAGAACGAAGACGCATGATTGGTCCAGACTATGAAATCAGTGCGCGGTCTAGAACCTCGAGAAACTAGAGGTTCAACTGACAAAAAGGTGAGGACTTCAGGACCGGCGAGGTTTCGCCGATCATGCCGCCCCAAGAAACCTGGCGAGGGCGATGCCAAGGACTGTGCCGAACAGCCCAAAAGCGATGGCGAAGCCTGCGCCGTACTGGAGGCGGTCGAACGCCTTGCCGCCGCGCTTTCGGGCGACATAGTAACCCCATGCAAATCCGACTTTCCCGAAGACCGGTCCAATCATGTCAGTTTTCCTTTCAGGACCGACCTTTGCCGCCAAACCCAGAGGCCGAAGAACCCCCAAGAACTGATTATAAGAAGAAGAACCGTCCAGTCGCCAAAACGGGCATAGAGGGTCGGCGGTAGCGGCCTCGGCAAGTGCATGCCGATCACACCAGCCGTGTCGATGTCCAGCATTGCCGGTGTCCTGCCATAGGCATCGACTACCGCCGAGATTCCAGTATTGGCGGCCCGCACAAGTGGAAGGCCCAGCGTGTAGACGGCAAGGTTCCAAGGAAACCCCGTCAGAACATGCCCTCGCAGCCATTCAAGGCCGGTCCAACTTGTTACGAGCGAAAGCGATAGTGGCAGTCCGGCGCGGGCCATTCGGGCGGCGAGGGCACAAGCCAAAGCCGGAAACACTGCGAGCAGGGCCTGAAGGCCGAGCACGGCAGGCAAGGCCAACCATCCGAACCGGCCTGCTTCGACCTGAAGCCTTTCGGTAATCCAGAAGAGCCCGAGTATGAACGGGCCCAAGCCAAACATGTAGCCGAGTCTAAACGCGACTGGCCATGACACGCCACACGACAACGTTGCCAGCACAGCTCAGGCGATCAGCGCAAGTGGCAGAATCGAATATGGCGACAGGGCCAAGACAAGTACGGCTCCAGCAACAAAAGCCATGCCCAAACAGAGCAGAATCCGAGGGAACTTTCCGCCGGAAAAAGGATGCGCGTCTGAAGTGATCAATGCTGCGAACGCCCCCGTATTAAGAGGTGAGGGCTACTTGCTCTAGCTACTAGAGATGCAAGGCATGCGTTGCCAGATCACGGCAATGTCAGAGTTTCGAGACATGTTGGTCGACTTCGAGGGGCCGATCCGACGCGTGGCAAGTTGAATGGCGCAAGGCCTTTAGGCCTTTGGGTCCTAACCATGCGCTGTTGACGGCTCTTTGATTTGCCCCGTCGGCAGGTGGACGGTACTGCCCATCCCGGAAAGCAGATGAGGGGATGTTCCATGACCGATGATCGAATTGGGCGGCGGACTTTGCTGGGCGGAGCAGTCGGATTGGCAGGTCTTTCGGCGGTGTCGGCCTTGGCGCAAGACGGCACCACCGAGTTTCAGGCTCCGGTGTCAAGCAGTGTGCGGAACAACACATCCAGTTTTCGAATGCTGCAATGGCAGGACTACTTCGAAAATACCAAGCGGGGTGCGATCCTCGCCGATACGACCTCGCGCGCCCTGCATTATTGGTCGGAAGACCAGACAATCTACCGCCTTTACCCCACATCCGTCCCTCTCTCCGAAGAGCTGACCCGACGCGGGCGAACGGAAATTGTTCGCAAAGCCGTCAATCCGCCGTGGCGTCCGACCGCTTCGATGCTGGAACGCAACCCGGACTGGCCGACGATGGTCGAGGGCGGTGCCAAGGACAATCCGCTGGGCGTTCGTGGAATGTATTTGTCCTGGCCTGCCTATTTGATCCACGGCACCCATGATACCCGGAAGATCGGCCGCAGATCATCGAACGGCTGCATCGGCTTGTACAATGAGCACGTCATCGAACTTTACGAATTGGCGCAAGTCGGCACCCAGGTGCTGCTGATCTAGCGCTCGATTCTCCCGGCCTGTCAGTCTGTCTTTACCCAAAAAGGGGGAGGCATTCGTGACAGCGGTGTTGTTCTGGTCGTATCGATTGACCTCAGCCCAGTAGAACGGTCGACAACAGGTTGACGTTCAGCACGATAATCACGGCGGCGATCAACCAGCACAGGCCGGTCAGCCAGCGGGGTGCGACCAGTTCGCCCATCTTGGCGCGGCTAGCGGTGAACATCACCAAGGGCACGATGGCAAAGGGCAGTTGGAACGACAGCACGACCTGGCTGAGGATCAGAAGCTGCCCCACACCGTCGCTGCCATAGATCAGGATCACGGCGACGGCCGGCACGATGGCAAGGCTGCGCGTGATAAGCCGCCGCGCCCAGGGGGCGATTCGCAGGTTGATGAAGCCTTCCATCACGATCTGTCCGGCCATGGTGGCGGTGACGGTTGAGTTCATCCCGGCACAGAGCAATGCCACACCGAACAGGATGGGCGCGAGGGACGAGCCAAGCAAAGGCTCCAGCAACATGTGCGCCTTGTCGATCTCGGCCACATCGTTTTGGCCGACCGTGTAGAAGGTCGCGGCGGCCAGGATAAGGATCGCGGAATTGATCGTCAGCGCGAACATCAGCGCGATGGTGCTGTCCCAGGTCGCCAGCCGCAGCGCCTCGCGCTTCGAGGCCATGTCCAGGCCATAGGCGCGGGTCTGCACGATGCCGGAATGAAGGTAAAGGTTGTGCGGCATGACCGTGGCCCCGATGATGCCGAGCGCAAGGTAGAGCATGGTCGGGTTGCCGATGATCTCGCGGCTGGGGGCAAAGCCTGCGATCACCTCGCCCCAGACCGGATCGGCCTGCGCGATCAGCACGGCAAAACAAGCGGTGATCAGTGCCATCAGCGAGATGATCAGCGCCTCGATCCAGCGAAAGCCCTTGTTCTGCAGCCACAGGATCAGGAACACGTCGGCGGCGGTGATGAAGATGCCGATTTCCAGCGGGATGCCGAACAGCAGGTTCAGGCCGATGGCGGTGCCGATCACCTCGGCCAGATCGGTGGCGATGATGGCCATTTCCGCCAGAAGCCACAGCGGGACAGACATCCATTTCGGAAAGGCGTCGCGGCAGGCCTGCGCCAGATCGCGGCCCGAGGCGACCGCAAGTCGCGCGCACAGCGATTGCAAGAGGATCGCCATGATGTTCGACAAAAGCGCGACGAACAGCAGCGCGTAGCCGAAAGCTGCGCCACCGGCGAGCGAGGTCGCCCAGTTGCCGGGGTCCATATAGCCCACCGCCACCAGATAGCCGGGACCGATGAAGGCGAGGAACCGGCGGAACCGGCTAGTGCCGCCGTTGCCGACGGCAATGGTGCGGAAAACTTCGGAAAGCGAGGCCGTCTCGCGGTCTTGTCGCCAGGCTTGGTTGGACATTGTTCTAGACGCTCCGGGCTTCGTCACGATCCCGACAAGACGTGGCGCAAAAAGTTAGTCGATGCTAACAATCTGCCCCATGACTTTACTTGTCAATCCATCCCATGCGACACTCTGCTGATGACCGCGCTCGACCCTGACATTCGCAACGCGCCGCAGGACGGCCTTTCAGACCCGCGCACCGAGGCGTTTCAGGGCGTGCGCGAAGCACGGCGCAACGAACTGGCCGAGGACTATGTCGAACTGATCGCGGAGTTGATCCACGATCAAGGCGAGGCGCGCCCGGTAGACATCGCCGCCCGGCTTGGCGTGAAGGTGCCGACGGTGAGCAAGACGCTCGACCGTCTGGCGCGGGAGGGACTGATTACCCGCGCGAAGTACCGGTCGGTCTTTCTGACAGATGACGGACGTGCGCTGGCAAAAGAATGCCGGCGGCGGCACGAGATCGTTCTGCGCTTTCTGATCAGCCTTGGACTTGATCCAGAGACGGCAGAACGCGACGCCGAAGGCATCGAGCACCATGTCAGCGAACGGACGCTGGCCCTGTTTTCGGCCTTCGCCAACCGGTCTTGAAAGCCGTCAGCTATTCTCGACCGCGAACCGCACGTCGGCGATCAGGCTGTCGGCGCTGACGTTTTCCAGCCGCTTCCCATTCAGGAAGAAGGTTGGCGTCTGGCGGATGGCAAGTGCTTCGACATCGGCCGCGTCCTGATTCAGGATGCCGGTGATCCCCGGAAAGAACTGGTCAGTTTCCGCCTTCTCCAGATCGAGACCTGCGGACCCAGCGATTTCCCAGGCGACATCCATCTCGGGCGAGCCATGAACGGCCCAGCCGGGCTGTTGTTCCAGAAGCGCATCCAGCACCGGCTCGAACTTGTCTTGCATCCGCGCGGCCTCAAGGATGCGCACAGCCTCGTCCGAGCCTTCGTGGAACACGGTATAGCGCAGCACGACGCGGACCTGCGTCGGAAACTGCCGCCGGATTTCCTGCACCACCGGGTGGTAGGCACGGCAGGCCTCGCAAGAAGGGTCAAAGAACTCGACAAGGGTGACTGGCGCGTCCGCTGGACCGAAGCTGGGGGAGTAGTCACGGACCAAGAGGGCCTGATCCTCGGCTGGCGTGGCGGCGGCCGCCGCTTCTGCCTCGGCGGCGCGGCGCTGCTTCAGCACGAAGGCGCCACCCGCGAAGGCAGCAACGCCAAGTGCGGAGGCTCCGAGGATAAGGGTGCGGCGGTTCATGGGCGGTGTCCTTTCGGCAGGATGAGACAGGCAAGAATCGCCGCAAAGGCGACCGCAGACAGATAGGGGATCGGCAAGCCAAGGATCATCTGCGCCTCGCCGGTGCAGGAGGGGCCATTTTCGGTGCAAGGCACGATCGGCGCGGGCAGGAGGCCGGCGTACAGCCCCGAATGCCAGGTCGCCAGCGCCAGCCCGGCGAGGGCCAACGGCAAGCCGTAGGTGCGCGCCATCCCGTCCCCCCGCCAGAGCGACAGGCCAAGGATCGGCACCAACGGGAACATGGCGATGCGTTGATACCAGCAGAGCGTGCAGGGCATCTGGCCCAGCACCTCACCGATGAAGAGCGCGCCAAGCGTGGCCGCCAGCGCGATCAGGAAGGCCGCAGTCAAGGCAAGGTCGTCGCGCGACAGGGTTTCCGGGTCAGCTTTGGTCAAGAACCGGCTCCTTGCGGCGGCGAAGGGGAAGCGAGGCGGCAAGGATCAGGACCGCGCCCAGAGTGATCGCAATATCGGCAACGTTGAACGTGGGCCAGTGCCAGTCGCGCCAGTAAACGTCAAGGAAATCGGTCACGGCACCCTGCCGAAGCCGGTCGATGATGTTGCCAAGCGCGCCGCCCACCACCAGCGCAAAACCTGCCCGCTCCAACGCGTGTTGCGCCCGGAATGCCATGACGGCGAAGGCGATGGTCAGTGCGCCCGTCAGCGCTGCCATCAGAAGGGGCTTCCCCGCCATAACACCGCCCATCATGCCAAAGCTCGCGCCGGTATTGAACCCGAGGGCAAGGTTGAAGCCCGGCAGGACCGGGACGGCAGTCCCCTGCGACAGCAGCGACAGCGCTGCGGCCTTGGTCAATTGGTCTGCCGCCACCGCGGCAGCGATCAGCGAAATCAGCATCACTTTGGTCATTCTGCGGCCTTGCTCTTGATGCCGATCCAGCGGGGGACCGACGCAGCGTAACGATCATAGTCCGGCCCGATTGCCGTGCGCAGGGCGGCCTCTTCAGACCGGACTTGCGTGCTGGCCGACCAGAGAAACAGGACTGGGGCGAGGACTGTAGGGAGAGAGGGAACCGCCATCGCAACACCTGCCAGCAGTGCCGCTTGCCCCACAAAGGTCGGGTTGCGGCTGAACCGGTAGAGCCCGCCGGAGACCAGATCGCCGGTTTCGCCGCCGACCACACCGACGCGCCAGGATGATCCCATCGACATCTGCGCGGCAAAGGCCACCATCGCGCCAAGCCCTGCGACAAAGACCCCGACCAAGCCAAGAAGGACAGCGCGCCCCTCGGTCCAGAGCGGGTCGATCTTGTGGAACGTGGGCACGGCAAGCCAGAAAAGCGGCCCAAAGAAGGCGAGTGCAAAGGCCGCGCGAAAACCGATTGCCGCCAGCCGGTCGCGCCCGGTGGCACGGGCAAACAGCCAGACCGGACGCCCCGCCGCTTGTGCGGCCAGGGCGCTGCCCCAGAAGAACAGCGCCAGATAGCCGAAAAGAAGGGCCAGCGCGGCCCAGCCAAAACCGGAGATCATCTGCTCAGCTCTCGCGTTCCGGGTTGAACCGCAACAGGCGCAGGGCGTTCAGTGTCACGAGAACCGTCGCACCGGTGTCGGCGAGAATTGCGATCCAGAGGCCCGTCAGACCGAAGACCGAGGTCACGAGGAAGACGGCTTTCAGCCCGAGCGCTATGGTCACATTCTGGCGGATGTTGGCCATTGCTGCGCGCGACAGACGGATCGTGGCCGGAATGTCGGTCACCCGGTCACGAAGAATGGCCGCATCGGCCGTTTCCAGCGCCACATCAGTGCCCGATCCCATCGCCACGCCAACGCTTGCCTGCTTCAGCGCTGGCGCGTCGTTGATGCCGTCGCCGATCATCATGACGCCGCCTTTGGCCCCGATCCCACGGATGTAGGCAAGCTTGTCCTCAGGCATCATGTCAGCTTCGAACTTCAGGCCGAGGCTTCCGGCAATTGCGGCGGCGGTGCGCGGGTTGTCTCCGGTCAGGATGACGGCGGTCACCCCCATGGCCGTGAGTTGGCGCACGGCATCCTTCGCATCCGCCCGCGGCTCGTCCCGCATGGCGATCAGACCGAGTGGCGTCTTTTCGCGGAACACGGCGACGGCGGTCTTGCCGTCCTCCTCGAAGATTGTGGCCTGCTGCAGGCCAAGACCGTCGAGCCCGCCATGCTCCATCGCGTAGCGCGGCGAGGCGACCCATGCCGGTGCGTCGCCAACCGTCGCGACCACGCCTTTGCCCATCAGAGCCTTTGCGTCTCGGGATGGCAGGGTGTTGACGCCTGCGTCCTTGGCCTTGCTCAGGATCGCTATGGCCAGAGGGTGGCTGGACCCGGTCTCGACACCTGCCGCAACGGCCAGAAGCTCGGCTTCGGTCGTTGACCCGAACGGCACCACATCCGTCACCTGCGGGCGGCCGTGTGTCAACGTTCCGGTTTTGTCAAAGGTCACAAAACCAACCTTCGCGGCCGCCTCGATCACCGCACCTCCCTTCATCAGCAGCCCCCGCCGTGCGCCGGTGGAAAGGGCCGAAGCGATAGAGGCAGGCACCGAGATGACCAAAGCGCAGGGACATCCGATCAAGAGAAGCGCAAGGCCCCGGTAGACCCAGGTATCCCAGGGCTGACCGAAGGCGAGGGGCGGCACGAGGACGACAAGGGCAGCGACGGCGACGATGGCGGGCATGTACCAGCGGCTGAATCGGTCGATGAAGCGTTCAGTCGGCGCTCGTGCCTCTTCGGCCTCTTCGACCAGACGGATGATGCGGGCGATGGTGTTGTCTTCCGCGCCCTTGGTGACCTTCACCCGCAGCGCCGCCTCGGTGTTGATCGCCCCGGCAAAGACCGTATCCCCTGGCCCGCGTGTCTTGGGCACGCTTTCTCCAGTGACCGGGCTTTCGTCCACGCCTGAGATGCCGTCTGTGATCTCGCCATCGGCCGGAATCCTGTCGCCGGGGCGCACCAGCACTGTCTGGCCAATGGTCAGGCTGGCGGCTGGCACCTCGCGGGTGGTGTCGCCAGTGACCAGTTGCGCTGTCTTGGGCACGAGGTTTGCCAGTGCCCGGATTCCGTCCCGCGCCTTGCCCGCCGCAACCCCTTCCAGAACCTCGCCCACGGCGAAAAGGAACACCACCAGTGCCGCCTCTTCGGCCGCATTGATGAACAGCGCGCCGATAGCGGCGATGGTCATCAGGCTTTCGATGGTGAATGGCTGACCCATCCGCAGTGCCGCAAAGGCGCGCTGCGCAACCGGCGCAACCCCGATGACACATGCCGCGACGAAGGCCCATTTGCCGATTTCGGGTGCAACATATTGAATTAACCATGCTGCTCCCAGCAGAAGGGCAGTGAAGATCACCAGCCTTCCCTTGGCGGTCTGAAACCAGCGTTTGCCGCGGTCGGCAGGGTCGTCATGAACATGGCCCGGGCTGCCGTGGCCGCTATCGTCGCGGTTTGAAGCCTTGGAGCTGTGGTTATGACCAGCGTGATCATGGCCCTCGTTGTCGTGGGAGTGTTCATGATCCTGATGTGTTTCGCTCTGTTCGAGGGCTGCTGGCGCGCCGGGCAGCACGAAATCCTTCTTTGCTCCGCTGGGGCGAGGTGCAATCTCATACCCAAGCGCACGGACGGTCTTTTCGATCCGGTCACGTCCGGTCTGCGCTTCATCCAGCGTTAGACGCAGGCGTTCCGACATGATGCCGACCTCGACACGGCTCACCCCCGGCAGACGCGCCACTGCATCCTTGATCTTGGTCGCGCAGGACCCGCAGTCCATGCCCGTTACGGTCCAGTCGCAGGACGTTTCGCGTGTTGCTTCCGACATTCTGTTTCCTCCTGCCGCAGGACGGGCAGTTGCTTTCATCGAATCAGAAATCTAATGTCTCTAGCAACTATAGCTTCAAGGGGAATCTGATGCTGACTATCGGAAAGTTGGGTGAGGCCGCCGGGGTGAAGGTACCCACGATCCGCTATTACGAGCAGATCGGCCTGCTTCCCGAAGCCGAGCGCAGCGCTGGCAACCAACGGCTTTACAGCCGAAAGGCGCAGGAGCGGCTGGCTTTCATCCGTCACGCCCGCGACCTTGGCTTCAGCCTGGAAGCAATCCGCGACCTTCTCAGCCTGTCAGACAGACCTGACCAATCCTGCGCCGCTGCCGATGCAATCGCAAAGGCACAGCTGGCCGAGGTTGAAAGCCGCCTTGCGCGCCTGACCGCGCTGAAGGCCGAATTGGAACGCATGGTCGTGCAATGCGCGGGAGGAAAGATCGCCGATTGCCGCGTCATCGAAGTTCTGGGCGACCACGCCCTTTGCGCAAGCGATCACCGCCACCCCGAGAATGAGTTGGTCTCATGAATGCACCAGGCACGTTCGCCATCTATGCCGGAGCGGCCTTGGCAGAGATCCTCGGATGCTTCGCCGTCTGGGCATGGATGCGACAAGGGGCGAGCCCGCTTTGGCTGCTGCCAGGACTTATCAGCCTAGCCGTTTTCGCCTGGCTTCTGACCTTTGCGCCATCGGATTTCGCCGGGCGCGCTTATGCCGCCTACGGTGGGGTCTACATCGTCGGCTCGCTGCTCTGGCTTTGGCTTGTCGAAAAGCAGCGCCCTGATGTCTGGGACGCAACCGGCGCGGCGATCTGTGTCGTTGGGGCGGCAATGATCCTGTTCGCGCCAAGGACAGTCTGAACGGCAAGGGAAACGGTTCAACCAGACGTGTGTGGTCATTCATCCAGCCACGACCGGAGCCCGGTGGTCATATACGCCTGTTGGCGCGGGCTGAACAATCGCCCGGCGCGCCGAGATCTCATCGCGTGCAGCGGGCGGACGATTGCGGTGGTCAGGCACAGGGCGAAGCCTGCCGGTGTCTGGTCGCCGCGCGCGGAATGGGGCCGCGCGGTGTTGTCGTCGGTCACCCAGGCGGCAATCAGGTCGCGGGCATGGGCGAGGTTTCGGAACAGCGTTTCGTTGAGACACCCGTCCCGCATTCACCCGAGATCGAGGTGTCGGAGATCGCATCGAGGCACTCGCGCCTGACGTCAGCGACCACGTGCAGCACCCGGAAGCGCCGACCGCAGGCGAACTGGTCGTGGACAAAATCCAGCGACCAGCGGGCGTTTGCACGGCCTTCGGCGAGGATCGGGGCCACCATCTTCCTGTCCGCCCCGGCAATCTGGCACGCCCGCCGTTTCGACAGCCCGAACAGGTCCTTCAGATGCGCGACCGCCTCGCGCTTCACGGCGGGCGCCACCACTTTTCTTACAACAGCTCCTTTATCGCCCGTCCCTCCCTTGCGGCGCACTCTAATCGCTCGTGGAGGAAAAATCCCGTGGCCGGTCAGCCTCGGCTGTGCCGGGTAGTGAATGTCAGTCCGCATGGCCTGCGGGCCTTCCGCAGCCGCCCGCCCAGCCGCAGGCAGCACTCGCAGAGGGTGGTCTGGCGCACATCAAGGAACAGTCGCGGCCGAGCTTGGGCAGCTATGGCCGCCCAAGGATGACCGAAGAGCTGAAGGAAGTCGGCGTCGATGTCTGGCATCACAGGGTCGGGCATCGCACGGTCGGGCGGCTGATGCGCGCGAACGGGAATTTCGTTGAAAGAACGAGGAAACTCAAAGCGATGACGGACAAAGACCACAGGTTCAAGATCGCGACAAACCTGCTGGACCGTGACTTCACAGCGGATCGGCCCAACCAGAAATGGGCAGGTGACATCAGCTATGTCTGGACCCGTGAGGGATGGCTGTATCTCGCCTTCATCCTCGGTCGGAATTTCCGGCGCGTCATCGGCCGGGCCGCTAGCAACCGCATGAAACGCGATCTGGCGATCCGGGCGTTGAAAATGGCTGTCGCCCTGCGGTCCCCGCCGCAGGGCTGCATCGTCCAAAGCGATCGCGGCCACCAATACTGTTCGCATGACGACCAGAAGATCCTAAGCGAACATGGCCGCCGGCGACGACGAGCGGCAAGGGCAACTGCTATGATGCCGCCGAAGTCGAAACCTACTTCAAGACCATCAAGGCCGGTTTGGACTGGCCGCGCAGCCGGGAAACCCGCTGACAGGCTGAGACGGCCATCGTCCACTACGTGAACGGCTTGAACTATCTACGGCGTCGGCATTCAGTTTTGGGAGGGGAAAGCCGCTTGGCCTTCGAACGCCAGACGGCCTAAACGAGCACGTGGAGCGGCACAAAGGCGCGACAAGATCATTATGCGATCTTTACGCCGTTTGGTTGAATCTCGCATAGCCCCTTCACGGGACATGGGCGCAGGCTATTCGGGCTGATCCTTTGGAGAGCCGGGATGCTTGATATCTTTTACCTGACCCTCAGCCTGACTGTCTTTGCGACCTTCGCACTTGGCATCCGTGCCGTCGAGCGGATGTGAGGTGAAGCCATGTTTGATCTTATCTTGGGGGTCACTGTGGCATTGGGCCTTTTCGCCTATCTCGGCGCGGCACTTCTGCGGCCAGACCGGTTTTGAGGAACGAGCCCCATGACCCTGGTTTCCTATCTGACATACTTCGCTGCGCTTGTCGGTCTTGCGTGGTTGCTGGCCATGTGGATGGCCCGCGTCTATTCTGGATCTCTTCCGTCCGCGCTTCTGCGCGCCGAAGGCGTGCTTTTGCGGGCATGTGGTGCATCGCCGGACCGTGGCATGGGCTGGGGTACCTATGGCCTCGCCGTTCTGGCCTTCAATGGGGTAGGGTTTGTATGCCTTTACGCCCTTTTGCGCACTCAAGGCGCGCTGCCGCTGAACCCCGACGGTATCGGTGGCATGGCACCGGATCTGGCGTTCAACACCGCCGTCAGCTTTGTGACAAACACCAACTGGCAGGCCTACTCGGGCGAGGCACAACTGTCCTATCTTAGTCAGATGGCCGGGCTGACGGTGCAGAACTTTGTCAGCGCTGGCACAGGAATGGCTGTTTGCGTTGCGGTGATCCGCGGGTTCGTTGCGGCCAAGGGGGCCACCCTCGGCAATTTCTGGGTTGATCTTACCCGATCGGTTATGTGGGTGCTGCTTCCCATGTCTGTGGCGCTGGCGCTGTTTCTGGCTTGGCAGGGCGTGCCGCAAACTCTGCAAGGCGCCGTGGTCGCGACCGGCCTCCAGGGGCACGAGCAAGTCATCGCGCGCGGCCCCGCTGCCGCACAGATTGCGATAAAGCAGTTGGGCACCAACGGTGGCGGGTTCTTCGGGGTGAACTCGGCGCACCCTTTTGAGAACCCAACAATTGCGTCGAACATGGTCCAATCGCTGTCGATCCTGCTGATACCGGTGGCATTTTGCTTCCTCTTTGGCCGCATGGCAGGGGACCGGCGGCAGGGCTGGGCTATTTTCGCCGCGATGGCAGCGATGTTCTTGGTGAGTCTTGCGATGATTTACTTCTCCGAGGTCGCAGGCAACCCAGCACTAGGGCCGGGAGCCAACATGGAGGGCAAGGAACAACGCTTTGGCGCGGTGCTTTCAGCGCTGTGGGCGGCCTCTACCACCGCCGCCTCCAACGGGTCGGTCAACGCGATGCATGACAGTTTCATGCCGCTGTCAGGCCTGGTGATGCTGATCAACATGCAGATCGGCGAGGTGATCTTTGGTGGCGTCGGTGCGGGGCTGTACGGGATGCTGCTCTATGTCGTTCTGGCTGTGTTCCTTGCCGGGTTGATGGTGGGCCGCACGCCGGAGTACCTTGGCCGCAAGATCGAGGGGCGCGAAATAACGCTGGCGGTGCTGGCTTTCCTGTCGATGCCACTTGGTATTCTGGTTGGAGGTGCAGTGGCAGCAACGGTGCCTTCCGCTCTGGCAGCCGTGCAGGAGCCTGGACCGCATGGAATGAGCGAAATCCTTTACGCCTATTCCAGCGCCACCGGGAACAATGGCAGTGCTTTCGGCGGCTATGGCGCGGCCTTGCCGTGGCACACCACAGCGCTCGGGATCATCATGCTTCTGGGGCGCTATGCGATCATCATTCCGATGCTGGCGATTGCCGGATCCATGATCCGCAAACCGCAGGCGCCCGTTACCTCTGGCACCTTCCCGACCCACGGGCCACTTTTTGTGACGCTACTCATCCTCACCGTGCTGATCCTTGGCGCGCTGACCTTCTTTCCCGTGCTCGCCCTTGGCCCCATCGCAGAAGAAACCGCGCGCTTGGCCGGGCAGACATTCTGAGGCACCCGATGTCGAAACTGACCGAGACAGCCGACATGAGCGGCCTTTACCCGGCGGCGATCCGGGCCAGCCTCACAAAGGTTGACCCGCGCACGCTGTGGCGCAACCCGGTGATGTTCGTGACCGCCGTCGTCGCAGCGATGACAACGGTGTTGGGTCTTCGAGACATGCTGTCCGGCGTTCCCGGAGCGGCGACCTCGCTTCACATCGCAGTCTGGCTGTGGCTTTGCGTGTTGTTTGCCAACTTTGCCGAAGCCTTGGCCGAAGGACGCGGCAAGGCCCGGGCCGATACGCTGCGCGCGACCAAGTCGGAAACCCGCGTGCGTGTGCTGGCGGCTGCCGACGATCGCCCGGGAACGGGAACGGGAACGCTGTCCACCGCCCTGCGCGCGGGTCAGTTCGTGCATGTGGCGGCTGGCGAAATAGTCCCTGCGGACGGCGAGGCGGTGCGCGGCGTCGCCTCGGTCAATGAAAGTGCCATAACGGGTGAATCCGCCCCGGTGATCCGCGAGGCTGGGGGGGATCGGTCCTCGGTCACCGGTGGAACCACAATCGTGTCCGACTGGCTGGTGATCCGCGTGACTGCGGAACCGGGGAAGAGTTTCCTTGATCGGATGATCGCGCTTGTCGAAGGGGCGGAGCGGCAGAAAACTCCGAACGAGATAGCACTGAACATCCTGCTGGTCGGGCTGACGTTGATCTTCCTTTTCGTCGTCGTCACGCTGCCTGCCTTCGCAAGCTATTCTGGCACCAAGATCCCGGTCGTCGTGCTGGGCGCGCTGTTTGTGACACTGATCCCGACCACGATCGGCGGTCTTTTGAGCGCCATTGGGATCGCGGGTATGGACCGGCTTGTGAAGGCCAATGTCATCGCCAAATCCGGCCGCGCTGTCGAGGCTGCAGGCGATGTGGACACGCTGCTTCTCGACAAGACCGGCACCATCACATTCGGCAACCGCATGGCCGATTCGATGATCCCAGCGCCCGGGGTGGACATGCGGCGGCTTGCAGAGGCGGCGGCACTGGCCTCGCTGGCTGACGAGACGCCCGAGGGCAAATCCATCGTGGACAAGGCGCGGGAACGGTTGGGGTCTGTGCCTGACATGCCGGTAGGTGCGCAACCCGTGGCCTTTTCTGCGCAAACCCGGCTTTCGGGGCTGGACCTGGCTGATGGACACAGCTTTCGCAAGGGGGCGACGGACGCGGTGATCCGGCTGACCGGCAAGACGCCCCCCGGTCCTCTGGCCGCACAGGTTGATGCCATTGCACGGTCGGGCGGCACGCCGCTTTTGGTGGCAGAGGGGACGGAGATCCTCGGTGCGGTCCATCTCAAGGACATCGTGAAACCGGGTGTGCGCGAGCGTTTCGCCGAGTTGCGCGCCATGGGCATCCGCACCGTGATGATTACTGGCGACAACCCCCTGACCGCCGCCGCCATCGCTGCCGAGGCCGGGGTGGACGACTTTCTGGCCGAGGCGACGCCGGAGATGAAGCTGGACCTGATCCGCCGCGAACAGGCAGGCGGGCGGCTGGTCGCGATGTGTGGCGACGGGTCGAACGACGCGCCGGCCCTCGCGCAGGCCGATGTGGGCGTGGCGATGAACGCAGGCACCCCGGCGGCGAAAGAGGCCGCGAACCTGATCGACCTCGACAGCGACCCGACCAAGCTGATCGAAGTGGTGCTGGTCGGCAAGCAACTGCTGATCAGCCGCGGCGCGCTGACGACCTTCTCCATCGCCAATGACGTGGCCAAATACTTCGCCATCCTGCCCGCGATATTTGTTGCGGCGTATCCTGGTCTTGGTGTGCTGAATGTGATGGGGCTGGCTTCGCCGACCAGTGCGATCCTGTCGGCGGTGATCTTCAACGCCCTAATCCTGGTGGCGCTGGTCCCGCTTGCCCTGCGCGGGGTTGCGTACCGTCCGGCCAGTGCAGCCGCGCTATTGCGCCGTAACCTGCTGATCTATGGGCTGGGCGGGCTGATCGTGCCCTTCATCGGTATCAAGGCCATCGACGCAGCCCTCGTTGCCCTGAACCTTGCCTGAGGAAAAATCAAATGCTGACCCTCCTGCGCCCGGCCGTCGCCCTGACCGTGTTCTTCACCCTGCTGACCGGCTTTGGCTATCCGCTGGTTCTGACGGGAGCCGCGCAAACCCTGTTTCCGGCGGCTGCCAACGGCAGTCTGATCGAAATGGATGGCACTGTTGTCGGCTCATCCCTGATAGCGCAGGACTTTGCTGGCGATGCCTGGCTTCATCCCCGACCTTCGGCAAGTGGATGGAACGCCGCCGCGACCGGGGCATCGAACCTTGGGCCGACATCCGCCGCCCTGATCGCCACCGTCGCCGAGCGTCGCAAGGCTTGGGAAGCGGCGAACGGGACCGATGCGCCGATCGATGCCATCACCGCTTCAGGCTCGGGCCTTGATCCCCACATCAGCCCGGAAGCGGCTCTCGCGCAGGTCCGCCGGATCGCTGCCGCGCGCATGGTGGAGGTGGGCGCAGTGCAATCACTGGTCGAGGCCAGCATCGAGCCGCCGTTGTTTGGCCTTTACGGTGAAGCGCGCGTAAACGTCCTTGAGACCAACATCGCTCTTGACGAAGCCTTTCCGATGCCGCCGGCTGGGGGCGAAGGACAAGCCACCGAATGACGCCAGACGCAGACACTCGCCCTTCGCCAGAGGCACTTCTTACGCAGGCTGCGCGTGAGGGGCGGGGACGGCTGAAGGTCTTTCTGGGGGCAGCCCCTGGCGTTGGCAAGACATGGGCGATGTTGGATGCCGCGCAGCGCAAACAGGCTGAAGGCGTCGATGTCGTGGCCGCGCTGATCGAGACCCACGGTCGTGCGGAAACCCAGGCCAAGCTGGCGGGTCTGCCGCAACTGCCACGCAAGCCTGTCATCCACAAGGGCCGCGCGCTGACCGAAATGGACCTGGACGGTCTGCTGGCACGCAAGCCCGCACTGGCCCTGATAGACGAGCTGGCCCACACCAACGCGCCCGATCCCGATGGCAGCAGCCGCCACGAAAAACGCTGGCAGGATGTCGAGGAAGTTCTGGCCGCAGGAATCGACGTCTATACCACGTTGAACATCCAGCACATCGAGACGCTGAACGAAACGGTGGCCCGCATCACCGGCGTCCGCGTGCGCGAAACCGTACCAGATGGCGCACTGGAGATGGCAGACGAGATCGAGCTGATCGACCTGCCGTCGGACGAACTCGTCGATCGGTTGAAGCAAGGCAAGGTCTACCCAGCCGATCAGGCGGCCCGCGCGCTGGGATCGTTCTTCGTCAAGGGCAATCTCACGGCACTCAGGGAACTCGCCATGCGCGCCGCGGCCGACCGGGTGGATGCGCAACTGCGCGAGCATATGGCCGCGAACGCGATTGCCGGCCCTTGGCCCACGCAGGAACGCATTCTGGTCTGTATCAACGAAAGCCCTGCCGCGCGTGAGGCGATCCGGGTCGCGAAACGCAGCGCCGATCGGGCACGGGCGGATTGGATTGCGCTGAACGTGGCGCAGGCGCAGACGGAAGGGCTGCCCGAGGCCGACAAGGACCGGCTGGCGGGAAACCTGCGGCTGGCCGAACGTTTGGGGGCGGAACTGGCGACGCTGGAAGCCGAGCATGACGTGGCCGAAGCGATCCTGACTTACGCCCGCGACCGCAATGTCCGCCGCATCGTGATCGGCCGTCCGCGCCCCCGCCCGTTCTGGGCAAGGTGGACATCCGAAGATGTAGCGACCGACGTTCTGCGCAAGGCCAGGCCGTTTGAGGTTACTGTTGCATCGGAGCCCGATGAGAAACCGAAGGCCGGCCGATCCCGTCTGCCGCATCTGGGCTCAGATCCGCGCGGATGGGGTGAGGCGGTGCTGGCTGTGGCGATCGCGTCGGCCTGTTCCTGGGGCGCCGAGCAATTATTCCCCGTCGCCAGCCTGAGCGTGATCTACATGACCGCCGTCGTTGTGGTGGCCAGTCGCCGCGGCCTCGGGCCTGCAATGGCGGCGGCCGTGCTCGGCTTTCTGGCCTACAATTTTCTGTTCACCGAACCGCGCTACACCTTCCGCGTCACCCGGCAGGGAGAGCTTCTGACGTTGGGACTGTTCCTTTCGGCGTCGCTGGTGACGGGCAATCTGGCTGCCCGCCTGCGCGCCCGAATCGAGGCGCAGACGGCCATCGCGGACCGGACCAACAAGCTCTACGATTTCAGCCGAAGGGTTGCCGCGGCTGCAACGGCCGACGATGTGGTCTGGGCCTCGGTCAGCCACGTGGCGAGCACGCTGCGTTGTGAGGCTTTGCTTTTGATGCCTCGCGGTGCTGAGATGCGGGTCGTCGGGGGCTTTCCTCCAGAGGATCGGCTGGACGTGCGAGACCAGTTTGCTGCGCAATTCGCCTGGGAGAATGGCGAGCCTGCGGGCCGGGGATCGGACACTTTGCCCACCGCTCACTGGTTCTTTCTGCCATTGGTGGCTGGCGAAAGGCGGCTTGGCGTGCTGGGTATCGCATATTCCGATGACCGTCAGCTTTTGCGCACGGATCGGCGGTTGCTGGATGCACTGATCGACCAGATCGCCCTGGCGCTGGAGCGGCTGCGCCTGACGGAAGACCTTGCCGCAACACAGCTTGCTACCGAGACCGAACGCCTTCGCACGGCGCTCCTTAATTCCGTCAGCCATGATCTGCGCACGCCGTTGGTGACCATCATCGGCGCGGCGGGTCATCTGGCTGATGCGGACCTGCCGCCGGACGCGCGGCGCGATCTGGCCGAGAATATTCGCGACGAGGGCGAGCGGCTGGACCGCTACGTCCAGAATCTGCTCGATATGACACGCCTCGGTCATGGGGCGATCAAACCCAGCCTTGCACCGCAGGACGTGGCCGAGATCATCGGCGGCGCGCGTGCGCGGATGAAAGGTGTGCTGCGCGGGCATGATTTGCAGATCGAACTGGCGGAGCACCTTCCGCTGATCCCGGCAGACGGTGTGCTGCTGGAGCAGGTGCTGGTCAACATCATGGACAACGCCGCCAAGTATGCGCCCGAAGGTACCGAAATCACCGTGACCGCCCGTCTGGCTGGCGACCACATCGAAGTTGCGGTGGCCGATCATGGCCCCGGCATTCCCCAAAACGACCTGCCCCACGTATTCGACATGTTCTATCGGGTGGCGGGCGGTGATCGTCAGCGGGCGGGCACTGGTCTTGGCCTTGCGATCTGTAAGGGGTTGGTCGAGGCTATGGGCGGTTCGATACAGGCGGAGTCGGGCAAGCCGGGCTCGGGCAAGCCGGGGTCGGGCAAGCCGGGGTCGGGCAATGCCGAGATCGGCTGGCGCGATGCCATCGGCACGCGTATCGTGATTTCACTTCCCCTCTACACACCCGAGGTCGCTGCGTGAGTGTCCCTGCCCGTATCCTTGTCATCGATGACGAAGCGCCGATCCGCCGCTTGTTGCGCGTGGCGCTCGAGGCTGAGGGCTATGGTGTGATCGAGGCTGGAACCGCGCGGGAAGGATTGGCTATGGCCGCACGCGAAGCACCTGCCCTCGTCGTGCTTGATCTTGGGTTGCCGGATGCAGACGGCGTTTCAGTGTTGCGTGACCTGCGGGGCTGGAGCTCTGTACCCGTCCTGATCCTGTCGGTCCGGGCCGACGAAGGCGGTAAGGTCGAGGCGCTGGATGCTGGCGCACAGGATTACGTGGTAAAACCCTTTGGCGTAAAAGAATTCCTCGCACGGGTCAGGGGCATGCTCAGGGATCGGGGAGCCGAGGCCGTTCCCTCGATCTTGACCATTGGCCCGCTAAGGATCGACGCCGCCGATCATTCCGCTTCGATGCGCGGGGCGCCCTTGCACCTTACCCGCAGGGAATTTGACCTTCTGTGGATGCTGGCCAGCCATCACGGGCGGCTTGTCACGCAGGCAATGATCCTGCGGGCGATCTGGGGCCCCGCCCACGCCGAGGACAGCCAATACCTGCGGGTCTACATCCGTCAATTGCGACAGAAGCTTGGGGATGATGCGGCCAATCCGCAGTTCATCGCAACGGAGCCTGGGATCGGGTATCGGTTTCTTGACCCTGTAAGCGTTTGATCGGAGCTGCGCCATGTCTGGCGGTGATCGCCGGCACATGAGGTCGACCCGCCGCTGCTTCGAGAGGCGCGAAAATCCCTTGACGGTGCGGTCAGCATCTGGCCTGACGTTTTGCCAGCCGCTAGGCTTGCCCGGCGTCGTCTGATGCTTTTGGTCGCGCACCGAAAGGAACCTGTCCTGACCAGTTTTCAGATCATCGAAGCTGCCGACGCCGGCGTGACGAATGCCGAACTTTGTGCGTTTTATGCCAAGCATTGGGCTCGTCCGATTGCCCTGTCGCGCGAAGATTTCTGCGCCTGGCAGATGACCGCCGCGCCGGGGGCAGGGGGGCGCAACCGGTCTGTTCTGGCCATCGAGGCGGACCAGATCATCGCAGCCATCGGGGTGACCCCGGCGGCCTTCACGTTTCTGGGCAAGGTGCGGGCTGCGGCGGAACTGACGACCTGGGTGGTCGCACCGGAGGCGCGAGGCAAGGGCGTTGGCAAGGCGATCCTCGCGCATTTGCAGGCGCACTATGACGTTCTTGCCGGGGCAGGAATTACCGGCGCGGCCCTGCCGCTGTATCTGGGGGCAGGATTCACCTTTCTGGCGCATTTTCCGCGCTTCTTCCACATCGCGGATTGGGAAAAGGTGCAGGCCTTCGCCGCCGTGTCTGACCTTGCGCGGCAAGTCACCGCGCGTCGTCAGGCCAATGCGGGGCGTGTTCCGTGGCAGTCGCGGCCGGTTGCAGCCGCCGATCTGGCATCGGTGGCCGCGTCACTTTCGCCGCTCGGACATTTCAGCCGTGACGCTGACCGGCTGGCGTGGCGCCATGACCATCATGTAGCTTTTCATTACGAAGCCTTTGCCGTCGCTGACCCGGCCCGCAAAGGCAGCGGCGCAGGTGTGGTGCTGCGTCAGGATGTGGTCGAGAGCGTGCCGATCCTGCATGTGATCGACCTCTTTGGCAGGCTTGGCCATGTTCCTGCCGCGCTTGGATTTATCGAACACGAGGCCCGCCAGAGGGGCGCTGCCTTTGTCGATATCAGCCTGACTGCGGGTCCTTTGGTCGCGCAACTTCGGGCGCGGGGCTGGACCTCGGCTGTTGACGATCCGCTGATCGAACTTCCCTCGTTGTTCTACCCTGTCGAATTGCGCCGCCCGCCGACGACCTCGATGGTGATCTGGGGGCGGCATTCACCCGAGCGGCTTTACGATTTCAGCCGCCTGCATGTCACGCGCGCCGACATGGACCTCGACCGACCGACGCTCAGTTGGTATCAACAGCACGCAAGCGGGACCAAAGGAGGCAATTGACGTGGCTTTTGCCGACCGCGCTTTGGCCCCGGTGCTGACGACGGTGATGTATCACTACGTGCGTCCTGTCGGGTCCAGCGCATATCCGCGGCTTAAGGCGCTGGAGCTGGACGCTTTTCTGGGCCAACTGGATCACCTTCAGGCCCATTTTTGGATGATCTCGCCGGGTGAGCTTGCGGCCCGTCTTGCGGAAGGAATACCTCTGCCGGAACGCGCCTGCCTGCTGACCTTTGACGACGGTTATGCCGACCACTATCGGTATGTGTTTCCGCATCTTATGGATCGCGGCCTGAGTGGGCTGTTCTTCGCGCCAAAGACGTCGCTTCTGGATCGCCAGTTGCTTGAGGTTAACCGAATTCAGTTCGTTCTCGCCAACCATCCGCGCCCCGATGCTTTGGCCGACGAGATTGATGCCCTATTGGCAGCCGAGGGCCTTCACGATGGCGCGGCGCGCAGAGCCTTGCATTTCGCGCCGAACCGGTTTGACAGTGCTGGCGTCGCCTATGCCAAACGCCTGTTGCAGCACGTCTTGCCGGCTGACCTGCGCGCCCACCTGACGGCCCGGCTTTTTGCGCAGCACGTCAGCACAGACGAGTCTGACTTTGCAGAGGGGCTTTACCTGACCTTGGCCGAAGCGCGTGAAATGCAGCAGGCGGGGATGGCTTTTGGTGGCCACGGTGACCGCCACCTTTGGCATGGCCTCGCAAGCCCCTCTGAACTGGCCGCGGAAGTGGCGGGGTCGGTTGCGGCGCTCGGCGCGATAGGGGCGCAGGTCGAGGGTGGGTTTTACGGCTATCCGTTCGGCAGCCAGACAGAGGCGGTCCGGACTGCGGTTTCCACAGCCGGGTTCCGCTTGGGTTTCACGGTCGTGCCGCAACTGTGGTCGCAGACCGATGACCGGCTGGCGATAGCGCGGCTGGACACCAATGATCTGCCGCACCGCCCGGATGCAACCGACCCCTGGCTGGCCCGGTCAACGGCGGCCACCGCATGACGGGCAGGAGCCCGGTGGCAGTTATCTATGGCGCGGCGCGGCGGGTGCTGCAGCCGGTCATGCGCGCAGTGTTGAAACGGCGGATCCGGCAGGGCAAGGATGATCCGGCACGCGCCGGTGAAAAGCTGGGTCAGCCGACAGTGCCGCGCCCCGACGGCCCGCTTGTCTGGGTCCATGCGGTCGGGTTGGGCGAGGTGCTGGCGCTGCGTCCCTTGATCGACGCGCTGCAGGTCGCACGCCCCGGTCTGACGGTGCTTGTCACCTCGACCGCCAGGTCTTCGGCACAGGTGATCGCGCGGAACCTGCCACCGGGCGCATTGCATCAGATGTTGCCGCTGGACGGGCCTGATTTCATGCGGCGGTTTCTGGATTACTGGCGGCCCGCCCTTTCCGTCTGGTCCGAGCAGGATCTTTGGCCTGGTGCGATTTCGGATACGGCAGCGCGGGGCATCCCTCTTGCCTATGTCAACGCCCGGATGAACGCCGCGTCCTTTGCCAGCCGCGCAAGGCTGGCGGGGCTTTACCGTGACATGCTGCGAACGTTCGATCTGGTCTGTGCGCAGGATGCGGAAAGTGCTGCCCATCTGCGCCTGCTGGGGGCTGATGCGGTGGCTGAAATGCGCTCGCTCAAGCCGGCCGCGCCGCCGCTGCGTGTTGACAAAAACGAGCTTGAATCTTTGCGACACGAACTTGCCGGTCGGCGGGTGTGGGTGGCCGCGTCGACCCATGCCGCCGATGAGGTGGTGGTGATCGCGGCACAGCAGCGGCTTTGGGCTGTCGACCGGGCGTGGCTGTTGATCCTGACGCCGCGCCTGCCAGCGCGGGCTGACGAAATCGCGGCGGTGCTTGACGCGGCAGGGCTTGGTTTTGTTCAACGCAGCCGCAGCCGCAGCCGCAGCGGGGCGATCGGGCGGGAAACAGCCGTGCTTCTGGCCGACAGCTTTGGCGAACTTGGGCTGTGGTACAGGCTTGCCGAAAGCGCCTACGTCGGCGGGTCGCTTGGCGGTGCCGGAGGGCATAATCCCTGGGAGGCGATCTGCCTTGGTGTGCCGGTGATCTGTGGTCCGGACACCGCCAATTTTCGCGCCGATTATGCAGAACTTGCGGCGCTGGGGCTGGCACGGCAAATCCCGTCCGGTGACGCAGCCGCACAGAGGCTTGCCGATGAGGTCGCGCGCAGTGCCGGGCTGGGCGGCGGCGATGGTGCCCGTGCGCTTGTGCAGTCTGCCCGGCTGGAGGTCGACGGGCTGGCTCAGAAGCTGGTTCAGCTGATGGATGTGTCGCGGTGATATTGCAGGGCTTTTTGATCCTTTACCGGATTCTGTGGATCGTGCTTCTGCCCGTGGTGTTGGGGTATCTTTGGCACCGTGGCCGCAAAGACCCCGACTACCGCGCCCATCTGGCCGAGCGGTTCGGGTTTTACGGGCGAGACGTTCCGAAAGGGGCGATATGGTTGCATGCGGTCAGCCTTGGCGAAATCCGTTCGGCCACCGGGCTGATCAGGGCGCTTCTTGCGCGGGGGGACAGCGTGCTGCTGACCCATTTCACACCCGCCGGACGCCGCGAGTTTGCGCGGCTTTTCGGACCCGAGATCGCGTCGGGTCAGGTGACCGTCGTCTGGGTGCCGTTCGACGTGGTCTGGTGCCATCGCCGCTTTCTGAAGGCATTCAGGCCGCGCATCGGCCTGACACTCGAAGTGGAGATATGGCCCGCGATGATCTTTGCCGCCCGTGCCGCAGGGATACCGCTATACCTTTGCAACGGGATCTACGGCACCCGGTCCCTTGCGCGCGACAGCGCCGGGTTGCGGCTGCGTCAGCGGGTGATCTGCGGCCTGGCTGGAGCCTTTGTCAAATCGCGCCTTCAGGCAGAGCGGTTCGCCTCGATCGGGTTGGACAACGTGGTTGTGACCGGCGAGTTGCGGTTCGATCAGCCTGTTCCGGCGCAGCAGGTGCGCGCGGCGGAAGCGTTGCGCGCGGCCCTTGGGGCAGGCAGAGATATCATCACGATTGCCAGCGGTGTTCAGCTTGAGGAAGAGTTGTTCCTTGGCTTGATCACGCAATGCCGGGATGCAGCGGTGGCCGACGCGCGGCAGCCGCCGCTGTTTGTCTATGTGCCACGGGCACCCGAGCGGTTCGGTGCGGTTGCTGCCCAACTGCTTGCGGCAGGGTTGAAGCTGGCCCGGCGAAGCGAGGTGCTGGCCGCCGATCTTTCCGCGCCGACGCTTCTGGGCCAGGCGGATGTGCTGCTGGGCGACAGCCTTGGCGAGATGTTCTTCTACCTTGCCCTTGGCAATCGGGTGATCGTTGGTGGTGGTTTCAACCCCCGTGGCGCGCACAATATCATCGAACCCCTGATGTTGGGCAGGCCGGTGCTGACCGGCCCTTACGTCTGGACCATCGAGTATCCCTTCGCAGAGGCCGAAATGGCGGGGATTGCTCGCAGCGTGCCAGACGCAGCCGCACTGCTTGCCGCCCTGCGGGAGCCGCCTGCCGATCTGTCGGACAGGATTTCCGCATTTTTGACCGAGCATAGCGGTGCGAGTATGCGCACGATGCTGGCCATCGATCGGGTGATTGCTACGGCCAAATCGACCCGCCCCCGCTGAGCGGCCCTTCAACCGCTGGCATTGGGGCGTTGTCCGGTGGTCAGACCGGGATGCGGGCCCCGCAGCGGAACCAATTGCGGCGAAGCCCTGTTGAAAGTCTTGGGCGGGTCTGGACGGGGATTGCGAATGGCACAGCGGGCAAGTTGGAAGGGAACGCTGAAGATTGCAGAACTGCTGTGCCCGGTTGCGCTCTACACGGCGGCATCGACATCGGATCGGGTTGCCTTCCACACGATCAACCGGGCCACCGGCAATCGTGTCCGGCGCGACTTCGTGGATGCGCAAACCGGCAAGCCGGTAAAGCGGGAGGATCAGATCAAAGGCTATGGGACGGGAGCCGGGGAATATGTCCTGCTGACCCCGGACGAGATTGCCGCTGCGGTGCCCGAAAGCGACAAGGTGCTGGACGTGGCAAACTTTGTGCCCTGCGCCCAGATCGACGATGTGTTCTTCGACAAGCCCTATTACCTTGCGCCGGCGGACAAGACAGGTGCGGAAGCCTTCGCACTGGTCCGCGACGGCCTGCGGGCGCAAGGCGTGGCGGCCATTGCACGTGCGGTTCTGTTCCGCCGGGTGCGGACAATGCTCATCCGGGCGAACGGGTCGGGGTTGATCGGCACGACGCTGAATTTTGATTACGAGGTGAAGTCGGCCGAGGACGCCTTCGCCACGGTTGCTGACGTGAAGATCACCGGGGAAATGCTTGATCTTGCGCGCCATATCATCGAAGCCAAGCGTGGCTCGTTCGACATTTCCAACTTTGACGACCGCTATGATGTCGCGCTGGCCGAGTGTGTGAAAGCCAAACTTGACGGCCGCAAGATCGCCAAGCGGCCCGCGCCGAAGCGGGAAACCAAGGTCGATCTTCTGGCAGCCTTGCGCGACAGTGCCAAGGTGGCGGGCAGAGATGCCGCGCCCAAAACCGCCGCGACGCGCCGGAGGGCAGGTTGACGCATGCCACTTGAAACCTACCGCAAGAAACGGAACTTCGGCGTGACAACCGAGCCGAAGGGCAGCCGCGCCCGCCGCAAAGGCAACAGCTTTGTCGTGCAAAAGCATGATGCGACGCGGTTGCACTACGATTTGCGTCTGGAGATGGACGGTGTCCTGAAAAGCTGGGCGGTGACGCGCGGGCCCAGTCTGGTGACAGGGGAAAAGCGGCTGGCGGTGCATGTTGAAGATCATCCGCTCGAGTATGGCGACTTCGAGGGCACCATTCCAAAGGACGAATACGGCGCTGGCACGGTGATCCTGTGGGATCGTGGGCAATGGGCACCGGTGGGCGATGCCGCGACGGGCTACGCCAAAGGGCATCTGGAATTCGAGCTGCAGGGCGAAAAGATGCACGGCGGGTGGCATCTGGTGCGGATGCAGGGAAAGCCGGGGGAAAAGCGCGAAAACTGGTTGCTGATCAAGGCGGACGATGAGCATTCACGCCCCGCAGGCGCACCGGACCTGCTGGAGGAAAGCCCGCTGTCGGTGAAGACCGGGCGCGATCTGCAGGAGGTCGCCACTGAGGCGCCGGGGCGGTCCTCGAAGACAGGCCGTATCTCGAAGTCGCGCAAATCCGGCATGCAACCGCCCGCGCCTGAGCCGGAGGATGAGGCCTATCCGCTGGTGATCGACGCCGCTTCGTTGCCCGGAGCGAAGCAGGGCGCGCTGCCGGATTTCGTCGAGCCGATGCTGGCCAAGCTCGCCCCCGTTCCGCCGACGGGTGAGCGTTGGCTGCATGAAATAAAGTTTGACGGCTACCGTTTGCAGGCGCGCATCGAAGCGGGGCAGGTGCGGCTTTCAACGCGCAGCGGTCTGGACTGGACCGAGAAGTTCGGCCCTGACCTTGTCAAGGCGCTGGCCGGATTGCCCGCCAAGGCGGCGCTGCTGGATGGCGAGCTGGTTGTGGAAACGGACACCGGTGCGTCCAGCTTTTCGGCGCTTCAGTCGGATCTGAGCGACGGGCGCACCGACCGCTTCATCTATCACGCCTTCGATCTGCTCCATCTGGATGGCCTCGATCTGAGCCATGTGCCCTTTGTCGAGCGCAAGGCGGTTCTGGAGCGGCTGGTCGCTACGGCTGATCAGCGCATTGGCTACAGTGACCATTTCGTCGAAACCGGGGACATGGTGCTGCGGCATGCCTGCCGGTTGAGCCTTGAGGGCATCGTGTCGAAACAGCGCGACGCGCCGTATCGCGCCGGGCGGGGCAATGCTTGGATCAAGTCGAAATGCTCGGATCGGCAGGAGTTCGTGATTGGTGGCTTTGTTCCTTCCACAACCTCGCGGCAGGCAATCGGCTCGCTGGTTCTGGGGGTGTATGAGGGGGCTGGGCTGACCTATGTTGGCCGGGTTGGCACAGGGTTTACCGCGTCGGTTGCTGCGTC
Source organism: uncultured Alphaproteobacteria bacterium (assembly GCA_963822435.1). Lineage (GTDB taxonomy): Bacteria > Pseudomonadota > Alphaproteobacteria > Rhodobacterales > Rhodobacteraceae > JAUYQR01. The sequence continues at coordinate 32,611 of CAWGHN010000004.1, forward strand.
ATTGTTCAAGCGGCTGGTCCGGATCGCCGTTTCCGAAAGCCGGTTCGCAGGGCCGCTTACCTCGCAGCAGCGCAGCCAGGTGCGCTATGTAAAGCCCGATCTGGTGGCCGAGGTGGAGTTCCGGGCCTGGACGGCGGACGGGCATCTTCGCCACGCGGCGTTTCGCGGCTTGCGTGAAGACAAGCCGCCAACCGAAATCCGCCGCGAGATGGCGGAGGCCGCCACGACGCCCGCACCGCAAACGCGCACGGTGACCCTGACCCACCCCGACCGGGTCTACTGGCCCGACGTGGGCGTCACCAAGGAGGGGTTGGCAGATTACTATGCCGAGGTCTGGTCGCATATCGCGCCGCATATCGTGGGCCGGCCATTGGCGCTTGTGCGTTGCCCGGAGGGCATCGAAGGACAGCAGTTCTTTCAAAAACACGCCTGGAAGGGGCTGAGCCAGAAGATCGCGCTGATCGAAGATCCGAAGGAACCGGGCGAAAAGCTGATTGCGGTCAATGATCTGGACGGGTTGATCGGGCTCGTGCAGGCAGCCAGTCTGGAAATTCACCCGTGGGGGGTGACGCTGGCGGATTGGGAGCGACCGGACCGTATCGTGATGGACCTTGACCCCGGCGAAGGTGTGGCATGGGGTGCGGTGCTGGACGCCGCGCGCGAGGTTCGCCAGCGCTGCCTTGATGCGGGGCTGGCGGCGTATGTGAAAACCTCGGGCGGCAAGGGGCTGCATGTGGTTTGTCCGCTGAAGCCACGGGCGGATTGGGCGGCGGTCAAGGCCTTCACACGGGGGATGGCCGAGGCGATGGCCGCAGACTCGCCGGATCTGTATGTGGCGACGATCACCAAGGCCAAGCGACAGGGCAAGATCCTGATTGATTACCTGCGCAATCAACGTGGTGCGACAGCGGTCGCGGCGTTTTCCACGCGCGCGCGACCGGGCGCGCCGGTATCGACGCCGATGACATGGGACGAGCTGTCCGAAGACATCGGCCCCGCACATTTCAAACTTGATAACTTGCCCACAAGGCTGGCTGCGCTGGCAAGCGATCCGTGGGAGGGGTTCTGGAAGGCCGGGGTGCCGCTCAAGGCGCCTGCCAATGGGCGCAAGGGCTGATCAGCCTTTGCCCCTCCCTTCGGCGGCAAGGCTGCGTTTCAGCGCATCGGTGATGCTGACGACATTGCCCTTGTCCGGTGTCGGAGCGTCGGCCCGGCCCGGTTTCTTCTTGCCCGTCTTCTTGGCCGCGATGATGCCGATCAGCTTGGCCTGAACCGGATCTTGCGCCATCGAAGGCTCCCAGATACGGGTACGTTGCTTGATGAGCGTCTTGACCAACTGCAGTGCGTCCGGTTCGGGCTTGGTGTTTTCGACGGCGGCGAACCGGTCGCGCTCGGGCCGCACCTCGTCGCCGTAGCGCAGGGTCCAGAGCAGGATGCCCTTGCCGCGCGGTTTCAGCATCACCGCCCGTTCGCGGCGGTAAAGCACGACACGCGAAATTCCGACCGTGCCGGTGGCCTGCATTGCCTCGCGGACGACCGAAAATGCCTCTTCGCCCACCCTGTCGTCGGGCAGCAGGTAATGCGGCTTGTCATACCAGATCCAGCCCACGCTGTCGGCGGGAATGAACATCTCGATCTCGATGGTGCGGGTGCTTTCAAGTGCGACGCTGTCGATCTCGTCGTCTTCCAGCAGCACGAAATCATCCTCGCCGCGCGGATACCCCTTGACCTCGTCGCCGTCGCGCAGGGGATTGCCGGTTACACTGTCGACATAGCGGCCGACCACGCGGTTGCCGGTCTTGGCGTTGACGGTGTGAAAGCGCAGCTTTTCGATTTCGGACGTGGCGGGCATCATCGTCACCGGGCAGGTGACGAGCGATAATTTCAGGTAGCCTTTCCAGAATGATCGGGGCGCCATGCCGAAAGACCCTTTGCGTGCGGCAGGCTCAACGCAGGCCGAAGAACGACAGGATTGCGATCACGATCACCACGAGGCCGACTAGATATACGATATTGTTCATGAAATTCTCCAGCACCGGTTGGGCGCGGCCATTGCGGCGCGCATCAACCGAACAACACGCGCCGGGCAACTAAGTTCCGTGATGGTCCGTCTGCGCCGCCTGCGGGAACAAACGCGGTGCGTGAAGGCTGCGGCTGGCACGTCATCCACCGCACCAGAGAGGAACTGCAATGCCAAACGCACCAAAGCCAGCAGCCCGGAAACGGTCAATTCTGGGGTCGCCCGGCAGTGACAAGGCCAACCACGAGGGGTCGCCGCATGACCCGTCCGAGTTCAAGGGCACGCCGGCAGACCCGAAGGAGGCTGACACTGGCCCGGATGTCGCCGCACGGAAGAAAAAGGTCACGTCGAAGCCGTGAAAGGGTGCCGGGCGCAGCCACGCTGCGCCCGGCAGGCCGGTCAGGCCAGATCGAAGCGGTCGGCGTTCATCACCTTGGCCCACGCGGTGACGAAAGCGTTGACGAAGGCGGCTTCGCTGTCCGATTGCGCAAAGGCTTCGGCCAGGGCGCGCAGTTGCGAGTTTGACCCGAACACCAGATCGACCCGCGTTCCGGTCCACTTGACCGCGCCCGTGCTGCGATCGCGGCCTTCGAACACGTCGTCGGCTTCGGATACCGCCGACCATTTCGTCCGCATGTCCAGCAGGTTGACGAAGAAGTCGTTGGTCAACTGGCCGGGCCGATGTGTGAACACGCCATGCGCGCTGCCATCAACATTCGCGCCCAACACCCGCAAACCGCCGACAAGCACGGTCATTTCCGGCGCGGTCAGCGTCAGAAGCTGCGCCTTGTCGACCAAAAGCTCCTCTGCCGAAACGGAATAGCCCGCCTTCAGATAGTTGCGGAACCCGTCGGCGATCGGCTCCATCACGGCGAAGCTTTCCACGTCGGTCTGCTCTTGGCTGGCATCGGTGCGGCCAGGGGCAAACGGCACGGTGACCGCATGGCCCGCAGCCTTGGCCGCCGCTTCGACCCCTGCGTTACCCGCCAGCACGATCAGATCAGCCAGCGAGACCCGCTTGCCGCCGGTTTGCGCCGCGTTGAACCTGGTCTGGATGCCTTCCAGCACAGCCAGCACACGGGCCAGGTGGGCGGGCTGGTTGACCTCCCAGTCCTTTTGCGGTGCCAAGCGGATGCGCGCGCCGTTGGCGCCACCGCGCATGTCAGACCCGCGGAACGTCGAGGCCGAGGCCCAAGCGGTACTGACCAGATCAGCGATGCCAAGGCCGGAGGCAAGGCACTTTGCCTTGAGGTCGGCTGCGTCTGCAGCGCTGATCAGAGGATGGGTGGCGTGCGGCACCGGATCTTGCCAGATCAGGTCTTCGGCCGGAACCTCCTTGCCAAGGTAAAGCACTTTCGGCCCCATGTCGCGGTGCGTCAGCTTGAACCAGGCGCGGGCGTAGGCATCGGCAAACTCAGCCGGGTTCTGGTGGAAGTGGCGCGAGATGGGCTCGTAGATCGCGTCCATCCGCATCGCCATGTCGGCGGTGGTCATCATCGGTGCGTGGCGGCGCGACGGATCGTGCGCATCTGGCACCAGGGTCGCTGCGGCCGGGTCGGTCGGCTGCCACTGCCACGCACCGGCAGGGCTTTTCACCAGATGCCAGTCGAAGCCGAAAAGCATGTCGAAATACCCGTTGTCCCACTTGGTCGGCGTCGGCGTCCATGCGCCTTCGATGCCGCTGGTGGTGGTGTGGACACCAACACCCGAGCCAAAGGCGTTTTTCCAGCCAAGGCCCTGCTCGGCCAGCCCCGCGCCTTCAGGCTCGCGCCCGACCAGTGCCGCATCGCCCGCGCCGTGGCACTTGCCAAAGGTATGACCACCCGCAACCAGCGCTACGGTTTCGTAGTCGTTCATTGCCATGCGGGCAAAGGTTTCGCGGATGTCGCGGCCCGAGGCGACCGGATCGGGCTTGCCGTTCGGGCCTTCGGGGTTGACGTAGATCAGGCCCATCTGCACGGCCGCCAGCGGGTTTTCCAGCTCGCGTTCGCCGGTGTAGCGCGCATCGCCAAGCCAGGTGTCCTCGGCGCCCCAGTAGATGTCTTCCTCCGGCTCCCACACATCGGCGCGACCGCCGCCGAAGCCAAAGGTCTTGAATCCCATCGATTCCAGCGCGCAGTTGCCCGCAAGGATCATCAGGTCTGCCCAGGAAATGCGGTTGCCGTATTTCTGCTTGATCGGCCACAGCAGACGGCGTGCCTTGTCGAGGTTGGCGTTGTCGGGCCAGCTGTTCAACGGCGCAAAGCGCTGTGTCCCCGACCGCGCCCCGCCGCGCCCGTCGGCGGTGCGGTAGGTGCCGGCGCTGTGCCAGGCCATGCGGATGAAGAACGGGCCATAGTGACCATAATCTGCCGGCCACCAGTCCTGACTGTCGGTCATCAGGGCGTAGAGGTCGGCCTTCAGCGCGTCGAGATCAAGTTTCTTGAACTCCTCGCTGTAGTTCACTGACGGAATCGGGTTCGACATCGGCGTATTCTGATGCAGAATCCGCAGGTTAAGCTGGTTCGGCCACCAGTCACGATTCGACCGTGCCGCAAAGGTGGCTTGCTTTGCCACGCCATGCATCACCGGGCATTTGCCCGTTCTGCCGCTGTCATTTCCGTCCATTGTGCGCTCCCAAGCTTGTTTATGCATGACCAGTACAAATGCTGTGACGGCGCCGTGCCCGCGGTGCCGTCGATCTGCATCGGTGTTTGATACGGAACTATAGTGCGCTTCGGCGATTAGTTTAAGTTGAATAAACTGATGGGCGCGATAAACGAAAGCTATGAGAAACCTCTCGATCCGGCAACTTCGCTATTTTGATGCCCTTGCACGGCAGGGGCATTTCGGACGGGCTGCCGAATTGTGCGCGATTTCGCAGCCGGCATTGTCGATGCAGATCAAGGACCTTGAGCAAGGCCTTGGCGCCGCGCTCTTTGAACGCGGCGCGCGGCAGGTCAGGTTGACCGGGTTTGGCGAGGTGTTCGCACCGCGCGCGCGGGCGATCCTGCGCGCGATGGAAGAATTGGAGGATTTGGCGCAAGCGTCGCGGCAAGGGCGCATGGGGCGGCTGCGGATCGGGGTGATCCCGACGGTCGCGCCTTACCTGTTGCCGCGACTCATCGAACATCTGGCGCGACTGGGCGGCGGGCTGGACGTGCAGGTGCGCGAGACGGTGACGCCAAGGCTGATTCGCGATCTGGAGGAAGGTCGGCTGGACACGGCCATCGTTGCCCTTCCGGTATCGGAGCCGTCGTTGACCGAAGTGGCTCTGTTCACCGAGGTTTTCGTTCTGGTGCGGCCCAAGTGCGACACGGACAAGCCGGTTCCGGGGCCGGAAAAGCTGCGCGAAATGCGGCTTTTGCTGCTGGAGGAAGGCCACTGCTTTCGCGATCAGGCGCTGTCGTTCTGCAGCCTTTCGCCCCTCGCGCCGCGCGAGTTGATGGATGCAAGTTCGCTGACCACGCTGGTGCAGATGGTGGGGGCGGGGATCGGCGTGACCCTGATCCCCGAGATGGCGGTGGCGGTCGAAACACGTTCGGCACCGGTGTCGGTGGCACGCTTCCGCCCGCCGGAACCGCAGCGGACCATTGGTATGGTCTGGCGAAAGTCCAGCCCGCTTGCCGCGCAGTTCGAGGCCGTCGCGGCGACCGTCCGACAGGCGGCGCTGGAGCTTGCCGCAGACCACGCCGCCGCCAGATGACGGGTTCGCTTTTCCGCGCGGAAATGTCAGGCTGGCAATCCCAACCGCACGTCAGGACACGAGGCCTCGCATGACCCACGATTTCAACCAGCCGCTTGGCGGCAACGACATGCCCCGTTTTGGCGGACCGGCCACGATGATGCGTCTGCCCGCGCAAGCGACCGCCAAGGGGTTGGATGCCGCGTTCATCGGAATTCCCATGGACCACGGCACCTCGAACCGCCCCGGTACGCGGCTGGGGCCACGGCAGATCCGCGACGAATCGCGGATGCTGCGGCCCTACAACATGGCCACCCGGGCGGCGCCGTTCGAGGCGATGCAGGTGGCCGATATCGGCGACGTGCCGATTAACACGTTCGATCTGAAGAAGACGGTGGACATCATCACCGCGCATTACCGCGAGGTGCTGTCGCACGGGGTGATACCGTTGACGCTTGGGGGCGATCACACGCTGACCTGGCCGATCCTGCGCGCGATCAAGGAGCGGCACGGGCCTGTTGCGCTGATCCACGTCGATGCCCATGCCGACATCAACGACACCATGTTCGGCGAGAAGGTGGCGCATGGTTGCCCGTTTCGGCGGGCGTGGGAGGATGGGTGCCTGCAGAACGACAAGGTGTTTCAGATCGGGCTCAGGGGGACGGGGTACAGCCCGGAGGATTTCGACTGGGGGCGGAAGAACGGGTGGACGGTGGTGCAGGCCGAGGAGTGCTGGCACAAATCGCTGACGCCGTTGATGGCGGAGATCAGGGCAAAGATCGGGGATGCGCCGGTCTATCTGAGCTATGATATCGACAGCCTTGACCCCGCCTTTGCGCCGGGCACGGGGACGGTGGAGCCGGGGGGGCTGACGATCTGGCAGGGGCTGGAGATTGTGCGGGGCTGTGCGGGCCTCAACCTTGTGGGGGGCGATCTGGTGGAGGTTTCGCCACCATATGACCCGTCGGGGAATACCGCGCTGGTGGGGGCGAACCTGCTGTATGAAATGCTGTGCGTCTTGCCGAAGGCGGTGGCGCACCGGTTGGGGCAGGGGTGAGGAGGTGGGCGTGTCCCACCGTGGGACACGCCTTGCGATTCATTGAAATCAATGGCTTGAGGCCCGCAGTTCAGGAACTGTTAACTCGGATCAGAACTCGAAGGCGTCGGTCACCATGCGCCTACCCAGGGTCATGGCATCGGCGACATGGATCATCGGGGCGAGGTCGACGTCGCTGGTGCGGGTGCGGACAAGCTCGGCCATATGGGCGTAAAGGGCGGGGTATTCGCCCATGATCGACGGCTCGCCCGTAACCGCCTTGTGGTCGATCTCGAGCACGTTGCCGCCCATGCGCAGGGCAAGGTGGCCCTTGTGGGTTTCAACCTCGATATCCCAGGTTTGCGGGCCTTCCTGGCGCCAGTCGAAATCGGCGCTGACGTTGCCGGAAAAGACCAGCGCGGCGGCGATCGGGGTCTGGCGGTTGGCAGGGTAGGTCAGGGTGGCGGCGGTCACATGCACCGGGGCGGGCAGGATCTCGGTCAGGATCGAGAGCGCGTTGATGCCGGGGTCGAACACGCCCATGCCGCCGGGTTCAAAGACCCAATCCTGACCGGGGTGCCATTTGCGCACATCCTCGCGCCAGGTGATGTTGGCACGGGTGATGGTCTGGCCCGCAAGCCAGGCTTTTGCGGGGGCGACGGCGCGGGCCATGCGGCTGTGCCATGTGGCGTAGAGGGAGACGCCCATTTCCGCAGCGATGGCTTGCAGCGCGTGGATTTCGGCAAGGGTCGCACCGGGGGGCTTCTCCAGCATGACGTGGCGGCCCGCGCGCAGGGCGGCCTCGGCATAGGCAAAGCGCGGCACCGGAGGCAGGGCCAGCGACACCACCGGAATATCGGGGCGTTCGGTAAGCATGGCGTCAATGTCGGTGAAGGCAGGCGTGCCGGGAACAGTGCCATGCCGGCTGACGGTGGCGGCAAGGTCCCAATCCGGCGAGGCGGCGATGGCGGGGACGTGCTGGTCGACGGCGATCTTGCCGATGCCGACGAGGGCGATCTTGGTCATGGTGTCATCCTTTCAACCTCGTGGGCAGAGGGCGCCCCCCACCCCAGCCCTCCCCCACGAGGGGGGAGGGAGGTGCCTTGCGGCCCCTGGTGGGTTAGTGGCTTTCGCGGCCCACCGCATTGCCACGGCAACCGACGAGGAAATCCATGTCGGCGCCCTTGTCGGCGCCTTGGACGTGGTCGTGGTAAAGCTGCGCGTAGCCACCGTTCGGGCGTTCGACCGGAGATTTCCATTCGGCAAGGCGCTGGGCAAGTTCGGCGTCGGAAATATCCAGATGCAGGCGGCGGTTTGCCACATCCAGTTCGATCATGTCGCCAGACCGGACCACGGCCAAGGGACCGCCCCGCGCGGCTTCGGGCGAGGTGTGGAGGACGACCGTGCCGTAGGCGGTGCCGGACATGCGCGCGTCGGAAATGCGGACCATGTCGGTGATGCCCTTGCGCAGAACCTTGGGCGGCAGGCCCATGTTGCCGACCTCGGCCATGCCGGGATAGCCGCGCGGGCCACAGTTTTTCAGGACCATGACGCAGGTCTCGTCGATGTCGAGGGCTTCGTCGTCGATGCGGGCCTTGTAGTCGTCGATATCTTCAAACACCACGGCGCGCCCCCGGTGCTGCATCAGGGCCGGGGTCGCGGCAGAGGGTTTCAGGACCGCGCCATCGGGGGCGAGATTGCCTTTGACGACCACGACGCCACCGGATTTGGTCAGCGCCTTTTCGGTTGGCAGGATCACGTCTTCGTTCCAGTTGCGGACGTCCTTCACCTCGTCCCACATGGATTTTCCCGAGACGGTGATCGCGTCCTTGTTCAGGAGGCCTGCTTCGCCGAGGCGCTTGATGACGACGGGAAGGCCGCCGGCGTAGAAGAATTCCTCCATCAGGTGCTTGCCCGACGGCATCAGGTTGACAATGGTCGGGACGTCGCGACCGAGCTTGTCCCAGTCATCGAGCGTGAGGTCGATGCCGACGCGGCCCGCCATCGCGAGAAGGTGGATCACCGCGTTGGTGGAGCCGCCGATGGCGGCGTTGGTGCGGATCGCGTTCTCGAACGCGTGGCGCGTCATGATGTCGGAAGGTTTCAGATCGTCCTTGACCATCTGCACGATGCGCCGCCCGGTCAGCTGCGCCATCATGCGGCGGCGGCTGTCGACGGCCGGGATCGCGGCGTTGCCGGAGAGCGCCATGCCAAGCGCTTCGGCCATCGAAGCCATCGTCGAGGCGGTGCCCATCGTGTTGCACGAGCCGGGCGAGCGGGACATCGAGGCTTCAGCTTCGACGAATTCTTCGGCGGTCATTTCGCCCGCTTTGACCGCTTCGGAGAATTTCCACAGATGCGTGCCGGAACCGACCTTTTCGCCGCGGAAATGGCCGTTCAGCATCGGGCCGCCGGTGACGCAGATCGACGGCAGGTCGACCGAGGCCGCGCCCATCAGAAGCGAGGGCGTGGTCTTGTCGCAGCCGACGAGAAGGACGCAGCCATCCATCTGCTGGCCCCGGATGGTTTCCTCGACCGCCATCGCGGCGATGTTGCGAAACATCATCGCGGTGGGGCGGAAGCCGGATTCGGAGACGGAAAAGACGGGGACAATGACGGGAAAGCCGCCGGCCTCGTAGACGCCGTGCTTCACCCGTTCGGCAAGGTCGTTGAGGTGGGCGTTGCAGGGGTTGAGTTCCGAAAAGGTGTTGAGGATGCCGATAACGGGCCTTCCGTCAAAGAGATCAGCGGGATAGCCTTGGTTCTTCATCCAACCGCGGTGATAGATCGCGTCCTTCGACGTGCCGCCGAACCATTCCTGCGAGCGGAGTTTGCGGGGCCATTTGGCGGGTTTGAAGGTCATCGTTCCTCACAAGGTATGACCGCAGGGCGCGGTCGGAATTGCAGCCCAAAGGCCGGCCATTGGTCGGTGGTTGGCGAACATTTGCATCCTTCGGGCTTATCCGTCAAATCATCGTCGGGGATCAAAGCATGGCGAAATTGATATGAGTGGCTTGATCTGAGGGCGGCGGGCGTAGCTATCTGGGGCGCTTGAGTGCGGTAAGCTCGCGCACAAAGGTGTAGTCGTGGTAGCCAAGCCGCGCGGCGGGATGGTAGCGGGTCACGTCGAAGCGGCCGTTGACGATGCAATCGTCGCGCAGGTGGATGCCGGTCACCTCGGCCAGGACCATGTAGTCTTCGCCCAGCAGTTTCAGAACCTGCACCACGCGGCATTCGAGTGTGGCGGGGGCACCCTCGACACGGGGGCAGTCGATGGTCTGGCATTCGGCTTTTGGCACGCCGACGGCGGCAAATTCATCGGTGCCGCGGGGAAAGCGGGCGGAGGTCTGGTTCATCGCTTGGAGGGCGGATTCTTCGACGATGTTGACGGCGAAAACCCCGGACTCCTCGGCGTTGCGGATGCTGTCACGGTAGTCGCCGGCGAACATCACCTGTGGCGGGTGGTAGCCGGTGGCGTTGAAGAACGAGTAGGGTGCGAGGTTGTCGCCCATGCTTGCACGGGTGGAAACCCAGGCGATCGGGCGGGGCGAGACAATGGCGGAGAACGGGCTGTGCGGCAGTCCGTGGCCATCGGCGGGGCGGTAGAACATCAGGCGGCCTTTCGCGATTTGATCCTGACATGGGGCCATGTTACGGCGCGCATCAAGCAGAATCGGGAGGGCCTTCGCGCGTGTACAGGCTTGAGGAAGAGACCGAGGCCGACTGGTGGGAGGTGGAGGCGCTGTACGACCTGTGCTTCGCGCCGGGGCGCACGGCCTTGTCCTCCTACCGCCTGCGCGAAGGGGTGCCGACGGTGGCGCCCTTGTGCCTGACCTTGCGCGACGATGATGGCACGCTGGCCGCGGTGATCCGCTATTGGCCGGCCTTGATCGGCGAGCATGACGTGCTTCTGTTGGGCCCGATTGCGGTGCATCCCACCCGGCAGGGCGAAGGGCTGGGCGGGCTTTTGATCAACGAAAGCCTGGCCGAGGCCCGGCGTCTGGGCTGGGAGCGGGTGATGCTGGTGGGCGACGCGCCCTACTATTCCCGCTTTGGTTTCAAGAAGTTGGAGGGCGTTCTTATGCCTCCGCCGACCAATCCGGACCGGGTGCTGGGGCTGGCGTTGAAGGCGGGGGCCTGGGACGGGGTGACGGGGACGGTGAGCCGGGCGACCTGAGGCTGGCATTGCGGGGCTGGCCGCCGGGAGGGTTTCACACCCTCCCGGACCCTCCCGTGGGATATTTGGCAAAGGGGAATCGGAAAGTCTGGCGCCGGATTGCATCGGGGGGAATCCGGGCCATATTGGGGGGATGGACCAATTGCCCGCCGTTCCTGCAACAGTTGTCGACCCTGCGCCCGAGATTGCGGCGCTGGCCGTGCGGTTCAAGCATGCCAACGGGCCGGTGATGCGGCTGGTGAACCGCTTGGGTGGGTCGATCGAGGGGCAGTTGGGGTTGATTCCCGCCCCGTTGCGCGCGCGGATCACCGAGGTGACGGAGCGGGCGCTGGAGGCGGCTTACGGTGTGGCCGCACAGGGCGCGCGGGCGCCGGACATGGGGCCGAACGGGCCGGTTTATGCGGCGATGGCGACGGGGGCTGCGGGTGGAGCGGGGGGAATCGCAACCTCGATCGCCGAACTGCCTGTTACCATCACCTTGATTTTGCACACCATTCGCGCAGCGGCGGCGGAAGCGGGCTATGACCCGGACGAACCCTGGGTCAAGGCGGAGTGCCTGAAAGTGTTTGGCGCGGGCACGCCCTTGGCGGTGGATGACGGGATCAACACCAGCTTTCTGTCGGCGCGGCTGACGATCACCGGGCCTGCGGTGCAGAAGATCATCGCGTCGGTCGCGCCGAAGCTGGCGGCGGCGCTGGGGCAAAAGCTGATGGCGCAGGCGGTGCCGGTCCTTGGCGCGGTGACGGGGGCGGCGTTGAACGCGGCGTTCCTGACCTATTACCGCGAGGTGGCGCGGGTGCGGTTTGCGTTGATGCGGTTGGCGGAGGTGCATGGCGTGGAGCCGGTGCTGGAGGCCTTTGCCGAGGCGGTGCGGCCGCCGGTGATCCGCAAGGCGTAATCGCGCGTCTGCGTTGGGTCTGGCAGGTGTATGGCAGGCGTATGGCCGCTTCCGCCCCCTTGCACCGCGGCACCGGGGCGCATAAGAACCGCGCGCAGTAGCGCGGAGGGACCATGCCGCTTCTGGTGATGAAATTCGGCGGCACATCGGTGGCCGATCTTGCGCGCATCAAGAATGCGGCGGGCAAGGTGAAGCGCGAGGTGGAGCGCGGCTATGACGTGATCGTCATCGTCAGCGCCATGTCGGGCAAAACCAACGAACTGGTCGGCTGGGTTGAAGGCACCTCGCCCTTGTATGACGCGCGTGAATACGACGCGGTGGTATCGTCGGGCGAAAACGTTACGGCGGGCCTGATGGCGCTGACCTTGCAGGAGATGGACGTGCCGGCGCGGTCTTGGCAGGGTTGGCAGGTGCCGATCCAGACCACATCGGCCCACGCGGCGGCGCGGTTTGTGGACATTCCGCGCGCCAACATTGATGCGAAGTTCGCCGAAGGCTTCAAGGTGGCGGTGGTGGCGGGGTTTCAGGGTGTGAGCCCCGAGGGCCGGATCACCACGCTGGGGCGTGGCGGATCGGACACCACGGCGGTTGCGTTCGCCGCGGCTTTCGGCGCGGAGCGGTGCGACATCTATACCGACGTGGACGGCGTCTACACCACCGACCCGCGGATCACGTCGAAGGCGCGCAAGCTGGACCGCATCGCCTTCGAGGAAATGCTGGAGCTGGCGTCGCTGGGGGCCAAGGTCTTGCAGACCCGGTCGGTCGAACTCGCGATGCGCTACAAGGTCCGGCTGCGGGTGCTGTCCTCGTTCGAGGACACCGACGAAAATTCTGGAACGCTGGTCTGTGACGAGGATGAGATCATGGAATCGAAAGTTGTGTCCGGCGTGGCCTACAGCCGGGACGAGGCGAAGATGACGCTGGTGCGGGTCGAGGACCGGCCGGGGATCGCGGCGGCGATCTTTGGCCCCTTGGCGGATGCGGGCGTGAATGTGGACATGATCGTCCAGAACATTTCCGAGACCGACGCGCCGGGCGACAAGCGCGCCTACACCGACATGACGTTTTCCTGCCCGACCAATCAGGTGGTGCGGGCGCGCAAGGCCATCGAGGCGGCGCGCGACGAGGGCAAGTTCGTCTATGCCGATCTGGTGACGGACAGCGACGTGGCGAAACTGTCGGTGGTGGGCATCGGGATGCGCAGCCATGCCGGCGTGGCCGCGCGCATGTTCTCGGCACTGGCGGCGGAGAACGTGAACATCAAGGTGATCACCACGTCGGAGATCAAGATCTCGGTGCTGATCGACCGGAAATACATGGAGCTGGCCGTACAGGCGCTGCATGACGCCTTTGAGCTGGAAAAGGCCTGATCTCAGGCGGGCGGGGCGGCGGTCGGCACGTCGCTGCGGCTGACCTCGGCGGTTGCCTCGTTGCGGGTGTCGCCGATCATCTCGGCCACGCGGGTGGCGAGGTCTTCGGACGAGAGGGGCTTTTGAAACCAGATCGCGCGCTCGCCGCCGATGAACTTTGCCTTTGACGCGCTGTCGCAGATCACGAGGATCGGCACGCCGTCGTGGCAGAGGCGACTGACGATGGCAGCCCGGCGGTTGGTCAGCGCCTCGACATCCACCACGACCGCGCCGTAGCGCACCCGGGCGGAGGCGCGGCTGACCGTGGGAATCCCGACCGCAGCGAGCGCCTGGGTGACGTCGAGGGCGAGAAGCACTTCTTTGGTCAGAAGAAGGACTGAACTTGCGGCCGGGGCGGTCTTGCGGGTTTTCATCATGTGCCGAAGGTTCTGGGGTTTGATAACGCCCGCGTTGCGTCGGACGCGGACTGCCTGGGAAACCGGAAACGACGCCAACTGATGCCGGGGAGCGAATACACGCTTGCTGGCGTGGTGCCAAGAAGGCGGCTGCGGATGGAAGGCGGATTGCTGCCGAAGGCGGCGCGGGTGGTGGAACCGCGGCCCGCCGTTGATTTGGCCACCTTTGATTTGGGCGCCTTTGATTTGCCCGCCTTTGATTTGCGCGCAGACGCGGGGTCGGCGCCGGAAACCGCGTGCCGCTACTTCACGCCGGGGTTGCGCTGTGGTCTAACGGTGCCGACGCAGAACAGGACCCGTGATGCCCGAACGCAGCGAAAGCGACAGTCGCAAGCTCCTGCGCCGTTTGCGCGACACGCTGGCCACGCCCGGCAAGGGGCAGGACCGGCTGGATGCCATCACCCATCTGATCGCCGACAGCATGGGGACCGAGGTCTGTTCGATCTATCTGTTCCGCGACCCCGAGACGCTGGAGCTGTGCGCGACCGAAGGGTTGAACAAGGATGCCGTCCACAAGACGCGGATGAAGCTGGGCGAGGGGCTGGTGGGCCGCGTGGCGCGCAGCGGGTTGCCGGTGAATGCGGCGGATGCGCCATCGGAGAAGGGGTTTCGCTACATGCCCGAGACGGGGGAGGAGTTGTTCTCGTCCTTCCTTGGGGTGCCGATCCAGCGGGTCGGTGAGCGGCTGGGCGTGCTGGTGGTGCAATCGAAGACCGCGCGCCAGTTTTCCGACGACGACATCTACGCGCTGGACGTGGTGGCGATGGTCTTGGCCGAGATGACCGAGCTTGGCGCCTTTGTCGGTGACGATGGCGGGATGCGGGCCTTGCACAAGCAGCCGGTGATGCTGCGCGGCAGTTCGGGGCAGGAGGGTGCGGCGGAGGGCCATGTCTGGCTGCACGAGCCGCGTGTGGTGATTACCAACCCGGTGGCGGATGATCCCCTGACCGAGATCGACCGCATTCGCGATGCCGTGGGGCAGCTTAGGGTGTCGGTGGATGATCTGCTGTCGGCGGAAAGTCTGGACAAGGAGCAGAAGGCGGTTCTGGAGGCCTACCGGATGTTCGCCCATTCGCGCGGCTGGCTGCGGCGCATGGAGGAGGACATCCAGCGCGGGCTGTCGGCCGAAGCGGCGGTGGAGCGCGAGCAGAACGCGGCGCGCAACCGGCTGGAGCAGGTGCCGGACGCCTATTTGCGCGAACGGTTGCAGGATCTGGACGATCTGTCGAACCGGCTGCTGCGCATCCTGACCGGGCAGGGCCGCGATACCGGGGCGGAGATGCCGGAGAACCCAGTGCTGGTGGCGCGCAACATCGGGCCGGCGGAACTGTTGGAATATGGCCGCAAGCTGAAGGGCGTGGTGCTGGACGAGGGCTCGGTCGGCAGTCATGCGGCCATCGTGGCGCGGGCGCTGGCGATCCCCTTGGTGATCAACGCGGGCCGCGCGGTGAACGAGGCGCTGAACGGCGATCACATCCTTGTCGACGGCGATCAGGGCATCGTGCATCTGCGGCCCGAGGAAACCGTGGCGCGGGCGTTCCGCGACAAGATTGCCATGCTGACCGAGGCGCAGAAACGCTATGCCAGCCTGCGCGGCCTGCCCGCGACGGCGACCTGCGGGGCAACGGTGGCGCTGCACATGAACGCAGGCCTGATGGCGGACCTTCCCAGCCTTGAGGGGTCGGGTGCCGAGGGGGTGGGGCTGTTCCGCACCGAGTTGCAGTTTCTGGTGCGATCAAAGATGCCGCAGCGGGCGGAACTGGCGCGGCTTTACGCGCGGGTGATGGACGCGGCCAAGGGCAAGCGTGTGGCGTTTCGCACGCTGGACATCGGGTCGGACAAGGTGCTGCCCTACATGAAGCCGCCCGAAGAGCCGAACCCGGCGATGGGGTGGCGCGCGATCCGGGTCGGCCTGGACAAGCCCGGCGTCCTGCGGATGCAGTTGCAGGCCCTGATCCGGGCGGCGGCGGGGCGGCCGCTGACGGTGATGTTCCCGCTGATCACCGAACTGGGTGAGTTCCGCGAGGCGCGGGCGCATGTGATGCGCGAGTTGCACCGCGAGAAATCGCTGGGCCATCTGGTGCCCGAACGCATCGAGATCGGCGCGATGATGGAGACGCCAAGCCTGGCCTATGCGCCGCAGGCGTTTTTCGAGCTGACCGACTTCATCTCGATCGGGGGCAACGACCTGAAGCAGTTCTTCTTTGCCGCCGACCGCGAAAACGAGTTGGTCAGGCGGCGCTATGACACGCTGAACCTGTCGTTCCTGTCGTTCTTGCAAACGATCGTGGAGCGCTGTCAGGCGTCCGGCACGCCGTTGTCATTTTGCGGCGAGGATGCCGGGCGGCCGATCGAGGCGCTGGCGCTGGCCGCGATCGGGTTTCGCAGCCTGTCGATGCGGCCAGCCTCGGTTGGCCCGGTGAAGGCGCTGATCCGGCAGGTCAGCCTTGTCGAGGCCAAAGCGGTGATCGACGCTGCGCGCGAGGCCGGGGCGGAAAGCGCGCGGCCTGCGTTGATGGACTGGTTGGCAGGGCAGGGCGGCTGAGCGGTCAGAGCGCGCGCCAGCCGATGTCGGACCGTGAGAACCCATCGGGCCAGTCAAGCAGGTCGATCATGGAATAGGCGCGGTGGTGCGCCTCCTCCAGTGTCGCGCCGCGCGCGGTGATGGCCAGCACACGCCCGCCGTTGGCGACGACGAGGCCGTCCTTCAGCGCGGTGCCGGCGTGGAACACCATGTGGCGGCTGTCTTCGGGCATCCGGTCGAGGCCGTTGATCACGCTGCCTTTGGCGTAAGCGCCGGGATAGCCGCGCGCCGCCATCACCACGGTCAAGGCGTGATCGGCGGCCCAGTGGACCTTTGCGTCGGCCAGACGGCCTTCGGCGGTGGCGAGCATCAGGTCGAGGGCTTGCGCGCCAAGGCGCATCATCAGGACCTGGGTTTCGGGATCGCCGAAACGGGCGTTGTATTCCACAAGCCGGGCGCGGCCGTCCTTGATCATCAGACCGGCGTAAAGGACGCCGCTGTAGGGCGTGCCGCGACGGGCCATTTCGCGGATCGTAGGCAGCACGATTTCTGCCATCGCCTGCGCTTCGATTTCGGGCGTCAGGACCGGGGCCGGGGAATAGGCGCCCATGCCGCCGGTGTTGGGGCCGGTGTCGCCGTCACCGACGCGCTTGTGGTCTTGCGCGGTGCCGACGGGAAGGGCGTTCACGCCATCGGTGAGGATGAAGAGGCTGGCTTCTTCGCCGTCCATGAACTCTTCGATCACCACCTCGGCGCCCGCAGCACCGAACGCTCCGCCAAGGATGTCGTCGATTGCGGCGAGGGCTTCTGTTTCGCTCATGGCGACAATCACGCCTTTTCCGGCGGCCAAACCATCGGCTTTGACAACAATCGGCGCGCCCATGCGGCGGATGTAATCTTTCGCGGGGGCGGTTTCGGAAAAGCGCGCCCAAGCGGCGGTGGGGGCGGCGCAGGCGTCGCAGATTTCCTTGGTGAAGCGTTTGGATGCCTCCAGCCGCGCGGCGGCGGCGGCGGGACCGAAGGTGAGAAGGCCAGCGGCGCGGGTGGCGTCGGCCACGCCTGCGGCGAGGGGCGCTTCGGGGCCGATGATGACGAAGTCGATGGCGTTTTCTTCGCAGAAGGTGACGACGGTGCCGCCATCGAGGATGTCGATGCCGGCACATTCGGCAAGCTGGGCGATGCCGGCATTACCGGGGGCCACGATCAGCCGGTCGGTCTTGGGGTTCTGCTTCACGGCCCAGGCAAGGGCGTGTTCGCGGCCACCGGACCCGAGGATAAGGATGTTCATGGCTGTCTCCGGCTTGGCCTTTGGCTTTGGGCGTCATAAGGTTTGCCCATCCGGGAGGCAAGCTGCATGGACCTGATCGACGACACGCCCGCGCCGCAGGGCAACCAGCCGGAATACACCGTGTCGGAACTGTCCGGCGCGGTGAAGCGGGTGATCGAGGGCGAGTTCGGGCTGGTGCGGGTCAGGGGCGAGGTGGGGCGGGTGTCGCGGCCGGCCTCGGGGCATCTTTACTTTGACCTGAAGGATGATCGCAGCGTGATTGCGGCGATCAGCTGGAAGGGGCAGGTGGCGCGGATGCAGGTGCGGCCCGAGGAGGGGATGGAGGTTGTCGCCACCGGGCGGATGACCACGTTCCCGGGCCAGTCGAAGTATCAGTTGATCGTCGATGATGTGGCACCTGCGGGGGCGGGTGCCTTGATGGCTATGCTGGAAAAGCGGCGGGCGGCGCTGGCGGCGGAGGGGTTGTTCGATCAGGCGCGCAAGCGGAAGCTGCCGTTCCTGCCGGGGGTGATCGGGGTGGTGACATCACCCAGTGGCGCGGTGATCCGGGATATCCTGCACCGTCTGCGCGACCGGTTCCCGCGCCATGTGCTGATCTGGCCGGTGGCGGTGCAGGGGCAGGCCTGCGCAGGCGAGGTGGCGGCGGCGATCAAGGGGTTCAATGCGATTGCGCCCGGCGGGCCGATCCCGCGGCCGGATGTCATTATCGTGGCGCGGGGCGGCGGGTCGCTGGAGGACCTGTGGGGGTTCAACGAGGAGATCGTGGTGCGCGCGGCGGCGGGGTCGGAGATTCCGCTGATTTCCGCCGTGGGGCATGAGACGGACACGACGCTGATCGACTATGCGTCGGACCTGCGCGCGCCGACGCCGACGGCGGCGGCAGAGCTGGCGGTGCCGGTGCGGCTGGAGTTGCTGGCGGGGCTGGATGCGACGGGCGCGCGGCTGGTGCGCGGGGTGGTGCAGGGCGTGGGGTTGCGCGGGCAGCGGTTGCGCGATCTGGGGCGGGCGTTGCCTCGGTTGGACAGCCTGCTGACCGGGCCACGGCAGCGGCTGGATGGGGCGGGCGCGCGGATCGGGGCGGCGCTGGGGCTGGCGGTGACGCAGAAGCACCGGCAGTTCGACCGGGTGGCGGGGCCGATGCGGCCGGAATTGCTTTTGGGGTTGGCGGCGCGACGGCGCGACGGGATGCGGCTGTGGGAACAGCGGCTGGAAGCGGCGCTGGCGCGGCGGCTGGAGCGTGCGCGCGACCGAGCGGACAATCAGGCGGGGCGGCTGGTGCCAGCGTTGGTGCGGATGATCGCGGCGGCGGACCGCAGGGTGCTGGACGGCAACCGCGAGTTGGCGGCCAAGGCGGTCCGGCTGGATGCGGCGGCGGGCGCGCGGTTGAAGCGGCTGACAGACCGGCTGGACGCGCTGGACCGCACGCGCACCACGCTGGGCTATGCCGAGACGTTGAAGCGCGGTTACGCGGTGGTGCGCGGCGATGGCCATGTGGTGACCTCGCGGGCGGGCGCGGAAAAGGCGGCGAGCCTTGAGGTGGAGTTTGCCGATGGGCGGCTGGCCCTTGGCGCGCGGGCGGCGCGCAAGACGAAGGGCGACGAAGGCGGCGGCGGGCAGGGCAGCCTGTTCTGAGGCGCAGGCGCGTCAGGCACCGACGTCCGGGCCGGGGCAGGAAAGGGGCGTGTCGGTCTGGTTGACCTCGCTCAGTTCGGCACCGGGGGCCATTTCGACCGATAGCGCCGTGAGGCCGGTGGCGCCTTGCCAGAACGTCCAGCAATGCGGCGTCGGGTCGTATTCGTAGACAAAGCAGATGTTTTCGCCCTGCGGATACCAACTGCCGTATTGGCAGGTGTTCGCGGCCACGCTCCACCGCACCTTGCGGTCGGCAAGGTATTCCTCGGTGCCGAAGATCTGGCCGAACTGCGAATAGGTCAGGGTCTTGCCGGTAACGTAGGCGTCGAACGCCTCGGCGGTCATCGGGGTTTCGGCGACGGCGGCGAGGGGCAGGCTGGCCAGAAGGGCCGCGATCAGGGTGCGCATGGGTCAGACCCCCACATCGGGGCCGGCGCAGGACAACGGGTTGGATGTGCGCTGCGATTCGAGGATTTCCCAGCCGCCGTCCGGCCCCATATAGCGGCCACGGATGCCGCCGTCTTCGAGGAAGTAGAGCCAGCACTGCGGGGTCGGCTCGTTGTCGTAGACAAAGCAGATCTGGTCGCCCTGCTGATACCAGGTGCCATAGACGCAGGTGTCGCCTTCGAACGCCCAGCGGACGCTGCGGCCGGGCAGGTATTCCTCGGTGCCGAAAAGACCGCCGCCATAATCGTAGGTGAGGGTCGAGCCGGTGACGTTGGCATCGAACTGCGGCCCGGTGAGGGGCGTTTCGGCAAGCGCGGGGAAGGCGAGGGCGCTGAGAAGGACGGCAAGACGCATCGAAGGCTCCGGTCTGGATGGGGGCAGAGTGCCAGACCGGGGCGGTGAATGCCAGTCAACCCGGCGTGTCCTGACGCGGGGTCGGCGGCTGCCAACGGGCAAGGTGGGGGGCGATGGCGCGGCGCCAGAGGCGTGGGGCCAGCGCCATGGTCGCGGCGAGGGGCAGAGGCCAGGGCAGGGTCGGCGCGTCTTCGGGCAGGCGCAGAGCGGGGAACGGGCGACCGGGGTGCGCGTGGTGATCGGAATGGCGCGGGGCGTTGAGGAGCATGGCGGAGGAAAACCAGTGCGGGGTGTTCCAGCTGTGCCGGGGGCCGACGGGTTCCAGCCGGCCATCGGGCAGGCGCGCGCGGGTGAGACCGTAGTGCTGGACGTAGTCGGAGAGGAGGATCTGCGACTGGGCGTGCAGGGCGAGGAGGGTCCAGGTGGCGACGCCCAAGGGGCCGGCGAGGGCGTAGGCGAGGCCGAGGCAGGCGAGGGCGCCGGTAAGGTAGAGGGCGTAGGGGTGCGGGCCGGGGCGGTTGGCCCGCAGGGCGGTTTCGGCCTGCCAACCTTGGCGCAAGCCGCCGATCCAGGCACGGCGGGCGAAGCGGTAGTAGCTTTCACCGGCGCGGGCGGTGTTCGGATCGTCGCGGCTGGCGACGTGGCGGTGATGCACGAGACGGTGGGATGAGGCGTGCTGACCGAAGAGGAGCGAGGTGTAGAGGCTGACGCCAAGCGCCACGAGGCCACGGCGCGGGCGGTGGATCAGTTCGTGCGCGGCAGGGTGGGTGACCTGACCGAACCACAGGCCCGCGGCGAGGAAGGTTGCGATGCGTTCGGGTGTGGACAGGCCGCTGTCGCCGGCGACGGCCCATGTGGCCAGCGGCAGGGCGGCGAGGTGTGCGGCGGCGATGGTGATGAGAAGGGCGGTGGCGGCGGGAAACTCCTGCGCCTCGGCGGTGCCGGTGGTGAGGGGGATAAGCTGGTCGAGGAGGATCGTCAGGACCGCCATGTAAAGAAGCGCGAGCCAGAGCCAGACGCTGCTGCTCGCCAGCCCGATGAGGAGGAGGGCCACGGGCGCGAGCGAGGCGGTGGCAAAGGCCATGAGGGAGAGGGGGCGCGTCATCTGTTGGAGTGTAAGCGAAGCGTGGGGCAACGGGGAAGCGCGCATAAGCGCGCGGGCGTGCGGGAGGCGGGCCTTTCATCGGCGCGGCAAAGCGATTAGGTGAAGGGAAATGCCATTAGGGGGCGCGATGTCCTTTTTCACCAAACTGAAGGACCGGCTGTTCCGGTCGTCCGACAAGATCGGCGACGGGCTGGAGGCGCTGGTCGCCGAAGGCGCGGATGAGGCCGCGGTGCCGGAAGTGAGCGCGCCGGAGGCTCCGGCGGTGGTCAAGCCTGCGATCAGCCCGCCGCCCGACCCGGAGGCGGCATCGAAGCCGGGCATCCTTGGCCGGATGTTCGGGCGCACGGTCGATGAACCGCGCCGGGTGCTGGACGACGCGATGCTGGAGAGCCTGGAGGAGATGCTGATCCAGGCCGACATGGGCGTGGATACGGCGGTGCGGGTGACGGCCAACATCGCCGAGGGGCGGTTCGGGCGCAAGATCTCGACCCCTGAGTTGCGGGCCGCGTTGGCGACGGAAGTGGCGCGGATCATGGGGCCGGTGGCGCGGCCGATGCCGATCTACCCGAAAAAGCCGCAGGTGGTGCTGGTGGTGGGCGTCAACGGATCGGGCAAGACCACGACGATCGGCAAGCTGGCCAGCCAATTCAAGGCGGCGGGCAAGACGGTGGTGATTGCCGCAGGCGACACCTTCCGCGCGGCGGCGGTGGAGCAGTTGCAGATCTGGGGGAGCCGCGCGGGCGTGCCGGTGATGACGGCACCCGAGGGCAGCGACCCGGCGAGCCTTGCCTTTGACGCGATGACACGGGCCGAGGCGGAGGGCGCAGACCTTTTGCTGATCGACACGGCGGGGCGGTTGCAGAACCGGCAGGACCTGATGGAGGAACTGGCCAAGATCGTCCGCGTCATCCGCAAGAAAGACCCGACCGCGCCGCACAATACCCTTCTCGTGCTGGATGCGACGACGGGGCAGAACGCGCTGCTGCAGGTGGAGATCTTTCGCAAGATTGCGGATGTGTCGGGGCTGGTGATGACCAAGCTGGACGGCACGGCCAAGGGCGGGGTGCTGGTGGCCTTGGCCGACAAGTTCGGGCTGCCGATCCATGCGATTGGCGTGGGCGAGCAGATCGACGATCTGTCACCCTTTGACCCCGACGAATTTGCGCGCGCGCTGGTGGGCATGGACGCGTAAGCGATGCGGGCAGTATGACCGAGACGCTACAGGCGCTGGAAGGCACGGCGGCGGGGGAACACCTTGCGCTGGTGCTGGCGTTGGTGTCGGCGATTGCGCATGCCTGTTTCGGGGCCTTGCAAAAGGGGCGGCACGACCCTTGGGTGACGCGGGGCGCGATTGACGTCTGGATCGCGGTTCTGGCGGCGCCGGTGGCACTGTTTCTGGTGCCGTGGCCGGTGGGGTTTGAATGGCTGGTGCTGCTGGGCGCGCTGGGCATCCATTTCTGTTACAAGCTGACGATGGCGCTGGCCTATGAGCGGGCGGCTTACACCGTGGTCTACCCGGTGGTGCGGGGGTCCGGCCCCTTGATCACGCTGGCCTTTGCGGCGCTGTTTCTCGGCGAGCATTACGGGCCGTGGCAATGGCTGGGCGTGGCGATCCTGTCAGGGGCGATCCTTGGGTTGGCGGGGGTCAACCTGCGCGGCGCGCCGGTCGATCCACGGGCGCTGAAGGCGGGCTTGGGGTGGGCGTTCGCGGGCGGGATGCTGGTGGCGGTCTACACCACCTATGACGCCTGGGGCATCCGGCTGACACCGGACCCGTTCACCTTTCTGGCATGGTTCTTCCTGATCACGGCGCTGGACTTTCCTGTGCTGATGGGGGTGAAGCTGTGGCGCGGCACCGCGTCGGTGGCGGGCGAGGTGCGGGGGCTGTTGCTGCGCGGTGTGATCGGGGCGCTGGTCGCCTTTGTCAGTTTCGGCGGTGTGATGCTGGGCACGCGGATCGGCAAGGTGGGCGAGGTTGCGGCGCTGCGCGAAACCTCTACGGTATTTGCGGCGCTGATCGGCTGGGCGGTGCTGGGCGAGAAGGTGGGGCGGGTGCGCGCGTCCCTGATGGCGGGCGTCGCTTTGGGCGCGGTGATGGTACAGGCAGGATGACGATGGCAGGCAAGACGATCAACCCGGTGCTGAAGCAGGTTCTGGAACTGGGCCCGACGCTGGTGTTCTTTGCGATCTACATGTGGATCAAGGATGACAAGTTTCAGATCGGCGGCACCGAGTATTCGGGGTTCATCGTGGCGGCGCTGGTGCTGGTGCCGATCCTTCTTGTCTCAATTGCGGCGCTGTGGTGGCTGACCGGACAACTGAGCCGGATGCAGATTTTTGTCGGCGTCATGGTGATCTTCTTCGGCGGGCTGACGGCGTGGTTCAACGACGAGAGCTTTTTCAAGATGAAGACCAGCATCGTCTATGGCACCTTCGCCACCCTCCTTACGGTGGGCCTGTTGCAGGGACGCAGCTACCTGCAATGGGTGATGGCCGAGGCTTTGCCAATGATGCCAGAAGGTTGGATGATCCTGACGCGCAGGCTGGCGATGATGTTCGCGGCCCTTGCGGTGGCCAACGAAGTGATCTGGCGCACGCAATCGACCGAGCTTTGGGTCAAGCTGGAGACGTTCGGGATGCCGGTGGCGCTGTTTTTGTTCCTGATGCTGCAGATCACCATGCTGAACCGCTACATGATCGAGGCGCCTGACGAAAAGTGACGGTGGCGGCGCGAAATGCCTTTCAAGCGTCCGGGTTCTGCCCAAGGTCTGCCTTAAGTCGCCGCTAGAACAGGACCAAGCGATTTGAGGTTTGCCATGTTCCGTATGCCTTTTGACATGATCCGTTTGTTCCTGAGCCTGTTTCAAGACCTGCCCGCCTTGCCGCGCACGATCTACATTCCCGGCGCGGTTCTGCTGGCCTCGTATCCGATCCTTGCGGTGGCTCATGGCGCGGATGCGCAGGGGCAGGCCTTTGCGACGGCCTTTCTTCTGGCACTGGCGGTGCGGATCGGGCTGGGGTTCGAGGGTATGGTGCGGCGGATGCTGATGAAGTTCAGCGCCGGCCAGACCGTGCTTCTGGCGCTGGCAATGTCGGTGTTGCCGTTGGCGGTGGTGGCGATGGCGAGCGATCCGATCTGGTGCCAGCGCATCCAGAGCGCGTTTTATGTGGTGATCGGCGGCGTGTTCCTGCTGGACGTGCTGCGTGGCCGCAACGACACCGCGGCGACCCTGTGGCCGGACCGCGAGATGCAGGAATATCTGCCCAACCTGACCCGGATGATGGTGATCTACAACTTCAGTTTCCTTGTGCTGAACGAGACGCTGATCAGCACGCTTGACGCCTCGCACTGGCTGCTGTTCTGGGCGGTGCTGCCGGTGATCGGCCACATGGTGCTGCGCGCTCTGGTGCTGACGGTGATCAATCTAGACGACGAGGCGCATCCGATCTGATCGGAACGCTGTTAACGAGTGACGAGGGCCGCGTTCCGACGCGGCCTTCCTGGTTTTCGGGCAGGCTTGACCCCGCCGGGTGCGGGGCGTAGACAACCCCTCGTGGCGCTTTGTTACCGGATTGCGGGCCACGTTAAACAAACCGCTAAAGAGGTGAAGGGCGTTGGCCCCGGCACCTTTCGGTTGTCCGGGGTTTTTTGTTGGCCGAAGGCCATGCTGGGGAATGGGCGCTATGACGAAAGACTGGAAAACCCGCACGAAGCTGGTCCACGAAGGCACCCGCCGCAGCCAGTATGGCGAAATGGCCGAGGCGATCTTTCTGACGCAGGGTTTCGTCTACCCCGATGCCGAAAGTGCCGAGGCGCGGTTCATCAAGGCGGGCGAGGATGAGTTCATCTATGCCCGCTACGGCAACCCCACGACGCGGATGTTCGAAGAACGGATTGCGGCGCTGGAAGGCACCGAGGATGCGTTTGCGACGGCCAGCGGAATGGCGGCGGTGTCGGGGGCGCTGACCTCGATGCTGCGGGCGGGGGATCATGTGGTGTCTTCGCGGGCGCTGTTCGGCAGTTGCCTTTACATTCTGGAAGAGGTGCTGACGCGCTACGGCGTGAAGGTGACCTTCGTCGACGGGGCCGATCTGGACCAGTGGCGGGCGGCGGTGGTGCCGGGAACGAAGGCGGTGTTCTTCGAGTCTATGTCGAACCCCACGCTGGAGTTGATTGATATCACGGCGGTTTCCGAGATTGCCCATGCGGCGGGTGCGCTGGTGATCTGCGACAATGTGTTTGCCACGCCCGTGTTCAGCCGCGCTGTGGAGCAGGGCGCGGATGTGATCGTGTATTCCACCACCAAGCACATCGACGGGCAGGGCCGCGCCTTGGGCGGCGTGGTCTGTGCCAGCCGCGCGTTCATCCGCAAGACGCTGGAACCCTACATGAAGCACACCGGCGGGTCGATGAGCCCGTTCACCGCGTGGATGCATCTGAACGGCATGGCGACGCTGGATCTGCGCTGCCGGGCGATGGCGGATGCGGCGAAAGAGATCGCATCGGCGCTTGAGGGTCATGAAAAGCTGAGCCGGGTGGTCTATCCCGGCTTGCCCAGCCACGCGCAGCACGCGCTGGCGATGGCGCAGATGGGATCGGGCGGGACGCTCTTGGCATTTGACCTGAAGGGCGGCAAGGCGGCGGCGTTCCGGTTCATGAACGCGCTGGAGATCGTGAAGATTTCCAACAACCTTGGTGATGCGAAGTCGATCGCGACGCACCCGGCGACGACGACCCACCAGCGGCTGCCGCAGGACCAGAAGGACGCGCTGGGCATCACACCGGGGCTGATCCGGCTGTCGGTGGGGCTGGAGGACGCGGGCGACCTGACGGCGGATCTGATGCAGGCGCTTTCGGTGGCGTGAAGGTCGCGGACGGACCTTGCGGCGCACTTTTATGTGATTAGATCGGGGTGCCTGCCCCCGGACCAGGGTGATCCGGGGGCAGGCGTCGCCCGTATACTCTCCGGAAATTGAAGGCAGGCGCGGCCCTGCCGGAACCGAAAGGACCACCCCATGAACATCCACACTCCCGACGCCCTGCGCAAACCTTCGCGCGACGAGGCGGAGGCGGCGCTGAACCTGTTGCGGCTATGGGCGGGACATTCGTCGGATGCCGAGATCGCAACGCTGGACCCCAGCGTGGGCCACCTGTTGCCCGGTGCCGGCTATCCCGTGCTGTCGCGCAACTATCCGGCGGATTTCGTGGTGACGGACGCCTACAAGGCCAGCCTGCCCGATTTGCAGAACGGTCCGGCAAGCCTGATCGTGGGCGAAAAGGCGGTGATCCAGCATGTCGGGATTTCCAATTTTCGCCTGCCGATCCGTTACCAGACGCGTGACAACGGGCCGCTGACGCTGGAAACCAGCGTGACTGGCACGGTCAGCCTTGAGGCCGAGAAGAAGGGCATCAACATGAGCCGCATCATGCGGTCGTTCTATGCCCATGCCGACAAGGAGTTTTCCTTTGGCGTGATCGAGGCGGCGCTCGATGATTACAAGCGCGATCTGGGGTCGTTCGACGCGCGCATCCAGATGCGGCTGTCGTTCCCGATGCAGGTGTCCAGCCTGCGGTCGGGGCTGAAGGGTTGGCAGTATTACGACATCGCGCTGGAACTGGTGGAGCGGGCCGGGGTCAGGAAGAAGATCCTGCATCTGGATTACGTCTATTCCTCGACCTGCCCGTGCAGTCTGGAACTGTCGGAGCATGCGCGGATGACGCGGGGGCAGTTGGCCACGCCGCACAGCCAGCGGTCGGTGGCACGGATTTCGGTGGAACTGGTCGGCGACCGGCTGTGGTTCGAGGATTTGGTCGAGCTGGCGCGCGACGGGGTGCCGACGGAAACGCAGGTGATGGTCAAGCGCGAGGATGAGCAGGCGTTTGCGGAACTGAACGCGGCCAACCCGATCTTTGTGGAAGATGCCGCGCGCAGCTTTTGTCAGGCGCTGAAGGGCGATCCGCGGGTGGGCGATTTCCGGGTGGTGGCCAGCCATCAGGAATCCCTGCACAGCCATGATGCGGTCAGCCTTCTGACCGAAGGGCCGACGTTTGCGGCCGAAAGCCTGGACCCGCGGCTGTTTCAAAGCCTGATTCACGCCGGGTGATGGACGGCATGGCAATTGACGGGCCGGACGCGCCCGCGTAGCCATGCCGCACCATGATTGATATCCGCCCCGTCGCCTATGTCATTGGACGTATCCTGGTTGTCCTGGCCATTCTCATGGTGGCGCCGGCGATCATCGACTGGCGGGCCGGCGATCCGAACGGGATTACCTTTGCGCAATGCGCGATGATCACCGGGGTGGTGGGGGGAGCCTTGTCGCTGGCCACCGTGAACGCGTTGGGAACCTCGATGGATACGCGGCAGGCCTACCTGCTGACAGCGGCGATCTGGTTCATGGTGCCGGCGTTTGGCGCGCTGCCGTTTTACCTTGGCGCACCGGGTTTGATGGCCAGCCAGGCGTATTTCGAGGCCGTGTCGGGGATCACCACGACCGGCGCGACGGTGATCGTGGGCCTGGACAATCTGCCCACCGGGATGAATTTGTGGCGCGGCATGCTGAACTGGCTGGGGGGTCTGGGCATTGCCTTCATCGCGATGATCTTCCTGCCGCTGATGCGGATTGGCGGGATGCAGTTCTTTCGCACCGAGGGCTTTGACACCTTTGGCAAGGCGCTGCCCCGGGCGACTGACATCGCGCGGCAATTGCTGGTGGTCTATGTCGGGTTGACCGCGATTTGCATTGCGACCTATGCGGCCGTCGGCATGACGGCGCTGGATGCGGTGGTGAACGGCTTTGCCACCATCGCCACCGGAGGATTTTCACCCAGCGACATCTCATTCTCGAAGTATCCGGGGGCGGGCGAGTATTTCGGCGCGTTGTTCATGTTCTTGGCCAGCCTGTCGTACATACGCTATGTGCAACTGGTGAACGGTGCGGCACTGCCGCTTTGGCAGGATTTGCAGGCGCGGGCGTACTTGCGCTGGCTTTTGGGAGCGGTGGCAATGGTCGCCGCCTGGCAGATCGTGACGACCGACATGGCGGTTGAGCCGGCGTTTCGCGAGGCGCTGTTCAATCTGACGTCGATCATGTCCGGCACCGGGTTCTTTTCCGGTTCCTTCGGCGGCTGGGGCGCATTCTCAATGGTCATTGCGTTTGTCGTCGGCCTGATCGGCGGGTGTTCGGGATCAAGTTCGGGAGCCCTTACGGTGTTCCGGGTACAGGTGGCAATGGCGGCCTTGCAGCGCGAGATTCGCCGGATCAGCAACCCCAGCAGCATCGACCCCGTGAAGTACGCCGGTCGCACCATCGAGGACGATGTGTTAAATGCGCTGATCATGTTCGTCAGCAGCTACATCCTGATTATTGGGGTCCTGAGCGTGGCGATGACGCTGGTGGGCGTCGATCCGGTGTCGAGCATCTTCGCGGTCTGGCAGGCCATCGGCAACATCGGCTACGGCTATGGACCGCTGGTGGCGCGGACCGGGACGTTCGTGGATTTTCCGGTTGGCGCGTTGTGGATCATGACGCTTGCCATGATCCTTGGCCGGTTGGGCCTTTTGGCAATTCTGGTGCTGGTGCTGCCGGCGTTCTGGCGGCGCTAGTCCCAGCAGGAGACGAGGACGGTCATGCCGGTGGCGGCACGGCTGAGGTCTTCGGGGGCCATCGCACCGGCCTGCGCCGACTGGGTGGGCAGGATGCCGGCCGCGCCAAGCGTGGTGGCGATTTGCGCGGCAGAGGCGGCATAGGCCACCTCGGGCGGCAATTGGCGGGCGCCAAGGGCGGCACGCGGCAGCAGCATCCCGAGGACCGCGCCGGTGCTGTCGAGGACCGGGCCGCCGGTGTCACCCGGAAGCGCGTCGATCGCAAGGCGCTTGACGCCGGTTTCGCCGTTCAGGCCGGACAGGTCTTCGAGCGTGCCAAAGCTGAGGACGGCCGAGGGCAGCCGGTCTTCGTAGGAATAGCCGGCCAGTGCCACCTCGGCGCCGACACGGTCGGGGGCAAGCTGGAAGGCGGCGACGCTGCGCGGGGACAGCGGGGTCGCCGGACGGATCACCGCGAGGCCGGTGGCGGCGTCGGTGAGGGTGACGGTCGCGTCTTCGGTGCGGTCGATGGTAATGCGGCCACAACCGGTGACGGCCTCGGCGGTGGTCAGCACGGTGCCGGTTGTGTCGATGAAAAAGCCCGAGCGGCTGAATTTCGGCTTGCGCACCTCGAGGCCCGAGAGGAGGTCCGACTTCACCTCGGCCGACATCGCAACCATGCCCGGATCGAGCGCGCGGTCGGAGGAGGATTTGAAGCTGGACTCGATCGCCTGAAGGATGCGGGCGTCGCGCTGGTCGTTGCCAGGGGTGGAGACGACCATCCAGCCCTTGATAAGCCCGCCGGAAAGTTCGGCATAGGCGGTGGTGTCGGTGGTGGCCGACGTGCCACGGATGCGGAACGACGCCTCGTTGCGCGTGCGTTCGCCCGTCAGCGGCACGTCTTTCAGCGATTGCAGGATGTCGTAAAGGCCGTAGAGCGCCGATTGGTCGCCAGGCTGCGAGATCAGCAGGATGCGCAGGTCGGACCCGGCCTTGGCGCGGAAATGCACGAAGGGCGGTTCGTAATGGTCAAACTCCACCAGACCAAGCGGCAGGGTGACCTCGATGCCGCTGTCCGCCTCGTTGACCGTGGCAAAGCCGTAGCTGGCGGTTTCGTCCCGGAAGGCGTTCAGCAGGGCCGCGCGCTGGCGGGCGGTCAGCACACCGGTCGGTTCGATGGCGTTGGCCTCTTGCCAGGCGGCCATCGAGGTGCGGGTGCCGGGGCCGTACGCGCCGTCGATGCCACCCTGGTAAAAGCCGAACCATTGCAGGGCAGCCTGCAATTCCTTTCGCTCGTCTTCGGTCAGCGCGGCTTCCGAGGCGCGGGCCTCGGCGCGGGTCTCATCGGGCAGGGCGGGCGCGGCGTCGGCGATGGCGGCGACCTCGGGCTCTGGCACGGCGGGCGGTTCCACCGGGGCCGCGCCGGCAACGGGCCAGAACCGGTCGCCGAAGTCACGTTCAAAGGCGATGAAGCTGTCGGCGGGGATCAGGTTCTCGCGCAGCAGGTTGGCCAGCCGCGCCGAGCCTTCGCCGGCGCCGTAAGGCCCAAGCATGATGGCATACCAGCCCGACCTGAGCCGGAACCCGGCGGTTTCGGGAAAGATCGCGGCATAGGCGCTGGCGCGGGCCTCGGCGTCGACAAGGGTGGGTTGCGCTTCGATCTGAAGCCAGACCTGCGGCTCGTCCTGCGCGTTTGCGGTCAGCGACAGGAAGCTAGCGAACAGAAGAACAATGGCAAAAACGGCTTTCAACATGCGCGGCGCGGTCCTGAGGGTGATTTTGTCGGGCGCACCATGCGTGAAGGGCGGGGCCGGGGCAAGGCCTATCCCGGCACCGGTGTCACGGCAATTGACCCTTCCGGCCCCAATGGATAGGGAGGGCGCGAGTTGCCCCGCCACGGGTATGACACCACGTTTGCCACCGGCTTTGCCAAGGGTTCGCCATGTCCGATACACCCTCCACGCCCCGCAGTTTTCAGGAAATCATCCTGCGGCTTCAGGCCTATTGGGCGGCGCAAGGCTGTGCGGTGTTGCAGCCCTATGACATGGAGGTGGGCGCTGGCACGTTTCACCCGGCCACCACGCTGCGGTCGCTGGGAACCAAGCCCTGGGCCGCCGCCTACGTGCAGCCCTCGCGCCGCCCGACGGATGGGCGTTACGGCGAAAACCCGAACCGGTTGCAGCACTACTATCAGTATCAGGTCATCATCAAACCCAGCCCTCCCGACATGCAGGCGCTGTATCTGGGGTCGTTGCAGGCCATCGGTATCGACATGGGCCTGCATGACATCCGCTTTGTCGAGGATGACTGGGAAAGCCCGACTTTGGGGGCCTGGGGGCTGGGCTGGGAGGTCTGGTGCGACGGGATGGAGGTCAGCCAGTTCACCTATTTTCAGCAGGTTGGCGGGCATGACTGCCGCCCCGTCTCGGGCGAGTTGACTTACGGGCTGGAGCGGCTGGCGATGTATGTGATGGGCGTGGATCATGTGATGGACATGGCCTTCAACGATCCGGAGTCCGCCCGATCCCATTGAAATATGGCGATATCTTCCGCCAGACCGAGGAAGAATACAGTCGCCACAACTTTGATCAGGCCGATACCGAGATGCTGTTCCAGCACTTCAAGGACGCCGAGGCGGAGTGCGGGCGGATTTTGGGCGCGGCCCAGCCCGACAAGGCGGGGCGCACCATCGTGATGGCGCATCCGGCCTATGACCAGTGCATCAAGGCGAGCCACATCTTCAACCTTCTGGACGCGCGGGGCGTGATCTCGGTCACCGAACGGCAGGCCTATATCGGGCGGGTTCGTGCCTTGGCAAAGCAATGCGCTGACGCGTTCCGCGCTACGCCAGCGGGGGCGGACCTGTGAATGCCG
This sequence comes from uncultured Alphaproteobacteria bacterium, assembly GCA_963822435.1. Lineage (GTDB taxonomy): Bacteria > Pseudomonadota > Alphaproteobacteria > Rhodobacterales > Rhodobacteraceae > JAUYQR01. The sequence goes on from CAWGHN010000004.1 coordinate 64,041, forward strand.
GCAAGATCGCAGCGGGGTTTATCGTGATCGTATCGCTGATCGGGGGCGCGATCCTGTATTACACCCAGGTTTATGCGTATTATCAGCCGGTTGCGTTCCAGCCGGGGGCCGAGATCATGCTGACGCCGGTGGCGGGCGATTTGCCCGAGCCGATCTTGGCGGAAGATGTGACCGGGATCGACGGCGAAAGCTCTCCGATCCGGTTCCGGGCCTGTTTCAAGACGCCGATGACGCTGGCCATGCTGTCGGAGACCTACCGGATCTATGACAAGGCCGAGCCGCTGAACGCGCCGAGGTGGTTTGATTGCTTTGATGCCGCAGCCATCGGTGCGGCGCTGGAAAAGGGCGAGGCGGTGGCGTTCCTGTCGCAGGCCAACATCCATCCCGGTGTTGACCGGGTGGTGGCGGTGTTTCCCGATGGCCGCGCCTATGCCTGGCACCAGTTGAATGACAGTCTTGAGGATTGAGCGATGCCTGACCTTCTGATCGAGCTGTTCTCTGAGGAAATCCCGGCGCGGATGCAGGCCCGCGCGCGGGAAGACTTGAAGAAACTGGTGACCGATGGGCTGGTTGAGGCGGGCCTGACCTATGCCAGCGCGGGCGCGTTTTCGACGCCGCGGCGGTTGGTGCTGTCGGTCGAGGGGCTGACGGCCGAATCGCGCCCTGTGCGCGAAGAGCGGAAGGGGCCGGCTGTGACCGCGCCTGCGGCGGCGGTGGAGGGGTTCCTGCGGTCGACCGGGCTGGTGCTGGAGCAGTTGGAGCGGCGGGCGGACAAGAAGGGCGAGGTCTACTTCGCCGTGGTCGAAAAGCCGGGGCGGACGGCCGAAGCGATCGTGGCCGAGGTGCTGGAGGGTGTGATCCGGGGCTTTCCCTGGCCAAAGTCGATGCGCTGGGGGTCGGGGACGTTGCGCTGGGTCAGGCCATTGCAGCGGATCTTGTGCCTGTTGTCGGACGAGGGTGGCGCGCATGTCGTGCCGCTGGCGGTGGACGGGATCGTGGCGGGCAACGTCACCGAAGGCCACCGCTTCATGGGCGCGGGGCCGTTCCCGGTGCATGGGTTCGATGATTATGTGGTGAAGTTGAAGCGGGCCTTCGTGGTGCTGGATTCGGCCGAGCGGGAGGCCGCGATCTGGCAGGGCGCGCAGAACGCGGCCTTTGCGGCTGGCATGGAGGTTGTGCCGGACGCGGGGCTTCTGGCCGAGGTGGCGGGGCTGGTTGAATGGCCGGTGGTGCTGATGGGGCGGATCGGCGAGGATTTCCTTGGCCTGCCGCCGGAGGTTCTGCAAACCTCGATGAAGGAACACCAGAAGTTCTTTTCGGTGCGGGCGAAATCGGGGCGGATCGAAGGGTTCGTCACCGTCGCCAACATCGACGCGGCGGATGGCGGGGCGACGATCCTGCAGGGCAACCAGAAGGTGCTGTCGGCGCGGTTGTCGGATGCGAAGTTCTTTTGGGAGAATGACCTGCGGGTGGCGAAGGCCGGGATGGGCGAGTGGCTGGACGGGCTGAAAGCGGTGACGTTCCACGGCAAGCTTGGGCTCTCAGGCCGAGCGGGTGGAGCGGATCGCGGCCCTTGCGCGGGAGATCGCGCCGATGGTCGGGGCGGATGCGGGCTTGGCCGAACAGGCGGCGCGGGTGGCCAAGGCGGATCTGCGGTCGGCGATGGTGGGCGAGTTTCCCGAGTTGCAGGGGCTGATGGGCATGTATTACGCCCGCGCCGCCGGGATGCCGGAGGCGGTGGCCTTGGCCGCGCGCGACCACTACTCACCGCTTGGTCCATCGGACGCGGTGCCGACGGAGCCGGTGTCGGTGGCCGTGGCGCTGGCCGACAAGATCGATACGCTGACCGGGTTCTGGGCGATTGACGAGAAGCCCACGGGGAGCAAAGACCCGTTTGCGCTGCGGCGGGCGGCGTTGGGGGTGATTCGGTTGGTGTTGGGGAATGGGGTGCGGGTCGAGCTTATTCCGATCCTCGCAACCCGAATTTCCGCCAGCATTGGAGCGCAAATTGGCGCTGTGTATGGAAAGAAGACAGCGGTAGCTGCCGACGCGTTGATGCAAATAGGCCGAAAGGATGCCGCAGAGTTGCTGCTGTCCAAACTTTCGAAGTCTGAAGGGGCGGATGCTTTCGCACTAATTGCAGATTTCAGCGCAGATACTGCAACCACCAAAATAGGTCCCGACCTCCTCGCCTTCCTCCACGACCGCCTCAAGGTCTACCTCAAGGACCAAGGCATCCGGCACGACATCATCGACGCTTGCCTTGCGATGCCGGGGAACGATGACCTGACGCTGCTCGTGAAGCGGGCGGAGGCTCTGGCGGCGGTGATGAAGACCGAGGATGGGGCGAACCTGTTGCAGGGGTACAAGCGTGCCAACAACATCCTGACCCAGGCTGAGGCCAAGGACGGGGTGGAGTATTCCTACGGCGCGGATGTGAAGTTCGCCGAAGGGCCGGAGGAGAGGGCGCTGTTTGCCGCCCTTGATGCTGCGGAGGCGAAGATCGGTCCGGCGATGGCGGCGGAGGATTTTGCGGCGGCGATGACGGCGATGGCAGCGCTCCGAGGGCCGCTCGATGCGTTCTTTACCGCAGTGCAGGTGAACGCCGACAAGCCCGATCATCCGGCGCAACCGGTTGAATCTGCTCAGCCGCATCCGCACCATCTGTTCCGGCGTGGCCGACCTTTCGCGCATCGAAGGCTGAAAATTCGGCATTAATCGTTCGCGTGCTGACATGTCACGCTTGATTGACAGCGTTTTGCGCGTATCCTGCGCGGCGTCGAAAGGTGCCGCAGTGCAGAAACACGACCCGATTCCGGAATTTACCCAGATCAGCCCTTCGGCGGGGATCGCGACGGCTACGCATGGCTGGCGGGCGAAGTGCCTGCAACGGCTGGTGCGGCTGGACCTGCCGGTGCCGAAGTCGGTCGCGCTGCCGGCAACGACCGTGCGCGCGATTGCGGCGGGGCATGGGGTGGATGCGAACGGGGTGCTGGAGCATTTCGGGGATGGGCCGCTGATCTCGGTCAGGCCCAGCCCGGCGAACCCTGACTGGGGCGGTCCGGCGACGATCTTGAACATCGGGCTGAACGCCAAACGCCACGCGCGGCTGGCCGAAACGCATGGCGAGACGGCGGCGGATGCGCTGTTCGTGCGGTTCGTGCAGGCCTATGCGATCCATGTGGCGCGGCTGGACCCAGATGTGTTCGACAGCATCAAGCCAGGGCCGGGCGCGCTGCGCGAGGTGTTGCGGCACTATGAGGCCGAGACGGACGAGCCGTTCCCGGCGGACCCGGCGGTGCAGCTTTCGGAAGTGCTGCGCAGCATGGCGCGGGCGTGGGAAGGCACCTCGGCCCGGTTGTTGCGCCAAGCCAAGGGCGCGCCGGAAGAGGCGGCGCTGGGCCTTGTGGTGCAAGAGATGGCGCAGGGCATCGGGCAGGGGATTTCGGGGTCGGGCGTGATCCAGTTCGTCGATCCGGTGACGGGCGTGCCGCAGATCACCGGGCGGTATCTGGGGCAATCCCAAGGCCGCGATGCGCTGAAGACGACCGAGGCGCTGTATCTGACGCGCGATCCGCGGGGGCCGTCGCTGGAAGAGGTCTCGCCGGAGATTTTCGCCACGCTGGTGGCGCATGGCGCGGCGTGCCGGGTGCGGCTGCGCGAGGAAATGCAGATCGAGTTCACCATCGAGGATGGTCGGCTGGCGGTCTTGGATGCGGTGAAGGTGCCACGCTCGGCACGCGCGAACCTGCGGATTGCGGTGGCCTTGGCCGAAGACGGCGTGATCCCGCGCGAGGATGCGGTGCTGCGGGTGGAACCGCGGGCGCTGTCGGAGTTGCTGCACCATCAGGTTGATCCGCGCGGCGCGCGCGACGTGATCGCCAAGGGGATTGCCGCCAGTCCGGGGGCGGCCACGGGCAAGCTGGTGTTTTCGTCGCAGGCCGCACAGGCGTCTGCGTCGAAGGGCGAGCCGTGTGTGCTGGTGCGGCGGGAAACCGCGCCGGAGGACATTCGGGGGATGCATTCGTCGGTCGCGGTGCTGACCGAGCGCGGCGGCATGACCAGCCACGCGGCGGTGATCGCGCGGGGGCTTGGGTTGCCTTGCGTGGTGGGCGCGTCGGACATGCGGCTGGATTCGAAGGACAGGAAGCTGACCACGGGCGATGGCCGCGTGTTCCGCGAGGGCGACGTGGTAACGTTGGACGGATCGAAAGGCGAGGCGCTGGCGGGCGAGGCGGAGATGCTGCCACCGGCGCTGGACGACAGTTTCCGCAGGCTTTTGAGTTGGGCCGACGAGATGCGCGATATCGGCATCCGGGCCAACGCCGATACGCCCGCAGATGCTGAAACCGCACGCAAGTTCGAGGCGCAGGGGATCGGGCTGTGCCGGACCGAACACATGTTCTTCGATGAAGACCGGCTGATCGTGATGCGTGAGATGATCTTTGCGGATACGCCGCAGGACCGCGCACTGGCGCTGGCGCGGCTGTTGCCGATGCAGCGCGCGGATTTCGTGCAACTGTTCGAGATCATGCAGGGGCTGCCGGTGTGCATCCGGCTGTTCGACCCGCCTTTGCACGAGTTCCTGCCCCAATCGCGCGAGGGCTTGCGTGAGTTGGCCGAGGCGTTGGACCGGCCGCTGTCGGAAGTCGTGCGGCGGGCCGAGGCCTTGACCGAAGTGAACCCGATGCTGGGGATGCGGGGGGTGCGGCTGGGCGTCGTGCTGCCGGAAATCTACGACATGCAGGCACAGGCGATCTTTGAAGCGACGCTGGAATCGGCGCGGCGCGGGGCACCGGTGGTGCCAGAGATCATGATCCCCCTGGTCAGTGCCAAGCGCGAGGTGGAACTGGTCAAGACCCGGATCGACGCGCTGGCGGCGATGGTGCGGACGCGGGCCAAGGCGGATTTCGACTACAAGCTGGGCGTGATGGTGGAAACCCCGCGTGCCGCGCTGCGGGCGGGCGAGATCGCGCAGCACGCCTCGTTCCTGTCGTTCGGCACCAACGACCTGACGCAGATGACCTATGGCCTGAGCCGCGACGACGCGGGGCGGTTCATGAACACCTATGTCCAGCAAGGCGTGTTTCCCGAAGATCCGTTCCATATTCTGGATGTGGATGGGGTGGGTGAATTGCTGCTGATCGGGGCCGAACGGGGCCGCAAGACGCGCGGTGATCTGACATTGTCGATCTGCGGTGAGCACGGCGGCAACCCCGAATCGATAGAATTCTGCCGCAAGGCGGGGTTTGACTACGTCTCATGCTCGCCCTACCGGGTTCCGATGGCCCGTTTGGCTGCCGCGCACCTTGCCCTACGTGATCGCCAAACAATCATTTGAAATCGGATGCTTAACTAGCGTTCCTGAAATACAACCTTAAGTGGTGTGGCGCATTTCCGCCGACCGCTGCGCCGTTTTCGTTGCAATTGGGCAACAGTCGTGGACCTGCCGTGGCCGTTTGTCTAACCGCTGCCTTAATTGCTCGGCGGTGCGGATCGTCCGGGCGCAACTGACGGAAACGACGACGATGAAATCCATGCGATTGCCTTTCTGTGCCGCAATGCTTGCGGCGGGAGTGCTGGCCAATGCAGGCTTTGCAGACGTGACGCTGAGCGGGAAGAGCGCCCCGGGCGTGACGATTGCCGGGCAGATGACCGCCCTTCTTGGCACCGAAAAGCAGCGTCTGCAGGGTCTTCCCGATGATACGATGACCGAAATCGCCGTTGGCCCGAAGGCGGCAAAGCCCGGCAAGGCCAAGGTCGGCACACTGGACTACAGCGAAGAATGGCTTGCCGCCCAGCCCGCCCCGACCGGCGACGCCGAGTGGCAGTGCCTGACCGAGGCGCTGTATTTCGAAGCGCGCGGTGAAAGCCTGAAAGGCCAGTTCGCGGTGGCCGAAGTGATCCTGAACCGCGTTGACAGCCCGCTTTACCCGCGCAGCGTGTGCGGTGTGGTCAAGCAGCGTGGCGGCGGCGGATGCCAGTTTTCCTATGTCTGTGACGGCAACGGCGACAAGATGCGTGACGCGGCATCGCGCGACCGAGCGGCGCGGATTGCGCGGGCCATGCTGGACGGCGCGCCCCGTGCGCTGACCGAAGGCGCCACGCATTTCCACACCAGCGCAGTGCGTCCGTCCTGGGCGAAGCGGTTTCCGATGACGGCCTCCATCGGCGCACACAAGTTCTACCGTCAGCCCGGTTCGCGCGGCTGACAGCCGGGTGATAGGGGCGTGATGTCGGGGGCCTTGCACCCGGTGCCGCCTTCGGCGTAGGCCGCGCGGCGTGGCAGGCTATGCTGCGGGCCTGAGCGGAGAGCACCATGACGTCAGACAGCGACCTTGCGTTCGCCCATCCCGAAGCGCGGGCCGAGGCGTCCTCGACCGCCGATCCGCGCGACCGGATCTCGCTGCGCGACCATCTGGTCGAGGCGGATATCGGGGCGTTTCAGCAGGAACGTGGCCACAAGCAACGGCTGCGATTCAATGTGGTGGTGGAGGTGCGGCCCGCACCCGCGCCGCTGGACGACGATGTCGACCGCATCCTCAGCTACGACAAGATCACCGAGGCCATTGCCGCAGAACTTGCGGCGGAACGGCTGAACCTGCTGGAAACGCTGGCCGAGCGGGTGGCGGAGCGGGTTCTGGCGGAACCGGCGACGATGCGGATCTTCGTGCGGATCGAAAAGCTGGATGTCGGCCCCTATGCGCTGGGCGTGGAAATCGTGCGGTCGCGCGCCGAGGTGCCTGTGGCGCGGATGGGCGCTGACGGTGCCGAGGCGGAGGTGCATCCGCTGGTGGTCTATCTGGACAACGCGGCGATTGCCGATCCGGGGCTGGGGGCGCGCCTTGACAGGTTGCAGGCGCGGGGGCTGCCAATGATTCTGACGGTGGGGCTGCCGGACCTGCCGCGCCCGGTGACCGGCCACAAACCGACGCAGCGGCGCATCGACCTGCTGGCGATCGAGCAGAACGCCTGGTCGCTGGCCGCGCGCGACCCGCGTTGCGTGGTGGTGGCGACACGGACCGAGATCGACTGGGCGATAAGGCGAGGGCAGACCGTGGTCTGGGCGCCGTCGAAATTGGTGCTGGATGCGGTGGATGGGCCGCAAGGGACAGCGCCGGTCACGCTGGCCCTGTGGCTGGCCGAGGCGATGGCGGCGACGGCGATCGTGCTTCACGGCGATGTTGCAGTTCCGGCGGGAAGCCGCGTGCCGGTAGAGCGCGTCTGAACGCTGGCCCCTTGCCAAGCGGACGGGCATCGGCCAATCCCGTGCGATGAAATATCTACGACCGATAGCGATGACGGATGTGGCGCGGCCCAGGGCCGGCCTGTCGCTGGCTGGGGGTTGGTGCTGGTTCGACCGGGTCGAAGTGCTGGAGCGGGAGGCCGCGGGGCGGGTGGTGGCGGTGGGCGATCTGCCAGCGGCGGCGCTGCACCGCCTGACCGCACAAAGGCCCGCCTTCGCCGGCCTTGGCATGGACCGGCCCCGGATCATGGGCATCCTGAACGTGACGCCCGACAGTTTTTCCGATGGCGGGCAGTTTCTGGCGCCCGACGCGGCGCTTGAGCAGGCGAGGCTGATGGCCGAGGCGGCCGAGATCATCGATGTCGGCGGTGAAAGCACGCGGCCCGGCGCGGTGGAGGTTTCGGTGGCCGACGAGGTCGCCCGGACCGCCCCGGTGATCGCGGCCTTGCGGTCGGGCGGGATGCAGGCGGTCATGTCCATCGACACCCGCAAGGCGGCGGTGGCCGAGGCGGCGCTGCTGGCCGGCGCCGATGTGGTGAACGACGTGTCGGCGCTTGGCTTTGATCCAGCCGTTGGCCCGCTGGTGGCGCGGACTGGGGCGCCGGTCGTGCTGATGCACGCTCAAGGCGCGCCAGCGACGATGCAAGACAACCCGCAGTACGGCGATGTGCTGCTGGACGTCTATGACGCGCTGGAGGCGAAGGTGCGCGCCGCCGAAGCATTCGGCATCGCGCGCAGCCGCATTGCGGTGGACCCCGGCATCGGGTTTGGCAAGACGGCGGCGCACAATCTTGCGCTGATCCGGGGGTTGTCGTTGTTCCACGGGCTGGGCTGCCCTATCCTGCTTGGCGCGTCGCGGAAACGGTTTGTCGGCACCTATGGGCAGGCGGCAGACCCAGCGGCGCGGATGCCGGGATCTGTAGCGGTGGCGCTGGCGGGTGTGGCGCAGGGTGTGCAGATGGTGCGGGTGCATGATGTGGCCGAGACGCGGCAGGCGTTGCGGCTGTGGCTGGCAGTGAACGGGGGCGGGCATGAGTGACAGGTTGTTTGGGACGGACGGGGTGCGGGGCCGTGCCAACAGCTGGCCGATGACCGCAGACGTGGCCTTGCGGCTGGGGGCGGCGGCGGGGCGCTATTTCCGCCGCGATGGCAGTTCCGCGCACCGGGTGGTGATCGGCAAGGACACGCGACTGTCGGGCTACATGCTGGAAAACGCGCTGACGGCGGGGCTGACCTCGACGGGCATGAACGTGCTGCTGGTCGGCCCGGTGCCGACCCCGGCGGTGGGCTATCTGACCCGGTCGATGCGGGCGGATCTGGGCGTGATGATCAGCGCCAGCCACAACCCGCATCAAGACAACGGGATCAAGTTCTTCGGCCCGGACGGGTTCAAGCTGTCAGACGGCGCCGAGGCCGAAATCGAGGCGATGGTGGTGGGCGACGTGACGCCGGCAAAGCCCGAAAACATCGGTCGCGCCAAGCGGATCGAGGATGGCCGGGGCCGCTATCAGGAATTCGTCAAGACCAGCTTTCCGTCGGGCCTGCGGCTGGATGGGCTGAAGGTCGTGATCGATTGCGCCAACGGGGCGGCTTACAAGGCCGCGCCCGAGGTGTTGTGGGAACTGGGCGCCGAAGTGATCCCGGTGGGCGTCACGCCGAACGGCACCAACATCAACCTGCGCTGCGGGTCCACGCATGTGGAAACTGCGGCCGAGGCGGTGGTGGCGCATGGCGCGCATGTCGGCATCTGTCTGGACGGTGACGCGGATCGGGTGATGATCCTGGATGAGGCGGGCCGGGTTGCGGACGGCGATCAGATCATGGCGCTTCTGGCAGGCCGCTGGGCCGAGGACGGGCGTCTGCACGGCGGCGCGCTGGTGGCGACGGTGATGTCGAACCTTGGGCTGGAGCGGTATCTTGACGCGCGCGGGCTGCGGCTGGAGCGCACCTCGGTCGGCGACCGCTATGTGGTGGAACGGATGCGCGAAGGTGGCTTCAACCTTGGTGGCGAACAGTCCGGCCACATCGTGATGACCGACTACGCCACGACCGGTGATGGCCTTCTGGCCGGATTGCAGTTTCTGGCCGAGATGGTGCGCAGCGGCAAGCCCGCCTCGGACTTGACGCGCAACTTCGTAACGGTGCCGCAACTGTTGAAGAACGTGCGCTTTGCCGCTGGTGGACGGCCTTTGGAGGCCGACACTGTGAAAGCGGTGATCGCGGCCAGCGAAGAGCGCATCAAGGGGCGTGGTCGCATCCTGATCCGCAAGTCGGGGACCGAACCCCTGATCCGGGTGATGGCAGAGTGCGAGGACGCCGGACTTCTGGCCGAAGTGGTGGACGAGATCGTCTGGGCGGTGGAGGCGGCGGTCGGCTGACGCCGGGCCGCCGCAGCCGCTTGGAAGAACAAGGGCCGCCCGGTGGGCGGCCCTTTCGATCTGTTGCGTCAGTTCCGGGCCTTGTCGACCATCTTGCCCTTGGAGATCCACGGCATCATCGCGCGCAGCTTTTCACCGACCTGTTCGATCTGGTGTTCGTCGTTGATCCGGCGGGTTGCCTTGAAGAACGGCTGGCCGACGGCGTTTTCCTGCATGAAGTCGCGGACGAACTTGCCGGTCTGGATGTCTTTCAGGACGGCCTTCATCCGGGCCTTGGTCTCGTCGTAAGGCAGGATGCGCGGGCCGGAGACGTATTCGCCGTATTCGGCGGTGTTCGAGATCGAGTAGTTCATGTTGGCGATGCCGCCTTCGTAGATCAGGTCCACGATCAGCTTCACTTCGTGCAGGCATTCGAAATAGGCCATTTCAGGCTCATACCCGGCTTCCACGAGGGTCTCAAAGCCCATGCGGATCAGTTCGACAAGGCCGCCGCAAAGGACGGCCTGCTCGCCGAAGAGGTCGGTTTCGCATTCCTGGCGGAAGTTGGTCTCGATGATGCCCGAACGCCCGCCACCGATGGCGGAGCAGTAGGAGAGGCCGATTTCCATCGCCTTGCCGGTCGCGTCCTGGTGGACAGCGACGAGGCAGGGCACGCCGCCGCCCTTGGTGTATTCGCCGCGCACGGTGTGGCCTGGGCCCTTCGGGGCCATCATGATGACGTCGACGCCCTTTTTCGGCTCGATCAGGCCGAAATGCACGTTCAGGCCGTGGGCGAAGGCGATGGCCGAGCCTTCGCGCAGGTTGTCGTGGACGTATTTCTTGTAGGTTTCGGCCTGAAGCTCGTCGGGCATGGTGAACATGATCAGGTCGCACCACTTGGCGGCCTCGGCGATGTCCATGACCTTGAGGCCTTCGGCTTCGCACTTCTTGGCCGAGGCCGAACCCGGGCGCAGCGCCACAACGACGTTCTTGGCGCCAGAGTCGCGCAGGTTCAGCGCGTGGGCGTGGCCCTGGCTGCCGTAGCCGAGGATGGCGACCTTCTTGTCCTTGATCAGGTTGATGTCGCAGTCACGATCATAATAAACGCGCATGGGTTTGGTCCCTTGGTTGGTTGATGGGCGCAGAATAGGCAGTATCCGGCGCGACAGGCTGCGTTGTTTGACGAATTTCGCAATATATGCAAAGAAATATGCGCAAAAAGTGATTAAGCTGGAAACTTCATGCAACTGGATGACACCGACAGACGTATCCTGCGCCAGTATCTGGCAGAGCCGGGGCTGGAGCGTGCCGCACTGGCGATGCGTGCCGGGGTTACGGCAGCAACGCTGTGGCGGCGGTTGGAGCGGCTGCGGGAAGGCGGTGTGATCCGGGCCGAGGCCGCGATCATCGACTGGCGATCGCTCGGATATGAGGTGGAAGTATCGCTGCGCTTCACCCTCGACAAGACCAACCCGCGGGCCTTCGACGAGTTCATCACGGCGGCGCGGGGGGTGGCCGAGGTGATCGGGATCGAAACCTTCCTTGGCCGCGTGGATGTGCGGCTGAACGTGATCGCGCGCGACATGGCGCATTGGACCGGGGTCTACCGCGAGAAGATCCTGATGCTGCCGCACATTCAGGAGGTGGAGGCGCTGATGCTGGTGTCGACGGTGAAAGATGCGGCGGGGCTGCCTTTATGACCAATGGCTTGATTGCGCTGGATGATCTGGACCGGGCCATCCTGCGGACCTTGTCGGAGGACGGCGCGGTGAACGCCGGAGAGTTGGGCCGACGGCTGGGCTTGAGCCAACCTGCGGCGTGGCGGCGGGTGCGGCGGCTGGAGGAGGCAGGCGTTCTGGCCGGCCGCCGGGTGGAGGTGGACCGCGCGGCGCTGGGCTTTGGTGTGACGGTGTTTCTGGGGGTGAAGCTGGCGACCAGAGGGCGCGTCAGCCTGGAAGATTTCGAGCGGGCGGTGGTGGCGATACCCGAGGTGCAGGTGGTGCAGCATGTGCTGGGGTTGTTCGACTACCGCCTGCGCGTGGTGGCGCGCGACATCGCAGACTTTGAGCGGGTGCTCAGGCGGCGGATCATGACGCTGCCGGGGGTGGGGCAGGTGGAGGCCAACGTGCTGTTGACCGAGGAACGCAGGCCCGGGCCGATCGGGTGAGGCCGATGTCGGTTTTGAGTATTTGTGAGCCGAGCAAATGCAGTAGGGTTGGCGGGAATTCGAGGAGGATCGCCAATGCCCGGACTGCACGCTGACGTTGACCCCGAGGGGCTGGAAGAGTTTTCGGTGGTGTTCACCGACCGCAGCCTGAACCACATGTCAGCAAAATTCCAAGGCGTGATGCGGGACGTGTCGGGCCTGTTGAAAGAGGTCTACAAGGGTTCGGCGGTTGCCTTGGTTCCGGGTGGCGGCACCTACGCGATGGAGGCGGTGGCGCGGCAGTTCGGGCAAGGCTCGGTGCTGATCGTGCGCAACGGGTGGTTTTCCTACCGCTGGAGCCAGATTTTCGACGCAGGCGGCTTTGCCGGCGAAACGACCGTGGTGATGGCGCGGCAGACCGGAAACGGCGCGCAGGCGGCCTTTGCCCCGCCACCGGTGGAGGAAGTGGTCGCCCGCATCCGCGAGGTGCGGCCCGAGGCGGTGTTCGCGCCACATGTCGAAACCAGCGCCGGGATCATCCTGCCCGACGATTATATCGCCACGGTGGCGGCGGCGGCGCATGAGGTGGGCGCGCTGATGGTGCTGGACTGCATCGCGTCGGGCTGCGTCTGGGTGGACATGGCGGCGACCGGGGTGGATGTGCTGATCTCGGCACCGCAGAAGGGGTGGTCCGCCTCGCCCTCGGCCGGTGTGGTGGTGATGAGCCCGCGGGCGGAGGAGCGGCTGGCGGCGACCAACAGCAATTCCTTTGCCATCGATCTGAAGAAATGGCGCGCGATCATGGCGGCCTATGAAGGTGGCGGGCATGCCTACCATGCCACCATGCCGACGGATGCGATCGTCGGTTTCCGCGATGCGATGCTGGAAACGAAGGCGATGGGCTTTGAGGCCGCGAAGGCGGCGCAATGGGCGCTTGGCCGGGCCGTGCGCGGGCTGATGGCGGAAAAGGGTGTGCCGTCGGTCGCGGCAGAGGGGTTTCAGGCGCCGGGGGTGGTGGTCAGCTATACCGGCGACCCGGACGTGCAGAATGGGTCGAAGTTCAAGGCGCAGGGCTTGCAGATTGCCGCCGGGGTGCCGCTGCAGGTGGGCGAGGGGGCCGAGTTCCGCACCTTCCGCATCGGGCTGTTCGGCCTCGACAAGCTGGCCGACGTGCCGGGAACGGTGGCGCGGCTGAAGCCTGCGGTGGAGGCGGCGCTGGGCTGACGCGCGTTCAGCGCAGTCCCAGGCCTGCTTTCATCAACGTCCGGCGCACCGGAGTGGCGGAATAAAGCAGGTCGAGCGCCCGCGCGCGCAGGTCGCGCAGCGCGGGGCTGCCGGCCATCGAGGCGCGGTTCAGCAGGTCGATCCCGGTTACACGCGCCTGCACCTCAAGGTGGCGCTTGCGGTGATAGGTGTCGAGCATCGCGGGCGAGCCAAGGTCAGCCCGGTTCGCGGTGGCAAGGTCGAGAAGCGTGGCAAGGTCGGCGAGGCTCATGTTCAGGCCCTGCGCACCAATCGGCGGCACCACATGCGCGGCTTCGGCTAGAAGCGCCGTGCGGGGGCCTGACATGCGGTCGGCGATCTGGCTGATGATCGGCCATTGCGTCAGGCGCGAGGCGAGGGTCAGGGGGCCGAGGACGCTGGCGGAGCGGGCGGTCATCTCGGCCTCGAAGGCCGGTGTCGGCAGGGCGGCAAGACGGGCGATTTCGGGCCCGCTTTCCATCCAGACCACGGCCGAGGCCGGTTTGCCGTTGCGGTCGGGCAATGGAACCAGCGTGAAGGGGCCACCAGAGCGGTGCACCTCGGTCGAGACGTTGGTATGCGGCAGGTCGTGGCTGACGGCGAAGGCCAGCGCCCTTTGCCCGTAGCGCATCGTGCGAACGCCGATCCCCACAGCCTCGCGCACCGGCGAGGCGCGGCCATCGGCGGCAATGACGAGGCGGGCGCTGAGGGTGCTGCCGTCGGTCAGGCTAACGAGTGCTTCGGTTTCGCGGGTCAGCATGCGGGCAAAGCCGATGCCGGGCCGGAAATCCACGTTTGGAAGGTCGGCAAGCCGGGCGACCATCTCGCGGCGCAAAAGCCAGTTGGGCAGGTTCCAGCCGAACGGCAGATCGGAAATTTCGGCGGCGTCGAAATCCTTGGTCAGGCGCGGATCGGGAACCTCGCCGCCGGCATCAACGATCCGCATGATTTGCAGCGCGGCCGCGTGGGGGGCGAGGCGGTCCCACAGCCCGGCGGCAGCAAGGGTGGCGATGGCGGGTTGCAGGAATGCGGTGGTGCGCAGGTCGGCGCCTGCACCGTCAGCCTCGGTCACCGGCGGGGCGGGGTCAACGCAGATCACAGAAAAGCCTGCGCTGCCGAAGGCGGCGGCCGCCGTAAGGCCAGCGACGCCACCGCCGGAAATGAAGATGTCGGTAGAGATGCGGGTCATCGGGTATCCTTTCCCGTGCGCCAGTCTAGGCTCCGGCGGTGCGCGGGACCAGAGGCGACTTCAGGGCAGCGTGACCCAGATCAGCAGAACGAACATCATCGGAACCAGTGTTACGGCGGTGACGACCAGCGCGGGAAGGCCCCATGTCATCACGGCAAGGATCACCAGCGTGACGAAGATCACCACGGCGTAAAGGGCGGCATCGACATCCTTGGCGATGTCGCGGGCCACCTGACCCAGCACCGGCACGGCGTAAAGTGCGCGGCGGCCGCGCGACAGGGGAAGGGCTACGGCGGCTGGGGACATCGGTTCTCTCCTTGTTGCGCGGTGTAGGTAGGCGCGGCGGCCGAGAGGTAAAGCCCGCTTGGCTGCGGCGCAGCGTCACGCCATGAGGCGGGCGAGGAATGGGCCGAGGTCGTCGGTGTGGTGGTGAATGTGGTCGGCCGGGTGCGGCGCGGGGGCGACATGGACGGTGCGCATGCCCATCGCGTGCGGGGCGGCGAGGTTGCGGGCGTCATCCTCGAACATCGCGGCGGTGGCGGGGGCGAGGCCATCCAGCGCGAACACCGTCTCGAAGGCGGCGCGTTCGGGCTTGGGGCGGAAGGCGGCGTGTTCGACGCCGTAGACGGCATCGAAAAGGCCCGCAAGGCCGCGCGCCTCCAGCACCCGCTCGGCATAGGGGGCACAGCCGTTGGTGTAGACAATGCGGCGACCGGGAAGGGCTGCGATGGTGGCGGCAAGAGTTGCGTCGGGCGAGAGCACGGAAAAGTCGATGTCGTGAACGGTGGTGAGGTAGGGCGCGGGGTCGACGCCGTGTTCGGCCATCAGGCCCGCAAGGGTGGTGCCGTAGGTTTCCCAGTAATGACTGCGCAGGTGGTCGGCGCGGGCGCGGTCGACGTTCAGGGCGGCCATCACCCAGTCGGTCATCTTGACCTCGATCTGGTCGAAGAGGCGCATGTGCGGCGGGTAGAGGGTGTTGTCGAGGTCGAAGACCCAGGTGGAGACGTGCGTGAAATCGGGGTGCGGCATGGCCGGTATCTAACGCGGTGGCGCGGCGGTTGGGAAGGGTTGATCGGCGCGGGGGCGGCGGTTAGGGTCCGCGCAAGGCAACGGGAAGGGCGGGGGCAGGTGCAGAAAGACGCGTATACGCTGATCCTGGAGGCGATCGACGCGGGGCTTTACAAGCCCGGTGACCGATTGGTGGAAAGCGAGTTGGCCGAGCGGTTGGGCGTCAGCCGCACCCCGGTGCGCGAGGCGTTGCAGCGGCTTGAGACGCAGTCGATGTTGACGCGGGACGGGCGCAGCCTGATCGTGGCATCGCTGGACCATAACCAACTGGCGGAGCTTTATGCCGTCAGGACCGAGCTGGAGGGGTTGGCGGCGCGGCTGGCGGCGCGGCATGCGACGCCGGAGGAGGTGCGGGTCTTGCGCAGCATGGTGGTGGAGGACCGGGCTTTGCTGGGCGGCGATCCGCAGGCGCTGAGCCGGGCCAACAAGCGGTTCCACAAGCAGATCCATCTGGCCAGCCACAACCGGTTTTTGGTGCAGCAGCTTGATCTGGTGCATCGGTCGATGGCGTTGATGGCGACGACCTCGTTTGCCGCCGAGGGGCGTGACGAGGTGGCCTTGGGCGAGCATGACGAGATTGTCAGGGCGATCGAGGCGGGAGACGGCGAGGCGGCGTATCAGGCGCTGAAGATGCACATCAGCCGGGCTTTCGAGACGCGGTTGCGGGTGGATGCGGGCGAGATCCGGCTGCGCTGATCGGGCATGTCCCACGGTGGGACATCTTGCGCGGGACAGCAAGATCAATGGCTTGCGGGGCGTCGTCAAGGATTTGTTAAAGCTTGGTGTCGACCGGGTCGAAGATGCCGTGGGTGGTCTTGTCCCAATAGAACGGCTTGGTCACCAGTTCGACCAGCGCCTTGTAGGCGGCGAGGGTGGCGAGAGGGAAATAGAGCTTCATCGTCGGCACCCAAAGCGCGCTGAGGCCGTGCCGGGTGCGGCGCACGCCGATGATGCCAAGCGCAAGGTTGGTGCCTTCGGTCAGAACGAAGGTGGCGGCGATGGTGAACACCGCCCAGTCGGGCAACACCGCCTGCAAGGGGTGTGAAAACCCGAAGGGCACGATCAGGAAGGACCAGAACACCGGCGCCAGCACGAACTGGGCGATGGTGCCAAGGAACATGATCTGAAAGCCCAGAAACGCCCTTGGCCCAAGCTGGCGCCACAACAGGCGCGGCGCGCGCATGTGGACGGCCCAGGTCATCACGTAGCCCTTGATCCAGCGCGACCGCTGCTTGACCCACGGCAGGGCGCGGCAGTTCGCCTCTTCCTCGGTCACAGTGTCGACAAGCTCGGTGCGGTAGCCGTGGCGGGCCAGGCGGATGCCAAGATCGGCGTCTTCGGTGACGTTGTGCGCATCCCAGCCGCCAAGCGCGTCAAGCACGCTGCGGCGGAAGAACAGCGTGGTGCCACCAAGCGGCACGACAAGGCCAAGCCGCGCGATGCCGGGCAGCACCAGGCGGAACCACGCGGCGTATTCGATCGTAAAGCAGCGCGACAGCCAGTTGGTCCGCGGGTTGTAATAGTCGAGCACGCCTTGCAGGCAGGCGACCTGCGGGCCGGAGCATTGGAACCGGTCGACGACCTTGCGGATCTGGTCGGGATCGGGGGCGTCTTCGGCGTCATAGACCCCGACGATGGCGCCGCGCGCATGGTCAAGCGCGTGATTGAGCGCACGCGGCTTGGTCTTGACCTGACCTTCCGGCACCACGATCACGCGCATCCACGGCGGCAGTTCGGCCAGCGCCAGCGCATCGCGGGTGATCTGATCATCCGCTTCGACCGCGAGGATCACATCGAGAAGGTCTGGCGGGTAGTCAAGCCGCGCGAGGCGGCGAACAAGACGGGCGGCTATGTCACCTTCGCGGTAAAGCGCCACGATGATCGAGACGATGGGCTGCACGCCGCGCTGGGCATTGGCGGGCAAGGCCATCGGCGCGCGCAAGGCGGCACCGGTGGCAAGGAGTTTCAGCACCAGAAGGAGGATCAGCGAGACCGTGGCAAAGGCGAGAAGGGCCAGACCGGCCACGATCGGAAAGGCGAAAGCCAGCAGGAGGGGTGCGGCAAGGCCGGCCATCAGCAAGGGTTCGTCCACGAGGCGCGGCCAGGAACGGCAGCTTTCGGCGTCAGGCACGCGGTTTTCAGCGGCCAGCGCCAGACTTGCCCCCCGGCGGGTGTGGATCGCCGCTTCGATGGCGCGGGCAGGGGCGATGGCAAGGCTGACCGGCCCGAGCCGGCTTTCCAGCATCGGGCGAAGTTTGCGAAATTCCTCGGGCCGCGACAGCGCGACGACAGTGACACCGCCAACCAGCCAGCACGGCACCAGCCCGTAGCGCAGGCAATCGGAGGCACCGACAAGGTCGATCAGCCGGGGGTCGGGCAGGCTGCGGTCAAGATCGACGACGTTGAGACCCCACGCGCGGGCCGAGGTCTGCACGACATCGCGCTCGACGATCAGGCCACGGGCCCGCAACGCCTCGGGCAGGGGGCCGGCTTCGCGGCCGCGCTGCGACAGGGCATGGACCAGATCATCCGATCCGACGACGCGGCCACGCAGCAGCGAGACGCCGAGGCCTTCGGGCGGGGCGAGGTTCGGGTCGCTGGTCTGGCGGGCGGGTGACGGCATGGGCAGACGCATCCTTGACCGGGCAAGGATGCGCGCGATGGGTTAACGTGTGGTTAACCCCGTAAAATCCGGATCAGGCGGCGCGGCGGGCCTGCATCGCGGCGGCGAACCGTTCGAAGAGGTAATAGCTGTCCTGCGGGCCGGGCGAGGCTTCGGGGTGGTATTGCACTGAAAAGATCGGCTTGCCATCCACCGCGATGCCGCAGTTCGAGCCATCGAACAGTGAGACGTGGGTTTCGCTGACGCCTTTGGGCAAAGTCTGGCTATCCACCGTGAAGCCGTGGTTCATCGAGGTGATCTCGACCTTGCCGGTGGTCAGGTCTTTCACCGGATGGTTCGCGCCGTGGTGGCCGTGGTTCATCTTGACGGTGCGCGCACCCAAGGCGAGGGCGAGCATCTGGTGGCCAAGGCAGATGCCGAACACCGGCAGATTGCGGTCGAGGACGCCCTTGATCATCGGCACGGCATAGGCGCCGGTCGCGGCCGGATCACCGGGGCCGTTCGACAGGAACACGCCCTCGGGGTTCAGCGCCAGCACGTCTTCGGCGGTGGCGGTGGCGGGAAGCACGGTAACCTCGCAGCCGGTGGAGGCAAGGCAGCGCAGGATATTGCGCTTGGCCCCGTAGTCGATGGCGACGACGCGCAGGCCGGGGCCGGTGCGGTCGGTGTAGCCTTCGGGCCAGGCCCAGCGCTGTTCGTTCCAGCGGTAGGACTGGGCGCAGGTCACGTCTTTCGCAAGATCAAGACCGACAAGACCTTTCCAGGCGCGAGCGCGGGCGACGAGTTTCTCGATGTCGAAGCGGCCGTCGGGGTTGTGGGCGAGCGCCACATGCGGCGCGCCCTGCTGGCGGATGGCGCGGGTCAGGCGGCGGGTGTCGATGCCGCCGATGCCGATGCGACCGATCTTCAACAGCCAGTCGGTGAGATCGCCGGTGGCGCGCCAGTTCGAGGGTTCGGTCGGGTCCCACTTGACCACCATGCCGGCGGCGGCGGGGGTGGCGGTTTCGTCATCTTCCGCCGTGACGCCGGTGTTGCCGATGTGGGGGAAGGTGAAGGTCACGACCTGGCCCGCGTAGGACGGGTCGGTCATGATTTCCTGGTAGCCTGTCATCGCGGTGTTGAACACCAGTTCCGCGACCGTCTCGCCCGTGGCACCGAAGCCGTGGCCGTAAAACAGCGTGCCATCGGCAAGGGCGAGGCAGGCCGTCGGACGCGGGGTGGGGGCGGATGGCATGGGCGGGACTCCCTTGGCGCAAATCTGGCGCAACCTACGGGCCGGGGGCGGGCGGGTCAAGACGGGAAGGCAAAAGGATAATTGCGTGATTTCAATGGGTTGAAATTATGTGGCTTGGTTGCGGTCCGGGGCGGTTGGCTGTATGGTCGGACGCTCGGAAGAAACCCTGGGGATGGATAAACCGATGTCACTGCGCGACCGTCTGCAAAGCGCCCTGAAGGACGCGATGAGGGCGAAGGAAGCTGACCGGCTTTCGACGCTGAGGCTGATCAATGCCGCCATCAAGGACCGCGAGATCGCCAACCGCGGCGACGGCGGCGAGGGGTTGGTGTCGGACCCCGACATCCTGCAGATCATGGGCAAGATGGTGAAGCAGCGCCACGAATCCGCGCGCGCCTACGAAGAGGGCGGGCGGCTGGAACTGGCGGAGAAGGAACTGGCCGAAATCGGCGTGATCCAGGAATTCCTGCCACGCCAGATGTCACAGGCCGAGGTGGAAGCCGCGATTGCCGAGGCCGTGGCCGAAACGGGGGCTGCCAGCATCCGTGACTGCGGCAAGGTGATGGCGGCATTGAAGGGCCGGTATACCGGGCAGATGGATTTCGGCGCGGTGGGCGCGCTGGTGAAGGGGCGGCTGGGGTAAATGCCAACCCAGCCACAGACCTGCTAGGGGTATTCGCGGCGGGCCTTCGCGGTGGCAAGTTTGCCGCCGGACTTCTTGGATAGTGCGGTGGCCGTCCATTCGTAGGTGTGGCTTCCGCTGGGTGGGCACGGCTGCTTGTAGCTGAACGCGCCGGCCGGAATCCCGGTGGAGGAGATCAGGGCTGCTGTTGCCCCGCCGTGGTCAAAGCCGGGTGCGTCGCGGTCTACCAGTTTCAAACGAGTGAACCTGGTTCCCTCAGGGACATCCTTGAGGACGAATGCCGGGCTCTTGACCGGTCCAGGCTCGCCGGACGTGCAGGGCGTGAGGCCCGCCCACCAAAAGCCGATTTCGAACGCTTGTGCCGGGACCGACACGGCAAAGGTGATGGCTACTGCTGCTGAAACCAGGCGAATAGATGATGCAGACATGTCACTTTCCTCCATCAACGGTTGCCGTCTTCCGGCATCGACTGCTGCTCGGCCAAGGTTCGCGTTCGGCTTTGCTAGGGCTTCAGGGCCGCGAGGCGGGTGCGCAGGTCGTGGGCGAGGGTGATGCGTTCCTCTTCGGACAGGAAGGCGCCAAGTTCGACTTCGCGGTTGTTTCCCCTCAGCGTCAGGTAGTTCGGCACCGGGCCGCCGGTTTCATGTAGCGTCACGCGAACCCAGTGCGGGTTGGCCTGCCAGTCCTTGCGGGCGCGCGGGCTTTGGTGGGTGAGCGTGATCGTGTCGCGGGTGAGGTGCAGGTCTTCGACGATGCGGGCGTCCTTGTAGCTGCGGTTCAAGGCGAGCCAGATTGCGGCGACGGCGACCACGACAAACGGCAGGATCATCCAGAGCGCCGACTTGCCGACCAGCCCGAACAACGGGATCGCGATCAGCGCAGCGGTGCTGCCGATGAACCAGACGAAACCTCGTGGCGACAGGGACCGGTGCGGCCAGAGGCGCAGGCGGGTTTCGGGCGGTGCGGCGGGCAGGAATTCGTAGGGCATGGCGCGAAGGTAATGCTGCCGCCGCGCCCGTCAATTCCCACCCGCCGCGACCGATCAGCCCAGCCGTTCCAGCAGTTTGCAGTAGGCGGTCTGCCCGGTGCGGAAGTTCGTGAGGCGAAAGAACTCGTTCGGGGCGTGCAGGTTTTCGTCGTTCATGCCGAAGGCAAAGACGGTGGCGTGGATGCCGGTTTCCTGCAACAGCATCGTCATGACCGGGATCGAGCCGCCGGTGCGGGTAATGTAGGGGGCTTTGCCATAAACCTCGGTCAGCACCTCGGCGGCTGCGGCGCTGGCGTTGTGGCCGTTGGGCAGAAGGAAAGGGTCGGCGCTGCCGGGCAGGCGTTCGACCTTGACCGTGAGGCCCTTGGGGCAATGCGCCTCGATATGGGCTTTGAGAAGCGCGAAGATCTGGTCGGGACGCTGGTTCGCCACAAGGCGGCAGGTGATCTTGGCGAAGGCTTGCGCGGGAAGCACGGTCTTGATGCCGCCGCCCTGCCAGCCGCCCCAGATGCCGTTGAGTTCAAAGGTGGGTCGGCCCCAAAGGCGTTCGCGGGTGGTGTAGCCTTCTTCGCCAAACACATCCGGGACCCCAAGCTCGGCGATGTAGGCGGCTTCGTCGAAGGGGACGCGGGCGATGGCGGCGCGGTCTTCCACGGTGAGGTCGATCACGTCATCGTAAAAGCCCGCGACGTTGATGCGGCCGTCCAGCCCCTTCATCGAGGCGATGATGTGGGACAGCCCGTGGATCGGGTTGGCGATGCCGCCGCCCTGCTGGCCGGAGTGCTGGTCGCCCTTCGCGCCGGTGACGGTAACCTCGGCGGCGACGAGGCCCTTGAGGCCGGTGATGAGGTTCGGCTGATCTTCGGCCCACTGGCTGCCATCGGCGGAAAAGATCATGTCGGCCTTCAGAAGCGCGCCGTTGGCCTTGATGAAGGGCGGCAGGTGCGGCGAGCCGATTTCCTCTTGCCCCTCGAAGAAGAATTTGACGTTCACCGGCAGGCGGCCCGTGGTTTTCAGCATGGCTTCGGCCGACAGGATCGGGATCAACATCCCGCCCTTGTCATCCGAGGCACCACGCCCGTAGACGCGGCCATCGCGGACCTGCGGTTCGAACGGCGGGGTGTCCCAGAGGTCGAAGGGTTCGGCGGGCTGCACATCGAAGTGGCCGTAGATCAGGATCGTCGGCTTGTCGGCCCCGGCGTGAAGCCAGTCGCCGTAGACGACGGGGTGGCCTTCGGTCGGCATCATACGGACGTTTTCGATGCCGGCGGCCTTCATGCGGTCGACGACCCAGGTTCCGGCGGTGACCACATCGGGGATGTGGGCGGCAAGGGCGGAGACCGAGGGGATGCGGACGAAATCGACGAGTTCGTCCACGAAGCGCGGCTGATGCGCGTCGAGGTAATCTGACCAGTTCATTGTCTGTCCTTTCAGGCGACGTTTCAGGCGGCGGGCATCCGGGTTTCGACAAGTTCCGCCCAGTAGGAGGCGCCGAAGGGAATCGCCTCGTCGTTGAAGTTGTATTCGGGGTGATGCACCTCGGCGGTGTCGCCGTTGCCGACCTGGATGTAGGCACCGGGGCAGACGTTCAGCATGTAGGCGAAATCCTCGCCGCCCATGATGGCGGGGCAGTTCGCATCGACGCTGCCGGGACCGCCGATCTTTTCGGCAACCGCAATGGCGTAGTCGGTTTCGGTTTCGGCGTTGACCATCGAGGGGTAGCCGGGGTTCCAGTCGATCTTGGCGCTGCCGCCAAAGGCCTCGGCGGTGGAGTTGACGATGGCGTGGAAGCGGTCCTCGGCGATCTTGCGGATGGCCGGATCGAAGCTGCGGACGGTGCCGCGCAGTTCGACGTGTTCGGGGATGACGTTCCACGCTTCGCTTTCGGTCTTGAACGAGGTGACCGAGACGACGAGGGATTCCAGCGGATCGGCGCTGCGCGAGACGATGGATTGCAGGCTGGTGACGATCGTGCAGGCGATCAGCGTGGTGTCGACGGCGCGGTGCGGGTAGGCGGCGTGGCCACCTTTGCCCGAGACATGGACGGTGAAGTTGTCGGTGGCCGCATAGAACGGACCGGGTTTGATGGAGAACTGGCCCACGGGCAGGCCGGGCGAGTTGTGCATCCCGTAGATTTCCTTGATGCCGAAGCGCGGGATCAGGCCATCCTTCACCATCGCCTCGCCGCCCGCGCCGCCCTCTTCGGCCGGTTGGAAGATGACGGCGACGGAGCCGTCGAAGTTGCGGGTCTCAGCCAGGTATTTCGCGGCGCCGAGCAGCATCGCGGTGTGGCCGTCATGGCCGCAGGCGTGCATCTTGCCGGGGGTCTTGGAGGCGTAGGCGAGGCCCGTCGCCTCGAATATCGGCAGGGCGTCCATGTCGGCGCGCAGGCCCACGACATGGCCGCGGGTGTCGGTCTTGCCCTTGATCACGCCGACCACGCCGGTGCGGCCGATGCCTTCCACGACCTCGTCGCAGCCAAACTCGCGCAGTTTTGCGGCGACGGTCGCGGCGGTGCGGTGGACCTCGTACATGAGTTCGGGGTTTTCGTGCAGGTCGCGGCGCCAGGCGGTGATTTCAGCCTGCATCTCGGCGAGACGGTTCTTGATCGGCATGTGGTCCTCCTCCTCAGGTTTGCAGGACACGGTGGCCCGGTGCGACCTCGATGTAGGTCGAGGGGGCGGGGGTGTGTCCCAGCGGAAAGATCGGTGACGTGATGGGTTTGAAGCTGAGATCGTCGGCGAAGCGGCGTTTGCGCGGGTCGGCGATCGGCACGGCGGAGAGGAGCGAGCGGGTGTAGGGGTGCTGCGGGTTTTCGAACACCGCCGCGCGGGGGCCGATTTCGACGATGCGACCGAGATACATGACGCCGACATGGTGGGCGACACGTTCGACGACGGCCATGTCATGGGAGATGAAGAGGTAGGAGAGGCCGAGGTCCTCTTGCAATTCCATCATCAGATTGAGGACTTGGGCCTGCACCGAGACGTCGAGGGCGGAGACGGCTTCATCCGCCACGATGAGCTTGGGGTTGACGGCAAGGGCGCGGGCGATGGCGACGCGCTGGCGCTGGCCGCCCGACAGTTCGTGCGGGAAGCGGGTCATGAAGGCGCGGGGCAGGCGGACGCGGTCGAACAGTTGTTCGACCCGGTCTTTCAGGGCTTGGCCGCTGGCGAGGCCGAAGTTCTGGATCGGTTCAGACACCTGATCCTTCAGGCGGCGGTAGGGGTTGAGGCTGGCGAAGGGGTCTTGAAACACCATCTGCATGTCGGCGCGGGCGCGGCGGAGGTCGTGGTGCGAAAGCGCGCGGATGTCGCGGCCGCCGATCAGGATTTCGCCGGAGGTGGGTTCGATCAGGCGCAGGATGGAGCGGCCGGTGGAGGATTTGCCGCAGCCGCTTTCACCGACGAGGGCGAGGGTTTCGCCGACGTTGAGGGTAAAGGAGACGTCTTCGACGGCGTGGACCTGTGCCACGGTGCGCCGCAGGATGCCGCCCTTGACGGGGAAGCGGGTGGTGAGGTGGCGGACGTCAAGCAGCACTTCGGGCTTGCGCGCTTTTGGCGCCATGGCGGCGGCGCGGGCGGCCTCGTCGCCAATCAGGCGCATCCGTTCGGGGGCGGGTTTGCCCTTCATCTCGCCCAGTTTCGGGACGGCGGCGAGGAGGGCGCGGGTGTAATCCTGTTGCGGGTTTTCGAAGATGTCGGTGACGGTGCCGGTTTCCACGATGCGACCCTGATACATCACCACGACCCGGTCGGCCATTTGGGCGACCACGGCCATGTCGTGGGTGATGAAGAGCACGGCCATGCCCTTTTCGCGCTTCAACCGGTTGATGAGGGCGAGGATCTCGGCCTGAATGGTGACGTCGAGGGCGGTGGTGGGTTCATCTGCGATCAGCAGTTTCGGCTCGCAGGTCATTGCCATCGCGATCACCACGCGCTGACGCATGCCGCCGGAAAGTTCGTGCGGATACTGCTTCAGGCGGCGTTCGGGTTCGGGGATGCGGACCAGCTTCAAGAGTTCCAGCGCGCGGGCGGAGGCGGCCTGTTGCGTCAGACCCTTGTGCAGCATGAGGCCGTCGGTCAGTTGGCGTTCGATGGTGAAGACCGGGTTGAGCGCGGTCATCGGTTCTTGAAAGATCATCCCGATTTCGTTGCCGCGCACGCCCTGCATCACCTCGGGCGAGGCGGTGGCGACGTTCAGGGTGCTGCCATCGGCGCGGGCGAAGGTCAGCGCGCCTTCGGTGATCTGGCCGCCGCCGAATTCCACCAGACGCATCAGCGACAGCGAAGTGACGGAT
This sequence comes from uncultured Alphaproteobacteria bacterium, assembly GCA_963822435.1. GTDB lineage: Bacteria > Pseudomonadota > Alphaproteobacteria > Rhodobacterales > Rhodobacteraceae > JAUYQR01. The sequence goes on from CAWGHN010000004.1 coordinate 89,077, forward strand.
TTGCCGGAGCCGCTTTCGCCGACCACGCAGACAGTTTCGCCGGGCGCTATGGTGAAGGACACATCCTCGACCCCGATGACGGTGCCGCCACGGGTTGGAAATTCGACACGGAGGTGGTCGACGCTGACGATGGGCTTTACGGGTGCGTTCATTTTGACCTCGGGTCGAGAATGTCGCGCAAGACGTCACCGACCATGTTCAGCGCAAGGACCGTCAGGGCCACGGCGAGGCCGGGGACGAGGGCTGTCCAGGGGGCGATGTCCAACTGGTCGCGCGAGGCCTGGATCATCAGGCCCCAGGACGCGGCGGGGGGTTGGGTGCCGAGGCCGAGGAAGGATAGCCCCGCTTCGGCAAGGATCGCGAAAGCGAGGCTGATGGTGCCTTGCACGATCACCGCCGGCAGGATGTTCGGCAGGACGTGGCGGACCATGATCATCACGTCGGTGGTGCCGGAGGCGCGGGCGGCCTCGACATAGGGCATCTGGGCCACACGCAGCGCCTCGCCCCGGATGATGCGGGCAAGGAACGGGGTGAAGGCGATGCCGATGGCGATGATGGTGTTCTGAACGTTCGGGCCGAGGACGGCGCTGATCGTAAGGGCAAGAAGGAGCGCGGGGAAGGCGAGGAGCGTATCCACCAGCCGCATCAGGATGTTGTCGGTGCGGCCGCCGAAGTAGCCCGAGATCATGCCGAGGGGCAGGCCAAGGACGATGCTCATCAAGACAGCGGAGACGGCGATTTCGAGGGAGGTGCGCGCGCCGAGGATGACGCGGAACAGAAGGTCGCGGCCCAACTGATCGGTGCCGAGAAGGTGTTTCAATGAGGGCGGCGAGCGGCGGGCGGTCATGTCCATCGCGGTCGCCGCATCGGGCGACAGGATCAGCGGCCCGAGGATCGCGACAAGCGCGATGAGGGTGAGGAGTGTCAGCCCGATGATGCCCTTGGTGGTGAGGAAGCGGCGCATTGCGTCACCCGAGCCTGATGCGCGGGTCGATCGCGACGTAAAGGAGGTCGACGGCGAGGTTGGTCAGCATCACCACGGCGGCAACGACGAAGACGGTGGCCTGGATCAGCGGCAGGTCGCGGTTCAGCAGCGCCTGATAGGTGAGCCAGCCCATGCCGGTGTAGGAGAACAGGAACTCCATCACGATGATCGAGCCGAAGAGGTAGCCGATCTGCAGGCCCGCGATGGTGATGACCGGGCCGATGGCGTTGGCAAGGGCGTAGCGCCAGATCACGGTGCGTTCGGACAGGCCCTTGGCGCGGGCGACGCGGATGAATTCCTGATTGAGGATGCCGGTCATGGTGGAGCGGGTCATCCGCGTCAGGTGCGCCATCAGGCCGAGGCCCAAGGCGAGCGAGGGCAAGAAAGCGTGGCGCAGCGTGCCGAGGATATCGGTCGCCGGATCGACAAAGCCCGAGGACGGGAACCAGCCAAGCCAGCGGGCAAAGACGAGAATCATCACGATGCCCCAGAAGAAGTCTGGTAGGCTGACGCCAAGGAGGGCGGTCGTGGAACTGGTGGTGTCTTGCCATTTGTCGCGGTGGACGGCGGCCCAGACGCCAAGCGGCACGGCGAGGGCCAAGGCGATGGTCATCGACATCACCACGATCACGGCGGAGGCGGCGGCCTTTTGCAAGAGAAGCTCGGCGATGGGTTGCTTGAAGATGAGCGACGTGCCCCAGTCGCCGGTCAGCATCCCGCCGATCCAGCGGCCGTATTGCACGATGAGGGGGTCATTGAGGCCAAGCGACTGACGCAGGCCTTCCAGCGCCTCGGGGTTCGACTGGGTGCCCATGATCATCATGGCCACGTCACCCGGCAGGATGTTGGTCACGCCGAAGGTGACGATGGTGATGAGAAACAGCGTCAGGATCACCGACAAAAGCCGGTTCAGGATGTAGGTCATAAGCCGCCCCCGCAAGGCAAGGACGGCGGGCCCGGGATGGGGCCCGCCGCTATGTCATCAGGCTTTCAGCCAGACCTTGTGGAAGTTGAGGTTGGAGCCGTTCGGGTGCACCACGGTATCAAGACCCATGACCGAGGGCTGTGCGCCGATGGTGCCGTTGCGGAACCACAGGACGATGTCGTGCGCCTCGTCCCAAATCTGCTTTTGCACGGCCTTGTAGACATCGGCGCGGGCGGCGTCATCGACCGTGATGCGGGCCTTTTCGGTCAGCTCGTCGATGATCGGATCAGAGATGCCCCGGTAGTTGAACGCCCCCTTGGAGTTCCAGACCGAGTAGTAAAGGAAGTCGCTTTCCCACAGCGTGAAGAAGTTCATCATCGTCATCTGGTAGTCCTTGTCGACCCAGCACTGGGAAAGCCAATCGGCCCAGGTCAGCTGTTCGATCGTCAGGTTCACGCCGGCGGCCTTGAACCATTCGACCAGGATCTGCGCGGTTTCGATGTGGTAGGGGTAGTTGGTGGTGGCCTTGAAGACAATGTTCAGGCTGCCTTCGGGATAACCCGCCTCGGCCAGCATCGCCTTGGCCCCTTCGATATCCTGCGGGCGCTGGACGAGATCCTTGTTGAACGCCGCATCGGTCGGGAAGCTGGGCGAGGGGGTTGTGGCGCCCTGACCCCAGAGCGCGCCCTGCATCAGCGCCTCTTTGTCGATGATCATGTCGAAGGCGACGCGGACGCGCTTGTCCTTGAACGGCTCATACGTGTGGTTCATGTTGATGAAGTCGAAGTTCAGCGGGAACCACTTTTTCACCTGAAGCCCGGCGTCGGCCTCGATTTCGCCCACGCGGTCAAGCGGGATGTCGTTGATCATGTGCAACTCGCCGGTGCGCAGGCCGGTGAGGCGGGTGGTGGGTTCGGTGATCTCGCGCGCTTCGACGGCGTCGAGGAAGGCGGGGCCTTCCCAGTAGTCGTCGTGGCGCGACATCTTGACCACGGTGCCGACCTCGTAGCTGTCGAACTTGAAGGGGCCAGCGCCCATCGGGTTGGTGCCTTGCGTCGGGCCGCTGTCCACCGGCATGATGACGCCCGCGCCGTTTTCGGCCAGGCGCGACAGGAAGGGCGCGTTGACCGCGCTCATCTTGATGACGACGGTCAGGTCATCGGGGGTCTCGATGGCGGCCACGTTGTTGAACACTTCGAAGTTCACGGCACCCGTCGCGGGGTCCTTGCAACGCTCAAAGCTGTATTTCACGTCCTTGGAGGTCATCACCGCGCCGTTGTGGAATTTGACGTTGGGGCGCAGTTTGAAGGTGTAGGTCAGGCCGTCGGGCGCCACCTCGAAACTTTCGGCAAGTCCGGGGATGACTTTGAGGTTGGCGTCCACCGTGACGATGGAGGAGTGGATGTTCTGCAGCACGCGGCCCGACGAGGCGGTGCCGGTCTGGTGCATGTCGAGGTTTTGGGTGGTTTCCGAGTGGCCCCAGATCAGCGTGCCGCCCGACACGGGGGTGTCCTGGGCGAAAAGGGCGGTCGGCAGGCCGCCCATGAACATGCCACTGCCGAGGATGGCGGTGGAGGTGCGAAGAAAGTCTCTGCGCTTCATCGGTGAATTCTCCCTTGTTGCGGGGCCGACCCGGCCCTGGGTGTGAAACCGCATTGGCTGCGGGCAGGCTTTGGATTTAGCGTGGAAATTCCGGGCGGCGGCTGGCGACGGCCAGGGCCGCCTCCAGCGCCATTCCAAGGTTCAAGATCGGTCCCTCGTCAAAGAGCCGCCCCCAGAGCGAGATGCCTTGGGGAACGGTAAAGGTGGTGCCGGCGGTATCCGCCTCGCCCGTGGTCAGGCTGCCGGAGGCGAGCGAGGCGGGGCTGCGGGTGCCCAGTTCCTCAAACCCGGCGCGCAGGTGCAGGCAGGGGTGGCCGGTGTAGTTCGACGCGATCAGCATCGGCCCGGTCATGAACGGGCCGATCAGCACGTCGCATTGGGTGAAAAGGCCGTCGAGCGCCTGCATCACGACGTAGCGCAGGCGGTCAAGCTGGACGTGGTCGACCGCCGAAAGGAAACGGGCCTTGCGCATGGCGTTGGGCCAGGCGGCGGCATCCTGCCAGGTGAGGGTGTCGTCGGCGTTGGTCAGCGTGAGGTCTTCGAAGCTGGCGGCGGCCTCGGCGAACAGGATGTTCATCAGCGCACCGTAGGGCAGGTCTGGCAGGGTGACCTCGACGACTTCGAGGCCAAGGCTGCGGAGCGCGGCGAGGGCGGCGTGGTCGACGGCGGTGGCACCGATCCCGAACGCCTCGGGCAGGTAGCCGACCTTGAGGTGGGCAATGGGCGCGGTCGCATCGAACACGAAAGGCGCGGCGATGCTGGAGCGGTCGGCCGCATCCGCGCCGTTCAGCGCGGCAAGCACGATGGCCGTGTCTTCGACCGAGCGGCAGATCGGGCCAACCTTGTCGAGCGAGTTGCACAGCGCCATCGCACCGGCGCGGCTGACGCGGCCAAAGGTGGGGCGAAGGCCGGTGGTGCCGCAGCGCTGGCTGGGCGAGGTGATCGAACCGAGGGTTTCGGTGCCGATGGCAAAGGCGCAAAGCCCGGCTGCGGTGGCCGAGGCGGAGCCTGCGGAGGAGCCGGAGGAGCCTTCGTTCAGGTTCCACGGGTTGCGGGTGACGCCGCCATACCAGATGTCATTGTAGGCCAGCGCCCCGACAGTGGTCTTGCCAAGCAGGACGGCCCCGGCAGCGCGGAGAAGCTTGACGATCGTGGCATCGGCGTCGGGGACGCGGTGCTGGAAGGGTTCTGCGCCCCATCCCGTGACGATGCCCTTGGTGTCGAACAGATCCTTAAGGCCGTAGGGGATGCCATGCAGCGGGCCAAGGCTGATGCCCGCGCGGGTGAAGGCATCGGCAGCGTCGGCTTCGGCGAGGGCGATGTCGGGGCTGACAGCAGCGAAACATTCAAGTTTCGGGCCGATGGCGGCGATGCGGTCAAGGTAGATCTGCGTCAGGCGGCGGCTGGTCAGGGCGCCGCTGCGTATCCAGGCCGAAAGGTGGGTGACGGGGGCGAAGGCGATGTCTTCGTCGCTGCCGGGAAGGGGGGCGGTGACGGCGGACAGGGTCAGCGCATCGGCCCCGTGCGGCATGACGAATCCGGGAAGTCGCGGATCGAAACGCATCGCCATCGGCACGGAGTTGGCCAGCGGCACGGCGCGGCGGGCAACGGCCGAAGTGATCTGGCCTTCGAGGTTGTCCAGCATCTGCTGACGCTCGGCCGGGGTGTAGCTGACGGCCACCAGCCGTTCGGCGGCTTCGATGGTGGCGAGGGTGATCTGTGTCACGGGCGTCCTCCGGTCAGGAGTGCAGGATGCGTTTCAGATTTTCGGCAAGCGTGGTCAGGTGGTGGCGCATCGCGGCTTCGGCCCCGTCTGGATTGCCGGCCTCGATCAGGTCGATGATGGCGTGGTGTTCGGTGTCGCTGATCCGCAGGGTTTCCAGCGAGCGGGCTTTGGAACGGATGCCACGCCAGGTTTCATTGGAGCGGATTTCGTCGATCATCGAGAAGGCGGTGAACAGCGGCTTGTTGCAGGCGGCGCGGGCGATCAGGCGGTGCAGCGCGCCGTCCCAGATCTCGATGGAGGCGTTGTCGGTGGATTCGAGCGTGCGGCGGGCGAGGTTGCGCATCCGTTCGATATCGACCGGAAGCGCGTTGCGGGCGGCCATCGCGGCTAGGGTCGGTTCGATGCACAGGCGCGCGTCCATCAACTCGGTGAAGTTGGTTTCGCCGGCAACCTCGGCAGCGAGGACCTGCGTCTTGTCGGGCGGCTGGCCGGCGAAGGTGCCCTTGCCCTGTTTGCGCCAGATCAGGCCGTCAGCCAGCAGCGATTCCATCGCCTGACGCACGGCGCGGCGGCTGATGCCCATGTTTTCGCTGAGGTCGCGTTCGGTGGGCAGGCGGCCACCGGGCGGCAGATTGCCGTTTTCGATGATACCCAGCAGGCGCGCACGGACAATTCCGGCGGCGTCACGTTCGATGGCTGAGGCGGGCAAGTTTATCATCGCGGAACCAATCTGCACTTGGTTCACTCAAGTTGAATGATCCCGCGATTCTGTCAATCGGAAATTTTGAAATCAAAACATCCGCAGCGGGAAAATCGGCGAACTGACGCGTGGAGCAAGCGAAAAAGGAGAATTTTCGCCGCCCTTTGCCTGAAAAATCGGCGTGCTGCAAAGGAAGGGCGGGGAATGGCCAGTCCTCAGGCGCCGCGCCAGTATGTAGCAATTTGCGATTGGCCCAAGCGCAGGGTCTGCAACGGAAAAGGCCCCGGAAACGATCCCGGGGCCTTTGTCAGATGGTGGGCTGCGCCTTAGTGGGCGTGGCTGCGATCCCAGTCTTCGCGCTTTGGCAGTTGCTCGAACGTGTGTTCGGGCGGCGGCGAGGACAGGGTCCATTCCAGCGTGTCGGCGTATTCGTTCCAGTAGTTGTTCTGGGTGACGCGACGACCCCAGAGCAGGGTGTAGAACACGATGCCGATGAAGAACACGAACGAAGCGAAGGAGATGAACGCACCGACCGAGGAGAACCAGTTCCAGTAGGCGAACGCCTCCGGGTAATCGATGTAGCGGCGCGGCATGCCCTGACGGCCAAGGAAGTGCTGCGGGAAGAAGGTCAGGTTCGACCCGAGGAACATCATCCAGAAGTGGACCTTGCCCGCCCACTCGGGATACTGGCGGCCCGACATCTTGCCGATCCAGAAATAGATCCCGGCAAAGATGCCGAACACGGCACCGAGTGACATCACGTAGTGGAAGTGGGCAACCACATAGTAAGTGTCGTGGTAGGCGCGGTCGACGGCAGCCTGGGACAGCACGATCCCGGTCACGCCACCGGCGGTGAACAGGAACAGGAAGCCGAAGGCGAAGAGCATCGGGGTCTCAAACGTGACCGAGCCGCCCCACATGGTTGCGATCCACGAGAAGATCTTGATGCCGGTCGGAACCGCGATGACCATTGTGGCCAGCATGAAGTAGGACTGCTGGGTCAGGCTCAGCCCGGCGGTGTACATGTGGTGCGCCCAGACGACGAAGCCGAGCACACCGATCGCCACCATCGCGTAGACCATCGGCAGGTAGCCGAAGATCGGCTTGCGCGAGAAAGTCGAGATGACCTGGGAGATGATCCCGAAGGCCGGCAGGACGATGATGTAAACCTCCGGATGGCCGAAGAACCACAGGATGTGCTGGTAAAGCACCGGGTCACCGCCGCCCGAGGGCGAAAAGAAGGTAGTGCCGAAGTTGCGGTCGGTCAGCAGCATGGTGATGGCACCGGCAAGCACCGGAAGGGCCAGCAGGATCAGCCAGGCGGTCACGAAGATCGACCAGGCGAACAGCGGCACCTTGTGCATGGTCATGCCCGGCGCGCGCATGTTCAGGAAGGTGGTGATCATGTTGATCGCGCCAAGGATCGACGAGGCACCCGACAGATGGACCGCGAAAATCGCCAGGTCCATCGCGTAGCCGCCTTCGGCTGTGGTCGAGAGCGGCGGGTAAAGAACCCAGCCCACGCCCGCACCGGTGCCAAGGTCGCCACCGCCGCCGGGGGCGAAAAGCGAGGCCACGGCCAGCGAGGTGCCGGCGATGTAAAGCCAGAACGACAGGTTGTTCATCCGCGGGAACGCCATGTCCGGCGCGCCGATCTGCAGCGGCATGAAGTAGTTGCCGAAACCGCCGAACAGCGCCGGGATCACGACGAAGAACATCATCAGGATGCCGTGTGCGGTGATCGTTACGTTCCAGATATGGCCGTTCGGGGTGCAGGGCGAGCTTGGGTCAGCGACGAGGCGGAGGCCTTCCTGACACATGTATTGCACCTGAGGATACATCAGCTCCATCCGCATGTAGACGGTGAAGATGACCGAGATCAGGCCGACAAAGCCGCCGGCGAACAGGTAGAGGATGCCGATATCCTTGTGGTTCGTCGACATGAACCAGCGGGTAAAGAACCCTGGTCGGTGATGGTCATGGCCATGGATGGCTGCGTCCGCCATTGGCGTCCTCCGGTCTTGATTGCAACTGCTGTTGGCGGCCGGTTGGCCCGGACCGCCCGGTTCCCGTGTGGACATGTCTTTAATCCGGCCAACCGACTGTCGCAATGTCTGACTTTGCCGCAGGGCCAGATTTCCGGGCGATTCCCGGGCAATCCGGGGTGTTGCGAAGGGTCGCCTGCGACAAAAAGCGCGGCCCCTTGCGGAGCCGCGCCTGAATTCACAACGCCCTGACGGGTTGGCCAGCGGCGGTTACTGCGAAACGGAGGCCAGATAGGCCGCCACATCCTCGCCGCCCGCGCCAAGTTTGAAGGACATCTTCGATTTGGCCGCGTCATCGCCCAGCGCGGTTTTCAGATAGCCCGTCGGGTCGGATGTGTAAGCGGCAAGCGAGGCTTCATCCCAGACCGCGCCGGTCGCACCAAGGGCCAGAATCGAATCGCCGTAGGAATAGTCGGGGTCCGAGGCGACGGCGCGACCGATGATGCCGTAAAGGTTCGGCCCGGTCTTGCCACCTTTCTGGATCGCGGTCCCGTCGGGGGCCACGACCGAGTGGCAGGCCTTGCACTTCTTGAACGTATCCTCACCTGCCACTGCATCGCCCGCGAAGGCCGGGGCGGCAAGGGCGGCGGCCGAAACGATGGCCAGCAGGATGGTCTTGGTCATTTTGTCCTCATCTGTCACGGGGCGCGAGTCGCCTTGGGGTGAAGATGTGGATGGAGGGGCTTGATATGCAATAGCAACGCCGCCCGCTGCGTCAAAAAGCACGGTTTGGCGGGGCAGGAGTGTCAGACCGGGCAGACCCCGAAGCTGCGCTGGAAGGTTGCCATCAAGGCGGCGTCGAGGTCGGCCATCGTGACCGGCAGGCCAAGATCGACAAGGCTGGTGACGCCGTGGTCGCGGATGCCGCAGGGCACGATGCCGTCGAAATGCGACAGGTCCGGTTCGACGTTGATCGAGATGCCGTGAAAGCTGACCCAGCGGCGCAGCTTGATGCCGATGGCGGCGATCTTGGCCTCGGACGGTTGCCCATCCGGGCCGGGGCGGTCGGTCCGTGTGACCCAGACGCCGACGCGGCCGGGGCGGATCTCGCCCTTGACGTTGAATTCGGCGAGGGTGGCGATGACCCAGTTTTCCAGATCACGCACGAAGCAGCGCACATCGCGGCCGCGCGCACCGACATCCAGCATGGTGTAGATCACCCGCTGGCCGGGGCCGTGGTAGGTGTATTGCCCGCCGCGCCCCACGGGATGGACGGGAAAGCGGTCGGGATCGGTGAGGTCGGCGGGCTTGGCCGAGGTGCCGGCGGTGTAGAGGGCTGGGTGTTCCAAAAGCCAGATCGCCTCGTCCGCGCGGCCTTCGGTCATGGCGGCGACATGCGCCTCCATCGCCGCAACGGTCGGAAGGTAGGGCGAGAGGCCCGGCAGATGCACCCAGTCTGTCAAGCTGGCGGTTCCCTTGTTGCAGGTCAGGGGAGTGATGCGACAGTGCTGCGGGCGATGCAACCGTCACCCGGCACGTTGCGCGAGTTGGGCGCGCGAATCCCTCTTTTCAATGCGGGCGACTGTCGCTAAGTAGCGCCTGTCCGACGCCGGAACCTGTGCGGATGTGGCGGAATTGGTAGACGCGCAGCGTTGAGGTCGCTGTTCCTTAACCGGAGTGAAAGTTCGAGTCTTTTCATCCGCACCAGTTCCGGCGGGACATACCAAGGACGCAGGGTAACACCTGCGTCCTTTGTTTTTCCGGGGTGCGTTGGCAAAAGGCGGGTTTTCCGCAGGCCGCACGCGGGCGGGCCAATCGGCGGGCAGTTGCGCGGTTGTCTGCCCGGATTTCCCGCAATCTTGGATTTGCCACCGCGTTCGCCACTTGTGCGTTGCATTGCAGGGCACCATTGGCTTTAAGCTGTCACAAAGAACAAGCGCAGGGTCACCTGCCGGATCATCAGGGAGACGTGGGTGGCGGCTGAAACCCGGAACGACGCATTCGTCGCATTTGAACGCGTGCAGAAAAGCTACGACGGGGTCACCCTTGTCGTGAAGGACTTGAACCTGAGCATCGGCAAGGGCGAGTTCCTGACGATGCTTGGCCCGTCGGGATCAGGCAAGACCACCTGCCTGATGATGCTGGCCGGGTTCGAGACCGCGACCAACGGCGAGATCCGGCTGGATGGACAGCCGATCAATCAGGTGCCGCCGCACAAGCGCGGCATCGGCATGGTGTTCCAGAACTACGCGCTGTTCCCGCATATGACGGTGGGCGAAAACCTGGCCTTTCCGCTGGAAGTGCGCGGCATGGGCAAATCGGACCGCGATGACAAGGTCAGGCGCGCGCTGGACATGGTGCAGATGTTCAGCTTCATCAACCGCCGTCCGGCGCAGTTGTCGGGCGGTCAGCAGCAGCGCATCGCCCTGGCGCGGGCCTTGGTGTTTGACCCCAAGCTGGTGCTGATGGACGAACCGCTTGGTGCGCTCGACAAGCAGTTGCGCGAACATATGCAGTTCGAGATCAAGCACTTGCATGAACGGCTGGGGATCACGGTCGTTTACGTGACCCACGATCAGGGCGAGGCCCTGACGATGAGCGACCGGGTGGCCGTGTTCAACGACGGGCGCATCCAGCAGCTTGCGACGCCCTCGGACCTGTACGAGCGGCCGGAAAACAGCTTTGTCGCGCAGTTCATCGGCGAGAACAACAAACTGCCCGGCACGATCGAGGAATTGTCCGGCGACAAGGCGCTGGTGCGGTTGCAGACGGGCGAGTTGATTGATGCAACACCCGTCAACGTCAAACAGAAGGGCGCGACGACGCTGGTGTCGATCCGGCCCGAACGGGTGGAGTTCAAGCCCGAGATGATGCCGCCCGGCGCCCACATGATCGACGCCGAAGTGCTGGAGATCATCTACATGGGCGACATCCTGCGCGCGGTCCTGCGCGTGGCGGGGTCGGACGAGTTCGTGATGAAGATGCGCAATACCCTGGGCCAGACAAAGCTGGTGCCGGGGCAGAAGATCAAGGTGGGCTGGCATCCGCAGGACGCCCGCGCGCTCGATCCTTGAGAGGCCGCCGGGGCGGCTGTCGCCCGTGCGGAGACTGTTTCCAAAAGACCAACCAACTGGGAGAACCAAGAATGAAGAAACTACTCGCACTTTCGACGGCGCTGACCGTCGTGGGCTTTGCCGCCCGTGCCGAGGTTGTGGTGATGTCGTGGGGCGGTGCCTACGGCGAAGCGCAGACCGAGGCGCATGTGAAGCCGTGGTCGGCAGCATCGGGCGTGGCCGCCACGATGGTCGACAGCGACAACCCGGCCCCGGCCGTGAAGGCGATGGTCGAGGCGGGCAACGTCACGGTTGACGTGGCTTCGCTGGAGTATGCCGACGCGATCCGGCTTTGCGATGAAGGCATGCTGGAGCCGATCGACGTTGCGTCCTTGCCGGCTGGTGCCGATGGCACGCCTGCGGCGGACGATTTCCTTGCCGGCGCCGTGACTGAATGTGGCGTGTCGACGGACATCTGGTCGAACGTCTTTGCCTTTGACAGCAGCAAGATCACCGGCACCGTGCCGACCACCGCCGCCGACTTCTTCGACCTCGAGAAGTTCCCCGGCAAGCGTGGCTTGAAGAAAGGTGCCAAGGCGGTTCTGGAATTCGCGCTGATGGCAGACGGTGTGCCGGCCGCGGAAGTCTACAACGTGCTGAACACCCCCGAAGGTGTGGACCGCGCCTTTGCCAAGCTGGACACCATCAAGTCGGACGTCGTCTGGTGGGAAGCCGGCGCACAGGCGCCGCAGCTTTTGGCTGATGGCGAGGTCACAATGACCACCGCCTACAACGGCCGGATCTTCGCGGCGGCGATCAACGAAGGCAAGCCCTTCCAGATCGTCTGGGACGGGCAGGTCTACGAGAACGAGATGTACGCCATTCCGAAGGGCGCACCGAACAAGGACGCGGCCCTTGAGTTCATCAAGTACGCGACCTCGACCGAAGGTCTGCGCGCGCAGGCCCAGCACATCTCTTACGGTCCGGCGCGCAAGTCCGCGCTGAAGGAAGAGCTGATCTTCAAGGACGGCAAGACCGTCATGGCACCGCACCTGCCGACCGCGCCCGAGAACATGGGCAACGCGCTGGAAACCTCGTCCGATTTCTGGGTCGACCATGACGCGGAACTGAACGAGCGCTTCCAGGCCTGGCTGGCGCAGTAAGCCGTTTTTCCGGGCGCGGGGGGAGACCCTCGCGCCCGGTCCTTTTTCGTGAGAGACGAGGCAGGCATGGCCGAGGCCACAGATCCGGTGACGCAGACGGCGTTGCTGACCACCGCTGACGGACGCCCCCTGAAAACGGCGCTGGCCGAGGCACAGGCCAAGGCGCGGCGGCGGGCGTTCCTTCTGGTGGTGCCGCTGATCCTGTTCGTGATCATGACCTTCCTCATTCCGATCGGCTACATGCTGAAACGGTCGTTCGAGCATGACGGCTTTGCGTCCTCGGCCCCGGCGATGGTGGCGTGGTTCGCGGCCAACCCGGATTTCGACCCGACCAATCCGCCCGAAGAGGCGTATGCCGCGCTGGTCAGCGATCTGGCGCGGATGCAGGTGGAAAAGACCACCGGGATGGCGGGCACCCGGATCAACTATTCCGTCCCCGGCACGATCAGCCTGTTCAAGGGCGGGGCGCGGGCGGCAAAAAATCTGACACCACCGTTCAAGGAGGCGCTGCTGGCCGTGGACGCGGAATGGGGCCGCCCGGCGCTGTGGCGCGGGATGCAATCGGCAAGCCATGTCTACACGGCGGAATTCTATCTTGTCGCGTCCGACCGCAAGCTGACCGATGACGGCTGGGCGCGGGGCGGCGACAAGGAGCGGATCTATCTTTACCTTTTCTTCAAGACCTTCCTGATTTCGGGAATCATCACCTTCCTCTGCCTGCTTCTGGCCTTCCCGGTGGCGCATCTGCTGGCGACGCTGCCAATGGCGAAATCGTCGCTGCTGATGATCTTCGTGCTGCTGCCATTCTGGACCTCGCTTCTGGTGCGCACGACCTCGTGGATCGCGCTGTTGCAAGAGCAGGGCGTCGCGAACGACCTTCTGGTGGCGCTGGGGCTGATCACCGAGGAGGGCCGGTTGACGATGATGTACAACATGACCGGCACTATCGTTGCGATGACGCATGTGCTGCTGCCGTTCATGATCTTGCCCTTGTATTCGGTGATGAAGGTGATCCCGCCAAGCTATGCCCGCGCCGCGCGCAGCCTTGGCGCGACCTCGTGGACCACGTTCCGCCGGGTGTATCTGCCGCAGACGCTGCCCGGCATCGCGGCGGGGTCGCTGTTGGTCTTCATCCTTGCGGTCGGCTACTACATTACGCCTGCGCTGGTGGGCGGGGCGGATGGTCAGTTGATTTCCAACCTGATCAGTTTCCACATGTCGAAATCGAACTGGTCGCTGGCGGCGGCGATTGCGGCGATGCTGCTCGCGTCGATCCTGCTTTTGTATTGGCTTTATGATTGTCTGGTCGGCATCGACCGGCTGAAGTTCGGCTGAGGAGAACATCATGGCCCTGCCGACCTATGCCTCGCCCTTGGAACGCATCTGGTATTACATCTACCTCGTGATCTGCGTGCTGGTTTTCCTGTTCCTGATCGCGCCGATCCTGATCGTGATCCCGCTGTCGTTCAACGCCGAGCCGTATTTCACCTTCACGCCAAAGATGCTGACCTTCGACCCCGAAGGCTACAGCTTGCGCTGGTATGACGCGCTTTTGACGCTGGGCCACCCGAACGCTGACGCGGTGCGCGACAGCGCGTGGTGGGCGACGGTCTGGGAACGCTCGACCTGGGTGCAGGCGGCGAAAAACTCGTTCTGGGTGGGGCTTTGGGCGACGGTGCTTGCAACGACACTTGGCACCATCGCGGCGCTGGGTCTTAGCCGCCCGGAGATGCCGTACCGGCGGCTGATCATGGCGCTGATGATCAGCCCGATGATCGTGCCGATCATCATCATCGCGGTAGGGATGAGCTTTTTCTACGCCAAGGCCTGCGTCGCACCGGACAGCGCGTGGTTTTCGGTGTTTGGCATGTTCCTGAGCGAGAAGGGCTGTCTGGCGAACTCGCACCTCGGGGTGATCGTGGCGCATGCGGTGCTGGGTATTCCCTTCGTCATCATCACGGTGACGGCGACCTTGTCGGGGTTCGACCAGTCGCTGATCCGGGCGGCCCATTCGCTGGGGGCGAACCCGCGCACGACGTTCTTCAAGGTGATCATGCCGTTGATCCTGCCGGGGGTGATTTCGGGGGCGCTGTTTGCCTTTGTGACCTCGTTCGACGAGGTGGTGGCGGTGCTGTTCATCGCGGGCCCCGATCAGCAGACCATTCCGCGGCAGATGTTCAACGGCATCCGCGAGGCGATTTCGCCGGCGATCCTGGCGGTGGCGACGATCCTTGTGGTGATCTCGGTAATGCTGTTGGCGACGGTGGAACTGCTGCGTCGGCGGTCGGACCGGTTGCGCGGTGTGACCGGGCGCTGAGGCGTCAGGGCAGGATCTGCAGCCAGAACCATGTGGTCACGATGCTGAGGCCGGTGGCCATCAGCACGGTCGATGCGGCAACCCGCTTGGCCACGCCGTAGAGGTTGGCAAAGACATAGGCGTTGACGCCCGGTGCCATCGCGGCGGTGATCACGGCGGAGCGTAGCGCGGGCGTGTCGAGGTGGAACACTTGGGTGCCGAGCGTCCAGGTGATTGCCGGGTGCAGGATCAGCGAGATGGCTGACAGCGTGGCGATGGCCCGCATGTCGCCTTCGGGTTTGTAGCGGTAAAGGACGCCACCAAGGCCGAACAGTGCTGCGGGCAGGGCGGCGCGGATCACCATGTCGATCGCCGACCACGCGATGGCGGGCAAGGGCAGGCCGGAAAGGTTGACCGCAAAGCCGCAGAGGATGCCGATCACAAGGGGTTGCGACAGGATCGCGCGGACGACCTGCCGCGCGAGGGCGAGGGCCGAAAGGCCAAGGCCGCGCGAGCGCGCCAGTTCCATGCAGGTGATGCCGAAGGCGTAGAACACCGGGGCATGGACCGAGATGATCGCGAAGTTGCCGGTCAGGGCACCGGTGCCGTACGCGCGTTCGGTGATCGGCACGCCGAGGAGGAGCGAGTTGGAAAAGAGGCCGACGAAGCCGAAGGCGATGCTGTCGGTCAAGGGGCGGTCGAAGATCAGACGTGCCGCGGCGAAGCCAGCGCCAAAGCCCGACAGCGCGCCGATGTAGAACGAGAGCATCAGACCCGCGTCGTAAGCCTGGCCGAGATCGAGCCGGGCGATGGAGGCAAAGAGAAGAAGGGGTAGCGCGAAGCCTTGCGCGAAGTGCATCACGCCGTCGACCGAGGTGTCCGTGAAGCCAAGCCAGCGGGCGGCGACGTAGCCGAAGCCGATCACGATGAAGACCGGGAGGATGACATCGAGAAGCGCGCTCATCTTGGCCGACGACCGGGGGTTTCACACCCCCGGACCCCCGTGGGATATTTTTGCAAAGAGGAAGGGCGGCGGTCAGGGCTGGTTGTCATAGGCGACGACCAGTCCGTCATAGGCGGGGGTGATGTGGGGCGGGAGTTCGGCGGCGAGGGTCGCGTAGTCGAGGTCGTTGTGCATGTTCGTGAGGACCGCGCGCCCGGGCCTGGCGCGGGCGATCCACTCCAGGGTGAGCGCGAGGTGGGCGTGGGTCGGGTGCGGCTTGCGGCGAAGCGCGTCGACCACCCAGCAGTCGAGCCCGTCGAGATGGGGCCAGCTATCCGCCGGGATGTCGACCGCGTCAGGCAGGTAGGCGAGGGGGCCGATGCGAAAGCCCAAGGCATCCATCGAACCGTGTTCGGCGCGGAACGGGGTGAGAGTGACGGGCCCGCCAGCGGCGGTGACGGTGACCGGGCCATTGAGGGTATGGAGATCGAGGATCGGCGGGTAGGGCGAGCCTTCGGGCTGGATGAAGGCGTAACCGAAGCGCGACAGGAGCGCCTCTTGCGTCGGGCCGTCGGCCCAGACGGCGAGGCGTTGGCGGGTATTGAAGACGATCTGGCGCAGGTCGTCGATGCCATGCATGTGGTCGGCGTGGGAGTGGGTGTAGACCACCGCATCCAAGCTGCCGACGCCGGCGTCCAGAAGCTGGTCGCGCATGTCGGGTGAGGTGTCGATCAGAACGCGGGTGGTGCCGGCCTCGGTCTGGCGTTCGACCAGCATGGAGCAGCGACGGCGGCGGTTCTTGGGGTTTGTCGGGTCGCAGTCGCCCCAGTCACCGAGGTTGTCCGGGCCGCCAAGGCGGGGAACGCCGCCCGAGGAGCCGCATCCGAGGATGGTGAAGCGCAGGGTGGCCATCAGGCGGGCCTCGCTTTCGTGAAAAGCCGGTCGAAGTTGGCGGTGGTGGCGGCGGCAAAGTCTGCTTGGGAAATATGAAAGACCTGCGCGCCGGCCTTGGCGGTAAAGGCGGTGTAGGCCGGTTCGTTGCGCCGTCCGCGGTGTGGCGGCGGGGCGAGGTAGGGGCTGTCGGTCTCCAGCAGGATGCGGTCGATGGGCGCGCGGGCGAAGATGTCGCGCAAGGGCTGGCTTTTGGGGAAGGCGGCGATGCCGGACATCGACAGGTAAAAGCCGAGGTCAAGTGCGGTTTCGGCCAGCGCGGCGCCAGAGGAAAAGCAGTGCATGACGCAGCCGTAGGGCTTGGTGCGGAAGCCTTCGGTCAGAATGCGGGCCATGTCGTCATCGGCGTCGCGGGCGTGGATGATGAGCGGCAGGCCGGTTTCCTGCGCGGCTTCGATGTGGATGCGCAGCGAGGTCTGCTGAATGGCCTTGCTGTCGGCGGTGTAATGGTAATCGAGCCCGGTTTCGCCGATGCCGACCATTTTCGGATGCTGCGCCAGGGCGATCAACTGGTCGAGCGTGGCGAGGGGTTCTTCGGCGGCACTCATCGGGTGGGTTCCGGCGGCGTAGTAGACCTGTGGGTAGGCCTCGGCGATGGCGCGGACCTGCGGTTCGTTCCGGAGCCGGGTGCAGATCGTGACCATCCGGGTGACGCCGGCGGCGGTGGCGCGGGCGATGACCTCGGGGAGTTCCTCGGCAAAGTCGGGGAAGTCGAGATGGCAGTGGCTGTCCACTAGGTCGGGGGGCAATTCGGGGGGCATCGGGGTCACCTTGAGGCGAGGGTGCCCGCCGTCTCGTCGATCTGGAGGAGCATATCCATGAGAAGGGCGGCAGGGTCAAGGTTGACCGCCTTGCCGCGGCGGGCACGGGCGGAGAGGTGTTGGGCGAGGTCGGCCCACTGTCGCGCGGCGGCGGGGGTGGGGGAGAGGCGGGCGAGAAGCTGAGCCTCGTTCGGGGCGGCTTCGTGCGGGGTCTGATGGAGGGTGCCGGTGCGGGCAAGGCGGGCGAGGAAGAGGTCGATCAGGGTGACGAGAAGGTCGAAGGTTTCGGCGGCCCCCCGGGCACCGGCGATGTCAGCCAGCGCGAGGGCTTGCGGGCGGTCGAGGCGGGGGAGGGTGGCGAAGAGCCGGATGAGGGCGGTGTAAAGCTTGAGGCCCTCGAGGTTGGTGAGGCGGAAGGCTTCGCCCACGGAGCCTGCGGACAGTTCGGCGAGGGCCTGGGTATCTGCGGGCGCGACGGAGCCGCCAGCGGCGGTAAGGGCCGCGGCGAGGTCGTCGGGGCCGAGGGGGGCGAGGCGCAGTTCGCGGCAGCGCGAGCGGATGGTGGGCAGCAGGCGCGCGGGTTGGTGCGCGATGAGGAGGAGGGTGACGCGGGCGGGGGGTTCTTCGAGAAGTTTCAGGAGCGCGTTGGCGGCGGCGGTGTTCAACTCATCAAGGCTGTCGATGATGGCGACGCGGCGACCGCCGTCGGCGGCGGAGAGGGCGAAGAAGGATTTCATCTTGCGCACCTCGTCGACCGAGATGACCTGGGAGAGGGCGGTTTCCTTTTCGTTGGGACCGCGGCGGAGGAGGAAGAGGCGGGGTTCGGCAAGCTGGAGGAGGCGGCGTGCGACGGGGTTCGCGGGGTCGATGTCGAGCGTGGTGGGCGGCGGCGGGGCAAACATGCCGCCGTCATCGTCGGGGGTGGCGAGGAGGAAGCGGGCGATGCGCCAGGCGAGGGTGGCCTTGCCGGTGCCTTTGGGGCCGGTGAGCATCCAGGCGTGGTGGAGGCGGCCGGTGGTGAAGGCGGACAGCACCTCGGCCTCGGCGGCGGCGTGGCCGTAAAGATGCGCGGTTTCCCTTGGGTGGGGGGCACCTTCGATACGGTCGGGATCGGGGAGGGGGTCGGTGGCGGCCATGCGGGGGAGATTGCACGGCGAGGGTGGCGGGGGGAAGGGGGGTTTTGTGGGCAGGTGGCTGTCCCACGGTGGGACAGGGACGGGAATTATCGCAAATCAATGGGTTGGGAGTGGCGTTAGGGAATTGTTAAGGGTGTTGAGAGGCTAGGTGGCCGGTGCGTTTGGAGCGCGGCGGGAGGCGTGCGGGGCGACGCCGGGAGGCGACGCCTGGGGAACGGCGGGGAACGGCGGTCCTGGCGGTGAAAGAGGCGGATGCCGCTGAGGAAGAGCAAGGCGCGCGGCGGATCGCGCGCTGCGCGACACGCGGCGAGAGGGGGCTGCGGCGAGAGGGGGCTGCGGCGAGTGGAGGCCAGCGGCGAGGGGGGCTGCGGCGAGAGGGGCTGGCGGCGAGGGGGGCTGCGGCGAGAGGGGGCGGCGCGTGGGTTGTTGTGGCAAGCGGGATGCTGGCGCGGGGGTGAGACGAGGGTGAGATGGGGGGGGACGGGAGTGGCAGGGTCCGCGCCGTTGCTGCAGGCCGCGGTCAGTGGTGGATGGTGTCGAGCGGGCAGGTAAAGCGCCAGATGAAGCCGGCGGGCAAGAAGTCTGTGGTGACGCGGCCTCCGGTGCTTTCCTCGGTCATTCTGGTGGTGACGGTGGTGCCAAAGCCCTGCCGTGCAGGATGTGCCATATCGGGACCGTCGCTTTCCTGCCAGACAAGGTGGAATGTCGGTTCGCCGCCACTGGTGCCGCCGGTGCCGCCGTCTGCGATTGACCATGTCACGGCGACGTGGCCCGTCGCGTTGGAGAGCGCGCCGTATTTCACGCAATTGGTTGCAAGCTCGTGAAAGGCCATGCCAAGCGCCTTGGTCGCGACCACGCCAAGCGCCACCGGCGGGCCGTGGGTGATGATGCGCCGGGCCGAGGGGCCATCGAAGGGGGCAAGCTGGGTCTTCAGAAGATCGGCGAGTGACGCGCTGTGCCATTTGTTGCGCACCAAAAGGTCGTGCGACGCGGCCAGAGCGCGCACCCGTTCACAAAAGCGCAGCAGGAAATCGTCGGTCGCGCGATTGGGCGCGCCCTTGGGGCCGGACGTGGCGCTGAGCCGGGCGATGGCCTGCACGATGCCAAGGGTGTTCTTCGAGCGGTGGTTGATCTCTTCCACCATCAGGCGGGACTGTTCTTCATCGCGTTTGCGGTCGGTGATGTCGTTGAACAGGATCGCGACGTGGCTATCCTTGGGGTCGTCAAAGGGAAAGGCGTAGACATCGAACCACCGGCCAAGAAGGTGGGAATGGTTTTCAAAGCGGGTCGGCTGGCCGGTTCGGGCGACCAGACCGTAGGTTTCAAACCAGTGATCTTCGAGCCCCGGTGCGGCGCTGCGCAGCCACGCGTTCAGGATGTTTTCGGGCAGGCCGGTCTTGGCGTAGAACGCCGGGTTCGCCTCGATCACCCGGTAGTCGATGCGGCCACCGGGGGGGGCATCGCGCACTTCGACAATGCAGAAGCCTTCGTCGATGGCATCGAACAGCGTGCGGTAGCGCCGTTCGCCCGCGCGAAGAACGCCTTCGGATGGCGGGATCTGATGCGCCTCGCTGGTGATATCAAGGTTGATGCCGCGGATCAGGCTGATCTGGCCGGTGGCGGTGCGCTGGATCGTGCCGCGGTCAAGAATGACGCGCACCAGACCGTCAGGCCGCGTGATGCGGAAGCTGTGGCTGTAGCTGGCCTCGGACGATTCGGTGAGGGCGTAGGAGTAAGCCTCCACCCTTGCGCGGTCATCGGGGTGGATAAGTTGGAAGACTTCGGCCGGTGAGGCGGGCGTGGCATCGACGCCGTAGAGGTGCCGTTGTTCGGTTGACCAAAGAAGCAGGTTCAGGTCGGCGCGAAATTCGTAAGTTCCGATCTGTGCGCCCCGGACGAGGTCGAAGATCGGGGATGCAGTCGACGTGTCTGCTGCCATGCCTGAGCGCCCCACGCCTTCTGTCATGCGGGCAGTCTACAGGAAAGACGTCCTGCGGCAATCAGCACGTCAGATGAGCGCCTGACCAATGAAACAGCGGTCATTCGGTTCCGTAGTGGGGCGAAAGGAGGTGCGCGTCAGCGGGTAAGATGCGGTGCCACGGTTGCCCAGACGCGCCCGGCCACGGTGTCGGGCGGGGCGTCGGCGTCGATCACGCGAAAGCGCGGGTGGGCCTTGGCGAGGGCAAGAAACCCGTCGCGGGCCTTGGTCTGGAAGGCGAGGCCCATATCCTCGAACCGCAGTTCGGTGCCGGCGCGCGCGGTGGCGCGGGCAAGGCCGGTGGCGGGATCAAGGTCGAAGAGAAGGGTCAGGTCGGGTTCGACGCCGATCATCAGGGCGTGCAGGCGGTCGACGGTGGCGGAAAGGTCGCCGCGGGTGATGCCCTGGAAGATGCGGGTGCTGTCGGCAAAGCGGTCGGTGATGACGATCTCGCCGCGCGAGAGGGCCGGGCGGATGGTCTTTTCCAGATGGTCGCGGCGGGCAGCGGTGAACAGCAGGATTTCGGTTTCCGGCGACCAGCGGTCGGTGGCGCCTTCCAGCACCAGACGGCGGATCTCCTCGGCCCCCGGGCTGCCGCCGGGTTCGCGGGTAAGGGTGACAGTGTGGCCGTGGGTGCGCAGCGCCTCGGCCAGAAGGCGGGCCTGGGTTGACTTGCCAGAGCCGTCGATGCCTTCGAAGCTGAGGAACAGGCCCGACATTCAGGAGGCCGGAGCCTCGCCCATGTAGCGGTTGTAAAGTGCGCTGGCGGCGGTGGTCACGCGGCGCATGAAGCCGGCCTCCGGCACATCGGTTTCGGCCACGAGGGGGATCTTGTGATCGGGCAGGTCGGGGACGTGGATGATAAGCTCGGCCACCGGGGTGCCTGCGGTGACAGGGGCGATAAGCGGGCCTTTGTAGATTACCTCGGCGGTCATGCTTTCCTGCACGAGCGCGGGAACCAGGAGGCGCACATCGGCGGCGGGAACAAGCCCGACGCTGTCGGTGGTGCCCATGAACACCTCGGCCTCGGCGACGCGGACGCCGGTCTTGGCGACGGTCTTTTCGGCGAACTGGCGGAAGGCCCAGCTGACGATCCGCTCGGCCTCTTCGGCGCGGGCGGTGTCGGACGGCAGGCCGGTCATTGCGAACACGATGCGGCGGTTGCCTTGCTTGGCCGACCCGACGAGGCCGTAGCCCGCCTCGGAGGTGTGGCCGGTTTTCAGGCCGTCAGCGCCGATGCCCAGCTTGAGAAGCGGGTTGCGGTTGAATCGGTTGTCGGGCGCGCGGTCCTTGTAGTTGAACTCGGTCTTGGCGAAGACCGGGTAGTATTCGGGGAACTCCTCGATCAGGCGCTGGCCGAGGATGCCAAGGTCGCGCATGGACATGCGGTGGTTCGGGTCTGGCCAGCCGGAGGCATTGGCAAAGACCGAGGCCGTCATGCCGATCGCACGGCCGCGTTCGGTCATCTGGGCGGCGAAGGCTTCCTCGGTGCCGGCAAGGCCTTCGGCGACAACCACGCAGGCGTCGTTGCCGGAGTTGATGATCATGCCGTGGATCAGGTCGTCGACGGTGGGACGGTCGGTTTCCTGCAGGAACATGGTGGAGCCGCCCATCGATTTGGCGCGCTGCGAGACAGAGAAGGTGCTGTCAAGCGTGACGCGGCCATCGCGCAGCGCCTCGAACAGCATGTTGATCGTCATCAGTTTCGACATCGAGGCGGGTGGCACAGGCTGATCGGCGTTCTTGTCCATCAGCACGGTCTTGGTGGTCATGTCATAGACCCACGCCGCCGTTGCCGCCGTCTCGAAGGCGCGGGCGGGCAGGGCCGCCGCGAACAGCATCAGGATCGGCAGGGCAAGGCGCAGGCGGTGAAACATGGCGGGGTCCTTTCGCGGATCGCGAGGGTCAGGCAAGCGAGGCGGGCCGTGGGTTGTTTGGCCGGGTCATTTCAGGAAATAGGCGTCAGCAAAGCCTGCCGCCTTGGCTTTGCCAAGGGTGGCCGCATCGCCGCGCGCGGTGACGGTCCAATAGGCCTTGCCATTGCTTTCTTCCTTGCGCACCGTCGCTGGAACGCCGGCCTTGGCCAGCGCCGCTACCGCACGGTCTGCGTTTGCCTCTTCCGAGAAGAAGCCGATCTGGATCGGACGACTGGCCCCGGTCGCGGTTGCCGGAGCGTCTGCGGGCGGTTGCGGTTGCGCGCCGGCACCTACGGCAGAGCCGATGGTGGCCCGCGCCGGGGCAGATGGCTCAGCGGTGGCGGGTTCCGGGTTTGCGGTCGGGCTGGCGCTGTCCAGCGGCATTGTTTCGATATCAGAAACAATCGCGGCCGAGGCAGCGGCGTCGCCCGCAGCGCCGCTTGCGGCGGCGGCCTTGGCGGCGCGTGCGGCCTGACGCTTTGCCTTGGCTTCGGCGCGGCGTTCACGCCAGGTCTTCTTGACCGGTTCGGCCATGGGGACGGCTTCGGTGACAGTCTCTGTGGCAGTCTCTGTGGCAACTTCGCTTCCGACCTGCGAACCCGCCGTGGAAGTTTCGTCACTGGCAGCAACGTCACTGGCAGCATCGTCACTGGCGGGGGCATCCACGGCGGCGAGGGCGGCGGCAGCGACGGCTGTCGCATCGGTTGCCGCATCCGCGCCGGCGCTGGTTGCGCCGTCATCGGTTGGTTCGGCTGCGGGGGCCGCCGCGGGCTGCGGTGCGGCCACTTCGGCACGGCGCAGCGCGGTCACGTTGATCTGCGCGGGCTGGCCCGCCAGCAGGCCAAGCGCCTCGGCTGCGTCCGACGAGATCTGCAGCTTTGGTCCAGGATTGTCGCGTTCCCTGCGAAACAGCGCGCCGACAACCGACTTGCCGTTTTCCGGGTTGCGCATGATGACCCGCTCGGGGTCGGTGGTGTCGGGCGATGCGACCCAGACCCCGCCGAGCGACGGGCGGCCATCCCAGAGCGCGGTCTCGCTGACCTGAAAAACCTCGGGCGCCTCGATGTCTGGTGCTTTGCCTGCCGCGAAGGAGGCGGCCGGTGCCGCCGTCTCGCCGGTGGAGGGACTTGCTGCGAACGGGCCTTCGCCCTCCACGCACCCGGCGAGCAACGCCGTTGCCGCCACGCCCAGTGCCAATTCCCGGAATCTTGCCCTTGCCATCTTGCGCCCTCGTGCCTGCGCGGTCTGCGTGCCACGCTTTGTTTTTCGTCTGCGCCAGATACAGGCTTTGGCCTGCTGTTTCCCCCGGTTTTGCCGGGTGGACCGGCGCAGACATTGCTGCTGCGCTCGCATCATACCCATTGCTGGCCATAGAGGGAAGGGTTCTGGCGCGCCGCATCCTTCACGATCAGCGGAATTCGCCGCGAGGCCACTCTTTCAGAATCATCCATCGCCCGCTAAGCCGCACCCGTCGGAGGAGTGGCGGAGTGGTTTAACGCACCGGTCTTGAAAACCGACGTGGGTGAAAGCCCACCGTGGGTTCGAATCCCACCTCCTCCGCCACCCACATAAGTCTATGTTTCTATTATATAAAAAAGGTATTTTTGTGCCGCAAATCCGGCACTTTAACCGGTCCATTTCCTGACGGAGACACGTGTTCACGCCAGATTGGCGGCCCTTTTCGGGTTGCGTCTCTGTTTGGTGCATCTGCCGCTTCGGTTTTCGCGCTCAAAATTCCCTGCGTGCAGGGAATTTGCAGGGAAATTTAAACCAGGATTTTTGGCATTGCTACCGGAAAGACCTGCCACCCAAGGCCGATGACAACCCTGATCGCCGAAGGTGCCTCGATCGGCGCGATGAACGTTGAGTGCAGGCCCAGCGGCTTTGCCTACTGCGCATTGGCTGCACCGGCCGTTCAAAAGCCGCAGAGCCGCTCCTGGTCTTGCCAGTCGAGGGGGATGGTTTGACGCACGAGGCGCTCGAGGGTCAGGTTGACGGGCTGGGTGCCATCAAGGATGGCGCGCTGAATCTTGGGCGACAGGAAGGCGAGGGGAGTTCGGGTTCGCACCAGCGACTCGTGGTGGCCTGCATCTCGGGCAACGTCCTGCAAGGGGGTGCCGGCCTTGATCGCACGCGCCCAGAGATGGGCATTGGCAAGTGCGGCCTTGAGCACGGGATCGGGCGTGGGGATCGTGGCCCCGGCGATGAGCTTCATCTCGACGCCGCGCCGCTTGAGGCGGACCGGCATTGCCAAGGACGATACCTGCGATGCGAGGCTGTCCGGTGAAATGCCGAGCCGATGCGTCAACACTGTACGGTCCAATGTCAGTGCCAGGGTTCGATCGGCCAATGTGCCCGAGACGACGAGCGACCGCAGGAGAGCGGCATCTCGCGCGCGCAACTGCTCTGCGATCTCCTCCGCGCGCGAGTGCACCGCGCCGATGTCACGAATGTCGGGAACTGCAAGCAGACTGTGGGACGCATCGGCTGCCGCGATATGATCGGCGACGGCGCGCGCTATGACCTCTTCCAGCCTCGGCGCTGGCAGTCGCCAGCCGGTCGGGTCGGGCCCGCCTTGAATGAGCCGGTTCGACACATAGTAACGAACTTTCCGCCCGTGCCGGACGGTGTGGGTGGGGGTCAATCGGTCACCGGTCTCGTCGCGCAGCTTGCCACGGAGCGGTGAGGGATCTTCTGCCGTGCCGGTGTCGCGGGATCTTCCGCGCGGGCGGCCGGAGGCGGCTTGCAGCACCGCCTGGACCCGGTCCCAAAGATCGCGCGGGACGATTGCGGGATGCTGGCCCGGCCAGGTGCGGTCCTTGTGTCGGATCAGGCCGATGTAGACGGGGTTGGTCAGGATCTTGTGGATCTGTCCGCGCGACATCGGGTTGCCACCCTGTGTGCGCCCGGAGCGAAAGGCGTGGCGCTTTGACAGCAGCCCAAGGCGCGCCGCTTCGCGCTCCACGACCGCTAGGCCGTCTCCCCGATCGCAGAGTGCAAAGAGGGTGCGCACGGTCTCGGCCTCGGGTGCGTTGAGGGCCAGGGCCCTGAACTTTGGATCAGACGGCGGGTCATAGCCAAGCGGTGGCACGCCACCCATCCAGAGACCCTTCTTCTTGGAAGCGGCGATCTTGTCGCGAATGCGCTCGGCGGTGACTTCGCGTTCGAACTGGGCGAAGGACAGGAGCACGTTGAGGGTCAGACGTCCCATCGAGGTGGCGGTGTTGAAGGACTGGGTGACGGAGACGAAGGAACATCCTGCGGCCTCAAGCCGTTCGACCAGCCGCGCGAAATCGGCAAGCGATCGGGTCAACCGGTCGATCTTGTAGACCACGACCATGCCGACCCGGCCGGCTTCGATCTCCGCGAGGAGCCGCTGCAGGCCCGGGCGCTCCAGCGTGCCGCCGGACACCCCGCCATCGTCGAAACGGTCCTTGGCAAGGATCCAGCCTTCCGGCTTTTGGCTCGCGATATAGGCGACGCAGGCCTCGTACTGGGCGTCGAGGGAATTGAAGCCTTGCTCGAGGCCTTCGTCCGAGGACTTGCGGGTGTAGATGGCGCAGCGGACCGTGGAGGGGCTACTTGTCATGCCTGCCCCCTCAGACCGAAGAAGCGCGGGCCGGACCAGCGGGCCCCGGTGATGGCGCGGGCGATCGCGGACAGCGAATGATGGGTGCTGCCATTCCAGCGGTAGGCCCAGAGATCCATGTCGCGAGACGAACTCACTGCCCTGATCGACGCGGATCGTCTTTGGATAGCGAGTCGCCTGGCACACCCGGTCAAGGGTCGCCACCACATCCTCACCACGGTAGCTGTAACGCACGTCAAGCACGGGCACGTAACGCGAGAAAGTATCGACCACGGTCAGAACCGCTCTTGCCCGTCGCCAGTTGGTCGTGAACAAAATCCATCGCCCAGACATCGTTCGGCCCGACAGCGACAGCGCGGTCATCCCGCAGCTTCGCCTTCACCCGCCGCTTGGGTGTCTTGTGCCTGAGCTGCATCCCCAACTCCTTGTATATGCGATAGACTTTCTTGACGTTGATGCCCCAGCCTTCGCGATCCAGCAGGACGTGAACGCGCCGGTAGCCATAACGGACCCGTGTCTCGCAGATCTCTCGGATCCGCGTCGCCACGGCAGCCTGATCGGTGCGGCGGGACTTGTAGTGGAACGTCGAGCGGTCGAACCCGACGGCCCCACAAGCCGTCCGGATTGACACCGCCCAATCGTTGCACATCCCGCGAACCAGCTCGCGCATGCGACCAGGCTTCAGATCTTTCGCCGGATCACGTCCTGCAACATCTCCCGATCCAGTGTCAGGTCAGCCACGATATTCTTCAACCGCGCGTTCTCGTCCTCAAGCTGCTTCAGCCGCTTCATCTCAGACGGCAGCAGACCGGCATATTTCTTCTTCCAACTGAAATAGGTCGCCTGGCTGATCCCCGCCTTCCGGCAGATCTCCGCAACTGGCGTGCCCTCTTCGCCCTGCTTGATGATGAACGCCTTCTGCGCGTCCGAAAATTTGCTCGCCTTCATCCGATTCCGCTCCTCTCCCAGCCAGGAAAAGCTAACGGAAAACTCCAGCTTCAAACGGTCCAGTTTGCGGGGATCAGATCACTACTTGTTCGGTTGCGAACGGTCAGACGGTCATCCTCTGGACTTCTCTCAGCCTTCATCCTCATCGTCACCCTGCAAATGGACGAAGAAATACTCTAATTTCAGAGCGCATTGGGTAGCAAGAGCATGGAGACGGTGCAAAATGAGCTGATTTGGGTCGGGAGCACCGCATGTCGGGACTGACGCGACCTGCCACCGACCTTACTAAAGCCTCGTCGCAGCCGGCATCTCCTGTAGGCCCTCCGTCGCGGCGTAAGCGATCGGTGGCGCGAAAAAATCTAATCCGTGCAGCGGGTTGGCGGCTTGTGTATTTCGCTGCAACGCAACGCCTGCTTGGGTCTCATTGGCCACTTTGGCAAGTGACGGGCTCACAATTTAGTTTGCTGGCTTCGCCTTCCCGCACTGCAGATCATGGCATTCGGCCAGTTACTGGCCCGAAGCGCACTACTGGGATGCGGCGGTCCGCTCGACCCAGCTGAAGAGCGCCGAGCCGTCGGAAAACTGTACCACATTGACCCCGCCGGGCGCACCGAGGTCAAAGCCCATCGGTTGTCCGAAACTAGCACCCCGGTCGTCGGAGAAAGCCATTCGGACGGCCGGAAAGCCATTTGCTTCCGTGAACCATACGAGAGCGACCCGGCTGCCATGGGCGTCGATGGCAGGGCCGTTCACCCGGCAGCCTGAAATCTCCCACTGTCTCCGCTGATATCGCAGGGTTCAGACCAGACGCCATCGACCCGACGCACAAGCTAGATGTCCCCGATTCCGTTTTGTGTCCGGTCTCGATAGGCCAAGAGAACCGTCCCTTCGCCGAGCGCCACCGCGGTCGTCTGGCACAGGTGCAGGTCTGGTCGTCGATCAGGATCTCTTCTGAAAGCTCACCGTCGGTCGCGAGCGTTGTGACACGCAACTGCATGGTATCCCCTCGGACTCGGCGACCACTTGGCTTGCGCCAGTTTCGTGGTTCCGCCCGTCGAGCCACATGGCCAGGTCACCCGCCGAACCCGTCGGGCACCATCGACATGAAGCCGTGCTGTCGCTGCGTCCCATCCCGATGCAGGACGACCGCTGCGCTCCATGTGGCACCGCTATCTTGCGACAGGAAATGTTGGTGTCGTAGCGAAGTAGCTGTCGCCGTTCACTTGCAGCCAGTTGATGGCGAGCGTTCCATCCGGCAGCGCTGCAACCGAGGGAAAATCGGCGTAATTGATGAAAAGGTCTCCCCCTCCATGACCGTAATCGGCTGTGACCAGTTGCACCCACTAAGGATCGCAATCTTAACGGCAGCGTCGACTGGCCCTTCCGTCTCAATCCATGACATCAAAATGCAGCCATCTGGCAAGACGGCGAGAGAAGGAGCTTCCGCCCCCGTGGCGTTCGGCGTCTCAATCTCCTCAATCGACTGAAAGACCTCCGCGAGGGTTGGTCCGCCGGACAGAGCGAACAAAGCGAAGGCCGCGAGGCAAAAGATCAGGGGTATGACGCATCTTGATGACCTTTTATGACGAACCAACCGTCAAGATCCTTTCTGAGTATCTGGGAGGTATGGTAAACGCTCAAAGCTTTATCAGTCTCCCCGACCGCGGTTGTCAGTTAAGGAGAGACACTGCCGACCCGGTTTAACGACGGTCGGGCGAATTCACAGGAACGCCCTTTCTACGAACCAATACGCCCCGACCACAGCGATTCCTGCGGAAGCTGGAACAGCAATGGCGCGGCGGTACCAAGGTTTTTTCCGAAACCAGTAGCCCACGAGGAGAAAAGCCACTGCGATCACGGTGAGTTGGCCAAACTCGACTCCAAGGTTAAAGCCCAGCAGAGCGGGAACAAAGGCGTCATCGGGCAGGCCAAACTCACCCAGCACGCTCGCGAAGCCAAGTCCGTGCAGTAGGCCAAAACAGAACACAACCAGTGGTCGCCAGCGGCTCAGTCCGTCCGTCAGGATATTTTCGACCGCAACATAGACAATGGAGGCGGCGATAATCGGCTCTACGATGCTGCCGGGGATGGTGACATAGCCAAGCGCGCCAAGTGCCAAGGTGACAGTGTGGGCCGCAGTAAAGGCAGTAACCTGCCAGAGAAGCGGTCGTATGCGGGTCGATAGGAAAAACAGACCAAGGACGAACAGAATATGATCAAGGCCCTTTGGGATGATGTGATCAAAGCCCACAGGAATATAATCAAAGAAAGTTTGCCACTGGCCGACCTGCCCTCCGCCTGACAGCGCGATGGGGGCGCTCAGGCTGCCTGCCTCCAGGTAGCCATCGTAGGGCTTGTCGACGCCAATCTGGCGTAACACGAGGGCGCCGTATGCTTCGGACCAGCCCACCTGAACGGTTTCAGTCCCGGCCAAAAGGGGTACTGAGAAACGCAATGTTGACACTCGCGCAAGGCCTGGCGCGCCATCGGCGGGCACGTCAATGCTGACAAGCGTGGGAGACAAATCGGTGTCGCCGGCTCGTACGGTAATGTTATCCGCCATTTGCGGCCAGAACTCTTCAAACCGCGCGGAAAGAACCTCCGGGGGCAGGGCGCGCAAATCGTCATATGTGCTGGCCTGAGGAGCGTCGTTGGTGTCAGCAGTCTGCGTAAGATTGATGCCCGCGATCAGACCTTCGACCGCAAGGCGCACCTCGAACTTCAGGACGCTTCCGGATTGAGACATATCGGCGATTGCGGGCAACACTTCGTGGGCAGAGACCGATGACGAGAGCGTGATCCAGAATGCGAGCGCCCTTGACAGCATGCGGAACAGCGGCACCGTAGTGGCACCCTTGGTATAGGAAGACGTCATGCGGATAATTTTCCTACTCTTGATCTTGGCCACGCCTGTTTCTGCGCACGAACTGTGGATCCAGCCCCTGAATTGGCAGCCGCGCGCGGACGGTAGACTAGACGCCCGTCTGGTCAACGGAGAATTTTTTGACGGAGAAGAAATAGCTTATCTGCCAAGCTGGTTTTCACGGTTCGAAGTCGTGGCTGGGGATGTCAGCGCGCCGGTTGAGAGCCGCATCGGCGATACGCCTGCACTTGACCAACCCGTTCTGGCGGACGGCCTGAACGTCGTTGTGTATCAATCAATGACCTCAAAAGTGACTTACAATGCGTTGGCAAAATTCCTCAAATTCACCGATCACAAGGATCTGGGTGATATACGGACACAACACGAAGCGCGCGGGCTGCCAGACGCCGGGTTCAGTGAGCTGTTTCGGCGCTATTCCAAAGCCCTTATCGGTGTTGGGGCCGGGGCAGGCGCGGATAAACGCCTTGGATTGGAAACCGAAATTGTGGCACTGGATAATCCCTATGTTGCGCCATTGTCTGCGGTTCGGGTCCAAGTCTTCTATGCGGGTGCCGTTCGTGCAAACGCCCAAGTGGAACTATTTGAGAAAGCTGAAGATGGCTCGGTCTTGGTGACTTTGCACCGCACCGACGCCAACGGAGTGGCTGTTTTGCCAGTGCGCTCGGGGCATCAATACATGGTTGATGCCGTAGTTTTGCGTGTGCCGTCAGAGCAGATGGCGAGAGATTTCGACGCTTCTTGGGAGTCGCTTTGGGCCAATCTGACGTTTGCTGTGCCCTAATTCGCTCAAGCCAACGGCTGAGCTTCGCGTACAAAATCTATCCGGCCTTTCGAAGGCGACTCTGGTCCGAAACTTCGATGCCAAGCATGTTGCACTAGTGTTGGCTCCCTGCACTGCAGTATAAGCGAGGTAGGTGACAGCCGACAATTGCCCCGGTAACGTCGCGCGATGACCGAAGATCCGATAGCAAATCACATCGCAAATTGCGCCGCCGGCGACCGGGCGGCGTTCCGCGCATTATATCGTGACAGTTCCGCGAAACTCATGGGCGTGCTCCTCCGTATCTTGGGGGAACGGTCTGAGGCGGAGGATGCCTTGCAAGAGGTCTACACACGGGTCTGGACGCGCGCGGGGCGGTTTGACGCCACGAAAGGCCGGGGTATGACCTGGCTGATCGCGATTGCGCGCAATCTGGCGATCGACCGTTTGCGGAGCCGTCCGGCTGCGGCAAGCAATGATGGATTGGATATGGTGCAGGACAGCACCCCCCGCGCCGAGGCCCGGCTGATCGCGCAAGGCGAAGCGCGGCGGGTTACGGATTGCTTTGCCACGCTGGAGCCGGATCGGGCGGCGGCGGTCAAGGGCGCTTACCTCGACGGGTTGTCTTATGACGAGTTGGCCGCGCGTTATGCCGTACCGCTGAATACAATGCGGACATGGTTGCGCCGCAGCCTGTTGAAATTGAAGGAGTGTCTGGAATGACCGACGCACCTTTGACGTCTGACGACAACGACGACGCGCTGGCCGGCGAATATGTGCTGGGCGTGCAGGACATGGCCGACCGCAGCGCGGTGGAAGCCCGGATGAAGGCCGACACGGTATTTGCGGCACGGGTGGCTGCATGGGAGCGACGGTTGTCGCCGCTGGACGACGAAACTCCTGACGTCGCCGCACCCGACCTGTTGCCGCAGATCGAGGCGCGGCTCTTTGCCAAGGAACGCCGTCCGCGCAATTGGCTCGCGTGGATTTCGCTTGGGCTGTCAGGTGCGATTGCCGCCGGGTTGATCTTTGCGGTGGTGTTCATGGTGCCGCAAACGCCTCAGGTCGTGGCGGTGCTCGCGACCAAGGACGCGGGGCTCAGCTACCGTTTGACACAGGTTGGCGAGGAACTGACGGTAACGCGCGTGGCCGGAACAGCAGCGCCCGCGGGACAGGTCCACCAGTTGTGGATCATCGCACCGGGCGCATCGCCGGTGTCACTGGGCCTTTTGGGCGACGAGACACTGGTAGTCGACTATCCGAAGCCGCCTGCAGGCTGGATGTTTGCCGTATCGGTCGAACCTGAAGGCGGTTCGCCCAGCGGGCTGCCGACCGGGCCGGTCATTCTGGCCGCACCGGTCACGAGCGATACCTGATCACGAAAGCGTGAGCGGTGCGGGGGCCTGAAACTTACCCCCGCACGCGTCCGTAACTCAGGGTGTAAGGCGGGATTGGCCCGCCCTGAACTGAAAAACCCTGGAGTGACCCTGATGAAAGCTTTACACCTTGCCACCGCGATTCTCGCATTGTCGACCGGCTTTGCCTTGGCCGAAAGCCACGGCATGAAAAATCCGATGGTTGGCGGTGCCGCGATGTTCGAAGATAAGAACATCGTCGAAAACGCCGTGAACTCGGCCGACCACACCACGCTCGTCGCTGCGGTGCAGGCCGCCGGTCTGGTGGAAACGCTGCAGGGCGAAGGCCCGTTCACCGTGTTCGCCCCGACCAACGACGCCTTCGCCAAGCTGCCAGCCGGCACCGTGGAAACCCTGCTGAAGCCGGAGAACAAGGATCAGCTGACCAAGATCCTGACCTGCCATGTCGTCGGCAAGGCCGTGCTGGCCGAGGCTCTGAACGGTATGATCATGGACGACGGTGGCAAGCATCCGGTGCCGACATTGGGCGGCTGCACGCTGCAGGCGACCTATGAAGGCGACATGATCAAGCTGACGGACGAAGCCGGCAACGTGGCTTCGGTCACCATCGCCGACGTCAAGCAGTCGAACGGCGTGATCCACGTCATCGACACGGTGATGCTGCCCGCGTCCTGAGACCTTAGTCTTGGATCGGTCGATGGTGCGCGACATGCTCACTCCTGTCGTTGATCTGCGGCCGACATCGGAGTGCGTGAAGGGTTACTGACATGTAGTGCCAGCCGCGTGCTTCGGATAGGGCCCTTGGAATTTCTCCGAGGGCCCTATTTGTTTTTCGGACCGGCGATACGAACCGCTGCAGGCGAGATTAGTCTACCGCTTCTATTCCTCGACCGGCCCACCTCCCGCCTTCCAGTCGCCGATGCCGCCTACATTGTGCACCCGGGTGAAGCCCATTTCTTTTAGCGTCTTTCCTGCAAGTGCTGCTTGGCCACCAGCTCCGCAAACGAGGTAAATTTCGGCATCCTTCTGGAGGACTGGGTTGTGGTATTGCGAGGCCGCGTCCGCTGCAAATTCGAGAAAGCCGCGTGGCACCCGCTCGGCACCCGCTATGGTCCCGGTTTTTGCTATGGCGCCTGAGTCCCGAACATCGATGAACAACGCTCCGCCGCGGGCATGCCGCTCGATAGCGTCGGCAACGGAAACGCGCGGAACCTCGGCGTTCGCAGCATCAAGGTAGTCTTTGGCAGTCTTCATTTGAACGTCCGTCTATAGGAGGAATCGCAAGCGTAAACCTATGTTGAAGAGCTCATGGGCATCAAGCCCGCCGACTTGGCAGACTAGCGCTTGAAACTTTTGCTCATGGAGCTTCGTTTTTCCTCTAAGGTCGCTCCGTCCGCTCCCCGCACCTGGTGGTCGGCGCAGAGACCCAAGTGGCGAAGTGGTGTGAGAGGAAAGAGACAGTGCTAGATCAGGAAAAAGACTTATCTGGCCGCGTCGTTTACCGTCAACGCGCAGCCACGCGGCTGACCCATTGGATTTGGGCGGTCTGCCTGTTCTTCCTTCTGTTAACAGGTCTGCAAATCTTCAATGCCTATCCGAAGCTTGACATTGGCAACGAATCCGGCCGCGAGTACGACACCACATTCTTCGAGATCGGCGCTCGGCAGGTCGGAACGGACCTGCAAGGCTTCACACAGCTCTTCGGCTGGGAAGTCGACACCACGGGAATCTTTGGGGTTTCAAACGGAGAGGCGCGCGCGTTTCCGGCAGCTCTGACCATTCCGTCGCGTCAGAACTTGGCCACTGGACGTGTCATCCACTTCTTCTTCGCCTGGTTGCTGGTTGGGACACTTGCCGTCTGGCTCGTCGCCAGTCTTATCAACGGACATCTTCGAGACGTCTGGCCCCAACCACGTCACCTGCGACAGCTTGGCCCCGATATTGCTAGCCACGCTCGCCTGCGCTTTGAGCATCGCCGCGAATATGGCTCGCTCCAGAAATTGACCTATTCAGTCGTCATGTTCGTGTTTTTGCCCCTCATGATCGTGACCGGTCTGTCCATGTCGCCCAGCTTCAACGCCATGGCGCCGTGGCTGCTTGATGTCTTTGGCGGCCGCCAGTCCGCGCGATCGCTGCATTTCATTATCATGCTCGCTCTGGTCGCTTTCTTCGTCATTCACATTGCGATGGTGCTACTCGCAGGCCCGATCAACGGACTGAGATCCATGCTGACAGGCTGGTACCGCATTGATCGCGAAACGGGCACCTCACCACACATGGCTAGGCCAGGGCGCACCGACAAGGAGAGCTCCTAGCATGCGTGGCCCCCATCTCGACCGCCGAAGCTTCTTACGGCGCAGTGTTCTGGGCGCAGCCGGCTTGACCCTTGGTGGCTGCAAAATCTTTGACAACGCGGCCGACCAAGACTCTACGATGCGCGCAGTGTTTGAATCTGCAAGCGGCCTGACCTACCGCACGCAGCGACTGCTTGGGGGCGAACACACCCTGGCCCCAGAATACACGAAGAGCGACATTCGTCAGTCACAGCACCCTAACGGCAGCGTCTCGCCGGACGGGGAGAGCTACCTTGCCCTAGCGCGCAACAGCTTTGCGGACTTTCGGCTGTCAGTGACGGGTCTCGTCGAAGCTCCGCTTACGTTGTCACGGCAAACGCTGCTCGCTATGCCCGCGCGCACCCAGATAACCCGGCATGATTGCGTCGAAGGCTGGTCCTGCATCGCCGAGTGGACGGGAGTTCCGCTCGGACTGGTCCTCACTCAGGCGCGGCCCAAGCCAAGCGCGCGCTTTGTGGTATTTCATTGCCACGATGCGATCGAGCGAAGTCTGGCAGGACCGATTTACTACTACGAGAGCATCGATATGGTCGATGCGTACCATCCCCAAACCATCTTGGCATATGGCCTGAATGGCGTTCCGCTGCCCATCGCCAACGGCGCTCCGCTGCGGGTTCGGGTCGAACGCCAACTCGGCTACAAGATGGCAAAGTACGTACACACAGTCGAACTGGTGGAAACCCTTGCGGGCTTTGGCCGCGGCAAAGGCAGCTATTGGGCGGATCGCGGATATGAGTGGTATGCAGGGATATGAGCTGCGTGAAGGTGCTGCGGTCCTTTTCTGTGCCCTTCCCGATTGCTGCACCATAGCGCGAAAGTGCGAGTTGCAACCCGCGCCACAACATCCTATCCCACCTAATGACGTCTGGCGACTAATGGGTACCACGTAAACATAGCCAGACGCGCAACATTTGGACCGCCGCAACAAACGCCTAGCTTCAATGAAGCGTAATTAGGTCGCTCCTGTTAACCACACCATTATGATGCCAAGAGCGATCCAAGGGCCGAACGGGATAGCAGAGCCACGCGAGCTGCGTCGAAAAATCAAGGCGAAGAATAAACCGCCAAGCGAGGCGATCAATAAGACTAGCGGCAGCGCTTGCCATCCCAACCAAGCGCCGGCCGCTCCGAACAGCTTCGCATCGCCCAGGCCCAAGGCTTCTCGACCCGTGCGACGAAAGACTATCTCACCCAGCACGGCAAAAAGAAGAAAGGCCGATGACGCCCCGATCAGATGGTCGGACAAATCGGTCTGATGCCCATCAAGGTCCTGCTTGAACCAGGCTACAACTAGTCCAGCCGCGATTAAGGGCAGGCTAAGAACGTCTGGAATCCGAAAACTTCGCAGATCTGCCAATGAAATCATCAGCAGCACAAGGGTCAGACCGACCGTTGTTAGCTGCCATAGCGCATCCGACTGGCCCGCAAGACCTTCGACGTTTCCCAGCTCGTTCATCCCAAACAAATATTTTTGAAAAAAATTGACCTACGACGAAACTTTACTGATCGCTCGTACGTATACAGTCTGCTTGAGGGATGAAACGTCATCGCAAATTGTTCCCACCTTTTCTTTCGATCGGCAAGATTGCTCGTCTGCCGTAGGTTCGGAACTGGCGTCTCATAAAGCAAGCTCAACGGCCCATTGGGCTGCCAACAGGAGGAACAGATGACGAAAAGATCACAGTACCTGGTCTCGACATTGCTCGCAGGGTCCGTCGCTATGACCGGTTCGCTGGCACTGGCATCCAGCCACAGGGAAGCCCCGGCGATCGCCGGAATGCCCCGTGTAGACGCTACCGACTTTTACATGTTCCGAAGCTACGAGCCGGGCCGTGAGGATTACGTTACCCTGATTGCCAACTACCAACCGTTGCAAGCCCCCTACGGTGGGCCAAACTATTTTGTGTTGGATAACGACGCAATCTATGAGGTCCACATCGACAACGACGGGGACGCGGTTGAGGATCTTACGTTCCAGTTCAACTTTTCGTCGGCGCTGAATGGCCCGAACGGAATCGAACTCGATATCGGCGGACAGATGGTCGCCATCCCTCTGCGGCAAGCCGGTCAGATTCCGCCCGAAAGCAACATCAACGAAACCGAAAGCTACTCGCTCACCATGATCAGTGGCGACCGGCGGTCCGGCACTCGTCAGGCGCTTTCGCCTGCAGAGGGCTTCACGAAGCCAATCGACAACATCGGCGAGAAGACGCTTCCCGAATACGAAGCCTATGCCAACGACCAAATCCATTCGGTCAACTTCGGATCATGCGGTGCGGGCCAAGTCTTCGTGGGCCAGCGGGCTGAGGCTTTCGCGGTGAACCTGGGCGAGATCTTCGACTTGGTGAACTTGGTGCCGTTGCAGGGCGCCCCCAGCGTGGAGTATCCTCAGTATAACACCGATAGCCCGTTTGTCGGTGGTATTACACAGGACCGTGCGAATGACGATCTGGTCGGTGAATACAACGTCACTTCCCTTGCGCTGGAGGTGCCGATTGCCTGTTTGACTGGCGATGGCAATGGGGTAATTGGCGGCTGGACAACAGCCAGTCTTCCCCAGGCGCGTTTGCTTGATCCTTCGCCCTCGTTCAACGGTTCGGCCCGTCATGGTGGGGCTATGGTTCAGGTGTCGCGTCTGTCGAATCCATTGGTGAATGAAGTCGTCATTGGCCTGAAGGATAAGAACACGTTCAACGCGGTCGAGCCGACAGCCGATGGCGCGGTGGCTGTGTATGTCACCAACCCGACACTGCCCGCACTGTTGGACCTGCTGTTCCGCGACGCAGTCGGTGCTACAGGGAATATCGCACCCAGCAACTTCCCACGGAATGACTTGGTGACAGCCTTCCTGACCGGGTTCCCGGGTGTCAACCAGATGGCCACGGTTACTGCTTCTGAGATGTTGCGGCTGAACACCACCTTCCCAGTGACACCG
The DNA here is from genome assembly GCA_963822435.1 of uncultured Alphaproteobacteria bacterium. GTDB lineage: Bacteria > Pseudomonadota > Alphaproteobacteria > Rhodobacterales > Rhodobacteraceae > JAUYQR01. Next base: position 126,043 of record CAWGHN010000004.1, read on the forward strand.
CGCGACGAGCAGAACACCTTCGGTCTCGTTGCCGAAGATCTGGCCGGTTTTCCCAACGGCCGTCGTCCAGGAGATGACACAGTGGATATCGCGTTGCGCGTGATGATGGGTGCCCTTTGCCACGATCTGCCGCTCGGCGAGGAATTGGGGGGGACTGACGACATGGTCAACCTCAACCTTTGCGGTCCGACTGCTGAAGAAAGCCGCGCTGCAGCTCCGGTTGGGACTGCGGCCTTTACTGACGGCGCGCCACTTCGTGCGTCCGATTTGCAGAATGCTTTCCCCTACCTCAACACGCCGATCCCCGGCTCTCCGAACAACGAGGGCTGATCGGATGACACGCAATCGCAAAATCTTGGCAGGTGTTAGCATGTCGTTTGCCTTTCTTGTGGCCTGCGACGGCAGCGACGGTATCATGGGCAATCCCGCCTCCCAGTTTGGGCCTGCCTTCGCCGCTGCGTTTAATGCGGGTCCAAACGACGTTCCCTCTGAGGATCTGTTGATAACTTATCTGGGGAATGACGAAGTCAGCCTGACGGATGCTCCTGTAGACTTCTGACAACGGTCGCTTGCTCCGTTGCGGCAGGCAGCGTCAAAAGAGACAAGGCGGCAGAGCAATCTGTCGCCTTGCCATTTTTTGGCGGGGTCGGTGGACCTTGCTTTAAAATACTGGAGAGCGGGCTCGATCCCTCTCTACGACAATAACGACGGGCCGCCCTCCTGGCCCGGCGCGCCTTTGCAAGAGGCTGCGAAGCGTCTGCTGGGTGCCATCAACCTCGACCGTAACAGTGACCCAAAAGTATTTGCTCGCATAGCCCACACCTGGTGGAAGGATAGCCTGTACGTTAGCGATATCGTCTGGCGTCAGAAAACCCTGCCGCGCGCGAATACCATCCAGTTGTCGCGCCTGTACCGGATTGTTGGCCAGCGCCGCAACCATAGCCGGGGGGGCAGTGTTGATGTTGATAGGGGTGCTGCCCGGCAGGACGGTAATCAGATCCGCAAGCAGCTCGACTTCGGTCGGCGACAGTCCCGCTTCTGCTACCAAGTCCGAGAGCCGCTCCAGCGGCGCCGGCTGGGCCATGCGGGCCGCAATTCGCGCGGTAACGTCGGGCGGCATCTCAAGTGCAGCCACGAGACGTTGCAAGATCTGAAGCCCCAAGGCCCCGCTTGTCCGTAGGCTGTTGAGGTTAAACTGCGCCTGCGCATCCTCAATTCTCAGTGCAAAGGTTCCGCCTTCAATCGGAACGGGGGTCTGGCCAACAAGCGCCCATGGTTCACCGGCGTGGTCCGCTTGCCCGGCTTCAACCATATCTCTCCGCAGAGCCGTGATCGCGCTGACCTCACCCGCGCTGATCAAAGCCTGCGCTTGTCCGGCTGCACTGAACCGCTGACTGCGGGCAATTGCCAATTCAGACAAGCTGACCATCGCGTAAACCACTGACGCCGTAAGGGCCAAAATGACCAGCACATTGATTAGGACAACGCCGGCCTCAGGGTTTCGCGATTTATCCACCATCGCGCGGTAGCAGCGCCACCCGGCGCAGGGTTTCGCCTCCAATCAAGGTAATGCGCAATTCGATGGCGAGGGGATTGGGCGCGGCAGTGCCAGGCATTTGTCCCGCAGGTGGCCAACTCGCGACCCACGTTGCTTGCGGATCGAAAAAACGCCATTCGGCCGCTGTTACCCCTGACAGTAAGGGTTGCTCCGCAAGCGGTGGCCCGGCAGCCCGGCTGACGATGCGCAGCAAGGTTTCATCCTGCAACCGGTACGTAAGACCTACACTGCCTTCCCGAAGGTCAGCCGCGTTTCGGCGTAGTCCGATGTTTGTCCCCGCATTGCCCGATTGTGCGGTAAACGACCTGCCACGGGCCTGCAAAAAGTCGTCCGTCAAAAGGAACATTGCCCTCTGGATTTCGGCCAAACGCTCTAGCCTCCCTTCGGTGCGGCTTTGGGTCCGCAATACTTGATCCAGCACTGCGAAACCTGCTCCGCTTATGAGCGCGAATAGCGCAAGCGCCACCAGAACCTCTATCAGGGTGAACCCTGCGTCTGGCTGGCGCAGTTTGCTCATGTTCCGGCGACCTCGCCCAAAACAGAGATGCCGCCCCCGCTTATGCCGAGGACCGACAGATCACGCTGGCAACGCCCGGTGGACAGAAAGCGAAAGTTTCCTAGTACACCCGTAAATCCGCCATTACGCGTCACTCCTTTGCGGTTCATTGCTCCCGCCGAGCCCAAGCCTACGGCCATCAGAGCTGCATCATGGCCGAGGGCGGCCACGATTCCCGGCTGTTCGCCGAAGGCGGCCTCGAAGCGGTCGGCGAAGGGCAAGTAAAGATCGGGAGGAGGGGCGGCAAACCATGCCCCCTCCAGATCGCCGTTGGCAGATACATCGCTGACGCCCCATTGGACCGAACCGAGCACCTGAACCCCGGATCCTCGCAAAGACGAAGCGAAAGAAACGAGCGATCCCCCCCCGTCCGGCAAGAACACCGCATCAGGCAATTTGCCGCCGCTCGCCTCTTTCAGCGCAGACACTAATTCACCTTGGTTTGGATCACGCAACAACGTCGCGGTGAGTGTAATTCCCCCGGCGGACGCGATCCGTACTGCTGCTGTTGACGACGCGTTGCCTAGAGCCGTATCTGCGCCCACCAAAGCAATGCGTGTTAGCCCAGCAGCACGGGCGTAGCTGAACATCGTAGAGACGGATTGCGCCGGCGTAATTCCCATTACGAAAGCCCCCTGGTCCCCCAGTGTATCGTCGTTGGAAAAAGTGACGACCGGCACCTTGCCCGCAACGGCAAGCACGGCAGGTGTTTGGTCGGCGCGTAACGGGCCGAGCAGCAGCCTTGCCCCTCCGGCGATTGCCTGTTCAGCGGCAGCCGCCGCGCCTGCCGCGGTGTCGCCTGTGTCAATGACCCTAGGCGCGGCCCCGGCAGCCAATCCCTGCGTGACAAGACTTGCGGAGCGCCCCATATTCATCCCCAGCGCGGCGGCGGATCCGGTCAGGGGCAACAACAGCGCCGCGTCGCTCCCGTCTTTCGGCGCGCTTTGCGTGCCTTCAAACGCCGAAAGGGATCCACAGCCCGCCAACGGCAATAATACAGGAATGCCAAGACTTGCCAGCAGAGACCGACACACCCCGCGACGCGTCAATCCATTGGCGACCTCTTGCGAGGACAGTGGCACTTGGATCATTGGTCATACTCCTTGGTTTGGTGGCCTTTTGCGGATCTCTCTTCTGGTATATGCCGATCGGTTTTGCGGCGCATTACGCGGGATTACCCGACAATGGACCTATGGCGGCGGACCGCCTAAATGGCACGATTTGGCAAGGACGGATGCAGATTGACGGCGGGCACGAACTGACGTGGACCTTGCGTTCCCTGCAGAGCCTGTGGGCGCTTGGGCTGGCTGCGGACTGGCGCCTCGCCGGGCCGGGAACCGATCTCTCTGGCGATGTGATCCTTCGCCGGGAAGGCCTCAATCTCGGTCCGTTTTCTGGAGCGGTCGGTTGGCCGCTCGTGGCTGCGGTGATGCCTAACCTGCCTATCAGCTGCACTGGGCAGGCGCGCTTCGCGGCGGTAGCACTGGACGTAGAAGGTGCGTTACGGTCTGCGTCGGGGACGGTGACAACAGCCGCAAGCGAATGTTCGCGCGACGAAGCCGGGGCCGAGGCGGTGCCGGCACCCGCTCTGCACGCGCAGATCAGCGCGCAGGATGATGCAGTTATTGTGCTGGTCACTCCGCAAGACGGACCAAGGGTTCCTTTGGTGACAGCCAAGCTGACGGCCGCTGACCGCTTGGTACTGACGATCCACCGTGCTGGAGCAGAACTGGTGCCGGGAATGCCCAGCACACAAGACAGTGAACTGGACCTGCCCCTGGCGGTACTGTTGGGTAGGTGATCATCCACCGACAAGGCCGTTCATTGATACGATTGGCAGCAAGATTGCTAAGACCATCATCATCACCAACCCTCCCATCACCAGCAGAATCGCCGGTTCAACCAACGCCACCATTGCACGCACCCAGGCGTCCAAGTCGCGTTGTTGATCGTTTGCGGCATGCGCCAACGCTGGTCCCAGTGAGCCCGTTGCCTCTCCGCTGGCCACCATGGCCACTAACATGGCGGGAAACACTGCCGCTTCCTCCATCGCGCGACGTAAGCTGGTTCCTTGACGGACCTTCTCCATGACTTCTGCCACCTTGGCGCGGACATAGAGGTTAGGAGTAACATCCGCGGCGGCGGCCAAGGCTTCGATAAGGGGAACGCCGCTTTGCACCAGTGTCGCCAACGTGCCCGCGAATTGTGCGGAATTGGTCCGTTGCACGAGCCGCGATGTCAAGCGGCCCTTAGCCAGAAGCTTGTGAACCGTCAGGCGATTGCGGGTGATCTTCATCCACCTGCCTGTCGCCAAAAGAAGCAACAGTCCGCCCAGCCCTACATATAGACCGTAGCCTCGGACAAATGCAGCAACCGCGATCAATGCCCGGGTCAGGAACGGAAGGTCAGTGCCCCGGGTCTGGAACACGCGCACAATGTCGGGTACGACAAACGCCATCAGCAAAGTGATGATGGAAAGGCTTACCAAGGCCAGTAGAGCCGGATACAGAAGCGCTAGTTGCACGGTTTGCCGATTGCGCGCTCGGCTTTCGACAAAAGCGGCAAGGTGCGTCATCACATGGTTCAGCTTGCCAGCCTGTTCGCCGGCCCTGATCGATGCCTGGTAGAACTCTGAAAAAACCTGCGGATACCCAGCGAGAGCGTCGGCGAAACTGCGGCCCTCAAGAACTGATGCCCGAAGTGTCAACAACACTCCTGCGATCTTGGGCGGCTGCCCTTGTGCTATAGTGGACAGGGCGTCCTCGATCCGCAGGCCTGAGCCAAGCAGCGTCGCCATCTGCCGGGTCACTAGCGTCAGCGCCGCCAAGGGTATACGCGCGCCCGTTCGCCGCCCAAGTTGCACGCCAGTCTGGCTTGCGGTTTTCTCGGCCAAGACTTTGGCTGACGCACTGGCTTGAACGTCCATTGGCAGCAGTCCACGTCCGCGTAACACTTGGCGGGCGGCCGCTGGTGTAGCGGCCTCGATCATCCCGGAATGCGCTTTGCCGCTGGAGTCCACCGCCCTGAACCTGAAGGCCGCCATGCATCAAACCTCCTTGGCCACCCGAGCCACATCTTCGACAGTGGTTACACCCGCGCGGATCTGGCGCAGACCGTCGGCAATTAGTCCGGGCCCGTCACGACGAGCTGCAGAGGTCAGTTCGGCCTCGGACGCGCCCGAATGCACCAGCGCTTCGATTTCACGGGTCACTGCGACGACTTCGTAGATCCCGGATCGTCCCCTGTATCCTTGGCCGTGACAAGCGAGACATCCGGAAGCACGCCACAGTTCGTCACCTACCCGTAGCCCATCGATCAAGCTCGCATCGGAAGCCGTGGCCTCGTCGCGGGTACGACAGTCGGGGCATAAGCGTCGCACCAGACGCTGGGCCACCACGCCAACCAACATCGGAGCTAGCAAAAAGCGCTCGACCCCCATGTCGATTAACCGGGATACCGCACCAATGGCGGTGTTGGTGTGCAGCGTCGATAACACAAAGTGGCCGGTCATAGCAGATTCGACTGCGACCTGAGCCGTTTCGCGGTCGCGAATTTCGCCGACCATTATGACGTCAGGATCTTGCCGTAGGATCGCTCTCAGGCCACGCGCAAACGTGAGCTCAGTCCGCGGGTTAACCTGCATTTGACCGATCCCGTCGACTGAATATTCGATAGGGTCTTCGACTGTCATGATGTTGCGCGATTTGTCGTTCAGATGGTCCAATGCGGCATAAAGCGAGGTTGTCTTACCGGATCCGGTTGGACCGGTGACCAACAGCATTCCGTCCGGCCGTGCCAGAAGCTGCGCAAATGCTAGAGCGTCACGTGGGCTCATCCCGAGCCGGTCCAGCCCTAGGCGTGTCGCGCTACGGTCCAGTAAACGCATGACGACGCGCTCGCCGTACTGTGACGGAATCGTCGAAACGCGAACATCAACCTCGTGCCCGCCAACTCGCAGCGATACACGTCCGTCTTGCGGCAACCGCTTTTCGGCTATGTCCAGCCGCGCCATCACCTTAATCCGACTGACCAAAAGCGGTGCGAGCGCGCGCTTCGGTTCCACCATGTCCCGCAGAAGGCCGTCGATGCGAAAGCGAACCTTAAGCGTGCGCTCCTGGATTTCAATGTGAATGTCAGACGCGCCTTCTTTGATCGCCTCTTGGAGCAGAGCATTGATTAGCCGAACGACGGGAGCATCTTCGGACTGGTCCAGAAGGTCGTCCACCGCCGCGGTGCTGTCGGCTAGAGTGGCTAAATCACCATGCGCACCTGCAGCGTCAGATGCGTCAGAAGCATTGTCGCGGTAGGCTGAAGCCAGGCGGGCTTCGAACTCCTCAAACGACAGGGTCTCGATGCGAATCGGCCCAGAAATGCGCTGCACTTCGGCCAAAGCGGCGATAGGCACGCCAGGCCGGATGGCGCAGATCGGTCCATCGGTAGAAGGCTGAAGGATAACACCATGCTGACGGGCAAACGAGTAGGGGAGTTTTGGGTTCGACTGCGCGCTTGGCATTAGATCATCTCTCCAGGGACACAACGGCGTTCACAACACCAGGGGCAGGGCGCCGGCTTATCTCCATCTCGTTGACTCGCAATCCACTGTCCCGCTGCACTGCTTCCAGCCAAAAAATCACGGAGTCGAACGAAGCGTCTTCCAATACTACACGGACGCTTGATCCTTCAGGCTCGAGACGGCGAATGGTTAACTGAAACGCGGCGACACTCTCTGTAACCACGGTTGCAAGCGGTCGCTCATCGTTCACGCTAACCGATAACGTAGTCGCGGGCTGAGCCTGCAGGATATAGAGTGCGTGCTCCTGCCTCGTTATCTCGTCGGCCAAACTGATCCGCGCGGATTGCAGCGGCCGCCAAACGGTGACTACGATCAGCGAAACCAACAGCACGGCCAACAAGACCGTCAGCAACAGCCGCTCGCGCAGCTCGCGCCCCTCCCACCAAAGCACGATCGGAATAAAAATTGAGTTCATGTGCCATCCTCGCGGATCGTCATCTGAACCTCGGCAGCCCCGTCTCTGGTCGTTGCGGCGCCCGTTGTGACGAAAAATCCTTCTGCCGACAAAGAAGTTTGCATTGATTGCAGTGTCGCAAGATCAGGGGCCTCGATAGTCATCACCGCCTCGTTTTCGGCCGCCGAATAGCGCAAGTTTTGGACAGATACTTTGCCAGTTTGCGCGCTAATGTTGGAAAAAACCTGAGTCAGCAATCCTAGTGCTCCGCGATCTCCGTTGACCGGCTGTCGCAGGGCCAATGCCTCGGCGAGAGCCGCATCGATATCGCCATCGAGTGGAGCGTTCAGCGTCGCGCGTAACTCCGCCTTTTGGCTCGCTGCCATACGACTTAATGCGGTCACATCGGCGATCAAAAGTCCCAGATGGGCCAAAGCAGCTGACAGTCCGACAACAAAGAGTGGCCACGCGCCTAAGGGAAAGGAAAGACGGCCGCCTGCGCCACTCTTACCGGAGAGCAGGTCGAAGCCGCGCAAAAGTGGATCGGGCAAGAGCGGAAGTTCTGCTCGAGCAGCGACTGGAATCTGTGTAGGCACGGAAACGCTGTAAAGCGTGATCACTGGAGAACCGGCGGCAATCCAGTACGCGGGCAAGCTTTCGGTAGACGTTGCAAAGCCCGAGCCATCGGGCAAGCGTACCAGCGCGCGCTCCGTCCCGCTCCACACTGCCCAGCCCGCTTGTGGCGCCGGGACCAGAAGCACGTCGGGCCAGAGCGCCACGTCCTTCATCTCCGATGCATAGTTGGCAACCACTGATCGAGCAATCACGGCCACCAACCACACGTTCGGTGACGTTTGTGGACCCAGGACGACATGAAGGTCATCTAGCGACTGCGCAAGTCGATCTTCGATCGCATATCCTATTGAAGCGCGACGCTGGCCGGCTGACATGGTGGGAAGCGCGACTGCCAACAATAATACATCCTCGCTTGGCACGAGCAAGATCCCACTCGGTGCGCGTAGCTGTGGCTCGTGTCCAAGCGTTAGCGACTTCCCGCTGGTTGCATGAACCAGGTCCAGGGCTGGCCCGGCCTCAGCCGCTCTTGAACTTGTGATAGCCATCATCGTACCACTTTTCTTGCAGCACCGAGAAATCCGCACCAAGAATGTTACGCGGTGAAACTCTGGTGAGTTTCAGTTCGTATCAGTTTTTCAAGCCTTAACCACGGAAAGTGACGTATCATGTTCTCTGGCATCCGCCTTTTCCGCAAATTTTTCTCTAAGGGGCAGCTTCGTCGCCAGAGCGAAGCCGGTGTTACGCTCATTGAGATGATGGTGGTCCTCGTGATCATCGGTATCGTTGCCGCGCTTGTTGTGCCAAATGTGATCGGGAGACCAGACGAAGCCCGGGTCGCTGTAGCGACTGCGGACCTTCGTACAATCTCAGCGAGCTTGGAAATGTACAGGCTCGACAACCGCAGCTATCCTACCACTGAACAGGGTCTGTCGGCTCTGACAGAGCGTCCCTCATCCGCGCCCGTGCCTAGGAATTGGGCGGCAGGCGGATACCTACCGAACATGCCGGTCGATCCTTGGGGCAACGCTTATGAGTACATCGCGCCCGGTCAACTTGGGCCATATGAGCTAACCTCGTTAGGGGCAGATGGCGAGCCCGGTGGTGTGGGCGTGGATGCCGACATTCTGCACGGTCCGGGCGCTGCAACATCAGCAGTCGGGGGACCGAGCGGATGACCAGATTCGTCCGCGATGGCCAAGCCGGGGTGACGCTGATCGAGGTAATGGCGATGCTAGCCGTAGTTGGAGTAGCGTCAGGGGCCGCCATGATGATCGTAGGCGACCGTGGTGCGAACGCTGAGGCGGAGGCAGTGCGACTCGCCCGGTTACTGTCACTCGGCGTGGACGAAGCCCTAATCTCGGGACGACCGCTAGTAATGCAATGGGATGCAACAGGCTACTCATTCGGGCAATTGCAAACAGGTCAGCAAGACGAACCTCCTCAGATCTGGCCCCCAGCCATGCTGGCCATGTTGGGGCAACGTCACGACCTCGCGAAGCCGTTGGAACTTGTGCCTCGAAATATTGAGATGTCAGCGGCGATGGTCTTGCCTACCAGTGGTGCTGCGGCCGAAGTTACTTTCGACATCACTGGTTCTGACACAACCTGGATGGTAACCTTTGATGGTTTTTCCGCAGTGTCTAAGGTTCAGGAAAGTCCATGACCCGCTCTGCCGACGCAGGCTTTACCCTGATCGAAACTCTTGTTGCATTGGCGGTTCTCGCTACCTCTTCGGTCGCGCTTTTGGGAGCGACCGAAGCGCATATTGCGCGGATTGGCGATCTGGAAGCGCGCGCAGCGGCGCAGTGGGCGGCCGAAAACCTGCTTGCGGAATTGACTTTGGGGCAACCGGCGAACGACGTGCCCGTGTCGATACTGGGGATAAGCGTTGTATTAGAGTCGTCAAATACGCCCACCAGCGATCCTCATCTGTCCCGAGTCGAGATAATTGCCTCAGAAGTTTCCGACGCTCAGGTCTACGCTCGACTAACGGGCTTTCTGGACGTGGGAGGCAGCCCATGACGATCGAAATTCCTGCGGCTGCGGCTTGGATTTTCGCGGCTTTATCCGCAATTAGCGTAGGCGTGGCCGCTGGGCCGGTTGCTTGGCGGATTGCGGGCGAAAGCGGGCAGCCCATCGGAAGTGTTGCGGTGTCTCCTGTTCCGGACGGTTCACGGCTGGACTTATCGCCAATCCTGACGTTTGCGCCGTTTGGCAGCGTCGTCGGGTCCGATACGACTCCGCAGGTGATCAACGAAACTGGCCTTGGCTTGACACTAATGGGCGTCACGCTGTCAATCCCGGCATCTGCATCGCGCGCGATCATCGGGGGCGGGGACAGCGGCCGGGCCGAAAGCTATGCGATTGGGGCCGCCATTACGGCCAACGTTACGTTGGCTGAAGTGGCCCGTACGCACGTTGTATTGGAGGTTGACGATCGTCTAGAAACGCTGTCTTTCGAGAAATCTGGGGCCAAACCAACCGCAACAGGGAAAACCGACCTACGCACACTAATCCCCGCTGCCTCCGCCCCTTCACAGGCTCCCGCGTCCAATGATTCGGATGCGGTTATCGCTCGCTACCGAGCCGCCATCTTGCAGAATCCTCAAAGCGTAATGGAACGTCTTGGGCTGGAAGCAACTGGCGAAGGTTATCGCATTTCGGAGGCAGCCTCTCCCGGCGTGCGACAGGCAGGTTTTCGACCGGGCGATCTGGTCACCGCAGTCAACGGACAAAAAGTGGGCGACATTCCCAGCGATCAACGCTATTTCGACGAGGTGGCGGCTTCAGGTAAAGCCAGGGTCGAGCTTCAACGGGACGGGGAAACTATCATCATGACATTTCCGCTCCGATGAGCTGCATCAAGAGGTACATCGCCGCTGCGTTATGGTTTGCTCTGATTGCGGCAGCGACGGCTCTGCCACCTGCATCAGCCCAGACCGGTCCCGACGACGGAACTTTTGTGATTAATTTGCGGGATGCCGACATCCGCACTTTGGCCGAGCAGGTTTCGGAGATTACAGGACGCACTCTGGTGCTTGATCCTAATGTCAGTGGCATAGTGACCGTCATTTCCGCAGAACCGCTAGACGCGGACGGGGTGTGGGAACTTTTTCAGTCTGTCCTTGGCGTTCAAGGTTTTACGGCGCTTCCGTCAGGTATTCTGTGGCGCATCGTGCCGCAGGCTGCTGTTCGCGAAGGCGGTGGCGTCATCGAAATGGATGATAGTTTGGGGCGCCTTGACGTCGTGACCCGGCTGGTTCAACTGAAGAACTTTCCGGCAGTAACTGCCGTCGGTGCGCTCCGTCCGTTGGTGGCGAGTTTCGGGTATATTGAAGCTGTAGTCGATACCAACACTTTGGTTATCACCGACACTGCCGAAAACGTCGCTAGGATTGAGGGCATCGCGCGGGCATTGGACGCCGACGACGGCAAGAAAGTGTACACCATTAAGGTCCGAGATGCCGACGTCGCTGAGGTTGGATTGGCTGTTCAGAATATCCTCGGTGCGCCCTTAGGGCTCGCGCCTGGCACACCAGACCCCCGCATCACTGTCGACACGCGATCGAACCAGCTAATTTTGAATGTCGATCGCGAGACATATCTTCTCGTACAGGATATCGTGGAAGATCTCGATGTGCCAGGACGCCGGCTGGCGTCAACTGTGCCGGTCACGCGCGTCTACAGCCTTCAGTTTGCTGATGCCGCTTCAATGGCCGAAGTTTTGCAAGGTCTTGTCGGATCCGGATCCATCACCACAAATCCGGTTGCTGAGGCTTTGACCGCGGAAGTCGATCCTCAAACTGGTGAGCCCGTTTCTGGGGTCGATGTGCGTTTGGTTGCCCCACCCGTCGGAGCGCTGTCGGCCGAGGACATCACCATCCAGGCAGTAGTCGAAAGCAATGCCGTCGTAGTACGGGCCCGAGTGGAGGTTCAGGCCGACCTTTCCGCGCTGATCGCACAACTGGATCAGCGACGTCCGCAAGTGTTGATCGAAGCCGCAATCGTAGAAGTTTCTGGCGACATTGCCGAACAACTTGGGGTGCAACTGGGTTTCGGTGCGGCCGCGCCGCCCGGTGGCTTTGCCGCCACATCGTTTTCGTCGGCAGGAGTGTCACTGGATAATATTCTCAGCCTTCTCGGTTCGCCGGTAGGCATAGCAGTAGCCCCATCGGGCCTATCGATCGGTTTGTCGCGTCAGGACGAGTTTGGACTGCTGCTCCAGGCACTCGGGCAGTCTACGAAAGCGAACTTACTTTCCACTCCAAGCATCACTACCTTGGACAATCAGGCAGCCGAAATCGTCGTCGGCCAGAACGTGCCTTTCCGCACCGGCTCTGTCACTAGCGATGGCACCACGCAAAACACTATTGAGCGCCAAGATGTTGGCATCACGATGCGTGTTGTCCCCCGCGTAAACAAGGGTGACGTCATTCAGTTGGATATCAGCCAAGAGGTATCGTCGCTGTCCACCGCAGCCGTGACCGGCGCCGCAGACATTGTAACGAATCGACGGAGCATCAAAACCACAGTGCTTGCTGATAATGGGGGCACGATTGTCTTGGGCGGGTTGATCACCAATGACCGCCGATCCAGCCGGTCGGAAGTTCCGGGCCTCGGAAAGCTTCCTCTTATTGGTGGCCTTTTTCGCAATAAACAGGAATCGTCCCGGCGCCAAACGTTGTTCGTATTTCTGCGACCGACAATTCTTAGATCGCGTTCGGACGTCGCCGAGGTTTCGAATAATCGATTCATGAAGCTGAAGGCAATCGAGTCCAATCCTGGCGACGAGGGCAGTCTTTTGAACGACCGAAAGGCAGTTCGCAGATTGCCCGTAGAGATCGACGGGCTCTATTGATTGGCCAGGATTGGTAATTGGGACTGTTGCAGGAACTCGACGTAGTCCTGAAAGTTTGTGACACTTTCGTACGTTTCTAAGTGGACCTTTTAAGACGCCGAACTCAAGCTCATTCATAGTGTGCCGCCCCGGCCTGGTGACGCTTGAACGGGCATTGCTGCCAATGCGCAGACGCACGAAGGGGTATTTTTTATCGACAGCGAGAATCTATTCGACCTAACTAAGCTCGGGCTTTTCGCTTTGGATGAAACGCACCCCTCTGCCGTAGGATCTGTCGTGATGGGCCGGTTCAAAGCGAAAGCGATCGCCACTCGCTCTCAACCATGACCGCGGCAGCCGGGCGACCAGGGCCGCCAACGATTTTCTTCAGCCTGTCTTCACATGATCTGCCAATGCTCGGGCACCCAAGCATAAGCGCCATCCTTCTTCTCAACATGCCCGACACCAGGGAAGGGTAGATGTGTGGCCGCAACAGCGATCCGATCTGCGGAGACCATGTCGAAGATAGCTTTGCGCGTCGCTGCTGCCTGTGCACCGTCCGCATCAAACGCAATACCGGCTTCTGGGTGCGCGAACTGCACAGCCGCAATTGCTGCAGCATCGCCAAGGATCAGGAGTTGGTCTGTACCGCTGGAGACTCGAACCGCTGAGTGGCCCGGAGTATGTCCGAACGCCTCAACTGTAGTCAGACCGTCACTGAGGTCTGCAGCGCCAGAAAATGGACTTAGCCGCTCGCCGTAAGCAGCCGACACACCGCGTGCCAACGCAAAGAACGGCTTAGAAGCATCCGGAACAGACGCGGCGATTGCCTCGTCGGTCCAGAACTTCAGATCGGTTTCATGCACATTAAGCGATGCTGAGCCGAATACTGCGGTCCCATCAGCCGATAGCAGGCCGCCGATGTGGTCCGGATGCATGTGGGTCAAGACGATCCGCTTCACGTCGTCGGTGGCAATGCCCATGGCGCTGAGTGCGGCCGCCACCCGGCCAGCAGTCGGCCCAAATGCGCTCCCCGAACCCGCGTCGATCATGGTGATGCCTTCCGGACCATGGATCAGGTGAATACTGATCGGCAGCCGGATCTGGTCACTGACGCCAAGGTAAGTGTCCGTCATGCCAGTGTCGATCTGTTCGGCAGTGGCGTTTGTGATCAATGGACGGCCAAGATCGAAGAACCCGTCCAGAAGGGCCGTGACTCGCAGATCGCCGACCATCCGGTCGTAAAAAGTTGGTAAGACCGCTTTGAGCGTTCCTGTTTCCTGGGCGATGGCGACACGCGCGTTGAGAAACGGTGCGCTGAGGGTGAAAGCCCCACCGAATAGGGCCGCGCGACGGGAGAAGAACGGGTTCATGATGTGCCTTGTGCGTTGCGCCATTTGCCCTGTGGGAAGTAGGTCGGCATGTCTGCCGATCAATGTCGGCTTCGTTTTAGATAGGTGTTCGGCTTGTAGGCATTGAACAGCGCCCGACGCGGCACGGGCTTCTCAACACGATTGACCTGCGCTTCAGGCGGGTGGTGGGCATACCTTCGGCAGCGGGTCTAAGCTGCTGCTTTGTCGTCACGTGCCAAAGGCTAAAGCGATGAGCCATCAGGCTGCCTCTTTTTTCGCGGCCAGGTCGGCAGGCGCAAGATGCCTTTGATCCAGGACTTGCGCGCTATGCTTGGGGTTGATTGCTCCATCTAGAATAGCGCGTCCGTATGGCTAGGGTCAGGACCCATTGATCATCCGCTCTTGGCGTGATTCAGCCTCCGCAAGGAGACTGACCGATGAGCAACCTTTTTTGGCTGACGGACGCGCAGATGGCGCGGCTGCAGCCCTTCTTTCCCAAGAGCCACGGCAAGCCGCGGGTCGACGACCGGCGGGTGTTGAGCGGCATAATCTTCATCAATCGCAATGGCTTGCGCTGGTGCGATGCGCCGAAGGAATATGGCCCGCCGAAGACCCTCTACAACCGTTGGAAGCGGTGGAGCGACAAGGGTGTCTTCGCCCGAATGATGGATGGCCTGACCGCCGAGGCAGCCGTTCCGAAGACGGTGATGATCGACGCGACCTACCTGAAGGCACACCGCACGGCGACCAGCCTGCGGTCGAAAAAGGGGGGCCCGGCGACCAGAGGGGCCGTCTGATCGGCCGAACCAAGGGCGGCATGAACACCAAGTTGCATGCCGTCACCGACGCCGAGGGCCGCCCGATCCGCTTCTTCATGACCGCCGGCCAGGTCAGCGACTACACCGGTGCGGCGGCCCTGCTGGGCAGCCTGCCAAAGGCGGAGTGGTTGCTGGCCGACCGTGGCTATGACGCTGACTGGTTCAGGGAAGCGTTGAAAGACAAGGGGATAAAGCCCTGCATTCCCGGCAGGAAGTCGCGCGGCAAACCCATCAAGCATGACAAGCGCCGCTACAAACGACGCAACAGGATCGAGATCATGTTCGGGCGGCTCAAGGACTGGCGGCGGGTCGCAACACGCTACGACAGATGCCCGAAGGTCTTCCTCTCCGCCGTCGCCCTCGCCGCAACAGTCATGTTCTGGCTATGATGCGAGAACGAGTCCTGACCCTAGGGTGCACCGGGGTCGGAGGACGTCTGCGACGGGGAGCGTGCAGCGAACGCAGAAAGGTTGATCTGGACATGGCCGCGGTATCCGAAAGCGTTCAATTCCTCACACATCATCTCGGTCTTTTTCTGCGGGTCGCTGCCGTTGCAGGTTTTGCCCTGTTTCCGGTAATTGCCAGCGCGCAAGACGCCGAGGTTGTTGCGCCCACAGAGCAGGCGGTTGCCATCGAACCGGTCGCTCGTGATGAAGTGATCGAGATCCGCATCGGCCGCATCCTCGGCGCTACCGGGTGGTACAATGAGATCAAGATTGAAGTGGACGAGGGGATCGTCTTCATTGACGGCATAGCCGGTTCACAGGAACAGAAAACCTGGGCGCGCGATCTGGCAGCACGCACACAAGGCACTGTTGCCGTTGTCAATCGGCTGGAGGTCCGCGAAGAGATCAGCTGGAATTTCGCGCCAGCGCTTGCTGAACTGGAGGCACTTGCCCGTAGAGCCGTAGTCACCTTGCCGTTGATCATCCTGGCGGTGGTGATCCTGCCGCTGGCCTGGTGGCTATCGAATGCCATTGCCACTGGCACGCGCATGCTCCTTGCGCCCCGGGTCGAGCACGAGTTTCTCCGCAGCGTGATCGCACGGGCAATTGCCATCCCCGTCCTGTTGTTGGGCGTCTATCTGATCTTGCAGGTGGCGGGGTTGACGGGGCTTGCTGTGTCCCTGCTTGGCGGGGCTGGCGTCATCGGTATCGTTCTGGGCTTTGCCTTTCGCGACATTGCCGAAAACTTTCTCGCAAGTCTCATCCTCAGTATCCGGCGCCCGTTCCGACACGGCGATGTCATTGGGGTCGTGGGGTTCGAAGGCGTTGTACAAACGATGAATACGCGGTCGACCGTGCTCCTCACCATTGATGGCAACCACGTCCAGATACCGAATGCCACGATCTTCAAGAGCACCATCGTCAACTACACCGCTGGGGCGGCGCGTCGCGTGACCGCCGATGTGGGCATCGGCTACGAGGCCTCGATCAGCGAAGCGCAACGCCTGATCGTGGCGGTGCTGCGCGACCATGACGCCATCCTGAGCGATCCGCCGCCCACGGTGCTGGTGGACGAGCTTGGCTCGTCCACGATCAAGCTCAAGGCGCATTTCTGGATCGACGGCAAGACGGTCTCCCTGAACAGGGTGAAGTCCTCGGCCTTGCGTCTTATCATGCGGGTTCTGGTCGATAACGGCATATCCATGCCGGACGAAGCCAGAGAGGTCATTTTCCCACAGGGCGTTCCCGTCGTGCCTTGGAACAAGGACGCGCGATCCGAAGATTTGGCCAACCCGGTCCCAAGGGCGATCCCCACCCTTTCTCCGAACGCATCGCCCGAATCTGATGCAGAGGCCACATCTGCAGAAGGCGGGATTGGCAACGAGATCACCGAACTGCCGGATGCTGTAACCAACGCCACGATTCCCGAAGCAGCGTCGGGCAGCCTGTTGTCGGGCAAATAGCGGTGGCTGCAGGTGCACTGAAAGCGGCCAGACCCAAATCGGAGTGTGGGCAACGATGGCAATAATGGTCGCAAAGAAGGAGTTCATGGGCGTCGGTCCTTTTTGAGAGGTCACTTAAGTTCTATTGGGGAAAGATTTTCCTCGACGCACCTAGTGTTCGCCACCTGACATAAGATACCCGATGGCGGTAGGGCATAAGGCAAGTGCCGTACATCCCTGTGCGAACTTTTAGGTGACGGCTTTGAGCCCTCAGTGTTTTTCGTTGGGCGGCGTCGTGAGGTCTTCACCGAGTTCAGCCATGAAGACGGCAGCGATCGGGGTATGCGCGGGCTGCGACGCGCGGGTGAGCTCCTTTTCTTCTTTGTCTCAGATTAGGCGGCCAATTCGGCGGCATACAGGTTAAACCGGACCGATCAGAGGAACCTTCAGTGGTTTCGCCCGTTAAGGAGCGACGCAGAACAAAGGACACCGACATGGCCATGAATTCGCTCAAGGACATCTACCTCAACCAGCTGCAGGACATCTGGAGCGCCAACAGTCAGTCCCTGTCCGTCGTGACCGAGTTGGGCCGCGCCGCCCAAGACAAGGATTTGTCCGAGGCGCTGATCGACGGGGGCAACGGAATTGCTGACGGCATCGCCGAGATCGAAAAGCTTTGCAACGACCACGGCATCAAGCCCAACGCAGAGCATTGCAAGGGCATGGAAGGCCTTGTGAAAGAAGCGCGCGCCCACGGTCTGTCCGATGAGATCACCGACGCTGACGTGCGCGACGCCGCCATCATCCCGCAGTACCAGCGCATGGTACACTACGCGCTGGCGGGCTACGGCACGCTGGCCGCCTTCGCTAACCGCCTCGGCCTGGACGGCGACGCGGCGGTTTTGAAGAAATGTCTCGACCAGACTTACGACGGCGACCGCCGCATGACCGAGATTGCCACGAAGGGTGGGGTCAATAAGGACGCCGCCTCCTGAACTTCAACAGCACCTGAAAAGAGGGGCCCGCGGGCGAGATCGCGCGGCCCCGTTCCTTTAAGTGGACCTTCCCTGAATGGTCTTCTCGGTGACGGCACCGTCGTCTAATTGGGATCATTGGACATCTGCCCGATGTCCGCCTCTTCCGCAAAGCTGCCAGCGGACCTTTGCCCAAGCAACCGTAAGTACACCAGAGGGAGACTGGGGACCTTCTGTCAGGTGGCGAACATTAGAGCCATTGAAACAGCCGCCGCACGTTTTTCATGCGCCCGACGGCTGAAGTTCTGCTACTTCGGTCTCCGACCCAACAGGGCCACGTAGAGAGCGGCGACTGCCAAGAATGTGGCGACAGCAAAGGTCAGCTGCAGTCCGGCTGCGCCTCCGGCACTTGGTTCGAGAAGGCTATCTCCCTTCGATCCAAAGGCGAAAACAGCACCCATGGCAGAGGCTCCCGTTATGAGACCAAGGTTTCGGGACAGGCCCAGAAGGGCGGATGCGACGCCACGGCGCTCGATTGTTGCGGCATTCATGACCGCCGTGTTGTTCGCCGCCTGAAACAGCGCATAGCCTGCGGTGATGATTGCGAGGCCGCAAATATATCCGGTTACGCCAAAATCGCCGGGTAGCAGGATCATCCGACCGGAACCCGCGACGACACCGAGCAACCCGGAGTAGGTTACTGTCGCCTCACCAAAGCGGTCCACCAGCCGACCTGCTGGGATGCCCGTCAACGCGGAGATGCCTGGGCCCACCGACATCGCCAACCCGGTTTGAACAGGGCTGAGGCCCAGAACCCCCGACAAGTAGAAGGGGCCGACGACAAGGGTGGCCATCATGATGGTTGAAACCAACCCCATCGAAACAAGACCTGCCGCCAAAGCGCGGTCTCGTAGGACTGAAAGTTGAACCAATGGAACGTTCGTGCGGTTATCGATCGCGACAAAGGTGGCCAAGCCGATCAAGGCCAAGAGTCCTAGGCCCACGTTGGTCATGCCGGGAGTGGCACCACCTAGCGTAGTCGATAGGGCATAGCCCAGAAGTTCGCTGTTCAGAAGCGGCTGTTCCGACCCCAGAGAGGTGCTGGCGAAGGGCATCCTGGTGAAGCCGCTGGCGGGCGGGGCGCCATAGGTTGTCTCAAACGCAAGCGCCATCTGCGCCCGCGCGCCTTGCGCACGTGCCATGGAAGAGGTTCCTTTCTGTTTTGCACCGTCAGTGGATGCCTTGCGGCGTGGCGGTTTCTTGGGTCATCATCCCAAGATGATTGGACGATTTCTCATTCGCCGCTTCACGCGTCCGTTTCGCCGTGCGGCGTTTCTGTTGGTGGCCGTCGCGTTTGCTGCGTCCTTCATCGGCGAGCCCGATGCGCAAGCGCAGCAGTCCGGCGCGCTGGAGGCGCGCGTCAGCAGGGTTCTCGATGGCGACACCTTCACCCTGAGTGGAGAGTCGAGTCGGATCCGGGTCTGGGGCCTCGACGCACCCGAGTGGGACCAGCGAAGGGGCTCTAACGCAACCGCCACCCTGCGCAGTCTGATCTCCGGCAAGACCGTGAGATGCAACGTTCTGGACATCGACCGGTATGGACGTCTGGTCGGGCAGTGCTTTCTGCCAGACGGGCGCGACATCGCGGTCGAGATGATCCGCTTAGGGGCCGCCACCGAGTATTGCCGGTATTCGGGCGGGTACTACGGCACCTGTTGAGCGGAGGCGGGCAAAGGGCCCGCCATCGAAAGGGAGTCTTGGGCCATGATCGAAAGTTTCTTCTTCCTGATTTTCGGACTGGCCGCCCTTTATTTCATGCTGTGGCTGTTCATCCTGCTGCCCGCCCGTATGGCAGAGGCGCGGGGGCGCAGTGCTGTCGTATGGGTACTTCTAAGCTGGACAACGACCTCGAGCTCGGCCCGGTGCTGGTAATGGTAGCGCAGGGGCGACAGCGTTACCTCCGGTTCACCAGGTTGGCCGTCACGCAGAATGATCAGCCCGGCCGCCGGAATCCGTTCGGGCAGTACCGCCTCACGCAGGGTGAGGGCGGCAAGCGACTGCAGCTGCGCGTGCAGCGCGGAGAGGACGGTTTCGCGGGTGGTGGGCATTGATACACCTGACAGAAGATCGCTGAAACGGATCGACGCTGGTCCGCTTCCAGCAATCACACTACGATTACCGAACGGGCGCTCCATGGATTTGGGCAAAGACCCGAGATTCGTGATAGAGAGGAGTGCCCGATGAAGACACGTTTGGTCCACAACCTTCTGCAGTTGCGCAAACGCCTGTGGGCCAAGCCTTTGCTCTATTGCATCATTGCGATAGGAGCTTCCTTTCTCGCTCAGGCTGCCGACTACTGGCCGATCGGGGACCTTCTTCCGGAAATCACGCCTGACACCATCCAGACGCTTCTCACAATTATCTCGTCGTCGATGCTCGCGGTTGCCACCTTCGCGGTCGGGTCGATGTTGGCAAGCTATGCGTCGGCCAGCGGCTCCGCCACGCCGCGTGCCTTCGCACTAGTCCTCGCGGACGATGTCTCTCAAACAGCTCTGTCCAGCTTTATCGGCGCGTTCATCTTCAGCATCGTGTCGATCGTGGCGCTCAAGACAGGCCTTTATAATCGCGGCGGACTCTTTGTCCTGTTCGTTCTGACGCTGGCGATTTTTGCGTGGGTGGTCCTCACCTTCGTTCGGTGGGTCGACAACATCGCGCGCCTCGGCCGTCTTGGAACGACAATCAACAAGGCAGAAGCCGCATCGCTCTCAAGTCTGAAGGAGCGGCGGTTGACGCCGTTTCTGGGAGGCATCGAAAAGACCTCCAGCACTGCGCTCGATGGTGCGAAGGTCTTCTGTGAAGATATCGGCTATGTCCAGCATGTCGACACGCCAGCGTTGCAGGCCATCGCGAAAGAGCATGAACTCAAGATCATGCTCGAGGCAATGCCCGGCTCCTTCCTTGCGCCAGGACGTGCCCTCGTGATCCTCGATACCAAGGGTAAAGTCGAGGAGAAGATCGTCCGACGGATTTCCAATGCGTTTGTCATCGGAGAAAACCGCACATTTGATGAGGATCCGCGGTTCGGCCTTATCGTTCTCTCGGAGATCGCAGCGCGTGCATTGTCTCCTGCAGTGAACGACCCTGGCACGGCGATCGTGATCATAGGCCGCTTTGTCAGGCTTTTTGCGACTTGGGCCAAACCTGTTCCGGATGATGAAAAGACCGAAGAGAAGTATGATCGCGTCATCGTGCCTAACCTCTCCCTGGCAGAAATGTTCGATGATGCCTTCACCGCGATCGCGCGCGATGGCGCCGGGGCCGTGGAAGTTGGGATAAGGCTGCAGAAGGCGTTCCTGTCCCTTTCGACGCTGGATTATCCGGGGTTCCATGAGCAGGCCCGACGCCATTCATATCTGGCTTTGGATCGGGCGAGAAACGGGTTGTCGTTGCAAGATGATCTGAAGCGCCTTGAAGTGATTGCGCAGCTTCTCGACTGAAGTGCACGGACTGGGGAGGTATCAAGCCTCTTCCTATTGCGTAGCGCAGTTTCAAGGGAGTGGAGCGACCGCGACCCATTAGGAGCGAGAGCGCGGTTCAGCAGTCCGCTTGCCACACCAATCCGCGCTATCTGCCCTCGATCCAATTCGCCACGATCAACCCCGGCACGCCATCCACCGCCCGTTCAGCATCCTGCGCCAGATTTAGCCTCTTGCGCAGCTTGACCTGCGGCACCAGCAGGAAGATCGGCGCGGTGATGACCCCTCGGCCGGCTTTCGACCGAGACGCTACGGCGCGACCCTTGGAATTCAATCGCCCCTCGGCGATCAGCAGGCTTGGGCCCCGGCGGCGATAGATGAACCGCAGGCGCAGGCCGGTGCGTCGTTCCCATTCGCCTGGCGTGATCCGGCCGCCCTTGGTGCTTTTGCCAGCAGCGGGGGTGGGGATCGCCAGCCAAAAACCGTCTTTTGAGCGGATCAGCGGCCCTGTATCATGCGCGCTGATGATGACCGGGGCGTTGGACCAGACCAGAGCCGCCGCGTTCAGGCTGTCGCCGGATTTGGGGAAGCTGGCGAGGCGGATGGAGTTGCCCAGTCTGGTGCCGAGGCCAGCGAGTGTGATCTGGCCACGCCAGGCGGATTTCAGGGAAGTGCCCGCTTCGCGCATGGCGGCGGACACTGCCTTTTCTCCGGCCCTGATCTCGGCGGCCATCATGGCGACGAGATCGGGATCAATGTCGAGTTTCAACTTCAAATTTCCACAAACCTCATTTTCCGGCTATGCTGCACATTCTCTTCAACTTCAGAACCGGGGAGGAAAGCGAATGATTAATCGTGACGCATATGTGGAGAAGGCAAAGGCGAATATCGACAAGTGGAACGCAGAGATCGACAAGATGCAGGCAAACGCCAAAGAAGCGCAGGCAGATGCGAAGATCAAATACGAGAAGCAGCTTGCTGAGATGCGCAAGAAACGCGACGAGGCCGAGGCGAAGATGAAGGAGGCGCAGCAGGCGTCCGACGCCGCCTGGGACGATATGCGCAAAGGCTTCGAGCTGGCATGGGACAGCCTCTCGGAATCGTTCCAGAGTGCGATGAAGCGGTTCAAATAGCTGATCACGCCGGCACCTCGGCGGCCATCAATGCAACGAAATCAGGATAGATACCGGGCGTCAACTTCATGGTGGCCGCAGGTCCAGCGACCAGATCAAACGTTCGCGGTCACGCACTGGCTCGCCCTGAATGGTAAAGCTGTCGGCCCCGATCACGATCAGATCGCCGGGGCTGGGATCGGGCAGGTCGGACACGCGGACGTCCACCATCATGGTGTCGCTGACGAAGCGCGCAGCGCCGAATTCGGTGACGCGATCCGGGGCTCGGCGCATGACCCGGATCGGGCGTTCCTCTGAAGTGGTCGCGGAAATCCAGACGGCGGCCGCCGCCATGGACGGGTTGGCATAGATGCGGTCCATGGCGGTGGCGAAGACGTTCATCGGAAGCGCCCGTCAGTTCGATGTGTGGATGCGGATCGCGATGCGCGGCCGCTTGTTCACCGGCAGGATCGAGGCCTCTTGCCGCCCCCAGCAGGTTGGCCGGGCCGCCATAGGTGGTGAAGGTGTCCATCGTGCCCAAGGGGAAGGCGATGCCTTCGGTTGCGGGTACCAGCCGTTCGGTGGCTTTGGTCGAAAGGGTGACGGTGCCCGCATATTCCTCGAACACGATCCCCGCGAAGGGGAAGTTCCGGCGCACATCCTGCCGCAAAGGTTGCGCGCCGGTGGCGGCGTAGAACTTGTAGGCTTCCTCGGTTTTGGGGTGCGCGATCAGCTTGTCGAAGAATTCCCGGCTGACGAGGGCATGGACGTCGTTAATGCTTTCGCCCAGTAGGTTGTCTTCCATCGACCGCAAGACCTCGCGGACCTTGCCCTGCACGTTTGTGCCAGCGGTGCCGAGCAGGAAGTCGACTGTCCGTCGTCGAATGATTTGGAACGGGTGGCCTGATTTTGGAGCGGAGAACTCGGGCTCATCGGGTTCAGGCTATGCCGCTTGACGCTGGTGGTTCAAGCGGCGGTTTTGGATGGTTTGCTGTTTGATGCGCCTCCTTTCAGCCAGGATGGTTTCACCGCCACCGAATTAGACGTCGGCCGGGGTGAGGTTGCCGATGCTCTCGTGGTACCGGTGGTTGTTGTAGTGATCAATGAAGGCGGCGATGGCTGCTTCGAGTTCGCCCTCGAGGAAGTAGTTTTCCAGCAAGATGCGGTTCTTCAGGGTCTGGTGCCATCTTTCGATCTTTCCCTGCGCTGGGGATGCATCGGCGCACCGCGAACGTGCTTCATGCCTTTATCTTTGAGATATTCCGCCAGATCACCTGCGATATAGGACGAGCCATTGTCGCTGAGCAGACGCGGTTTGTGCAGAACCGTGACGTTGTCGCAGCCTGACGCTGCAAGGGCGATGTCGAGCGTGTCGGTGACATCCTCGGCCCGCATGTTGCCCCAGAGCTTCCAGCCGATGACGTAGCGCGAGAAGTCATCGAGGATCGTAGACAAATAGAACCAGCCCCAGCCGATGACCTTGAGGTAGGTGAAGTCGGTTTGCCACATCTGGTTTGGCGCAGTGGTCTTGTCCTTGAACTCATCCGCAGCCTTGATGACGATGTAAGCCGGGCTGGTAATGAGGTCGTGCGCTTTGAGCAGGCGATAGACGGAAGCCTCTGACACAAAATACTTTTCCGTGTCAGTGAACCGGACTGCCAATTCGCGCGGCGACAGCTCAGGTTCTTCCAAAGCCAAGCCCCCGATCTGGTTCCGCACCCGATCGGGGATGCGGTTCCAGACCCGGGAAGGGCAAGAAGGGCGATCTTCCAATCCCTCAGGCCCATGTTCGACAAAACGGTCATACCACCGATAGAACGTAGTCGGTGGGATGCCGATCTTGGCTAGCGTGCGCCTGACAGGCAGATGCGACTGCTCCACCAGCCGGATGATTTCGAGCTTTTCAGCGGCTGGGTATCTCATTCGTGGTCGCCCCCAGCCCCGGTCATGTTTTTTTGAGCAGCCCGTTTTCAAGGCTCAGATCGGCCACCAGTTCCTTTAAGGCCATTGCCTCGGCACGCAGATCTTTAACCTCGCCGGTGTTAGCCTGGCGGGCTGTGTCACCAGCCAGCCGCTTCTTGCCGGCCTCGAGAAACTCCTTCGACCAGCTATAATACAAGCTCTGGGCGATACCTTCCTTGCGGCATAGTTCCGCGATGCTGTCTTCGCCACGAAGACCGGACAACACGATCCGGATCTTCTCCTCAGACGAATGCAGCTTGCGCGTCGCGCGCCGGATATCCTTCACAACCTGCTCGGCAGGGGCCTTCGTCATCACGGGGTTCTTTCTCATCTCCACCTCCATGTGGGGTCAAGATGAGCCACAAACCCTCCGCTAAGCAATCACGCCAAACCGTTCCATGGGTGGTGATGGCGGACACTGGAAGCCTATGTCTCAAAGTCCCGAGATCGCAAAGCAGCGCTGAAATTCCTCCGGAAAACACTGAAGCGCCACGGCCGTCCGCATGTCTTCGTGACGGACAAGCTCCGCTCTTACGGGGCTGCTCTGAAGGACCTCGGACTGCCGGACGAACGCAAAACCGGTCAGTGGCTCAACAACCGAGCGGAGAATTCTCACCAGCCATTCCGACGAAGGGAACGTGCAATGCTCCGCTTCCGCCGGATGCGATCGTTGCAGAAGTTCGCCGCCGTCCATTCCTCGATCCACAACCTATTCAATGCGGAGCGCACCCTCTGCAGCCGGGACAACTTCAAGGCCGGCCGCACCGCCGCTCTCACCGAGTGGCGTCAACTCTGTGCAGCCTGACGTGCGGAGGGTTTGGGCAAGCAGAGACTGGTTCGCATTCGTCTGACACCACCGACCGATGCGCTCGCGGCACTGCGCTTGCAGTATCAAAGAAATGCTGACGCTCTAACCTGACGGAGGTTGGTTAGTTCGTACCAATACACCTGCGCTTTGCTAGCCCTCTACCGGTCTATGCTTAGGCAAGCACAACGTTAAGATCGCAGTTTAGCATTCGAACAGTCATCTGGAGCCTCTTTGTCAGTTTCCACCGCGACGAGGTCGTGGGGGTTGTAGGCACAAGCCGAAGAACATATGTAGAACATATGTCAAAACTCAGCGTAGACCAGAAGCTGGCGATCCTCTCTGATGCGGCCAAGTACGATGCGTCCTGCGCCTCTTCGGGCGGAGAGCAACGCAATTCGCGCGACGGGACTGGGCTGGGGTCGTCGGGGGGGAGCGGCATCTGTCACGCCTATGCGCCCGATGGCAGGTGCATCAGCCTGCTGAAGATCTTGATGACCAATTTCTGCATCTACGACTGCGTATATTGCGTCAATCGGGTGTCGAGCCAGGTCGAACGCGCGCGCTTCACGGTCGAGGAGGTGGTGCGCCTGACGGTCGAGTTCTATCGGCGCAACTATATTGAGGGGTTGTTCCTGTCGTCGGGCATCATCCGGTCGCCGGACGAGACGATGGCCGACATGGTCCGCATTGCCCGCACCCTCCGCGAGGTCGAGAATTTTCGTGGCTACATCCATCTGAAAACCATCCCCGACGCCAGCCCCGAACTGCTCGACGAGGCGGGCCGCTGGGCGGACCGGCTGTCGATCAACGTCGAACTGCCCACCGTCGAAGGGTTGGCGCGACTGGCCCCCGAGAAATCCGCGACCGGCATCCGCAAGACGATGGCCAGTGTGCGCCAGCGGCGCGAGGCGTCGAAAGAGACGACCCATACCGGTAAGCGCAAGGCACTGTTCGCCCCGGCCGGGCAGTCGACACAGATGATCATCGGCGCCGATGCGGCGAGTGACGGCACGATCCTGACGCAGGCGGCGCAGCTTTACGCGGGCTACGGGCTGTCACGGGTCTATTACTCGGCTTTCTCGCCGATTCCGGATTCCTCGGCGCTCTTGCCCTTAAAAAGCCCGCCGCTCTTGCGTGAACATCGGCTTTATCAGGCCGATTGGCTCTTGCGGTTCTACGGGTTCGAGGTGAACGAAATCGCCGGCGCTTCGGGCATGCTCGATCTGGAGGTGGACCCCAAGCTGGCCTGGGCGCTGGCGCATCGCGCGGCCTTTCCGGTGGATGTGAACCGGGCCCCGCGCGAGATGCTGCTGCGGGTGCCGGGGTTCGGCACCAAGACCGTGGGCCGCATTCTTGAGGCCCGCCGACATGGTGCGCTGCGCTATGACCATCTGATGGCGATGGGGGCGGTGATGAAGACCGCCAAGGCCTTCATCACGGCAATCGGCTGGTCGCCAAAGGGCATGACCGATGCGGCAACCTTGCGGGCGCGGTTCGCGCCTGCGCCGGTGCAGCTGTCGCTGTTCTGATGCGGAATGTGATCCTGCCCGAGATTGGGACGGTCGCGGCCTGGCGCCGCGCCGCGCGGGGGTTGCTCGCGGCGGGCGTGACGGATGTAGTCTGGCAGGTGGGGGATGCGGTGCCCGATTTGTTCGCGAGCCCCGCACCTCCGGTAGTGGCCGTCGCTCCAGCCCAGACGCTGCCCCGGCAGGCAATCGCCGAGATCGAGACGGCACTCTGCCATGCGGACCCGGAACGCTTTGCCCGCGCTTATGGCCTGCTGCGGCGACTCACGGCGGGAGATCTGCGCTGGGGCGACCGGGCGGACCCAGCGATGCGCAAGCTGTTGGACCAGGCCAAGACGGTGCGCCGTGCGATCCACAAGATGCATGCCTTCGTGCGGTTTCGGGATGTTGGGGGTGAGCAAGGCAGGCGCGCCTTCATGGCCTGGTTCGAGCCGGATCACCCGGTGGTCGAGGCCGCGACGCCGTTCTTTGCACGCCGGTTCGGCGACATGGACTGGGCTATCCTGACACCCCGGATCACCGCAAGCTTTGTCGATGGCGTGCTGCGGTATGACTTGACCGCGCCGGGCATCGTAATGCCCGAGGATGCGACCGAAGGGCTGTGGCGGACCTATTACGCCAACATTTTCAACCCCGCCCGTCTGATGGTAGATGCGATGACTTCGGAAATGCCGCGCAAATACTGGAAGAACCTTCCCGAGGCCGGTCTTATCCCCGGCCTGATCCGCAGCGCGGGCGCTCGGGCAGCAGCGATGCAGGCGGCGGAGCCGTCCGAGGCCAGCCCGCGCCTGCTGATCCAGGCCAGAGCGATGGTACAGCGGTCGCTGCCGCCTGCGCCCACCGGTGGCCTTGCAGCCCTGCGTGCCGAGGCGGGGCGCTGCACCCGCTGTCAGCTGCATGGCCCCGCGACGCAGGTGGTGTTCGGAGTGGGGCCGCCGGATGCGCCGTTGATGATCGTCGGCGAGCAGCCGGGGGATACCGAGGATCTGACCGGCGTGCCTTTTACCGGACCGGCGGGCCAGCTCTTCGACGCCGAGGCGCAGGAGGCAGGACTGGACCGCGCCGCGGCCTATGTCACCAATGCCGTCAAGCATTTCAAATACCAGCCCCGTGGCAAGCGCCGCATCCACCAACGCCCCGACGCGGGCGAGGTTACCGCCTGCCGTTGGTGGCTCGACCTCGAACGCGCCACGATCCGGCCCAAGCTGATCCTCGCCATGGGGGCGACGGCGGTTGCCAGTCTGACCGGTACGGGAAAGGGCATCCTGACCCGGCGCGGCACTGTAGAGACGCTGGCGGACGGCACGCCGTTGTTCATTACGGTGCATCCTTCCTGGATCCTTCGCCTGCCTGATCCCGATCAGCAGATGAAAGAACGGACCAAGTTTCGCACGGATCTATTGAAACTCGTAGAAACGATGAAAGAAGAAAAGTCACGATCATCGTAGACTGCAATTTCAAGTAGGAATGCACAACTTACAGGGCTTGCTCCGACTAGGGTCAGGACCCATTGATCATCCGCTCTTGGCGTGATTCAGCCTCCGCAAGGAGACTGACCGATGAGCAACCTTTTTTGGCTGACGGACGCGCAGATGGCGCGGCTGCAGCCCTTCTTTCCCAAGAGCCACGGCAAGCCGCGGGTCGACGACCGGCGGGTGTTGAGCGGCATAATCTTCATCAATCGCAATGGCTTGCGCTGGTGCGATGCGCCGAAGGAATATGGCCCGCCGAAGACCCTCTACAACCGTTGGAAGCGGTGGAGCGACAAGGGTGTCTTCGCCCGAATGATGGATGGCCTGACCGCCGAGGCAGCCGTTCCGAAGACGGTGATGATCGACGCGACCTACCTGAAGGCACACCGCACGGCGACCAGCCTGCGGTCGAAAAAGGGGGGCCCGGCGACCAGAGGGGCCGTCTGATCGGCCGAACCAAGGGCGGCATGAACACCAAGTTGCATGCCGTCACCGACGCCGAGGGCCGCCCGATCCGCTTCTTCATGACCGCCGGCCAGGTCAGCGACTACACCGGTGCGGCGGCCCTGCTGGGCAGCCTGCCAAAGGCGGAGTGGTTGCTGGCCGACCGTGGCTATGACGCTGACTGGTTCAGGGAAGCGTTGAAAGACAAGGGGATAAAGCCCTGCATTCCCGGCAGGAAGTCGCGCGGCAAACCCATCAAGCATGACAAGCGCCGCTACAAACGACGCAACAGGATCGAGATCATGTTCGGGCGGCTCAAGGACTGGCGGCGGGTCGCAACACGCTACGACAGATGCCCGAAGGTCTTCCTCTCCGCCGTCGCCCTCGCCGCAACAGTCATGTTCTGGCTATGATGCGAGAACGAGTCCTGACCCTAGCCGGCTTTGTCAGAGCAACCAGACTTGAGGCCGGGCAGGGGGTCGGGTAGCGTTTGGGCATGACCCGACAAAGCCCTTTCCGCTATTTCAAGACGAGCCCGAGATCATCCGCTTGGCGGTCAAGCTTTACTTCCGGTTCCCGCTGTCGCTACGAAACGTCGAGGACGGACAACCCCGCCCTTTGCCTAGAGCGCCGTCTTCAGAGCGACCGCAAATCCAAGTTCAGCGCGCTGTCACTCCGGGCGCATCTGACCCCCTCTCCGTCATCGGCCGGGTTCGCAAAACAGCCGATCCGAGGCGACCGCCCCTTGATATTTGCTGCAGGCCAGTCAGTTACTACCCCGAAGTAATGGAATGGACGTATCATGGACTATCGTCGGCTTGGAAAATCGGGACTGAAGGTCAGCGAGTTTTCCTTCGGCTCTTGGGTCACCTTCGCCAAGCAGGTGGACCTGGCCCCCGCAAAGGCCCTGCTCACCGCCGCCTATGACTCCGGCATCAACTTCTTCGACAACGCCGAGGGCTATGAGGCGGGCAAGTCCGAACTGGTCATGGGCCAGGCGATCCAGGATCTGGGGTGGAGCCGGGACAGCTATGTCGTCTCCTCCAAGGTGTTCTGGGGTGGGGAAAAGCCCACGCAGCGGGGGCTTTCGGCAAAGCATGTGATCGAGGCAGCCCATGCGGCGCTGAGGCGGCTGCGGGTGGACCATCTGGACCTCTACTTCTGCCACCGCCCTGACATTGACACGCCGATCGAGGAAACCGTTCGGGCGATGCACACCCTGATCGTGCAGGGCAAGGTCCTGTACTGGGGGACGTCCGAATGGTCCGGCCAGCAGATCACTGAGGCGCATCTTGTGGCTCGGCGCGATGGGCTGACGCCGCCGACGATGGAGCAGCCGCAGTACAACCTTTTCGAGCGCGACAAGGTCGAACGCGACTATGCGCCGGTCTATGACACATTCGGGTTAGGGACGACGATCTGGTCGCCCCTCGCCTCGGGCCTGCTGACGGGCAAGTACAACGAAGGCGTGCCGCAAGATAGTCGGGCCGCCTTGCCGGGCTACGAATGGCTGCGCGAGATCATCGAGGGGCCAAAGGGCCGCAAGCGGGTGGCGCAGGTGAAGGCGCTGGCCAAGATCGCCGATGGGGCGGGGATGCCGATCCATCACCTCGCGCTTCTGTGGTGTCTGGCGAACCCGCGTGTGTCGACGGTCATCCTCGGAGCCTCGCGCCTGGAGCAGCTGACCGACAACCTTGCTGCCTTGGACCATAAATCCGCTATGACGCCCGACCTGATGGCTGCGATCGAAGATGTGGTGCAGAACAAGCCGGAAGCAGCGCAGCGGTACTAAGGCGCAAAAAAACGGTCCTACGCAAGGTAACCCCGTGCAGGGGTGGCTTGACCTGTAACAGTGCTGTCGGCGTTGTCAGAGCAAATTCCTTGAGCAGGATGGGGCTGTCGCCTAGCCTCGCGAGTTGGCCCAGCGCTCCCCCTTCCGGTACTTCAAGACGAGCCCCGAAATCATCCGCCTGACGGTGATACTCTATGTCCGCTACCCGCTCTCGTTGCGCAACGTCGAGGACCTCCTGCATGAGGGCTGCACCGAGATCGGCCATGAGACCGTGCGCTGCTGGTGGAACGGTTCGGCCCGATGATCGCCGCCGAGATCCGCGGGAAACGACGTGTCGAAGGGATGCGATCGAGCAACTGGCGCTGGCACCTGGACGAGGTTTTCGTGAAGATCAACGGTGAGCGTCATTATCTTTGGCGGGCCGTGGATCAGGAGGGAGAGGTGCTGGAAAGCTACGTCACTAAGCGCCGGGATCGCAAGGCCGCATTGAAATTCGTCAGGAAATCAATGTGCCGCCACGGATCTCCGGTGGTTTTGGTCACTGACAAGCTTCGATCCTATGGTGCGGCGATTAAGGTTATTGGCAATGCCGGGCGCCAGGAAACCGGCCGATGGGCGAACAATCGCGCTGAGAACTCTCATCAACCATTTCGAAGGCGCGAGCGCGCGATGCTGCGGTTCCGACGCATGCGAACGTTGCAGAAATTCGCCTCCGTTCACGCCTCGATCCACAACCATTTCAACCAGGAGCGCGCCCTCCACAGCCGACAGAATTTCAAGCTGAACCGCGCCGCCGCTCTGCTCGAGTGGCGTGGTCTTCTTGCTGCCTGACTGCAGGCATGAGTAGGGCAAACAGAGACTGGTTCGCATTCGTCTGACAGCACCGCCACTTGCACATAGCAAACCCGAGATGAGGTCCCTGACGGGGCCTTTTTTCTTTTTGTTTCAAAGGGGTTTAGCGAGGCCATCTGACTTTTGGAGACTGGCGGTTTGGCCGAAATCGGTCTCTGAACGCCCCGCGTCTCTTTCCATCCGCCCTTCGTAAAAATCGAGACGGATTCAAAAACTGATGATTTTTCAGTATGTTGGTGGAATCGAATTGCGCCGTAGTTGAAGCGGGTTCGTCTGCTCTCGGTGCAAACAGAGACACCCGAAGGCGGCGTTTCACAGCGCAAAACCTCGTAATGATGCGCGAAGCCCGTGGTGACAAACGGCGTCGGGGCACCTAGCCTGGCGCAATGTCGAATGGTCCCTGGACGGATGAAGAGAACGACCTGATCGTCGCGGATTACTTCGCGATGCTGGCCGACGACATCTCCGCGCGCCGCTACAGCAAGGCCGAGCATCGCCGCGCGCTGCTGCCGCTGCTGAACGACCGGTCCGAGGGGTCCGTCGAGTTCAAGCACCAGAACATCAGCGCGGTGCTGAAGGGCCTCGGCGAGGACTGGATCCCGGGCTACAAGCCGGCCTTCAATTTTCAGATGACGCTGGTGGATGCCGTGGCGCGGTGGCTGGCGCTGAACCCGGCCTGGCTCGGGCGCCAGCCGGGGCTGCAACCCGGCGCTGGCCTGCGCGAGGCGGCGCAGATCTGGGTGGGGCCGCCGCCCACACTGTCGAACCAGCCGCCTCCGCAGGAGCTGGACCAGATGCTGCACATCGCTCGCAAGTTCGACGTGGCGGGCCGGGACGAGCGCAACCGCGCCCTTGGCCGCGCGGGCGAGGAGCGCGTCCTGGCGCATGAACGGGCGGCATTGCGGACAGCAGGACGGGACGATCTGGCGCGCAAGGTGCGCTGGGTTTCGGAGGAGGATGGCGATGGCGCGGGCTACGACATCGCGAGTTTCGCCCCGGACGGGCTCCCGCGGCTGATCGAGGTCAAGACGACGAACGGATGGGAGCGCACGCCCTTCCACATCACCCGCAACGAACTGGCCGTGGCCGAGGAGCGCCGGTCGGAATGGCGGCTGTTCCGGCTGTGGAATTTCTCCCGCGAGCCGAAGGCGTTCGAATTGCACCCGCCACTGGACGCGCATGTCTCGCTGACCGCGACGTCATTTCAGGCGAGTTTTCATTAGGTAAGGCGACCGCCCACCCGGCAAGAAGATTGTCTGCTGCAGGCACAACCCTAGGATTTTTTGGGCGAATGGCGCGTAGGCGCAGCAGTGAATCGCTGGCATATCCCTCTGACTTCGTGGGATTTTTGCGTTGCATACCCGCCTGTAAGCATGCTTGTCTCTGGCAATATCCTATTCGCACAGGTTGTTTTCATGGCGGGGTCGTCCCAAGCTGGCTTAGCGGAAAAGTACCTTGTCGATGACTTGCCGGGCGCCGCGCTCGTCGGCGCGCGGTTAAATGGAATTCTGCAAAAAATCGAGGCCGGAGAGACGCTGACCTCCTTGGCGGAGGCTTTTCTGGCCTCCGCCGATCTCAGCTCTCTCTTGGCTTTATCGACCGGACAGATCGATCGCCCCACCTTCGAGGATGCCGCTGTGCGAGAGCGGTCAGCCCGTATCGTGGCCATGGGGGACGCATGAGGCTCGCAGCTTGCGAAGCGCCAACACCATTGCGGCCGTATCCGGACTGGCTCGTTCGAACGCTGCCAGCATTGCCCGGGCCGAAGACTTCGACGCGGATCTGCTCCTGCTGGGGACCCCCGGTGGCACGGTTGATCTGCGTTCAGGTCTTCTCCAACCGCCTCGCCGTGAAGACATGATCACCAAGCTGACCGCCGTATCGCCGGCACTCCCGGGCACGCCAGCCCCACATTGGCAGCAATTCCTGAACGACGTTCTGGATGGCGATGCTGAAGCACCACCTGACGCCGTTCGGTACATCAGCTATGAGGACAGCTCGCTGCCCGTGCCGGACGACACCAACGGTTCCGCAAGATGACACGTGGCCCCAAACCCAAGCCCACCGCACTCAGACGCTTGCACGGCAATCCTGGCAAGCGCGCCTACAACCACGCCGAACCGCAGGCACCGGAGGGTGTGCCTGATTGCCCAAGCCACCTAGGCGACGCGGCCCGCGAAGAGTGGCATCGGTTGGCGGAGCCGCTGCACAGCATGGGCGTGGTCACGATCGCCGACCGGGCGGCTCTCGCGGCCTACTGTCAGTGCTACGGCCGCTGGGTGGAGGCCGAGGAAAAGCTGCAGTCCACGCCGATGCTCTTGAAGACCGCGACCGGCTACGTGCAGCAGTCGCCTTGGCTGTCGATCGCCAACAAGCAGCTCGAGCTGATGGGTCGCTACATGGCGGAGCTTGGGCTGACGCCTGCAGCGCGCTCACGGGTGGCAGCGTTTGCCAGCGCCGAAGCCGAGCCAGAGCGGATCACGAAGATCGAGTTCGTGACGGTCTACACCGATGACGACGGCCGTCGGGTCGAAGAGCCGTTGAGCAAGTATGAGACCCCGCTTTTGAATCAGCCTGCCACGGAGCGACGGACTGTTACGACGATCGAGCTCGACGGGAATCTTTGACGATCAACTTGCCAACTCGGCGCCCCAGAGCGACGTGTACACACCTGCGCAACGAACGTTAGGCAGGTGTGTACAGGGGGTGGTTATGGCGGATCCGGCGGAAGACGGTGGTCGAGGGGGATACCCAGGGCGAACTTCCCTCCAACGGCTGGTAGCCTACGAGCGAGTCTCTACAGCGCGACAAGGAGCCAGTGGGCTTGGCCTGGAGGCGCAGCGCAAGACCATCGAGGATTTTGCGGTCTCGCGCTGTGCCAAGGTGCTGGCGCGGTTCACCGAGGTGGAGAGCGGACGCAAAGCCAACCGGCCGGAGCTAGCCAAGGCGCTGCACCTTGCGAAGGTCACGGGTGCAACGCTGGTCATCGCCAAGCTGGACAGGCTCAGCCGGAACGCGGCGTTTCTGCTGGCGCTGCGTGACAGTGGGGTGCGGTTCATCGCAGTAGACATGCCGGAGGCGAACGACCTTACCGTGGGGATCATGGCTTTGGTGGCTCAAGCCGAGCGAGAGGCAATCTCTCGCCGGACCAAGGAGGCATTGGCGGTCGCAAAGGCGCAAGGGGTAAAGTTAGGAAACCCAAACGGGGCGGAGAGTCTCCGGCGGGCTGGGAACGGCGGCGTGGCGCTGCGAGCGGCGGTGTCGGCGAATGCTGCGGGATTCGCAGCGGACTTGGCTCCGGTGCTGTCAGACATCCGGGCGGCGGGGCAGACATCCCTGCGCGCGATCGCCGCGGAGTTGACTGCAAGAGGGATCAGGACGCGGCGTGGAGGACGGTGGTGCGTGGGGAATGTTGGGTTACTCTTGCATCGGATAGCCGACTGAAGTTTCCAGCCAAAAGCTGCCGTGCAAACATCTTGTAGCAAGCGAAAGGGCTCGGGAAAACACAAACGATTAGTATTGGGGCGAATGCTCTTTTGTGCTGCAAAGCAGCGTTCGTCACGGATTTGACGATGAATCCGATAATCGATGGCGGCTCGAGGCTCGCCGTGGCCGCGTGCGGCACGAGCCCAGGGCAAGACGCTTGGTCGAGAGGGAGTCTCGTGGCATGGTGTAAGTTAGGTAAGAGGAGGAAGGAGTGATTGGATATCCTGCTTGTGGTAGTGCATCCTCGGCCGGATTCGCTAACCCATGCCGTGGCGCGGGCCTTTGCCGATGCGACTGAGGCGGTTGGGCGTCGGGTGATATGGGCCGACTTGCATGCTGAAGGGTTCAACCCAGTGCTGCTGCCGGCGGACGAGCCGGATTGGGACGACATTTCAAAGACCTACTCGCACGAGGTGCGTGCCGAGATGGCACGGATCGAGGCAGCTGAGGCCACAGTTATAATCTTCCCTGTCTGGTGGTGGTCGATGCCGGCGATGCTGAAGGGATGGATCGATCGGGTCTGGAACCACGGGTGGTGCTATGGCGACGGAGCACGCTATCCACATAGAAAAGTCTGGATGCTGGCTGTCGCAGGCGGCACGGAAACGCAGTTTTCAAAACGCGCTTATGACAGCGCGATGGTCACGCAGATCGAGACTGGTGTGCTGCGCTATTGCGGTGTGGAAGAGCCGCGGCTGATCATGCTCTACGGAACCCTCGAAGGGACGACGGAGTGTGAGGCCGTCGTGGCGGCAGCGCGAGCGCTAGGTACAGAGTTCTGAGTCGGGTGTCGTCTGCGGTGAACACGCGGGGAAGATTACAGATCGAAGACGCCGACCGCCCGCACGTTTCGAAGTCGCGAACTACCGACATCGAATGCATTTGCTCGGCGCTCGAAAAGGCGCCATGAGCCAATCGAGGAGCCTAATCCGTTGGCGCCGTCTGTGGGCAGTGTGGGGATGATGCCGTGCAATCCGACACGGGACATTAGACTTCTTGACGGAATCAGCAGCACGTGTATCGTTATCCATGTGGCGTTTGATCTCAATGGCGAGAGAGTCACAGTCTCAGAACACTCATACCGACAAAGCCGGATGGCAACGTAGCCCCAAGCGCAAGTGCGCATGGGGATTGGTTGTTTTGGAGAAACAATTGGGTACGACATCTGTTCCCCTTGGGCTAATGTTCTCACAAGAGGGCCCATATGCTGCAGTGGGCACGACGATGTTTCGGGGCGCGCAATTGGCGGTCAGCGAAATTGAGGCTGATCCTGAGTTTGACTTCGCCTTTGATGTCCACGCGGTGGAGCCTGGCGGTCGAAATGAAGGTTACGTGGCGGGCGCGCAGACGTTGCTGGGAGTGTCCGGCCTGAAGCACGTGGTCGGTTGTTACACCTCTTCTAGTCGCAAAGAGGTCCTTCCTGTCTTTGAAAAGCTGGATGCCGTGCTTTGGTATCCGTCGCATTACGAGGGTTTCGAGACGAGTGAAAACATCGTCTACACCGGCGCTTCTCCCAACCAGCACGTCGTGCCGTTGACGCACTATATTTTGTCCGAAGGGGAACGGCGGGCCTTCATGGTAGGGTCGAATTATATCTGGGCTTGGGAAAACAACCGCATCATGCGCGAGATTCTCGGCCGCAACGGCGGTCAGGTGCTCGGAGAGCGCTATCTGCCGATTGACGAAGTGGAAGTAGACGAAATCATCGATCTGATCCTTCGCCATCAACCGGATTTCATATTTTCTACCCTCATCGGCGAGTCCGCGTATAGCTTCTTTCGCTCTTTGCGTCAAAAGTGCAGCGAGGTGGGCTTGGATCAAGCTCGTGACTTGCCGGTGCTGAGTTGCAGCCTCGCAGAGTTTGAACTGCCGCTAATTGGTGACGCGTGTGACGGTCACATCTCATCCAGCGTCTACTTTTCTTCTGTGAGGACTGAGGCCAACGATCGATTTCTTGCGGCGTGGGAACAGCACTATCCAGGTGCCGGCCAGACCTCCGCCGATGCCGAAGCAAGTTATGTCGCTGTTCATATGCTTGCTCGTGCAATCAAGCGCGCGGGCAGCGGAGAACCGGACGCAGTGCTAGCAGCACTTAATTCTGTTTCGTTTGATGCACCGCAAGGATTGGTACGTATCGACCCCGACAGCCGGCACTGCTTCTTATGGCCGCGCATTGGTCGGTCACGCCAAGATGGCACGTTCGAAATCCTGCACAGCAGCAACAGGCTTGTCCGGCCTGATCCGTATTTGGTGTGGGAGCCTCTCTCTCTGACCGCCCCTTTGGGCGAAAAGATGTTGCGGGTGGTTAGATGACAACACCGGTAAGGTCAAACTTCCGCGGTGCACGGGCGTGGGTTGCTCTGCCAGCCGACAACAACCGCGAAGTTCTGGTGCGCACGCTGGAACGACTGGGCCTGATCGTGACGGAACGCGATCCTGATGGCACCGATTTTGTGGCGGGTGTGCAGAACGTGGTCTTTGTCGATGCCGACCATGACTTCATCGTCCTGGATTCCGACATTCCTCACATCGCGCTGATCGGCATGGAAGCCCCCAGTCGGCTGGCCCGCGTAGTGCGACATCGCGCAGCCTCAGTCCTGATGAAGCCGGTCCGCCCAACAGGCGTGTTCACGGCGCTGTTTCTGGGTTTCAATGAACACGCCATACGCCAGCGTGAGCTGCTGGAACGGGAGAACCTGTCGCGCCGCGCCGAAGGGCGCCGGGTTGTAGTTAAGGCTATCCTGAAGATCATGAAAGACAATGATCTGACAGACGACGAAGCATATCGAGAGATGCGCTTGGCGAGCATGGCCAACCGCATCTCGATAGAAGAGTTCGCGGCCGAAGTGGTGGCCGCGTCCACGCCATCCATACGGCTCGCCGGCACAGCAGCGCATGGACGGAAGACCAAACAAACATAACAAGGAGGTTTACTATGCCCAGAGGAAGTCAAATCGTAAAGGCCCTGCGTCTTGGGGTGGCCGTTGCGGCATTGAGCGCGTCCGCCGGCCTCGCGCAGGACGCGATCAAGATCGGCGTGCTGGAGGATCAGTCGGGCGATTTCGCCGCGGCGACCATGGTCAAAGTGCATGCGATCACGCTGGCCGCCGAGGAAATCAACGCCGCCGGTGGCATCGGTGGCCGTCCTATCGAACTGGTCGAATACGACACGCAGTCGGACAATACCCGTTATCAAGAATTCATGCGCCGCGTGCTGCAAAGCGATAAGGTGGATGTCGTCTTCGCTGGCTTCTCATCAGCCTCGCGTGAGGCCTATCGCCCGATCGTGAACCAGTTTGATGGCCTAGCCTTCTACAACAACCAGTACGAAGGCGGCGTTTGCGACGCCAACATGATCGTCACGGGGGCCGTGCCGGAACAACAGTTCTCGACATTGATCCCGTGGATGATGGAGAAGTACGGCAAGAACGTCTACACGCTGGCGGCCGACTACAACTTTGGTCAAATCTCGGCTGAGTGGGTACGCAACATCGTTGAAGAAAACGGCGGCACCATGGTGGGGGAAGAGTTCATACCACTTGGCGTGTCGCAGTTTGGCCAGTCGATCCAGAACATCCAAGCCGCAAAGCCCGGCTTTGTGGTTACGCTTCTGGTCGGAGCAGCTCAGGCATCCTACTACGAACAGGCAGCTGCGGCGAACGTCAATCTGCCAATGGCCTCGTCGGTTAACGTCGGTCAGGGTTATGAGCACAAGCGCTTTACCCCGCCCAGCCTGAAGGACATGTACGTGACCACTAACTTCATCGAGGAAGTGGACACGCCGGCCGCCAAGGCCTTCGTTGAGAAGTTCCGCGCGCGCTTCCCCGACGAGCCCTACATCAACCAGGAGGCAGCTAACTCCTACATCGCAATGTATCTCTACAAGCTGATGGTGGAGAGGGCTGGCACTACGGATCACGCAGCATTGCGGGCTGAACTCGCCAAGGGCGATGTCTGCTTTGACGGGCCGTCGGGCAAGGTTTGCCTTGATCCCAAAAGCCAGCACATGTCGCACACCATCTATCTGGCCAAGGTTGAGGCTGACCACAGCATCACCTTCCCGACCACTTGGGAAAACATCGCTCCGTACTGGCTGGGCGAAGCTGGATGCGATTTGACCAAGAACGACCCGAGCGCGCAGTACACCCCGTCCAGCCCGCCCCCGGCGAACTAACCGCCATCGGTCCGGGGGCGGCGACGCCTCCGGATCCCTTCTGCTGGGCCGGCCGCCTTAAAGGTACGGGCCCCGATCATCACAAGGAGACGGGCGTGTTATCGACCATATTTTCGTTCATGTTCCAGTTCGGAGACGCCTTTGCCTTTCTGGTGATCGCGTCTATGGGGCTTGCAATCATCTTCGGGATGATGGGCGTGATCAATCTTGCGCATGGTGAATTCATCATGTGCGGTGCTTACACCACCGTCAGCTTTGTCCAGCTTGGCTTGCCCTTGCCGGTGGCCATTCTGGGCGGTTCGGTTGTGGCCGGAGTGATCGGGATGCTGCTGGAGGTGACGGTTATCAGGCACCTCTATCATAGGCCGTTGGATTCCATTGTTGCAACCTGGGGGCTGAGCATGATCGCGACCCAAGGGGTTTTGATCGTGCTCGGGTCGACCATGCAGGGAGTGGGCACGCCCCTTGGCAGTTTTACTCTGGGAGGGTTCTCCTATTCTACCTACCGTGTGGTGCTGATGGGCATTGCCGTCGCGCTGCTGGTAGGACTGTATCTTCTATTTTACCACACACGCGCCGGAGTGATCGCGAGGGCCACAATTCAACTGCCGCGCATGGCACGCGCCACTGGGGTTGATACTGGGCGGGTCTATACGTTGACATTTGGCCTTGGAGCAGCGCTCGCAGGTCTGGCGGGCGGACTGTATGCGCCCACGATGACGCTGGTGCCCACGATGGGTGCCACATTCATGGTGGAAAGTTTTGTCACCGTTGTGATCGGTGGGGGCGACATCTTCCTCGGCGCGGCACCCGCGGCAGCTATTTTGGCGGTGATCCGGTCAGGAATGACCGCGTGGCAAGGCCAATTGTTTGGCCAGATCGGCCTCCTGATCACTGTCATTATCGTAATCCGCGTTCTGCCCGGTGGCTTGTCGGGTTGGATCCTCGGGGGGCGGAAATGACAGAACGAGGAAGCATTCAGGGCGCTGGTGTTGAGAGGTCTTTGATCTACTCCGCGCCGAAACAGCAGCGTCACACGATTGCATTGTGGCTGTCGCGGCTTGAAGGCCCGCAAACCATGGGCCGGGGGCGGGGCTTCTGGGCAACCTTCGCATTGGCGGTCCTGGCGGCCGTAATCTACCCAATGTTCGTTGATGGCTGGACCGTAGGGAACACTGCGTACTTTCTGGTCTGGACGTTCATGGCTATGGGACTTGGAGTTATCTGGGGCTATGCCGGCTCACTATCTTTTGGCCAGACTGCGTTCTTTGGGCTCGCGGGCTACGGTTACGGAGTGTTGACGCTGAACTTTGGCGCAGCTTACGGATTCACTCTTCTGGCCCTCGTGATTTCGGTAGGGTTTGCCGCATTGCTCGCGGTTGTGCTGGGATATTTCATGTTCTACGGCCGGGTGCAGGGGGTGTTCATCGGCATCGTAACGCTCTCGGTCACGCTCGTGTTCCAGGCATTCATGGCGCAGACGGCGGGCCCGGAATGGGCTATCGGCGCTGCGCGTCTGAATGGTTTTAACGGCATGTCCGGCATGCCGCCGCTAACCGTCCCCTGGCCGGGAGGCGACGTACTGCTTTATGCTGACATCGCGCTCTACTATGTGCTTCTGGGCCTGATGCTGGTGGTCTATCTGGGCTTGCGGATGCTATTGAATGCACCCTTCGGAAATGTGCTGGTGGCCATTCGCGAAAATCCCGAACGGGCCGAAATGCTTGGCTATGACGTGCGCCGGTATCAACTTTTAGGCTTTGTGCTGGGTGGGGCGTTGGCCGGACTGTCGGGCGTACTTTATACCGCTTGGGGCCAGTATATCACGCCCAGCTCCATGGGCATCACTGCGGCGGCGCTGCCAGTAATCTGGGTTGCATTTGGCGGTCGCAAGGATGTAACCGCGACACTGATAGGCACGCTGGTTATGATCTTTCTCTACCAGTGGCTCACGATCTACGGCAGCCAATATGCCATCGTAGTGATGGGGGTGATACTCGTTTTGACGGTGCTCTTCGCGCCCGAGGGCATTGTGCTCTCCGTGATGCGCTGGCTGTCAGCACGCCTGAAGTCCGCAGGAGGCCGCTGATGATCTTGCAGACGCAGAGCTTGTGCAAACGCTTTGGCGGGGTGCATGTAGCGCGCAACATCAACTTCGGGATCAACGCCGGCGAAATCCACTGCCTCATTGGACCAAACGGAGCAGGGAAATCATCTCTGTTCCGGCTGATCCTCGGGGCGCACCGGCCAGACAGCGGTAGCATCCTTTTTCGGGGCGAAGACGTAACAGGCCTCCCGTCCTTCGCCCGCATTCGCAAGGGGATGAGCGTCAAGTTTCAAGTTCCTGGGATATTCAAGGACCTGAGCGTGCGTCAGAATCTGGTGATCTCGTTCCAGCACCACCTGCACGGCCACGATCTGGAGGCGACAATTCAGCGCGTCTTGGCCTTTGCAGGCCTTGAAGGCTTAGAGGAACAAGCTGCCGGTACGTTGTCACACGGGCGCCAGCAATGGCTTGAAATCGGAATGGCGGTAGGCGTAGAGCCGTCACTTCTGCTGCTGGATGAACCCACCGCAGGTATGTCGCCTGAAGAAACACGCCAGACCGGTGAAATGCTGCGAACGCTGAACGCCCAAGGCGTGACCATCTTGGCGGTGGAACACGACATGTCCTTCGTGCAGCAGATTGCCGACCGGGTGACGGTGCTGCATTTCGGGGAGATTTTCGCTCAGGGGTCGGTGGCTGAAATCATCTCGCATCCCGGCGTGGCCGACATCTATCTGGGGGCTTCCGATGAGTGACATGCTGAGGGTCACTGGCCTGTGCGCAGGCTATGGCGGAGAGCCGGTGTTGCAGGGCGTATCCCTGCGCGTAGGCAAGGGCGAAATCGTGGCCGTTATCGGCCGAAATGGGGTGGGCAAAAGCACTCTTATGCGAGCCCTAATCGGGCTATTGCCCGTTGGATCGGGTCAGATCGAATTTGCGGGAGCCGAGGTGAACAGGTTCACCGCTCAGGCGCGCGCGCGCATGGGGATTGGCTATATTCCCCAAGGGCGCGATGTGTTCCCCCGCTTGACTGTGCGGGAAAACCTCTTGGTGGGAGAAACCGCGCGGCGCGGTGGCGTGCCCGATTACGACAAGGTCTATGAGTTCTTTCCAATACTTAAGGAACGAGCCAAACAGGCAGCCGGGACGCTGTCGGGCGGGCAACAGCAGCAGCTGGCCATTGGGCGGGCGATGGTGGGCGGGCCGGACCTGATGCTTCTGGACGAACCCTCCGAAGGCATCCAGCCGTCAATCGTCAAGGACATCGCCCGCAACATCAAGCGCCTGAACGCAGAAACTGGGCTGACAGTCCTATTTGTGGAACAGAATCTTGATCTGATCGTCAATCTCGCCCAACGCGCCTTTGTCATCGACAAGGGTCGCATAACTGCCGAGGTCGGCCCTGATGAGATCAAAGATCGGGAAAAGGTGAAGAAATGGCTGGCACTGTAAATGCAACACATCGAAACGGAGACTGGGCATGAGCTGGTTTGATTTCTCGGTAATGGCGAAAAAGGGTGTGGCCCAGGGAAAACCCGGAACAAGTCACTTCATCGGGATCAAGGACCAGGGCGCGTTCCACTACGTGTATGGGCCTTACGTCGACCCCGTGCTGGAGGTTGATCCTGGCGCGGTTGTCACGGTCGAAACGCACGATGCGTTCGAGGGCAAGATCACCTCGGAGTTCGACCGCCCGTCCGAGATCCTCAACTTCCCGTTCTTGAACCCACAAACCGGGCCAATCTTCGTGCGCGGCGCGGAAAAAGGCGACTGTCTGGCGGTGCGGATTATTTCAATCATGCCGCGCGGGCCACAGCCAGTGGGTACAACCTGCCTTTTACCGGAGTTCGGCGGGCTAGTCGCGACCGGGCAGACCGCAATGCTGAACGCACCGCTGCCGGAAAAGGTGAAGAAGGTCCGGCTAGACGAGAACGGGGTCTATTGGTCAGATAAAATCACGCTCCCCTATGAGCCGTTCATCGGTACTATCGGGACTAGTCCAGAGATCGAGGCGATATCTTCACTGGTGCCTGACTATTATGGTGGCAATATGGATCTTCCAGATGTGGGCCCTGGGTCTATCATTTATCTGCCTGTCAACACAGCAGGGGCGCTCCTTTATCTTGGCGACTGTCACGCCATTCAAGGCGACGGCGAGTTGTGCGGCGTGGCTATGGAAATGCCGGCGACGGTGCAATTACAGGTGGATCTGATCAAGGGTCACACCATTGGCTGGCCTCGGCTGGAGACGGAGACCACCATCATGACGATCGGCAGTGCCCGCCCGCTGGAAGATGCAGCACGCATTGCTTACCGCGAACTTGTGCGTTGGATCGATCAGGAAACCGGGATGGGGCAGGAAGAGGCCTACATGCTTCTGACAATGGCGGGCAAGGCGCGCTTGGGCAATATGGTAGACCCGAAATACACGATCGGCACGGGTATCGCGAAACGATACCTTGGCATGTAAAGAAAATGGACCACCTTAGTGGTTGTCTCCGCAGAGGCCGTCTGGCGCCGGAAAAACGGCAAGAGGAGTCTATGACTTGTGAGGCCCTTGCCGCATTTAGCAATGCCTAATGCATCGGCGACAAGTATGAGAGGTACATTCTTGTCCAGACCAAGGCTCATAGAGGCTGGGTTCGTGGCAATGGTTCTTCCTGTAATGTCGGGCGAGTGTAGGCCCGTCCCGGGAGCGAGGCTGCCTATCCGTTCCATTTCACGGTGTCTCCATCGATCGCAAATATGCTAGCGCAGAATATTATGCCAATTATCCGCACCTCACCGCTAGGGCCCTTCGAGTATGCGCGATGCTATCAAAGGTACAGCCGGCTCCCCGTCGCACTCGGTCGCTCCCGCCATGCAATCGCGTGCCAGTAGAAGGAACGCCTCGGCCGTTGCATGGAATCCACCCGCTTGCGCGGCGGATGCCGCCACAAGCGCACGGTTCTTTAGTTCGCTTGGATGCATAACTGTGCCCGCCTGTTAACGTCCCCCTACATTCGTACCTAGAGGTTAGGAATTGGTTAACACTTAGCCTAGTTTAGGACCACGAAGTATGGACCGTTCAGTGGATGCCGAACGCCTCCAAGATTGGAAGCGGCGTTCTCACAAAGCTTCGTGGAGGCCTTTTCGGAGGCTCCAAACCACCGCCGTAGCTTCGCCATTCCCCACCATGGACTGACGACCAAAGCGCTTCTAGCCTTGGAGCGGCGCGCTTCGCTTGTTCTTGAAACTCCAATGACAGTGGAGAAAATCGCCCTCTGACTTGGTCCTCGCGAAACTGCTCGGCGAGATGCCCATATGTGGCCGTCACTGCGCGCGTGTCCGAATGGCCGAGCTGCCGAGCCACAAGGCTTAATTGCACCCCGTTCCTTACCAGATCGCTCGCATACGTATGCCTCAAACCGTGGAACGAAAACTCTGTCGGAAGCCCCGACCGCTTTACTGCCCGCCGGAAAAGGTTGCAGTGCTGGCGGCGCCAGATTTTCCCTTTGTCTGAGAGAAAGACCCGATCAGACTGGCTCTTTCCCTCACAACACGAAAGGAAAAA
Organism: uncultured Alphaproteobacteria bacterium; assembly: GCA_963822435.1. Taxonomy (GTDB): domain Bacteria; phylum Pseudomonadota; class Alphaproteobacteria; order Rhodobacterales; family Rhodobacteraceae; genus JAUYQR01. The sequence goes on from CAWGHN010000004.1 coordinate 170,273, forward strand.
CGCCATGGCTTCATCTGGCAAGAATACGAAGCGCGCTGGGCCGCTCTTGAAGGCCGAAACGTGGAGCCCGTAGACTTCACGCCCTACGTCGCTGACGCGAAGATTTGCCAACTCACCGACGCGACAACCAGAGTACAACCCGGCGAGTGCCAAATTCGCGAGCGCCGGCGTGCAGTTGCTTACGAGCACGCGGCATTCATCACGGTTCAAAAACAAAGTCCTTGCCGCCGGTGTAACCGCGATACGGTGAAGACACCTCCAGGGTCGATCCGACGATATGCGACCGTTGTCCCAAGCGTGCTGGAACGCCATCCGCAAGATGGTTACGATGCTGTTGAAGGTTCGTTTTGCCCGTCGGTTCTTGTCGATACCCGGATCAGAGCCACTTGGGTCGGGGCGGCTCCGCGCCGCATGGGTGGCAAGAATTCGAACTGCGATTTCCTTGACATGCAGAGCGCAGAAGCCTTCGAGAGGCTCAAATACGACTGTATTGGCGAGGTGGAAGTTGATGAGCACCAGATTGTTGTAGTGACTCCCGGGGGACCGAGACATGCGGGACCAAGTAATGTACTCCGTTAGTGCGGACCCCACGGTGTAGACACCGCCGAATGGGCAGAAATTCAAATCTTCGGTTCGTCCTATCGGTCGCGTGTTTTGCGCCAGCGAATGAACGGACTTGCTCTCAAACCATTGGATCGCAATCCCGAGGGCAACCTCGTATGGAATGGCCGCTGCGTCACCGACACGTGCTGCAGCGAGTCGATGCTGAACATACCTACCCTCTGCAGTCATGACGCGAGCGACCCATGTGCAAGTCTTCGCATTCGGGACGTACACACCGATATGCCGACAGCGAGCCACCGCGTGCCAGTAGGGAGACCTACGCGGAAGCAAGGAGCGCTGCGACTCAGCATTAGCGAATGGACATTCAGGAACAGAGGCCCAATCCACTGGCGAAGTTCGGTCGGTCCTGTGGTACGTCATGCGTCCTCCATGGCAGGATATGACCCCTAGGTTCTCGCTCTGATCCATCGTGCACCCGGCATCGTCAGCAGGCGAGCCGGGGCGCCACGTCCTCGTTCCTCCACAAATTTACCGCGACGAGAGGCGAACCTCACAATAAGGCCTTTCCAGAGGAATCATATTCATGAGTTTAGCAGGCCTTTCGAGAATCTTGGTATCGCTTGTGGCCCTGACTTGTACGCCGGCGTTCGGACGTGGGGGCGGCCTGAACGCGGAAGGCTGCCACAATGACCGAAAGAAGGGAGAATATCACTGCCATCGCGCCGCTGCTCCCGCGCTGCGATCCTTTCTCAACAATGCCTCGCCTTCGCAGGGTGCTTTTCGCAACTGTGCGGCGGCTAGGGCCGCGGGCGCCGCGCCCGTGCGCTACGGTGACCCGGGATATGGGCCGCACCTTGACCGCGATAATGATGGCATCGGCTGCGAATGACGGCGCATCTTTTCTCTTGTGGTTTGGGACAGACAGATTTCCTATCCAGTCCCGTGTCCGGATCAAAACGGAGACTTATCTGCCCCTGCCCTTGATGGCGCTATCGGTATCTGGATGTCACAGACAATGGCTCAAACGGTTCAGCTGCATGGCGAAAATGATGGGAGAGTAACGGTAGTCGCCGTCGTGCGAGAGCCTCTAGACCTAACCCTCAGGTTCGTTGGATGGTACCTCAAGCTCGGCGCATCAAAAATTCGGCTTTACTTCGATAATCCTGACGATGAAGCGCTGTCTGCTTTGGCGGAAATACCCATCGTAGAGTGTATTCGCTGCTCACCAGATTTCTGGAAGGCGGTTGGCGTGGGGCCAAGCGACCGCTACACGAAACGTCAGATGGCTGCGCTTACGCATGGCTACCGTGAAACCACGACGACTTGGTTCTTAGCTGTGGACGCAGACGAACTTGTTTTCTTGAAGGCCCACAGCTTGGGGGGGTTCGCTCAACTTGTGGCCGCCGACGTTTTGGCGGTTCGTTTTCCGACTGCCGAAGCTGTCAAGTGTAAGCAGCGAGGAAGCTTCTTTCGACTTCAAATCTCACGGCAGAGTGTAAGGCGAGTGTATGGTGAACGTGCCGATGCGTTCTTGCCGAGGGGTGGATTGATTGGCCATGCTGATGGCAAGTCAATGACCAGATCTGGTTTAAGCATTAGCAAGGTCCGACCCCATTGGGTCCTAGATGAAGGTGGCGAGCCTGTGGTCGCTACGATGCTGCCAGCAAGCGAGGGGAACTTACTCCTTCATTTCTTTGACAACGGCTACGCTGAGTGGCGACGAAAGCTAGAGTGGAGGCTGCGAAGCTGGAGTTTTTCGACTGGCTTGGAGCGGATGTTTTCCCTCGCTGCCGAACAGGAAGGAGAGGACGGCTATCGCAAACTATATGACTTACTGCATACGCTTACTGACAATGACTTGGAGCGGCTTGCGAAAGAAGGCGGCTGCGTGCGCCTTGACGTAGACCCCTGGGAGGTTGCGGACAGAGGCTTCCGCATCTAACAGCAATCGTTGCCGCAGATTTCGCGCAGGTCTACCGCACAGACGAATTGAAGACCGGCCCGGAGATCAGCTGCGAGCAACGGCGATCATGTAGTAAGCGTTAGCTAAAGGTCGGGACCCTGAGAAGATGGCGAAGGAGACTGTGTCTTACGGTATCGACCCTGCACCATGTACCCCGCCAGGTAATCGACGAAGGTGCGCACACGCGGTTCACGTTGCAAGTGTTCGGTCGTTACCAACCAGATTGGCACCTCCTGGCGGAACGGCGGGTTGAAGCAGTGGATGAGATTGGTCGCCGCAGCCACCGTGTCGGACATCAGACCCACACCGACGCCACCGCTGAGACCGGCGAGCAGCCCGGGGATGTCGCTGTAGCGGAGCACGATCGACCCTTCCGGCACGGTCTGGTCAAGCCAATGCGCGAGAGGCGCATCCCGAAATCCCATCGACAGACCGATCACGGGATGCCGGGACAACTCTTCAGCCGATTTGGGCGCGCCGTGCGCCGCAGCGTAGCCCGGAGAGCAGTAGACCGCCCACGAGTCCATCAGCACCTTCCGGGCGACAAGACCCGCCGTGTCGGGCCGCGATCCGGTGCGCAATGCCACCTCTACATATCGCGTCAGCAACAAGGTCCTTTCAAATGACATCCTTCGAAATCCTGCGCTTCGTCCACATCACCTCGGCAATCTTCTGGGTGGGGGGAGGTATCGGTCTCGCCCTGGGCGCTGAGTTCGTTCGGCATAAAAGAGGTCCGGCCGCAATGTTGCCGGTCGTGGATGCGGCCGCTTTGATGGGGCCGGCGTTCTTTGTGCCGATCTCGTTCCTAACCCTCTGTACCGGACTCATAGTCGCGTGGATGGGCGCGGGCTTCTCTCAGCTTTGGGTCATCCTGGGTCTTGCCGGGGCAGCCATGACTTTTCTGACCGGTCTTCTGGTTATGAAGCCGCGCATCGAGGAAATCGCCAGTTTGCCGACAGGAGGACAGGCGGAGGAGGAGATCGTCATCTCCCGGACGCTGGACCTGATGGCTCTCATACGGTTCGATCATCTGATCTTGCTGCTCGTCGTCGCCTGCATGGTGCTCAAGCCCGCGGCTTCTGATGTCGGGATGCTTCTGGGTCTGGGCGCGATCCTGTTCCTGGGTGCGGCGACGACTGCGGTCAGGATGCGGCGGGGACGCTTGTCCGGTTCGCGGGAGCGCCAAAGGCAGAGGGCGGCACTGAGCTGAGATTCGGCCAAGAGGGTATCCGCGGCTGCCTAAGCGGCCCGGAAAGTTTGAAACCATGGTACGTTTGCAAAACCAGAAAGGAACCAGTCATGCTTATTGCCCATGTGCGCTTTCCCATCGCACCGGAGAACCGGCAGATCGCCACGAATGCACTTCTAGCGAGTGTCGATACGGTCCGTGCCATGCGCGGCTGTATCGCCTTCCATCCCATCCATGACCCTACCGATGATGCAATGCTGGGCGTCGTCCATGAATGGGAGACTGAGGCTGATTTCGCGGCCTATACATCTTCGGACGCCTTCAAGACCTTCGGCGCGACGATCAGGCCCCTGATGACTGGAAAACCAGTCAGCCGAAGATTCCGATCCGAGTTGCTGGAGGTCGTCAACTGAATGTCAGACGTCGCCGGACCCCGCAACGCGGGTCCGGTTCGTACCTACCTGTCGGCCCAACAATGACTTCTCCCGCGTCAGCGCGGGTTCTTGACGATTGGACGCAGTGGAGAAGGTTGGATATCAGGCCCATTCCCTCCGCCACTCGCACATTGCAAAAGCGTTCTCCCGATCCGGCTGAGGCCGGATTTTTCCGTTGTTTTCGGGGGTTATGCAGGAGGGGTTGAGCAAGAGCGTCCGTGCAAGGAGGCCCGGTTGTGTTCTCTCAGGGCCGATATTCTCCCGACCTGTTGCCTGCGCTGTCTTGGTGGTCAGGTTGCAAGGTATTGCAAAGGAACAGCTTTCCGGGACACACGATTGAGGTTGGATCGGAGTGGCGCCCGATCATCTTGGGACTGGAGCCGAACCTTCACTGTTCGCCTTGCTGGTTCTGTTTGAACGGCAGGTGAGGGCGGAAAGTGGCCGGCGGGCTTCTTCGTTGTCGCCGTCATCTGGCGGAGAATCTTCATTCGGCCGCCGCACCTGAAAAACAATGAGGTCACAACGCATCGTTGATGGCCACCAAAGTTCATGAGACATGAAGAAATGAAGAAATACTGATTTGCATAATGTATGTTTGCTCGGATCGAACTTCCCACATCTATCGCAGTGTCTGCTCTCTTGTATGCGCGCGTCGCCAAAGTCCGGGTGGCAAGCCCATACATTTTTTGAACGCGCGGTTGAACGCAGCTTCTGAGTCGTAACCGACTTCGGCCGCAACTTGAGCCAGGGAGGTATCATGATGTTCTAGTTGCTGCTTTGCGAGCAGCATGCGCCAACGTGCCAGATAATGCATGGGAGTATCGTGCATAAAATGGGAAAAGCGGTCGGCAAAGATGGATCGTGATAGCCCGACTTCACGAGCCAACTTAGCAACTGTCCAGCGCTCGAAAGGGCGCCCGTGCAATAGTGCCAACGCGGCTCCGATGTGCGCATCGCGCAAGCCGGACAGCCAACCCGTCGCTTCCTTCGGCAACGAATAAATGTGGCGTCGCAACGCGTCGACCAGCAGAAGCTCCGCAACCATTGCTAGAACCGTTTCGCCGCCGTCACGGTGTAATGCTGTTTCGGCCGTCCCAACACGAAAAAGCTGCATGATCGAAGGATCAACTTGCCCCGACGGAATATGCAGCAGTGGAGGCAGGCATTGAAGCAAAGGATGGAAGGGCCGAGCATCACATCCAAGGTAGCCACAGATGTAATGGGAAAGCTCTCCAGATCCGTCGTCTGGACCGAAGCGGAACGGCAGCTGGCGATCCCTTGCGAAGGAATAGTGGTCCATTTTCGGCGTCGACCGCATCCATAGGTGCGACGTCAAGACATGCGGGTCGCCCATTAGAAGTATGAAGATGTCGCCACACTGCAACCGGCTCGGCTCTGCATGATGGCTTGGCACTTCCACCCAGCAACTGCCCTCAATCAGAGCATAGACGATGATGATGTGTTCACCGCCAGGCATGACTTGCGTGCCAGTTGCTGGTGCTTCCATAGATTCAGCGACCCAAGGTGCTCGTCTTTCGACATCAACGAAGCTCGCACCAGTGAGGCGGATTGTTCTCAACATACCGGAAAGAAGATCCATAGCGCTTCCTCCACAGGGTGTCTGCGGGTTCGGAAATCCGGACGACCGAGCAAGAAAAAGAGAGGTTCCAGCGTCTGAATGGGACGTACTTTACCATAATCTCCATGACCTGACTACAGAGCGACGACTGCCGGGGTGGTCGTCGCGGACATCAAGCCGGGAGGACAGCATGCTCGATGAGACCGTAAGAAGACTTAGAGACTGCGTGCGTGGCCCGATAATTGGGAAATCAGATCCCGAGTATGACGAGGTCCGCGCGCTCTACAACGGAATGATCGACAGGCGCCCATTTGCTTTTGCGCGCTGCCTTGACGCTGCAGATGTGGTCGAGGCGGTGCAGTTTGCGCGCAAGAACGGCCTGCCCATCGCTATTCGCGGGGGCGGACACAATGGACCAGGGTTCGCAAGCGTGAACGATGGCTTGGTGATTGACCTTTCGCTGATGAAGGGCGTCCGCATAAACCCGGCGGCGCGGACGGCAAGGGTTGCGCCTGGATGTACTCAGGGCGACTTGGACCATGCAACCGCTGCCTATGGGTTGGCGGTCCCCGCAGGCATCATCGGAACGACCGGGATCGCTGGGCTGACCCTCAGTGGTGGCCACGGACATCTTACCCGCAAGCTCGGTCTCACCATTGACAGCTTGATGGAGGTAGATGTCGTGCTCGCCGATGGTCGCATCGTGACAGCCAGCGAAACCGAGAACTCTGATCTTCTCTGGGCCTTGAAAGGTGGCGGCGGAAACTTCGGTGTCGTCACGAGCTTCCTGTTCCGGGCGCATCCAATAGGTCCGGTTTTTGCCGGCCCGATCGCTTGGGATCAAGCGCATGCCAAGGCAATCATGCAAGCCTATCGTGACTTCCTACCAACGGCACCAGAAGAACTGGGGGCTTTCATTGGGCTTAAGAAGGTTGTGTCGAGTGCTCCGTTTCCGGAAGAACATTGGGGCCAGCGCATGTGTCTGCTGATGGTTTGCTTCGACGGCCCCGAGGATGCTGCCCGACGCACTCTCTCTCCCTTGCTCGACAGATTGCCAGAGCCATGGTTCGACTGGACGAGTGTGATGACATACCCGGCAGTGCAAGGGATGTTTGATCCGCTCTATCCGAAGGGGATGCAATGGTATTGGCGCGGCGACTTTGTCAAAACGTTGCCCGATTTGGCGATAGACGCCCACATCGAACATGCCGCGAGATCGCCTACCGAACTGTCGCTCATGCATCTTTATCCGATCGATGGAGCGGTGCATCGCATCAAAAAGACTGCGACGGCATGGAACTGTCGGGATGCGACGTGGTCCATGGTAATTGCCGGCATTGACGCCGACCCGGCGGGTGCACAGGCAATCACTGAATGGGCAAAGTCGTATTGGAACGCAGTGCATCCCTTCAACCTAGAGGGGGCGTATCCAAACTTTATGATGGACGACGAGGGGGAAGCTCGGCTTCGGCAGACGTATGGTGAGAACTATGCGCGGTTGGTTGCTCTCAAGCAGAAATTCGACCCACAGAATGTGTTTCGCATCAACCAGAACATTAGACCCTGATTGTCTTTGACGACGTATGCGTGCCTGACGGCAGCGGCTCTGCGGTTCTGCCCCAATTGATGGCCAACTAGAGCTTCGATAGGGCGCGTGATGTAGCCGGTAGCAGTGCAAACACAGAGCTCGCGATGTAGCAAGGGGGAGACCGGAATGCATGCGGTTACGTGGATACCATATATCTTGGGCGCCTCGGCGGCCGGCTCGATGTTGTCCTTTTCAAGCCCAGATTTCGCACAACCCATCACCATGAACGACGCGGCGGTTAGCACGCCTTTCGACAAGAATGGTTCCGATGGTCTCGAGACCCGGACGATGAAGGCGATGATCCGGGACATCGAGTTTATCACCCAAAACTCCACACTTGAATATTCAGGTCAGGCCCTACCAGATGTAGTTGTCGTCACGGAAAGCGAGCTGCAACTACGCTCCCATTCGCCAGAAGCTCAAATCGCTGCCAACGAAGAAGCCCGTCCCTTGGACCGTGTTTCTGCGTTCTACGACCGGGAATGCAACCAAATCTTCCTTGCTGATCTGGACTCGATCGATGGGCCAAGCTTGCTCCATGAGTTGGTCCATTTCCTCCAGAACATCAACGGCAAAAACAAGACCTTTGCCGATCATCGCATCTGTCTGGAAGCAGAAGCTTATGACCTCCAAGCAGCCTGGCAGATTGAGCAGGGTGTCGATCTTGCCCAGAAGCCCGACTACGGCTTGCTCATGACATTGTATGGGGCCTGCAACGACTCTGATTTTTCTTGGGTCGACAGCGCCGATATTACCGATGATTAGATCTTAACCATCGCGTTCAGGAAAGGGCCTTCAAGTGGGACGTATAAGTTACCTTTGGCCGCTTGTCCTCTTGGCGACTGTTTCGTGCGCTTACGCGCAGGAAACTTTTTGGACCCCAGACCAACTTGTCAAGATCGAGTCTTTGTCCCTCTCGAAGCTCCAAAACCTTCGGCCGGACCCGTCAAACCGTGTGGCCGATGACCCAGAAGCAGCTGAATTGGGACGGAAGTTTTTCCTGGATGCCAGGTTCAGCGCCAGCGGTGAAGTCTCCTGTTCTTCGTGCCACTTGCCCGACCGCCAGTTCCAAGACGGCCTTCGTGTGGGTCACGGCCTAGCGGATGGCACACGGCGGACCATGCCGCTCGCCGGGGCCGCCTACTATCCATTGTTCTTCTGGGATGGTCGCAAGGACAGCCAATGGTCCCAAGCTTTGGGCCCGCTGGAAAATCCGGTCGAGCATGGCGCTGACCGCACGATGCTGGTGCTACAGGTCGCTGCGAACTATCGCAGTGAGTATGAAGAGGTGTTCGGCACGCTCGTCGATTTTGGGACCTTGCCTGCGCACGCAACACCGGTTGGCTCACCAGCTGACGTAACAGCTTGGCAGACATTAACTCCTGACCAACAGGTGAACGTTGATCGGGCCTTCTCGAATATCGGCAAAGCCATCGAAGCCTTTGAACGTACGATCGGGCCATCGCCAACTCGGTTCGACGCCTATGCAGCTGCGTTGAAGGCCGCCGGTGAGTCATCAGCAAGAAGTATTTTGACCGAGAAAGAACGCAACGGCCTGAAGCTTTTTCTCGACAAGGGCGACTGCGTGCGTTGCCATAGTGGCCCCCTTTTCACCGACATGCGGTTTCGCAATATCGGCCTTCCGGGAACCAGTTTGGAAACTGACGCCGGTCAGAGCGCGGCGGCCCACGTTTTGAAAGAAGACCCATTCAACTGCCTCGGCGCGTTCAGCGATGTCACGACCGAACCGGGAGCCTGCTTCAATCTCACCATTTTGCGGACTGACATGCCTTTCCAAGTTGGCGCTTTCAAGTCGCCCTCGCTGCGTGGCGTGGCACAACGACCGCCCTACATGCATAATGGCCAGTTTCCGACCTTGCATGACGTGCTGGTCCATTACAACAAGGCGCCCAAGGCGACCTACGGGACAAGCGAGTTGACCCATCCGCTAGAGCTTAATGAGGATCAGCTCGCCGAGATCGAGGCGTTTCTCCATACGCTGGACGCCGATTGACGAATCTAACTGTGATGGTCCTCAAACCAAAACGAAGCGTCTCGCCGGCGGATCCTGCCCACTGACGGCAGCGGGAAATGCGACGTCATCACAAGGTGATTGCTGTCTGCACAGCCCTCAAGGAACGCCCATCGGGTGCGACGCGCCTGATCCGGATCAGTGTCATATCGGAAATTCCAGTCCGGATATATGCACTGCATGGGCCAGTGCATGATGTCGCCGGAAAACACTGCTTCGACGCCTTCCGATCTCAGCCTGATCGCAACATGGCCAGCAGTGTGGCCTGGGGAAGGTTCCAGCCTCACCTCATCATCAAGAGCGTGATCCATCTCAACTTGGACTGCCCGGCCGGCTTCGATTATTGGCAAGACGTTCTCATTATAGGTTTTGTCGCCGGGCTCGTCCGCCAAACTCTTGGCCGCTTCGACTTCGCGGCGAGCCATCACATATCTTGCATTGGGAAATGTCGGGATCCAACGACCATCAAACAACCTGGTATTCCAACCACAGTGATCAACGTGCAGATGCGTGCACAGCACGTAATCTATTTGTTCTGGGGTAACGCCAGCATCCTTCAACCGGTCCAGGTACGTGGTTTCGGTGCGGTTGTTCCAATGCGAAAACGAGCTGCATGCTTTGTTGTTTCCAACACAGCTGTCGATCAGGATAGTGTGACGGCTTGCTTGAACGAGGTAGCTTTGTATCGGAAGAATAATGCGGCCACTACTGGGAGATACGGAGCGCGGTATCAGCCAGGATAGATGGGGCTTGAGCGCCTCTTCGGAACAATCCGGAAACCACTCTGATGGAGTGCGTAAAGGGTCACACATTTCGAGGATTCTGGTTACTTTGATGTTGCCAATCTTCCATGTGTCCATTGTTTCGGCTTTCTGTTCGGCGGCGTTATGGCAGGCAACGTGCGGTTGAGTTACCGGAGTTCTAGAGCGGCAAGTGCCGGTGGACCGACTTCGCGGGCAATCTTCTCGGCGATCGCGTCTGCAAAGTCGTCGAAGGACGAGACCTGAATGACGAAGGCGCCCGGCCCAGTAATCACCGCCTTGCGAAACCATTCGGTCAGAACACCGTCTTGGTCTGAAATCGAAAGCGCATTGATGGTCACACCTTCCATCCGTGCGCGCTCGCGGGAGTCGCGAAGGTTGATAACACTGTCTGGCCTTGGGCCGAGCGATTCCACCCCATCGCCCGAGACATTGATCAGCGAGCGATAGGCACAGCGTTCAGGATCATCTAGCAGATCAAGCGCCGCCCAAAGGCCCTTGCCTATACCGGTGGCACCGGCGACCTGTCGCGGCGCGCCCTCAATCACCCGCGCAAATTGCTCGGCCCCTTTCCCTTGATTGAGGCGCTGCCAAGGAAGAACCTGAACGGGCATCGCACTGTCGCCCCAGAACACGACCGCGAGATCGACCATGCCGGCGCCCTCCAATGCGGCCAGAACCTTCGAAGCGCGGAACGCTTCGGCATAACCTTGGCGCTGCAGTGCGTACTCGCTGTCGTCTATGCTGCCCGAGCCATCGACGGCGAGCACAAGTGCGATGTCCGCACATTCCGCGTCTGACCGCTCGACGAGAAAACAAAAGCCGATGAAGCTCAATGCAAAACGAAATAAATGACCCATTCGATGACCTCTCGCTATCCGCCTATGTGCAGGCGGAGACGCGCCGCGAATAGAAACGCGCCGCAGCATGAAGATCTGATCACATTAAAATATTACGACTGGATCGCGTCCAGCACGACTGATGGAAAGTGTACACCACAGGATGATTCTTTTTAACCCATTTTTGGCCTGCCGGCAGACGGAGGCACCAGCATCAGTTGTGCCGAGCGAATTACCGAGCAGACATCGCTAGATCATTACCCGCCAGTCCGGTTTACTCTAGCGATCGTCCGATCGACGCTCTGAACGTCACTCAGGCTAAACTTTCGGACGGAACAGCAACTCTACTGTCCTCATCGACCGCCAGCTATGTGCCGCTTGCGTCGGCCAAGCTAGGCGACCAGAAGGGCAGGTAGCGCACGGCCGAGTAATATTCGAAGTAGGCTCATTCCTTGTCCGCACATGACGTCACCCTTCAGGCACCTTTCGGAGAAAAAGGGGCTGAATGCCAACAAAAGACCGTAAGACATGGCAATCACAGTTAGGATCGCTGAGCCTAAGGTCGTGCGGAGTACTCGCTGCCCCTCCAACTTAGGGTCGTTGTCGTTGCTCAGTGAAGGCTGTGCCCTTGGTCAGTCCAGAGTTCAGAGACTGACTCTAGCAGGCGCGCCAGCGTCATCTCTGGAACCTGCTTCCCATCCAGGATTGCCTCGACGATGTCTGGGGCAAGCAGGGTCAGCCGCAGGACACGGGTCATATAGGATGACGCGATCCCCTCGCGCTCTGCCAGTTCTGCGATGGTACTCAACTCCCCCGACTCCAGCATCCGCTTCCACCGAAACGCACGCGCCAGCGCCTTGATCAGCGTGTTGTCCGGCTTGCGCGCTTGAACGCCGCCGCCAGGCAATTGCATCTCCTTGCGTCCGCCGCGCTTAACGACGCGAAACGGGACGTGGATTCCGTCAGGATGGCGTGCACCTTGTCCCAAGCTTCTCGGTCAATGATCGCCGCATGCTCGCCGGGATAGCTGGTCCCCTTGTGTACCGCCTCGCCGATGTAGACCCGGTTGTTCAGCATCCGATAGATGAACTTCTTGTCGATCCGGTGGCCACGGCTGGTGGTGACGCCCCGCTCGGAAAGTTCCCGCGCCAGCAACGTGCCCGATCCAATCTGAATGAACCGTTTGAACACCCAGCGGACCGTGTCCGCGTCGCCGGGGTTCTCGATCAGCTTGCGGTCCTTGACGTCATACCCAAGCGGAGTGCTACCTCCCATCCAGATGCCCTTCATCCGGCTGGCGCGGACCTTGTCGCGAATGCGCTCGGCCGTCACCTCGCGTTCGAATTGTGCAAAACTAAGCAAGATATTCAGCGTCAAACGGCCCATGGATGTCGTGGTATTGAAACTCTGTGTGACGCTGACGAAGGTCACACCGTTCCGGTCGAACACTTCGACCAGCTTGGAAAAGTCCATCAGGGAGCGGGACAGGCGGTCGATCTTGTAGACCACCACTACATCGACCAGCCCATCCTCGATGTCGGCCAGCAGCCGCTTCAGACCGGGGCGTTCCAACGTGCCGCCGGAAATGCCGCCATCGTCGTACTGGTCACGAACGATTACCCAGCCCTCGGAGCGCTGGCTGGCGATGTAGGCCTCACAAGACTCGCGCTGAGCATGAAGGCTGTTGAACTCCTGCTCCAGCCCTTCCTCAGAGGATTTCCGAGTGTAGACGGCGCAGCGCAACTTGCGGACGACAGGTTTGTTCATGCCGCCCTCCGATGGTTTTTCAGCCCGAAGAACACCCAGCCGTTCCAGCGGGTGCCAGTGATGGCGCGGGCGATGGCCGACAGCGACTGGTAGGGCCGCCCCTGCCATTCGAAGCCACCTTGGGTCACGGTGACGATCTGTTCGACCCCCTGCCACTCGCGCAGCAACCGAGTGCCGGTGATGGGACGGTCGCGATCGGCACGGATGCGGCGCGTGATGATATTGCCGCCATCAAGCTGTTCGCCCAAGGCTTCCAGCCGCTTGATGGTTTCTGGCTTCAGCCCGCCATAGGCCAGTTCCTGGATGCGGTATGCCAAGCGGCTTTCCAGGTAGCGGCGGTTGAACGGCGGCGGTTCGGTTTCGAACAGGTCTCGCCACTGCGTCTTCAGGTCGAGCGTCGGCGTGGCTTTCAGCGCGGCCAGGCGCGCGGGGATGGGGTTATGCACCACTCCGTTGAGGAAGACGCTGACGATCTTGACCTGTCACATGACGCCTTGGCCCGCGACCTCGGTCTGCGGGGCTGGGATCGAGATGCCAGGCATGTTGCCGTTCAGGGACGTTGGTACCTCTGGGACGGGACCCGCTGGGCCACGGACACTTGCCTGCGGCACATGACCCTCGCTCGGACGTTCTTGCACGATCGGGCGCGCGAGGTCCGGAGCTTTGCCGATCGAAAGGCAGATACTGTTCCGGAGAAGGACAGCGACAAACTGAGAGCTTGGGGGACGCATGAGGCTCGCAGCTTGCGAAGCGCCAACACCATTGCGGCCGTATCCGGACTGGCTCGTTCGAACGCTGCCAGCATTGCCCGGGCCGAAGACTTCGACGCGGATCTGCTCCTGCTGGGGACCCCCGGTGGCACGGTTGATCTGCGTTCAGGTCTTCTCCAACCGCCTCGCCGTGAAGACATGATCACCAAGCTGACCGCCGTATCGCCGGCAGCAGGCTCGATCGCGAGTATGGCTTCACCAACCCGGTGCTAGTCGACGGCGCGAGCGGCATCATTGCCGGGCACGGCAGGGTGATGGCCGCGGTAAGCTCGGGCTGGCAACGGTGCCGGTGATCGAGCTGGCGCATCTCAGCGAGACACAGAAGCGGGCTTACATCCTGGCCGACAACAAGCTGGCGGAACAAGCCGGCTGGGACCGCGAGTTGCTGGCGCTGGAGTTGGGCGACCTGCGCGACATGGCGGTGGACTTGGCCAGTCTCGGCTTTGATGCTGGCGAACTTGATGCTTTGCTGAATGCAGGCGAGGCCGACCCGCGCGAGGACGAGGTGCCGCCGGTTCCGGCCGTGCCGGTTTCGCGCGCCAGTGATCTCTGGATCCTTGGCGACCACCGCCTGATCTGCGGCGACGCGACGGATGCTGCCAAGGTGGCGCGTGTGCTGGGCGGGGTTAGCCCGCATCTGATGGTCAGCGATCCGCCCTACGGGGTGGAGTATGACCCGGAGTGGCGCAACCAGATCGGTGCTGCCAAGACCAAGCGGGTCGGCAAGGTGATGAACGACCATAGGGCCGACTGGCGCGAGGCCTGGGCGCTGTTTCCCGGCGATGTGGCCTACGTCTGGCACGGGGCGCTGCACGCCACCACGGTGGCCGACAGCCTCACCGCCACCGGCTTTGCCATCCGCAGCCAGATCATCTGGGCGAAGGAACGCCTGGTGCTCAGCCGGGGCGACTATCACTGGCAGCACGAGCCTTGCTGGTATGCGGTGCGCACCAGTGGCAAGGGGCACTGGAGTGGCGACCGCAAGCAGACCACGATCTGGAACATCCCCAGCCGCGACCAGGATGCTGCCACCGTCCATGGCACGCAGAAGCCCGTCGAGTGCATGCGCCGACCGATGCTCAACAACTCCTCACCCGGTCAGGCGGTCTACGAGCCCTTCTCCGGGTCTGGGACCTCGATCATCGCCGCCGAGACTTGTGGGCGGCAGTGCCTCGCGGTGGAGCTGGATCCGGCGTATGTCGACGTCGCGGTCGAGCGCTGGCAGGCGTTCACCGGCAAGGCGGCGGTACTGGAGGGTACGGGCGAGACCTTCGCTGCGGTTAAGTGGGGAGGACAGCGCAATGAGGGGAGCGCGTTACAAGGTTCAGCCGCCCAGGAGGGAGGGGGGCGGTCAAACTCTGGCGCTTTTGCCCAAGGGACCGGCTGGGAAGCCGGCTTACCACAGCCGCGAAATTGCCGACCGGGTATCCCCCATCAAGGGTGTGTCCAACGCCCCGTATTCTTTGACCGTTCGGGGCCACCGGCCCCCTCATCATGGCTGCATGGGTCGACAAACTCTGGGGTACGTTGCGCGCAACCACGTCATCGATCGCGAGGCCTCAGCATGAGGGGTCGCAAACCGAAGCCCACGCGCATGAAACTGATCGAAGGCAACCTCGGCAAGCGCCCGATCAACGGCCGGGAACCGCAACTGCCCGCCGCGCGGCCCACCTGTCCGTCGCATCTCTCGGCAACCGCCAAGACCGAATGGAAGCGGCTCGCAACCTTGCTGCACAAGGTCGGCCTCCTGACCCAGATCGGCCGAGGAAAAGCTGCAGTCCACGCCGATGCTCTTGAAGACCGCGACCGGCTACGTGCAGCAGTCGCCTTGGCTGTCGATCGCCAACAAGCAGCTCGAGCTGATGGGTCGCTACATGGCGGAGCTTGGGCTGACGCCTGCAGCGCGCTCACGGGTGGCAGCGTTTGCCAGCGCCGAAGCCGAGCCAGAGCGGATCACGAAGATCGAGTTCGTGACGGTCTACACCGATGACGACGGCCGTCGGGTCGAAGAGCCGTTGAGCAAGTATGAGACACCGCTTTTGAATCAGCCTGCCACGGAGCGACGGACTGTTACGACGATCGAGCTCGACGGGAATCTTTGACGATCAACTTGCCAACTCGGCGCCCCAGAGCGACGTGTACACACCTGCGCAACGAACGTTAGGCAGGTGTGTACAGGGGGTGGTTATGGCGGATCCGGCGGAAGACGGTGGTCGAGGGGGATACCCAGGGCGAACTTCCCTCCAACGGCTGGTAGCCTACGAGCGAGTCTCTACAGCGCGACAAGGAGCCAGTGGGCTTGGCCTGGAGGCGCAGCGCAAGACCATCGAGGATTTTGCGGTCTCGCGCTGTGCCAAGGTGCTGGCGCGGTTCACCGAGGTGGAGAGCGGACGCAAAGCCAACCGGCCGGAGCTAGCCAAGGCGCTGCACCTTGCGAAGGTCACGGGTGCAACGCTGGTCATCGCCAAGCTGGACAGGCTCAGCCGGAACGCGGCGTTTCTGCTGGCGCTGCGTGACAGTGGGGTGCGGTTCATCGCAGTAGACATGCCGGAGGCGAACGACCTTACCGTGGGGATCATGGCTTTGGTGGCTCAAGCCGAGCGAGAGGCAATCTCGCGGCGGACTAAGGAGGCATTGGCGGTCGCAAAGGCGCAAGGGGTAAAGTTAGGAAACCCAAACGGGGCGGAGAGTCTCCGGCGGGCTGGGAACGGCGGCGTGGCGCTGCGAGCGGCGGTGTCGGCGAATGCTGCGGCATTCGCAGCGGACTTGGCTCCGGTGCTGTCAGACATCCGGGCGGCGGGTCATTCTTCGTTGCGGGCAGTTGCTGCGGAACTGACGGTGCGGGGGATCAGGACACGTCGGGGCGGGATTTGGGGGGTGGGGAATGTGAAAAGTTTGGTGGAGCGCTGGCACGTAACGGCGCGTCCACCCTAAACGCCTACGCCACCGGGATATCCTCGTGGAGACACAGGATGTTCCCCTCGGGGTCATTGAACCAAGCTGCTTTTTCCGATCCAAGTACACAAACGTGCTCGACGGTCTTGAAGTCCGGAAAATCATAGTCCGCAAACACTACGCCACGGCCTTCGAGTTCCGCAATTGAGGCTCGAATGTCCTCTACCCTGAAACTAAGTGCAGTATGTTCCGCCTTGGTCCCTTCAGGTTTTGGGAAAAGGGCAATTTCCGTACCGCCGCAGTGATAGACCACTTTGCCGTCAAGCCGTTCCTCGCCGGACTGAAGCGCGAGAGCACGCTCATAGAAGTCACGCGCTCGCGCCAGATCTCGAACCGGAAGCATCACCGTCACCTGATTGGCACTCAGTTGCATGGCACCCTCCTTGCCTTGGATCGGATTTGCGAACCCTACTCCCGCATCTGATTCCATGCCAGCGTTCTGGATGTGTTTTGGCGTGTTGGTATTGTATGTGTTGGCGTCTAAAGTGCGTTAAGGACTGTCGGGTCTAGGGCTGAAAGCGCGTAAGAAGACCGTCGACGACATCGAGGCATCCCGCGTGGCGGAGATTCGGGTTCGGTTCACCGCCGCGGAAAGCGGGCGAAAGGTTGACCGGCCAGAATTGGCAAAGGCGCTGCACCTGGCAAAGGTCACAGGTGCTAGGCTGGTGATCGCCAAGCTGGACCGGCTCAGCAGAAACGCAGCCTTTCTCTTGGCGCTTCGGGACAGCGACGTTCGATTTGTGGCCGTCGACATGCCAGAGGCTAACGACCTAACCTTAGGGATCATGGCGCTCGTGGCACAAGCAGAGCGCGAGGTGATCTCTCGTCGGACGAAGGAGGCACTGGCGGTCGCGAAGGCGCGTGGGGTGAAGCTGGGGAACCCGAATGGTGCCGCAGCTCTCAAACGGGCGGGCAAGGGAGGCGTGGCGCTGGGTGCGGCGGTTTCGGCCAACGCTGACCAATTTGCCCGCGACCTCGCAGCAGTTGTGACGGACATACAGGAAGCAGGTGCTGTCAGTATCCGCGCGATTGCAGCAGAACTTGAGGCTCGGGGCATCAGGACACAGCGCGGTGGCGCGTGGCAGGTGTCGAATGTGCGGGCTTTGCTCGCGCGGCTCTGAGTAGGCACCGCGCTTCAGAGCGAAAAGAACAGGGCGTCGTCGGACATTGCGGATCAACCGCGAGGCCAAAGGGCTAAAGCCCTGCATGTTAGGCCGGAAGTCTCGCGGAAAGCTCGTCACGCACGACAAGCGCCGCACAGGATCGAAATCATGTTCGGCAGACTGAAGGATTGCTGCCGCGTCGCAATCCGTTTCGACCGATGCCCAGAGGTATTCCTCTCCGTCGTCGCCCTAGCCGCTAACGACATGTTCAGGCTATGACGCAAAGAACAAGTTCTGACCCTGGGCTTCCACAGCCCCATCGCCTTCGAGCGAAGGGCCCGAAAAATGAGCTAAACGCTGTTCAAAAAGACTGGGCAAGCCCAAAGCCCAGATGATCGTTCTTCGTGGAGGCGACCACTTCATCGCCACTGCCGCCGTCGCCGCCGTAAAGGAAGTTCCTCCTTGACAACTTTGATCGATGCTGTGCGGTATAGTATGTATGATATATCATCTGATTGAGGCAAGGCGATGGTCACGATCAACTGCGACATGGGCGAAGCCTTTGGCATATACCGCTTCGGGGATGACGCGGCCTGTATGCCCTTCGTCACCCACGCGAACGTCGCCTGCGGCTTTCACGCATCTGATCCGAACGTGATGTGGAGCACTGTCAGAGCGGCGAAGGCGGCGGGCATCAAGGTGGGGTCCCATCCTGGATTGCCTGATCGCGAAGGCTTTGGCCGCCGACCGATGCGGATGACACGAGCGGAAGTGGCGGCCCTTACGACCTACCAGACGGGCGCGCTTGCTGGTTTTCTCAGGGCCGAGGGGATGGAGCTTTCGCATATCAAGCCGCATGGTGCGCTGTTCGGCATGGCCCAAAACGACCCGGAGGTTGCCGAAGGTATCGCGGATGCTGCCGAAATCTTCGGTGTTCCCGTCATCGCCTTTTCGGATTGCTGCATGTCCGAAGTGTTCGTCCGGCGCGGCATTCCGTTCAGCTGCGAGTTCTATGTTGACCTCGACTATGGCGATGACGGCCGCCAGATCATCTCGCGTGAGCATCCGCCGATCGCCGCCGATGCGGTTGCCGAGAAGGTCCGCAACGCGGTAGAGGATGGTGTGACCCGCGCGCTCAGCGGACGAGTCGTCCGCGTGGTAGCCGAGTCGATTTGTGTGCACTCCGACACTCCTAATGCGATCGTGGTAGCCCGCGCAGTGCATGAAGAACTTGGCCGACGCGGCCTTCTGCCGTCGGGCTGAAGATGTACCGCGCGATTGGGGGGCATGCATTGCAGGAAGATCTGGCAGGGGCGCTCGTCCCGGCCTTTCGTGCGATTGGCGCCTCGATCGGACCTGATGGCCGGCATATCATCTACACCGCTGGCAACCGTGTAGCTACTGCGGCCTCGGGCAGCGAGATCGCCCGGCGGGTGTGTTCAGACCATTTCGCCCCCCGGCTGCTGAAGGAAACACTGATCGACGCCGAGCGCGATCTGGGTGACGGGACGGCGCGGCTTGCGGTGATGGC
Organism: uncultured Alphaproteobacteria bacterium; assembly: GCA_963822435.1. Taxonomy (GTDB): domain Bacteria; phylum Pseudomonadota; class Alphaproteobacteria; order Rhodobacterales; family Rhodobacteraceae; genus JAUYQR01. Next base: position 189,348 of record CAWGHN010000004.1, read on the forward strand.
TGGGGCGGCGCTGGCGGCGGCGCGGCGGGGGATCGCGGCTGGCGCTGTGCCTGAGCATGTAATTGCGGCGCTGGCGGCGCTGCGTCCGGCATTGGATGAGGCTTTTTCCGCGGAACGTGCCGAGGAGGTCGATCCTGTGGCGATCGCTTTGGCGGCCGGGGCGGAAGCAGAGCTTGCGCATCGGCTGGCGGAAGCTTGCGCCGCAGTGGGTGAACCGGGGCTGGTTGAGGTGTTGGAAGGCCAGGAGCTGGGGTTGAAGCTGGAAATCCGCCAGGGGTTCGGCTTCGACGCAAGGCAGGTGGGTAGTGGCGGTCTTGATGTGATGGGCTCGGTCCATCTGATCGTCGCCAACGAGGTGATTCGGGATTTCCGGACGCTCGCCCCTGTGATCGAGGGATTTGCACTCAGCGACAAGTCTCTGGTGATAGCAGCGCGTGGGCTGGAAGATCAGGCGCTGCAGCTGGTCGAACGCAACCGGCAGGCCGGGGTGCTGAAGGTGGCGGCTCTGGTGCCACGGGATGCAGGCCCGCGCGCCGCCGAGATCTTGGAAGATCTGGCGGTGGCGACCGGCGCGGTGCTGGTGTCGGGTCACGCGGGGGTAACACTTGAATCGCTGAAGCCTGCGATGCTTGGCCTGGCGGAAAGCTACCGGCGTGAAGGCTCGCTGGTCACTTTGACTGGCGTGGCCGGGGATCCGGCGAAGATTGCCCTCCGACTCCGCGAGATTGAGGCCGAGATTGCCACCAAGCGCTATCTGCCGCTGGATCGGGAACACGCCCGGCATCGCCATGCACGTCTGTCCGGGCATTGGGCTGAAATGAGAATCGGCGCGCGTGGGGGGGCGGGGGACGCGGTGGCCCAGGCCCGGCGGGCACTGGCTTCGATCCGCTCGGCCCGCGAGGGAGGCGTGATCGACGGTGGCGGGCGTGGCCTGGACCGGATCGCGGCCCTGCTGGACGGACGCCCCACCGCGACCGGCTCGGCCGCCACGGCATTGGCGATGCTTCTGGCCGCCCTCCGCGCCCCAGGGATCTGCCTGCGGCGGAATTCCTGCGAGGCCGAACCTTTCAGGACCAGCGCGGTCACCGATCCGGCCGGGCTGTCCCGCAGCCTTCTAGATGTCGCACTTTCGCTTGCCGGTCGTCTTGCCGGTCTCGAAGGCGCGGTAATCCGACATTGAGACACCGACAGAAAGAAACGAAAGCCTGATGACAGACAGCAACAGGGAGCCCATGCTCGAAGTGGAGGATGTCGTGCACCGCTATGGAACGGTGACGGCACTGTCGCATGTTTCGCTTTCTGCGGGGCGGGGCGAGTTTCTGACGATTCTCGGCTCCAGCGGCTCGGGCAAGACGACAATGCTGCGGGTGATCTCGGGGCTGGAGATGCCGACTTCGGTCAAGGTCTTGCGCATCGGTGGGGTCGATGTGGCGAACCTTCCCGCTGCCAAGCGCAACTGCACAACGGTATTTCAGAGCTATGCGCTATTTCCGCACATGAGCGTGGTGGAAAACGTGGCCTACGGCCTGCGCATCCGGAAGGTGAACGCGACGGACGCGCTGACCGAGGCGCGGCGGGCGCTCTCGATGGTGCAACTCGAGGCGAAGGCCGACCGCCGGATCAGCCAGCTTTCGGGCGGCGAGAAGCAGCGCGTGGCGCTGGCACGGGCGGTCGTGACCCAGCCGGCGATCCTGCTTCTGGACGAACCTCTGGGCGCGCTGGACGAAAAGCTGCGCCAGGATATGCAGATCGAGTTGATGGAGCTACAGCGGTCGCTGGGGATAACCTTCGTCTACATCACTCACAGCCAGGAAGAGGCCCTGACAATGAGCGACCGGGTGGTGCTTATGAGCTACGGTCAGATTGTCCAGAGTGGCGGACCACTCGACCTGTTCGACCGCCCCGAAACGCGCTTCGCAGCCGAGTTCATGGGATATGAGAACATCCTTCCGGCCCGCCTGATCGGTCGCGAGGGAAACAACGGGATCGTGGAGTTCTCTGGCGGTGTGCGCACGAAGGGCGTGGTCACTTTGGCCAGTCTGCAAGCAGGGGACGCGGTCTGCGTGGCCGTTCGGGCAGAGCGCATCGCCCCGGTGCCCGAAGGCACGGCCGATGCGCTGAAGGCTGAGGTCACGAACCGGGTCTACCGCGGAAAATACATCGACATCGCGCTTGCGACCAAAGCAGGGCCACTGCGCCTGCGCAGTTGGCATGGCTCGCATGTCGAAAGCGAGGAAATCCAGCACGTTGGCTGGAGCACGAACGACGCGGTGATCTTCGCCGCGGAGTAGGAACCGGGACAACAACACGTAACCAACAGGAGAGAAGACCATGAAAGACAAATTCTCGACCTACAGCCAGGCACAGCTGACCCGGCGTAGCCTGATGCAGGGAATGAGCGCCATCGCGGGCTTCGCGACCTTTGGTGGCGTCGCGGGACCGGCAGCTGCGCAGGACGCGCCGTTGGTCAAGGCCTATGGCGTGCCGACCGCCGCGCTAAAGGACTGGGCGCCCATGGAGAAATCCATCGGCGTGCGCTGCGAGCTTAGTGGTTCCAGCAATGACGTGGGCGTCTTCATGCGCGATGTCATGGGCGCTAACATGGGCGACAGCGTCGATCTGTTCATCTTCGAATCTGGCACCGAGGACATATTGGGACCGCAGGGTTTCTACGCCCCTCTGGACGAGAAGCACCCCGAGCTGACCCTGTGGGATCGTACCTCGGACGACTGGAAGCGGTCGGCCGTCGTTCAGGACGCCGAGGGCAACCAGTGGGGCGTTCCGGTCATCGGCAACGCTGACAGCTTCGGCTACTTCCCCGAAAAGCTGGGCATTGCGCCCGACAGCGAGGAAGAGCTGTCCTGGTCGCTGATGTTCGAGGATGAGAACACCCGTGGCAGGGTGGCCTATGGCAATGCTTACACCTACTCGATGGGTCCGGCAGCGCTTTATCTTCAAGCCAAGGGCGCCGCGCAGATCGGCAACATTGCGGACTTGACCCCCGAGGAGGCGAAGGTCGTGGCCGACTTCCTGATCGAGCGCAAGAAGGCCGGCCAGTTCCGTACCCTCTACGGCGCCTTCGAGGAGCAGATCCAGCTGCTGACCAACAAGGAAGTCGACGTGATCAACTGCTGGGAACCGGCAGTGCGCGAGGCGAACCTTGTCCTTGGCCCGGACGCGACCCGCTATGCCTATACCAAGGAAGGCTACTTCAAGTGGGGCCACGGCGCCTATATCGCGGCGCAAGCCGTCGATCGCGGCAATCTCGATGCGATCTACAAGGTGCTGAACTACTTCCTCAGTGGCGAATACCGTGCACTTCAGGCCCGCGACCGAGGCTATGCCGGCCCGAACATGGACCTAGGCGTTGAGTATGCAGAACAGAGCGGCTGGACCGCCGAGGAGATCACGGCATTGAAGGCGACCGAGGCCAAGGTCAACAAGAAGTTTGCCAAGCCCTACGTCTCGACCACCACGCCGAACAATTCAAGCGCGATGGAAGAGGAATGGCAGCGGTTCCTCAACGCCTGAGACAATGAGGCCTCCGGGCGCGCTGTCTGGCGCGCCCGGCTTTCCGCAGAACGGATCAAGAAGATGCAGCAAAGCGTTGGCGCAGGCGGCCGGATGGGTGTCCTTTCGGGCATTCTCAGAAGGCTAGCGACAATGAATGGCGCGGTCGGGCTGATCGTGCTGGCCTGGTTCGTTCTGGTAATCGTGCCGATCATCGTGCTCTTTGCCTTCAGCTTCTTCACGACCGAGCAGTTCCGCACCGTATATTCCCCGTCGACGACGACCTGGGTGGAGCTCTTTTCCTCGGGCCGCTGGGAGGTGACGCTGCGCACCCTGCAAATCGCGATGACCGTGACGCTGATCGAGCTGGCGGTTGGCTTTCCCTTCGCGCTCTGGCTGGCCAAGGGCGGGGTTGGCAAGGTCGGCCGCGCGGTCTGCCTGGCGATGCTGACCATTCCGTTCTTCCTTGACGTCTCCTCGCGCACAATCATCTGGCGGGCGATCCTGGGGCAATCGGGGTTGGTCAACTCAGTACTCACGGGGCTTGGCCTGACTGATGCGCCGCTGGACTGGCTTTTGTACTCCGAGTTCGCGGTGCAGTTCGGTATGATGGTGACGCTGTTCCCTCCGATGGTGATGCCGATCTACCTGGCGCTCAGCCTGATCGACGACACGCTGCTGGAGGCCAGTAGAGATCTCGGCGCCTCGCCCTGGCAGACGCTGTCGCGGGTGATTATCCCGCTGTCCCTACCCGGAGTTATGGCTGGCATCGTCTTTTGCCTTGGGCCGGCGCTGGCCGCTTGGGTCGAGCCAGGGATGCTGGGGGGCGGTTTCGTCAACCTGATCTCAAACTCGATCGAAAGCGCCTATTCCGCCTTGCGCTATCCGGTCGTCGCGGCCCTGTCGGCTTTCGTGATCCTGCTTCTGTTGCTTATGCTGGCCATCATGTATCTGATCGCGCGCCGGTTCGGCGACCCGGCGTCCTCGTTCCGTGTCCTGAGGGGGTGAACATGGAAAACCGCTTTTTGTTCGCCAAGCTTGCCCCGGTCTCGCCCCAGCTTGAGATCAGCTATGCGCCGATCTGGAAGCGCCTAGGAAAATGGGGCGGCTTCGCTATGTTGGGGCTGATCTATTTCCCGCTGCTGTGGCTGATCCTGCTATCGATCAGCCATAATCCGCTGGGCGGAATCCCTGCAGACTTCTCGCTCGAGCATTACCGCGCGCTTTTCGCTAACTCTGCCTGGCATATGCCGATGGTGGCCAGCCTAGTCATCGGGGTGATTGTGGGCCTGACCTGCGCGGTGGCCGCAACGATCATCGGCCGAGCGCTACCCTCGCTGAACAGCCCTGGCAGGGTGCTATTCCTGTTCGTCATCCCGCTCTTCGTGCCGGGCATGTCGATGGGCGCTGCGCTGCTGATCTTCACCCGTGCGGTTCTGGGGTTGAAGCTTGGGTTCTGGTCGGTGGCGCTGGGGCATTTCGTCTGGGCGTTCCCCTTCGCGCTATTGATAATCCTAGTTGTCACCACCCGTTTCGATCACCGTCTGGTCGAGGCAGGCCGCGACCTTGGCGCTAGCAACTGGCGAGTGTTCTGGGACATCGAATTCCCGATCCTGATGCCGGGTATCGTCAGCTCCGCGCTCTTTGGTTTCCTCATGTCGTTCAACGAGGTCATGCGGTCGATCTTTCTGCGCGGCACGACCGAGACCATGCCGGTCTGGAGCTGGGTGCAGGCGGCCGCCCAGCAGAGCCAGGTTCCGATCATCTTCTCGCTGGCGTCTATCGTGCTTCTGATCACCCTGCCACTGCTGTGCGCGGCATTCTGGCTCTTGTTCGTCAAGCTCGACAAATCGTGAGCCTGCAAAGTGACCCTTCAGGAAGTGGCCGAGACCTTCAGGCGCGGCATCAGCGACTCGGCCGCAAGGGTAAGGTCGCGCTCCATGCAGGCGCGCGCCGCTGCCGCGTCGCCACGCTCCAACGCATCGACGATATGGACGTGTTCGTCATTGGCGTGTTGACGGAAATGGTCGCTGTCGAAGAGACCTGTGAAGACCGGCCCTACCTTCAGCCAGAGGCCCTGGATGACGTGCAGCAATTCCTCATTGCCGGCCTTTTCGTAGATGCGGAAATGGAACTCCCGGTTCAACAGCAGATATGCCCGGGCATCGAAGGTCTTGGCCGTCGCCACAATCCGGGTGAGGATTCTGCGCAACTGGGAGATGTCCTCGGACACAAGGCGCGGGACGGCCAGTTCGGTCGCCATACCCTCAAGCGCCACGCGCACTGGAAGAAGCTGTGCGAATTTCTCGCGCGTCATCAGTGGCACCACGATCGACCGGTTCGGCAGCACGACCAGCAACCGCTCTGCCACCAGCCTTTGCAGCGCCTCGCGGATCGGCGTGGCCGAGATTCCATAGGTTTCCGCCAGGGTGCGGATCACCAGGGGCTGCATTGGTGCGAAAATGCCGTTTGTCATGCCCGTCAGGATCTCCTGGTAGGCGCGGTCATTCAGCGGCTGATACTCGATCTTGGTCATACCCATCATCCTGCATTCAAGACGCTCTTAAGACCATTCGCCAAAGTTTGCACTCCATATCACGTTGACGCTATTTTGTATATGATATATCAAATAGCAGGGCGAGATTGGGCTGCGCAGATGCGGACTTTGCAGATGCGGACTTTGAGGGGCCGACCAGTCGGAGGGATGGCAGGATGCTGCACCATGCGCTGAGGTTCTATCCCGGCGGCGACCGCGCGATCGAGGTCGAGTTGGGCGATGGTATGGATTTCAGGTTGAACTTCACGGTTCACCGGCTCGTTGCGGCCGTGCGCGATGCCCAGATCGGTGCGATCGAGGATCTGATCCCCGAATTGGCCTCGTTCCAAGTGAACTACGACCCCGACCGGATGACCTACGAAGACCTGACAGCTGAGATTGCGCGGATATATGCCGTGATCGGAGCGGGGGCCTCGGGCTCTTTGCCCAGCAGGCTGATCACCATGCCGGTCTGGTATTCTGACGATCAGACAACCGCCTGCATCGAGGATTACCGCAAGAGCTATCCCGAAAAGCGCACCGATCCGGACCTGGTTTGTGAGTTGAACGGCCTTGAAGATCGCGCGGCGCTGGCGCGTCTGCATTCGGCGACCGAATACTGGGTTGCGGCGCTGGGTTTCTGGCCAGGGCTCTGCTCGCTTCTGCCACTGCGGCCCAAGGCGAGGATCTTCGCGCCGAAGTACAACCCGCCGCGTACTTGGACGCCGAAGGGCGCGATCGGGATCGGCGGGGCACTGACCTGCATCTACCCGGATCGGACGCCAGGCGGATACCAACTGATCGGGCGTAGCCCGGCACCGATCTACGACGGTGCGCAACGCCTGCCGGCCTTCAGGGACAGCCTCGCCCTATTCCGTGCCGGCGATCGCGTCCGCTTCCGGCCTGTGACGAAAGAGGAATGCGAGCAGATCGAGGCCGAGGTCGCCGCAGGTCACTATGAACACGACGTCGTCGAATACCAGATATTCTCGGTAGACCGGTATCTCGATTGGGCCAATTGGCAAGGAGGCCGCGGATGAGCCAGCGGAGTATCAGCGTCATCAAGCCGGGGCTTGAGACTACAGTGCAGGAATTGCCGGGCCGGATCGGCTTTCTCGAGCAGGGTTTTCCGGTGTCGGGCCCGTTCGACGCCTGGTCCTTCCGGCAGGCCAACCTTCTTGTCGGCAACAGCAGGGACACCGCCGCTTTGGAATGCCAGTTCCTTGGCCCGACCCTGCGGTTTGACTGTGACGCGGTGATTGCGGTGACGGGCGCGGAGATGCGGCCTACCCTGGACGGCGCGCCAATTGCAATGTGGTCCAGCCATGCAGTAGGGGCCGGGCAGGTCCTGGCACTGGGACCCGCATACAGCGGTGCGCGGGCCTATGTGGCGGTCTCTGGCGGGGTGGATACGCCGGTCGTGCTGGGTTCGCGCTCGGTCTTCCACATGGCCGGAGTGGGCGGCCGGGCGCTGGCGCTTGATCAAGTTCTGCTATTGGGCGAAGTGGGCCCGGCGACCCTAAATCCGCCGCGCTTGACCATCCCGGACGCCTTGCGCCCAAAATTAGCCACCGACCGCCGGTGGGACATCGAGGCCCTCGCCGGCCCGAACGACGACTGGCTGGCCCCCGAATCTATCGAGATGTTCTTCTCTGCCGACTGGGCGGTACAGGCCAAGAGCAACCGTACCGGCATTCGCCTGACCGGCCCGAAGTTCAGTTTTGCCGATCGCGCGATCCACAAGAATAGCGACCACGGGCAGGAGCCGTCGAACATCATCGACCACGGCTATCCGCTTGGTGCGGTGAACCTGGCGGGGCAGACACCCATCATTCTTGTCAACGACGCCCCCAGCACGGGCGGTTTCATTAACCCTTTCACTGTCGCCAGCGCCGCCTTCTGGAAACTGGCCCAAGCCAAGCCTGGCGATATCTTGCACTTCCGCCGGATCGACCGCGCCGAGGCTGGACGTTTGCGAGCCGGACTGAACCGAGTCACGAGTCCGGGAGTGACCGCAGTTGTCTGAGTCCATCGCCGAAGCCACCACGTATCACAGTGCCCCAGCCGCTTTGGGGGAGACGCTGGAAAGCCCGCCACCGTTGATCGACGAGGTCGCCGCCAAAGCTCTGGTGCGAAGCTACTTCGGCATCGAGGCCGAGGCGAAGACACTCGCCTGCGAGCGCGACGCGAACTTCCAGGTGACTGCCGTCGATTCAAGACGGTTTACGTTGAAAGTGTCCAATCCGGGCGAGCCGGCGGTCAACACGAACTTTCAGACAGAGGCGATCCTTTGGCTGGAACGGCTCGATCCCAGCCTTCCCGTACCCAAGGTGGTGCGGGCCCTCGACGGGAGCAGCGAGTTTCCGCTGCAGATGGCTGATGGGCGGACAAGCATCGTGCGGATGCTGACTTGGCTGGATGGCGTTCCGGTGGCCAGGATCGGCGTTTCGGCTGCGCTGCGCCGGGACATGGGGCGGACGCTGGCGCGCCTTGGGGGCGCGCTGCGCGATTTCGATCACCCCGGGTCTTCGCATGACATCCAGTGGGACATCAAACATGCCTCGCGCCTGCGCCCGCTGGTCATCTCGCTTCCCGAAACTGAGTTGCGCCAGCAGTTGATCGCCGAACTTGAACATTTTGATGCCGTGGTTCAGCCGGTCCTAGCCGGATTGCGGCAGCAGGTTGTGCACAACGACCTGAACCACCACAACGTCCTTCTGGACCCGCAGTACCCCGACCGGGTGTCAGGGGTGCTGGATTTCGGGGACATGGTGAAGACGCCGCTGGTCGCGGACTTGGCCGTTGCCGCCTCATACATGACGCATCAGGAGGACGGCGCCTTGCGCTGCGTGGCCGATATGGTCGCGGCCTATCACGAAGTCACGCCGCTGTTCCGGAACGAGATCGCGCTGCTGCGTGAGTTAATCGTTGCTCGGCTGGTGACCTCGATCGCAATCACCGAATGGCGCGCCGCCCGCTATCCGCAAAACGCCGATTACATCCTGCGCAACAACGGACCGGCGCGGACCGGGATGAAGAGGTTCGCGACCCTTGCCCGCGAGGATGTCACTGTCGCGCTCTTGCGCGCCTGCAACATGGAGTGAAAGAGATGGTAACCGACAGCGGCATGGTGAACGCCTTCGTCGAGGGCGCGGCCGAACTTGATGCGGCAACCAAGGAGATGATCGCGGACCGAAAGAGACTGCTGGGGCCGGCCTATCGGCTGTTCTACCAGCGGCCCGTGCATTTCGTGCGGGGCGAGGGAGCCTGGCTGTACGACCCCGATGGCCAAGCCTATCTGGATGCCTACAACAACGTCACCTCGATCGGCCATTGCCACCCGAAGGTGGTCGAGGCCGTCAGCCGACAGATGGCGACGCTTACTACCAACACCCGTTACCTGCACGACTCGGTCCTGCGCTACGCCGACCGGCTGCTGGCCACAATGCCTGACGAGATCGGGCATTTCATGTTCACCTGCACAGGCTCGGACGCCAATGACCTGGCGGTGCGGATCGCGCAATCCTACACCGGCGGGCAGGGCATTATCGTGTCCGAGACCGCCTATCATGGCATCACGCAGTCGGTGGCGGCTTTCTCGCCCTCGCTGGGTGGGAACGTGCCGCTGGGGGTGCATGTCCGGACGGTGCCGCCACCGGATTCCTACCGCAACACGACAGGTGACGTTGGGGCAGAGTTCACCGCGGGCGTGCAGGCGGCAATCCGCGACCTTCAGCGCCACGGGATCAAGCCTGCGCTGTTCATCTGCGACGGCATCTTCTCCAGCGATGGGGTGTTCGACGGCCCGGCCGGCTTTCTGCAAGGCGCGGTCGATGCGATCCACGCAGTTGGCGGGGTCTATGTTGCTGACGAGGTGCAGTCGGGCTTCGGCCGCACCGGCGACGCCATGTGGGGCTTCCAGCGACACGGCGTGGTGCCCGACCTAGTGACCATGGGCAAGCCGATGGGCAATGGCTATCCGGTTGCAGGCGTCGCCGGCCGGCCGGAAGTTCTGGCGGAATTCGGCCAGAAGGCGCGTTACTTCAATACCTTCGGTGGCAATGCTGTGGCGGCCGAGGCGGCAATGGCCGTGCTTGAGGCGATCCAGTCCGAAGGACTGGTGGAAAATGCCCGTGAAACTGGCCGTTATCTGAAGGATGGCGTCCAGGCACTTGTCGCACGGCATACGTGCATCGGGGACGTCCGTGGCGCGGGGTTGTTCTTGGGAGTGGAAATCGTCTCGGACCGCATCGCCAGGACTCCGGACGCCGGGATGACCACCCGCATCGTCAATGGACTGCGCGACGAGCGGGTGCTGATTTCGGCCTGCGGCAAGGCCGCCAATGTGCTGAAGATCCGACCCCCGCTTATTTTTACCCGGGAACAGGCCGACATCCTTTTTGAAAGACTCGACATCGTGCTGTCCCGCAGCGCCTGACTTAGTCATCCACCGAACCGAGGAAAGCCCATGGCCATCAAACGCATCGACTCGCCGCTGCCTGGCGTGCTCTATCTGTCGCCTGCCCCCGGCGCCCCCGCGTTCAAGGCTCCGGGCGACAACGTTGCCGTTGGTGACACCCTAGCCCTGATAGAGGTGATGAAGTCCTACATTCCTATAGAGGCCGAGGAGGCGGGCATCTTCAAGGGTTACCTCACCGAGAGCGACACCGTGCTGGAGCCCGGCGAGCCCCTGTGCGAGCTTGAGACCTGAGCATGGCTCCAATCCGCAAACTGTTGATCGCTAACCGGGGCGAGATCGCGGTGCGTATCCAGCGCGCGGCGCGCGATCTGGGAATTCGCACCGTGCAGGTGGTCAGCGAGGCCGACCGAGAAATGCTGGCGGCCCGCCTTGCCGACGAAGTCATCGTGATTGGTCCGTCGGTCGCTTCGAAGTCCTACCTTGCGACCGACCGCCTGCTTGATGCGCTACGCGACAGCGGCGCCGATGCGGTGCATCCCGGATATGGCTTTCTGTCCGAAAACGCAGGGTTCGCCCGCGCCGTTACGGCGATGGGAAGGATCTTCGTCGGCCCCGATGCGGACACGATCGAACGCATGGGGGACAAGGTGAACGCGCGACAGGCTGCGATTGCGGCGGGCGTGCCCGTTGTGCCCGGCAGCGTGGGGCGCCTCGACGATCTGGAACTGGCGCTGTCGCTGGCCGAGTCGATCGGCTATCCGGTCATGATCAAGGCCGCCGCCGGCGGCGGTGGGCGTGGCATTCGTGTGTCGCATACCGCAGAGCAACTCGCCGCGGCCATTCCTACGGCCATGGCCGAGGCCAAGGCCAGCTTCGGGGACGGCGGCCTCTACCTGGAAGCCTATATCGAAAAAGCCCGCCACATTGAGGTGCAAATCCTGGGCGACGGGGACGACGTGATCCATCTGCACGAGCGCGAATGTTCCGTACAGCGCCGCCGCCAAAAGGTTTGGGAAGAAGCCCCTGCCGCAATGCTCGACCCGGGTCTGCGGGCGGAACTCTGCGACTCGGCCGTTCGGCTGTCCAGATCGGTGCGCTATCGCGGCGCGGGAACGATGGAATACCTCTATGACGCCACACGGCAGGCATTCTACTTCATCGAGATGAACACCCGCATCCAGGTGGAGCATCCTGTGACCGAAATGATCACAGGGATCGACCTAGTGCGCGAAATGCTGTTGATCGCAGGGGGCGGCAAGCTGCGGATGAAGCAGGAAGATGTCCAATGCACCGGACATGCGATCGAGGTAAGGATAAATGCCGAGGACCCGAGCCGCAACTTCATGCCAAACCCCGGTCATATCGAGACTCTGCGGGTTCCAGAGGGCCCCGGGATCCGCTTTGACAGCGGAATCTACGCTGGCTACCGAGTTCCCCCCTTTTACGATTCCCTTCTGGGAAAGCTGATTGTCGCGGGAGACACGCGCGAGCAGGCATTCAATCGCATGGAAGCAGCCCTTAAAACGCTAGAGATCGGTCCAATAGCGACAACCATCGTTTTGCATCGGGCATTGGTTCAAGACCCGTGCATGCGTGCGGGCGCCGTTTCGACCAAATGGCTGGAGGACTGGCTCAAGGGACCCGGAGTAGCTGCACTTAATGCTGTTCGTAAAGATGTCTGACCCGTCGAAGGTCAGATGCCGCCAGACTGTGCTCTACCGCAAATGCCTGCCGATCTCCCTGAAACTTCTGTCAGAAGGTTGTCAAGTCAATAGCTTGAGGCCCAGAGAAGGTTCGACGGCAGTCGCGCTCCCTCCGCCACCTATTCTTGAAATCATAGGATTTTATGCCGATCCTTGGGCGAGTTCCGCTATTGACCCCCCGATACACCGTGCGCTGGGCCCCAGATTTGCTTGCGGATCGACCTTGGTGATCCTTTTCCACTAGATGCATTGCCACCGAAAAGATGCAGCAGAGATCGAGTTCATTGCTTTGTGATAGGGTGCGCGGTGTCATTTTGGGGAAGTTGGCTTGGCGCGCGTGAAAGTCTGCACATTCTGCCGACACCCGAACCCTGCGGATGAGTTTTTCTGTCCGGGCGGAGAGCCCGGCGGCGCCAGAATGCCATTCCTTTGCGGGCGATCCTCTCCCACGACGCAGGACAGGGCCACATGCGGCTGCCGGAAACGATCCGGCTGATCCCGGCGGTCGCAATCTGGCGGCAGGGCTGGATCAGGTCGCCGCGGTCAGATTGGCCCGCTGCATCAACGCCGCGGCGCTTTCCCTGCGTTCGCAATAGCGGTCGACGAGACAGGCCGAGCGGTCGCGCGTCAGGAGCGTGAACTTGACGAGCTCTTCCATCACGTCGACGATCCGGTCGTAGAGGGGTGAGGGGCGCATGCGTCCGGCCTCGTCGAACTTCTGAAACGCCTTTGGAACCGAGGACCGGTTCGGGATCGTCAGCATCCGCATCCAGCGGCCAAGGATCCGCATCTGGTTAACTGCGTTGAAGCTCTGGGACCCTCCCGACGCCTGCATCACCGCAAGGGTTTTGCCCTGCATCGGGCGCACCGCTCGGCGGACAGCCGCGAGAAGCTACGCGGGCGGAGTGAGCCGGAGAGCAGGAGGATGCGCGGTGCATGATCGGAGAGGTCGACCGGACAGAGACGGTCCCGGTCGATGGCGGGCAGACGCACTGGATCAATGTTCGGCAGGTCAGCCAAGGCGGTTTCCCCCCGCGTCGATGATGAGTGTGCCGTCCTCTTTCGCAAGAGGACCCGGTGGCAGGCGATCCAGGAGATCGAGCACCGTTTCGGAGGGGCGGCAAAGGCGGATCCCTTTGGGCGTGGCAACCAGCGGGCGGTTCACAAGGATCGGGTGGGCCACCATGGCGTCGAGAACCTGGTCCTCGGTCAGGTCAGGTGACGTCAACCCAAGGTCAGCGGCCGGGGTTCTTGACACGCGCAGCGCCTGACGCGGGGTCAGGTTCGCGGCGGCGAACAGGGCCAGAAGCTGCGGCCGGGTCCAGCCTTCGGTCAGGTAATCAATGACCGTTGGCTCATGCCCGGCGGCGCGGATGATCTCGAGCACGTTGCGCGAGGTGCCACAGGCCGGGTTGTGATGGATGACGATGGGGAAGGGCATCAAACGCTCCGGTCAGCTTGGGCAAGGCCACGCCAGTTGAGGACGGTCTTCATTCCGGCTGGTCGCGCAGAAAGAGCATGGCGCGGGTGACCATCAGCACCGGCCCGATCAGCCAGTTCTGCACCAGAGACAACGCCAGCACCCGGCGGTCCGCGAAGATGCGCGGCAGTTCCCCAGAACGGACCTTGGCGAGCGGCGGATACATCATCAGGATCAGCCCGAGGGCGATCGGCCCGTTGATCGTGCCGACCGACAGAGCATGAAGTGCTGTGGGCAGGTGCGGGAACAGGGTGCCGAGCGCAATGCCAAGCACAATCGCAGCGAAGATCCAAAGTGCCTGCCAGCGGTCAAGAAAGGATAGGCGCGGGGTGGCTTGCATGGTTGGGCTTCCTGGTCAGGCGCAGCAGGTGGCGTCGGTCTGAGAGTGTTGGATCTGCCCGATGAAAGCGGCGATGGCTTTCAGCGCGTCAGGGTTCAGCGCGTAGCAGACCCGCGGCCCGTCGATCTGGCCGGCAATCACTCCCGCAGCCTTCAGAATGCGCAAGTGTTCGGACACCGTGGATTGTGCCAGGCCGACCGCGCCGACGATGTCGCCCCCAATACACCCAGACGTGGACATCAGGTGCCGCAGGATACGGATGCGGGCGGGGTGACCCAAGGCCTTCGCGAGGGCGGCGATACGGTCCTCGTCGACTGCTGCGTCTGTGGGCATGGCTTTTCCAACGTATATCGTCTATCGTCGATTGACGATTAGTCGTAAGTGTTGGCGATTGCAAGCCTGTTGCATCGGCCTGGAAATGGTTTCTATGCTTTGGCTCGGGTGGGAGGTCGCAGATGCACAGGCGCGGTTTCATCGCAGCGGTCGGCGCAGCGACTGGTCTGGCCTTGGGGATGCCGATGGTCGCACGGGCGTCGCCTCCGATCAGGCTGGGACTGACGCCGGTATTTCTGGACAACGATGCCGAGGTGATCGCGCGGCTGAAGGCCGCGTTGGGTAAAGGCACGGGGTTGGAGATCGACCTGATTCAGCGCCGGACATACCAGGAAGTCACGGGGCTGCTGTTGGAGGGTGGCGCCGATGCGGCCTGGCTCTGTGGTTTCCCGTATCTGCAACATGAGGAGGCCCTATCGCTTGTCGGCGTGCCTGTCTGGCGCGGTGCACCGCTTTATCAGTCCTACCTCATAACGGGCGCGAACGCCTCGGCTGAACGGTTGGCCGACCTGCGGGGCGGGTCTCACGCCTTTTCTGATCCCGACAGCAATTCGGGATGGCTGGTCACGGCCTCGGACCTCGCTCGGTTGGGCGAGCGGCCAGAGACATTCTTCGCGCGCACGCTTTTCACCTATGGGCATCGCAATGTGGTGCGGGCAGTGGCGGGCGGGCTGACGCAATCCGGCAGCGTGGATGGCTATGTCTGGGAAGCACTGGCCAGCGTCGAGCCGGACCTGACCGCTAGGACGAAGGTTATCGCCCGATCGGAACCGTTGGGTTTTCCACCCTTCGTCGCGCGGAAGGGTGAGATCGGCACTGGCATCGTTGCCGCCTTGCGGGACGCCCTTCTTGGGATGGACCAAAGCGAAGAAGGGCTTGCAGCGCTTGCGTTGCTGCAACTGGACGGTGTGATCGCTGGCGATGTTGGCCTGTTTGACGGCATTCGTGCGCGCATGCGGGATGTGGCGGGATGATCGGCGGGCTGCCGCTTTCGCTGCGTGTGCCGCTGATTGCGGCGGGCTTGATGGTGCTGGTCGGCGTGGTCGCGTCACAGCAAGTGATGTCGACGCTCGGATCGGTTCAGGAAGAACGCCTGCGTGAACTTGCACGCCTGCATGTCGACGGCTTGACCGTTGCTCTTGGCCCGGCCGTTCTGAGGCGCGATGTGTGGGAGGTGTATGACACGCTCGACCGGGCGACAACTGCGATGGCGGGGCAGCGCATGGTGCTGACCGTCGTCGCGGATGAAAGCGGCAAGGTGATCGCGGCGTCCGATCCTATGCGGGTGCCCGTGGATGCCGAACTTGGCCCACTGGCCGAAGCGGCGCAGGAGGTGGAAACGATCCGACTGAACGGAGACCAGCCGCATGTTCGGGTGCTGTCGGATCTGACGTATCAGGGGCGACGGGTCGGCAGCATATTGTCCGAACTTGATGTGGCAGACCTTGTGGCGGAAAGACGAAGGGTGCTTTTCTGGCTTCTTGCCGGGAATGCACTGGCTACCTGCGCCTTGGCTGCGGCCGGCTATTGGGCAATGCGGCGAATGCTGCGCCCTTTGGCAGCACTCTCGGCGCATATGGCGCGCACCGAGGGAGCGCCGGTCGCGATTGCGGGCGAGCGCATCCCGGCGGACGATACCGAACTGGGTCGGCTGTTCCGAACTTTCAACAGCATGACCGGAGCCGCTGCCGCCAAGGCAGAAGCGGAGCGGCGGCTGGCGGAACGCGAGCGCTTTGTCAGCCTAGGTCGGCTGTCGTCGTCTTTGGCGCATGAGATCAACAACCCATTGGGCGGGTTACTCAACGCAACTGATACAATCCGCACCTATGCCGACCGTCCCGAAGTGGTGCGGGCTTCGGCGGAACTGCTGGAAAGAGGCTTAAAGCACTTGCGCGATGTGGCACGGGCGACCTTGGAGCAGAACCGGCTGGACAGGCAAGGTGTGACGCTGGCCACAGAAGATTTTGACGACCTGCGACTGTTGTTCGAGCCGGAAACGCTGCGTTTGGCACAGCATCTCGCGTGGCAGGTTGATGCAGGCCAGACGTTTCTGGCGCGGTTCCCGGCAGGACCGGTGCGGCAAGTGGTGTTGAATCTGCTGTTGAATGCCGCGACCGCAGCGGGCCCACATGGGGCGGTGGGATTTGCCGTCTCTGTGGTGAATGGCGGGCTTCGACTGACGATCAAGGATAGTGGCAAGGGCCTGCCGCCGGACGCGCAGGCGCGGCTTTTGAGCGCGGATCCGGTGCAACCGGGCGGCGGGGTCGGATTGCGACTGGTTCGCGATCTGGTGGCCGAACTGGGCGGGCGGGTCGACTATGCCCGCACTCTCGAGTGGTCAGTGGTGCAGGTGGATCTGCCGCCGGGCCCCCAATGCTGAAGGGCCGCCGCATAGCGCTTGTGGAAGACGACGAGATCATGGGGGCCTCGATCGAGCAGCGCCTGCGGCTGGAAGGGGCCGACGTCGTCTGGATCAAGCTGATGCAGCGTGCGGTGGGCGCTTTGCGCACGCCGCGGGCGCCGATCGACGCGGTGGTCTGCGATATCCGCTTGCCGGACGGCACCGGCGAGGAGTTGTTCGCCACCCTCTGCCGGACCGCCACGCCACCGCCGTTTCTGTTTATCACAGGGCAGGGAGGCATTGATCAGGCGGTGCGGCTGCTTCAGGCGGGCGCAGCGGACTACATCACCAAGCCCTTCGAGATGGCGCGGTTTCTTGACCGGCTGGCCCATCTTTTGCGGCCGAGGGGCGACGCGGTGGATCAGCCATTTGGTATCTCGCCAGCGGCTCGACGGATAGGTGAACTGGTTGCGCAAGCGGCGGAGCATGAGCGCCCGGTTCTGGTGCGCGGCGGGGCAGGCACCGGCAAAGCACTGGTGGCGCGGCGCATCCATCATCTGTCGGACCGAAGCGCGGCACCGTTTGCCGAGGCGAACCTGTCGCGGTCTGATGAGCCTTTGACGGAACTTGACGAAGCGATTGCCGCTGTCGGGGAAGGCACGCTGTTTCTGAACGGGCTGGAGCGCCTGCCCCCGTTTGGGCAGGACCGACTGATGGCCTGGCTGGACGCGCCGGCACCCGCGCGACTGGTGGCGTCTTGTGGCGCCGAAATGGAGGATGCGGTGCGAGAGGGGAGGTTTCGGGGTGACCTCTTCTTTCGCCTAGACCTGTTCGAGATCCCCATCCCGCCCTTGGCGGAGCGACGCGAAGATGCACCTTGGCTGCTGCACCGCTTGTTCGACGCGATGAACGCCCGTCGCAATGTTCCGTTGCGCGGCATTTCTGCCTTGGCCGAACAGGCGGTGCGCGACCATGACTGGCCCGGAAACGGACGCGAGCTGCGGGCGCGGCTGGTGCAGGCGATGGCAACCGCGACTGGCGACACGCTGTTTCCGGCTGATCTATTTCCAGAAAGGCAGACCCGCGTTCCTGACCGTTTGCCCACCCTCTCGGAGGCCCGCGATTTAGCCGAGCGAGCGCATATCCTGCGGGCTTTGGAACGCACCGGTGGTCAGGTGATCGAAGCGGCAAGACTACTGGGTGTGTCGCGGACCACGCTGTGGGAAAAAATGCAGAAACTGGGCCTCGGACACGGCCCGTGATGTTCGGAAATCCGAACGCCTGAAATATGTGCGGTACGAGAACGACTTGCCGCATCGCGGCGGCGGGCGTGGCGCGGTGCCGCGATGCAGGCCGTCTTGCTACCCTTGCAGGCACAAGCAAGGGAGGAGCCATTCCATGAAATGCAATCGTCTGGTCGATGCGGGCCGACGCCAGTTCCTGCGCGGCGGTGTTTTGAGCGTCGCTGGGGTAGCGGCGGCCACGGTCATTCCGGCGGGTCAGGCCAAAGCCTCGCCTGTGCTGGCCATGGTGGACTATCCCTCGACCAAGTTGGGAAACATCGCTGACCTGAAGGTCGATGAGCCGATGGACATCGGCTATCCGGATGCGGACAGCCCCGGCATCCTTTTGAAGCTCGGCACCAAGGTGGAAGGTGGCGCTGGTCCGGATGGCGATATTGTCGCCTATTCAGTGCTTTGCCCGCACAAGGGCTTTGTGATGAGCTATGCCGCCGGTGACAAGACGCTGAACTGCCCCGGCCATTTCAGCCGCTTCGATTGCGAGAAGGGCGGGCAGCAGATCTGGGGCCACGCCACGCAGAACCTTCCGCAGTTCAGTCTGAGGGTCGATGAAAAGGGCGATATCTATGCCGAAGGCGCGGACGAGCTGATCTACGGCCGTCTGTCCAACGTTTTGCAAGGGTAAGGGGGAAGCGATGGCTTACAAACGCAACGTCGACCGTCTGCCGATCATTCCCGCAGACGCTCAGGAACACAATGTCTCCTGCCACTACTGCATCGTAGGCTGCGGCTATAAGGCCTATACGTGGCCGCTGAAAAAACAGGGTGGCACCGACCCCGCATCGAACAAGTTCGGCGTCGATCTTTCCACACAGCAGGGTGCGGAAACCGAGGCGTGGTATGCGCCTTCGATGTATAATGTGGTCAAGCAGAATGGGCGGGACGTGCATCTGGTGATCAAGCCCGATGTGAATTGCGAAGTGAACTCTGGCCTTGGATCGGTGCGTGGTGCGCGGATGGCGGAGAACCGCCGGTCGGACATCACCGGCACCCAGCAGCAGCGGCTAACCGAGCCGATGGTGTGGCGCTATGGCACCTGGCAGCCGACGAGCTGGGACGACGCGCTAGACTTGGTGGCGCGGGTCACGGCGCGGGTGATCGACAAGGATGATGAGGACGATCTTTACGTCTCGATGTTCGACCATGGCGGCTCGGCGGGCGGTTACGAAAACACGTGGGGAACCGGCAAGCTCTACTTCGGCGCAATGAAGGTGAAGCATTGCCGCATCCACAACCGGCCGGCCTACAACTCTGAGGTCCATAGCACTCGTGACATGGGTATCGACGAGTTGAACTACTCCTACACTGACTATCAGGTTGCCGACACGATCATGCTGGTCGGCACCAACCCGATGGAATGCCAGACCAATCTCTTTCTGAACCACATGGTCAAGGGCATGCAGAACGGCGCCAAGGTGATTGTCGTCGATCCCCGGCGCACGGTGACGGTGGACAGCTGCGAACAGGTGGCCGGTGCCGAGAACGTGCTTCATCTTGCGATTGCCAGTGGCAGCGACCTTGCCCTCTTCAACACGCTCTTCACATACATCGCCGACCAAGGCTGGGTGGATGCCGACTTCATCGCCAAATCGACGTTTCAGGGTGATGTGGCTGTGGCCGAGGATGCGGCCCATCCCGCAGCACTCGGCTCTTTCGAGGCGGCGCAAGCTGCGTGCAAGATGAGCCTTGCGGACGGAGCCACGATCACCGGCTTGACCGAAGACCAGATCAAGCAGGCGGCCGAGTGGATTGCCAAGCCGAAAGAGGACGGATCGCGACGCAAGACGGTCACCGGCTACGAGAAGGGCATCATCTGGGGCAACGACAACTACCGCGTGATCGGCTCGTTGGTGAATATCGGCCTCGCGACCGGCAATATCGGGCGCGAAGGGGGAGGTGTCTGCCGTCTGGGTGGCCACCAGGAGGGCTATTTCCGCCCCTCGGATGCCCATGTCGGACGGCCTGCGCCCTATATTGATCAGCTCATCATCGCGGGCGGTGGAAAGGTGCATCACATCTGGGCCAACGACCACTACAAGACAACGCTTAACGCAGCCGAGTTCAAGCGCGTCTACAACCGTCGCACCAACATGGTGAAGGAAGCGATGGACGCCCGTGCCGGAGCCACGCGCGAGGAGCTGGTCGATGCCATCGTCGGCGCGATCAATGCGGGCGGGCTTTTCTCGGTCGATGTGGACATCATCCACAGTCAGATCGGGCAGGCCGCGCATGTGATCTTGCCTGCGGTGGAATCGGGCGAGATGAACCTGACCTCGATGAACGGCGAGCGGCGCCTGCGGCTGGTCGAAAAATACATGGATGCGCCCGGATCGGCCCAACCGGATTGCATCATTGCGGCCCGGTTGGCCAACCATCTGGAACGCGTCCTGCGCGAGGAGGGTCGTGTGGAATACGCCGACCAGTTCAAAGGCTTTGACTGGACGACCGAGGAAGATGCCTTCATGGACGGCTATCACTCGGGTAACCCCGAGGTCACCTATGACCGGCTCCGCGATGCGGGAAACAACGGTGTGCAGGAACCGGTGAAGGGCTTTGAAAACGGAGCCTTGGTTGGCACGGCGCGGCTTTACGCGGACGGGGTCTTCACCCGCCACGGTCGCGACGACGGCAAGGCGCTGTTTTGCATGGGGTCGTGGCGCGGGCTGCAAGCGCCGGGCAAGGCGCAGCAGCAGGCGAACCACCGCTTCCTGATCAACAACGGGCGGGCCAACCTGAACTGGCAGAACTGGTTCCTTGACCAGAAGAACGAGTTCGTCATGGACCGCCTGCCCGTGCCCTTCATTCAGATCCATCCCGACGACATGGCCGATCTCGGCCTGAAAGCGGGTGATATGGTTGAGGTGTATAACGAGGTGGGGGCCACGCAGGCGCTTGCCTATCCGACAGTGACGGCAAAGAAGAACGAGACGTTCATGGTGTTTGGTGCGCCCAATGGCACGCAAGGCAATGTGATCAACGCCGGCACCAACGAGTTGATCCTGCCCAACTACAAACAGACTTGGGCGGACATCCGCAAAATCTCGGATGCGACCCCTGCCGCCGCAGCTGTCTCCTACAAGTCGTGGGAAGTTGAGCTTTGAGCAAACGGCCCGCCCGGGAAAATCCGGGCGGGCCTTGTTGACGGGGGAAGAAATGCGGGTGGCCTCTGTCAGCCTGCAAGGCCGCGGTGGGACGCATGCCCTGAGAGCCAAGGTCGCCGTGCGCTTGACGGCACATCGGGTCAGGCGCTGTCAGAGCAGTTGATTGAGCAGGATGGAGCTGTCGTCCGGCCTTGCGGAAGGACCCGGGGCTCCCCCTTCCGGCACTTCAAGACAAGCCCTGGAATCATTCGTCTGACGGTGATGCTCCATGCTCGCGTTCCGCTGTCGCTGCGCAACGTCGATGACCTCTTGCACGAGCGCGGCATCGAGATCAGCCATGAGACCGACCGGTCGTTGGCTCAATGATCGCGCGGAGAATTCACATCAGCCGTGTCAACGACTGGAACGTGCCACCCTCGGCGTTCGCCGGTTACGATCGCTCCAGACGTTCGTCGCGGTCCACTCCTCAAGCAACAACCACTTCAACGGAGAGCGGGTCTTCACCAGCCGGGACAATTTCAAGGCAAATCGCGCCGCCGCTCTCGCCGAGTGCGTCAACCCTGCGCGGCACGGCACCAAGCGGGTTTGGGCCCGAGACCGAACCGCATTGGTCTGACACCACCGCTGGCTCCGCTTGCTGACGGCGCCCGGTCAGTCGGCCAGCATCGGTCTTGCCCCGTAGCGGTGACCGGCCCCGAGATTGATGTTCAGCGCGACGTAACTGCGTCCGACCTCGCGAAGCGCGTTGGCGAGGCCCGCATTCGCCACCGAGAGGTTCTGTTCGGCGTCGATCACATCGCGAACCGTGCCGCCATCACGGCTGACACTCTCGCGCGTCAGACCAAGGGCTTCGGCATACAGGCGCACGGTCTTTTCCGCCGCGCCCCGTGCCCGGGTGGCGGCGGAATAGCTGCTGAGCGCGCTTTCGACGTCGCCAATCGCCGACAACACGGCCAGGCGCCACGCCGTATGGGCCTGCCGCACGCGCGATTCGCGGATCTCCACCGACGCGCGGCCGGCCTTGTTCGGAAAGGCGGGCAGGCGCAGCGACGGTCCGAAAATGTAATCGGTGCTGCTGTCGCCTGAAAGCGAGGCGAGGCTGATGGTCCCGCCCAGCGACAGTTGCGGGTAAAGCGCGGCGCTGGCCGCTTTCACATCGCGAAGCGCCGCGTAGTAGCCGCGTTCGGCGATGCGGATGTCCGGGCGGTTGCGCAGAAGATCGGCGGGAATTCCGACCATCGGCGACAGGCTGACCCGCGGCTGGGCAGCGCTTCCGTCCAGATCCGGTCCGGCCTCGCCGACCATCCGCCCCGACAGGACCGAGATTTCGTTCTTGAGGCCTGCGATGGCTGCTTCGATGCCCGGAATGCCGGCCTGGGTTTCGGCCACCAGGGCCTGCGCGCGCACCAGATCGATTCGGGTCGCGGCATCGGCGTCCACCAGAGTCTGGACCAGATTCAGCGTCTGGCGCCGGGATCGCAGTTCCGAATGGCGCAGTTGCAGGCTGGTCTGCTGATAGCGCAGGTCGACATAGGCATTGGTCAGGTTCAACAGCAGCAAAAGTTGCGCTGCGTCGACCTCGGCATCGGCAATCTCCAGACGCGCGCCCGCCGCCTCGACCTGCGCCCGCCGCGCCCCATAGATGTCGAAAAGCCAGTCGAACCCGAGCGCCGCTTCCGAGCGGGTGTCGATGTCGCCGCGATCAATGCGCTCGCGTTGCACCCGGGCATTGGCCGCGAGGTTCGCCGGGAGCGGCAGGCTGTCGCGCGCGGCGCGGGCCTCGATCACGCGTTCCTGCGCCAGATCAAGGCTGAGGCTGCCATCAAGCGCCTGTTCGACCAGCTGGTCCAGAACCGGGTCCTTGAACCCGCGCCACCAGTCGACGTTGTCGAGCACGCGCGGCACGCTGTCAGCCGAGCTTTTGAAGTTGGCAAGGAAGGGAAAGCTGGGCGGTTGATAGGGCACTTTCGTACAACTTGCCCCAAGGACCAAGGCTGCAAGAAACAGACCGCTGCGGTTGGCTTTGCGCCAGCAGAAATTGCTCATTTCGATGTCCTGCCTGTACTGTCTGTCGCGCCGGACTTTGCTGCCAGCTTTGCGAACAGGTCTGCTCAAGCCTGGAACATGCCGCAAAAACCCCATAAAAACAAGGAAACTGGCACAAAGCGCCGCGGAGGTGTGGCGCATTTGCAAGGCGCTCCGACCCGCGGCCTTCCGGGCTGGGGCGCGACGGAACGCTGCAGCCTACTCCTCGCGGAAGGCACGCGCCATGCTGTCGAGCACGGGCTTCACAAGATATTGCGCGAAGGTGCGCTGCTCTGTCTGGATCATGATCTCGGCGGGCATTCCCGGCGTCGGCGAGAAGCCGTGCACCCGCTGCATTTCTTCCGGCGACACGGTCACGCGGGCCAGATACACCTCGCGCCGCGTCCCCGTCGACCCATCGGCAATCGCGTCCGCCGAGAGGTATTCGACGGCCCCGTTCAGCACCGGAGTGGTCCGCTGGTTCAGGCCGGTCAGGCGCACAGTGGCCTTCTGCCCGACGTGGATGCTGTCGATCTTATTGCGCGGGACCAGCACTTCAATGATCAGCGGGGCATCCGCTGGCAGTATCTCGACGATCGGCCGCCCGGTCTCAACCACGCCGCCGGTGGTGTGGTAGTAAAGCCGGACCACGGTGCCCGAGACCGGGGCGATCACCGACGTGCGACCGAGGATGTTTTCCGACTTGCGCACCTGCTCGCGCACACTTTCCAGCTCGCTCTCGATGGTCTGCAACTGGGTCAGCGCGTTGCGGCTGTAATCGTCGCGGGTCTTGCCGATTTGCGCGGTGAACTTGGTGCGCATCTCGTTCAGCTCGCCGATTTCCGCTTCGAGCCGCCCGACCTGGCCTTCGGCTTCAAGAATGGCGCGGCGCAGAGCAAGCGCTTCGCTCTGCCGCAAGAGACCGCTTTCAACCAGCTGCGTCTTGGCGGCAAGCTCTTCGGCCAGAAGCGCCAGCTGGCTGTTGGTTGCCTTCAGCTGAATCGCATAGCCGGTTGCACGAATGTCCAGCGCGTCCAGGTTGCGGGAAATGACGCCAACGTCGTTTTCCAGACTGGAGCGGGACGCTTGGAACGCCAGCATCTGACCGTCGAGGATCATCGCCACTTCCGCATCGCTGTTCTCGGCCAGAAGAGCGGGAGGGAACACCAGGTCCTCAAGATGCTGCTGTTCGGCCATCAGGCGGGCCTGCGTCGCCTCGAGGCGGATTTGTCGCAGCGTCAGCTCCCGCGTGCTGGCAAGCGCCAGCGTCTGGTCGAGCGTCAGCATGACCTGGCCCTCGGAGACACGGTCGCCCTCGCTGACGAGGATTTCCGAAATGATCCCGCCTTCGAGGTGTTGCACGATCTTGTTCTGGCCCGTGGCGACGAAGCTGCCCTGCGCAATCACGGCGGCGGCAAGCGGCGCCAGCAACGACCAGGCGCCGAAACCACCGAAGGTCACCAAAAGCAGAACCAGGCCAAACGCCGTCTGGCGGCCAATCGACCGGGGCACCTCGTGGTGCCAGGGCGCGGGCGGGGGAGCGACGACCACGTCACGCATGAAGCGGCGCTCCGGACGATGGCTGGCGGTTGAGTGCGTGTGGCGGCGCGCCTGGCGCCGAAGGCGGTTGCGCGGGGGCGGGGTTCAGCTGGGCCATGACCTTGTCGCGATGTCCGAACAGCGCGATCCCGCCATTGGCCAGCAGCATGATCTTGTCGACGACGTTCAAGAGCGCCGGCTTCTGCGTGATCACGACCACGGTGATTTTTTCCTTGCGCGCATGGTCGATCGCCCGTGCCAGGGCCTTGTCGCCGGCGGTGTCGAGGTTCGAGTTCGGTTCGTCCAGCACCACCAGTCGCGGATTGCCAAAGAACGCCCGCGCCAGCGCGATGCGCTGCTTCTGCCCGCCCGACAGGGGAGCGCCATCGGCGGCCACCATGGTTTCGTAGCCCTGCGGCAGGCTGGCGATCATCTCGTGCACGTCGGCCAGCACTGAGGCCTGGTGAATCTGTTCGTCGGTCGCATCGGCGCGCATCCGCCCGATATTCTCCTTGATCGTGCCGGGGAACAGCTGCACGTCCTGCGGCAGATAGCCGATGTTTTCGCCAAGCTGGCGTGGATCCCAGTTGCGCAGATCCATCAGGTCAAGCCGCACATTGCCCGAGGTCGGCAGGATCGAGCCCACCAGCATCTTGCCGAGCGTGGTCTTGCCCGCCCCGGAGTTGCCGATGACCGCAAGCGTGTCGCCCGGGTTCAGCTCGAAACTGATGCCATTGAGGATCACCTGCTTCGTGCCGCCCGGCACATAAAGCAGGCGCTCGACATTCAGCCGTCCCGCCGGGTGCGGCAGCCACAGTCGTTCGAACTGCAACCGCGACCCGCGCAGCAGGGCCGCAACGCGGCCATAGGCGGCACGCGACAGGATGAAGGCGTTCCAACCCTCAATCGACCCTTCGATCGGTGCCAGCGCGCGACCGGCGACGATCGAGGCCGCGATGACCATGCCGCCAGTGATCTGCCCGTCCAGCGCCAGCCATGCCCCCCAGCCCAGCATCGCGACCTGGGTCAGCAACCGGACCGCACGGCTGACCGAGGCGCTGATGATGTTGCGGTCCTGAGCGCGAACCTGCGCGATCAGCGACGCGGCGGTGTCCCGGCCCCAGATCGCGACCGCCTCGGGAATCATCGCCATCGCGTTGATGATCTGGCTGTTGCGCGACATCGAGTCGAGATGCATGTTCGCCTTCGCCTGCGCAAGGTTCGCCTCGGCGAAGGGTCTGGCCGTGATCCGCTGGTTGACCAACGCCACGACCAGCAGCAAAAGCCCCGTCACGACCACGATCATCCCCAGATGCGGATGGATCAGAAAGATCACCAGGATGAACAGCGGCGCAAACGGCACGTCCAGGAACGAGATCAGCGTGCCGGACACAAGGAAGCTGCGCAGCTGCTGCAGATCGCCCAGCGTCTGATATTCGCGCCCCGATCCGTTCAGCGAGGCGGCGGCAGCCGCGCTGAGAACCGGCGCGCCAAGCCGTGTCGCGACCTCGACGCCGGTTCGCATCAGCATGAAGCGGCGCAGCGCGTCGAACATCGCCTGCAGGATCACCGCGCCGGCGATCACTATGGTCAGCATGATCAGCGTATCGGTCGAGCGGCTGGTCAGCACCCGATCCGAGATCTGGAAAAGGTAGATCGGGATCGCCAGGATCAGCACGTTTGTGGCAAGGGTCATCACCATGACCACGCTGAGGTTGCGCCAGACCGTTCGCACGCCGAGGCGGAGGCTTTCGTTGAAATCTTCCGGCCCCATCCGCTTGTGGAAACTGCTGCCGCCTGTGGTGCCCCCGGTGCTGCCAGCACCGCCACCACCGCCCGGTCGCGTCGGGCCGGACATCACCGGCCCACCCGTCCGGCCTTCGATGCTGACGCCTGACAGCGGCGCACCGCCGGTATCGACGAGCGCCTTGGCCGGAGCGGCCTCCGCTCTCGGCGCGTCAGGCGTGTTCGCCTCCTTCGGCAGCTTTTCGGGGGCGGCTGAGGCGGTTGCGGCCTCGGCCCTGGCCGGCGCGGCGCTGCCGGCGGCCCCGCTGCGCGCGGCGGTGGGGGCCGGTGCGGTGTCGGCGGCCGCCGGGCCGGGCGACGGCCTGACCTCGACGACCGCGTCCGCCGGCGTCACCGCCGGGGCGTTGGCTGCGGGCTTCAGGCCAGAATCCGCCACGCCAGCCTCTGCCACGCCGGCCTCTGCCACAACAGCCTCTGCCACGCTAGACATGACCTTGCCAGCCTCGGCCGCGCCGGAAGCGCCGCCCGGCGCGGCGTCCTGCGGAGCCCTAGGAAGCGGCATGTCTGGACGGGTGCGCAGACCCGTCGCCATGGGCGACGGCGAAGATGCGTCCCGATGACCGATGCGGGCGGCTGCGCGATCTCGCACACTTCTGAAATCGAGCCGGCGGTTCATCATGGTGTTCAAAACTGCTCTCCGGGGAACGGAACAAAGGACATTGGTTAAATCAGGTGAGCATAGTCTGCATGACGTCGACCGCGCCTGCGCCGTCAGCGTTCACGACCCCCGATCCGGCGTCGTCCGACACCGCGGGGTCGATCATGCCGTCGACCAAGAACGCCACCGCCTCGGTCGCCAGTCCGCCAAGCTGCACGCCGACGGGCGGCGCCGCGTCGTCGATCAGCTCGGCTTGGAAAATCAGGGCATCGCTGTAAGTCTCGCCGCCCGCCATCACGGTTGAATCAAGACCGACCGAGATCGCGGTTGCGGCGTTGATCTGCGCGTTGGACCCGGTCGTGACCGTCACCTCTGCGCCCGCAGCGGTGCTGAACATGTCTTCGATGAAGTGGATCTGGTCGGAATCGCCAAGGTAATTGAATTGCTCGATCACATTGGCCTGAACGAGGTCGCCCGAGATGTAGAGCACGTTCAGGACCGACTTGCCGGCAAACAGTTCGTCCATCGCAACGCCGGAGGGCAGGTCCTTGCCGGCGGCCGCCCCGGCAAAGGCCGCATCAAACATCGCGGACTTTTCGACCAGCGTGTCGGTGCCGGTGGTCCGGATCGCCGCCGTGTTGGCCTGCAGGTTGTCGCCGACGTTCAGCGCCGCTCCGTCCGGAACGTCACCGGTGATCCGGTCCTGATCCACCAGCACGTTCACCTGCGTTATCTGGTTGATCGTGATCAGACTGCCGCCGATCAGGATCAGGTCGTACTGAAAGCCGAGCGCGAGGCTCAGCGTCTCGTTGAACACCACGTTCTCGCCGGTGCTGATGTAGGTCGCGGCACCCGTGAACTTGACCTCGACCAAGTCCATGTCGCTTGCGAAGATATGCTGCTGGACCCAAGTCATCAGCAACAGATCGCCCTCGACTTCGGTCACGTTCCAGAACGACGGGGGCGCCGCGGCGGCCGGCATATCCGCCGCATCCGCGGCTTGCGCCAACGATGAGATCTGCTCGATCTCGGCGATGTTGAGGGAGGCCGAAATCGCTGGCATCATGTGATCGGGACCGGCCGCATCCTCGATCCGCAGGTTCACCTGCGTGATGATGTCGAGCCGCACCACATCCTCGGCCACCGCGATGACGGGGGCGTCAACCCAGACCGACTTCAGGACGGTTTCGTTGATGACGGTGTTGCCACCGGTGACGACGCTGTGTCCGGGGTCGACGGCGAACGGATTGTCGCCGTGATCGGTCACGCCATCCGACGGAGCCTCTTTGGCGTCGTCCTGGTCTGCCGTGTCATCCGGTTTCAGGAACGCCGGCAGCAGATCGTCAAGCTCCACCGGCACGTCGGTTGCCACGCCGTTGACATGGAGCCCCACGGTCGCATCGTCGCGCAGGACGACGCTCGTCACCCCCTCGACATCGCTGGCGGCGACGCCCGTCATGGCATCGGCCAACTGCATCGCCGAAAGCGAAGCATCGCCCAGAGCCGGGCTCCAGATCCAGGGTTCAAGTGGCGACAGGGTATCCGCCAGCGCGGTCAGGCCCGCCGCATCACCGAAGGCGATGAAGTCCGCGCTGCCATCGAAGATCAACTGGTCGTCGTCGACAAGGAAGGCCGACTGGCTGATCACGGACACGACGGAGTTCGGAAGGATTTCGAACGTCGGGCCGACCGCCGCGGCGCTGATCATCATCAGCGGGGCCGGTTCGTCCATTTGAACCTCGACCGGCGATGCGGCTTGGGCCGGAGCTTCCCCGGCCGGAGCGGCTTGTCCAGCCAGTTTGGGCGCCTGCGTCTGATCGGCGGCCGTCGGCAATACCTCGCGGGATGGGCTGTTCGTGGAGGCCTCGGGAAGCAGAGGCGATTTCACCACGACGGGGTCGCCGCTCACCGGTGAAAGCTCTTGTCCCTCGCCTTTGATCTGAAAGGACTGATAGTCCAGCCGCAGTTTGGCAGCCTCGATCTCCAGTTGAAAGAGGCCCGCGAAATGGGCGATCTCCTCGGAAATGCGGTCCAATGCCATACTCGTCCTGCCTTTCAAACCGGCGGCAGCCGGGTCTCAGTTTCCCGGGGCCGGACAGGCCGGCCCCGGAAGTCTTGCGTCAGGCGTCAGTTGTCGTCGTCACCGACCATGGAGGACGACAGCGAGCCGCCGACCACGGTCATGTCGACGCTGTTACCCAGCACGTTGGCGCCCATCACGATGCTCTGGTTGAACGCCGTCAGGTTCACCGCCGCAGCAGCCGAAGCGAAGGACTCGCCGGTGACGAAGCCGTCGTCACCGTTGCCCGACCCCCAGGAGCCGCCATTGCCGCCTGCGCCGCCTGCGCCGGTGGTGGCCGTGCCACCCCAGCCAGCGATCGCATCGCCGACGTAGCTTTCGCCGCCGTAGGCATCGCCGCCCATGATGTCGCCACCATAGCCGCCGTCTGCCGCCGATACGCCCGAGCTGCCGCCGATGCCGCCATTGGTGCTGGCCGACCCGGAGACGCCGGTGCTGTTGCTTGCATCGTCATCCGACACACCGCCGTAGCCGTAGCCTGCAATTGCCTCGGCCATGCTGTCGGCGGTTCCGTCGATGTCGCTGGTGGCGAAAACCTGCCCCAGACCGCCATCGCCGCTGTCAGCCGTAGCGCCGCCAGTGCCACCGGACGTCGCACCGGATGCAGCGTCCGCCACGTTGGTCGCGCCGCCGCCACCCGCAGTGCCGCCCGTGCCGGAGCCCGTGCCGGTTCCATTCGATGCGGCATCGGCCACACCACCGTAGCCGTCACCGCCGGCGCTGTTGGCACCAGACGTGCCGTTGGCCGTGGCACCCGCATCGCCCGCAAGGGCATCCGTCGCGCCAACGTCGCCCCCGTTCGCCGCACCGGTGCCCGAGCCCGATCCAGTGCCGGCCGCGTCGCCCGAGGTCGCGCCGCTTGCCGCATCGCCACCTTCGGCCGAGGCCAGGGCTGCCGCCAGAAGGCTGCCGCCAAGGGTTCCCGCCAGAGCGCCGGCGGGGCCACCGTTGGCACCGCTGTCGGCATCGGTCTCGGCACCGCCGAGCCCGGCACCCAAGCCTAGTGCGCCTGCGCCGCCCCCGGTACCGCCATCGGCATCGGCATCAGTATCGGCGTCGGCATCCACGTCGGTATCGGCGTCGGCGTCCGAATCTCCGGCTTCGCCGCCACCCGCACTCGCCCCTGCGCCCGAAAGCCCAAGGCCGAGGCCAGCCCCATCGGCACCGGCGTCGCCGCCGTCAGCGTCCGAGGCAGCGGCGTCTGCACCGGAAAGTGCCACGCCAAGGCCCAGACCAAGCGCATCCGCATTGCCGCTGTCGCCGCCGTTGGCATCGCCGTCCTGATCGCTGTCGGCATTCGTCTCGGCACCCGAGGCCGCGCCGGCGCTGCCGCCGGTGCCGCCGGTGCTGTCGCTGTTGGTGCCGGCCACGCCGGACGCCAGCCCCAGAACCGAGCCGCCGATGGTGTTGGCGTCGCCGCCGTCGCCGGTTTCGCTGTCGGCGTCGCCGCCGTCACTTTCGCCTTCGGTTCCGGACAGAGCCAGACCCCCGAGCGACGTGCCGCCCTCGGCATCGCCGCCCGAGACCTCGGCATCGCCGCCGGCCGCACCGTTGGAGGCAACGCCGATGCCTTCCGCCGCAGACGCATCGCCCCCGGTCGCATCGCCATTCTGTTCGAAGCTGCCGTAGTTGCCGACGGTCGGGCTGTTCAGAACGTCACTGTCGGTCAGGTTGTTCGACTGGCCGATAGCAAAGGCGTTGGAATTGCCGGCGCCAAAGGTGATGTCGTTCAGGACGTCGCTGAGGTCCAGATCGTTGCCCGGATCATACGCGAGATCGCCGGCGGAGGTGAACACGTCGCCCATTGACGAGCCGTTGTTCAGGTCGATGTCGACGCCATCATCATCGCGCGGGATCCACTCGCCGCCACCGAAGTCAATGGTCACGGCGTTCGAGTTGTCGTTGTTGCCATTGGTGTTGTCGACTTCCTGACCCTGGCTCTGGCCCTGGCCTTGATCTTGTCCCTGGCCTTGATCCTGGCCCTGGCCCTGATCCTGCCCCTGGCCCTGATCTTGCCCCTGGCCTTGATCCTGGCCCTGGCCCTGATCGACGTCCTGGGTCTGGTCGGCGTCGACGGAGGTGCTTTGCTCCTGCTCCTGCGCGTCAAGCTCGACCTCGGCCTCCGCGACGTTGATCGTCGCGTCGATGTCGGCGTCGATCGTGTCGACGGTGACGTCGTCGATCATGATGTTGTTGTTGCGTGTCGAATCGCTCATGGTGTTCGTCCTTTCATATCGTCCGGGCGGCACCAGTCATCTAAAAGGTTGCATTGCCGGACATCTGATTGCGAATACGTTTCGTCTTCGTGGGCGGCGCGGTACAGTGGCCCCGCGTGAAGCCCGGGTCATGGTGTCGCTTCCTGGTCCTCCTCGTCGAAGTGGCGTCTTCCCGATTGACCGGTAGAGGGTCCGGACTCTGGCCGAAAACTGGCCGCGGGTTGACATTTGGTTGGGGGCCTACACGGCCGGCTAAATTCGGTTAGGTCTAATGCGCACCGTGAAATGAGCGCGCTGTTAATGTCGCATTAATCGACTCGGCTCGAAAGTCGTCTAAACGATTAGGGCAGCAATAAGGCAGCGCGACGACCTTCTCGGGTCACCAGTAAGTATCTGTATTTGCATCGTAAATTCATGTTGTCTCCAGAATGGAAACATTGTGGATCACCCGCTGCCGTACTGATTTTCAGCCGCTAGTTGTCTGACAAGGCGCAAAGCTCGCCCTCGCGTCTTTGGGGCTGCGAAGGCCGGAGCCACACCCATGCGCCTGCCGCAAATCATTGATTTCATTATAGATGGCTGTTTGATCTCGCGCTTGGAGCCGACGTTGCGCAGCGCGTGGCCACGTTCGGACGATGTAAGGCAGACCTAGCCAAATATCGTATTCCAGACCAAAACCTATCCATTCGGCTAGTTCCATGACCTAGCGAAATGTCTTATAATTGTCCGAGTATTCGGTGGGTGGAAACTGCCTCGCTCCGGGCGGTTTCCAGGTTTGGCGACAGTGGGGAATTATGGTCAAAAGTGATATCGAAGGCTGGTCTCGGAACGGCCACGACGAAACTGCTGTCGACACCTTTCTCTTTGTCGGTGCCGGGCTTGTCTTTCCAGGCTCGCTCTTGCGAATCGTCGAGCAGGAAGCCGGCGGCGTGCAGGCCATTCGGGTCGATGACATGCGCCGGCTGCCCGAGGCGCTTCTTGCCCGCAACTGGCAAGTCCGGAAGGTGTTTTTCGATGATCGTGTCGCCGATGATGTTCTGCGCAACTTCGACGACTGCCGGGCGGCGTTCCCCGATGCCGCCTGGATCCTCGCCTACCGGGAGCTTGCCACCGCGCGCAGTCTGCTGTCCGCGCGCGCCCAGGTGCCCGGGCTTGCCGGCATCCTGCTGCTGCCGATGATCCTGCCGATCTGTCTGTGGACGTCGATGCTGCGTCTGGTTCTGGCCGACCAGTTCATCGCCGAGGGCGTCCTGATCGGCGCAACCGCGGCGAGCGAACCGCAACCCGCCCAGCCTCAGGACCACCGCCCGCAGATGCAGGCCGCAATGTCCGAAGCGCAGGGCGTGCCCGAGGGCCAGCCTGGTTCGAACCTGCGCCTGACGCAGCGCGAGCGCGAAGTCCTGGCGCTGGTCAGTCAGGGCGAGCGCAACAAGAGCATCGCAAACACCATGTCGCTGTCCGAGCACACGGTGAAGCTGCACCTGCACAACGCCATCACCAAGATCGGCGCGCGAAACCGGACCGAGGCCGCCACCTGGTATCTGTCCAACCAGACCGGAGACCGACGTTGAACCGCCCCGATGCCCCCAGACCGGCAGCACAGCCGGCCAATTTCGACGAGATCCTCCTGCTGGTCGGGCGGCTGAACTACACTTGGACCAACACGGAAAGCCTGCTTTTGCACCTCATCGCGGGCCTGTCCGGCACCACCAAGGACGTCGCGATCGTGATCTTCCTCACGCTGAACACCACGCGCGCGCGCGTGGATCTGGTGGAACGTCTGGCCAAGATGGACCACCAGACCCAGACCGAACGCGATGGCGTGCTGCGGTTGACGAAGGCCCTCATGAAGTTTTCAGGCGCGCGCAACCGGTTCAACCACTGCATCTACGCCTTCGATGCCGATGGTGGTCCGCCGAAATCCATCCTGATGCGGATCGCTGATCGCAAGGATGGCATCCGCATGGGCCAGGCGCTTGATCTCGACGCGGCGGCGATCGCCGGCATCCGGCAGTCGATCACCGATCTGGCGCGGCTGAACCAGGACATCTGGACCCATATCGCGGAATACGGCTACCCGTCCTGATCCGCCTTCGCGTCGCACTTTGACCTGCGCCGCCGAAAAAGTGCCGGGCGATTGCACCGCCGAACGGCTTGGTGCCGCGTGAGGCACGCCGCCATAGGGCAACCCCGCCGCAAGCCGCGCATCAAGGTAGCGCGGGTTGATCCGGCGGTTGGGAAACGGCTGCGCGCCGGCCGAGGCACCCGCATCGAAGGCCGGGGCCAGGAGCACGACATGGCGCGCCGCGGCCGCATCCGTCAGACCGCCTTCATGGAGCGCGATGATGCAAAAGAGACGGGTATGGATGTCGCCTGCACAGCGGTCGATTGCCGCCCTTGCCCGGTCCATCACCGGGCCGGACTGACCCAGCAGCGGATGCGCCTGCGCCATGTCGCCGGCATACCACAGCGGATAGACCGGACACAGCCGGATCGCCTGTAGGGTCAGCGCCGGCGCCTTCACCGGCCGACCGTCAAACAACGCGAGATCGCCGCGACGGCATGAACCATCGCACGGCTCTGACCACGCGCGCAGGTGCGGCGCAGCGCGTCCTCGTCGGTTTCGAGGTCGCACGGCTGCCTGTATGCATGCGCCGGCAGCACATGCGGTTCGGGATTTGTGAGGCCCATCCGGCGGGCGGTGGCGGCGCAGTGCAAAGCCGCCGCGATCGACATGCCGAGATCCAGCCGCAGAACGCCAGCATCCAGTGCCACCTGCCCGTCACGCTGAGCGACGCCGGAAAACTCTGCGTTCGGCCGGCCGAACGTTGGGGATCGGATCAACTCAAACTCGGAGTCTCGCCAACTTCGGATAAAAGTTGGGGGCCACGTCATCCCCGCAAAAGGGGGCTACGCGATATTGTTCACTCGGGAGTCCCACAGCAGGAAAATGAGGATCGCCCAGAGCAAAAATGCGTACTGGTGCTCGCCTTCTTCAAAGGCCTTCAGGATCTCTCTGGTGCGCTTGGGTTCGATGTAGGGCTGCTTGTTCAGGTTTTCGATCGAAAGCAGCTCATGCAGCATGGGCTTCAACGGACCCAGCAACCATTCCCCGATCGGAACGCTGAAACCCTTCTTCGGGCGAAACATGACCTCCGGTGGGACGATGGTTTTGAATCCATCCTTGAGAATGTATTTCAGTTCGTTACGACGAATTTTATACTTCGCAGGCACCGTGCGGGCAAATTTATCAACCACGATATCGCAGAAGGGTGTCCGAACCTCCAGCGAGTGGGTCATGCTGGCGCGATCGGTGTAGGTCAGCAGATCCCCGGGCAAATACGTCTCACGATCAAGCTGCAACAGTTGTTCCAGGAGATGACCATCAGAGGCGGTGATCCCCGGCAGCACGGACGTACCGTTAACCTTCTGCGCCAAGTCAGGGTTCAACAATGATTGGATTTGAACTTCGCCTGTAAACCGTGTGAGCGCTTCATACTGGTTGGAGGCAGGGAGACTGGTGGCATTAAAGAGGCGGCGCGCACGTTCAATCCAGTTGCGGCGATCCGGGCTTTTGGGCATCGCGGAGAGGGCCTTTTGCGCCGTCTTTATCATCCAGTCCGGCACGCGCTGGAATTGATCCATGATTAACATGCCCTGATAGCGCGGGTATCCTGCAAAGAACTCATCAGCCCCGACGCCACTCAGAGCCACAGTAACTTTGCTGCGTGTAAACTCCGACAGCACATCGGCAATCAAGGCAGCCGGATTGGCGAAGGGCTCGTCAAATTTCTGG
This sequence comes from uncultured Alphaproteobacteria bacterium, assembly GCA_963822435.1. Classification (GTDB taxonomy): domain Bacteria; phylum Pseudomonadota; class Alphaproteobacteria; order Rhodobacterales; family Rhodobacteraceae; genus JAUYQR01. Next base: position 224,473 of record CAWGHN010000004.1, read on the forward strand.
ATCAAACGGTCTTCAAGCAAACTGACGATACTGGGTTGAACAATGATTTCCTGATGATCAGTCTGGAAATGCTTGGCAATGATATTGGCATACTGGCGTTCATCGTAGGACGAAAAAGCGCCTTCAAATCCTATTGTAAAGGTCTTGATGTTGTCTACGCCAGCGCGGCGCATCATTGCAACAACAATGCTTGAATCGACGCCACCGCTAAGAAACACACCCACTGGAACATCAGACACAAGATGGGCTTTGACCGATCCTTCCATCACATGGACCAGTTCTTCTACCGTTTCCTGATAATTGCGTTTGCTTGCCGCTGCAGGCGGACCGGGATTATAGAATTTTCCGGTCGTGCGTCCATCTGGGCCAAGCTTCATCCAGTGCCCCTGGGGGAGACGTTCGACCCTGGCATAAATCGAATACGGTTCCGGCACATACAGATGGGAGAGATAGAACGAAAGGGCGCTGGCATTGAGTTCTTTGGGAAACTCAGGGTGGAGGCGCAGCGATTTGAGTTCCGAGCCGAAGACAATATCTCTGCCGCACTGGGCAATATAAAGCGGCTTGATCCCAAAGGGATCACGGGCCAGAGTCAGTGTTTGGCTCTTTCTGTCCCAGATGGCGAGGGCATACATCCCGCGCAATCGGGTAAATGCATCTGTACCCCAGGCATGAAAGGCCTTGAGGACAACTTCCGTGTCTGACTTCGTATTGAATTTATAGCCCTTGGCTTCAAGCTCAGTGCGGAGTTCACAGAAGTTATAGACTTCACCATTATAAACCATCCACATGTCGCCCTCGGCAAAGGCCATTGGTTGGTGGCCCCCCGGCGACAGATCGATGATTGCAAGACGGCGATTGCCGATGGCAATGGGACCATCGCAGAAAAAACCGCCATCATCAGGGCCTCGATGAATGATTGCGTCGGTCATGGCCGAAATCAGACCGGGCGAGACTGCCCCCTGTGTCGAATAGATACCTGTGATTCCGCACATAAATGACCAATTGCCTTTCTACGGTACGATATGGAAAACTTGCACTTCGCGATCTTGTTCGTGCGGAGCGAGCGGACGTCGGCGCCCCAGCCTATCCCAAACAGCCACCGAAAATCTAGAGTGTCTGCCACAATTGCAGCAGCTTGCGAGCGCTCTTATGTCGATCAAACTGTTTCGCCACCACCTGACGACCTGCCGTTGCCATCCTGTTGGCTTCGTCGGGATGATCAATCATGTAGGCCATCGCAGAAGCCAGTGCCTCACTATCGTGAGGAGGAACGCACAGACCCGTTACCCCGTCTTGCACAATCTCGGGCACGCCGGATACTCGGGTAGAAATTGTTGGGATCCTCATTGCCAGCGCCTCAACCAGAACAACGGGTAGCCCATCCATATCTCCATCAGGCGAAATCGCACATGCCAGGACAAACATATCACTAGCGCGATACTGCTGAATAATCTCTTCTTGAAACATCTTGCCAGTAAAGGTTACATGCTCCGTGATCTCCAACTGATTTGCAAGTTCATGCAGTTCACTTTCAAGCGGTCCTCCACCGACGATTTGCAACTTAACATTTCTCTTTTGTTTGCGCAGCTTCGCTACCGCTTCGAGCAGGAAGGTGTGGCCTTTGGTGTAGACCAATCGTCCATTTGAGAGGACGTTCACCACATTTGGATCAGTGACGTGTTCTGCCTTGTTGGTGAACATATCGACATCAATCCCGTTATAAATGAGTTCGAACTTGCCGCCCATTCTGGGCCATGTCTTGCGCATATAGTCGAGATTGAACTTCGAAATCACAATGCAGGCAGCGGCCTTTTCGCACTTCAACGGAATGGAAGCGTTTCGCTCATAAGGCGTCGTGGCAAAAATGTCGAAGGCGTGGATCGTGACGGTGTAGGGAACACCGCTGATGCGCGAGGCGATCAGGGCAACGGTCGCAGGAGAGGACAGAAAATGCGCATGAATGTGCTGAAAGCCATGCTTTTTGACCCAATAGCCCAGATAAAGCCCTTTGGGCAGGCTTACCAGCAGTTTGAGCAGAGCGTAAATGGAAATCAGATGCCCCACCATGAGTTGCAAGATAAGGATGAGAATCTGCGGCTTAAGAAAGATCTGCTGGATTGAGCGCAGCCAGAGGGCTGGATTCCTCAGGCGCAGATCGCAGATTTTATCGATAAACTGTTTTTCAACCGTCTGTGGTTCATTGTCCTTTTCCGACGACCAGACTGTCGCAACATGAACGTCAACGCCTGCCTGTTGAATCGTCGACATCTCATAGGCCGTAAAAGTGGTAGTCAAGGCAGGAAAGCGCGATACAACGTATATCACTTTTGTAAAAGGCTGCTTGCGCATTAGTTTCTTCCTTGGAGTGCGCGCTTTGGACAGGCTCTGCCGCACTTATGTAGAACAATCGTCGAGTGTTCAATTATACTGTATCATTTAGGCCACGATAATCAAGATGCACTGCAATGTCAATCCTCCATGAGGGAGAGATTATTTTTAGAGTGAGCGCGCTGATTTGTAATAAAATGGTGCTGAGCCGCCGAATATTCTTTGCGTAACCAGACCAGTGAGCGGTACGGACTGAAGCAATATTTTGAAGTAAGTGGTTCATCTTTCGTCGCAATTTTGCGATTTATCGCTTGGAATTTGCGCTGTGCATAAAGATATTTGGGTTTTATCATTGCTCATTCGTCAAAATGCTCAGTTTTAACACGTTGACCACTGAGAGATAAATTTTCGCGACATGGATGCGTTGCTTCCTGCGATTGCACTGAAGAATTTTGCAGACAGTTCACACGTTCAAGATCCCCAAGTTGCTCTAAAATGTTTACCGCGACACTGTAAGGAGGTGGATCATCCGCCGGCGTGGATGCTCCGCACCTCTGAAGCATTGCAAAGTGCGAAATTCTGACGCGGTATTTGCGTCGCCGGTTTGATCACGTCCAGATCGTCAGGAATGTTCCGCCAACCGCGAAGAGTTACCCGCCGTGATATGTCTGCCCGCGCTTGGAGCAAGCCGCTGCAGGTGCTTGGTGTCAGGCAGGTCCATCCCGCCATACTTGGCCTTGAGCTTGGAGACTGTCGCGGAAGTGACCCCATGCTTCTGGCAAAGCTCGGCCGTCTTATGACAGGGGCGAGACCGGTTCTGATGTCAAAGCCTTCCAAATCCGGCAGGAACGTAGTAGTTTTAACAGATTCTCTAGGCAGGCTTCGTTGTCTGGTTCCACCTTTTGGCAAACCGGACGAGCCCAACAGCAAAACCTGATCCATAGCTGAAATGCAGAATAGCGAACACCAGGGGAAGAATGAAGATTGAGGAAGGCTCGCTGCGGAGTGCGGTAATCGATGACGCGGCCAAATTCGCGACGATGTACAACCCAGCAAGCCCGGAAAAAAGGAAATATGTCGATGGAATCAGGATTGCAAGAAGTGCCGTGACAAGCAATCCAGCAATCAGAAGCACCGGAGCAAAATGACGCGGCTGCATCTGACGCGTATGCTTCTGCATGACGCGGACTTTGTAGACGCCATACTGGTAATACTGCCGCCAGAGCGCTCTTGGTGAGCTGCGGGGATAGTATTCTGACTTGATGCGCGGGCTCAACAAGATTTTGCCCCGGTTTGCACGCAGACGATAGTTGAACTCGTCATCCTGATTGCGCATAAATTCTTCGTCGAAGCCGCCAATCTCACTGAAAACTTTGCTTCGCCACGCCCCCATGTACACCGTATCAACCCATTCTTCATCTTCTGAATAGTGGAAGCGTGCTCCTCCTACTCCGAACGGTGTACTGGTCGCCAGTGCAACAGCCTTCGCAAATGTGGTCTGGCCTATGGCGTTCATGCGGCCTCCTGCGTTATCTGCCCCGGTTCTTTCCAAAGCAGACACACATTCGCGCACATAGTCGGGGGCGATGATCGTGTGTCCATCGACACGGACGACGATCTCACCCTTTCTCTGCTTCAATGCCAGATTGAAGCCTGTCGGCACGATACGTCCCGGGTTATCAATGATTTTGAGTGACACATCAGAATACCTGGTTGCCAGGCCTTCAATCAAGGTGCGCGTTGCGTCAGTTGACATCCCATCTGAGATCAGGACTTCCATGCGTGAGTGAGGATAGTCTTGGGTCAGAATGGCTCCCAGGCTGCGTTCAATAAAATCCGCCTCATTCCGAATCGGCATGATGATAGTCACAAAGGGAGGTGTATTTGTACCCAACGGTTTGGTTCCTCGTTATAACGCACTATTGGCTTTGATCGGAATTTGTGGACACTGAGACTATCGTTCACAGCCGCAATCACATCATTGAAACTGTCATTTTTGGATTCAAAGGCAATGACGTCAAGATACTCATGACAGGCGCCGGAAATCTATCAGGCACCCAATGGTGTTAGCCTCGGTCGAAGGGCTTCTGAAGAAGCAGAATGAAATGATCGCTCGTGCCGATGGTGCGCATCTTGCGTTTTTCGATAAGTTTCTAACGATCATTGGTTGGTTGGTCCATCTTCAATCGCTTCACAGACAGATGCCACGTATCCTGCACGTTGGGGTGGAGTCGGACCCTGCAATTCCGGGATCGCAAAGAGGGCGGTGGCGTGGACAGCCACAATACCCTAGCGACGAAGCTCAATGTCTTCAAGACGCCTCAGTTGTACGAGGCTGGTTGCTGTTTGAATATTGGTCATATTGTATTTGAAGCTGGTAGGACGATTTCAAAGAAGCACAGGCCTGCAGAGCGGTATCGCTTCCATGCCTCGGTCCACAAGCAGTTTTCTGCGGAGCGCCACCTCCAGACATGCGACCAGTTCATACTGGGCCGCGCCCTCGCCGAGTTGGGCGATGGCGGTCATGCTGTTCTGGTCGATCAGATCGTCTGGTCGAGGCGCCTGATGTGACCTAGGCCCGGAGTGATCTGCTGATCTGCGTTTTCCCTGCCGCAACCCCGCCTCTTGTACAGCTGCTCTCTGGCGGTACCGCGACGACAGCCATGCAGCACTCCTGTCTTATCAACTGGCTGTCACTGATTGTTGACCGAAAACGCGACGCCGAAACGGCAATGCGCGTTTTTCGGCTGGCCCATGCCCACTGGCTGACGCTGCCACAGGAAACCACGCAGCGCCCACCTTTGCAGGCCAAGTCTTGGGCCGCGCAACGCGGACTCGCCGATGGATGGCTATGCAACCGTTTCCCAGCCTTGCAACCGTGCACTTCCGCCCGACCCACTGCTGCCCAGCCAGCCGTGGAATACTGTTGTGGCCGCGCGGAGCCTCAGTTCGTCCGTTTGGCTGCCCCGATACGGCGTCGGCATGGTCACGGCAACGGGAACGGGAACGCCACGAGGCGTTGGCAATGTCCATGTCGGAACAGAGTGTGTCGGTAGCGGGATATGTTTTTGAGGGAGGAACAACGCAGAACGCACTGAACCTGCGTGGCGTCGATCTCAAAGGCGCTGGCCTGGGAGCCATTGGTATCGCGTCACCCGAGCAGTGGAGCGTCGGCTCGCCCCTGTGCGGCGCGCTCGCACCTGGTCGTCCGCCGATGCGAGCGTGTGACGTTGCGGTTCTGCCGTTGGATACGTGCGGATCAACCGGCAACGGCGAGCGGCAAGGCCACTATCTGACCAGCAGATTACCCACATCGACGCAAGCGCCAACTATTCACCAAACTGTTTCGAAGGTGAAGCCGGAGAAGGCAGAAACCATTTGACACGGCCCCGTCAGACCCTAGGCTAAAAGGCATTAGAAGACGAATCATAGCTGGTAGTGTCCTGAAGGTGTAGCATGTACGTTGGTAGGTTTGTACAACTATGCCGCGAATTCAAGGCGATGGGTCTTAAGCGGACCGGTGGTTTTCTAGCGACCGTCCTGGCAATTGACGCAATCACAGCGTTTTTTGTAACTGTAATTTATATCAGTTCAATTGACAGCTCATATTTGGGTGACGTGAACAGATTTGCTGCGGCTTTTTTGTTTTCTTGTTTATCGGTCGTTTTTCTCCTTTATTTTCAAACTCAGAAATTCATCTGGCGATTTGTGTCGTTGCATGAAATCGCACCCTTTACATCCGCGGCTGCGCTGACGGTTGGATTGGGATGCGTTCTGCTTTCGGTGATCGGCCAAATTCCTGAAAGTTCGGTGGCGACCGGCACCGGCGCGATTGATTTTATGGTGCATGGAGCTTTTCACGCGCTCTTGCTGTCGGCCACCTGGCTGAGCACGAGGGTTGCCTGGCGCTTCTTGCAGGACGTGGTCGACAATGAACGCGAAAGAACTGCGTTGTTGAGGCCGGTCTTGCTTGTTTCGGCAGGGGTCGGCTGCGTAAATCTGTTGCGCGGGCTTGAAGGTTCGAGCAGCCCCATCCACCCGGTCGGCATCCTTGATTTCAGCCCGCACCAGACCGGACGCGAGATCCGGGGGGTGCCAATCCTGGGCAGCCCTGCCGAGTTGGGCAAGATCGTCGCCGCGCTGACCGCGCAGGGAAAGCGGCCCGAAGAGGTGGTGCTGACCTCGCCGCTGAACGAAGAGCAGACGCTGGAGGTGATCGAGCGATCGGTCGCCTTGAAGCTGAAGGTGTCAAAGTTGCCGTCACCCGGAGATGCAAGGGAATTGATCGGGCGCGGGCTTTCGCCGGCCGAGCCGATCACCCTGCGCTCGGTCGTTGGTCGGGAACAGTATGAATTCGACCGCACGCCGATTTTGACCCTTGTGGCGGGCAAACGGATCCTGGTGACCGGGGCAGGGGGCAGCATCGGCAGCCAACTGGTGGAATTGATCGCGAGCTTCGGACCGGCGCAGATCTGTCTTGTCGACAACGGTGAGTTCAATTTATGGCAGGTGGAGCAGCGCCTGAAAGCAAGGTTTGCCGACCTGAAGCTGCTTCCCCGCCTGACCGATGTCCGCGACGCCAACCGGCTGCGTCAGGTGTTTGCCGAAGCCCGGCCGCACCTTGTGTTTCATTCGGCCGCCCTGAAGCATGTGCCGATGGTGGAGGCCAATCAGGCCGAGGGGGTTTTGACGAACATCCTTGGCACGAAGAATGTCGCGGATGCCGCATTGGAAGCGGGCGTCATGGCGATGGTTCAGGTATCCACTGATAAGGCCGTCATGCCGACCAGCGTGATGGGGGCGACGAAACGAGTGGCCGAAATCTACTGTCAGGCGCTGGATGTGGGACAGTCCGGGCCGCGGTTCATGACGGTGCGCTTTGGCAATGTGCTTGGCTCGTCGGGATCTGTGGTTCCGATCTTTGAAAAGCAGATCAAGGACGGGGGGCCGTTGACGGTCACCCATCCGTTGATGGAACGCTATTTCATGACGATCGCAGAGGCGTGCGAGTTGATCCTTCATTCTGCGGCGCACGGTGCCAGCGACAGCAATGCGCGCGGTGTCATCAACGTTCTGGACATGGGCAAACCGGTGCGCATTGTCGATGTGGCGCGGCGGATGATCCTGTTGCACGGGTTGATGCCCGACGAGGACATCAAGATCCAGTTCACCGGCGTTCGTCCGGGAGAGAAACTGGTGGAGGATTTGTTCAACGACACCGAGACGCGTCTGGAAAGTTCGGTTGTCGGGGTCCATACTGCCTTGTCCGAAAGCGTCCCGTTGGCAGTGATAAAAGCGGCCATCGCAACGCTTGCCGAGCAGGCCGCAGCGGGCAAGAACGGAGACATCATGAAGACTTTGGCGGCCTTGGTTCCGGGATACCGGGCCCCTTCGCATCCGAGCAACAGTTCGGAGGCAGCATGAACGCGCAGGGTGGTGATTTGAAGCCGGTTTTCTTGCCCTTTGCCCTGCCGGATATCGGCGAGGCGGAGATCGCGGAAGTGGTCGAGTGCCTGCGGTCCGGCTGGATCACGACCGGGCCCAAGACCGCACGCTTCGAGCGCGAGTTTGCCGCGTTCATCGGTGGCGGCGTCGAGGCGATCGCAGTAAATTCTGCGACGGCGGGGCTGCACCTGGCGGTTGAAGCGCTGGGCATCGGCCCGGGGGATGAAGTGATCGTTCCGGTGCATACCTTCACCGCAACTGCCGAAATCGTGCGCTACATGGGCGCGGACCCGGTATTTGTCGATGTGGAGCCGGGCACCCTAAACATGGACCCGACAAAGATCGAAGCGGCGCTGAGCCCGCGCACCAAGGCGATCATCCCGGTGCACTATGCCGGATTGGCCTGCAACATGGCGCCGATCATCGAGATAGCCCGCCGACACGGTCTGAAGATCGTCGAGGACGCGGCGCACGCGCTGCCCTCGACCTTTGGCGGGGCGAACATCGGCACGCTTGACACCGATGTCACGGTATTCAGCTTTTATGCCACCAAGACCCTCGCCACCGGAGAGGGCGGGATGGTTGTGACCCGCAACCCCGAAATTGCAAAGCGTGCCAAGATCATGCGCCTGCACGGCATCAGCCGGGATGTGTTCGACCGCTATCAGGCCGGCGGGGCATGGTATTACGAGGTGGTCGCACCCGGCTTCAAATACAACATGACCGATGTTGCCGCCGCGATGGGCATCCATCAGCTGGCCAGGCTTGCCGAAATGCATGGCAAGCGGGAAGCCATCGCCGATACATACCTGTCGGCTTTTGCAGACCTGCCGTTGATCCTGCCCAGCACCGCGCCGAAGGATGACGTGCATGCGTGGCATCTTTTTCCTGTCCGGGTCACAGCTGATGCAGGCATGTCGCGCAACGATCTGGTCGAGTGTCTGGGGGCAAGGGGGATCGGCGTCAGCGTTCATTACGTGCCGCTGCACATGCATCCTTACTGGCGCGACCGCTATCACCTGAAGGCAGAGGATTTTCCTGCCAGCACAGCCGCCTACGAAAGCATGGTCAGCCTGCCGATCTACAGCAAGATGTCGCCCGACGAGGTTGCCCGTGTGGTGTCGGCTGTCCGTGATGCGTTGACACCGAAGCGGGCATAGCATGGATGACGCGCGTCCAGGTCAACGAGCGGTTGACATCGTCTTGGCGTCGGTCGGGCTGGTGGTGCTGGCACCCGTGATCCTGCTTGGGGTTTTGGGGGTGAAATTCACCAGTCCGGGCCCGGTCTTTTACCGGGCGGCACGGGCGGGGCGTGGCGGACAGACATTCTACATGCTGAAGCTGCGGACGATGCGTCATGCCCTGTCAGAGGGGCCAAAGATCACCGCGCCGCAGGACCACCGCGTAACGCCGTTCGGTCAGTTCCTGCGGACATCGAAGATTGACGAGATGCCGCAGCTGTTCAATGTGTTGAAGGGCGATATGTCGATCGTCGGACCACGACCGGAGGACCCCGGCATTGTGCGCGACCTTTATGGCCCGGCTGAACATGAAACGCTGCGCGCGCGTCCCGGACTGACCAGCCCCGGCACGATCTGGTATTATGAAAACGGCGAGGCCCAGCTTGACCCCGCAGATGTGATGCGAAACTACCAGCCGGTGATGTGCTACAAACTGGGTCTTGATGCCGAGTATCTGCGGACGGCAACGGTTGTCTCTGATTTTCGGGTGATGCTGGCGACTGCAGCGGTCATCGTGAAAAAGGTACTGTCCAGACCCCGGCCGACCAGCGATGCAACCCACAGCGGTCGATGATGACGCTGCGCAGGAGAACACGGCCCTGAGTGGATTCATGTACGTGGAAAGTCCATCAGCAACACCTGACAGGGATGCGCTGTCGAGCGTGATGATTGGCATCGCTTTCCTGGCGTTCGTGACCAATCTTGACCTTTTCCTTTCAGTTCGCGGCATCCTTCCGCTGAACACACTGGTGGTTTTCGTCGTGTTCAGCGCGGTTTATCTGGGGACAGTCCTTGCCGCCGCGGGACGGCAGGGTGTCGATCTGTTTCTGTTCGGCCTGAGGCTGAACCGGGTGCCCTTCGGCCTATTTGCGCTTTGGATCATCGTGCATGTGATTGCGTCGGGCAAGACCGTGCTGTCGGGCGGCGATGTTGATTTCACGCAGATTTTTCCGGTCTTCCAGTTCGTCGTTCTGGCGTTCGGTTTGCTGGTTGCGGTGGCTGACCCGGATGGCAAGCGGATAGCCGTGGCCGCCCGCTGGGCGATTGTGGTGCTGGGTGGATCGGTGGTCTTCGAGACGATCGTTCCCGGCGCACTTGGGGCTGACACCGCCCGGACCGGCGGGTTTGCCCTGAATGCGAACATCCCAGGCTTCATCATTCCCGCGCTGCTGGCCGTGTCTTTGGATTTCCGGCGGGTGCGGACAATCGACCTGATGGTGATGCTGGTTTCGCTTGTCTCGGTCACCTGCACCTTGTCTCGGATGGGGATTGCCTTTCTGGCACTGGTGATCGCGGTCTATGTCTTCTTTCATGTCTTTGCCGGAGCGACCGAAAAGCGGCTGCGCAAGCTGGTTTTCATCGCGCTTTTCGTTGTCGGCCTGACTGTGCTGGCGGTGGGCAGCCTTGCCTTTCTTGAGAGTTCAGCGAGTGTCGACAGGGAGTTTCAGGCGCGGATTGCAGTTTTGCTGTACGGCGGCGAAAAGGTTTTCAGCGACCCATACCGTGGACCGTTGCTTGAGTATTTCGTGCAACTTGCCAGTCGGCACCCCTGGGCTGGCTACGGTGCCGGCGAGACGTTGATGAACGCCGCCGCAAGTGCGCCGCTGCACCTTGGCCCGCACAACGTTTATGTCAGGACATGGGTCGACACGGGGATCGTCGGCATGGCGCTGTATCTTTCCTTTTTGGCTTCGATCATCGGCCTTGGCATCCTGCGAAAATCGGTATCGGCGGTGACGGTCGGCGCGCTAGTGGCGCTTAACGGCGTGTTTTCCCACAATGTGACGGACAACAAGGCCGTGCTGATCCTTGTGGGGGTGACGCTTGGACTTTCTGCAATGCGAAAGCGGGACCGGGAGCAGTAGCCGCAGCCGATGCGCATTCTTCGAAACGCGAAAAGCAGACCAACCCGCACCCTAAGGCACACCACCCCGGCCAGTGAGGCCAAAGGGTGCGCACGTCGAACTGCAAGTATTTCAAGCCATCGGTTGCCGAACGGGTGAAGGTTCGTTCGACCCTAAGCCATGGGGAAACGCCTTTTTGCTGGGCCTCATGCGCGTGCAGCGCTTGGCACCTTGGCGCGGGCTTGGCTGAAAATGCGGTTTTCGATCGACACGATGACCGACCCTGGTTGGCAAAGGTCGCGACGGTGCGCCAGCCGATGCCGCCGATCTTTTCTCTGACGGTGGCCGGTTCAGTTGCACGTTCATTGGTCTGGTCGCCCATTCTGCTTTTGGAGGTGGCGGAGATGGTGGCGCACCCGTTGGTCGGAACGCGTTTTGCAGCAAGGACTGTGGCCGCAAGGCGTCTGGATCTGCAGTCGGGGGTGAGGGTGCCTCACACCTTGTTGGCTGGACATTTTTCATATGGGGTGGGATAACTTGTCGGGCTTTTGTATCAGTTCAACTCTTGGAAACCTCGATCGAATGTTCGCTGCACGCACTGACACCAATACCTTCGGAGCAATCTGCAAAAACTGGCTTGCAGGGGTTTGTATCGCGGCCACGATCGGTGCCGTATTTGTTCCGGGCTTTGCAGAAGCCGATACCGGGCGAACGATCCATGTGTCGCCGACCAATGGAAATGACAAGAATCCGGGAACCCGCGACAAACCGCTTGGGTCGATCGCAGCGGCTGTTGGCATGGTGGAGCCGGGGGACACGATCGTTTTGTCGCCGGGGGTGTACAGGCTCAAGAGCCGGGGCGAATATGGTGTCCGGATCACTCGGGATGGAAAGCAATCTGCTCCGATCACCATGCGGGCCGATGGCGGCGAAGCGGTTATCGACTGCAGTGCGATGACCTCGTCTCGGACCGTGTATTGCCTGCAACTTGAGGCCGATTGGTGGCGTATTTCGAATGTCGCGGTCACAGGAAGCACGCAGAATGTGAAAGGGGCGTGGGCTGTTGGCTTCAATCTGCTGAACGCGAACAACAATGTCTTGCAGTCGGTTCGAGCCTTCAGAAATCAGGGACCGGGGATTGCAGTGATCGGAAAGTCCAGCAACAATTTACTGCAGGACTGTGAGTCTTTTTCAAACTACGATCCGCTGGCTGTGACCCCTGGTGGCAATGCTGACGGCGTTCAGATTGCCACAATCCCGAAGAAAATGGTTGGCAATGTGGTATCACGATGCAACGCGCACAATAATTCGGATGACGGCTTCGATCTTTGGAAGACCGAGGTGCCGGTAACCATTGAGCACTCGGTCGCGAGACGCAATGGTTTCATTCCCGGAACCTCCAAGAAAGCCGGGGATGGCGTTGGCTTCAAGTTGGGCAAGAACCGTTCCGGACCGAAGCATCGGATCCTTTACAACCAGGCCTTGAACAATCGCGCCGCAGGATTTGATCGAAACGGTGCCGCCGGTGATCCGATTTATGTTGAAAATGTTGCGCAGGGAAACGGTGGCGGCGCCTTCAAATAGACGTTAGGCCCAATCCTCGTCCTGTCGGATTCCGGTTTTTACGGTCGCCGCTAGCAAGAGCGCAAATAAGAAGAACGAGAGAAAGCCCATAGCGGCAATGATGACTGGCGGAATGTTGCTTGGCGAGGTTGAGGCAACCGCCGTCGCAACCACGCGTGCATCGTCGGACACGAAGTTGGCCATTTCGCGGATTTCAAACAGACGCTGAAGCATTTCGCGGTGGACGTTCGCCGTGACCTCTGCCTCGCGGGCGAGAGTTTTCAAGCTTGCGAGTGGTGCCGGTTCGCCGCCCAGCCCTCCGGCGTCATTCAGGGTGGCCAGACCGGACAGGGCGGCATTCAAAGAGGCAAGAGTGTCATCAAGCGGAGTTTCGGCCGCGTCGACTTCATTGTTTGCGAGCAATTCCTCTATGGTCGCAATTCCCTTCTCGAGGCTGGCGACCGCTTGGCTTAAGGTCTGCTCTTGCTCTGTGGTTACAGACCCTTGCAGGCTCCGGGCCTCGGCCAGCTTCTGGTCGGCCGCCTGTGCCGACGCCGCGAGGACCGCCACGCGCCGTTCAACTTCGTCGCCGATCTTTTGCAGTTCGGCCGCCTTGAGTTCACGCTGCGTTTGCAGAAATTGCGCAACGACCTCGTTGGCGACAAAAGCCGCGAGGTCCGGGTTTTCCGCCGAAAACGACACCTCGATTATATCTGCGGAATTCACGCGCCGGACGCTGAGGTTGTTGGCGATGAATTCCCGCACCTGCGCTGGCGCGGTGGGGATCGTTGATGCGGGGCCTGCCTTGGTCGGGTCGTTCAGCAAAGCCTGCGCGACCCGATCCAGAGTCTGCGGCGACCGCAACAGTTGAACCTGGGTGTCCAGCACAACCTTGTCCCTGCTGAGGTCGAGGGTCGCCGGTTCGTAATTCAGAACCGACAGCGAGTAGGGGCTCATCAGAAGGGAAGCGCTGGACGTGTAGGTGTCACGGCTGTAAAAACCGCTCCCGTACCCAATTGCCGCACCCACCACACCAAACGCAAGAACTGCCCAGATCCGATCACGAATAAGGGAAAGCGGCGTGGTGCGAGACTCGACTTGTTCCAAGGGTAGATCCTCTTGCGCTGTCAAAGGTATTCTCGGCATGCTATGCAAGGCCTTGTGATTGAACAAATAGCCATAAGGTTGCCCCGACGCCAGATAGTTCGCCGATGTGTATGTGAAACTTTATGAAAAAGAGTTCGAAAAACACCGTTTCCCAGGACAGATTTCAACACATTGCCCTTTTCCTGCCGAACTTTGATGGTGGCGGTGCCGAACGGGCGTTTGTCAACCTTGCGCGCGGTATCGCGGAATTGGGCCATCGTGTTGATCTTGTCGTGGGGAGCGCGGCGGGGCCACTGCGAGCCGAAGTTTCGCCCTTGGTGAGGGTCATCGATCTGGCCGCCTCCCGGCTGGCATTCGCGCTTCCGGGGCTGATCCGCTATCTGCGATCGGAGCGGCCGGACCTGCTCTATTCCGCGCTGGAAGAGGCCGGCATCCTGGCGCTGATGGCGCGCAGGCTTTCGTGGGTTTCGACACGGATCATCCCAAGCATTCGCAACACGCTGTCGGACGAAGCGCGGGTTTCGTCGCCAAAACGCAAGCTGCTGCTGGTGCTTGCGCGCTGGCTTTACCCTTCGGCGGACGCGGTCATTGCAGTATCCAAGGGAGTGGCAAGAGATGCCGCCGGGGTCTTGCATCTGCCGCTGGCGTCGATCCACGTCATTCGCAACCCCACCTTGACACCGGAGCTGCGCGAGGCTGCGATGCAGCCCGTCGATCACCCGTGGTTCGCGCCGAAGTCGGTGCCCGTCATCCTTGGCTGCGGCCGCCTTGCGCCTCAGAAGGATTTCGCGACGCTGATCGAGGCCTTCGCGCTGGTCAGGGCCAAGGCGCTATGCCGGCTGATGATCCTTGGCGAGGGCCCGCTGCGGCAGGACCTGTCCCGTCTGGCCGAGGAACGGGGTATTGCGGAGGACGTGGCGATGCCCGGCTTTGACGCCAACCCCTACCGATTCATGGGAAAATGCGACGTTTTCGTGCTATCGTCGCTGTTCGAGGGCTCGCCCAATGTGGTTGTGCAAGCCCTTGCGTGTGGCGCCCCGGTTGTCTCGACCGATTGCCCGAGCGGCCCCGACGAGATTTTGGAGGGTGTCGCGCGGGGAAAATTGGTGCCGGTTGGAAATGCGAAGCGTATGGCGGATGCGATCGGCTGGTTTCTGGGGGACGGTGCAGAAGGTCCGGTGTTCGTCGACCTTGCCGGCTTCGATCATATCGAAGCTGCGCGCAACTATCTGGACGTGCTTGAACAGGGATCAGCGAGGGGCAATTGAGCTTTGATTGCGGTTTGATCAGAAAAAGTATTGGGCGGTAAAATGGTGCATGATTTGCGGGTTCTTCAGGTTATCGACCATCTCAAAGTAGGTGGCGCCCAAAGACTTCTTGAAGTCTTGCGGTCCGGAACACCTGCAGACAGCACGATGGAAATTCTCTCGATGGGGTCGAAAAGCGATCCGCTTTACGGGCGGCTGTCGCGAGGAAGCGTTCGGATTGACGTGGAGCCGAATTGCCGTCTGTGGAAGCCAACCTCTTATGTAAGGGCTTTCAAGGTTATCCGCCGCATAAAGCCGGACGTTATTCACCTTCACCTGACCCACGCGACGATTATTGGCGCGGTCGCAGGCAAGATGGCGGGGTGTCCCGTGGTTGCGAGCGTCCACAATACCAATACGGTTCAAGTGGCGGGCTTGCGCGGATCCTTTCTGCGCTTCCTTGAAACGGCGTCAATTCGATTGTTCGTCGACCGGGTCATTTTTGTAGGCAAGGTCACGGCAGAGGCAAACCGACACCGCTTCGGGCGGGTTCCAATGGTCACCATCGACAACGTGGTTGAGCCACCTGATCGTGCCTTGGCGGCGCGTCGCAACGAAACCCGCGTTGCCTATGGGGCAAAAGCTGGGGGTGTCGTGGTTCTGTCGGCTGGTCGCCTGACCAAGACGAAGAACATCGGCCTCTTGCAGGAGGCATTTGCCAAAGTGGTTGCTGCCCACCCCGAAGCGCGGCTTTGGATTTGTGGGAACGGCGAGACGGCATCGGATCTTGCCGCCCAAGCGGCATCATTGGGAATTGCCGAAGCGGTGGTCTTTCTGGGAGAGCGGAATGATGTTCCGGTACTTATGCATGCCGCGGACATCTATGTGCTAAGCTCGGACGCCGAAGGCCTGCCGCTGGCTTTGCTGGAAGCGATGTCTGCGGGATTGCCGGTTGTTGCGACCGCAGTAGGCAGTGTTCCCGACTATGTGGAGGGAGGCGCAGGTCTGATTGTGCCACCTGGAAAGGTTGAACTTTTTGCCGACGCGCTCGACAGAATGGTTGGCGATGCGGCCTTCAGAATCGACGCCGGGCGTGTGGCACGCGAGCGGGCGGCAGGGTTCACCGACGTCGCGAAATGGCGCGCGGCACTGTTTGCCGAATACAAGATCGCGCTGAAAGGCAACAGCTTGTGACGCGCTAAAACCTGCGCGACGCCCCTAATCTTTGCGCCGCAGTTTTCAGCTTTTGCTGCTCGTCGGGTGACAGGACGACCGCATAGGCGAGCGTTAGCAAAAGGATCGTCACAGCCGCGAAGGTCCCCAAACTGGCGGTAAGGCCAACTTCATGATCGACATAAGTCATGATCGCGCCACCAAGCAGCGTCAGTGGAACGATAATCACAAAGCTGGCCGTATCCCACTTCAGGTCATAAACCCGGCTTGCCATCACCGTCAGGACTACCGTCCGAACGATGCTGCCGAGCAGGACTGCGACAGACACGCCCAAGAGGCCGAAGGCGGGGGCGAAGACCAACATGCTTAGAACCGTAGCCAGTGTCCCGAGGATATACGCGGCAAGCTTCAGGCCCGTCCGCCGTTGCAGGATAAGCCCGATCTCGGTGATCCAACTGATGGACTCAATCGCCATGGCCATAAGAAGCGGAAACACGATGACCGCAGCCCCGACGTATTTCTCGCTGGCAAGGACAATGATCATCGGCTTTGCCACGCTGGATAACGCGAGAACCAGAAGGCAGGACAGAAGCACGAGGATTTTGAGAATAAGGTTGTAGGTGGCCTGTGCGTCGGGGCGCTTTCCGATCGACAGGGCAAAGGGCTCCCATGCGGACTGGAACGCAAAGGCGAAAAGCCCGAACAGCATGGTGATCTTGGCGCCGGCGGCATAAAGCCCAAGCGCATCCGTTGTAAGCAGCAGCGCCACTAGCGAGCGTTCAACCAGTGGAACAATCCGCCGAAGCGCGCTGATTGCGCCATAAGGCAATGTGTAATGCAGCATTTGCAGCACGTAATGCAATCTCGGGGTCAGTTTCAGCCAGCCCCTGATATAGTAGATGCCAATTCCCGCAAACACGACAGAGGCGAGCAGCCCGGCAAACAGAATCCCACGAACCGAGGCATCGAACAGGAAGATTGCGGTCAGCCAGCAGACAGCCTGGGTGAACGAAAACCCGACGGAAAGGAAGATGTACTTGTTTCGTGAGAACGTGACCCGCAGCAAAACGACAACAAAATTCAGCAAGACAAGGAAGGGCGCTTGCAGCAGCAGCATGTTGAAGGCTGGCAGGAATTCCTGCTCGACGCCAAGAAGCGAAAGCGCGTACCCGCCCAGAAGCCAAGTCAGGGGCAGAGCAACGGCCAGGACGTAAAGCCGCAGGAAGAACGACTGGGAGATAAGCTCGCGCCGCGTTTCATGATCTTCATACTCGAAGAAATAGCGCGCAACGCCGCTATCCTGGCCAAACACCAGAAACACCGTCAAAAACCCGCCAAAGACCTGAAGAATGTCAAAGACGCCATATTCTGCCACGGCAAGATGCCGGACGATGATGGGAAACGTGATCAGGGACGCAAAGCGGCTGACCGCGGCCGCCATTCCGTAAATGGCAGAATCCTTGGCAAGAAAGCGCAAGCGGCCGCCAAGGCTCATCGCGGAAGGATCGCCAGGGTGCGGGTTCTTTTCCAGGTCGGACCTCTGTCGTGCGTCAAGCTGCCTTGGCGGACACGTTATCGAACCAGCGTCTGCCAGCAATATCAAATGCATTCAAGCCTTCAGGTTCCGCAGTGTGGATGCCTGGCGCGATCAGGGCGGGTTTAACCTGTTGTGGCGCAACCCCTTCCTGAGCGGCCGCAGTTCGGATACCGTGACGCCGCAGACATCTTCAAACCTTTGCATTGGAAGGGTTGTCAGTCTGGCGAAGATTGGTCAATGTCTGAGGTGAAATGAAGAAGACGTTTCTGTTTGTAATGCCCGGCGTCGTCCCGATAGCCAACCTTCGAGTGTGTCACTTACTTTCAGAAGCCTTTCCTGATCTGAAGTGCGAGGTTCTGGATTGTTCGAGGGAATTGAGATCCAGACCGATAGCTTTAATGTCGATCTGCGTTCGCACCGCAATAGAAGCGGGGCCGGGTATCTTCAAAAGTCGCAGCGCCCTTCGTGACGCAATTCTGCGAAGTGTCGCCACCGAGAACTGGATCAAGAAGCGGGTTGCGAGGCGGGTGTCGGCCGCCAACGTTGCCTTTACGTTCCAGATGCAGTCTCTGTTTGACGCGAGCGTTCCTGATTGCCCTAATTTTGTGTTCACGGACCACACGCGCCTGGAGAACCTGAATTATCCCGCGAGTGATCAAGGCTCGGCACCCCCGCAACGGCGGATAGATCGTGAAACCGAAATCTATGCGAATGCGAAAATGGTGTTTGTCCGTAGTGAAAACATCAAAAGATCGCTGATCGAGCAGTATCGCATCAACCCGCACATGGTTGAAGTTGTTTACGCGGGATCAAATCTTCAGGGTGAGAGGGCGCATCAGCCCGACACCCTTGACCGAGATCCCTATACGATACTTTTCGTGGGGCTTGATTGGGAGCGCAAGGGAGGACCGGAGCTTCTGGCTGCATTCCGGCTGCTGCGACAGACGCATCCCCAAGCCCGCCTTGTGATTGCGGGGGCAGCACCCGTGATACCCGGTGACATTGAGGGTATTGAAGTCGTCGGCGAGGTTTCCATCGCCGATCTCGGCGAACTTTATCAGCGAGCCGGCATCTTTTGCCTGCCGACCCGGCGAGAGCCGTTTGGAATTGTATTCCTGGAGGCGATGGAACACGGCCTGCCGGTCGTTGGTACCGATATCGGCGCGCAGGTCGATTTCATTCGCAACGGCGAGACTGGTTTCCGCGTCCCGGTTCGTGACCCCGAAGCTCTTGCCGCGGCCCTGCGCAGGCTTTGCGATGATCCAGAGGCGGCCAGGGCCATGGGGCAGCGGGGTGAGCGGCTTATCCGCGAGAGGTACAATTGGAAAAGCGTCGTCGCCAAGATGACCGCAACCATCCGCAGCGTTCTAAAGGACCGGCTCAAAGGGACCGCAGGCGAGTAGCCAGCGTTTCGCGGTGCGGCGAGAAAAGGGGGCGTTGGCCAACAACGCGGGTTACGGAGTGGCAGCTTTCGGCAAAAGCGCCGGGGGCAAGGCGGAATAGCCGCCACGCCCCGCGACCCAGGTGCGCACAGGTGCCGGGGCGTGCCCCTCGGGCCAATCAAGCAGCACAAGGTCGGCGCGCAGGCCCGGTTCAATACGTCCACGGTCGGCAAGGCCCATCGCTGCCGCAGGGTTGGCCGAGACCAGTTTCCAAAGCGCGGGCAGGGGGGCGATCCGGTCAGCAGAAAGCCGCACCATCGCGCCAAGCATGGCGGGGTAGAAATAATCCGACGCAAGGATGTCGCACAGGCCGCGCGCGATCATGTCGGCCGCGCCGGGGCTGCCAAGATGGCTGCCGCCGCGCATGGCGTTCGGCGCGCCAAGCACTATGGGGTCTCCAGCCGCGCGGGCGGCGAGGAAGACGCGTTCGTGCATGGGGAATTCAGCGACAGTCGCGCCAAGGCCACGATACCAGCGGCGGGTTTCGACCTGACTGTCATCGTGGCTGAGCATCGGGGCGCGGTGGGTGCGGGCCAGCGCGGCAATGCGTTCGATGCGAGCGGGAACCTCGTCGCGCTGCGCCCAGATGGTGGCCAGAAGGGTGACGTAGTCTGCGGTGGACATGTGGGCGCGTTTGGCACGGTCGGCCATCTTCTTCAGGAAGCCGTCGGCGGCAAGGTCGGTGACGGGATACTCCGCCACATGGTCGAACGGGCGGTCGTGGACGGCGATTTCGGGGTGCAGAACGCCCGATGAGGTATGGTCGTTGAACGCAAGTGCCGGGCGGTCTTGCCCGGCGAGGACATGGGCGATCAGGGGTTCCGCCTCGGCGCAGAAGGTTTCCCAGCGCAGTTGCAGGCGGTTGTCGGTGGTCAGGCGCGGGCGCAAAGCTTCAAGCGCGCGCACCACCTGCCAGCCGGTGTCGACACTGCGCAAGCCGGGTTCCCATGAAAGGGTGAGAGCATGGTAGGCGGTGGCGATGCCGTTCGAGGCCAGCTGCCGGTCGGTTTCCAGAAGCGCCGCTTCCAGCGGGACGGTAACGCCGGGGCGGGGCATGATCTGGCGTTCGAAGGCGTCGCCGTGCATGTCCACAAAAGCGGGGGCCAGAAGCCGGCCCTTGCCGGGCACGATCACAGCGCCGTCGCGGGCAACGTCGATGCCGGTGATCTGGCCCGCGTCGATGCGGAGGGAGCCGGTTTCGATCCGGTCGTCAAGGATAAGGCGGGCGCCTTCGATCAGTTCGGCAGTCATGCCAGCCTCTCGGCCAGAAGGTGCCAGTGCCAGGAGCCGGGCTTTTCATGCGGGCGGTCGTAAAGAGTGAACACCTCGAACCCCCACAAAAGCGCAAGAAGGTCGGGCGCGGTGCAGAAATAATGCGGGTGGACCTTGTCGCCGGGTCCATCAAAGACCCAGGTGTTGCGGCTGATCTCGCGGCCCTGCGCCTTGGCCAGTTCGTGCGGCAGGCGGCGGTTGGACAGCATGGTGGCCATGAAGCTGCCGCCGGGGCGGAGGACGCGGGCAACTTCGGCCAGTGTGCGGCGGACAACGGTTTCATCGCCGTGATAGATGACGTTCCAGGCGAGAACGTGGTCAAAGCTTCCCGCGTCGAAGGGCAGGGCGGTCATCGGGCCGTGGCTGGTCTCGATGGCTAGTGATTTGGTGAAGGCGGCGGCACCGATCGCGGCGACAGAGGCTTCGGCGGCATCGAGTGCGGTGACCTGATGGCCGAGTTCAGCAAGGCTGAGCGCGTGCCGACCGATGCCGGCGCCAAGGTCAAGGATGCGGCTGCCGGGGGCCAGCGTCTGGGCATGATCGACCACCCACGGTTCGGGCATGGCCCAGGGCGAAGAACCGTCGGCCCGTTGCCATTCGTCGTTCCAGTAGCGGTGCGCGGTGTCAGTGTTCATATCAGTTTCCTACGGATCCAGCCCGAGCCCTGCTCGACGGCGATGACGAGGCCAAGCATCAGAAGGATGATTGCAAGGGCTTCGTCGTAGTTGAAGAGGTCGAAGGCAACCTTCAGGTCGACCCCGATGCCGCCTGCACCAACTAGGCCAAGCGCCGCCGAGCCGCGCACCGATTTCTCCAGCGCGAAAAGCGAGGTGGCGGTGAACGAAGGCAGGCAGGCCGGGAACACCGCCGACACGATCAGGCCAAGGCGGCTGGCGCCGATAGCGCGCAGAGCATCTTGCGGGCCGGGATCGGTTTCCTCCATCGCTTCGGCGAAGAAGCGGCCGGCAAAGCCGATCTTGTCGACCATGATCGCCATGACGCCGGCGGCGGGACCAAGGCCGACGATGATGATGAAGATGATCGCCCAGACAAGATCTGGCACGGTGCGGAACAGCGCGATGACGGCGCGGGCGATGGTTCGGATCATAGGGTGCGGCGACAATTGGTCTGTCGCGAGGATGGCGAAGGGGATGGCGAGGACAAGGCCGAGAAAGCAGCCCGCCACAGCCATTTGCAGGGTTTCCAGCAGCTTCCATCCGATCGGGACGATACGGGTAAAATCCGGCGGGAACATCTGCGTCAGCATCCCCGAGGGCGCGAAAAGTCGGGCGAGACCACGGCCGAGCTTGTCCAGCGCGGGGGCCGTCGTTGCAAGCGATGAGATGACGAGTGCCAGCACCAGCAGCAGGGCCAGGTATTCCGGCAAACTGCGATGCGCAAACCGGCGAGGGGCGGCAAGCGCGGTCATGCGGCCTCGACGTGGTCAAAGAAGCGGCGCAGACCGGCGGCGCTGGCGCGTGCCGTGGGCTGGTCCAGCGTGATGCGGCCGTCGGCAAGGCCGAGGATGCGGTCGGAGAATTGCAAGGTATGTTCCAGACGGTGCGAAATCATCAAAAGCGACAGCCCGTTTTCGCGAACCAGTCCCAGCAGAAGCGCCATCACCTCTTCGCCGGTCTGCGGATCGAGGCTGGCGTCGGGCTCGTCGGCAAGGATGAAGGCGGGGCGCTGCATCAGCATCCGGGCGATGGCCACGCGCTGCTGCTGGCCGCCCGACAGGCTGTCGACGCGCATCAAGGCGCGGTCGGCAAGCCCGACGCGGTCAAGGCAGGCCATCGCTTCGGCGCGCACCGCCGCCGGGGCCAGCGCTTGAAACCACACGCGCGGCCCGGAGAGACGCGATTGCACCCCATGGACCACATTCGACAGGGCGGAAAGGCGTGGCACAAGGTTGTGGTGTTGCCAGACAAAGCCCACCTCGGCCCGGAATGCCCGCAGTTCGCGCGGGTTTAGCGCCCGAACATCGCGGCCAAGCATCTGGACGCGGCCGCCGCTCGGTTCGATCAGGCGAATGAGGCATTTCAGAAGTGTCGACTTGCCCGACCCGTTGGCGCCGATGAGCGCGGTGGACTGGCCCGGCGCCAGCACAAAGTCGAGGCCGGCCAGAACGGTGCGTCCGTCAAACGACTTGGCAAGGCCGGAAACAGCCAGAACCGGCCCCACCATCGTGGAGCCGGCCTGAAGTTCAAGGGGTGCCGCTGGGGCGTTCATCGGCGGATCACTGGCCGACGAATTCGGTAAACTCGGTGATGCCGATGTTTTCGTACATCCGGCGCACCACGTCGTAGTCGGCGTCAGTCACCGTGGCGCTGAAACTGCCGCCGATGTACTTGGCGTTTTCTTCCGTGGTGGTCAGCGCGGCCAGCAGCGCGTCCCCCTTGTCAGCAAAGGTCTTGCGCACGGTTTCGACCACCTCGGGTGCCACGGTCGGCGAGACCAGAAGGACGTCGTTCGGCAGGGTCACGCCCTTTGCGATGGTGCGGAATTTCTGATCCGGGAACTTCTTGGTGATGCTGTCGATGTGGGTGCGGTTCAGGCCGATAGCACCGATATCGCCCGCAATCAGCGCCTCGACAGCGACGTTGCGGTTCAGGAACACCGGCTCGTAATCGGTCGAATAGATCAGGCCCGCTTCCGCCAGCAGCGTGACCGGGCCAAGGTGTTGTGACGTGGAGCCGATCTCGCCGAACGACACCTTCATGCCCTTGAGGTCGGCGGGCGTCTGCACCGGGCTTTGGTCCAGCACGACGAGGGTGGAGTAGTAGTCCGGCCGGTTCCACGTGACGACAGGCTGGGCGTTCAGGCGGGCGTTGAACACCACGTATTCAGCCGGGCCGGTCAGCACGAAATCGACCTGATCGGCGGCCATCGCCTCGACCGCAACGGTGCGGCCCGACACCGGGAAAAATTCAACCTTGAGGCCCGAAGCGGCCTCGAACGCGTCCTTGAAGGGGCCCATCTCGCGCTGGAGGGTTTCCAGACCGTCGATGTCGGTGACGGCGAAGCGGATCGTTTCCTGGGCAACGGCTTGCGAGGCGGCGAAGGCACCGAGGGTGACAAGAGTGGAGAGAACGAAGTGTTTCATGGGGAACCCGTGCTGGTTGCTTTCCGGTCCACCTAGCTGATGCGTGTGACTGGCAGACGACGGTTGGGTCAAAGATCCATGACAGCTCCGGGATTGCTGGCCGGTTTGTGTGACGGAGCGGACAGTTGGCGTGGATGGTCCGCGGGCGGAAGCGGCACTGATCGAGGTGCCTTGGCCGAATGCGTTGAGGTTGGGTGCGGGGCTGCTGACTTTTGTAAATACCCGGTCCGCCTGAGGGAACCGGGACGCGGGGCGATGCGTTGTGGCAATCGCACAATAGCATTGGGGGGCTGGCGTGACATTGCCTCATGGTCTTGCTGCCGACACGTCGGAACCGGTGGCCGACGGGCGCGAGTTGCGTGCACTTTACGATTTCACCGATGCGATCTACCGCGCCCGGTCTGTCGACGAGATCTATGCGGCCGCACTGGACGCGATCACTACGACGCTCGGCTGCGACAGGGCGTCGATCCTGCTGTTCGACCCGGCTGGTGTGATGACCTTCGTGGCATGGCGCGGCCTGTCGGACCGGTATCGCCGGATGCTTGCGGGCCACACGCCCTGGCGGCCGGAGGATATCGACCCGTCTCCGATCTATGTAGTGGACATTCGCGAAACGGATGAGCCGGACTGGATCAAGGACGAGATCGCTGCGGAGGGGATCGTCGGGCTTGGCTTTATCCCGCTGACGCTGGAAGGCCGGGTGATGGGCAAGTTCATGACCTACTATCGCCAGCGTCAGGAGGTCGAGCCGCATCTGACCACGCTTGCCGTGACCATTGCCCGCCAGCTTGGCTTCAGCATCGGGCGGGCACGGGCCGAGGCGTCGCGTGAGGCGGCGCTGGCTGACCTGCGCCTGTCGGAGGAGCGGTTCCGGCTGATGTCGGAACAGGCGCCGGTGATGATCTGGATGAGCGATCCGAACGGGCACTGCCAGCACTTGAACCGCATGGCGCGTGAATTCTGGGGGGTCGAGGAAGGCGCGATCGGGACCTTTGACTGGGCATCAACCATCCATCCCGACGACGTGGAGGCTGTGGGAACCCAAATGGGCCAAGCCGTGGCCACCCACCAGCCGGTTGTCTTGCGCGGGCGCTATGCCAACGTGCAGGGCGACTGGCGCACGTTGCAGACCGAAGCCCGCCCGCGCTTTGGCGGGAATGGAAGTTTCCTCGGGATGATTGGTGTCAATGTCGATGTGACCGAGCAGGAAAACATGGCGCGGCAACGCGAGCTGATGCTGGGCGAGTTGAACCACCGGGTAAAGAACACCCTCGCCGTCGTTCAGGCCATTGCGCACCAGACCTTCAAGGGCGCCACGCCCAACCCGCAAGTTGCCGCCTTTACCGGCCGCCTTGGCGTGCTGGCAAAGGCGCACAACATGCTGTCGCGGGTGCAATGGGAATGCACGCCACTCGACCGGCTGACGCTTGAGGTGCTGTCTGGCAACCCAGCCACCCGGAACCGGGTTTTCGTGCAGGGACCGGCGGTCATGCTGCAACCAAAGCAGGCGCTGGCAATCGCTCTGGCGCTGCACGAACTCCAGACCAATGCGCTGAAATATGGCGCTCTTTCGGTGGAGGGTGGAACGGTGTCTGTGAAGTGGCAAAACGCCGAGCCCAAGCGGCTGGAGATCGTGTGGCGCGAAGCCGGCGGACCGGATGTGCAGGCCCCGACGCATCGCGGGTTTGGCACGATGATGATCGAGCAGGGTCTGGCTGCCGATCTGGACGGGACGGCCACCATTGATTTCCGGCCCGAAGGTCTGGTGTGCCGGATCGACGCATTTTGCGGAGCCGCGACATGAGCGCGCTGGCAAATCGTCGCGTTCTGGTGGTGGAGGACGAATTCCTGATTTCGGCGATGCTGTGCGACATGCTGATCGCCGCTTCGGCCGAGGTTGTCGGGCCCGCGGCACATGTCAGCGCGGCGCTGAAGCTGATCGAGGACAATCCGGTGGACGGCGCCATTCTGGACATGAACCTGAACGGGCAATGGATTGACCCGGTCGCCGAGGCGTTGGCCCGGCGCGCGATTCCGTTCGTGTTCACCACCGGCTATGGCACGAACGTTCGCAGCCAGAAGTTCGGCGCACGGACCATCGAAAAGCCCTACACGCTGGAGTGTGTCGAGGCAGAACTTGCGCTGGCGATAGAAGACGGCGCAAAAGCGCGGTCTGACTGACAGCGGCTCTGCCGGGTGACGCTCAGCCGCCCCAGGTGTCCGACAGCGTGAAACCCATGGGGAACGGATCGGACGGGTCAAGGCATATCTGGCTGAACCCGTAGATCCAGCCTTGGCCCGAAACGCGGTTCATGGTGGCGGCGAAGGGGCCGACGGTGGTTTCGGCAACCAGTTCGGTGGTGAATTCGCCGCCGATGATCGACCGCGAGATGACCACATCGCCGGGCTTGGCGCGGCCGCGGGCATGGCGGGCGGCCATGCTGGAGTTCGACCCCGTGCCGCAGGGCGAACGGTCTGCGCGTCCGGGGCGCAGCGTGGTGCAGGTGCGCAGCGATCCGTCGGGTTCCTCGGCGAAGAACATGACGTAGGACAAGCCGTCAAGCGCAGGTGTAACCGGGTGCCGGGCGGGTTCGGTGGCGGCGATGCGGTTGCGCAGGTCGACACCGATCGTTGCAAGCTGTCGCGCGTTGTCGGGCGTGATCGCAAGCCCGATCTGGCCAACATCCACCAGCGCATAGAACACGCCGCCAAAGCAGAGATCATAGCTGATCTCGCCCCATTCGGCAGTGTGCAGCACCGCGTCGCGCTTGGTCACAAAGGCTGCGGGCATGTCCAGCGTGATCTTGACCACCTTGCCGTCCTCGCAGGTGGCGGTGGCCTTCACCAACCCGGCTGCGGTGTCGAGTGTGACGATGCTGACCGGCTCGACCATCGGCACCATGCCGGTCTCCAGAAGCGCCGTCGTGGCGCACATCGCGTTGGAGCCGGACATGGCGTGGGCCTGGTCCGGTTGCAGGACGATCAGCCCGACGTCGGCGGCGGGGTCGCACGCCGGGGTCAACAGGCAGAACGACCCGGCTGGGGCAGAGCGGGGTTCCGAACACAGCCAGCGGCGCAAGGAATCATCGACCGTGTTCAGATGGTGCAGCTTTGCGGCCATCGTGGCACCGGGGATGTTCAATACCCCCCCGACGATCACGCGCCCGACTTCGCCTGCGCAATGCACGTCGACGGTCTGGATGGTTCGGCTAGATTGCATGGGATCAGCCTTTCGGATGCCTGTGACGCTTAGAAATAATGCAGTCCGCGGATTTGCGCGAGAGCGGTTTGCACGGTCAAAATCGGTTGATGCGGTAGGCGCGCAGGTCCACGGGCGGCCTTGCACCTGTGATGAGGTCGCCCATCAGCCGGGCGGTGGTCGCAGCGTAGGTCAGGCCAAGGTGACCGTGGCCGGTGGCGTAGAACAGACCGCGCGTCCGGGCCGATGCCGACAGGATCGGCACCGTGTCAGGCAGCGCGGGTCGGTGGCCCATCCATTCGGTGAACGCCTCGCACTGCAGGTTGGGCAGGGCTTCGCGCGCGCGTTTCACCGTGATCTTGGCACGGCGATAGTCCGGCGGCGCAGCGAGGCCCGCCATCTCGACCGTCCCGCCAACCCGGATGCCGCCCGCCGTCGGGGTGACCATGAACGCCCGGGCAGGCCAGATGATCGAGTGTTTCATCGCTATGCCGGGCGCCATGATCTGCGTGTGATAGCCGCGCTCGGTTTCAAGCGGGATCGGCTCGCCCAGGCTTCTGGCGAGGGTGGCGCTATAGGCTCCTGCCGCGATGACCACCTCGTCAGCGGCGATACGGCGACCGTCCTTCAGCACGACCTCGCGGATGCTGTCAGAGCGGGTGAAACCAATGACCTCACCCCGTTCGATCCGACCGGACATCGCGGTGAAACGGTCGGCAAGTGCGACGACAAGACGGTAGGGATCTTTCATCGAGCGGTTCTGCGGGAAGCGCACGGCAAGGCCGATCTTGTCGGAGAGTTCCGGTTCCAGTGCCTTGATCGCCTGCCGGCCGATCACCTCGTGGGCAAAGCCGAACCGTTCAAGAAGGGCGATGTGGTCGCGGTCGGCCGCAAACTCGGCCTCGTCTGCGTAAAGCGACAGGCAGCCCTCGTCGGATATCTGGTCGTCAAGCCCGGTATCGCGCAACAGCTCCAGCGTGTCGTCAAGCGCGCGGGCACACAATGCAGCCCCCTGCGCCTCAAGCTCGCGCAGTTTCGCCGGTCGCGAGGCGGCGATGAAACGCAGGAACCACGGCGCGAGCCTTGGCATATAGGACGGGCGCACCCGCACCGGGCTTTCGGGATCCAGCATCCAGCCGGGGATCTGCCGCCACACCGAAGCGCGCGAGGCTGGCATGAATTCGGTCACGGCAATCGAGGCCAAGTTGCCGAAGGACGCTCCCATGCCGGGACGGTCACGGTCCAAAAGCACCACCTGACGCCCGCGCCTTTGCAGATCATGCGCGATGGCGGTGCCGATGATGCCCGCCCCGATGACGACAGTTGTCATGGTTTTCTCCGGGCCCGCCCGACTATTTCCAGTTGATGACGACCTGCATCGCGGCGGCGAATTCGGCCTTCTCGGTGTCGGTCAGCGGGCCGAATGGCATCCTGCATTCACCGACTGGCTGGCCCTGAAGGTCGCAGCCGTATTTCAGTTTTTGCACGAATTTGCCGGATTCCAGCACGTTCATCGCAGGCCAGATCGCGGTCATGATCGCCTTGGCGCGGGCATGGTCGCCAGCGCGAAACGCGGCGTCCATCTCGCAGACGGGTTTGGCCATGCAGTTCGCGGGGCCGCAGATCCACGAATCCGCACCCCAGTGCATGAAATCCCACGCAATGTCGTCGGAACCGGACACTAGCTGGATGCGGCCCGCGTAGCGTGTCGATAGACCGATGGCGCGTTGCAGCACACCCGAGGATTCCTTGATCCCGATGATGTGCGGATTGTCGGCCAGCGCGTCCAGCGCCTCGTATCCGATTTCGACGCCGTCCTTGCCGGGATAGGAGTATAGCACGACGTCCATCTGCGTCGCGTCGATCACCGCGTTGAAATGGCTGATGATTTCAGCTTGCGTCGGCTTGGTGTAGAACGGCACGGCCAAAAGGACGGCGTGATAGCCCATCGCCTTGGCACGCAGCGTGTTGGCGATCACCCCGGCGGTCGACGGCGCGTTGGTGCCAGCGATCAGGGTTTCGGAGGGCAGCGCGAAATCCTTGACGAATTGCAGCACGCTGTCGCGTTCGGCGTCGGTCATCAGATTGTATTCCCCCGACGACCCGCAGGGCACCCAGCCCATCACCCCGGCGGCACGCAAGGACGTGAGGTGCCTTTCAAAGGCGACGAAATCGATCTTACCGGTCTCATCGAACGGGGTGACGAGGGCGGGCATGACGCCGGACAATTTGCGCATCTCGGTCCTTTTTCGCTGCCATCGCGCCTGGGCGAACTGGCGATTCTTGTCGGCAGGGTGTCGACGAGGTAGTCATGCCGTTTGCGGGATCGCAGGTCAACATGTATAATCTGTGTCGACAAAATGGGCCACCA
The DNA here is from genome assembly GCA_963822435.1 of uncultured Alphaproteobacteria bacterium. Classification (GTDB taxonomy): domain Bacteria; phylum Pseudomonadota; class Alphaproteobacteria; order Rhodobacterales; family Rhodobacteraceae; genus JAUYQR01. The sequence continues at coordinate 253,351 of CAWGHN010000004.1, forward strand.
AATGAAAATGCCGGGGATCAGAGACCGTGACCGAAGAACCAGAAGCCAGACGAGCCAAGGGTATGGGCGTCCGTTACGCCTATGAAACCATCCGCGACGAGATCCTCGAACTGACGCTTGAACCGGGCCAGCTTCTGGACGAAACCTCGCTGGCCGAGCGGTTTGGAATGTCACGCTCGCCGGTGCGTGAGGCGCTGATCCGGCTGGCGGGCGAAGAAATGGTCGTGACGCTGGCCAACCGGTCGACCATCGTCGCGCCAATCGACGTGCAGACCTTTCCCAAATACGTCGAGGCGCTGGATATCGCGCAGCGGATGAACACCCGGCTTGCCGCCGAACTGCGCACCGACGCCGATCTGCTGGCCATTGCGGCGCGGCAGCGCGGGTTCGTGGCGGCTGTCGGGTCTGGTCGGCATCTGGCAATGTCCGAAGCGAACAAGGCGTTTCACATGGCCATCGCCACGGCGGGCAGAAACCCTTACCTCGCATCCTTTTACGAACGGTTGCTCAATCAGGGGCGACGGATGCTGCACCTGCATTTCCGCTATCTGGAAGCCGGCAACGAAGGCCATCTTCTGACCGACGAACATGACGCGATGCTGGCGGCGATCCACGACCGGGATGTGGAGCGCGCCGATACGCTGGCGCATCAGCACACGCGCCAGTTTCGCGACAATTTCGTCACCTTCATGACCCACGGCTATCTGACGGATGTGCGTCTGGTGGCAATCGGCCAGCCTGCCGCCGCGCCACTGACGGTCTAGGCCGGCAAGGCTGGTCGCCGGGCGATTTCCTTTTCCTTTGACAAGCCGCCGACCTATCGTCTCCAAGGGTCGGTGCAGGATGACGTGGTTCGATGATCCCATTTGGTGAACCTTCAGCCCAGCGGACGGGCGCAGCGCGGTCACGCCTGGCGCTGGGCCGTGTTCGCGCCGCTTGTCTTGCGGTTCTGTTGGCGGCGCTGGGTGGCGGCCTAGCGGCACCCAGGGCTGCGGCGGGCGACGTGCTTTTGACCTTCGATACCGAGTTCGAGAATGACGCGCAAGCGATCGCCGAACTTGGCCTGAAGGTCCGCGCGACCTATTTCTGGACCGGCAGCTACGCCCGCCAATACCCGCAGCTTTTGCAGCAGCTTGCATCGCAAGGGCACACGATCGGAGCGCACAGCTTCTTTCATGACGATCTGACCCTGCTGGATCCCGAGCAGCTTCGGGCTGACATCGACCAGAACAAGGCGACGGTCGAGGCAATTTCCGGCGTTCCGGTCACAGCGTTTCGAGCCCCGTTCCTGAAGGTCAACGACGCGGTCATGGCCGAAGTGCAGCGGCAGGGTTTTCTGATCGACAGTTCGGAAGAAGCGGCTTGGCCGCGCAATCCGAGGCTGCCGGTTCTCGGCGTTTCGGTGTTTGAAAACCTGCTTATCTCGGACTTTGACATCTTTGATGGGCTGGGGCTGGACGATGCAACCGCGCTTGATTTCCTGATCCGCGCCTATGCAGAGCATGACAAGAGAGGGCAACCCTTCGTGATGCTTTTGCATCCGCGCATCATTGCCCGCCATGCCGGCGTTATCCGCGATTTCATTGCCTATGTTGAAACCGTCGGGGGGCGGTTCCAGACATTTGCAGACTACGTCGACACAGTCACAAGGGCGCTTGGGGCACGACAGACCGGGATCTGGGCAGAGTTGGGGCCGACCTTCGATGTGGCCAAGGTGCTTGCCGAAGCCAAGGCCCGTGCCGCGACGGATGTCTACCTGAGCCTGCCGAACCTTCTTGATCTGCCGCAGGGGCCGACGCTGGCCGCTTTGGCAGTGCGTATCGTGCATGCACAGGGCCTTCGGGTGCACCTGGCCTTTCCGGTCATGCGCAATCCCGGACTCGCCGGTGCAAGTCCGGGCACGCGGATGGAAGATGACTGGGGCAGACCGAACCGGGACTGGATCTCGCCCTCGCACCCGCAGTCGCGCGCACTGCTGACCGCGCGGGCGCGCGACCTCGTGGCGTCGCTCGGCGTTGATGGTGTGCTGCTTTGCGGTCTTGGCTATCCTGGGCTGGCATGGGATTTTTCTCCCGCAGCCCGGCAACGTTTCACGGCGCAGAGCGCGGTCAGCGAGGCAGAGCCCGGAAAGATCCTTCTTCAGCATTATCTGCCGTGGACCCAGTGGCGGTCGGGCGAAACTGCGCGCTTGGTGGCCGAAATCGCCACCGCCGCACGCAGCGCCAAACCGGGTGTCACGATCAGCGTTTCGTTGCCTGCGGCGGCCGCCACCGATTTTCGGATGCAGGAACTTACCGGGCAGGATTTCCGGCGTATCGGGGGAGTGGTCGATGCGATCCTCCTGTCGCGGTCGCTGGCCACCGACCGGGACGGGGCGTCGCTGGCTCGAAGCTTGCTTGCAACGCGCGCACAGGCCGGAGCGGTTCCGATCCTGTCCGAAGTGGAAGTGGCGGACGACACAGGCAATCAGCTTGCGCATTACCTTGAAGGCAGCGCCCAGCCGACGTTGCCGGCCCTGCTTGCCCTGAGTTCCGGGACGGTCGCCGATCTCCGTGCGCCCCCGTCGCACCGGAGCCTGCCAACCTGGCCCACCCTGACGCTGCCGCGTGACCCTTGACGCCAAAATCGGCCGATTTCGTCGTTGCGGGACCGCTGGTGATCCTGGAATATGCTGCACCGGATGCCACGCACGGCGGCAGCCGATAGCACGTTATCGAGTTGGCGTTTTCGGACCGGACCGACAATGGGATAAGCCGGAACATCATGGCAATGCTGCCGACAGATCTTGTCGACTTCCTCCAAAGCGGGGTCAGCATAATCGTGGCCGTCGTTGGCGCCGATGGCCGGGCGCAAACGGGCAGGGCGCTTGCTGCGCGGGTCGTGGCACCAGACAGCATCCGGCTGCTTTACCCGGCCGAGGGCAACGCCGCGCTCGGGGCAAGCGCGCAGGCGAAAGGACGGATCGCCGTCACGTTCAGTGCCCCGCTTTCGCACCGGACCATCCAGATCAAGGGCGTCTGCCGGACTGCGGTGGTAGAGCCCGAAGATTGCGACGCCGCAGCCCGCCAGTCGGTGGCGTTCGGCGGCGTCCTGTCGGGGCTGGGCTATACCCCGGCCTTCGTTTCGGCGATCTGCGCCTATCGCGCGTCTGATATGTGCGCACTGGTGTTTTCGATTGAAGCGGCCTTCGAGCAGACGCCGGGGCCGGGTGCGGGGCGCGCGCTGTGATCGCGGCAGGGGGCGCAATCCCGGTGGACGCGGGCGCTGTTATCACACTTGACACGATCCGCGACTGTTTCGAGGGTGTGGTGCCCGCAACGCTGGCGACAGTCGATCCGGCGGGTGTGCCGAATGTGTCGTTCATCAGCCAGGTCCATTACGTTGATCCAGGCCGGGTTGCACTGAGCTATCAGTTCTTCAACAAGACGCGCCGCAACATCCTGTCGACCCGCGCCGCGTCGGTCGAGGTGATAGATCCGCTGACGATGGCATGTTACCAACTGGACCTCGATTTCGAGACGACCGAAGCTGAAGGCCCGGTGTTCGAGATGATGAAGGCGCGTCTGTCCGGGATCGCATCGCATACCGGAATGGAAGGCGTGTTCCGGCTGATGGGCGCCGACGTGTTCCGGGTGCGTGCCATCCGCCGGGCGTTGGAGCCACGCTTTGCGCGGCCGGTCTCGCCGGTAGCGGCCTTGCCGGCGCTGCGCCGGATTCTGGCCGACATGGCGCGCGCAACCGTGCTGGGCGAACTTTACGACCGCACGCTGGACGCCATCGCGCGCCACCTCGGGGTGACCAACCTGATGATCTTTGTCCCCGACGAGACGCGCGGCGCGCTGGATGCTGTGGCGACCTGGGGCTACGCCGTTTCGGGCATCGGGTCGGAGGTCAGGCTGGGCGACGGCGTGATCGGGGTGGCGGCCCGCGAAAGGGTGGCGATCCGCATCGACCACATGTCGACCGACTATCTCTATGGCCGTGCGGTCCGCGACCGACTGCGGGCCGAGGCCACTCCGGACAGCCCTGAGGAGATTGGTGGGCAAGGGGTCGCGTTTCCGGGCCTGCCGCGTCCGGAAAGCCAGATTGCCCTGCCGATGCTGTGGCAGGGTCATCTGACCGGGGTTATGTTCGCCGAAAGCCCGCTGCCGATGCGATTCCTGCATGAACAGGAAGATACGCTTGCCTGTATCGCGGCGGCGCTTGCAACCCACGCCGCAGCCCTGACCACATCCCAGACCACCGACGACGAGGCCGAGGCAATGGCCGCACCTGCCGGTGCCGCTTTCTACGACACGACGTTGCCGCTGCGCCGCTTCAGGGCAGACGACAGCGTGTTCGCAGGTGGCGAGTATGTCATCAAGGGCGTGGCCGGGGCGATCTTGTGGAAACTGGTGCGGGCCTATGTGGCGACGGGCTGCTGCGAGTTTACCAACCGCGAACTGCGCCTGTCACCCGAGTTGCGATTGCCGGCCCATGCGGAAAATCTGGAAGCGCGACTGGTCTTGCTGGAACGGCGGCTGCGCGAAAAACAAGTGCCAATCCAGATGGAAAAGGTCGGGCGCGGCCGGTTCAGGCTGGTGGTGCGGGCGGCGCTGACCTTGCAAGAGCAATAGCCGCAGTCCCTTTAGCAATTATTTAAGGTTTCCGGAAGGAACACTTAGCGAGCGCTCCGCCCTTGCGCACAGTAGATGTGCACTCGTTCGCAAGAACAGCGATGCGGATGGCTGATGCCGATCCCTTCCCGACCACCGACGCCCGCCTGTTCGCAGGGCAAGGCAAACCGTCACCCGGCGCCCCAGCGGCTTTGGGGCCGGCAGGGGCATGGCTGTTCTGTCTTGCCGGACAAGCGGTCAGACATGACCGCCGCGCAGCCTGCTTGCCGGCGCAAGAAGCCGGCCGCACATCATTGGAAAGAAGGAACAGGACGATGACACTTGAACAGCTTTGCTGTCAGCTTGGCGGCCAGATCGTGGCCGAGGGCGAGGCGGGATTTGCCGCAGCGCGCGAGGGGTTGGTCTGGAACGGCCGCAAGCCGGAGGCGACCCCTCGCGTGATCGTAAAGGCGCGGTCGACGGTGGATGTGCAGGCAGCCGTCCGCTATGCCGCAGCGAACGGGCAGCGTGTTTCGGCGCGGTCGGGCGGGCACAACTGGTCTGGGGTCGCGTTGCAGGACGGCATTGTGATCGACCTTGGCGCGCTGGACCAGATCCGGATCGACCGCTTCGGTCGCATTGCCGAGGTTGGACCTGCCGCAAGGAATCTGGATCTGGCCAATGCCTTGACGACCGAAGGGTTGGCATTTCCCGTGGGACATTGCGGGGATGTGGCAATGGGAGGCTATCTCTTGGGTGGCGGGTTTGGCTGGAATGAAGGGACCTGGGGCCCGGCCTGTCATCTGATCGACCGGGCAGAGGTCGTGCTGGCCGACGGCCGCATCGTCACGGTAAGCGAAACTGAACACACCGATATCTTCTGGGCGCTGCGGGGGGCGGGGCCGCTGTTTTTCGGGATCGTCACGCGCTACTGGCTTCGCCTGATGCCGCTGCCGCCTGCGATGGCAGTTGCGACCTGGACCTATCCGCTGGCCCGTGTCGCGGATGTGACCGCCGCGATGAAACGGCTGGCGGACAGGCTTCCGGCCTGTGCCGAGCTTTCGGTTTCGTTGGCCGCAGCACCACCGGCATCGGGCTTGGGTGACGCAAGGTTTGCGACCCTGGTGCTGACGATCTATGGCGGCTCGATGACCGAGGTTGCGGCGGTTGCGGCCAATGCGGGCCATCTGGTCCCCGAAACGGCGGTCGCGGCAACGCCGCTGACCCAGTTTGATTTCGCAACCCTTTACGGGATCGTTGACCAAAGCTTTCCGGACGGCGCGCGCTACGGCGTGGACTGCCTGTGGGGCGAGGATGCCGATGCCACCTTTGACGGTCTTGCCCGCATGGTCGCGCAAGCCCCGTCGCTGCGATCAAACGCGATCGGCGTGATCTACGGGCAGAACTCTCATCTGCGCCGTGGGCTTGCAGATGCGGCACTGTCGGTCGTGGGCTCGGTGTGCGGCATCGTGCATGGAACCTGGGGTGAAGCTGCCGAGGATGGCGCCAACCTTGCGTGGTTGCGCAGCGGCATGGATGCCTTGGACCCGGTCACGACAGGCCGCTATGTCGGACATGCGGATCTGGCGCGGGAGGGTCGGATCGAGGATTGCTTCAGCGCGGCGGCGCGGACCCGGATCGCTGCCTTGGCGGCGACATATGATCCGAAGGGGGTCTTCGCCGGCCGCAGGTTGTGCGATGCGGACGCTACCCCCCTGATTGCGGTTGCCGCCGAATAGATCGCACGGTGAAAGTGTCCAAGGCCGCTCTCTCTCTCAGTTCGGGGGGGGGCGGCTTGTGGCCTGCACGGAAGATGGCGTGCAGGTCCCAGTCCGGTCAGGCGGGGGGGGCGAAACGTGGAAGCAGCCCGCGTGCAAGATCGGATGCCACCGCACGTCGCGCATCTTGGCTGGCGATGGGAAGGGTGGCGATGTGGGTCATGCCCGCCTCCACCGCAAGCCGGTAGCCTTGGCTGTCACTCGCGCGCTGGTTCAGGCTTTCGCGCAGATTCTCAGTCTCCGCCACAACAAGAGCCTCCCAGCCCCGCGTGTCGCCCATCCTGCAAAGAACGTAGACGCCCGCGACAGGATTGAAGATCTGGTTTTCGGGAAACACGTCAAAGATATACGTGGCGCCGCTTTCGCCGCGCCAACTGATGGAAACATTCAGCATTCTGGGTTCCTTCCGGCCGGGCTAGACCCGGACCAGCACCCCTTCCATGCGGACGGTGGCCGGTGCGCCGCAATGGAAGCGGTAGTAGGTCAGGCCGGTGCTGTGCACCCGGTGCGCACGGGACTGCGCGCAAAGATCGCGCGCCGACACGAACCGCGAGGCAACGTGGGCGTCCGGCGACAGCATCTGGCACGGCGAGACCGTCATCTCGGTCATCGGGCGACCTTGCCCGAAAGCGTTGGCGGGAATGCGGATCGGCTGGGCGCTGGGATGCTTGGCGAGAAAATCCTCGTCGAGGTGCAGCTTGTCGATCCATTCGACACGCACCAGCGCGCCCGTGGCAGTCCGGATGTCATCGCGCACCCGCAACGCCTCGATCGGCAGATCGCCGAAGGCGGTGCCGACGCGGGCCTTGCCCAGAAATCCCGGCAGGTTCCATTCCACCGGAGCGTCCGGCTCAACGTCTTCGCGTGCATTCGGCGCAAGTCCATCCAGTAGCGATTGCAGCACAGCCCCATCAAAACGGGTCAGTTCGGAAAGCATACGCTTCATCACAAATACTCTACTCAAATCGGCCGGGCGCAATGGCAGTCACGCCCGGCAGTAATTCCCCACTTACTGATACTACGCTGAATCGACGGCCCTAAGAAGCTGTCGAAAAGGACAGCAAGCGGCCCGTATCCGTGGTCAATCAGGATGAGGGGCAGCGATTGTGGTGGTTAAAAAAACTTTAACCATAATGGGTTACAACCATAAGTTGAGGAACTTCTGGCGATTCTTGCTGCCTGCCACGCTGTCAGTCCAGTCGGGTCGCCGGGGCGTTGGCGATCGGTTCCATTGCAGCGCTGCGCGCCATCACAAGGCGCTTGCCACGCCCGGGCGCTGCAGTGACCTGACCGCGCGCCAACACCACGTCACCGCGGGACAGGACCGTATCGGGCCATCCCGTAACGGTGCGGCCCGCATAGGGGTTGTAGCCGGTCGCGTCATGCAGATCGTTGGCCCCGAAGGTCACGCGGCGGGCGGGATCCCACAGCACGATGTCGGCGTCGGCGCCGGGCTCGATGCGGCCCTTGCCATCAAGCCCGAACAGCGCCGCGGGTGCGGTCGCCGTCAGGTCCACGAACTTCTGTGCGCCAAGCTGCCCCTGACTGACCATCGCGTCGAACATCAGCGGCAGGCGCACTTCCAACCCCGGCATCCCGTTGGCGATCCGGTTGAAGGGGGCGTCGTGGCCATGCGCAAATTTGCCGCTGGCATCCAGCCGGTAGGGCGCGTGGTCAGAGGACACCACCTGCAACACCCCCGCATCAAGCGCATCCCACAGCGCCTGCTGATCATCGGGCTGGCGCTGCGGCGGGCTGCAAATCAGGCCCGCCGCCGCACTGCCCGGTTGGTCGAGCGCGTCTTCCTGCATGAAAAGGTAGTGCGGACAGGTTTCCGCAACCACCGGCACGCCGCGCGCCCGGGCGGCGCGGACAATATCGGTGCCTTCGCGGGTCGAGATATGAAACAGCATGATCGGCTGGCCGGTGAATTCCGAAAACAGGCACATCCTGCCCAACGCCTCCACCTCGGCAGCGCGGGGGTGCGACAGCGGATGAAACCGCGCTTCGGTGCGACCGCTGTCCAGCAGGCGGCGGGTCATCCAACGGATCAGCCCGTCATTCTCGGCGTGAAAACAAACCAGCGCGCCATGTGTCCGGGCCGACCACAACACATCGAGAATGGCTTCATCGGCCAGTCGCACCTTGTCGTAGGTGGTGAATATCTTGATCGAGCGATGCCCCTCGGCGATCAGCGCGGGCAGGTCCTGGGCCAGGTTCTCGCCCGATGTGTCGGACACGATCATATGGAAAGCGTGGTCGATCAGCGCGCCACGCGCCGCCAGCGCCTGATAATCATCGACGACGGTGCGCAGGCGTTTGCCGGGATGCTGCGCGGCGAAAGAGACGATGGTGGTGGTGCCGCCATACAGGGCCGAGCGTGTTGCGGTCTCGAATGTATCGGCGTTCATCAGGCCGGCACCGGAGATCTGTTCGACATGGCAATGTGTGTCAACGCCGCCCGGCATGACGATACGGTCGCGCGCATCCAGCCGCCGTGTCGCGGGCCCGAGTGTGCTGCCGATGGCAGTGACGCGCCCGTTGGTGACGGCGATGTCGGCGTCGCCAGACCATGTGGCGGTGACGACATGGCCGCCTTCGATCAGCAAATCGTGCATGGTGCGCATCCCCGCAAAGCAAATTGTTGTGTGCATACCTTCGGTATACAAAGTCGTCGCAGCACGATAGTTTCAACGCCGTGGTCTGTGCAACAGGCCAGCCAGGCCAGCAGCAAGGAGCCACGATGAAAGCCGAGCCGACCACGGCGCCGACGCTTGGTCAATCGGTTCATGACCGGTTGCGCGCGATGATCCTGTCGGGCGAGCTGCCCTCGGGCACGCCGCTGCACGAAACGGTCTTCGCCGAACGGCTGGGCGTGTCGCGGACGCCGGTGCGCGAAGCGGTTGCGCGCTTGGCGGGGGATGGGCTTGTCACCCGCATTGCAGGTGGTGTGCCAACGGTCAGCCGAACCTCGGTCACCGAAATCATGGAAATCCTGCATGTCCGCAGGCTTTTGGAATGTGAAACCGCGCGGCAGGCTGCCAGTGTGAATTGCCCGCCCGAGCCATTTTTGGCGCTGCGCAGCGTGTTGGTCGGATATCTGGCCGACACGCGGCCCAGTGTCGCGGACTACACCCAGTTTGACGAAAATCTGCACATCCTGATCGCACGAACCGCAGGCTCCGGCTTGTTGGTCACTCTGGTGCAAAGCCTGAAACTAAAAACCCGGATGTTCGACAAGGGGTCGATCCCCGAACGGTTCGCGCCGGGTTGCAACGAACACATCGAGATCATTGATGCGATCCTTGCACGCGATCCGGACCGGGCCGCAGCGGCGATGCGCCGCCACATCGAAAACGCCCGCGCCGCAATCCTGAGCCACCTTTACCGGCTGTCATGACGGGGGCCGGGCGTGGCACGGGCCGCGGTCCGCGGGCCGTTGACTTGGTCGACCGGGTGTATACCGTGGCACCTTGCCAATCGCAGAAAGGGCCAGCATGGGCGCGAACGCAATGATCCGGCCGGCGGGACCAAGCCTTGGCATCACCTTTCTTTACTACCGCGACCTTGATCGCGCGGTGGCCTTTTACGAAACCGTGCTCGGCTTTTCTCTCGCCATTGATCAAGGGTGGTCGAAGATTTTTTGCGTAACCGGGGCCGTGCATGTTGGGCTGGTTGACGAAACGCGGGGCATGCACCGGGCCAGTGATCCCAAACCCGTGCAGATCTGCATCCGCGTGCCGGATGTCGACGCGTGGCACGCCTGGGTCGCGGCTCACGGTGTCGGCGGTCTGACACCCGTGAAAGACAGCCCGGCGTTGAACATCAGGGCTTTCGTGTTCGACGATCCCGAAGGCTATCAGATCGAAGTGCAGTCCACGCTTGACCGAGCGGCGGAAGTGGTGCGCGGAATGAAGGAAGAAAACCTGTGACGATCTACATCATCAATCCGAATTCCAGCCGGGCGGTTACCGACGGCATCGACCGCGCCATGCAACCGTTCCGTGCGCAAAGCCCGGTGGCGATAACGGCAGTTCAGATCGACGAAGGCCCCAAGGGGATCGAAACGCAGGCCCATGTCGATGGCGTCGTGACGCCGCTTTTGCGCCGTGCCGAGACGCTGGAGGCCGATGCCTCTGCCTTCATTGTTGCGTGTTTCTCCGATCCGGGGCTGGCGGCGCTCCGGGAACAAAGCCGCCGCCCGGTGCTGGGCATTGCGGAAACTGCCATCCTGACCGCGATGACCCTGGGCCAGCGCTTCGGCATCCTGTCGATCCTGTGGAAATCGGTGCCTCGGCACATGCGGATGCTGGGCGCGATGGGCGTCAAGGACCGGCTCGCTGCCGACCTGCCTCTGGACTTGGGCGTGGCCGACCTGACCGACCGCAACCGCACCTTCGGCCGGCTGCGCGAGGTGGGAACAACGCTGCGCGATACGCATGGTGCCGAGGTGCTGATCCTTGGCTGTGCCGGAATGACCAGCCACCGCGCCGATTTGTCGGATGCGCTGGGCTGCCCGGTGGTCGAGCCCTGCGAGGCGGCGGCGGCAATGGCAATCGGTCGCGTGGCCTTGGCCCGCGCGCAAGGTGGAAGGAACATCTGAATGACCCGGCTGACCGAAACCGCGCGTGGCGTCTATGTCATCGCCGTGACGCCCTTTCTGCCCGATGGCGGGCTTGATCTGGAAAGCGCCGACCGGATGGTGGATTTCTACCTGTCGGTGGGCGCGACCGGGCTGACCGTCCTGGGCATGATGGGCGAGGCGCAAAAGCTGACGATCGAGGAATCGCAACTGATCGTGCGGCGCATCCTCGCGCGGGTGGCGGGCAGGGTGCCTGTTGTCGTCGGTGTGTCGGCACCGGGCTTTGCGCAGATGGCCTCGCTGACGGAAATGGTGATGGATGATGGTGCAGCGGGCGTGATGATCGCGCCGCCATCGTCCCTGCGCACCGATGACCAGATCGTCGCCTATTACGCGCAGGCCGTTGGCTTCATCAAGGATGTGCCGTTCGTGTTGCAGGATTTCCCGCTGGTGACGGGGGTTCAAATGTCGGTGCCGGTGATCCGCCGGATCGTGGCCGACCTGCCGACCTGCGTCTGCCTGAAACACGAGGATTGGCCGGGTCTCGACAAGATCAGCGCCTTGCGCGCGGACGGGTTCCTGAACCGGCGCATCTCGATCCTGTGTGGCAATGGCGGCATGTTTCTGCCCGAGGAAATGGCGCGCGGGGCCGATGGCGCGATGACCGGGTTTGCCTATCCCGAGATGATGGTCGATGTGGTGCGCCACGCCAATGCGGGCGAGGCCGAACGTGCGCAGGACCTGTTCGATGCCTATCTGCCGCTGGCACGCTTTGAACAACAGCCCGGCATCGGCCTTGCGGTGCGCAAGTACACGATGGCCAAGCGGGGCATCATCGCACATGCCAGCCTGCGCAGACCGGGGGCCGGGCTGAACGAGCGGACCATCGCGGAAGTGGATCGCCTGATCCGGCGACAGGAAGTACGTCTGAAGGAATTGAACTGATGGATCTGGGTATCAGCGGCAAACGCGCGCTTGTGATGGGCGCAAGTCGGGGTTTGGGGCGCGCGGTCGCCGAAGGATTGCTGGCCGAGGGGGTAACGGTTTACGGCGTTGCGCGCACGGCGGAGGCGATTGCCGCATGGGCCGGCGATCAGCCGGGCCTGACGCCGATAGCGGCTGATCTGGCGAACCTTGGGTCGGTCGATGCGCTGGCTGACCGGCTTTTGGCCGACGGCGGCGTCGATATCCTGATCAACAATTCCGGAGGCCCGCCGCCCGGCGCTGCGGCAAGCGTCACTCGTGGCGATTGGCTGGCACAATTCGAGGCGATGGCGGCGAACCTTTTCCATCTGACGGGGCGGCTGTTGCCGCCGATGCGCGCCAACCGCTGGGGCCGGATCATCACCATAGCCTCCTCCGGGGTGGAACAGCCGATCGCGAACCTTGCGCTGTCGAACGGGATCCGGTCAGCCGTCGTCGGCTGGTCAAAGACCCTCGCGGCCGAGGTGGCGGGCGACGGGGTCACGGTCAACATCGTGCTGCCGGGGCGCATCCAGACCACGCGGGTCGATGAACTGGATGCGGCGGCAGCCGGCCGGACGGGAAGCACGCTTGAGGCGGTGCGCGCGGCCTCGGCGGCGGCCATTCCGGCGGGGCGCTACGGGCGACCCGAGGAATTTGCGTCGATGGTGGTCTACCTTGCCTCGCAACAGGCATCCTATGTGACGGGCGGCAAACTGCGCGTCGACGGCGGGGCAATCCGCGCGATCTGAAGGATCAGACCTCTGCACCGGCTTTCAGCAACGGCAGCATGAGCGCGAAAAGCTCGGCCTGTGACGAAATCCGGCAGCGCGCGTAAAGCTGCTTGCGAAACACCTTTATGGTCTGCGCCGACAGACCCAGCCGCAAGGCGATCGATGCCGTCGAATGGCCACGCAGGATCAGCAGCGCCACCTCTGCCTGACGTGGTGACAGCACGATGCCGTAAGCGGCGCGTGCCGCATCGGCCAGCAGGATCGAGGTGTCCTCCGCCGGGCCGGTTGCACGGGCAAGGTCCGCCCAGTGCGGCTCGGCAATTGCCGCGACAAGCGGATTGATCCGTGCGCAGGTTTCAACATCGCGCGGCGAGAACCTCTGACCGCTCGAAGCGTCGCGGCCGATGCATATATTAAGAGTGACCCAAGGCGACGGATGGGCTACGAAGGTGATCTCGTCGATCAGGGTGGTCTGCTCGTAATATTCGATGAAATACCGGCTGCGCTGAAACGCGTCGGGGGCGATGTCGGCGATCCGGTACGAACCGGCCGGTGCGCGGCGCAAGTGCAGATCGTAGAACGGATCGAGGCGATAGGCCCCCGCCAGATAGGTCTGGTCAAGTTGCGAAAAGACCTGTGGGTTGGTCGATTGGCGGTAAAGCACCAGCGGCGGACCAGCACTGCGAAACGCAAGGATCAGCACATTGTCGGGCGCGCAGACTGCCTGAAAGAACGACACGAGCGCCGGCTCAAACCCGTTCTCGCCGACCAGACGGATCGCCTGAGACAGTTGAGACTCCGCCAGATTGGGAAAAGGTGTCATGGCCGCTGTCATACCTCGTTAGGGGTATATACCCCGAGAAACCGGAATTATAGCCTTGGATTCTGAGATTCCGGGGGTATGGACGGTGCAATGACCAATGCCGTTGACATCCGCAAGGTGACGAAGGTTTTCGGCACGTTCACCGCGCTGCACGGCGTTTCTTTGTCGATCCGCGACAACGAATTCTTCACGCTCCTGGGGCCGTCGGGCTGCGGCAAGACCACGCTTCTGCGGCTGATGGCCGGGTTTGAAGAGGTCTCGGGTGGCGAGATACTGCTTTTTGGCCAGAACATTGCGTCGCTGGAACCGAACCTGCGCCCGGTCAATACGGTGTTTCAGCAATACGCCCTCTTTCCGCACATGTCGGTGATCGACAACGTTGCCTTCGGGCTGAAGATGAAGGGCTGGGCCTTGGCGAAACGCCGCGCCCGGGCCGGCGAGATGCTGGAGATGGTGCATCTGAGCGATTTCGCCGACCGCCTGCCCACACAGCTTTCCGGCGGCCAACAGCAGCGCGTGGCACTGGCACGCGCGCTGGCACCTGAACCCAAAGTCCTGTTGCTGGATGAACCCCTGTCCGCACTCGACCTCAAACTGCGTCAGGCGATGCGGATGGAATTGAAGCAGTTGCAGCAAGGCACCGGCATCACCTTCATCTTCGTGACGCATGACCAGGAAGAAGCCCTGACCATGTCGAACCGCATCGCGGTGATGAGCGCAGGCCGCGTCCAGCAGATCGGCACCCCGCGCGAGATCTACGAGACCCCGGTGAACCGCTTCGTTGCCGATTTCATCGGCGAGACGAACCTTCTGGAGGTCGAGGTCGCAGCCATTGCAGGTGATCAGGCCGAGGTCATCCTCCCCGGCGGTCAGCGTGTCACCTGTTCCAGCGCCACGACCGAAAAGGGCCGGCACCACCTCTCGGTCCGCCCGGAACGGGTCACTCTCGGCGCCGTCGGTTCTGGCATGCAGGCGGTGGTAGAGCAGGTCGTCTATCTTGGCACCGACCTGCAAGTGTTGGTGCGGCTGGACGGCGGCACCGCGATGCAGGTCCGCATCCAGAACGCCGCGCGCACCGAAGTGCCAAGCCCCGGCACCCGCGTCGGCCTTATGTTGGAGGAAGGTGCGGCGCGCCTTCTGGCTGACTGATGGCAGGCGTGGGGTCCGACAGCGGCGCCAGTGCCGAGACCACCTATCGCAGCGCGCGGGTGCCGCTATTGCTGCCGACATGGCTGATGATCGGCGTGTTTCTGGTTCTGCCCGTCGCCCTGATGGCGGTCTATTCCTTTCTGACCAAGGAAATGCGCGGCGGGGTGATCTGGGATTTCTCGCTCGCCGCCTATGACCAGTTCTTCGTGCATCGCGGCCTGTTCGGAGACGAGCCGCCGACTGTGGAATGGACCTATATTTCGGTCTTTGGCCGCTCCATCGTCCAGGCCGCAATCGCCACGGTCCTGTGCCTTCTGATCGGCTTTCCAACTGCGTGGTTCATCGCCACCCGCCCGTCCGAGACGCGCGGTGTCTGGCTGTTTTTGGTGACCGTGCCCTACTGGGTGAACCTGTTGATCCGCACCGTGTCGCTGCGCTTCCTGATCCGCGAGAACGGCCCGTTGAACGATGCACTGATGGGGGCAGGGGTCATTTCTGAACCGCTGGCCCTGATCAACACCGATTTTGCGGTGCAACTGGGCCTGTTTTACAGCTACTTGCCGTTCATGGTGCTGCCGATCTACGCCGCCGTCGAACGCTACAATTTCACCTGGTCCGAAGCGGCAGCCGATCTTTACGCCACTCGCTGGGTAACCTTGCGCGAAATCGTGCTGCCCATCGTCCGGCCCGGCATCGTGGCGGGCTGCCTTTTGGTATTCATCCCCTCGCTTGGCGCCTTCCTCGCGCCGAACCTTCTGGGCGGTGCCAAGAATTTCATGATCGGGTCGCTGATCGAAGAACAGTTCAAGAAGTCGCTCGGCAACTGGCCGTTCGGGGCCGCAGTTTCGATGATCCTGATGAGCCTCGTGCTGATCCTTCTGATGATCTACGCCCGCAGCGCCGCCCGGCAGGAGGCGCGCTGATGGCGCTGAGGTCGGTCCGCCATTACCCCGGTTTTCTGGCTGTGACGGTGCTGTGCCTGGTCGTGCTTTATGCGCCCTTGATCGTGGTGACAGCGTATTCCTTCAACGACTCTCCCTCGATCA
This sequence comes from uncultured Alphaproteobacteria bacterium, assembly GCA_963822435.1. GTDB lineage: Bacteria > Pseudomonadota > Alphaproteobacteria > Rhodobacterales > Rhodobacteraceae > JAUYQR01. The sequence goes on from CAWGHN010000004.1 coordinate 269,021, forward strand.
CTGCATGGGGCGGGCTGTCGCTGCGCTGGTATGTGGATGTGTTCACCGGGCCAGAGGCGCCGCGCTTTCGGGCCGCCGCGTGGAATTCCCTCAGCATCGCGTTTCTGGCCGCCACCATCGCCACCGGCATCGCCACCGCCGCCGCGCTCGCAATGCTGCGGGCAGGCAAGTTCAAGGGCCGGTCGCTGACCTTCGCGTTGATAAACCTGCCGCTGATGGTGCCGGAAATCGTGATCGCTGTCGCGACGCTGATCTTCTTCACAATGGTCGGCTTCACCACCGGCTACCTGACCATCCTGATCGCGCACATCACTTTCTGCATCCCCTTCGCCTATCTGCCCATCGCCGCGCGCCTGCAAGGCATCGACGGCAGCTACGAGGCGGCAGCCCGCGACCTTTACGCCACCCGCGCGCAGTCGTTCTTCCTTGTCCTCCTGCCGCTCATGGCACCGGGCGTGGTGTCTGGCTACCTTCTGGCCTTCATCATCAGCCTTGACGATTTCATCATCACCAACTTCGTCAAGGGTGCCGGGATGGAGACCTTGCCAACCGCCATCTTCGGGTCGGTCAAGCAAGGCATCAAGCCGAACATCATGGCGATTTCGACCCTGATGCTGGCCGTATCAATCCTGTTTGTCACCTTGTCCTACTTCATCAATCGCAAAGGCCGCTAGAGCCACCAACACGGGAGACTGCCATGAAACGCCTGTTTGCAACCACCTCCATCCTTTGCCTCGCGGCAGGGGCCGCCAGTGCCGAAGGCACGCTGTCGGTCTACCACTGGTTCGAATACATGCCGCAGGAACTGGTCGACAAATTCACCGCCGAAACCGGGATCGCCGTCACCATCGACACCTACGACAGCAACGAGGCGATGCTGGCCTCGCTGAAGGCGGGCAAGCTTGGCCAGTATGACGTTGCGGTCCCAGCCGATTTCATGGTGGCCATCATGGCTGGCGAGGGGATGCTCGACACCTTTACCCCCGAGGAGATGACCAACCTTGGCAACATCGCGCCGCAATGGCTGGACGTGCCGTTCGATCCCGGCCGCAAATCCTCGATCCCCTATCAGTGGGGCTCCACCTCGTTTGCCGTGAACCGCGATGTGTATCAGGGTGATATCTCCAGCCTTGGCATCATCTTCAACCCGCCGGACGAGCTGAAGGGCAAGATCAACGTGCTGGACAGCCAGACCGAAGTGCTGATCCTCGGCTCGCTCTACCTCGGCATCCCGCAATGCACCACCGACCGTGAGCAGTTGAAGGCGCTGTCGGACATGCTGGTCGAGGCCAAGCAGTACTGGGCCAGCTTTGGCTCGGACACTGCGAAAGACGTGCTGGTGTCGGGCGATGCAGCGGCGGGTATGATCTACAACGGCTTCTCGGCCAAGGCGCGGGCCGAAGGCGCGAATGTCGAATACAGCTACCCCAAGGAAGGCCACGTCCTGTGGATGGACAACATGGTGCTGCTCAAGGATGCGCCGAACCGTGACAACGCCATCAAGTTCATGAACTTCCTGCTCGAGCCGGAAAATGCGGCAGCGGTCACCAACTACGCGGCCTACACCTCGGGCGTGACCGGAGTAGAGCCGTTCCTTGATGAGGCCATTCGCACCAGCCCCGAAAACAACCCGCCGGCGGATGCGGCCCCGGGTGTCTTTGCACAGGTTTGCGATGATGCCACCCAGCAGCTTTACGACGCAATCTGGATCAATCTGAAAAAGTGATCTGACCCTTCCCGCTGCGCCAGTGATGGCGCGGCGGGCGGCCAGAAAGGACACCCAATGCGCCTTGCCGTCCTGCAATGCCCGTCTCCGGCCGGGGATATCGACGCTGCCTGCGCCGCGATCAAAGCGGCGCTGCGTGCCGCCGCAGCACTCGCTGTCGATGTGCTGACAGTGCCCGAGGTCTTCCTGCCGGGCTACAACCATGCCGATGTGCCCGGCCTTGCCATAGCGCGGGACGCAAGTCCGATTGCCCGCCTGAAGGCCGCCTGCCGCGAGACGGGGTGCGCCCTTGTGATGGGCTACGCCGAGCGGTCGGAGGGCAAGGTCTGGAACAGCGCGATCTGCATTGATGGCACTGGTGCGGAACGGGCGAACTACCGCAAGCTGCAACTTTACGGGCCACGGGAAAAGGCGCTCTACACGCCCGGCACGGCCCATGTGACGTTCACCACGAACGACCGCAAGGCCGCCCTCCTGATTTGCTACGACATCGAATTTGCCCCGCATGTCAGGGCCTTGGCCGAAGCTGGCGTGCAGGTGATCTTCGTGCCGACCGCCAACATGATGCCCTTTACCCATGTTCCCCGCGTCACCGTGCCGGCGATGGCCGCCAATCACGGAGTCGCCATCGCTTACGCCAACTACTGCGGCACCGAGGGCGACCTGACCTACACCGGCGGCAGCCAGATCATCGGCCCGCATGGCGAGCTGCTGGCGCTGGCGGGCGAGGGCCCGGCCTTGCTGATCGCCGATCTGCCAGACCCCGACCCGCGCCGCGTCTCGACCCAGCTTGCCGATTTGAGGACGGTCTGACGATGCCGAAAGACAGCCGGGAAAGCCGTTACGACATCTTGTTCGAACCGATGCGGATCGGCCCGAAACGGGCAAAGAACCGCTTCTATCAGGTGCCGCACTGCAATGGCGGCGGCTACCGCGACCCATCGGCGGTGGCCGAGATGCGCCGCACCAAGGCCGAAGGCGGCTGGGGCGTCATCTTCACCGAACAGACTGAAATCCATCCAACCTCAGAGATCACCCCGTTCATCGAACAGCACCTGTGGGAGGACAAGGACATCCCCGCACTGGCCGCGATGGCCGAGGCGATGAAATCGCATGGCGCGCTGGCGGGCATCCAACTGGCGTACTCCGGCATCAATGGCCCGAACCTTTACAGCCGCGAGGTCCCGCTGGCCGTATCGGGCGGGCCGATCCTGACCTTTACCTCCGATCCGGTGCAGGCCCGCACGATGGACCGCGAGGATATCCGCAATCTGCGCCGCTGGTTCCGCAACGCCTTCCGCCGCAGCCAAAGCGCGGGCTTCGACCTGATCTGCCTTTACGGCGCACATGGCTTTGGCATCCTGCAACACTTCCTGTCCCGCGCCACGAACCAGCGCACCGACGAATACGGCGGCAGTCTTGAAAATCGCTCTCGCTTCTTGCGCGAAATCGTCGAAGAGGCGCGCGAGGAAACACGGGGCGAACTGGCAATATCGCTGCGCCTGTCGCTGCACGAAGCCGGCACCTTCGGCTTTTCCAACGCCGAGGTGCGCGATTTCATCGAAATGCACGGCGATCTTCCCGACATCTGGGATCTGGCACAAGGCACTTGGGAGGCTTGCTCCGGCACCTCGCGGTTCAAGCCCGAAGGCGCGCAGGAAGACCTCGTCACCGGCATCAAGGCGCTGACGTCAAAGCCCGTGGTGGGTGTCGGCCGCTTCACCAGCGCGGACGCGATGGTGCGCCAGATCAGATCCGGCATCCTCGATTTCATCGGTGCGGCGCGTCCGTCGATTGCCGATCCGTTCCTGCCGAAAAAGATCGAAGAGGGGCGTTTCGACGATATCCGCGAATGTATCGGTTGCAACATCTGCGTGTCGGGCGACATGACCGGCGGCATTTCGCGCTGCACCCAGAACACCGCCTTCATGGAAGAATGGCGCAAGGGCTGGCACCCGGAACGTGCGCGCCCGAAAGGGGCATCTGCAACTGTGCTGATCGTCGGGGCAGGGCCTGCCGGCCTTGAGGCCGCGCTGCAGGCCGCAAAGCGCGGTTACCACGTTACCCTGGCCGAAGCGACGGCCACCCTTGGCGGCAGGGTCGCCCGCGAACGCCAGTTGCCGGGGCTGTCCGCCTGGGGGCGCGTGGCCGACTTCAGAACCGGGCAACTGGCCCCCATGCCGAACGCCGAGATCTACCGCGACAGCCGCCTTACAGCCGATGATGTGCTGGCAATGGGCGCAGAGCACGTCGCCATCGCCACCGGTGCCAGTTGGCGGCGCGATGCCGTTGCCAGGTTCCACCTGCACCCGATCCCGACCGACCCGGCGATGCCCGTCTTCAGCCCGGACGACATCATGGCAGGTGGCGGGCCGCAAGGCGGGCGCGTCGTGCTTTACGATGATGACCATTTCTACATGGGTTCGGTCATCGCCGAGGTGCTGGTCGCGCGCGGCTGTGCCGTCGATTTCATCACCCCAGCCGCCAAGGTCGCCGAATGGTCTGAAAACACGCTGGAACAGGCGATCATCATGCGCCGCCTGCTGGACCTGCGGATAAACATCCACACCGGCAAGGTGCCAGACCGCATCGGCAAGTCCGTGGTCACGCTGGCCTGCGTCTGGACCGCCGCCGAGACGGACCTGTCCGCCGACGCCGTGGTCATGGTCACCTCGCGCACCCCGCATGACGCGCTGTATCAAGACCTGCGCGCCCGCCAGCCAGCGTGGGTCGACGCGGGCATCCTGTCGGTAAAGCTGATCGGTGATGCTGCCGCACCCGGCCCGATTGCCTGGGCAACCTATGCCGGACGGCGCTTTGCCGAAGAGATCGACACGATCGACGATGCCGGCGACACGCCCTCGTTCCGACGCGAGGTGGCGGCGCTTGACCCCTAGCTCTTTGCCGTTGCGGCATGGTCCGGCTGACCGCACCCGCGCGTGCGGCGGACCGGCCTTGCAACCCGGCCCGCATGCATGTCACCTGAGGGAATGGCAGTTGCAGGACCGAACATGACCTCCAGATTTGCCCAGCGTATGGCGGGCGTCCAGCCGTCCGCCATCGGCGAGTTGCTCGCTTTGGGTGCTGATCCTTCGATCATTTCCTTTGGCGGCGGCTATCCCGACGCAACGCTGTTTCCCAAAGATCAGCTCGACGCCGTCTTCCACGAGGTGATCACCGCCCCCGGTGGTACCGCCCTGCAATATGCGCCCTCAAACGGCTTGCCACGCCTGCGCGAACAGATCGCCGGGCTGATGCGCGCCGACGGCACCCCGTGCGGCGCCGATGACGTGCTGATCCTGCAAGGCTCGCAACAAGGCCTCGATTTTGCCGCGCGGATGCTGGTCGACCCCGGCGATGTGATCGTCACCGAAGACCCCACCTTCCTCGGCGCGCTGATCGCCTTCGCCCCAAGCCAGCCGCACTATGCGACGGTTCCGGTGGACGGGGAGGGGATGCAGACCGATCTTCTGGCCGAGGTGTTGCACGCCAATCCAAGGGCGCGAATGATCTACACCGTGCCGGATTTCCAGAACCCCACCGGCGTCACGCTGTCACTGGCGCGGCGTCACGCACTGATCGCGCTGGCCAACGCGCATGATCTGATCGTGCTGGAGGATACGCCCTACCGCCATATCCGCTTTGCGGGCGACAGCCTGCCTACCCTCAAATCGCTGGATACCGAAGGCCGGGTGATCCACCTTGGCAGCTTTTCAAAGGTTCTGGTGCCGGCACTTCGTATTGGCTGGGCGGTGGCCGCGCCCGAACTTCTTGCCCGCATGGGCTGCCTTAAGGTCGCGGCCGACACCCAGACCTCGACGCTGAACATGGCCGCGGCCAGCCTCTTTCTGGACCGCCACGATCTTGCCGGCCATATCGAAACGCTGCGCGCCGCCTACCGGCAGAAGAAAGCGACGATGCTGGGCGCGATCCGCCAGCATTTCCCGCAAGAGATCGGTGTCACCGATCCCGAAGGCGGGCTGTTCACCTGGGCCACCTTCCCCGAAGGCTTCGACGCAACGGCCTTCATGCGCGATGTGGCCTTGCCGCAGGCGCGGGTGGCCTATGTGCCGGGCGCCACGTTCTTTCCCGTCATTCAACGCCCGAACCACGCGCGGCTGAACTTTTCCGCGCCGTCCGAGGCTGACATTCACATCGGCATCGAAGCCCTTGGCAGGGCTTTGAAATCCGAATTTTCGGCGTAATACGGAAAGGCACCTATGTCGGTCATCATTCACACCCCGCGGCTGCAGACGTTGACCGGCCCAGAAACGGATCGCTGGCGCGCGGTTCCGGTCGCGGTCGCTGTCGATCTTGGCCATGATGCCGGGCAGATCGATCCGGCGATCCGGCCGCTGCGTCCGGCCGGCAGCCAACCGCGGCTCTTTGGCCGAGCCGTGACTGTGCGCTGCGCTGCGCCTGATTTCGGCGCGGTCTTGCACGCGCTTGACGTGATCGTGGCGGGGCAGGTTCTGGTGATCGACGCGGGCGGCCACCGCGACACGGCGATGATCGGCGACATCCTGTCAGGGCACTTGCGTACCAAGGGCGTCGCGGGGCTGATCTGCGACGGGGCTGTAAGGGATACTGCCACGCTGGCCGGCTGGGATGACTTTTCGGTGTTCTCCCGCTGGATCACCCCGCGCGGCCCGACCGGTGCCGACCGGGGCGCAGTCAATCTGCCGGTTATCGTGGGCGGCTGCCTGGTGTCACCCGGCGATCTCATCATCGGTGACGATGACGGCCTCGTGGCGCTGGCCCCGTCCGTTGTGCGCACCCGGATCGCCGACGCCGAAGCCAAGCTTTCCCGCGAAGCCGGCTGGATCAGCGCACTGGCCGGCGGCCGTCCCGCCACCGAGGTCTTTGGCCTCGCACCGGCAGTGCGGGTTGAAGATACCTGAAGTCGCGCCACATGGCACCGTGTCCGGTGGTCGGACGTTGGTGTCCACCATAGCAAGTCTGGAGAATTGGGATGAACATCACTCGGCAAGGTCACGCCACCTTGGCAGCCGCACTCTTGGCCGGCTGCGTTGCACCGGCAGCGGGGCCGGCACCCAAAGACGCGGCGCTGCCGCCATTGCCCGAAGCGGTGGTCGCGGTCGCAGCCCCATGGCAGGATCTTTCGACAGCGCGCTTGCAGCCCGAAGACGGCTGCTACTGGTATGAACACAACGGCCAGGTGGAACGCACCCTGCTGCCGTTGCGTACCCCTGAAGGCAGGCCGATCTGCACCGTTGCGGGCTAGGTCCGCGCGCCGATGCCTTCCTCGGCGGCGTAAAGATAGGCGGTCACGCCGGTTTCCACCTGATCGTAAAGCCCGATGATATGGGCCATCACCATCCGCACGCAGCCCGAGCTTGCCCGCCAGCCGATGGACCGGGGGTAGGGCGTGCCGTGGATGCGCAGCATCGTGTCGCGGTTCCCGTCGAACAGATAAAGCGCGCGCGCGCCAAGCGCGTTGCCCGGCCCAGGGTCCATTCCGTCGATGTATTGCGCGTAAATCTCGGGCTCGCGTTCTATCATCGCGGCGGTTGGCGTCCAGCGTGGCCACTTTGCCTTGCGCCCCACCGTGAACACCCCCGGCTCGTAAAGCCCGCCTCGCCCGATCGCCACACCGTAGCGCATCGCCGATCCGTCCGGTTGCACATGGTAAAGATAGCGCGCGATGGCATCGACATGGATATCCCCGGCCCGCAATCCGTCCTTGGCCTCGACCCGGGTGGGAAGCAGGCGCGGGTGCAGACCCCACGGGTTTGAGGTGGCCGGATCATAGCCCGGCGGCGTCACCTCGGCGTCCCAGGCGTCCCATTGGGCGGCGGTCTGCGCCAGTGCCGGCATGGCGACGGCGGCTGAAAAGAGCGCACCGCTGGTCATCAGGAAATGGCGTCTGGTCAGCATCTTGTGCGCTCCGTTTCGGTGTGGCATGGACAATCAACGCCAACCTTACCCGTCGCGCGCCAAGGCGCCAGATCACTTTTCCACGAGCAGTGCCGGTTTTGGCGCCAAGATGACACCTCTTCGGCGCTGTTCCTGGCAATTGCGTAGCCGGTGCAGATCGGATTTGGCGGGCGCTCACCGTGTTGGGGATAGTGCAGCATCACGTCCTCGCACGCGTAAAGCTGGCTGTGGGCCATCACCTGATACCCATCGGCCTCGCTTGTGCCCTGTTTCGCATCATCGATGTCATGAGCCATCCGCTTCTGTAGGATGACAATGACCGTCGGGTTACCCTGAAGAAGGATGAGGTCCGGCTTGCTGCGAAACCGCACGGTATCCTCTTCAAAAAGGCAGTCTCGGTGACTGGCGTGTGAAGAGGCGTGGTACCTCCCCTTCGTAGTTCTCTGTCTTGATCGTGAAACCGGACAATCCCAACCTTCCGGGGCTGACCGAGAACGAGGTCTGGTGCCTCAGGCTGGTCGCGGCGATCGGCATCCCGGCGGCAGAGGCGACCATCCTGCGGGACACCGGCTGCGCAGGGCTGTGCCCAGAACACCGACGATACTCAACGGACATCGGAGGGGATCGCATGGCAGCATTTGGCGGCCAGCGCCGAAGAGGTCGGCCAGTGCCCGAGAGATGTGCTCAACGGGGTCCAGGCGCTGATCGCCGGGATCTTTGCACACTGCGTCGAAGTGACGGAGGTGGTCGCGTGCCTGCCGAGCGCGTCCGAGGGCCACTTGGCGAAGACGATGCCTTCGATGCCCTGTTGCGGACTGGCATCGACCACACGCTTGAGGAATCAAGAGGTCGATGCTCTTGTGCCGCCGGGCCAACCCGAGGTGTCACTTCAGCGTCGCATCGGGCAGATCGCGCTTGCCAGAGACCTGCCAGACACCATCCGCGCGCACGTTGCCGCGCACATGTCGTCCCGGGATACAGGTGGGGCGGCGCACCGGCGCATCAAAGCCGAGCGCTGCCAACAGTGCGGCCCAACCTGCGAGGCTGACGCCCTCTGGAAAGAGGCCACCCTAAAAAGAAGGGGGGCGTCGGGCTGTCGGGTCTCATGCGTCGAAACGGCCAATGCGCGCTTATCATGGCTGAAAATCGCGGGACGGTGTCGAAAATCGCTGTGCCCACACCATGCCGAAAACCAATCACGCGTGTCGAAACGTCGTCATGAAGGCGCCGGATGTCGAAAACACCATGATGCGGGCGCGCGTTCAGCCCGGTGTCCGGTCGCTGACAACAGGAGGTGCGCCCTTGCCGTGCGCGCACAGAGCGGGACGGCCGATCACCTCTGGTCGCCGCCTTGCCGCCTCTGGGTGGTTTCCCAACAGCACACTTATCGGCTATACGAGGATCAACGAGGTCACCGAAAGTGTGCAGGTGGGCCACGGACGATCAGTTGGGCGGCAGCCCCTGATCGGCTAAGGTCTCGGCGTGGCGCGCCCATTTCTGGGCGTCGTCACGGCGCAGGAACGTCTCGCTCGCGTGGCGGCCTTTCCGTCTGATCCGGACCCGGTCGGCACCGGAGGGAAACTTGGTGTTCGAGGCCATTTTCGTGTGCGCTATGTGTGCAATGAGTCGTCGCAAAGAAGGATATTCGGGGCTATCAGGGCGTATTCTGGAGTGGGCACAACCGGAGCCAACGGATTGAAGATACAATAAAAATGAAAGAATATCAAGCACATAGACTGTCCGTTGCGCCCATGATGGACTGGACGGACCGTCATTGCCGCTATTTCCACCGCCAGATGACGCGGCGGGCGATGCTTTACACCGAAATGGTTACCGCTCCGGCTGTCATCCACGGGCCAAAGCCGCGCCTTTTGGATTTTTCCGCTGCCGAACATCCCGTCACGCTGCAACTGGGTGGCTCGGTTCCGGCCGAGCTTGCGCAGGCGGTCAGGATCGCGCGCCCCTGGGGCTATGACGAGATCAACCTCAACGTCGGCTGTCCGTCCGACAGGGTGCAATCCGGCTGCTTCGGGGCCGTGCTGATGGAGCGACCGGCGCTGGTTGCCGACTGCGTCCGCGCGATGATCAGCGAGACCGGCGTTCTCGTCACGGTGAAATGCCGGATCGGCGTCGATGATCAGAACCCCGAGCTGGTGTTGCCCGATTTCATTGACCAGGTCGCCAACGCCGGCGTCCGCCACGTCATCATCCACGCCCGCAAGGCGTGGTTGCAGGGCCTGTCGCCAAAGGAAAACCGCGAAGTGCCGCCCCTGGACTATGATCTGGTGCTGCGGATGAAGGCGGCGTTTCCCGAGCTTGCGATCTCGGTCAACGGCGGCATCGCCACGCTGGCCGAGGCAGAGCGCTTCCTTGCGGCAGGGCTTGACGGCGTGATGATCGGGCGCGCGGCCTATCACGATCCGGGTTCGGTGCTGATCGGGGCGGACCGGCTCTGGGGTGATGCGTTTGCGCCCGACGCCCACGCCGTTGTCGACGCGATGCGCCCCTACATCGCCGATCATCTGGCCAGTGGCGGGCGGCTGCATCAGATCACCCGGCACATGCTTGGGCTTTTCGCCGGGCGACCGGGCGCGCGCGGCTGGCGACGCGCCCTGTCCGAAGGCGCGTCGCGCACGGGTGCCGGGCTGGACCTGATCGACCGCGCGCTTGACGAGGTTCAGGCCGCAGCGGCCGCCTGACGGTTCGACACCAGGCGTGACAGCGCGAAAGCAATGACACCGCACAGCGCGATGGCACCAAGCATCGGGGTGGCCGTGCCATCGAAGAACGGGCCGGCGGCTGCGATCATCAGCCCTCCCGCCAGCATTTGCAGAGTGCCGCCAAGCGACGAGGCAAGGCCTGCGATATCGCCGTGGTCATCCAGCGCCATGACCATCGTGGTCGGAATGATCAGCCCAAGGCAGGCGTTAGCCAGAAACAGCCCCGCAACGCACACCGTCAAGGTCGCAAACCCAAGCAACGCCGCCCCGAACAACGCAACGGTAAAGGCCGCGAAGCCCGCAGCGGCGACCGCCATCACCCGCTCCGACCCGTAGGTTTGGCCCAGATAGGCGGCCATCTGCGATGCAGCAAAGAACCCGATCGCGTTGATTGCGAAGGCCAGCGAAAATCCGGTCGGCGACAGGCCGAAATCCTCGGTGTAGACAAAGCTGGCCGAGGCGATGAACACGAAGAAACTCGCCATGCCAAAGCCGCCAAGGAAGGTCAGCCCCATGAAAAGCGGGTCGGTCAGCAACCGCTTCGCACCCGTCAGTGCATCGGCCATGTTGAACGGCTGGCGTTGCGACGCTGGCAGCGTTTCCGGCTGAAACAGCCTGAGGATGACAAGGCTGACCAGTGAGGCCACCAAGAGCGCCCCAAAGATCGCGCGCCAGTCGAATACTGCCATCAGCCCCGCCCCCGCCAGCGGTGCCAGCATCGGCGAAATCGAGATGACCAGCATCACCGCCGCCATAAGCCGCGTGGCTGCCGGCCCGGTATAAAGGTCGCGGATGATGGCGCGCGGCACCACCATCAGCGCCGCCCCGCCCAGCCCCTGGACAAAGCGGCCAGCCACCAGCCATTCGACGCTCGGGGCAAAGGTGCAGACAACCGAGCCCACGATGAAAACCGCGATACCGGCGTAAAGCGGCGTCTTGCGACCCGACCTGTCGGCCCACGGCCCGTAGATCAGTTGCGCCAGACCAAAGGCGATGAAATAGGCCGTGATCGTGGTCTGCATACCCTGGATCGAGGTGCCAAGATCATTGCCGATCAATGGCATCGCCGGAAGATACATGTCGATTGCAAAGGGGCCGATACAGGACAAAAGCCCAAGCACAAGCGCCGGGCGCAGCAAACGGTCTGACATGGTGACCTCTGAATGGAAGTGAACCGGGGCGTTACACGCCGTTCGTGGCAGGCTACAGAAACCGGCCGTCGGATGCCAGAGCCGCTGGCGGCCTCTCTGGTATGCGCCGATTGGGCGCGGTATGCAGGGCGCATTAGGCGACACTGAAAGGAAAGATCGTGCCGGACGTGTCCGACCTCTTGCCGATGGTTGCACTGGCGTTGGTTCTGGGCGGGTTCGCCGGGGTGATCGGCGGCCTTCTGGGCGTTGGCGGCGGAATCGTTCTGGTGCCCGCCTTTCTTTACATGTTCACCACGCTTGGCTACGGCGGCGACCAACTGATGCAGATCTGCGTGGCAACGTCGCTGGCGACAATCGTCGTAACCTCGATCCGCTCGGTTCTGGCGCACCACAAGAAAGGCGCGGTGGACTGGTCCGTCCTGCGGCACTGGGCCCCGTTTCTGGTGATCGGCGCGGGCCTTGGGGTCGTTGCGGCGTCACGTCTGCCCTCGGCAGCGTTGCAGGCGGTGTTCGGCGTGGTGGCCGGGGTGGTCGCCGTGTGGATGGCGTTCGGGCGCGACGACTGGCGCTTTGGCCAGGCGATGCCGGGCCAGCCGACGCGCGGGCTGATGGGAACCGCTGTCGGGTTCCTGTCAGCAATGATGGGCATCGGCGGCGGCTCGTTTGGCGTGCCGATCATGACGCTTTACGGCATGCCGATCCATCGGGCCGTGGCGACGGCGGCGGGGTTCGGCGTGCTGATCGCAGTGCCATCGGTGATCGGGTTCCTGTTCGTGCCGGTGGCGAACGCGCCGCCGTGGACCGTGGGGGCGATCAGCATCCCTGCCTTTCTGGTGGTGATCGGGACCACCCTGGCAACGACTCCTTTGGGGGTGCGGCTGGCCCACGCGATGAACCCAAAGCCTCTGAAACGCGCCTTTGCGGTGTTTCTGGCTCTGGTCGCGCTGAACATGCTGCGCAAGGTGGCGGGATGGTAGCGCCGATCCGGATGGCAGGGCAAGGCTGGGCAGTCTATGGGCCGGACCCCCGTATCGCCGCCTGGGCCGAGGCCGCGCGCGAAGTGTCACTGGGCGTGCTGGCCGAAAGTGCCGCCGAATGGCGCTGCGGCAATACGTGGTTTGTCGGAGTGGACGCCCTGCCGAACGGCCCGGACGGCGCGGTTGGCAACGTGGCGTTTCCGTGGGACGCGCTGCCGCTTGACCCCGAGCCGCTGCATCCCGGCCAACTGTCGGTCCTGCGCCCCGGTTATCCGCAACCCTCGGCTGTGGAAAGCCAAGCCGCTCACCGGTTTCGCGTGACACGCGACGCGGCGCATCTGGACGGGCTTTTGCTGATGCCACCCGGCGAGCGGCGCCTTGTGAAGGAACCGCATGGCTGGATTCTGGGTCTGCCCCTCAACCCTTGCGGACCGGACGCCTCGCCCCTCGTGGTCTGGGATGGCAGCCACGCGGTGATGCGGGCCGCGCTGTCGCAGGTTCTGGCGCAGCATCCTGCCCACACCTGGGACGAGGTCGAGGTCACCGAGGCCTACAAGGCAGCGCGACGGCAGGTGTTCGACACGTGCCAGCGGGTGCAACTGCCCGCCCGGCCGGGCGAGGCGACGCTCATTCACCGTCTGATGCTGCATGGTGTGGCGCCTTGGGCAAAGGGTGCCGTGGCACCGCCCGAAGGTCGGATGATCGCCTATTTCAGGCCGCAGTTGGGCTCGGTGGCAGACTGGCTGCAAAAGCCCTGATGCTGCCTCGCACTAGCGGTCCAGACGCCCCATCCGCCCACCACGACGCTTGGCCAATCGCGGCGCGCGGGTCGGCAGGTCTGCCATGATCTCGGCCCGCTCTTCATGGCTCAGGCGCGACCACGTCGAGATTTCCTCGATCGTGCGAAAGCAGCCGACGCAAAGCCGCTCTTCGGGGTGAACCACGCAGAGCTTCACGCAAGGCGACTGGACTTCGTCGCGCATCCAGATGTCGTCTTTCACTCGTTGCGGCCCTTCGCCTTCAGTCTTGATTGCACGATATAGGGCGAAAGACGCTTCACGATCACTCCTTTGCGACGTTTTGGCGCCGGTTGCGCCGGGGCCGTGTGATTTTCGCCGCAGGCGGTCAGCGCGGCCCGGCGTCCAGATGCGTCAGACGGTCCAATGCGCCTTGCAGGATATAGGTCGCGGCCACCGCATCGATCACCTCGCGGCGGCGCTGGCGCGAGGCGTCTGCCTCCAGAAGCGCGCGTTCCGCCGCGACGGTGGACAGGCGTTCATCCCAGAAAAAGATCGGCAGGGGCGTCAGCTTTTCCAGATTGCGGGCGAAGGCGCGGGTCGACTGCACACGCGGGCCTTCCGATCCGTCCATGTTGAGCGGCAGGCCAAGCAGGATGGCGGTCGCCTTGCGCTCGGCCAGCAACGCCAGAAGCCGCGCGGCATCGAGGGTGAACTTCTCGCGCCGGATCACGTCCACCGGGGTCGCCACAGACCGGCGAAGGTCGGAAATCGCCACGCCGATCGTCTTGTCGCCCAGATCAAGCCCGGCAATCGCGCGGTTGGGCGGCAAAACGGCCGCGAAATCCTCGATGCTGTCGCAGATCATGGCACCAGCCCGGTTTCGACCGCTGCAAGACGCAGGAACGACAGTTCGGCATCGCGGCTGACAAACCTGACCTTGGCCTCGTCATAAATCTTCTGCGCCTCGTCGCGGCGTTCCAGCACGACCAGCGAGCGGATCAGCCGGTTCCAGTCCTCGACTGATCCGCCATCGGTGGCAAGCCGGTCCGACAGTTGCGCGACCATGCCCTCGATCATCGCCTGGCGGTCCTCGGGTGCCATCTCGGCAGCGGCGGCAACGTCTCCTGCACTTGGGCCAGAGGCTTCGGGCAGCGTGAAATTGACCCCGGCAAGGTAGGCCACGTCTTCGATCTCGGCGCGGATGCGCGCGATCCACGGCGCATCTGCCGGGCCTTCCTGCAGCAACGGTTGCCACAGCGCAAAGGCGCGGTCATAGCGGCCAGACTGCGCGAACATCAGGCCGGAATAGTACCGCGCGACCGGGTCTTGCGGATCACGGCTCAGGGACGCGACAAGCTCCGCCTCGGCTTCCGGCGAAACATATCCACCGGCGGCGGCGATCATGATCTCGGCAAGGCTGGCGAGATCATCGGCGGTGACGGCGTCGCCTCTCACTTCGATCAACCGGCGCTGGGCGGATTCGGCGGCTGCATAGTTTCCCAAGGCAGCCTCGTTGCGCGCCAGCAACTCCAGCCCGCGCTCGTCGTTGGGTCGGTCCGTCACGGCGGTGCGCAGCTTTCCCATCAGGTCCAGGAAATCTGGCGCAAGATCGGTCGGTGCCTGCGGCTTGGGTGCCGCCGCCACGGCCTCAGCCTGCGACGGGCGGCTTTGCATCCGCGCGTCGGCGGCCGCGATCCGCGCCTTCAACGGCAGGTCCGGGTAACCCGGCGCGCCAAGATAGGCATAAGCGCCAAACCCGCCCACAAGTATCGCAACAACAACTGCGGCTGGCAAAAGCGCAGGCGCGGCAGAGGCGGCGCGCGGCGTGTCAGATGCACGGTCGGCGTCAAGGATGCGACGACCGACTTCGCGGCGCAGGCGCTGGGCTTCGTCGGGTGCCAAAGTGCCGCGCGCGATGTCGCGTTCCACCTCGGCCAGTTGGTCCTTGTAAACCTTCATATCAACGGCCGTTGCTTCGGCCAGCCCACGGTCACGGCGCAGCGCGACCAGAAGGATGGCAGCTATCGCAATGAACAGTCCGACCGACGCCGCCCAAAAACCCCAGTCCTGCATGGCTTCGCCCGATCCAATTCCATTGACTGCACGCGATGTAATGGTTCGCAGGGTCAGGCAAAAGGGGCATTTCGTCTCGCTCTGTAGGCAATTGCCCCACCGCGCTGCGACACGCTGCCATATGTCGTATTTTTCCCGATTGCGCCGCTGTCGGGTGCGGATATATCCCACACTCGTTCCATGAGGGTGAGGCTGGACCGCCCCGGTTCCACCCGCCAAAGAGAATGAGGCCCCGATGCAGCGTTATTCGGTCTTTGCCATCGCCCGCGAGGCAGTGCGCTACCACATGGGCTGGGAGCGGGCCTGGGCCTCGCCCCAGCCGAAAGCATCCTACGACGCCATCATCGTCGGGGCAGGGGGCCACGGCCTCGCCACGGCCTATTACCTGGGCAAGAACTTCGGCATCACCAATGTCGCGGTGATCGAAAAGGGCTGGCTCGGCGGCGGCAACACCGGCCGCAACACCACGATCATCCGCTCGAACTACCTGCAAGACCCCTCCGCCGCGATCTACGAAAAGGCGCGGTCCTTGTATGAAACCCTCAGCCAGGAGCTGAACTACAACGTCATGTTCAGCCCCCGTGGCCTTCTGATGCTGGGCCAGACCCACCACGAGGTCCGCGGCTACATGCGCACGGTCCACGCCAACACCCTGCAAGGCGTGCAGACCGAATGGATTTCACCCCAGCGCGTCAAGGAACTGGTCCCGATCATCAACATCGACGGTCCGCGCTACCCGGTCCTCGGCGCGCTCTACCAGGCGCGCGGCGGCACCGCCCGGCATGACGCTGTCGCCTGGGGCTATGCCCGCGCCTGCTCGGCGATGGGGATGCACATCATCCAGAACTGCGAAGTCAAAGGCGTGCGGTCCGAAAACGGCCAGGTCACTGGCATCGACACCACAAAGGGTTTCATCGGCACCAGGAAACTCGGCATGGTCGTCGCCGGCCATTCCGGCCAACTCGCCGAGATGGCGGGGTTCCGCCTGCCGATCGAAGCCGTGGCGCTGCAGGCCCTCGTCTCCGAACCGATCAAGCCCTGCATGGATGTCGTGGTGATGGCCAACACCGTCCACGGCTACATGTCGCAATCCGACAAGGGCGAGATGGTGATCGGCGGCGGCACCGACGGCTTCAACAACTACACCCAGCGCGGGTCGTTCCACCACATCGAGGAAACCCTCCGCGCGCTCGTCGAAACCTTCCCGATGATCAGCCGTCTCAAGATGTTGCGCCAGTGGGGCGGCATCGTCGATATGACCGGCGACCGCTCGCCCCTCATCTCCAAGACCCCCCTTGGCAACTGCTTCATCAACTGCGGCTGGGGCACCGGCGGGTTCAAGGCGATCCCCGGCTCGGGCTGGGCGATGGCGGAACTGATGGCCAAGGGCGAACCCGGCCCTCTGGCCGAAGACTTCAGCATGTGGCGCTTCAAGGAAGGCCGCTTCATCGACGAATCCGTGGCCGCAGGGGTGGCGCATTGAACCGGATCGGGAACTTTTCTGTGCTGTTGGCTGTTGGAGGGGTGTGCATCCCTACCAAGGAGACAGTCCAATGGCCGATCCCTATCTGCCGCCTCAGCCCGGCTCTTACGATCCGGGACGCAATCCGCGCGATCCGGCCCAGACCAGCAATCCTGGCCAGACGCGTGTCACGACCAACATCCACGCCGACCCCAACCGCCAGATCCCAAGCGCGGATGACCGGCGTGGCGGGTTCAGTACCGGCATCATGGTTGCTCTGGTCTTTGTTGTCGTCGCGATTCTTGCCGCCGTGCTTTACAGCGTATCCGACGTCGACGACGCGGTCATCCCGACCACAACGATCGAAAACAACAACACCGACCCCGCGCCCTCAGCACCTGCCGACGCGCCGGCCACAACACCCGACACAACCGCGCCAGACGCAGCCACGCCCGATGCGACCGCACCTGACGCAACCGCACCCGACGCAACCGCACCTGACGCAACTGCTCCTGCAGAACCGGCTCCGGCCGACTGACCTCGGCGCAAATCAACCTGTCAACAAGGACGGGCAGCACCTGCTGGCCGTCCTTTTGCATCCGCGTTTTCCGGTTGCCAGCTTGCCGCCCAACGGGCCCGCGCTGCACCTGAACGATCTCACCCAATTCGGAACCGGTATCGGACAGCAGGCAACCCCGCTGCTGTCCCCCAACGTCGTGGAGGTCCCATGCTGACCCTTGAATGTCCGTATTGCGGCATCAAAGCCGACGAAACCGAGCTTAGCCCCGGCTACGAGGCGCATCTCAAGCGTTTCGGCCCCGATGCCTCGCCCGAGGAATTCGAGGCCTACATGTTCGCCCGCAAAAACCCCAAAGGTGTGCATTTCGAACGCTGGCGCCACGCCTACGGCTGCGGCAAATGGTTCCTCGCCGCCCGCTGCACCGCCACGCTCGAGGTGTTCGGAACCTACCCCGCACAGGTGGGCGAACCGCCCGCAGACATCATCGACAAGATCAAGGCTCGCCGGCCTGACTGGAAGGGTTACAAATGAGCACGCGTCTGGCAAAGGGCGGCCGTCTGATCGACCGGACCGCTGCGATGGAATTCCACTTCAACGGCAAGGTGATGCGCGGCTATGCCGGTGACACGCTGGCAGCGGCACTTCTGGCCAACGACCAGATGCTGATGGGTCGCAGCTTCAAATACCACCGCCCGCGCGGCGTCGTCGGCTCCGGTCCCGAAGAACCGAACGCGCTCGTCAACCTCGGGCGCGGCGCACGACTGGAACCGAACCAGCGCGCCACCACGACCGAGTTGTTCGATGGTCTGGAGGCCACCAGCCAGAACCACTGGCCCAGCCTCGAATTCGACGTGGGCGTCGTGAACAACTACGCCGCCCGCTTCATGCCCGCAGGCTTTTACTACAAGACCTTCATCCACCCGCGTCCGTTCTGGAAACACGTCTTCGAACCGGTCATCCGCCGCGCAGCGGGCCTCGGCAAGGCACCGACCGAAGGCGACGCCGACCGCTACGAACAGGCCTACGCTTTCTGTGACGTGTTGGTTGTCGGTGGCGGCGTGGCCGGCCTTCTGGCCGCGAAAGCCGCCGCCGACGCGGGCCAGCGCGTGATCCTTCTGGAACAGACCGCCACCCTCGGCGGGCGCACCCCGGTGGACGAGGCCGATATCGACGGCACGCCGGTCGACGGCTGGATCGCGGCCATCGAATCCGATCTTCGCGCCCGTGACAACGTCACGATCCGCACACGCACCTGCGGGTTCGGCGTCTATGACCACGGCTATGTGCTGGCCGATGAACGTGTGGCCGACCACAGCCCCGGCGATGGTCGCCCGAAGCACCGTCTCTGGCGCATCCGCACGGCCAAGATCGTCACCGCCACCGGTGCCATCGAACGCCCGCTGTCCTTCGCAGGCAACGACATTCCCGGCGTCATGCTGGCCTCCGCTGTGCGCGACTATGTCGTGAACCACGCCGTATCGCCTGGTGACCGCACCGTGATCGTCACCAACAACGACAGCGCCTACCAGACGGCGCTCGCGCTCAAGGCCGCGGGGCTTGAAGTTCCCGCCATCCTCGACGCCCGCGACACCGCGACCGGCGCCTTGCCCGACGCCGCCCGCGCTGCCGGTATTCGCGTCCTCACCGGGCGCGGCATCGCCAAGGTCAAGGGTGGCAAGCGCGTCACCGGCGTCGCCGTCTGCACCCAGGCAGGCGAGGGCGCCGTGCTGGAGGAAATCGCCTGCGAGGCCGTCGCCATGTCGGGCGGCTGGTCGCCTGTCGTCCACTTGTTCAGCCATTGCGGTGGCAAGGTGAAATGGGACGACAGCCTGTCCGCCTTCATCCCCGACGCCTCCCGCCCGCCCGTCAACCACGACGGCAGCCCGATGGTTTCGGTCGTCGGCGCAGCCGCCGGATGCCTGTCGCTTGCCAATATCCTCGCCGGCTTGCGCGACGTGACTGGCAAAACTGCCATACGTTTGCCAGACGTTTGCCAGACGCCGGATGGCAGCGTGTCCATCCCCCCGGTCTGGGTCATGCCGCAGGGCGCACCGATCCAGTTACGTTCCAAGATGTGGCTCGATTATCAGAACGACGTGAAGGTTTCCGACGTGCAACTGGCCTCGCGCGAAGGCTACCAGTCGGTTGAACACACCAAGCGCTACACCACACTTGGCATGGCGACGGATCAAGGAAAACTCAGCAACATCAACGGACTCGCCGTGCTCGCTGACAGTTTGAATGAACCTATTCCGCAGGTCGGCACCACCACCTTCCGCCCGCCCTACACGCCCGTCACCATCGGTGCGCTGGCAGGCGAATCAAGGGGCGAGATCTTCCAGCCGCTCCGCCGCACTCCGATGCACGAATGGCACGAAAGATCAGGCGCTTACTTCGAACCCGTCGGCCTCTGGCGCCGCCCTTACTGCTTCCCCCGCGCCGGGGAAACGCACGAACAGGCGGTCCACCGCGAGGTGCTGAACACCCGCGAAAAACTGGGCCTTCTCGACGCCTCCACCCTTGGCAAGATCATCGTCAAAGGCCCTGACGCCGGCCGCTTCCTCGACATGCTCTACACCGGCGTGATGTCGACCCTGCCGGTTGGCAAGTGCCGCTACGGCCTGATGTGCAACGAACAGGGCTTCCTCTCCGATGACGGCGTCGTGGCCCGTCTGGACGAGGAAACCTTCCTCTGCCACACCACATCGGGCGGGGCCGACCGCATTCACGCCTGGATGGAAGACTGGCTTCAATGCGAATGGTGGGACTGGAAGGTCTACACCGCCAACGTGACCGAGCA
This sequence comes from uncultured Alphaproteobacteria bacterium, assembly GCA_963822435.1. GTDB lineage: Bacteria > Pseudomonadota > Alphaproteobacteria > Rhodobacterales > Rhodobacteraceae > JAUYQR01. The sequence goes on from CAWGHN010000004.1 coordinate 289,088, forward strand.
GTATGCCCAGATCGCGGTGGTCGGTCCGAACGCGAGGAAACTTCTGGAAACCCTTGGCGGAATGGATGTTTCCAAGGATACGCTGCCCTTCATGCAATGGGCCGATGGCACCCTTGGCGGCTTTCGGGCCCGCGTCTACCGGATCAGCTTCTCGGGCGAGCTCAGCTACGAAGTCGCCGTCCCCGCCAGCCACGGCGCGGCCTTCTGGGAGGCGTGCCACAAGGCCGGTGCCGCCCTCGGTGCGATGCCTTACGGCACCGAAGCGCTACACGTGATGCGGGCCGAAAAGGGCTTCATCATGATCGGGGACGAGACGGACGGCACGGTGATCCCACAGGATCTTAACCTCGACTGGGCAATCTCGAAGAAAAAGGCGGATTACCTTGGCAAACGCGGCCAGGCCCGCACCTTCCTCGCCAGCCCCGACCGCTGGAAACTGGTGGGGTTTGACACGCTGGACGGGTCTGTGATCCCGGACGGCGCCTATATCGTCGCCGACGGCACCAACGGCAACGGCCAGCGCAACGTGCAGGGCCGCGTCACCTCGACCTACCACTCGCCGACGCTGAAGCGGGGCATTGCGATGGGCCTGCTGAAACATGGGCCGCAGCGGATGGGCGAAGTGGTTGAGTTCAATACGATTCAGGGTGGAACGGTGAAAGCGCGGGTGCGCGACACGGTGTTCTTCGACAAGGACGGGGAGAAGCAGAATGTCTGATCCGGTATCGGCCCTTGGCGGGGCAAGCTACGCGGGGTTCGCCACCATCCGCGAAATCGGCCCCCTTGGCATGATCACCCTGCGCGCCAAGGGCGTGAAGGGACTGGACAAGGCGATCAAGGCCGCGGTCGGAACCAAGGTTCCCGCTGTGCGACGGATCGAAATTGCCGGCGACAAGGCCTGCGGCTGGATGAGCCCGGACGAATACCTGCTGATCCTGCCCTACGGTGGCGTAGCGGATGCGTTGGCGGCAATCGCCGCGGCCCTGAAAGCCGAGCACCACCTTGCGGTCGACGTGTCGGACGCCCGCGCGGTGTTCCGGGTCGAAGGCGCAAAAGCGTCGGATGTGCTGCGCAAACTGATGCCGGTCGACTTTGACCGGCTGGAGCCGGGCGAACTGCGCCGCACGCGCGCAGCGCAGGTTCCGGCAGCGTTCTGGCAGGCCGACGGCGGCTTTACGCTCGTCAGTTTCCGCTCTGTCGCGGGCTATGTCATGGGGCTTTTGCAGCACTCCGCCCAGTCGGGAAGCGAACTCTGACGTTGGTCGTTGATGGTTCAGCGGCGAACAACGTTTTTTTGCAAGGTGCATCTGACAAGTATATTGAAAAATATACATAATAACACGCAACATTGGCGTATTTCCGCTGGTCTCTGACGCATGGCTGTGCTTGATGAAGGCATAGCTAATCCACCGCCCGATCGTCTGGACAGCTTCACCCGGCGCGACGCCCTTCGCGCCGGGATGGCCGGTTTACCGATGATCGCGCCGCGCGGCCTTGACGTTGGCCCGACTTAACCTCTTATTCGCTACATCACGTTGCCCCCTTTTCAGGAGATGCCATCATGGCCTTCACACTGCCAGACCTTCCCTATGCGCACGACGCGCTTGCGCCCCTCGGCATGTCGCGCGAGACGCTGGAATTTCACCATGACATCCACCACAAGGCTTATGTCGACAACGGCAACAAGCTGGTCGCTGGCACCGAGTGGGAAGCCAAATCTCTGGAAGACGTGGTTCGTGGCACCTATCAGGCAGGCGCCGTCGCTCAGAACGGCATCTTCAACAACGCCAGCCAGCACTGGAACCACAACCTGTTTTGGGAAGTGATGGGGCCGGGCGACGCCAAGAAGATGCCGGGCGCGCTGGAATCTGCGCTGACCGAGGCGTTCGGGTCGGTTCAGAAGTTCAAGGATGATTTCGCAGCCGCCGGCGCGGGCCAGTTCGGCTCGGGTTGGGCATGGCTGGTGAAGGACAAGGACGGGTCGCTGAAGGTGACCAAGACCGAAAATGGCGTGAACCCGCTCTGCTTTGGCCAGACCGCCCTTCTTGGCTGCGATGTGTGGGAACATTCCTACTACATCGACTTCCGCAACAAGCGTCCGGCCTATCTGACCAACTTCTTGGAAAAGCTGGTGAATTGGGAAGCAGTCGCCGCCCGCATGTAAGGGCGCGCTACCGCATAAATGGCCGCTGCACCGCAAGGTGCGGCGGCCTTTTTTTGACATCAGCCCGGCATGCCGCGCAAAGCTGCGGTCAGATCCGCAGGCGTGGCGACTGTCTTGAAAAGGCCAAGCATCGACGCATCGGCAAAGCCCTCGCGGACAATATGGGTTAAAAGCTCGGTCAGCGGGCGCCAGTAGCCCTCGACATCGACAAGGTAGATCGGCTTGCCGTGCAGTCCGATCTGCGCCCAGGTCAGCACCTCGAAGAACTCGTCCAGCGAACCGGCGCCACCCGGCATTACAACGATGGCGTCCGAGTTCATGAACATTACTTTCTTGCGCTCGTGCATGTCCTCGGTGACGATCAGGGTGGTCAGGTCGCGCTTGCCCTGTTCGCGACCCAGCAGATGCGCAGGAATGATGCCCAGCGTGCTAGCCCCTGCGGCAATCGCGGCGCGGGCGACCTCGCCCATGATCCCCACGTCTCCTGCGCCATAGACCAACCGCCAGCCATTCGCCGCGATGGCGGTGCCAACCTCACGCGCCGCGGCGGCATATTCGGGGCGGGACCCGGACTTTGCGCCGCAAAAGACGCAGATCGAGCGCATGGTCATGGAGGTTCCTGAAAGATGTTGCGTTAAAGGGAGATATAGAGATTCTTGAGTGCAAGGAAAGCGTCGCGGGCGGGGGAATGGCTGGATGGCGGCTTGGGATGCACTGGGAACGGGTGGGCGGGTTGCAATTTCCGCGTTGGGCGCGATTGGCATCGCCGCGGTCGGTTACGTTGGATGGCAGGCGACGCGTCCGGCGGTGACCGCCCCGACCGAAACAAGCGCTGCACCCGAACCTGCGCTCCCTGATCCGCAGGCCACAGCCGCGCCGGAGCCGGAGGTTGCAGCCGCGCCTGAGCCAGAGGCTGCAGTCGCGCCCGAGCAAGGGGCCGCAGTCGTTGCGAACGACAGCCCTGGTAGTGAAGTGGCGGTAGATCCGCCAAGCTTCGACACTTGGCGTGTCGCGCAGGATGGCGCGGCGGTGGTTTCTGGCCGCGCCGCGCCCGGATCAACGGTCTCCGTGCTGGTGGATGGCGCGTCGGTGGCCGAAGCCGAGGCCGGCGCGTCGGGTGAGTTTGCCGCCCTCTTCACCTTGCCTGCGAATGCCCAGCCAAGCCTGATGACCCTGTCCATGACCATGCCCGATGGAACCAGCCTCGCTTCGGCCGACACGGTTGCGTTGGACGCCGTGGCGGGGCCGATGATCGCCGCAGTCGAGCCGGCACCTGAGGCAGGCGGCGAAGTGGAACTTGCGGAAAGTGAACCCGCCCCATTGACCGACGTTGCGGCAGAAACTGCCCCGGCGGCGATCCTCGTGACCGAGGAGGGCGCGGTGGTCTTGCAGGACGCGGCAACGTCCGACCCGGTGGTTGCCGCCAACATATCGGTGGACACCATCACCTACACCCCGACCGGCGCTGTGCAGATCGGCGGTCGCGGGCAACCGGGCGCATTCGTGCGCCTCTACCTTGACAATACGCCGCTTCAGACGGTGCTCGTGCCCGAAGACGGTGCCTGGTTGACCACCTTGAATGACACCAAGCCGGGCATCTACACGCTGCGGGTCGATCAGGTGGATGACGCAGGCAAGGTCACGTCCCGCTTCGAGACGCCCTTCAAGCGCGAAACGATCGAGGCTCTGGCCGAAGCCGCTGCGCAACAGCAGCCCGCTCCGCAGCCAATGGCCGAGCCGCCCGAAGAGCCCGCCGAAACGACGCCCGCCGCAGATACAAGCGCGGTTGCCTCCGTGACGCCAGCCGAACCCGCAGCCGAACAAGTGGATGTTGCAGCGGCCGAAAAGACCGAAGCAGAGTCTGCCACGGCGTCAGCTTTGCCTGCCGCTATGTCACCCCCGGGGCCGGTAACGGTGACGGTGCAGCCCGGCTTCACCCTGTGGGGCATCGCGCAGGAACGGTTTGGCAACGGGGTGCTTTATGTTCAGGTGTTTGAAGCCAACCGCGACAAGATCAAGGATCCCGACCTGATCTTTCCGGGTCAGGTCTTTGCCATCCCCACTGCCGACGGAAACTGACCGGCGGGTGCAGGCGCGCAGGTGCAGGCGGCCCTGATTTCCGGGTGGTCCAGACAACAATCGTTCAACAGATACGACATCATCCGGCCCAGCCCGGCGGCATCGACGGAATAGATCACATTGCGCGCCAGTTTGCGCGACCGGATCAGGCCAGCCTGTTCCAGTGCGGACAGGTGAAACGACAGGCGTGATGGGCCAAGCCCAAGGTGGCGGGCAATCTCGCCCGCTGTCATGCCTGCATCTCCGTGTGGCACAAGCAGCCGCACCAGATCCAGCCGCGTGTCATGCGCGAGGGCAGATAGGGCGGTGAGGGCTTTACTTCGCTCCATGGTCCAACTATTCAAGAGCCGTTGAAATATCCATAACCGATGCCGGGCCTGCGATCAATCGCCATGTACTGCCCGGTCGAAGGACACACATGCGCCGTTCCACAGCAACCTCATCTGACGCCGGCGACGGGTCGGCCTCCGGCTGGCAAACCATGCGCCGGGTTATGCCCTATCTGTGGCCTGACGGGCAGCCTTGGGTGAAGCGCCGCGTGATCCTGGCGCTGGTGCTTTTGCTTGCCGCCAAACTTGTGTCGGTGACGACGCCGTGGATTTACAAGCTTGCGGTCGACAATCTGGCCGGCGAGGCGCCTGACACCGGCATGCTGATGGGGCTTGGCGCGGTGGGCCTGACGGTCGCCTACGGTCTGGCGCGTCTGGGCACGGTGATGTTCGGCGAAATGCGCGACGCCGTCTTCGTGCGCGTGGGCCAACGCGCGATCCGGCGGCTGGCGATCGAGACGTTCACCCACATTCACCAACTGTCGTTGCGCTATCACATCACGCGCAAGACCGGCGGCCTGAGCCGGGTGATCGAACGGGGGGTGAAGGGCGTCGATTTCCTTCTGCGCTTCATGCTGTTTTCGATCGGTCCTTTGATCCTTGAACTGACGATGGTGTCGGTGATCTTTGCGCTGGTGTTCGGCTGGGCCTATGCGGCGGTGGTGATTGTGACCATCACGCTTTACGTCGCCTTCACCTTCAAGGTGACCGAATGGCGGGTGAAACTGCGTCGTGAGATGAACGATCAGGACACCGATGCCAACCAGAAGGCGATCGACAGCCTGCTCAACTTCGAAACCGTCAAGTATTTCAACGCCGAAGCGCGCGAGGCGGGGCGCTATGATGGTGCCATGCAGCAATATGAAACGGCTGCGGTCAAGACCGGGCTCTCGCTCAGCTTCCTCAACGTCGGGCAGGCTGCGCTGATCACCACCGGCTTGGTGATCGTCATGGCGATGAGCGCGCGGGGCGTGCAGGCGGGCTCCCTGACGGTGGGCGATTTCGTGATGGTCAACGCCTACATGATCCAGATCACCATGCCCTTGAACTTCCTCGGCACCGTCTACCGCGAGATCCGGCAGGCGCTGGTCGACATGGGGCAGATGTTCGGCTTGTTGGCGCAACCCGCAGAAGTGACCGACGCGCCGGACGCCAAGGCTCTGGCCGTGCGGGGCGGTGAGGTCGTTTTCGACAACGTGCGCTTCAGCTACGAGCCGGAGCGTGAGATCCTGAAGGGCATCAGTTTCCGTGTCGGTCCTGGCCAGCGGATCGCATTGGTCGGGTCGTCCGGGTCGGGCAAATCGACCATCGGGCGGTTGTTGTTCCGGTTCTATGACATCAACGGCGGGTCGATCCGCATCGACGCTCAGGACATCCGCGACGTGACGCAGACCAGCCTGCACCAGTCGATCGGCGTCGTGCCGCAGGATACGGTGCTGTTCAACGACACGGTCTACTATAACATCGCTTACGGTCGCCCCGACGCGACCCGCGATGAGGTGGAGGATGCAGCCCGCGCAGCCAAGATCCACGACTTCGTGGTCAGCCTGCCCGAGGGCTACGAGACCAAGGTCGGCGAGCGGGGGTTGAAGCTTTCGGGTGGCGAAAAGCAGCGCGTGGGCATTGCCCGCACCCTGTTGAAGAACCCGCCGATCCTGATCCTTGACGAGGCGACCAGTGCCCTGGATACGCAGACCGAACGCTCTATCCAGGACAGCCTGCGCGAGATGGGCGAGGGCCGCAGTGTCATCACCATCGCACACCGGCTGTCGACGATCGCCGATGCCGACCAGATCATCGTGCTGGAGGCGGGGCGCATCGTCGAGCAGGGTCGGCACGAGGAACTTTTGGCGCGCAAGGGCCGCTATGCCGCGATGTGGGAACGTCAGTCGAGCGAGGAAGAGTCAGAGGTGGCCGCGTAAGGTCTGGCGATCGTCGGCTTTCCCTCCCGCTTGGATGCGCGCAGTATCTCTGCCGGTGGGCCGGGGGTTGGCAACATCGCCGCTTTGCCTGTAAGACGGGGGAAAGTCCGGTAATGAGGCGCGCACTTTGAGCAACCCCGAAAGTTTCATCGACGAAGTCACCGAAGAGGTCCGTCGCGACCGCCTGTTTCGGGTGTTCCGCAAGTACGGCTGGATCGGAATCGTGCTGGTCATCGCCATCGTCGGGGGCGCGGCTTACAACGAATGGGCCAAGGCACGCGAAGAGGCCCGTGCCGAAGCCTTTGGCGATGCTGTGGTTGATGCCCTTGACCTTGGCACCCCCGACGAGCGCCGAGCCGCACTGGAGGCGGTGCCGGCAGAAGGCAATCAGGCGGCCCTCTTGCAGTTGATCCTTGCGTCCGACCCTGACGAAGACAAGGCCAAGACCGTGGCCGCGCTGGAAAAGGTCATTGCGGATGCATCGCTGCCGGCCAGCTACCGCGATCTGGCCGCCTTGCGCCGCGTTCTCGTCGGGGGAGCCGACATTCCCGCTGCCGACCGCCGCGCGGCTCTGGAAGAGATCGCAGCGGCAGGACGGCCTTACCGGACGCTGGCTCAGGAACAACTTGCCTACCTCTCGGTCGAAGAGGGCAAGCCAGACGACGCAATCAAGGTTCTGTCCGGAATTGTGCAGGATCAGGAATCCTCTGGTGCATTGAAGGCGCGGGCAGCACAGGTGATCACGGCACTGGGCGGGGTTCCGCCGGAAACCACGGTCCCGGACGCAACGGCTGAAACGGCGACGACGAACGGCTGAAGATTGCGTTCGGGATGGAAGGATCGGGTCAAATGGCAGGCATCAAGATCAGGCTGGTAGCAGGCGCCACGTTGCTGGCGTTGCTCGCCGCATGCGGAGACCGCGAGGTGATCCTGCAAGGCGAGCGGTTTCCGGTGCGCGCCGATCTGGCAGACAGTGTTCCCGTCGAAGGCCAACCGGCTCCGGTCGCTGCTGGAGCGGCGGAAAACCGTTCAGTTCCGATTTCCCTGCCTGGCCAGACCAACACCGACTGGACGCACCGTGCCGGCAACGCGCGCCACCTGATGCCGCATGCGGCCTTGTCGGCGGCGCCCGTCCGGGTCTGGAGTGCGAATATCGGCGCTGGCAGCAGCCGCAAGAACCGCATCTCGGCCGCTCCCGTGGTGGCGGGCGGGCGCGTGTTCACGATGGACGCTGGCGCGACGGTCACTGCGACCGCGACATCCGGGGCGACGCTGTGGTCGACCGATGTGACGGCAACCTTCGACGCCGGCGGTGGCCTGTCGGGCGGCGGATTGGCCGTTGGCGGCACCACCCTTTATGTCACCACCGCTTACGGCGAAGTCGTCGCACTTGATGCGGCGTCCGGCGCTGTGCGTTGGCGCCAACGCGTCGACGCTCCGGTAACCGGTGCACCGGCGACCGACGGCGAAGCGGTCTACGTCAGCGGGCGCGACGGATCGGCCTGGGCGATTTCTGCGGCTGATGGCAAGGTGTTGTGGCAGGTGGTCGGCACCCCCGGCAAGGCCGGCTACCTTGGGTCTGCGGCCCCTACCGTTGGCGACCGGGCGGTGATCTTTCCGACCAACGCGGGCGATCTGATGGCCGTCCTGAAAATCGGCGGCGGCACCAAGATCTGGCAGGCTTCGCTGGCCGGAAGACGGCTTGGTCGGGCGTATGCCTTCACTGCCGACATCACCGGCGACGCGGTTATTGCGGGCAAGATGCTGTATGCCGGGTCTGGCGCGGGCCGGACAGTGGCGCTGTCCGCATCCTCGGGCGAACCGATCTGGTCAGCGGGCGAAGGCGCGCTTGGGCCAGTCGCAGTTGCAGGCGGGTCGATCTTCCTTGTCAACGATGAGGCGCGGCTGGTGCGGCTGGACGCGGAAACCGGCGAAGTGATCTGGTCAGTCGAGATGCCTTATTTCGAGGCTGAAAAAGTCAAGAAGCGCAAGGCGATTTACGCTCATTACGGCCCGGTTCTGGCAGGTGGGCGGATCATGGTGGTGTCATCCGACGGCCTGTTGCGTGCCTTTAATCCGCAAGATGGCAGCCTGACCTACACCGCCGAAATTCCCGGTGGCGCATCGGCGCAGCCAGCGGTGGCGGGCGGAGTGCTTTATGTGGTCAGCGGCAATGGGCAACTTCACGCTTTCCGCTAACACGCTTCCCGTGTATGGCAGCCCCTTCGCCATTGCCGGACGCATGACATGAGCTTTACCCTCGCTATCGTGGGCCGCCCCAATGTGGGTAAGTCCACGCTTTTCAACCGCCTTGTCGGGCGCAAACTGGCGTTGGTCGATGACCAGCCCGGCGTGACGCGCGATCTGCGTGAGGGGGATGCCAAGCTTTACGACCTTCGCTTTACCGTGATCGACACGGCGGGGCTTGAGGAAGTGACGGACGACAGCCTTCAGGGCCGGATGCGCCGGCTGACCGAACGCGCGGTGGACATGGCCGACATCTGCCTGTTCCTTCTGGATGGCCGTGTCGGTGTCACCTCGTCGGACGAGGTCTTTGCCGACATCCTGCGCAAGAAGGGCGCGCGTGTCATCCTTGGCGTGAACAAAGCCGAAGGCAAGGCGGGCGACGCCGGTGCGTTGGAAGCGTGGAGCCTGGGCTTGGGCGAACCCTTGCGCCTTTCCGCCGAGCATGGCGAAGGCATTGACGACCTCTACCGCATCCTGAAACCGCTGGAAGGTGAGTTTCTGGAGCGCGAGTCCGAGAACGCTCCGCTCGTTGATATCGACCTCAGCGAAGAAGAGGCCGAACGTGACGCCGACGAGACGGCGCATCATCCGACGGTGAAGAAGCCATTGCAGATTGCCGTGATCGGGCGTCCGAATGCCGGCAAATCAACGCTGATCAACAAAATCCTTGGCTATGACCGCCTGTTGACCGGGCCGGAAGCCGGGATCACCCGCGATGCCATTTCGGTCAAAGCCGAATGGCAGGGCACCCCGACCCGCATCTTCGATACGGCGGGCATGCGCAAGAAAGCGCGGATCACCGAAAAGCTGGAAAAGCTGAGCGTCTCCGATGGCATCCGCGCGGTGCGGTTTGCCGAAGTTGTCGTTGTGCTTTTGGACGTCGAAATTCCGTTCGAAGTGCAGGACCTCCGCATCGCCGATTTTGCGGAAACCGAGGGTCGCGCCGTTGTCGTGGCGGTGAACAAATGGGATCTTGAGGACGAAAAGCAGGAAAAGCTGGCTGAACTCAAAGAGATGTTCGACCGCCTGTTGCCGCAGTTGCGCGGCGCGCCCTTGGTCACCGTGTCGGCTAAGACGGGCAGGGGGCTTGACCGCCTGCACGACGCGATACGAAAGGCGCATGATGTCTGGAACCGCCGGATTCCGACGGCACGCCTCAACACCTGGCTTGGCGCGATGACCGAGGCGCATCCGCCACCAGCCCCGGGCGGCCACCGGATCAAGCTGCGCTACATCAGCCAGGTCAAGACCCGGCCACCGGGCTTTGTCATCATGTGCTCGCGTCCGGACGAACTGCCCGACAGCTACAAGCGCTATCTGGTGAATGGACTGCGCGACCATTTCGACATGCCAGGCACGCCGATCCGGCTGTTCTTCCGCAGCCAATCATCGAAGAACCCGTTCAAGGACCAGAAATTCCACACCCCTTCGCGCCTGCGCAAGCACATCGAGGGCAAGGGGCGTGAAAGCCTGAAGCGCTAGGCGCGGCGGTTTGCGGCCAGTGTCAGGGCCATCACGGCAATTCCCGTGGCGGCCAGCACCGTGACGATAAGGTTGGCGGTGCCGTTCGCAGCCGCGACGCCGATCAGCGCCCAGATCACGGTTAAGCCGTAGACCGGCATTTTCGGGCGATTGAACTGGATGCTGACCGCAATCGCCAGCACCAACGCCAGCATTGCGGCGGCAGACACGCTGTCTGGCAACCAGCCATAGCCAGCGATCAGAACCCCTGTCGACACGGCCGCAGCAGCAGTCAGCCAGCCAGAAAAGATTGCGGTCGGAGCCGAAAGCATCCAGCGGTCCACGTCTGGATCGGCGCGCAGAAAAGCTGTGATCGCAGCCGCGGCCATGAACCAGATCGTGACCGTGCCCCAGATCGCGCTCGTTCCCGCAATCGCCAGCCAGACCGCGCCGATCAGCACCGCTGCGGAAAGTGGCAGGCGCACGGCGTCCCACGCCGGATCCTCGGCACGTTTCCACAGGCCGTAGACCGCATGGGCGATGAGCCACAGGTAAATCACACTCCAGATCGAAAACGCGTAGCCTGCTGGCTGGATCGACGGGCGTTCGATGCGCACGGGAAACATGCCGGGGTCATAGCCGGTGAACGGCGGGGTGACAAAAGGCGCCACGCCAAACGCCAGCGTGGCAAGAAGAAGGATCACGGCAAGGCTGGTTCGGGTCATGGCTTCTTTCCGTCGGGCTATAAGGGGGGCCGGCGGGGCGCAGGACGATGTCCAACGCACCGCGCAAGCGAACGGTTCCGATCAGGCCAGGGTGCCATCGGCTGCGATACGGGTCTTGCCACCAAGGTAGGGGTGCAGGACCGCGGGCAGGTCGACCGACCCGTCGGCCTGCTGCCCGTTTTCCAGAACGGCAATCAGACACCGCCCGACCGCAAGGCCAGAGCCGTTTAGCGTGGCCACGAAGTCTGGCTTGCCCCCCGGCGCGCGGTAGCGAGCATTCATTCGGCGGGCTTGAAACTGGCCGCAGGTGGAGACCGACGAAATCTCACGATAGGTGTTCTGCCCCGGAAGCCAGACCTCCATATCGTGCGTCTTCTGGCTGCCAAAGCCCATGTCACCTGTGCAAAGCACGATGGTGCGGTAGGGCAGGCCAAGCTTTTCCAGGATTGCTTCGGCGCAGCGCGTCATGCGTTCATGTTCCGTAAGGGCCGTCTCAGGCGTGCAGATGGTAACCATTTCCACCTTCTCGAACTGGTGCTGGCGCAACATCCCCGTGGTGTCTTTTCCCGCACTACCCGCTTCGGACCGGAAACACTGGGTATGGGCGGTCATCCGGATGGGAAGGGCGGCCTCGTCCAGGATGTCCCCCGCGACAGTGTTTGTCAGCGTGACCTCGGCCGTTGGGATCAGCCACCAGCCATTCGTCGTCTGATAGCTGTCCTCGGCAAACTTCGGCAGGTTGTTCGTGCCGAACATCGCCTCTTCCTTGACCAGAACCGGGGTCCATGTCTCGGCCAACCCGTGTTCGTCAATATGCGTGTCCAGCATGAACTGCGCCAGCGCCCGGTGCACCCGGATCACCGCCCCCTTCAGCACGACAAAGCGCGAGCCGGACAGCTTTGCCGCCGTCTCGAAATCCATGCCCGGTTTCACCGCCGGAATGTCGAAATGCTCCTTCGGCGCAAAGTCGAGCGTTCTGGGCGTGCCCCAACGCCGGATTTCCACGTTATCGGCTTCGTCGCGGCCGGTTGGAACTTCGTCCAAGGGCAGGTTCGGAATGCGCGACAGCGCGTCACGCAACCGCGCGTCCTCGGCTCCGGCCTCGTCGGTAAGGCGGGCGATTTCGGCCTTCTTGTCGGCGACAAGCGCGCGAAGGCGGTTGAATTCGGCCTCGTCGCCGCGGGCTTTCGCGGCGCCGACCTCCTTGGATGCAGCGTTTTGGGCCGCGGCTGCGGTTTCCGCCGCGAGAATCTTGGCGCGGCGGGCTTCGTCCATCGCCAGCAGATCGGGGGCCATGCTCGGCAACCCGCGCCGGGCCAAAGCGGCATCGAAACCGGCTGGGTTGTCACGGATGGAACGAATATCGTGCATGTGCGGCCTCGTCAGACTGGATCGAGCCGGGTTATGCCCGATTTGACGACGCGGGGGAAGGCGGCAGGAGACGTGCCCGCAATCGCATCGCCATCGGCTGCCAAGAAACTGGATTTGCACGATAACTTTGGCTGAACCAACGCGCCTGTGCCGCAGCGGCGGGCACAATCCCCTTGGCCCGATTTGCCGGAAGGGATGAAAGCAACGCTGCCCTCTGGCATAAGGCTGTGAAAGGCCTTACATCCACCCGCAAATACTTCGCAACTCCAGAGGATGCTCATGTTCGTGACCCCCGCCTTCGCACAAGCTGCAGGTGCCCCCGGAGCGGGAGCCGCTTTCGCGCAGTTCGTGCCGCTGATCCTGATCTTTGCGATCATGTATTTCCTGCTGATCCGGCCGCAGCAAAAGCGCGCCAAGGAACACCGCGCCATGGTCGAAGCCCTGCGTCGGGGTGATCAGGTTGTTACCGCAGGCGGTATCGTCGGCAAAGTGACGAAGGTTCAGGAAGACGGCATGGTCGAGGTGGAAATCGCCGAGGGCGTGAAGGTCAAAGTGATGAAATCGACGATCGGTCAGGTTCTGAACAAGACCGAACCGGCAAGCGCCTGAGCATAAGCCATGCAACCGATGGCGCTGTGGAAGCGCGTTCTGATCCTGCTGGTGTGCGTTTGGGGCATTGCGGCGGCGATGCCAAACATATTCTACGCCAAGGTCGAGGCGCATAACGACGCTGTCGCGGCGATCGAAGCCGCCGGTGGCACCGCAACCGCCGAACAGGAAGCGGCGCGTGCCGAGTGGCCTGATTTTCTGCCGTCGGCGTTGGTGAACCTTGGGCTCGACCTACGGGGCGGCGCGCACCTTCTTGCCGAAGTTCAGGTGGAAGATGTTTACAAGTCCCGCATGGATGCCCTGTGGCCCGAAGTTCGCGACGCCATGCGCGACTTGCGCGATCAGGTTGGTGCCGTGCGCCGTGCGCCATCGCCTGATGGATTGCTGCGGGTGACCCTCTCCAACCCGGACGGTATGACCGCCGCGCTTGAAGCGGTGCGAGCACTGGGCTCAAGCGTGGTGACGCTGACCGGTGTAGGCCAAAGCACTCTCGAAGTGACCGCCGAAGGCAACGACATCGTCGTGCAATTGTCCGAAGCCGAAAAGCGGGCAACAGATGACCGCACCATCCAGCAATCGCTGGAAATCATCCGCCGCCGTGTCGACGAAGTCGGCACCCGCGAACCGACGATCCAGCGCCAGGGCGAAGATCGCGTGTTGATTCAGGTGCCAGGGATCGGTTCTGCATCGGAATTGAAGGCGCTCATTGGAACGACCGCGAAGCTGACGTTCAATGCAGTGGTCAGCCGAACCAACGATGCCGGAGCCGACCCAGGCCCGCGCAATCTGATTCTGCCGTCGATGAACGAAGATGGCGTATATTACATTGTCGAAGCGACACCTGTGGTCAGCGGCGAAGAGTTGGTGGATGCCCAGCCCGCTTTTGACCAGAACAACCGCCCGGCGGTGAATTTCCGCTTTGATACCACCGGCGCGCGCAAGTTCGGCGACTATACCGCAGCGAACATCGGTGCGCCGTTTGCCATCGTCCTCGACAACGAGGTGATCTCTGCCCCGGTGATCCAAAGTCACATTCCCGGCGGATCGGGAATCATCACCGGCAGTTTCAGCGTCGAGGAATCGACCCAGCTTGCTGTCCTGTTGCGCGCAGGTGCTTTGCCCGCCGAAATGCGCTTTCTGGAAGAGCGCACCATCGGTCCGGAACTTGGCGCAGACTCGATTGATGCCGGTCGGGTCGCGGCCTTGGTTGCGATGGGGGCAGTCGGCCTGTTCATGATCGCGTCCTACGGGATATACGGGACTTTCGCCGTTATCGCGCTCTTGGTGAACATGGCGCTGATCTTTGGCATCATGTCAGCCATTGGCGGAACGCTGACCCTTCCTGGTATCGGCGGTATCGTGCTGACCATCGGGATGGCCGTCGATGCCAATGTGCTGGTGTTCGAACGGATACGTGAAGAACTGCGAAGTCAGAAAAACCCGTTCCGTGCCGTTGAAATCGGGTATGAACGGGCGATGTCAGCCATCATCGACGCGAACCTGACGACGATGATTTCTGCGGCAACGCTGTTCATTCTGGGGGCAGGACCGGTCAGAGGCTTTGCTGTCACCTTGGGCATCGGTGTGGTCACGTCGGTCTTTACCGCCCTTCTTGTTACGAGGTTGATTATCGAAATCTGGTTTCGGATCTCGCGTCCGAAGTCGATCGTCGTTTAAGGAAGGATAGAGCATGGCCTGGCGTCTGCGACTTGCACCGGAAAAAACCAGCTTCGATTTCTTCCGCTATCAGTGGGTCACCTTCGGCGGCTCGATCGCGTTGATGCTTGTGGCGTTCGTCGCTTGGGGCGTGATGGGGTTGAACTACGGCATCGATTTCAAGGGTGGCACCACGATTCGAACGGAATCCTCACAGCCGGTTGACGTTGGCGCCTACCGCCAGACGCTTGAAAACTTGCCGTTGGGCGACGTTTCCATCACCGAGGTCTTCGATACGTCCTTTGCAGCCGATCAGTACGTTGCAATGATCAGGATCGCCGCACTTGACGAGACAGCGTCGGTCACACCGGAAGTGCTGGCCGAAGTGGAGGCAGCGCTGACGAAGCTCGATCCTGAGATCCGCTTTGCCTCCGTCGAGTCCGTCGGGCCGAAAGTGTCGGGTGAACTGGTCTGGACGTCTATTCTGGCAGTTGGCGTGACAAGTATCGGTATCCTGCTCTACATCTGGATGCGCTTCGAATGGCAGTTCGCGCTCGGCGGCGTGCTGGCGCTCTTGCATGATGTGTTCATCACCATCGGCATTTTCGCGGTTTTCCAGATCAAGTTCGATCTGACGATCATCGCGGCATTGCTGACCATTCTTGGCTACTCGATCAACGACACCGTGGTGGTATTCGACCGGCTTAGGGAAAACCTGCTCAAATACAAGACCATGCCGCTGCGTGACGTTATGAACCTGTCGGTAAACGAGACGCTTAGCCGCACGCTGATGACATCCATCACCACGCTTATTGCGGTGGGCGCAATGCTTGTGCTTGGCGGGGATGTGATCCGTGGCTTCAGCCTGGCGATTTTCCTCGGTGTTCTTCTGGGCACCTATTCTTCGGTCTACGTGGCCAAGAACATCGTCCTGATGATCGGCCTTGACCGCGGTGACAAGCCCAGGAAAGCGGACAAGAACGAGTTCGCCAACGTCGACGCCTGACATGCGCCTGACCGAGATCAGTTATGGCACCGCAAAGCCGATCGAGGGTTATGGGCCTGGTTTTTTCAGGGTTGGCGGGCATGTGCTGAAAGGCGCGTGCCTGATCACACCCTGGGATGCGGGGCTTTGGGGCGGGCTGGACGATACGTCGACGCCACTGAGCCTTGTCGGCAGGATCGACGTGCTGTTCGTTGGCATGGGGGCCGAGATCGCCCATGTTCCGCTGCCGTTTCGTGACGCCCTGGAAGCCGCCGGGATCGGCGTCGAAGTGATGTCGTCGCCCGCAGCCTGCCGCACCTACAACGTCCTGCTGAGCGAAGGCCGCCGCATTGCGGTGGCCTTGCTGCCGACCTGACGCAAATTCCTACTTCATGGACTGCGGCTCGCCAACCGCCTCACCACAGGTGATGCACGTGCGGTGCAATGTGGCGGCGATAGACCTCGCGTGCGGCGTCCATCGTCTCCAGCGACAAGGCAGGAAGGTCGGCCGTATTTGCGCGGGCCTGCGCCGGCGATTTCGCGCCCGGAATCACCACGGTGACAGCGTCTTCCATCAATATCCAGCGCAGGGCAAAGGCGGCCATCGTAGCGCCTTGCGGCACCAGAGGGCGAAGCTCCTCGACGGCCGCAAGTGCAACATCGAAGGGCACCCCAGAGAAGGTTTCGCCCTTGTCGAACGCCTCGCCATTGCGGTTGAAACTGCGATGGTCGTCGGCGGCAAACGTGCTGGCGGCCGACATCTTCCCGGTCAACACGCCCGAGGCGAGGGGAACGCGCGCAATGACCGCAACGTTGCGGTCAAGCGCCTCCTTGAAGAACACTTCGGCTGGCTTCTGGCGAAAGAGATTGTAGATGATCTGCACCGAGACGACGCCGGGATGGCGGATCGCCTCGCGCGCTTCGTCCACGGTTTCAACCGATACGCCGTAATCTGCAATCTTGCCCTTGGCTTTGATCGCATCCAGAGCCGCGTAGATGCCCGGATCGGAATAGACCGGGGTTGGCGGGCAGTGCAGCTGCACTAGATCCAGCATCTCCATCCCGAGGTTGCTCAATGATCGGTCGATGAACGCCTCGATGTTGGCTTGCGTGTAACCTTCGGCGACATGCGGGTTAAGCCGACGCCCGGCCTTGGTCGCGACAAACGGCCGTTCGCCCGGCCGCTCGGCCAGCACGTCGCGGATGATGCGTTCCGACCGGCCGTCGCCATAGACGTCAGCGGTGTCGATAAACGCCATGCCGGCGTCAAGTGCCGCGTGCAGCGTGGCCTTGGCGTCCTCCACCGTGACCTCGCCCCAGGTTCCGCCAATGGCCCAGGCGCCAAAACCAATGCGGCTGGTCGGGCGGCCGGTGCGGCCAAATGTCGTGCTCTGCATGGAAGTCTCCTCTTTGCCCGCCAGATAGCGCGCAAGGCCGCAAAAGGCCATGGGTGCGGGTCTTTTCGCCATGACCAAGTTCGGATAGGGCTGAGATATGGAAATGAAGGTCGACAATCTGGCGGTGGCGCGGGGCGGGGTGACCGTGCTGGAAGGGATAAGCTTTCGGCTGGCCCCGGGACGCGCTCTGATCCTGCGCGGCCCGAACGGAGTAGGCAAGACAACCCTGTTGCGGACCCTTGCAGGCCTGCAGCCGGCGGTAGCGGGCGACGTGTTGGTGCCGCCCGAAAGTCTAACCTATGCCGCTCACGCCGACGGGCTCAAATCCATGCTCACGGTGCGCGAGAACCTGGATTTCTGGGCTGCGATTCACGGCACGGGTCTGGTCAGTGCGGCATTGCGGGCAATGGACATCGAGACACTGGCGGGGCGGCGGGCCGGAGACTTATCAGCAGGCCAGAAACGCCGCCTCGGTCTGGCGCGGCTTGCCGTGTCAGGCAGGGCGATCTGGTTGATGGACGAGCCGACGGTCAGTCTTGATACCGCTTCAGTCGCAGCGTTTGTCGGAATGGTCAGGGGGCATCTGGCAACGGGCGGGTCGGTTCTGGTGGCATCGCATATCGACCTTGGCCTGGCAGAGGCCGAAATGCTGGATCTTGCGCCGTTTCGCGCCGTGGCATCAATGCCGCGTGGTGGGTTCGACGAGGCCTTCGAATGACCGCTCTTGGGGCTGGCCGTCGGAGCCTCCGGCGGGAGTATTTGGAAAAAGAGCAAATCCAATGGGTGCGGCGATGAAGGCGCTGCTGATCAGGGATGTGCGGCTGGCGTTGCGAACTGGGGGCGGCTTTGGTCTTGGGCTGGCGTTTTTCCTGCTGGTTGCGGTGCTTGTGCCATTGGGGGTTGGACCAGAGGGCGGAATGCTGGGGCGGATCGCGCCCGGCATCCTGTGGGTGGGCGCTTTGCTCGCTTGCCTGCTGTCGCTGGACCGGATCTTTGCGCTCGATTACGAGGACGGCTCGCTGGACCTGCTGGTTGTAGCGCCGATCCCGCTGGAGGCTGTGGTTGCTGTCAAGGCGTTGGCGCATTGGCTTGTGACGGGGCTGCCATTGACGCTCGTGGCGCCGGTTCTGGGGATACTGTTGAACCTGCCTGCGGGTGGCTATGGCTGGCTGGTGATGTCTCTGGCGCTGGGAACCCCGGCCCTGTCAGTGATCGGTGCTTTCGGTGCGGCGCTGGTGGTTGGGGTGAAGCGGGGCGGGTTGTTGTTGAGCCTGCTTGTGTTGCCGCTTTATGTCCCGACGCTGATCTTCGGGGCCGAGGCGGTGAAGCGCGGCGCTGCCGGGCTGGAGGCGGGTGGGGCACTCGCGTTGATGGCGAGCGTTACGGCGGCGGCAGTTGCGGTGTTGCCTTTTGCTGCCGCTGCGGCCTTGCGCGTCAATCTGCGCTGAGTCTTCGCGCGAAGGTGAGTTGAGAGTTTCAGGAAACGGACGTAAGCGGGGGCTCATGTCGATCTGGGAATATGCCAATCCAAAGCGGTTCATGCAGACCTCGGCCTGGGCCTTGCCTTGGGTCGTGGGTTTGACGGTGCTGTGCCTGGTGGTGGGGCTGGTCTGGGGGTTCTTCTTCACGCCTGACGATTTCCGGCAGGGGTCGACCGTGAAGATCATCTATTTGCATGTGCCGTCGGCGATGATGGCGATCAACGCCTGGGTGATGATGCTGGTGACGAGCCTGATCTGGATTGTCCGGCGGCATCATGTAAGTGCGTTGGCGGCCAAGGCCGCGGCGCCGGTGGGGCTGACCTTCACGCTGATCGCCTTGGTGACCGGCGCGCTCTGGGGTCAGCCGATGTGGGGAACGTGGTGGGCCTGGGACCCGCGGCTGACATCCTTTCTGATCCTGACTCTGTTCTACCTTGGCTATATCGCGCTTTGGGCGGCGATCGAGGACCCGGATACAGCGGCAGATCTGACTTCCATTCTCTGTCTTGTTGGATCGGTTTTCGCGCTTCTCAGCCGGTATGCGGTCAATTTTTGGAACCAGGGCTTGCATCAGGGCGCATCCTTGTCGCTGGACAAGGAGGAGAACGTGTCGGACGTGTTCTGGCTGCCCCTGCTGGTCTGCATCGCGGGGTTCGTGTTGTTGTTCATCACGCTGGTCTTGATGCGGACGCGGACCGAGATCCGGGCGCGACGTCTGGCGGCGCTCTTGGCGCGGGAACGGGTGGCGTGATGCCGGATCTGGGCAAATATGCGGTTGAGGTGCTGGGGTCTTATGCGGCCAGTGTCGTACTGATCGCGGGGCTGGTGATGCTGTCATTCTGGCAGCGGGCACGGGTCAAGCGGGCCTTGGCGGATGTCGAGGCGCGGCAGGGGAACACCCATGATTAAGTGGCTGCTGGTCATTCCTTTGGTTCTGTTCGCAGGGCTGGCGTCGATGTTCTACTTTGGCATGTACCGCGACGGGCAAGGGGAATTGCGCTCGGTCTTCATCGACAGGCCGGCGCCGGTGGTGCCGAAGACCGGGTTGCAAGGGGTGCCGTTGCTGACGGACGCTGACCTGCGGACCGGAAAGGTCACCGTCGTCAATTTCTGGGCGACGTGGTGCCCGCCGTGCCGGGCGGAGCATCCGGTGCTGATGAAGATGGCGTCGGACGGGGTGCGGATCGCGGGGATCAACATCATGGATGATGACCTGAAAGCGCTGGAGTATCTGGCCGACGAGGGCAACCCGTTCTTCGCCGTGGCGACAGACCCGAAGGGACGCAACCGGGTGGAATGGGGTGTGACCGCACCGCCAGAGACGTTCATTGTGCGGGGCGACGGGACCGTTGCCTTCAAGTTCGTGGGGCCGCTGGTCGGGACCGATTACGAGAACCGGTTTGTCCCGGCTTTGGCGGCGGCCCTGGCGGCGGAGAAGTGATGTCCCACCGTGGGACATTTCTTGGAACACGTGAAATCAATGGCTTGCGCACCTGAGTTAGGGATTTCTTAGCACATCAGGCGAAGATCAGAGCCAGAGCAATCGCGCCCATCACGAGAAGTTCGGTCAGCGGCAGGCTATGCATCCAGCGGGGCAGGGCCATAACCTGCGGGCGTCTGCGGACGTGGGTAAGCGGGGCCGGAGCGGCCAGGGGTGGGAAGCGGTTCGGCATTGGGCACCTTGGGGTTTAGGTCCGACCGTTGTGGCAGCAGGGTCTTAACAGCAGGCAAAGCGCCGAACCGGCAAAACGTTCCGCACAAAGACAGTCCGTTTCCAGAGCGTGACCAATGAACCCCGTCAAGGTCCCATCAAGGCGTGGCGCCGTCGCGACGGTTCGGCCGGGGCGACGGTGGGCACGATCAAGCGCCGGCTCGCTGCGTTCGCGGCGCGGCCCCGCACGCCCGGAAGGGGGGCGATGCCGTCGAACCGGGCATAGTCGCTGAGTTTGATCCAGCGCGGCATGGTGCGGGCCAGAACCGCGTCACCACTGAGGAAAAGTTGCCCACTGGCCAGTTCGCGGGCGACGGTAGTGCGACCGAGCAGGATGCCGAGCAGCGAGGTCCGGTCGGTTTCGACAAAAAGGTCGACATCGAAGCCGGGGATCGAGGTGCAGATCTCGGCGTCGGCACCGGGTTGAACCAGCGCCCAGTAGGTGTCGTAGTCAAGGTCAGGGTCGGCAAACCGGAATTGCAGCACGACGCGCCGGTTTGGCAGCGCTGCGTGATCAAAGGACTTGCGCATTCCCCACATCAGTCTGGAGACAGAGGCTGTGCAGAGCGCCGCCTCTGCCTCGATGTGGCATTGCGCCCACTGTGCAAGGGCGTTCAGCGCCGGTTCCAGCGCCACGGCGGCCTCGGTTCGGATGTAGTCGACCGAACCGGTCGCAGGGTCTGACACCCGTTCGACGAAGCCCATCGTCTCCAGATCCTTGAGGCGCCTTGACAGGAGGGCGGGGGAAATGCTGCCCACCTCGCGCCGCAGATCGTTGAATTTGGTGGCTCCGTTCCAAAGCCCCACGAGGATCGGGATGGTCCAGCGAGGTTCCAGAATTTCGCAGGCGCGGGTGATCGGGCAGATCATGCCGTAGGGTTTGTGGGACATCTGTGGTCTCCATCATCCTATGATGCGTCAAAGGTAGACCCGCAGCGCGTTTCGATCCAGTTCAGATGTTGTAGCGGGTTTGCTTCACTTCCTGCACTCAACCTTTGGCCCGCGCCGCGCGCATCGTGACCTCATCAAAACCCGCGCCCAGCGCGCATGGAGGACAAGATGGCACAGGTAAAAGGCCCGACCGCCGACACGATGACCGCCGGCTGGCTGGTATTCGGCACCATGATGGTGGACCATCTGGATACGGGGCGGGGCGGGAACGGACGGGGGCTGGGAGGTTGGCTGGCGCGGCTTTGGACGAAGGCCGGGCCTGAAACCCTCCATCGCGACATCAGCCGGCTTTCGGCCCGCGATCAGCGCGAGTTGGGGATTGCGCCTGCTGTCGGTGGACCGGCGGTTTCGTCAAATGTTCTGACGGGCTTGACGCTGCTGTCCCTTGCGGGGCGGTGAAAGGCGGGCAGGCCGGACAGGCCTGCCCCAACCGGTCACGCCGAGGCGAGGTTGCGCAGGACGTAGTGCAGCACGCCACCGTGTTCGACGTATTCAATCTCGATCTCGGTATCGATGCGGCACTTGATGGCAATGGTCTTGGTGCTGCCGTCCGCATAGGCGATGGTGCATGGCACCAGGCTGAGCGGCTTCAGGTCGCCGGAGAGGCCCTCGATGCTGATGACCTCGTGGCCCTTGAGGTTCAGTGACTTGCGGGTCATTCCTTCAGTGAATTCGAAGGGGATGACGCCCATCCCGACGAGGTTCGAGCGGTGAATACGCTCGAAGCTTTCGGCGATCACCGCCTTGACGCCCAGCAGCGCCGTTCCTTTGGCGGCCCAGTCCCGCGAGGAGCCCGCGCCGTATTCGATGCCGCCGAAGATGACCGTCGGGATGCCTGCGTCCATGTAGGCCATTGCGGCGTCGAAGATCGAGGTCTGCGCGCCGTCCGGCCCGAGGGTGTAACCGCCCTCGACGCCGGTTCCGTCAGGGTTGGCCAGCATCTCGTTCTTGATGCGGATGTTGGCGAAGGTGCCGCGCATCATCACCTCGTGGTTGCCACGACGCGCACCATAGCTGTTGAACTCGGCCACCGGAACTTGCCGTTCTGTCAGATACTTGCCAGCCGGAGTTGAGGCTTTGAACGAACCAGCGGGAGAGATGTGGTCGGTGGTGATCATGTCACCCAGAAGTGCCAGAACGCGCGCGCCGGTGATGTTCTGGATGGTGCCGGGGGTCTTGGCCATGCCACGGAAGTAGGGCGGGTTCTGGATGTAGGTCGAGGTCGGCGGCCAGTCGTAGGTCTCACTGTCGGTGATCTGCACGGCCTGCCATTTTTCGTCGCCCTTGAAGACATCGGCGTATTTCTTCTGGAAGGCGGCGCGGGTGACGGTGGCGTGGACGAGATCGGCGATCTCGGCGTTCGTGGGCCAGACGTCTTTCAGGTAGACCGGGCCGTTGGTGCCCATGCCCAGAGGCTCGGTGGTGAGGTCGATGTTCATGTCACCGGCAAGCGCGTAGGCCACCACGAGGGGCGGCGAGGCGAGGTAGTTGGCGCGGACGTCGGGCGAGATGCGGCCCTCGAAGTTGCGGTTGCCCGACAGGACGGCGGCGGCGACAAGGTCGCCTTCCGCGATGGCGGCCGAGATTTCGGGTTGCAATGGGCCGGAGTTGCCGATGCAGGTGGTGCAGCCGTAGCCGACAAGGTTGAAGCCGATGGCGTCGAGGTCGTCCTGCAAGCCGGCGGCGTTCAGGTATTCGCTGACCACCTGCGAACCGGGGGCGAGCGAGGTCTTGACCCACGGTTTGCGGGTCAGGCCAAGCGCGCGCGCCTTGCGGGCGACGAGGCCCGCGCCGATCATCACGTAAGGGTTCGAGGTGTTGGTGCAGGAGGTGATCGAGGCGATCACGACCTTGCCCGAAGACATCGAATATTTCTCACCTTTCACGGCGATTTCAACACCTTGCGGACGCTTGAAGCTGTTGGCCATTTCGGTGGCAAACGAGGCTTTCGCATCGGTCAGCGGCAGGAAATCCTGCGGGCGCTTCGGGCCGGAGATGGCGGGGACGATGGTGCCCATGTCGAGGTGGAGGGTGGAGGTGTAGATCGGGTCGTAACCCTCGTCGCGCCACATGCCGTTGGCTTTCGCGTAGGCTTCGACCAGCGCGATGCGGCCCTCGTCGCGGCCGGTCATGTGCAGGTAGCGAAGCGTCTCGGCGTCGATCGGGAAGAAGCCGCAGGTGGCACCGTACTCGGGGGCCATGTTGGCGATGGTGGCGCGGTCGGCGAGGGGCAGGCGGTCGAGGCCGTCGCCGTAGAATTCGACGAACTTGCCGACGACGCCGTGCTTGCGCAGCATCTGCACGACCTTGAGCACGAGGTCGGTGGCGGTGGTGCCTTCGACCATCGCGCCGGTCAGCTTGAAGCCGACGACCTCGGGGATCAGCATCGACACCGGCTGGCCCAGCATCGCGGCCTCGGCCTCGATCCCGCCGACGCCCCAACCGAGGACGGCAAGGCCGTTGACCATGGTGGTGTGGCTGTCAGTGCCGACGAGGGTATCAGGGTAGGCGATCATCTGGCCGGTCTGGTCGGTGTCGGTCCAGACGGTTTGCGCGAGGTATTCAAGGTTGACCTGGTGGCAGATGCCGGTGCCGGGCGGCACGACGCGGAAGTTGTTGAACGCGTTCTGGCCCCATTTCAGGAACACGTAGCGCTCCATGTTCCGCTCATACTCGCGGTCGACGTTCGCCTGAAAGGCGCGGGGGGTGCCGAATTCGTCGATCATCACCGAGTGGTCGATCACAAGGTCGACGGGGGCGAGCGGGTTGATCTGCTGGGCGTTGCCGCCAAGGCCCTTGATCCCGTCGCGCATCGCGGCAAGGTCGACCACCGCCGGAACGCCGGTGAAATCCTGCATCAGCACGCGCGCCGGACGGTACGCGATTTCGCGCGGGTTCTGCCCGCCATTGGCGCCCCATTCGGCAAAAGCGCGGATGTCGTCGGTGGAGACGGTCTTGCCATCCTCGAACCGCAGCATGTTTTCCAAGACCACCTTCAGTGCCGCCGGCAGGCGGGCGAAGGAGCCGAGACCAGCAGCCTCGGCGGCAGGAATTGAGTAGTAACTGACCGTATGACCACCTGCGGTAAGGGTCTTGCGGGTGCGGTTCTGGTCATGTCCGACGACGACGGTCATAGGCGGGCTCCTTGCTTGACGGGCGGCTGCGGCGCATTGTATGCAATTGTATGCCGAATATCCAGCCCCTTCGAAGCCGAGCATGCCACGAATGGCCGCGAATTTCTGCACGCGATGTGTCACAACACTCGCAAAACCTTGATTGGCGCGTGTGGGGTGGCATTCCTATAAGGATTGAAGACCGGGGATTGGGAACGTTGTCATGCGCCATTTTGCGAGCGTCGCTTGCGGCCTGTTGATTGCCTGTGCCGCAGTGCCGGCGGCGGCGCAAGATGCAGTGGTCGTGGAGCTTTACACCTCACAGGGGTGTTCCTCCTGCCCACCCGCTGACGAATTCGTGGCCATGCTTACGGCCGATCCTCGGATTATCGCGCTGTCGCTGCATGTGGATTATTGGGATTACATCGGCTGGCAGGACAAATTTGCCCAACCCAAATTCACGGAACGGCAGCGCGCCTATGCCAAGGCAATCGGCAGCCGCACGATCTATACGCCGCAACTGATCATCGGGGGGCAGGACCGGATTGAGGGCTATTCACCGGAAGAAACCTCTGAACAACTGCGCCGGCACCTGTCGGCCAGATCGCCGGTGCAGCTGGTGTTGGAACGGCTGGGCGAAAAAATTGTCATTCGTGCCGTGGCAAACCCACCTTTGACCGAGCCGGTGCGGGTGCAACTGGTGCGCTACATCCCCGAGCAAACAGTCACGATCGAGCGCGGCGAGAATGCCGGCAAGACCATCACTTATCGCAACATCGTGACGTCGTGGGAAAGCGTGGGCGATTGGTCCGGGCTGGAGCCGCTGGAATTGACCGCCCCTGCGGAGGGCAAAGAGCCTGCGGTAGTTATTTTGCAATCAAACGGGCCGGCCAAAATCGTTGCCGCCGCGCGCGTCGACTGACGCGAAGGCCGGTCACGGCCCAGGCTGGCGTCGACCTTTCCAGCGGCGATGAATCCAGAACCACTGGTCGATATGCTTGCGAACGAGGGTCTCCAGACTGTCGTTCAGGGCCTGGGTCATGACCTCGGGTGTGCCATGCGCAATCGGCGCTTCGACGATGATGTCGAAAGACAGTCCATCGGCGCGGCGCACGGCATAGGTGGGGATCAATAGCGCGTCGTATTTCAACGCAAGTTCGGCCGCAGACAGCGCGGTCAGCGCCTGACGGCCGAAAAACGTCAGATCTTCGCCGTGGCGCATGTGCTGATCGACCAGCATTCCCAACATGCCGCCCGAACGCAGGTGGCGCACCATGTCGGCAAGGCCCGAGCGGCCACGCGGAAAAAGCGGCTTGCCGATGCCCGAGATCGCCTGAACGTAGTGATCGTTGAAGAACGGGTTCGCCATCGGCATGTAAAGCGCGCCAACCCGGTAGCCGCGCGCAATGAGAGCGGCGCGCGAGGCGTCGTAATTGCCGAAATGGCCGGTGACGAGGATCACCGGGCGCTTTTCCCGGTGTGCCTGGTCAAGCGCCGCGACACCCGCGCCGGTAAGCGGGTTTTGCAGGACGCGGGCCACAAATTCCGGGCCGGAGTAGATTTCGATGATGGTGCGGCCGACGTTGTCGGGGACCGCGCGCATGATGCGGCGCACTTCGGCTTCGGGCAGGCCCGGCAGGACAAGCGTCAGGTTTTCGCGAATGCGCTGGTCGTAGCCGGCCAAGGGTGAAATCAGGCGCGACATGACCCAGCCGCACAGCGGCACCCGCCAGCGATAGGGCAGCCGCAGCAAGAGCCAGATCAGGCTGCGAAGCGCGCGGTCCTGCAGCCAGTAGCGCAGGGAGAAGGGGGGCGTGTCGGCCATTGTTCAGGTCTTGCGCGCATTGGTGGTTTCGCGGTGCCAGACATAAAGGCCCGCCCCCACGATCACAAGCGCACCGATCACGGTCCAGCGGTCGGGCCACTGGTCATAAAGCACGATGCCCCAGCCGGTGGCAAAGACGATGCCAAGGTAGGCGAAGGGGGCGACGACCGACGCCTCGGCCATCGAAAAGCTGCGGATGATGCACAACTGCGCCCCCGTGCCAAGTGCGCCGACAAGGGCGAAGATCGCCAGGTCGGCTGCCGGGATCGGAATCCAGACAAAGGGCAGCGCCCCGGCCGCGACCACGGTTCCGAAGATCGAGGCGTAGAGCATCGAAGTCCACGCACTTTCCTGCGCGCCGATGAAGCGGGTGATCAGCGCGTTGCCGGTGTAGCAGATGGCCGCGCCCAGGGGCAGCAGCGCCCAAGGGGAAAACACACCCGCGCCGGGGCGGATGATGATGAGCGCGCCGATCAGCGCCACGATCACTCCGGCAAGGCGCCGGGGGCCAAGCCGTTCGCCAAGGAAAAGCGCCGCGCCAAGGGTGATGAGGACGGGGTTGATGTCGGTCAGCGCGGTCGCTTCGGCGAGGCCGATATGGGTGAGGCTGAAGAAGAAAAGCGTGGTCGCGCCGAACTGGAACGCCGATCGCACGACGTGCAGGGCGGGAAAGCGGGTGCGCAGAAGCGGCCCGGTCTGGGCGCGCAGGATCAAGAGCACGATCAGGAACTGGCCGGCAAAGCGCCCCCAGACCACCTGTGGCGCCGGGTAGCGTGCGATGAGCCCCTTGGCGGTCGCGTCCATCGCCGTGAACAGCAGGATCGCGAGGATCATCAGCGCAATTCCGCGCGAAACGGGAGAGGCCGGGAACGCCAGGGTGGGGGAGGCTTGCATCGGGCGCAACGGTAGGGGGGGCGGGCGGCGAGGGCAAGGGGGGAAGGGCCTGCCGCCGATGGAAGCTCAGCAGGGGATGATCAATCGGCCTCCTCTGGCTGCAGGAGGGTCAGTTCGCCCGACGCTTCCAGCGAGCGGATGGCGGTAATGATGGCGGCCATAGCTTCCTCGGCGTCGCGGTCCTTGATCTTGCCGCGGGTGGCCATTTCTTCGCGCAGGCCTTGGGACAGGCGCTGCGAGATGTTGGCAAGGAGGAATTCGGCGGCATCCTCCAACCCCGGTTTGCCTTGCGCAGCGGCGAAGGCGGTGACGAGGACGGGTTGTTCGACAAGGCGGGTGATCTTTGGGGCATCGCGCGGGGCGAGGCGGGCGGGGATGTGGATGAAGGTAAAGATGGCGCGGCGCACCTCGGCGGCGAAGGCGGCATCCTCGGCCTCGAGACCGGTCAGGACATCTTCGCGGATGAGGGCGGGCGAGACGTTCAGAATGGCACCCACGCGTTCGATCGGGCCGGTGTCGAAGGCGCGGACGGGCTGGTTGTCAAGGTCGGCCAGAAGCGCCACGCCGATGCGGCGCACGGTTTCGGGATCGACATTGCCAGTCATCGATACGGCATAGGCAACGCGGCGGGCCTTTTCGCCGGGCAGTTTGCCAAGGAGTTCGGCAGCCTTGGCGACGGGAAGTTTGGAGAGGAGGACGGCGGCCACTTCAACCGCTTCGTCCGTCAGGGCGGGCATCAACCGGTCGACGGGCAGGGCGGTGATCCGGTCCCACGGATCGACCTTGGAGGACGCACCGGCCATGCGGCGCAGGCGCGAGGCGGCGGATTGGGAAATGTGGCCGTCCATCATGGAAAGCGCGCCTTCAATCCCGCCGGGGAAGGAGAGGCCGACGGATTCCAGTTCGGCAAGGAATTCGGCAACGACGGTGTCGAGCGTCGCCCGGTCGATCAGCCGCATCTGGCCCATCTGTT
The DNA here is from genome assembly GCA_963822435.1 of uncultured Alphaproteobacteria bacterium. GTDB lineage: Bacteria > Pseudomonadota > Alphaproteobacteria > Rhodobacterales > Rhodobacteraceae > JAUYQR01. The sequence continues at coordinate 316,981 of CAWGHN010000004.1, forward strand.
CGGCAAGCGCGGATTGCATGTGGTCCGGGAGCGACGTGATCGGCAGAGACATGCCTTCGGTCAACAGGAAGCGCACGATCACGGCGGCTTTTTGTCGGGGGGGCAGGCTTTTGCGCGGCTGGTGGCCCGGTGCGGCCACGGCGCGCTGGTCGGGGATTATTCTTGCCAGTGTAAGCCCGTTCTGCGCCATGCCAGCCCCCGATTCCGATGTTGGATCGAAGGTGGCAGGCGCAGGTTAACGAAAGGCTTAGCTGGTCGGGTTTGCGACGCAGGCGCCCTTGGTTTCGTCCCAGGTGGAGCCCGCCATGCAGGAGGACGCGGTAATCTCTTTGGCCTTCATGTCGGAGCAGCCGCCGCCGGCAAGGGCGAGCGTGGGCGAGAAGGAGAGGGCAATCACGGCGAGGGTCGTTTTGATCTTCATGGGTCGTCCTCCTTTGGTTGATCGGTCAGTAGGTGTAGGTCACGCCAGTTTCGATGGCCGAGGCAAGCGAGCGTTCGGACCAGGTGCCCGCGCCGTCGTTGGCGCGGATCGAGGCGAGCTGGAGATTGGCGGCCTCCAACTCGTTCATTTCGACCAGAAGCTGGCCGTAATAGCTGCGCGCAAGATTGTTGGCGGGGTCAAGCGCGATGGCTGCCTCATACGCAGCGATGCCCTGTTCGATCTGGCCGGATTTGCGCAAGGCAAAGCCACGGTAGGTCATCACGCGGGACGTGTCGCCTTCGATCATCATGTCGAGGATCGACAACGCCTCGTCATAGCGCCCCGCATAGGCCAGTTCGCGCACCGCACCATAGCGCTGGTCGTCATTCAGGCTGCTGTCTTCTGCCTTGATGCAGGCCTTGGTCTTTTCATCCCACACCTCGCCCTTGGCGCACTCAGTGGTGGTTTCGGTGGGCGTGGGCGGAGTTGCATCCTCGGTCCCCGCCGCGAAACTGGCGAAGGGCAGGGCGGCAACAGTGGCGGCGAGCAGGAAGCGCATGCGAATTCTCCCGTGGGTTGGGAAAAAGGTAGCATGGCGCGCACCAATTCAAGGTAATAAAATTACGCGCCGGGTGCGGCCAGCGGTCACAGATGCGTTATGCGCCGAAAACCCGGGCGAAGATCGTGTCGACGTGCTTGGTGTGGTAGGCGAGGTCGAACTTGTCCTCGATTTCGGCGGGCGAAAGGGCGGCGGTCACTTCGGGGTCGGCCAGAAGCTCGGTCTTGAAATCGGCGCCCTGTTCCCAGACCCGCATCGCGTTTCTTTGCACAAGACGGTAGGCGTCTTCGCGGCTGACGCCCGCTTGGGTCAGGGCCAGAAGCACGCGCTGCGACATCACGAGGCCACGGAACCTGTTCATGTTGCGCAGCATGTTGTCGGGGTAGATCACCAGCTTCTCGATCACTCCGGCCAGACGGTGCAGCGCGAAATCGAGGGTGATCGTGGTATCAGGCCCGATGGCGCGTTCGACCGAGGAATGCGAAATGTCGCGTTCGTGCCAGAGCGCCACGTTTTCCAGCGCCGGGACCACCGACATGCGGACAAGGCGGGCAAGTCCGGTAAGGTTTTCGGTCAGGACCGGGTTGCGCTTGTGCGGCATGGCGGACGAGCCCTTCTGGCCGGGGGAGAAGAACTCCTCGGCCTCGAGCACTTCGGTGCGCTGCATGTGGCGGATCTCGGTGGCGACATTTTCGATGGACGAGGCAATGACGCCGAGGGTGGCGAAGAACATCGCGTGACGGTCGCGCGGGATAACTTGGGTGGAGATCGGTTCGGGGGTGAGGCCGAGCATCTTGCAGACGTGTTCTTCGACCGATGGGTCGATGTTGGCAAAGGTGCCGACCGCGCCGGAGATGGCACCGGTGGCGATTTCCGCACGGGCGTTTTCAAGCCGCGCCCGGTTGCGGGCCATTTCGGCGTAAAAGCGCGCGAAGGTCAGGCCCATCGTGGTGGGTTCGGCGTGGATGCCGTGGCTGCGGCCAATGCGGACGGTGTCCTTGTGTTCATAGGCGCGGGTCTTCAGCGCGGCGAGAACGCGGTCCAGACCTTTGAGGAGAAGGTCGCTGGCGCGGACGAGCTGGATATTGAGCGTGGTGTCCAGAACGTCGGACGAGGTCATGCCCTGATGCACGAAGCGCGCGTCATCGGCGCCGATGTGTTCGGCAAGGTGGGTGAGAAAGGCGATCACGTCGTGTTTGGTGACGGCCTCGATCTCGTCGATCCGGGCGACATCGAAGGTCACGTCCTTGGCGCGCCAGACAGCTTCGGCGTTGGCTTTCGGGATCACGCCAATCGCGGCTTGCGCGTCGCAGGCGTGGGCCTCGATCTCGAACCAGATGCGGAACTTGGTTTCGGGGGACCAGAGGGCGACCATTTCGGGGCGGGAATAGCGGGGGATCATGGCGGCCTCTGGCTGGCGGACGGGATGGCGACCCCTTAGACTGCGGGACGGAACGGTGCAAGGCTTGGAACGGCGCATGGGGTCGGGAGATGCACCTGCGCTGGCAGTATGACCGGGCGCGGGCGAGCCGGTGATCGGCAGACACGCCGGTGTGCGAGAGCGTTGGGGGAGGTGGCATGAGAGTGGTGCAGTTCGGGATCGGGGCCGGGGTGGCGGTGGTCCTTTTGTGTCTGGTGGCGGGCTATCTGGGGCGGCTGCATCCGGCGGGTGACAGTTTCGCGGTGTTCCGGCCGCAGGGCGCGCTGGCCTTGGTGCTGCTGGCGGGCGGTGCGGTGATGCTGGCGATGCCGGGGGTGGCGGTGGTGGCGCTCTTGGTGGCGCTGGTGACGGGTGGGCCGATCCTTGTGTCGCGGGGTGTGGCCGAGGCGGCAGGCGGCATGGTGCTTTACCAGAAGAACATGCTGTTTCGGAACGACGATCTGGCGGGGCTGGAGGCGGATATCCGGGTGGCGGCGCCCGATATCCTGACCTTGCAGGAAGTGTCGGACGCGAACCTGCCGTTGCTGGATCGGCTGGCCGACGTGCTGCCGCATCAGGTGTTGTGCGCCTTTGAACAGGTCGGCGGGGTGGCGGTTGCAACGCGGTTGCCGCCGGTAGCGGGCAGCGCGATCTGTGCGCACGGGATGGCGGCGGTGCAGGTGGAGGGGCCGCAGGGGCGCCTGTGGCTGGTGTCGGTGCATCTGAACTGGCCCTGGCCCTACGGGCAGGCGGCGCATCTGGAACGGCTGCTGCCGGTGATGGAGGGGCTGGACGTGCCGGTGGTGATTGGGGGGGATTTCAACATGGTGCGCTGGTCGGTGGCGCTTGCCCGGGTGCGGGCGGCGTCGCGGACCATGGCGGTGGGGCCGGTTTTGGGAAGTTACGTCGGGTTCGCGCCGTGGATGCTGCTGCCGATTGACCAGGTGATGGCACCGGGGGGCGGGACAGCGGCCGTCAGGGGCAGGCATGGGTCGGATCATCTGGGGATTCTGGCGCTGGTCAGGCCTTGACGCGGCGCCTTTGGCGGGCGGCCGGGGCTCTGCCCCGGACCCCGGGATATTTGGGCAAAGAGGAAGCTGGCGATCAGCCCATCAGGCGCGGGTCGAACGGGTATGTGGTAAGGTTTTCGTGGCCGGTTTCGGTGATAAGCACCTGATCTTCCAGCTTGATCGAGAAATCGCCGCCTTCGGGCGACACCAGCGCCTCGACGCAGAGCACCATGCCGGGCTGGAGTTCGACGTCAAAGGCGCCGTCGAGACCTGCATCGGGGTAGGGCACGAAGGGCCATTCGTCGCAAAGTCCGACGCCGTGCATCTTGCAGGAGTATTTCTGCCGCCAGTATTGCGCATCAAGCTGGTGGCCGCCGTGGATCAGATCCCTGATCGCGACGCCGGGTTTCAGCATCGCCATGTTCTGGTCAATGTGGTCGCGGGCGTGGTGCATGGCGGATATCATCGCATTTGTGGGGCGGCCGTCGCCTATCCACCAGGTGCGGCTGATGTCGATGCAGATGCCGTAAGCCCCGATCAGGTCAGTGTCGAAGGCGACGATTTCGTTCGGCTGCACGATCCGGGGGCCGCATTCCTGGAACCATGGGTTCGTGCGCGCGCCGGAGGCGAGGAGGCGGGTTTCGATCCATTCGCCGCCGCGGCGGATGTTGCCTTTGTGAAGTTCGGCCCAGACGTCGTCTTCGGATGTTTGGCCCTTGGGCACGTTCTGCCGTGTAAAGGTTTCCATTTCGGAAATTGCGCGTTCGCAGGCGTGGTGGGCGCAGCGCATGGCGAGGATATCGTCGGGGCCCTTGATCGCGCGGGTGCGTTCGGTGATGACCTCGCCTTCCAGCACCTCGAAACCGGCGGCCTCAAGCGAGCGCAGGCCGTGGATCATGATCTTGTCGACGGCGAGGCGGCGGTTCGTGCCGGCATGGGCATGCATCACCTCGCTTACCTGCTGGGCGAAACCGTCGGCGTGAAGTTTGGTGTGGTCGCCCGAGACGTTGTAGAAGAATGACGCACCGGAGCGCAGTTCGGCGACACGGGGGTTGAAGGTGACCAGGAAGGGCGAATTCTTGTATTCCCACATCACCATGTGGCCGTCGGCGCACAGAAGGCAGGCGCGGAACGGGTTGTGGCTGTTCCAGAGCTGCATATTGGTGGTGTCGGTGGCATAGCGGATGTTCAGCGGATCGAACATCAAAAGCCCGCCAATATCCTGTTTTTGCAAGCTTTCCGTCAGGCGGCGCCAACGGTAGTCGCGCATGGCTTCGAGGTTTGGCGGTGTCAGGCCAGCGGCGGCCCATTCGGCGAAGGCAAGCTGGGTCGGCCCGATCTCGACCCGGTTGTTGTCGTTCGGAGTGCCGTCGGCGAGGGTCTGGCCGCGTGTGGGGTCGATCTTGCGGGTGTCGGCGTAGTGCTGGTTCATGGCGCCCTCCGTTCCCCGTAGCGTGGCGCTGCCGTTCTGCTGCCGCTTGGTCGCCAGCGACCGCCCCCTGTCGGTTTTGGTGCCATTGCGGCGTGTCTGCTTCTGTGGGACGTTCCTAAAGTGACGTGGGGGTTTGGGTATGTTGAGCCAAGGACGCGCCGGGGATACTGATGCCGCAAGCCGTGCGGGCGACAGCGGTATGTCGGCGCTGATCGTGGGGCCGGCATTTTTCAACTACAACGAGGCGATCGGCAGCGCGTTTCAGAAAGCTGGATACCGGGTTCGGATCGTGGGCAGCCCGGTTCACAATCCGTCCGGTCTTTGGAACCGCATTTCCATTGATTTCGCAGGAAAATTCGGGATTGTAGCGTTTCGGCAGGCATGGCGACGGCGGTTCAATCGGCTGATCGGCCGTGCCGATCGTGACATGCGCCCCGACTTTATGCTGGTCATCAAGGGCGACTGGCTGGACCCGGCGGTCTTTGAGGCCTGCACGGCAGCCAGGAAAGTGATCTGGTTTCAGGATGCCGCATTTCGCTGCGGACCGGACCATCTGAGGCTGGCGCAACTGGCCGATGCCGTTTTTGTGTTTGAAGCGACCGATATCGACTATTTCGCAAACGCCGGAATTGACACAGGCAAGGTGCGGTTCCTGCCGATGGGATACGACGATACTGTCTACAAACCCCTTGATATGAATAGAGACATTGACGTCTCTTTCGTTGGCAAGATGTATCCGCAGCGCAAGGCTTTGCTTGCCGATCTGGTGCGCGATCTGCCGGGGGTGCGGTTCGAGATCTGGGGGCGTTTTGTGCGGTATCAGGAGCCGCGCACATGGTGGGAATGGGTGCGCGTTCGCAGTGATGCACGGCTGCGCAGGATTTACCGCAACAAGGACATCCCGCCCCAGCGGGTAAACCTGCTTTATAATCAGTCCAAGATCGTTTTGAACATGCATCACGACCAGTCAAAGGACGGCTGCAACCCGCGTGTTTTTGAAATTGCTGGCTCGGGTGCGTTTCAGATCTGCGATGACAACGGGTTCGTTCGGACACAGGTGAGCGACGCGATTGTCCAGTTTCAGAATTACGGCGATCTGATTGAAAAGATTGAAGCATATCTAAGTGATGACGCTGGCCGAAAGCGGGTTTCGCAGGTGTCATTGTCGGCGATGAAGACCCACACCTTTGCCCATCGGATCGATCAGATGTTGAGCATGCTGAAGTGATCTGCAATGACAGATGGCCTGGTTCATCGCCATCCTTGACCCCGAGACGCACAGCATGCAAGACGCGCCGATCCTGCAATCGCGCCTGCCATTTCTGCCCTGGATCGACCCGCGCACGAGGCGGCTGCCGGGGATTTTGCCGGTCGAGGGCGACGAGTGGCTGCGGGTTGATGACGCCTTTGGCCCGCAGATGGCGCTGCGCGACCGGCTGATCGCGGAGCGGCTGGAGGCGGTTCATGCGGTGTCTGCGGATCGTATGGCAAGTGTATGGGAGTTGTATGGCACGGTGCTGGCAAAACTGGCGCTGACCCCGGGGTATCGGGTGGGCGAAACCTCGGTTCTGCGGCCCGATGGGGTAGAGGTGGCGCTTGATCGGGGTGCGCCATTGGTCACACTGGGGCGGTTGGTGCAGGAGGACCTGTGCCTGATGGAGGCGCGGGGCGAGGAGTATGTATTGACCGGGGCGGTCCTGTGTTTTCCGGCAAGCTGGACGCTGGCGCAGAAGATCGGCCGGCCGATGACCGGCATTCACGAGCCGGTCGCGCCCTACACCGAGGATATTGCGCGCCGGGTGCATCGGCTGTTCGAGGCGATCCGGCCGGAGCAGCCGCTGTGGCGGATGAACTACCTGACCTATGACGATTTCGTGCTGCACCAGCCGAGGCTGGAGGGCGAGCGGCGGCCACGGCCGGAGGGGCATGTGTTTGTGCGCTGCGAGCGGCAATGTCTGGTGCGGCTGCCGGTCACACGGGCTGTGGTCTTCACCATCCACACCTATGTGGTGGAGGCGAACACGCTGACCGAGGCGGAGTTTGCCGCGCTGCGCGAGGCGGTGCATTGAAAAGAGCGGGGTAGCAGGGTGGCAGGTATGATCCGGCGGGTGGTGCTGGGGGCCGGGCTGTTGGCTGCGGCGGGGGCGGCGGTCACGGTGTGGCGCGGGCGCGGGGCGGGGGCCACGGAGGCCGACATTGCTTATGGGGCCGACCCGCGGCAGCGGCTGGACATCTATCTGCCCGAAGGCGAGGGGCCGTTCCCGTGTGTGGTCGACATTCACGGCGGCGCGTTCCGGGTGGGGGACAAGGCGGACATGCCGGTATCGGAGGCAGTGCTGGCGGCGGGGATCGCGGTGGTGCGGATCAACTACCGCTACTCCAGCGCCGCTGTTTGGCCGGCGCAGGGCGACGATTGTCTGGCGGCGGTGGTCTGGTTGCAGCGCGAGGGGCGGTTGCATGGGCTCGACCCGTCGCGGCTGGCCCTGTGGGGGCAATCGGCGGGGGCGTTTCTGGCGGTATCAACCGCGCTGACGCTGGTCGAGGCGGGGTTGCCGCCGCGCGGCGTGGTCAGCTTCTACGGGCCGATGGATTTCTCGACGATGGATGCCGATATGGCGACCTTGGGCCGGGTTCCGGCGATGGGGGCGACCGATCCGGCGCAGAGCGCGGAAAGCGTGCTGCTGGGCTATGCGGTGGGCGACAACCGCGAGGCGGCGCGGGCGGCGGGCCCGGTCGGGCGGCTGGACGTGTTGCGCGAACCATTGCCGCCGATCTTCATCCGCCATGGTGATGCGGACCCGTTGATTGCGGACTTGCAGGCAAGCCGGCTGCGCAGTGCATGGCTTGCGGCGGACCCGGCTGCGGAGGTGGATTTCGCGCTGGTGCCGGGCGCGGGCCACGGCGGTGGCGGGTTTGACACCGATGTGGTGATGGCGCCGATGGTCGCGTTTCTGGTGCGGGTCTTGGGCTGACTGCTCAGCTTTCGTCGCGGATCTGGCGGAGGTCTTCGCCGTTGAGATGGGCGAGCGTGGCACGGACGGCACCGTAGGGCAGGGCAACTGCGGTCAGCGCCCAGCCAAGCGCGGTGCCAGCCGCCGAGGTCAGGGTGTCGGCGAGGGCGGACGGCGGCGCATCGGGTTTCGGCGGTGGCAGTGCAGCGGCGGGCGCTTCGTCAAGGGCGGACCGGATGGCGGCGAGGGTCGCGGCATCTTCCGGTGGGGGGGCGGGCAAGGTGACCGGCGCGGTCGGCAGGGCGGTGTCAGGCAGGGCAGGTTCAGGGGTCTGGACCGGAGCGGTGCGGGCGAAACGGTCGCGGCGGCGCTGGCTTTCCGGTGCTGCGGTGCGGCCTGCCACGTCGATCAGCCGGGCGGTCGCAGCGATCCAGGCGGCGACGGTCTGGTGCGAGGGCACGAGGCGTTCAGCGCGCCCCAGGCGGGCGGTCGGGACGCGCCATGCGCCGGCGGCCACGCGCGACGACAGCGCGGCAGTGCCCGAGGCGGTGCGGGCGATCAGGGGGGCGATGCCTTCGCGGGTCAGGTGCAAGCTGGCCGTGGCAAAGGCGCGGGCGTCGAATTTTGGTTTTTGCGAGCCTTCGGCCCAGATTTCGGGGCGGACGGGTTTGGCCTTGGCTTTGCGGGGTGGAAGCCGGTCATCGGGCATCTGGGTCATCCTGCGGGCGGCGCTGCTGGGGCAAGGTTACGCCACGCGCGGGTTTGCTGGCAACGGTTTGAAACCATGGCAGGGCAAAGCAAAAAGGGCGCCCGAGGGCGCCCTTTCCTGTGCCGGGGCGACGCCCTTAGCAGGAGTAGTACATCTGGTATTCCACCGGATGCGGCGTGTGTTCGAAGGCGTAGACCTCTTCCCACTTCAGCGCCATGTAGCTTTCCAGCTGGTCCTTGGTGAACACGTCACCGGCCAACAGGAAGTCGTGGTTCTTTTCCAGTTCCTCAAGCGCCTCGCGAAGCGAACCGCAGACGGTCGGGATTTCGGCCAGTTCTTCCGGCGGCAGATCGTAGAGATCCTTGTCCGATGCCGGACCCGGGTCGATCTTGTTCTTGATGCCGTCAAGTCCGGCCATCATCAGCGCCGCGAAAGCGAGGTAGGGGTTCGCCGACGGATCGGGGAAACGGGCCTCCACGCGCTTGGCTTTCGGCGATTCCGTCCACGGAATACGAACGCAGCCCGACCGGTTGCGGGCCGAATACGCGCGCAGAACCGGGGCTTCAAAGCCGGGGATCAGGCGCTTGTAGCTGTTGGTGCCGGGGTTGGTCAGGGCGTTCAGCGCCTTGGCGTGCTTCAGGATGCCGCCGATGAAATAGAGGGCCTCCTGCGACAGGTCGGCATACTTGTCGCCTGCGAACAACGGCTTGCCGCCCTTCCAGATCGACATGTTGACGTGCATCCCCGAGCCGTTGTCGCCCTTCATGGGCTTTGGCATGAAGGTCACGGTCTTGCCGTAGGCGTGGGCCACGTTGTGGATCACGTACTTGTACTTCTGGATGTTGTCGGCCTGTTCAACCAGACCGCCAAAGATCATGCCAAGTTCGTGCTGGCAGGTGGCGACCTCGTGGTGGTGCTTGTCGACGCGGATGCCCATGCGCTTCATGGTCGACAGCATCTCGCCGCGCAGATCCTGCGCTTCATCGATCGGGTTCACCGGGAAATAGCCGCCCTTGTGGCCCGCGCGGTGGCCATAGTTGCCGCCTTCGGTCACGGTGTCGGTGTTCCAGGCCGCAGCCTCGGCGTCGATTTCATAGGACACCTTGCGCGGCGTGACCGAGTAGCGGACGTCGTCGAAGATGAAGAATTCGGCTTCCGGCCCGAAGTAGGCGGTGTCACCGACGCCGGAGGCCTTGAGGTAGGCCTCGGCCTTGATCGCGGTCTGGCGCGGGCAGCGGCTGTAGGCCTCGTTGGTGTCCGGCTCGACCACGTTGCAATGCACGCACATCGTCTTTTCGGCGTAGAAAGGGTCGATATAGACCGACGCTGCATCGGGGATGAGCTTCATGTCGGACTGGTCGATCGACTTCCAGCCAGCGATGGAGGAGCCGTCGAACATGAAGCCTTCTTCGAAGAAGTCTTCATCCACGAGATCGGCCACCAGCGTCACGTGCTGCAGCTTGCCCTTCGGGTCGGTGAAGCGGATGTCGACGTATTCGACTTCCTCGTCTTTCATCAGTTTCAGAGCCTTCGCAACTGCGCTCATCATGCTGTCCTTCTGGTTGGAGTTTCGTGCCGGGTTGCCCCGGTGTGTTCAGTTTGGTGTCGGGGTCAGACCGCGTCGTCGCCGGTTTCGCCGGTGCGGATGCGGATGGCCTGTTCGACGGTGGATACGAAGATCTTGCCGTCGCCGATCTTGTCGGTGCGGGCGGCGGCAACGATGGCTGCGATGGCCGCGTCGACCATGTCGTCGGTGAGGACGACCTCGATCTTCACCTTGGGCAGGAAATCGACGACATATTCGGCGCCGCGATAAAGTTCGGTGTGGCCTTTCTGGCGGCCGAAGCCCTTGACCTCGGTTACGCTCAGGCCCTGGATGCCGGCCTCTTGCAAGGCTTCCTTGACCTCATCAAGCTTGAACGGCTTGATGATCGCCTCGATCTTCTTCATCGCTGGCCTCCCCCGTCGAACCGCCCGGTGCTGGCGTCTTGGCCGTCTGATCACTTCCCTGCGGCGGGGACAATTGGCTAGGGTGAGGCAAACCGGGCCGGGCCGGGGAATTTGAGGTCGATGCCTAAATTTTGTGCATTGCGGTGTGCAAATGGGCGATTTGTAAAAAGGGGCCGGGAATGACCGAACTGCTGACCGCGGCGGAGATGCGGGCCATCGAGGCGGCGGCAATCGCGTCAGGCGAGGTGACGGGCCTTGAGCTGATGGAGCGCGCCGGGCGGGGCGTGATCGAGGCGGTGTTCGAGGAATGGCCGGAGCTGAAGGCGACCTCGCACCGGGCGGTGGTGTTGTGTGGGCCGGGGAACAATGGCGGCGACGGGTTCGTGGTCGCGCGGCTGATGAAGGAGTGGGGCTGGGAGGTGGAGGTCTTCCTCTACGGCGACCCGGAGCGGATGCCGCCGGACGCGCGGGTGAATTATGAGCGGTGGTTGGCGATAGGCGAGGTGAGGACGCTCGTCCTGAACGAGTCGGCTTACGGAGAAAAGCCTGACCTTGTTGTAGATGCAATCTTCGGGACCGGCCTTTCGCGGCCAGTGGTCGGGATTGGCCTCGCTCTTCTAGAAATGCATGAGGACCGTCGGGCCCTCTGGACTAACGACAAATGGGGCGTCCCCCATGTTGCAATTGATCTGCCGAGCGGGCTTTGCAGCGACAGTGGTCGGGCGCTGGCAGACGAGCATTTCCGCGGGATTGGTGAGGGCGTGGCCGCAGCAAAGACAGGTGCCGCTGACCTTACGGTCACCTTTCAATCAATGAAGCTTGGGCATGTTCTGGACCTAGGTCCCGACCTTTGCGGCAAGGTGCGCGTCTGCGACATCGGACTTGCAGCATCGGGAGATGCGGTAAAGCTATGTGAACCTTGGGTCCGAGGTCTGTGCAAATGCCTTGAACACAAATACTCCCACGGCCACTCCCTCATCCTTTCCGGCCCCTCCGGTCGCGGCGGGGCGGCGCGGTTGGCGGCGCGGGGCGCGCTTCGGATCGGGGCGGGGGTGGTGACGGTGGGGTGTCCTTTGGAGGCGATCCCCGAGAACGCCGCGCGGCTGGATGCGGTGATGCTGCGGGGGGTGGCGGATGGGGCGGCGCTGGCCGGGGTGCTGGAAGATCAGCGTATCAATGCGCTCTGTGTCGGGCCGGGGTTGGGGCTGGATGCACGGGGGCGGGAGTTGGTGGGGGTGGCTCTCGGTTTTTCGCCGGGGAGCCCCCCATCCCCTCCCCACGCGGGGGAGGGGAGCCGCGTGGAGCCGGGTGCTGCGCAAGAGGCCCAAGCGATTCCCCTCCCCCGCTTGGGGAGGGGAGAGGGGAGGGGGGCGCGGTCGGTGGTGCTCGACGCCGATGCCCTCACGATCCTGTCGCAAAACCCCGACCTCTTCGCCGCCCTGCACGAGGGATGCGTCCTGACCCCCCATGCCGGAGAATTCGCCCGCCTCTTCCCCGACATCGCCGAAAAACTCGCGGCCCCCGCCACAAAAGGACCCGCCTATTCCAAGGTCGATGCCACGCGCGAAGCGGCGAAACGGGCGGGTTGCGTGGTCCTTGTCAAAGGCCCCGACACGGTGATCGCCGACCCGTCGGGGCGCTGCGCCATCAACTCCGCCCACTACGACCGGGCGGCGCCGTGGCTGGCGACGGCCGGGTCGGGGGATGTGCTGGCGGGGTTTATCTGCGGGCTGCTGGCGCGGGGTTTCGCGCCGTTCGATGCGGCCTGCACGGGGGCCTGGCTGCATGTGGAATGTGCGTTGAGCTTTGGGCCGGGGCTGATTGCGGAGGATCTGCCGGAAGAATTGCCGAAGGTGTTTCGGGCGTTGGGGTTGTGACGGAGTGCGGGAGCGGGGGTTTCACACCGCCGTCCCGGCCCGGCCACGGGCCGGGCGCCTTTCGCGGAAACCCTCCACCGGAGGGTTTCGGATCGCTCATCGCCCCCCGTGCGATAGTTTCGCAACGCGGAAGATCAGGAGGCGATGTAGGTGGTCAGCGTGGAGGCCGTGCCGTTGGACCAGAGGCTGTTCAGCGCCTTGGTGAAGGCGGCGACAAAGCGGGGGTCGCGGTTCAGGTCACCGTAGATCGGCTTCATCTGCAGCCAGATGACCGGGGCATCCTTCGCGGCTTTTGACTGGGCTTGCAGGTAATCCCAGTTCGGGTCGTTCGGGGGGATGTGAGTGCCGCTGTCAGTGGTGCCGTGGCAGTAGCGGCACCAGAGCGCGGACACCAGGGCGAGCCCGTCGATGCGGCCACCGGCGGCGAGGGCGTCGCGGAGGGACGGGATGATGAACTTTGGCTGGCGATTGGAGCCGTCGAGGCAGAGGCGGCGTTCGGTATCGGCGACCTCGGGGTTGGAGAAGCGGGCGACAATCAGGCGGTAATAGTCGGCGATGTTGGTGTCGGGGACGGGAGGCACGTAAGGAATGATCTCGTCGGTTTCGACCTTGTTGAGAAAGCCCGCGATCAGGGGGTTGGCCATTGCCTCGTGGACATATTCGATGTCCATCAACCCGCCGGGGTAGGCGATGGTGGCGTGGCCGCCGTTCAGGATGCGGATCTTCATCGCCTCGAACGCATGGACATGCGGGGTGAAGGTGACGCCGACCTTTTCCAATGCGGGGCGGCCTGTGGGGAAGTGGTCTTCCAGCACCCATTGCCGGAACGGTTCGCACGTGACGGGGACCGGGTCTGCCCCGAGGCCGAAACTGGCGGCGAGGTCGCGTTCGCGGGGGCCGGTGGCGGGAGTGATGCGGTCGACCATGCCGTTCGGGAAGGCGACGTTGGCGGCGATCCAGTCTGCCAGGGCAGGGTCGCTGAGACGCGCGAGGCCCACGACGGCGGATTGGGTGACGTGGCCGTTGCCGGGCAGGTTGTCGCAGGACATCACGGTGAAGGGCGGCGTGCCAGCGGCGCGGCGGGCCTTGAGGGCGGCGATGATCGCGCCAAAGGCGGTGCGGTGCGGGTGTGCCGCATCGGCGGCAATGTCGGGGGCGTTCGGATCGAAGCGGCCGGTGGCTGGGTCGATGAAGTAACCGCCTTCGGTGACGGTAAGCGACACGATGCGGATCCGCGGCTGCGTCATCGCGGCGATGAGGGCGGCGTTGTCGGGTTCCACGGGCAGGAAGTCGATCATCGAGCCGACGCGGCGGGCGGATTTGCCGGCGGGATCCAGTTCGATGATGGTGGAGAGGCAGTCCTGCGCCTTGAGCGCGTCGCGCATCCGGGCGTCGCCTTCGCGCACACCGGCGCCGAGGATGGCCCAGTCGTGACCTTCGCCAAGGGCAAAGAGGTCGTCGAGGTAGACCGCCATGTGGGCGCGGTGAAAGTTGCCAAGGCCGATGTGGACGATGCCGGGCGTCAGCTTGGAGCGGTCGTATGCGGGGAGCGTCGGTTCCATTCAGGCCATCCAGTTTCCGCCGTCCACGCCGAAGCATTGGGCGACGATGTAGTGCGCTTCTGGCGTGGCGAGGAAGATCGCCATGCCCGTGAGGTCGGCGGCGGTGCCCATTCGGCCAAAGGGGACGGCCTCGCCCACCTCGCGCTTTTTCTGACCGGGGGCCTTGTGTTCATATTTCGCGAAGAAGGCGTCGACACCGTCCCAATGTTCGCCGTCGACCACGCCGGGGGCGATGGCGTTGACGTTGATGCCGTGACGGATGAGGTCGAGGCCCGCCGATTGGGTGAGCGAGATCACGGCGGATTTGGTGGCGCAGTAGACAGCGACGAGGCCTTCGCCGCGACGACCGGCCTGGCTGGCCATGTTGATGATGGTGCCGGACCCGCGTGGCACCATGTGGCGCGCGGCGGCCTGCATGCAAAAGAGCGTGCCTGCCACGTTGACGGCGAAGAGCTTGTCATAGTCGGCGCGGGTGATTTCGACGATGGGGGCGGCGGAAAACAGCGCGGCGTTGTTGATCAGGATATCGAGATGACCCATCCGGTCGATCGCCTGGGCAAAGCCGGCGTCGATGCCGGGCTGGCTGGTCACGTCCATCTGGATGGCAACGGACTTGGGACCAAGCTCGGCCACCGCCTTGTCCAGAGCGGCGGCGTTGATGTCGGCCACGGCGACGGTCGCGCCTTCGGCGATGTAGGCGCGGGCGAATTCAAGGCCGATGCCGCGTGCGGCACCGGTGATGAGGGCGGTTTTTCCTTGCAGTCTCATGCCATTGCCATTCCGTTTGCGTCAAAGCGGTGGATCTTGCCGGCGGGCGCCAGCTTGATACGGTCGCCGTGGTGGACGTTCAATTCGCCCGCACCGCGGACGTTGATGATGCCAAGACCGGGCACGTCGACCTTGATGAAGCTGTCAGAGCCGAGGTGTTCCGAAAGGCCGACCACGCCTTCCCACGGGCCATCGCCGACGGCGATGTGTTCGGGGCGGATGCCGATGGTGTGGGCATTGTGCTTGGCGGCCTCGGACCCTTCGATCAGGTTCATCTTGGGGCTGCCGATGAAGCCCGCAACGAAGACGTTTTTCGGGGTGTGGTACAGGGTCAGCGGGCTGCCGACCTGTTCGATGCGGCCCGCGTTCAGGACCACGATCTTGTCGGCCATCGTCATCGCCTCGACCTGATCGTGGGTGACGTAGATCATCGTGGTTTTCAGCGACTGGTGCAGTTCGCTGATCTCCTGGCGCATCCCCACGCGCAGGGCCGCGTCGAGGTTGGACAGGGGTTCGTCGAACAGGAACGCGGCAGGTTCGCGCACGATGGCACGGCCGATGGCCACGCGCTGGCGCTGGCCACCGGACAGTTGGCCGGGCTTGCGTTCCAGATAGTTCGTCAGGTTCAGGACCGAAGCGGCACGCTGGATGCGCTTTTCCGCCTCGGCCGGGTCCATTCCGGCCATCTTCAGGGGAAAGCCGATGTTCTTCTTGACCGTCATGTGCGGGTAAAGCGCGTAGCTTTGGAACACCATCGCCAGACCGCGCTTGGCGGGGGGCAGGGCGGTGGCGTCCTTGCCGTCGATCTCGATCGTGCCGGAGGTGGTGTCCTCCAGCCCCGCGATCAGACGCAGAAGCGTGGATTTGCCGCACCCCGACGGGCCGACGAACACGACGAACTCGCCGTCGTCGATGGCCAGGTCGATCGACGGGATGACGTCAACCTCGCCAAAGCTTTTGCGGACCGATTTGAGTGTGATTTGTCCCATGTCTCTCTCACTTCACCGCGCCGAAGGTCAAACCCCGGACGAGTTGTTTCTGGCTGAACCAGCCAAGGATCAGGATCGGCATGATGGCCATGGCCGAGGCCGCCGAGAGTTTCGCGTAGAACAGGCCCTGCGGCGCCGAAAAGCTGGCGATGAAGGCCGACAGGGGGGCGGCCTTGGTGGTGGTCAGCGTGATGGTCCAGAACGCCTCGTTCCAGGCGAGGATGATGTTCAAAAGCATCGTGGAGGCGATGCCGGGGATCGCCATCGGCGTCAGGACATAGATGATCTCGTTCACCAGACCTGCGCCGTCCATGCGCGCGGCCTCCAGGATCTCGCCGGGGATTTCCTTGAAGTAGGTGTAGAGCATCCAGATGATGATCGGCAGGTTCATCAGCATCAGCGCAAGGATCAGGCCGATCTTGGTGTCGAAGAGGCCAAGCTGCTGGAAAAGAAGGTAAATCGGGATCATCACGGCGACGGCGGGCATCATCTTGGTCGACAGCATCCACATCAGAAGATCCTTGGTCCGCTTGCCCGGCACGAAGGCCATTGCCCAGGCCGAGGGGATCGCGATGGCAAGGCCGAGGAGGGTGGAGCCGACCGAGATCACGACCGAGTTCCAGAAGAAGCGGGGATAGTCCGAACGCGACCAGACCTCGACGTAGTTTTCCAGCGTCCATGTCGCGCCCAGAAGCTCGGGCGGCGAGGCGACGGCGGAGGCTTCGGTCTTGAAGCTGGTCAGGATCATCCACAGGACGGGGAAGAAGATGAGAAGTGCCACGAACCATGCGGCAAGCGTGGTGAGCAATCTGCGGCGGGGGGATGCGGCGCGGGCCATTCTGGTGCCTCCTTCAGGCGTCGAGGTGCTTGCCGATGCTGCGCATCAGAAAGTAGGCAACGATGTTGGCAAGGATCACGGCGATGATCCCACCGGCGGCGGCGCGGCCGATGTCTTTTGCGACGATGGCCTGTTTGAAGATCATGTAGGGAAGGGTGGTGGAGGCCGAGCCGGGGCCACCTTGGGTGGTGGTGTAGATCTCGCCGAAGATGCCCAGAAGGAAGATCGTCTGGATCAGGATTACCACGGTGATGGCGCGCGTGAGGTGCGGCAGGATGATGTATTGAAAGCGCGACAAGGCTGACGCGCCGTCCATCTCGGCCGCTTCGAGCTGTTCGGAGGACAGTGACTGCATCGCGGTGAGCAGGATCAGCGTGGCGAACGGCAACCATTCCCAGGCGACGATCGCGATGACCGAGGGCATCGGATAACTTTCCAGAAACAGGATCGGCTGCGCACCGAACCCGCGGGCGATGGCGGCGAAAAGGCCGTTCTGCGGGTGCATGAACAGGTTTTCCCAGATCGACGCGGCGACCGGCGGCATCACGAAGAAGGGCGCAATGACCAGGATGCGCAGCACGCCCTGACCCTTGACCGGCTGGTCAAGCAGAAGCGCGATCAGGATGCCGAGGATGACGGTGATGATGAGGACGCCGCCGACCAGCAAGAGCGTGTTGGTCAGCGCCAGCCAGAAGTCGGGCGAGTTGAAGAACCAGACGTAGTTGTTGAAGCCAACCCATCCGCTGCGGTCAGGCGACAGCAGCCGATAAAGCCGGAACGAGAAATACGCGGTCATCGCCAGGGGCACGATCATCCAGATGAACAGGACGATCACCGAGGGTGCCACCATGAACCGGGCAGCCAGACGGGTGGATTGCGTGGACATGATGCGTCTCCGGAAAGGCGGGGCGCGCGCGCACGGGCGGGCCGGGGGCGGGCGGACAACGGGCGGGCTGTCGGTGGCGGTGGCGGAGGAAGGGGCGGCGGAAGAAAAGGTCGGCCAAGGAAAGGTCGGCCAAGGAAAGGTCGGCCAAGGAAAGGTCGGCCAAGGAAAGGTCGGCCAAGGAAAGGTCGGGCAGTTTCCCGCCCGAAGGTATCCGGGGCCGGCGCAAAGGCCAGCCCCGGAGGGGAGGTTACTTGATGTAGCCGGCGGACTTCATCTCGTCGGCGACGGCGGTCTGGGCAGCGGCCAGAGCCTCGTCAGCCGTGGATTGACCTGCGAGGGCGGCCGAGAACAGTTCACCAACAGTGGTGCCGAGCCCCTGGAATTCCGGGATTGCGACGAACTGCACGCCGACATACGGCACCGGCTTGACGGTCGGGTTGGTCGGGTCAGCCGAGTTGATGCTGTCGATCGTCATCTTGGCGAACGGCACCTTGGCATACTCCTCGTTCGAGTAGAGCGAGGTGCGGGTTCCCGGAGGCACGTTGGCCCAGCCTTCTTTCGAGGCGACGAGGGCAAGGTAGTCCTTGTTCGTGGCCCAGTTGATGAAGGTTTTTGCCGCATCCTGCTTGGTCGAGGAGGCCGGGATCGCCAGCGACCATGCCCAGAGCCAGTTGCCACGCTTGCCAAGGCCGTTGTCCGGCGCGAGGGCGAAGCCAACCTTGTCAGCGACGGTCGAGTCCTTGCCGGTCACGAAGGATGCAGCCACGGTGGCATCGATCCACATGCCGCACTTGCCCTGATTGAACAGGGTCAGGTTTTCGTTGAAGCCGTTGTTCGAAGCGCCGGGCGGGCCGTAGTTGTTCATCAGGTTCAGATAGAACTCGAGCGTCGCCTTCCATTCGGGCTGGTCGAACTGCGGGTTCCACGCCTCGTCAAACCAGCGCGCGCCGAAGGAGTTGGACATGGCGGTCAGGAAGGCCATGTTCTCGCCCCAGCCGGCCTTGCCGCGCAGGCAGATGCCATACTGTTCGGCATCCTTGTTGGTCATCGCGGCGGCGGCCTTTTCGATGTCGGCCCAGGTCGGCGCGTCAGGCATGGTGAGACCGGCGGCCTCCATCAGGTCGCGGCGGTACATGACCATCGAGCTTTCGCCGTAGAACGGCGAGGCCATCAGGTTGCCGTCGACCGTGAGGCCGCCACGGATGGCCGGCAGAAGGTCGTCGACATCATAGTCAGCGGGCAGGTCGTTCAGGCTGGCGAGCCACCCCTGTTTGCCCCAGATCGGAACTTCGTAGGTGCCGATCGTGATGACGTCATACTGACCGCCGTTGGTGGCGATGTCGGTCGTGACGTTCTGGCGCAGGACGTTCTCTTCCAGGGTCACCCATTCAACCTTGATGTCGGGGTGCTTGGTGTTGAAGTCGTCCATCAGGCCCTGCATGCGGACCATGTCGCCGTTGTTGACGGTGGCGACGGTGATGGTGGTTTCGGCAAGTGCGCTGCCCGCAAAGGCAACGAGAGCCGACGCGCCGAGAAGCGCGCGAAGCGATAGCGTCATGAATTTTCCTCCCTAAGCGAATGAGCAAATCATCGCTGAGTGAATAATTGCTCATATGGTGGCCTGAGTCGTCAAGCCCCCTCTTCCGCCGCAACTGCGAAGGAATTTCAGGCGTCGGAGAGGATGGCTTCGGCTGTCGCCTCGTCCGTCACAAGGCCGTTGACGATGCGTCCGATCATCGCAGCGCGGATTGCGGGGACCTTCGAGGGGCCGGCTGCGATGGCGATCACGGGCTGCGACTGGCCGGGTTCGACGCGCACGCCGCCGACCAGCGCGTTGCGCGGGCTGTCGATGTAGCGGCCCTGTTCGTCATAGACCCAGCTTCCGATTTCTCCAGCAGCACCAGCGGCTTGCAGTTCGGCCAGCACTTCGGGCGTAACGAAGCCGTCCACCACCAGAGGCGCGTCCGCGCTCATCTGGCCGACGCCGACAAAGGTGACATCGGCCCGGCGGGCGAGGTTGTAGACGGCTTGCACAGGGCGCAGGTGCATGAAGAACTCACGCTCTTCCGCCGTGTCGCAGATCACCGGGACCGGCATCGGGTAATAGGGTGCTTTGAGTTTTTCTGCGATGCGGCTGATCACGTCATAAAGTGTGGCCGACCCGTCCGGCGCAATGTTGCCGAGGAGGGACACGATACGGTGCTGGCGCGCATCAGTGGGGGCGAACTGTTCGGCCATCGCGCGCAGGGCGCGGCCGGTGCCAAAGGCGATGACCTTCGAGTTTGGCATCCGCAGGTATCGCTCAAGCTCGGTCGCGGCGGTGGGCGCGATGGCGCGCGAGGGGTCCGCCCCAAGGCCAAGGCCGGGGGCGACGCGGCAGCGGGTCAGGCCAAAGCGGCGGGTGAGGTCTGATTCCAGCGCAAGACACGAGGCGATGTGGTGGTTCAGGCGGACGTGGATCAGCCCTTCGGAAATCGCGCGCGACACGAGGCGCTGGGCGCGCTGGCGGCTGGTGCCAAGCTCGGCTGCAATCTGGTCCTGCGTCATGCCCCCGACATAGTAGAGCCAGCCCGCCCGCGCGGCTTCGTCTTGCAGGGAGATATCGGGGTCGGGGCGGTTCATGCGGCACCTTTCAGGTCAGGCGCAAAGTGGAAGAAGTCTGCGAAAGCGTCAAACCGTCTGTGCGGCGTGGCGTCGGGCGGATCGGCGTCAAGGCGGCCGCCGAAATGGCTGCCCCCGGTGAAGCGCCAGACCTGCATCCCGGCGGCGAGGGCGGCACGCACGCCGGTGAGGCTGTCTTCGATGACGAGGGTGCGGGCGGGAGCGACCTGCATCTGCCGGGCGGCAAAGAGGAAGAGGTCGGGCGCGGGTTTGCCGTTGGCCACCTGACTGGCGGTGAAAAGGCGGGGGCCGACGGCGGGGCGCAGGCCGACGAGGGACAGCGACATGTCGGCCCGGCGCGGAGAGGACGAGGTGGCGACGCACCACGGGCAGGCAAGGGCGGACAGCACATCCGACACACCGGGCATGATGCGCAGGCTTTGGGTGAATTCGGCCAGAAGACGGTCACGGTAGTTGGCCTCGAAGTCGGCCGGCAGGTCGAGGCCGAATTCGCGCCGGATCTGCGCCATCACGGTCGGGTAGCTGCGGCCAAGGAAGTGGCGGGCGACATAGTCGAGGTCGATGCGCACCCCGAGGCGGGCGAGTTCCGCGATCAGCATCCGTGCAGAGATGATCTCGCTGTCGATCAGCACGCCATCGCAATCGAAGATCACCAGATCGAACACGTCCGCCCCCAAACCCGCTGGGCCAAAGGGGGGCCATCTGGCGGGCGCTGTCAACGGAAAGGCGCATGGGCTGGGGCAAAAGCGGTGACGCCGGGGGCGCCCCCACCCCGTCCCCTCCCCACGAGGGGGAGGGGCAGGCGCAGGGTCAGCCGCCAGAGGCCTGCTTTTCCTCGTGTTCGCGCAACCGGGTGGAGACAACCTTGAACCACGTGCCGTCGTCGCGCAGCGATTTCAGGCCGGCGTTCAGCATGGCGAGGTAGGCCTTGCCATCGGGGTTCGCCTTGGGCGTGAAGACATGGATCGTCTGCACGGTGGCCAGCGCGGTCAGTTCCTTGACGTTGTCACCGATGCCGAGGGTGACGATGTCGTCTTCGGCGGGCAGGGCGTCGAAGGTGACGACGTCAACCTCGTCCGCCTCGAGCGCGCGCCAGCAGTCAAGCTGGGTTGGCGCGACAAGCATCGACACGTTCGGTTCGACAAGGCCGAGCGCCTCGAGGTCGAAGGTGAACCAGCCGTCGGGGCGGCACAGACGCTTGCCTTTGAGTTGGTCGTGCGAGGTGACGTTGACAAGGTCGCTGCCGGCCTTGGTGTAATAGCCGACCACCGCCTCGAAGAACGGGTCGGAGGCATCGTAATCGGTGCAGCGCATCTGGGTGGCGGGGGACAGCAGATCGACCTTGGAGCAATCGGGCAGATACCACGGAAACCCGAGGTCGAAGGCGCCGGAGGGCAGAAGTTCGGTCAGGTGCGCGCCCCAGTCGTTGACAAAGGACACGCGGTAGGGCTGATCGGGTGCGCCGCGCTGCATCGCCAGTTTGACAAGTTCGGTGAACATGCCGCCTTCAGGCAGGTCTTCGTCGGTGAACGGGGCATAGCTGCCGGCGGTAAGGAAGCGGGCCTCGGGCAGGATGGCGGGTTCGCTTGTCGCCGGGGCCGCTGTTGCGACCGGTTCCGCGACGGGTTCCACCGGCGGTTCTGCGGCAGGCGCAGGTGCCGGGTCTGCGGCGGTTGCAAGCGCGGCGGTTTCGGCCCCCGGAAGGCTGCCATCGGCGCAGGGAATGGCCAGCGTCATCCCGACCTCGATGATATTCGGGCTGGATAGCCGGTCGCGGTTTGCCGAGTACAGCACCTGGTATCCACCCGCGACCCCGGCAGCCTTGGCAAGCTGGCTGAGGGTGTCGCCGGGCACGACGGTGTGGAACGTGCAAAGTTCCTGTGCGCTGGCGGAGGTCGTCATCAAGGCCAGCGCGATGGCGGTGTGTCGAAGGCCGTTTCTGACGATGCGGGAGGGAATACCCATGCGGTTGGTCCTTTGAGCAGAGAGATTGGTTTCGCCTTAAGGTTGTATTTGGTGATCGAGAGGTTGGTCGCTCCGTGGCAGGGCCAGGGAGAATGGGGGTCGAACGCGCGTTCAGGGATGGCGTGGGCGGGTGATGCAGCGGGTCGTCATTCGAACGGCCTTGCGGTGGCGTTGGCCGCAACGGCGGCGTTGATCGCGTCCCGCCCGAGGCGGGTGGCAGCGGCGTCGTAAATGGGCGCAAGGGCCACGCGGAACGCGGCGCGCGCGGTTGGGTCCAGCGCAACAACGAGTCCACCATCCTCGGTGATCGCTTGTCGGCTGATCGCGTCCGTCTCGAAGGCGAGGAGGGACTGTTCGTGCAGGACCTGGCGCAGGAGGTCGAGGAGAAGCGTGGCGTCGTCGGGCGTGAGCGTGGCGATCAGGCCCGGTGCTGCGAGGATGGCGGCACCGGTGATGCCGTGGTTGGTTTCGGTGATGACGGTCGGGACGGCGTAAAGGCCGCCGAAGTCGATCACCGGCCAGGTGGCAAAGCTGGCTGGCGTGGTGCCGGTTGCAAGGGCGGCTGCGAAGGCTGCGGGGGTGCTGTCGACGGGAACGGCGGTTGCGCCAAGGGCAGCGGCAGTGGCGGCGCTGACGGGCGCGGTGGATGGCACGGCAAAGGCGAGGTCGGCGACAGCGGCAGGGGTGGAAAGCGCGCGCGGGGCGGTCATCTGAAGCGCGCCGGTCAGTAGGACGCCGAGGAGCGCGGGCGTGTCGGCGCTGGCTGACGGGGCGGGAAGTGCCTCGGCCCAGGCGAGGGCGTGGTGCGGGCTGTCAAAGAGGAAGGGCAGGTTGATCACGTCAAGCGCCGGGGCGACCTCGGCCGCCGCGGCAAGGGGCAAAGCGGCAAAGCTGGCATTCCCTGTGGCCAGCGCGGCGGCGAGGTTCGCGCTGGCCGTATCGCCGCGCAGGCTGATGCAGTGGCGGCCGGCAAGGGCCGCGTTGGCGCGGTCTGCGAACTGGCGGGCGGCCTTGCCTTCCGGCCCGGCGTCGGCCTCGGGCGGGACGAGGAAGATGAGCGCGGTGTCAGCCGGACAGTCGGCGCGGGCGATGGCAGGCGCCACGGTGGCCAGACACAGCGTGAGCGAGAGGATGAGGTGCTGCCATCGACGCGTCACTGGGCGAAATCCCGCACCCAGGTTTCGACGCGGCGGTTGATCGCGCGGCCGGGATCGGTGTCATTGCAGGCCAGCGACGATATTTCGCCAAGGCCCACAGCGGTGAGGCGCACGTTATCCGCCACCTCGGGATATTCGGCCAGAAGCGTGGCGATGATCTGTTCGGCGCGTTTCAGGCTGAGGTCGCGGTTCAGCGCGGCGTCGCCGACCGTATCGGTGAAGCCAAGGAACAGAACCTCCTTGCCCTTGTAGGCGTCGGTGGACAGGAGGGCGGCAAGACGGTCTAGGTCGGCCAATGCGCGGGCGTTCAGAAGGTCGGTGCCGGTTTCATAGCGAAAGGTGGCCGACAGGCGTTCGGCGGCCAGAAGCATGTCCATCATGCCGCGCAGTTCCTGCTGCTGGGCCGGATCGGTCTCGACCATCATGGCCGAAGCGATGCGCATCCCCTGCTGGTCGATGGTGGCCGAGGCGATCGACTGGTCGATGAAACCGGCGCTGGCGACATCGGTCTGCGCGGCGTCCGAGGCCAGAAAGCGCGAGAACGCGTCGCCGATGGGGGAAAGCGGGGTCTTGCTGCGGTAGATGTAAAGCTGGCGGGTAAGGGGATATTCCTCGGTCTTGACGGTGAACGGGGTGGGCTGGGTCTGGATGTTGCACGAACCGCGGATTGCCAGCGGGCGGGCCGGGCCTTCGTTGCCGATGCGGGTGTAGCCGATGGCGGCGGGATCGGCGGCGACGGTTTCGGCGACCACTCGGTCCGAGCCGAGAACGGTGGCCCCGGCGCTGACCGCAAGATCGGCGGGGCGCATCACCAGCGCGTCCAGCACATCGGCAGAGCCAAGGTCGGGCGTGCTGGCGTAAAGCGTGATGGGAAGATCATTGCCACCAACCTGTGACCAGTTGGTGATCTTGCCCGCATAGATCGCGGCCGCGTCGGCGGTGGTCAGCGACCGGACCGGATTGCGCGGGTGAGTGATGAAGAGAAGGCCGTCTAGGGCGACGATCTGTTCCTGCGTCTCGGACCGCAGATCGCCAAGGCCGAGGTTCTGGGCGGCGCGCACCTCGCGCGTCAGGGCGCGGCGGTCGGAAAGCGCGAGTTCGGCCGTGCCGTCAAGGAGCGCGGCAATTCCGTCGGAGGACGTGGAGGGGACGATCTTGATGGCGGCCGTTTGCGGCAGATCGCCGCCGCTGACCTCGACCAGAAGGCCATTGTCGATGGTCTTGAGGACCGTCGCCTTGGCTCTGGTGCTTGCAGCAAAGCGGCTGAGGAGCGTGGGAATGAGATCGACACCAAGCGCGCGGTCACCGGCGATGGTGGTCTGCGGGGCGGGCGCGGTGCCCGCCGGACAGCCGGCGCCGCCGCAGGTGACGGTATCGCGGGCAACGGTCATGCTGCCGACGCTGGAGCGGATGGTGAAGGTGTCGTCGGTGATTTCGACAAGGTCACCGACGATGGAATAGGTGCCGTCGCGTGTGGTCAGGGTGACAGGGTCGGCAAGCGCAGGCGCAACGAAGGTCTGAGTGGCAAGGATGGTGGCGATGCCCCCCGCCAGGACCCTTTGGGTCAAAAGGCCGAACGTGGTTCCGTTCCTGGCGGGGGGCTTTCGCAGGCTTCTGCTCGGTTTACGCAACAATAACGATTTCCTGCCAATACTATCTGCAACTCTGGAAACGATTCCCCGGATCACTCGCGTTCCAGTGGCATCCGCACCGAGATGACGTTGCCGGCACGCTCGACTTCGAAGGCGGCTTCGCCGACGTTCTGGAAGGACAAAAGGTCGATCACGATCTCTAGGCTTTCGGGGGTGTTGATCGGCTTGCCAAGCGTGGTTTCCTGCAAGATCACGTCGCCGGGCTGCACGCCGTTGTCATCGGAATAGATGATCCGGTCGACCACGGTGCGCCAGGCGCCGAATTCGACGCTGGTGCGGAAGGTGGTGCCATTTTTCAGTTCGACCCAGCGGGTGGCCGGGGCAACCAGGCTGACGTCTTCGAAATCGCCGCCCTTGGCGTCGCGGATGCGGGCGGTGGCGGTGATCTTGCCGTCTGCGTCGGGGGTGGTCGAGACGCGGATCGTGTTCGTGATCGCGTCCAGGCTGGACACCCATTCGCCGTTGATCGCGAAGATGGTGACGCCGTCGGCAACCCACTGGTTGGCGCGGGCAAGCCGACCGGACACGGCCGTGATGGAAGGATAGGTCTCGCCGTCGATCACCTTCGGTGCGGTGGTGAACGGCAAGGCATAGTCCCAGCGGACGGCGCTGAACTGGTCTTCGATCAGCGGTGTGTCGGGGGCAGGCGGGCGCGGCAGGATGGCAGCGGCAAGGGCGGCAGCTTCGGCTTCGGCCTTGGCTTGGGCTGCGGCGGCGGCCTCGGCGGCGCGCTGGGCGGCAGCGGCGGCTTCAGCGGCGGCCTGCGTCTGGGCGGCGGCGCGGGCGGCGGCTTCGGCAATGGCGGTGGCGTCGGCGGCGGCTTGGGCGCGGGCAGCGGCGCGCAATGACGCTTCGGTATCGGCTTTCGCCTTGGCTTCAGCTTCCAGCCGGGCGCGGGCCTCGAGGCGGGCGCGGGCCTCGGCCTCTTTGGTGGCGGCGGCCTCGGTTGCGGCGGCGGCGCTGGCGGTCGCGTCAACCGCGGCCTTGGCGGTCACATCGGCGCGCGCCTGTGCCGCGGTCTGGGCATCGACGGCGGCGCGGGTCTGCGCCTCGGCCTCGCGGGCGGCGAGGGCATCGGCGGCGGCAAGGGCGGTGGCCACTTCGACGGCGCTGCCGGCGGTTTGCGCCGTGGCGGCACCCGAGGTGGCGGGATCGCTCATGCTGGTCCAGAGCGCAAAGCCCAACCCGAGTGCCACCACAGAGGACGCGCCCAGAAGCAGCGGAAAGCGCGAAGAGCGAACCTCGGTGGTCTGTGCCGCGAAAACGGCGGTGGTCGTATCGGGGGCGGGGTTGATCTTGCGGGCAAAGCGGGTGGGCGCCACTGGCGCTGCCGGGGCAGGCTGGACCACCGGGCCGGCTTCAGCGGCGATGATGATGTCAAGCCACTGGGCCGCAGTTTCCAGACGATCCCTTGGCAGGACGCGGGCGGCCTTGTCGATGGCTTCAAGAAAACCCGGCGGATACCCCTGAAAGCGCCCGGCGAGCGGCTGGTAGGGATCGGGGCTGCCTTCGGCAATCGAGGCGAGGCGGCGCTGGCTTTCGGGCGGGGCGGCCCCGGCGATGACGTGGTAGAAGGTGGCGGCCAGCGCGTAAAGATCGCTGTAGGGCCCTTGCGCCGATCCGGTCAGGTAGAATTCCTGTGGCGAATACCCGTCCTTGACCACGCGGCGCTGCGACATCACGCGGCTGGCCTTGGTGGCCTGTTCGCGCGCGGCACCAAAGTCGATCAGCACCGGGTTCTTGGTGCGGGCGTCGACAAGGATGTTGTCGGGCGAGATGTCGCGGTGCAGCATCCCGGACTGGTGGACGAAATCCACCGCCCCGAGCACCTTTTTCAGCATCTGGACGATTTCATCCGGCGTGAAGGCACAGTCGGACGCTTCCAGCACGTCAAGCAGGTCTTTGCCGTTGACGTAGTCGATTGCCATGTAGGCGGTGTCGTTGTCCTCGAACACCTGATGCACGCCGACGATGTTCGGATGCACCAGTTTCGCCAGGCTGCGCGCCTCTTGCACGAACAGCCGGACGACGGAACGGAATTCACCCTGATGCGCCCGCGACCGGGCGCGGACGATGATGCCGCTGCGCCGGCACAGCGAATTCGGGAAGCATTCCTTGATGACAATGGTGCGGTCGAGCGAATCCTTGGCAAGGTAGGTGATGCCAAAGCCGCCCGAGTTCAGGTAGCTGACGATCGTATACTGACCCTGCAGCAGTTTGTGGCCGGGTTTCAGTTCATCGACGAAGGCGTCCTGATTGTCATCCTGCGAGCCGAGTTCACCGGCGAATGCGTCTTCTGCGCCCGCAGCGCCAAGAGCCGGTGCGGAAAGATCTTCGGACCATGTCGCGACCGCAGTGGCCGCCGTGTTGAATCTCGCCATGTCAGTTCACCGATCTACTCAACGCACGCGTGTGTGCTGTCGCAGAAAGCCCCAGGTTGATCGTTCCGGCGCAAAGAGGGCCGCAGATAGGCCGAATTTAGACAATCTTAAGGCGAGTACGGAAAGGAAATACTGCGAAAGCGTGTAACTCCAATCCGGGCGGGCAACAGTGCGGGGCTGGCTGCGATCATTGTTCGCTGAAAGGCCGGGAAATGGGCCGGTGTGGGCGCCCAGACCAGCGCATCGGGCGCAGGGGGGATTCGCGAGACTACGGCGAAATCGGCTCTTTTTTAGCGCAATGGGCCAAGAAGGTTTGCTGAAAATTGGAGCGGTTGAAGTGCTGCCGCTGCTGCAAGATACAACCCTGAGGTGAAGTCTGCCGATCTGATCTGATCGTCCCACGGCCTCCCAAACGACTCGGTTGACTCATTTGGATCGTTCCATTACAAGTTTTGGAAGGATCCAATTAGGGGCGGCGTGATGAACTGGGGGCTGGTTGGGGCAAGCACGATCGCTGCTGAACACATGATCGGGGCGCTTCGTGCTTGCGGGGCAAATCCGGTCTGTGTGGTCAGCGGGTCGCTGCCCCACGCGCAGCGTTTTGCCACCGAACACGAGGTTGCACGGGCAAGCGATGATCTTGCGGTGATGCTGGCCGACCCTGGGATGGAGGCGGTCTACATTTCGTCCACGAACGAAAAGCACCGCGCGCAGGCGCTGGCGGCGATTGCCGCAGGCAAGCATGTGATCTGCGAAAAGCCGCTGGCGATGACCGTGGCGGACGCGGCCGGAATGGTGCGCGCGGCGCGCGAGGCGGGTGTGGTCTTTGCGACCAACCACCATTTGCGCAACGCAGGCAGTCATCAGGCGATCCGGGCGCTGATGGCCCAAGGCAAGATTGGCACGGTGCTGTCGCTGCGGGTGCATCACGCCGTGTATCTGCCACCGCATTTGCAGGGCTGGCGGGTCAACGATGCGGGTGCCGGCGGCGGGGTGATCCCCGATATCACGGTGCATGACGTCGATACGGTGCGGTTTCTGACGGGGGAAGACCCGGTCGATGTGGTGGCGCAGGCGGGCGTCTCGGGCATGGGGCAGGGGGTTGAGGATTCGGTCATGTCGGTCTGGTCGCTGCCGTCGGGCGCGATGGTGATGGCGCATGAAAGCTTTACGCACCCTTTCGCGGGCTCTGGCGTCGAGGTGCATGGCACCGAAGGCTCGATCTTTGCGTCTGGCGTGATGACGCAAGCCCCGGTGGGTGAGGTGACGTTGGTGACGGCCACGGGACGAAAGGCGGTTCCGTTTGCGGCGCATGATCTTTATGCGCATGGGGTGGCTGCGTTCATCAAGGCGGTGCGCGGCGAAGGCCGGCCATCGGCAAGCGGCGAAGACGGGGTGAAATCGCTGGCCGTGGCGCTGGCCGTGCGCGAGGCGGCGGCAAGCGGCCGGCGCGTGACCGTCGGATACGGGGGCCTGTGATGGGCAAGCTGGTCACGGCGGCCGAGGCCGCGGGGCGGATCGCGGACGGGGCGGTGGTGACGGTGTCATCGTCTTCGGCGCTTGGTTGCCCCGACAAGGTGCTGGCCGCCATCGGCGCACGCTTCGAGGCAGAGGGGCATCCGCGCGGGCTGACCACGCTGAACCCGATTGCCGCAGGTGACATGTATGGCGTGAAAGGCATCGACCATATCGCCAGGGACGGGCTTTTGGCGCGGATCATCGCGGGGTCGTATCCGTCAGGCTCGTCGAACCTGCCGATGCCGGAAATCTGGCGGATGATCGTCGAGGACCGGGTGGCGGCGTATAACGTGCCGTCGGGAATATTGTTCGACATGCACCGCGATGTGGCGGCGCGGCGTCCCGGTGTGCTGACCAAGGTGGGGTTGGAGACGTTTGTCGACCCTGTGCGCGAGGGCTGCGCAATGAACGCGGTGGCGGCAGCGGCACCGATCGTGCAGCGGGCCGAGTTTGGTGGCGAGACGTGGCTGCATTTCCCCAACATCGTGCCGGACGTCTGCATCCTGCGGGCGACCACCGCGGATGAGCGGGGGAACCTGACCTATGAGCATGAGGGGGCCTATCTCGGCGGTCTGGATCAGGCGATTGCCGTCCGTAACCACGGTGGGCTGGTGATCGCGCAAGTCAAGCGGATGACGGCGGCGGGCAGCTTGCGCCCGCACGACGTGCGGGTGCCGGGGCATCTGGTGGACCTGATCGTGCTGGACCCCGATCAGAAACAGACCACAGAGACGCCGTATGACCCGGCGATCTCGGGCGAAGTGATGCGCCCCTGGGCCAGCTTCAAGCTGGCGGAGCACGGAGTCGAGAAGGTGATCGCCCGGCGCGCGGCGATGGAGTTGCGGGCGGGGATGGTGGCGAACCTTGGCTTCGGCATTTCCGCGATGGTGCCGCGGGTGCTGCTGGAGGAGGGACATCCGCAGGCGGTGACATGGGCCATCGAGCAGGGCGCAGTGGGGGGGATGCCGCTGACCGGCTTTGCCTTTGGCTGTGCCTCGAACGCGGACGCGTTCATGCCCTCGCCAAACCAGTTCACCTACTTTCAGGGCGGCGGGTTCGACATGAGTTTCCTGTCGTTTCTGGAGGTGGATGTGGCCGGCAACGTCAACGTCTCGAAACTGGGCAAGAAGCCCTACCTTACGGCGGGTTGCGGCGGGTTTGTGGACATTACTGCGCACGCGAAAAAGATCGTTTTTTCAGGATGGTTCGAGGCCGGAGCTGAGGTTTCACTTGAAGTGGACGGGGTGCGGGTGGTGAAGCCCGGCAAATTCTCAAAATTCGTGGATCAGGTGGAGCACGTGACGTTTTCCGGTGGCCGGGCGCGGGCGACCGGGCAGGACGTGATCTACGTCACCGAACGCTGCGTGATCCGGCTGACCGACGCGGGGCTGGTCGCCACCGAAGTGATGCCGGGAATGGACGCCGAGCGGGATATCGTTGCCGCCTCGGGTGGCCGGGTGCAGGTGGCGGCGGAAGCGGTGCGGATGCCGTTGGCGCTGCTGGCCGACGGGCCGATGGGGTGGGCGCCATGAGTGCGGTGCATCTGATCTTGCGCGGGCCGGTGGCAGAGGTGCGGCTGGACAACCCGGCCAAGCTGAACGCGCTGACGGTGGCGATGCTGGCCGAACTTTCGGACCATCTGGATATCGTGGAGCGGCGGGCGGATGTGGCTTGCATGCTGCTGACGGCAGAAGGTGATCGGGCGTTCTGCACGGGTGCCGATATCACCGCATGGGGCGACCTGACCCCGGCGGAGTTTGCAAGGGTTTGGGTGCGCGACGGGCACCGTATCTTCGACCGGCTGGCGCGGTTGGCCAAGCCGACGATTGCGGTTCTGACGGGACATGCGTTTGGCGGCGGGCTGGAACTTGCCGCCGCGTGTGACATCCGGGTGATGGTGCCGCGCGCCAGCCTCGCCCTCCCTGAGGCGGGTGTGGGCATTGTCCCCGGATGGTCCGGCACGCAGCGGCTGCTGCGGTTGTTGCCAGAGCCGGTGGTCAAGGAAATGGCGCTGTTCGGGCGGCGGTTGTCGGCGGAGCGGGCGGCGGCCCTGGGGTTTGTGGCCGAAGTGGCGGAGGATGCGCGCAGGGTGGCCGAGGCGATGGCGCTGCGGGTGGCCGAAACCTCGCCCCGTGCGGTGGAGGTGGCGAAATACATGATCCACGCGGGCGCGGGCGAAGACCGGGCCGCGCTGATCGAGGCCTTGGGATCGGGGATGATCGCCGCGTCGCCTGACAAGGCCGAAGGCGTGGCCGCGTTCCGGGCCAAGCGCAAACCGGAATTTCGGGGGGAATGATGCTGGATATGACCGTGATCGCCGCGACAGGGCAGGCACTGCCGAAGGCACCATTCGAGGGGCAGCATCTGATCGGCGGGGCGTGGGTTGCGGGAAGCGCGACGTTCGACCGGGTGTCGCCGGCGCATGGCGTGGTGGTCAGCCGCTCGGCCCTTGGAACAGCGGTGGATGCGGAAGCGGCGATTGCGGCGGCGCGAGCAGCGTTTGACAGCGGGGTCTGGTCGCGCACGCAGGGCAAGGCACGGGCGGCGGTGCTGCTGCGCGTGGCTGATCTGATCGAAGGGAATGTCGAGCGGATAGCACGTCTGGAAACGCTGGAAAGCGGCAAGCCGATCAGCCAGTCGCGCGGCGAGGTGTCGGGGGCGGCGGACCTGTGGCGCTATGCGGCGAGCCTTGCGCGCAACATCACCGGGGACAGCCACAACACGCTTGGGGCCGACATGCTGGGCGTGATCCTGAAGGAGCCGATCGGCGTCGTTTCGGTCATCACGCCGTGGAACTTTCCGTTCTGGATTCTGAGCCAGAAGCTGCCCTTTGCCTTGGCGGCGGGTTGCACCTGCGTGGTGAAGCCGTCGGAAATGACGCCGTCCAGCACCGTGATGATGGGCGAGTTGCTGATCGAGGCGGGATTGCCAGCGGGCGTGGTGAACATCGTGCTGGGCGAAGGACAGCCGGTGGGGGCGGTGCTGGCGTCGCACCCGGATGTGGACATGGTGACGTTCACCGGGTCGACGGCGGTGGGCAAGGCGATCTCGGTCGCGGCCAGCGGAACATTGAAGAAGGTGGCGCTGGAACTGGGGGGCAAGAACCCGCAGGTGATCTTTCCCGACGCCGATCTCGAGAGCGCGGCTGATGCGGTGACCTTCGGGATCTATTTCAACGCGGGCGAGTGCTGCAATTCCGGCAGCCGTGTGCTGGTGCATGAGGATATCGCCGAGGCGTTCGTGGCGAAGGTCACGGAGCTGTCGCGGCAGGTGGCGTTCGGTGACCCGCTGCATCCGGACACACAGGTGGGCGCGATCATATCCCTCGCGCATCAAGGCAAGATCGACGGATATGTGAAGGATGCGGTCGCGGCGGGGGCCACGGTCGCCCTTGGCGGCGGGCCGCTCAAGGTGCCGGGTCTGGCGGGGCAGTTCTACCAGCCGACGGTGGTTGCCGGTGTGACAGCCGACATGGCGATTGCGCGGGACGAGGTGTTCGGCCCGGTGCTGGCCTGCCTGACCTTCCGCACGCTGGACGAGGCGGTGGCGCTGGCCAATGACGCGGCCTACGGCCTGAGCGCGGGCGTCTGGAGCGAAAACATCCACACCTGCCTTGAATTCGCGCGGCGGGTGCAGGCGGGCACGATCTGGACCAACACCTGGATGGACGGGTTCCCGGAAATGACCTTCGGGGGCTTCAAGCAATCGGGGCAGGGCCGCGAGATCGGGCGCTATGGGCTGGAAGAATTCCTTGAGGTCAAGACGGTGGCAATGCGCATCGGGCGCACGCGACCGAACTGGGTGAAGACCCGCTGAGAACCCCTTGGCGGAAAACGACAAACCAACGCAAAACGGGAGGAACCAAATGCGTGGATTTTATGGCAAGGCACTGACGGCGGCGGCGGCACTTGTGCTGTCGACCAGCCTGGTGAAAGCGGCGGACGTGGAAGTGCTGCACTGGTGGACATCCGGTGGTGAGGCAGCGGCACTGAACGTGCTGAAGGACAACCTTGCCGGCGCGGGCACCGGCTGGCTGGACATGCCGGTTGCGGGCGGCGGCGGCGAAGCGGCGATGACTACGCTGCGCGCGCGCGTCACCGCAGGCAACCCGCCAACGGCCGTGCAGATGCTGGGCTTCGACATTCAGGACTGGGCCAAGGAAGGCGCGCTGGCCGACCTGACCGCCACCGCGACCGCCGAGGGCTGGGACAAGGTGGTGCCAACGGCGCTGCAGGCATTCTCCACTTATGACGGCAAGTGGGTTGCGGCCCCGGTGAACGTGCATTCGACGAACTGGATCTGGATCAACAAGGCCGCGCTGGATGCCGCCGGCGGCAAAGCGCCCGAAACATGGGAAGAGCTGGTCGCAATGCTGGATGCGATGAAGGCCAATGGCATCACGCCCTTGGCGCATGGCGGGCAGGCCTGGCAGGACGCGACCGTGTTCGACGCGGTCGTGCTGTCCTTGGGCGCGGATTTCTACAAGGCCGCGATGATCGACCTCGACCCGGCGGCGCTGGGTGGCGAGAAGATGGTCGAGGCGTTCAACCGCATGGCAACGCTGCGGTCTTATGTCGATGACAACTTCTCGGGCCGCGACTGGAACCTGGCCTCGGCCATGGTGATCAACGGCGAGGCCGGGATGCAGATGATGGGCGACTGGGCCAAGGGTGAATTCCTGAAGGCGGGCAAGGTGCCGGGCACCGATTTCGTCTGCATCCGCTTTCCCGGCACGCAAGGCATGGTGACCTTCAACTCTGACCAGTTTGCCATGTTCAACCAGACGGACGCAGGCATGCAGGAAGCCCAGGTCGCGATGGCCAAGGCGATCATGGACCCGGCCTTCCAGTCGGCGTTCAACGTGGTGAAAGGCTCGGTTCCCGCACGGACCGATGTGCCGGACACCGATTTTGACGACTGCGGCAAGAAGGGCATGAAGGATCTGGCCGAGGCAAACACGAACGGCATGCTCTTTGGGTCGATGGCGCATGGCCATGCCGCGCCCGCAGCCGTGAAGAACGCGCTTTACGACGTGGTGACCGCGCATTTCAACGGCGAGTATGACGCGGCGACAGCGGCAACCGAACTGGCCGCTGCGGTCGAAGCGGCGAAGTAAGCCCGTTTGGGAAGGCGGCCTCCGGTCGCCTTCCCGCACATTCCCTGATCGGATTTTCCAGTGGTTGCCCGCGATGCGGGCGTGGAGGGGGCTATGGCGACGCAATCCATCGACGCCGATTTTCGCACGCGGTTGCAGGACTGGATACCGAAGCTGGTGCTGTCACCCTCGCTCGCGGTGATCTTGGTCTTTGTCTACGGCTTCATCATCTACACCGGGTATCTGTCGTTCACCGACAGCAAGATGCTGCCCTCCAACACCCTGGTCGGATGGGAGAATTACACAAAGCTCTGGGCGCTGTCGTCCTGGATCACGGCGATCAAGAACCTGGCGATCTTTTCGTCGCTTTACATCGTGATCTGCACGCTGATCGGGCTGACTCTGGCGATCTTTCTGGACCAGAAGATCCGCGGCGAGGGGGTCCTGCGGCCGATCTACCTGTATCCGATGGCCCTGTCGTTCATCGTGACGGGAACAGCGTGGAAGTGGTTTCTCGACCCCGGCATCGGGCTGGAACACACCATGCAACTCTGGGGGTGGGAGAGCTTCAGCTTTACCTGGATCAAGGATCGCGACATGGCGATCTATACCGTGGTCATCGCGGCGGTCTGGCAGACCAGCGGTTTCGTGATGGCGATGTTTCTGGCGGGCCTGCGCGGCATCGACAACGAGATCCTGAAGGCCGCACAAATTGACGGGGCGTCGAACTGGCAGCTTTACCGCCGCATCGTCATTCCCCTGCTGCGCCCGGCGTTCCTGAGCGCCTTCGTCATCCTGAGCCACCTTGCGATCAAGTCTTACGACCTTGTCATCGCGCTGACCGGCGGCGGGCCGGGGCGGGCGACGGAATTGCCGGCGACCTTCATGTATTCCTACACCTTCACCCGCAACTCGATGGGGATCGGCGCTGCATCTGCGGTGATCATGCTGATGACCATCGCCGCAATCATGATCCCCTACCTCTATGCCGAGTTGAAGGAGAAGACGGAATGAGCGCCGCGACGCAAGATACCGCCGTTCGCACGGGCCGGGTGGCGCGGACCTTCATCTACCTCGTGCTGCTTCTTTTTGCGCTGTTTTATCTGCTGCCGTTCTTCGTGATGCTGACCAACAGCCTGAAACCGCTGTCGGAAATCACCGGCGGCAACATGATGTCCCTTCCGCAGGTCTGGACGCTGGACGCCTGGCGGTCGGCCTGGTCCACCGCGCAGATCGGGGTGGAGCCGACGGGGCTGAAACCCTACTTTCTCAATTCGCTCTTGATGGTGGTGCCGGCGGTGGCAATCTCGACCATGCTTGGGGCGCTGAACGGCTATGTGCTGACCAAATGGCGGTTTCGCGGCGATACGATCCTGTTCGGCCTGATGCTCTTTGCCTGCTTCATTCCGTTCCAGATCGTGCTCATCCCGATGGCACGGATGCTGGGGTTGATGGGGCTGGCGGGATCAACGCCGGGCCTGATCCTGGTGCATGTGGTCTACGGCATCGGGTTCACCACCCTTTACTTCCGCAACTACTATGCCTCGTTCCCGACGGAACTGGTGAAGGCCGCGATGATCGACGGGGCGGGGTTCTTCCGCATCTTCTGGCGGATCATGCTGCCGGTATCGGGGCCCATCGCGGTGGTCAGCGTCATCTGGCAATTCACCAACATCTGGAACGACTTCCTGTTCGGCGCGTCCTTTGCCGACCTTGATTCCATGCCGATGACGGTTGCGTTGAACAACCTCGTCAATTCGTCGACCGGGGTGAAGGAATACAACGTCCACTTTGCGGGGGCCATTTTGGCCGCGCTGCCCACCCTTTTCGTCTACATCGTCGCAGGCCGCTACTTCGTGCGCGGGCTGATGGCTGGCTCTGTGAAAGGCTGACCCATGGGTTTTCTCGATATCTCGCATGTGACCAAATCCTACGGGAAAGTGCAGGTGCTGCACGAGGTCGACATCTCGGTGCAGGAGGGCGAGTTTCTGGTGCTGGTCGGCCCGTCAGGCTGCGGAAAATCCACGCTTCTCAACATGATCGCGGGGCTGGAGGCGATTTCCTCGGGCGACATCTCGATCAAGGGGCGGGTGATCAACGGGGTGCATCCGTCAAAGCGCAACATCGCGATGGTGTTTCAAAGTTATGCGCTCTACCCCAACATGACCGTGGGTCAGAACATGACCTTCGGGCTGGAAATGCACGGCGTGCCGAAGGCGGAGCGGGAGCGCGCGCTGGCGGACGTGGGCAAGCTCCTCCAGATCGACCATTTGCTGGACCGCAAGCCGGGGCAGTTGTCGGGCGGCCAGCGGCAGCGGGTGGCGATGGGGCGCGCACTGGTCAGGAACCCGGACGTGTTCCTGTTCGACGAGCCCTTGTCGAACCTTGACGCAAAGCTGCGTGTCGACATGCGGACCGAGATCAAGAAGCTGCACCACAAGCTCGGCACGACGATCGTCTACGTCACCCACGACCAGATCGAGGCGATGACGCTGTCGACCCGGATCGCGGTGATGAACAAGGGCTATGTCCAACAGCTTGGCACCCCGAAGGAGATCTACGACACGCCGGCCAACCTGTTCGTGGCGACCTTCATGGGCAGCCCGGCGATGAACATCCTGCCAGCCAAGGTGGTTATGCAAAACGGCGCGGCCCATGCCGAGATCACCGACAGCGAGGGCGTCGTGCGGCACCTGCGGTTCAGCCAAGCCAACATGGCGGAGTGGGCGGGCAAGGCAATCCTGCTGGGCATCCGGCCTGAGGCGATTACCGATCCTGAAGGTGCGGACCGCAAGTCCGGCAACATTCAGCCCTTCGCGAACCGGGTGACGGTGACGGAACCGGCGGGGTCGGACACCTTCGTGACCATGACCCTGTCGGGCAAGGACGTGATCGCGCGAATGCGGGCGGATGCGTCGGTGGCACCGGGGCAGATCTTCGACTTTGCGGTGAACATGGAAAAGGCGGTCGCCTTCGATCCGGTGACCGAGGTGCGGATCGCCGGATGAGCGACGCCGATATCATCATCATCGGGTCGGGCATGGGGGGGGCCACGCTGGCGGCGGCTCTGGCGCCCTCGGGCAAACGCATCCTGATCGTGGAGCGGGGCGAGCGGCTGGCCGACTGCCCGGAGGCGCGCGATCCGGTGGCGATCTTCCAGCAGGCACATTTCAAGCCGAAGGAAACCTGGCGCGACATGTCGGGGGCGGTGCTGCATCCGGGAAATTACGCCTGTGTCGGCGGCAACACGAAATTCTACGGCGCAGTCCTGTTGCGCTACCGGGCCGAGGATTTCCGTCCGCTGCGGCACATGGAGGGCACGACGCCCGGCTGGCCCATCGGCTATGAGGACCTGGAGCGTTATTACAGCCAAGCCGAAGTGCTGTACCGAGTGCGGGGCGATGCGGGCCAAGACCCGACCGAGCCGCCACATTCGGCGGGCTATTCCTTCCCGCCGGTGCCAGATGAACCTGACATTGCAAGGCTGCGCGCGGCGTTCACAGCGCAGGGGTTGCATGTGTCGGCCCTGCCTTTGGGGGTGGACATCGAGGCGTGGCTGCAACGGGCAAAGACCGGCTGGGATGCCTTTCCCTGCACCACCGGGGCGAAGTCGGATGCGGAAAGCTGCGGGCTGGCCGAGGCGCTGCGCCACCCGAACGTGCGGTTGCAGACCGGAACCAAGGTTGCGCGCCTTGTGGCAGAGGGGCGCCGCGTGACCGGGATAGAGGTGGATCGGGCGGGTGCGAGCGAGACGCTGACCGCACCGCTCGTCGTACTGGCCGCAGGCGCGATCCTGTCGTCGGCATTGCTGCTGGCCTCGGCCAACGAACACCATCCGCGTGGTCTGGCGAACGAGTCCGATCAGGTGGGACGCAATTACATGAACCACAACCTGACCGGGATGGTGGCCTACAACCCCTTCCGCCGCAACCGGACAGTTTATGAAAAGACGATACAGGTCAATGACTTCTACCTGACAGGCGGGCCGGGAGGTGCGCCTTTGGGCAACATCCAGATGCTGGGGCGGATCACCGGGCCGATCCTTGCGGGCGAGGCGGGCTTGCCTCTGTGGCTGGCGCGGCACATCGCGGACCGGTCGATCCACATCATGGCGATGTCGGAGGACCTGCCGGACCCGAACTCGCGCGTGTTTTGGCGGGGTGGCGAGGTGGTGCTGGACTGGCGGCGCACCAATACCAAAGCGCACGCGCTGCTGGTGGATCGCCTGAGGGCGGCGATGCGCCGGGCAGGCTGGCCGGTGACGCTGGCGCGTGGGTTTCCGAAATCGAAGCCGTCGCACCAGTGCGGCACAAACCGGATGGGCGCGGACCCGCGCACCTCGGTCGTGGATGTGAACCTGAAGGCGCATGATCTGGACAATCTCTACATCGTCGATGCCTCTGTCCTGCCCACATCTGCGGCCGTGAACCCCTCGCTGACGGTGGCGGCGCTGGCGCTGCGGGCGGGCGCGCATATCGCGAGGGTCACGTCATGACCGCGCCGCTGGCATTGGTCACTGGAGGCCAGCAGGGGATCGGCCTTGGCATCGTGCGTGCGCTGGCCGGCAAGGGATTTCGACTGGCCATCTGCTCGCTTGCAGAGCCGGACGACCTTGCGGTGTGCGCGGCGATGGCGGACCTTGGCGCGCAGGCGCGGTATTACCGGCACGATCTGGCGGAGCTTGGCGCAATCCCGGCTCTGATGGACCGGATCGAGGCGGCGCAGGGCCCGGTCGATACGCTGATTCTGAACGCGGGGGTCGCGGCGCGGGTGCGGGGCGACATGCTGGACCTGACGCCGGAAAACCTTGACTGGATCCTGCGGATCAACCTGTCGGGTGGACTGTTTCTTGCGCAGGCGGTGGCACGGCGGATGCTGGCCGGGCCGGGCGGGGCGTACCGGTCGATCACCTTCGTGACCTCGGTTTCCGCGCGGATGGCCAGCCCGGAGCGGGCGGATTACTGCATCTCGAAGGCGGCGGCGTCGATGGCGGCGCAGGCGCTGGCGCTCAGGCTCGCACCGCATGGCATCGGGGTCTTTGAACTCCGCCCCGGCATCATCGAGACCGGCATGACCGAAGCGGTGAAGGACAAATACACCGCCCGCATCGCCGAAGGGCTGGTGCCGGAAAACCGCTGGGGTCAGCCCGCGGACATCGGCGCGGTGATGGTGCCGATTGCCACGGGTGAACTGCGCTTTGCCACCGGGGCGGTCATTCCCGTCGATGGCGGTCTGTCGATTGCGAGGCTTTGAATGGCGTATGACTTCATCATCGTTGGCGGCGGCTCGGCGGGCTGCGTGCTGGCAGCACGGCTGAGCGAGAACCCGGATGTGAAGGTGCTGCTGCTGGAAGCGGGGGGCAAGGATCGCCACCCCTTCTACCACCTGCCGGCGGGGTTCGCGAAAATGACCAAGGGGATCGGGTCCTGGGGCTGGCAGACGGTGCCGCAACGCCACATGAACGGCATGGTGATCCGCTACACTCAGGCGCGGGTGATCGGCGGCGGGTCGTCGATCAACGCGCAGATCTACACGCGCGGGCATCCCCTGGACTACGAGGAATGGCGGCAGCTGGGTTGCGTGGGCTGGGGCTATGAGGATGTGCTGCCGTATTTCCGCAAGGCCGAAGACAACGACACCTACGACAACCGCTGGCATGGCAAGGGCGGGCCTTTGGGCGTCAGCCAGCCGCGTGCGCCGCTGCCGATCTGCGAGGCGTATTTCGCGGCGGCGGCGGAACTGGGCATCCCGCGCAACCACGATCTGACCGGTGAGACGCCAGATGGGGTGGGGTATTACCAACTGACACAGCGCAATGCGCGGCGGTCGTCAGCCTCGGTCGCCTATCTTGGCATGGCGCGGGGCCGGGCGAACCTGACGGTGCGGACCGGTGCGCAGGTGGCGCGGATCGTGGTCGAAAAGGGCCGCGCGGTGGGGGTGGAGCTTGCGGGTGGCGTGGTGGAGCGGGCGGCGGAGGAGGTGATCCTGTCGTCCGGTGCCATCGGGTCGCCCCGGATGCTGATGCTGTCGGGGATCGGGCCGGCAGGGCATCTGCAATCGGTGGGCGTGCCGGTGGTGCTGGACCAGCCGGGCGTGGGGTCGGATTTGCAGGACCATCTGGACCTTTTCGTGATTGCCGAATGCACCGGACCGCACACCTATGACCGCTACGCAAAGCCCCTGTGGTCGGCGCTGGCGGGGCTGCAATACCTGCTGACAAAACGCGGTCCGGTCGCCTCCAGCCTCTTCGAGACCGGCGGGTTCTGGTATGCCGAAGACGGCGCACGGTCGCCCGACATTCAGTTTCATCTGGGTCTGGGGTCCGGGATCGAGGCCGGGGTGGCTGCAATGCCGCAGGGCGGTGTCACGCTGAACTCGGCCTATCTGCGGCCCCGGTCGCGTGGAACGGTGCGGCTGGCCTCCGCCGATCCTGCGGCGGCCCCTTTGATTGACCCGAATTACTGGGCCGATCCGCATGATCGGGAAATGTCGATCCGCGGCCTGAAGATCGCGCGCGAGATCATGGCGGGGCAGGCGCTGAAACCCTACGTGCTGGCCGAACGGCTGCCGGGGCCGCAGGTGCAGACCGATCATGACTATATCGACTACGCCTGCCGCCATTCCAAGACCGACCATCACCCGGCTGGCACCTGCCGGATGGGCAGCGATGCAGGCGCCGTGGTGGACCCCCGCCTGCGCTTCAACGGGCTCAACGGGCTGCGCGTCGTCGATGCCTCGGTGATGCCACGGGTCGTGTCGTCCAACACCAACGCCGCCACGATCATGATTGCGGAAAAAGCCGCAGACATGATCCGCGCCGATCATGGAGCGTGAAAATGCTGTTGCCGACCGAAGCAGGGACGTTGGAAGCCTACCGGCTGCTGGGTGAGCCTTTGGTGCCGCGCGCGCCAAGGGTGCCGCTGACGCGCACCGCCTTTGCTGCGGCACATGTGATTTCCGACCCGCTGCGCGAGCGGAACCCGTGGGACACACGACCGGCGGTGGATTGGGACGCGACGCTCGCGTTCCGGGTTGGGCTTTGGGATCAGGGATTGGGGCTGGCCGAGGCGATGGACACCGCGCAGCGCGGCATGGGCGTCGATTGGCCAACCGCGCTGGACCTGATCCAGCGCACCATGCGGGCCGCCAAGGCGCATCCTTTGCGGCCGCGCGTGGCCTGCGGGGCGGGGACGGACCATGTGCCGCTTACGGAATTGCGGACGGCCGAGGCGATCCTTGCCGCCTACGAAGCGCAGGCCGAGGCAATCGAGGCGGCGGGCGGGCAGTTGATCCTGATGGCAAGCCGGGCGTTCCCCGCGATGGGGGCGGGGGTCGGCATCTACCGGCGGGTCTACCGCCAACTGATCGAAGGCGCGCGCGAGCCGGTGATCCTGCACTGGCTGGGCGAGATGTTCGACCCCGCGCTTGCCGGCTATTGGGGCAGCACTGATGTGGCCGAGGCGACAGAGTTCGTGCTGGGGCTGATCGCAGACAATCCGGCCAAGGTGGACGGTATCAAGATTTCCCTTCTGGATCAGGCGCATGAAGAGGCATTCCGGGCGCGGTTGCCGAAGGGGGTGCGGCTTTATACCGGCGACGATTTCAACTATGCGCCCCTGATCGAGGGCGACGGGACACATCATTCGCACGCGCTTCTGGGGATATTCGCGGCCATTGCACCTGCCGCCAGTCAGGCGCTGGAGGCGCTGGCGCTGGGGGACCGCGATACCTATCATCGGCTGCTTGCGCCCACCGTGCCGCTCAGTCGCGAGATCTTTCGCGCGCCGACGCGGTTTTACAAGGCCGGCATCGCGTTCCTGTCGTGGCTGAACGGCCACCAGCGGCACTTCATCATGCCCGCGGGGTTCCAATCCAGCCGCGACATCGTGCATTACTCGGCCGTGTATCGGTTGGCCGACGCAGCGCGCTTGCTGGAACGGCCCGACCTTGCGGAAGAACGGATGGGGCTCCTTTTGAAACTGCATGGGATCGGGGCGGGGTGACGAAACGGCCGACCATCATCGAGGTTGCCGAGGCGGCTGGCGTGTCGAAATCGACCGTCAGCCTCGTGTTGCAAGACAGCCCGCTGGTAAAGGACGAAACCCGCGCCAAGGTGCGCGAGACGATGCGGGCGATCGGGTACGTCTACAACCGGGCGGCAGCGAACCTGCGGTCAGCCAACGTCGGGCTGATCGGGCTGGTGATCAACGATTTGCGCAACCCTTTCTTCACCGAGTTTGCAACCAGCCTTCAGATGGCACTGTCGGCACGCGGTTACGCGACGGTTATCGCCAATACCGACGAGGACGCCGGTGTTCAGGCGCAGGTCGTGGGCTCGATGGTGGAACATGGCGTTTCGGGGCTGGTGATCTCGCCGACCTATGGCGGCACCGAGGCCACGTTCGGGCCGCTGCAACGGGCCGGGATACCGGTGCTTCAGGTGCTGCGGCAGGCATCGGGCGATACGGCGCGGTTTCCCTTCGCCTCGTTCGATTACCTGTCGGGCGGGCGGGCCGCGACGCGGCATCTCTTGGATGCGGGTGCGCGGCGGATTGCGTTTGTCGGTGGCCCCGAAGGTCGGCCGATCACGGCGGAACGGATGGCGGGCTATCTGGCGGTGCTGCGCGAGGCGGGGATGGAGCCGATCATCCTGCCGGGTCGGTCGTCACGCGCCTTCGGCCGCGAGGCGGCGCTGCGGCTGGGGCGCGAGTTTCCGGCGGTCGACGCGGCGGTCTGTTTCAACGATCTGGTGGCCCTGGGCATGATCGCCGGGTTTGCCTCTGAAGGGCGACAGGTCGGGCACGAATTCCGGCTGGTCGGGTTCGACGACATCGAGGAATGTGCGATGGTCTATCCGCAACTGTCATCCGTGCGCTGCAACATTGCAGGGTTCGGCAGGGTGGCGGCGGAGACACTGGTCGACTGGCTGGAACAGCAAAAGCATCCCGTCGCCGTTACGCGGGCGCCGGTGGAATTGGTCGTGCGGGCGTCAAGCGGGGGGTAAGAGATGCTGCAACACTGTGTGTTCTGCGATGTGCGGACAGATGCGCCTGAGGGCGCCTTGGCGGATGTGATGCGCCGGTTGGCGGGGTTGATGGGCAAGGTGGGTGGCATGACCGCCTTCCAGCTCGGCCCGAACCGGGATTATGAGGCAAAATCAGCGCGCTACAGCATGGGCTTCATCTGCACCTTCCGTGACCGTGCGGCGCATCTGGCCTATGAACAACACCCCGAACATCAGGCCGCCGGGCGCGATCTGGTGGCCTTGTGCAACGGCGGTGTGGCCGGGATCATGGTGTTTGACCTTGAGGTTGGCTGAGCCTCAGGGTTGCCAGACGACGGGTTCGCTGCCGGGGCTGAGGGTGTAGAACGCGCGGGAGGGCAGGGTCTGCCACGGCCCTTCGCTGCCGTCGGGCCAGATCACCCGCATCTCGGCTGCGTCCTTGGCGCCAAGGCCGAAGTGCAGCCAGCCGACGCTGCCGCTCATGTGGCCACCGCCCGAGGTGATCTCGTGGCGTTCGACCGCCTCGCCGCGTCGCACCTCGATCACCGCGCCAATGGCGTTGCGGTTGGGGCCTGGTTGATCCAGCCGCACCTGCACCCATGCCCCCTCAAGGTTGGCATCGCCGCGCCAGATTTCCGCGCCTTCCCAGCGGTTTACGACAACAAGATCAAGCGCGCCATCAAGATTGAAATCAACCACCTGCGCACCGCGGCCGGTCTTCACGCTGGCAACGCCAGCCTTGTCGCCGGCTTCGGTGAAGGTGCCATCGTCGTTTTGCAACAAAAGGTTGTTGGGGTCGGCCGCCGCGAAATCCGGCATCTTAGCGACGTTGCCTTTGGCCACGAACAGATCAAGCCTGCCGTCGTTGTTCACGTCGGCAAACTGCGGGTGCCAGGCGGTGGAGGGTTTCAGGTCGTCGCCCATGTAGGGCCGGTGAGCGGTGATGCCGCGCGCGAAGGCAAGGTCGCTGTAGACCGGCTTGGTGCCGGGTTCGGGCGTGGCCAGGGTCTGGAACTTGTTGTCGGCCATGCTGGTCAGGTAGAAATCCGGATAGCCGTCCAGTGTGATGTCAGCCGACGCGATGCCCATGCCCCAGATGCGCAGCCGCTTCCAGCCTTCCTTTTCGGTGTATTCACGCGGCGGCTGGCCGGGGTCGAGGCGCCAGAGTTGTTCGCGCCCGGCCTTGTAATACTCGCGGTCGTTCGACACCCGCAGGGCGGGCTGGCCGGTGCGGTTCCAGTCGGTGAAGATCATCGACAGCGCGCAGAACGAGGGCGTCAGCGGGGTCGGCGGCCCGTAACCTTCGCCTTCGGGGCGGTAGAGGTGGTTGTCGGTGCACGAGCCCCAGGGAAACGCCTCTTCCTTGCGGTCGATGTAGGTGCCGATGGCGAGGGTGGGCCAGCTTTGCCCCTTTTCCCAGGTCGCCGCAAAGGCGGTGGACCACGCGTCACCGCCCTCAAAGTCCCAGGCGGCAGTCGCATCCTCGAACCGGCAGTCACCAAGCCCGCGCAGCAGAAGATCCGGCCCGACACGCAGGGTGACAAGGTCAAGGGTGCCGTCGCTGTCGATGTCCAAGGGATAGGCGCCGGTGATGCCTGCCGGAAACGCGGCGTCGGCTTTGGCAAAGGTCAGCGGTCCGCCTTTGGTGCTGCGGTTGAGGTAAAGCGCCGAAGGCTCGGCCCCGCCCGAGATGAACGCCTCGGGAAACCCGTCGCCGGAACAGTCGAACGTCGAGACCCCGCCGCCCACCATGAATTCCCATTCGCCCTGATAGGCGGTGGTGATGCCCGATGTGGCGGTTTCGTCCGTGAAGACGGGGATGACCGGATCGGCCAATGCGGGGGTGGCGACAAGCAGGAGGGCGATGCGGTGGATCATGCGCGGGTCATCAAGGCGGTCGTATAGGCACCGATGCAGCGGCCTTGGGTCAGACCTTCCTCAACGGCAAAGCGGTAATGGATGCCGCCGTAAAGCCTTGATATGCCGGCTTCCTCTGCGGCTGCCCAAAACGAAGTATAGCTGCGCACCGGCAGGCCTTC
This sequence comes from uncultured Alphaproteobacteria bacterium, assembly GCA_963822435.1. Taxonomy (GTDB): domain Bacteria; phylum Pseudomonadota; class Alphaproteobacteria; order Rhodobacterales; family Rhodobacteraceae; genus JAUYQR01. The sequence goes on from CAWGHN010000004.1 coordinate 361,786, forward strand.
GTCTTCATGGGTATGATCGTCGAAGGCGAAATCGTCGCCAAAGGCCGCGGTCAGCACGGTTGCGGCGGCACCCGACTGGGTGCTGTGGCCCGAAGGGTATTCCGGAAAGGGCGGTGTGTTCAGCAGGGGCTCGAACTTCGGGTCGATGTGGCGCCGGATGTAGGTGACCGGGCGCAGGAGATTATACTCGAACTTTGCCGCCCAGCAGCCGATGAAGGCGTCGGCCATCGTGATCCCAAGGGTGGCGAGGACTTCAGAGATACGCTCGGCAGCCAGCGCATCACGTTCGGCGATATCCAGAACGATCGCGATCCAGTGGCCGGGCGGCGTGGGCGACAGCATCGGGTCGTCTGACCAGAAGCGCGCAATCAGGCGCTGTTCGTCGGTAAGGTTGCCGACGGTGTCGTAAACCTCTTTCGCCGCAAGGAAGAACGGCGAGGCCGGGTCGTCGCTATAGGCAGGCGGGGCGGGCAGGCTGCAGGCGTCGCCGCTGGGCATGGCGAAGGGGCGGACCTTGCCCCAGTCGGGCAAAAGGGGTGCCTGCTGCTGGCGCACAAGGCTGGTCGGCACCCAGTCCTGCGGGTTGGTGCCGGGGGTGTAGCTGGCGGGAAAGCCCATGTTCTCGATGATGGCACCGCCATCCGACAGCGACCATTGCAGAATATGCGCGGCAATCGCCTCGCCATGTGCGGTGCTGCGGGCCACCACGTCGCTGGCGATGCCATCCATCGCCATGTCGGCCATCCGAGTTGCCATCGCCTGCATCGCGCGTTGGCCGGTCGGGCCGGTGTTGCCGAAAAAGGACTGCGCCGAAGCGGCTAGGGCTGCGTGCAACACGCAGGCCTCGTCATAAGCGCCCGGCACGCGGGGCGGGACCGTCGTCAGCGCGGTGACCTGACCGGCAAGCGAGCGCAAGGCGGGGTTGCCGCTGGCCATCCCTTCATGCGCGGTGATGCCGATGTAGGCGAAGGCGCGGCTGGCGACGGGGGGCGAATAGGTGGCGGTATGGCGGACAAGTTCCAGGATCAGCCGATACCAGCTGACAACCACATCGCGCTCCACCTCGGGCCGGGGCGCGGCACCAAGCGGGCGCGCCATCAGCGTCAACGGAAGTGCCAGTACGTGCCGACGGTGAAACTTCATGGTCCCGCTCCCAAACGCTGCCTGTGTTATGGCAAGCGATTGGCCATCGGGCAAGCGTCAGCCGCGCCCGGTCAGCCAGTTGCCCAAGGCGGCGAGCTTGGATGGGCCTGCGCCGGGGCGCGCTTCGCGCCGGTCGGCGGCGTTCAGAAGGCCATACATGCCTTGGACGCCCAGCCAGCGGAACGGCTCGGGCTCCCATGGGCGGACGCGGCGATTGACCCACGGCAGGTGAACAAGGTCGGTGTCGCGGCCAGTCGCAAGGTCGGCCAGGGTGCGCCCGGCCAGGTTGGAGGTGGAAACCCCAACCCCGACATACCCGCCCGCCCACCCAAGGCCGGTCTCCGGATCAAGACCCACGGTCGCGCACCAGTCGCGCGGCACGCCCAGCACACCGCACCACGCGTGGTCGATACTTGCCTGACGTGCCGCCGGGAAATGGCGGTGCAGGATCGCGGTCAGCCGACGGATGGTTTCCGCGTCCGGCGCGCCGTTCGTATCAAGGCTGGAGCCGAACCGGTAAGGCACGCCGCGCGCGCCCACGGTGATGCGCCCCTCGCGGGTGCGCTGGCAGTAGCAATAGGCGTTGGCGAAATCGCCGACGATCTCGTGTCCCTGCCAGCCGATCTGGCGCCAGACCTCGTCGGGCAGGGGTTCGGTGGCGATCTGGGCGGAATTGAGCGGCAGCCAGTCGCGCTTCAACCCGTCGATCCCGGCCGTGAAGCCTTCGGTGCAACGCAGGATGATCGGCGCGCGCACGATGCCAAGGTCGGTCGTGACGCTGCCCTTCTCATAGGCGCTGACGGTGGTGCCCTCGACAATGCGGACGCCCATCCGTTCGACCGCGGCGGCAAGGCCACGCACCAGTTTTGCCGGCTGGATGCGGGCGACGTTCGCCACCACCATCGCACCAAGCGCGCGGGGGATGCGAATGCGGTCGGCGAGGCTGTTTGCCGCCATCTCGGACACCCGGCCGTCTTCGCCCCAGTGGCGGCGGTGCGCGACCTCGGCCTTCAGGCGGATCATCTGCGCGGGGTTGGTGGCGACCATCAACTCTTCTGTGCGGCGGATGTCGGCGTCGATGCCCTCGGCCTCGGCCACGCGGATCACCTCGTCCACCGTGCCGTTCATCGCCTCGACCATCGCGCGGACGGCGTGTTCGGACGAGGTTTCCAGATACCGCCGATGCGTCCAGGCAAAGCCGCCGGTCAGCCAGCCTCCGTTGCGGCCCGATGCGCCGAAGCCCGCGAAATCCTTTTCGATCACCAGCACATCCAGCGCAGGATTGGCTTTCTTCAGGTAATACGCAGTCCAAAGCCCGGTGTAGCCCGCCCCGATGATCGCAACATCGGCGCGGCTGTCGCCGGCCAGTGCCGCGCGGCAATAGGGCAGGCCGATATCGCCGTACCAGAAGGAAACGTCGCCGATCTTCATGCCGCGTCTGCCCCGGGGTGAAATGGTAGGCCCGGAGGGACTCGAACCCCCAACCAAGGCGTTATGAGCGCCCTGCTCTAACCAATTGAGCTACAGGCCCGTAGCGCGTCCTTGCCTAGCAGAGCCGCCGATGGGGTCAAGCCAAAGGCGCGGATTTCAAGGCCGCAGTTGCCGCTGCATCCGACTTGGTGTAGCGACCACGCGACACTTCGTCGGACGGGGGATTGCAGATGGCCAAGGTGCAGGGTGGGCTGACCTATGCGGACGCGGGCGTGGATATCGACGCCGGGAACGCGCTGGTGGACCGGATCAAGCCAGCGGCCAAACGCACGATGCGGCCCGGCACGATGGGCGGGCTTGGCGGGTTCGGCGCGCTTTTTGACCTGAAAGCCGCCGGATACAATGACCCCGTTCTGGTCGCCGCGACCGACGGCGTCGGCACCAAGCTGCGGATCGCGATTGATACCGGAGTGGTCGACACGATCGGCGTCGATCTGGTGGCGATGTGCGTCAACGACCTTGTCTGCCAAGGTGCAGAGCCGCTGTTTTTCCTTGACTATTTCGCCACTGGCAAGCTGGAGATCGACCAAGCGACGCGCATCATCAACGGCATTGCCGCCGGCTGCCACGCCTCGGGCTGTGCGCTGATCGGGGGCGAGACGGCGGAAATGCCGGGCATGTATCACAAGGGTGATTTCGACCTTGCCGGTTTTGCGGTGGGTGCGATGGAACGGGGCGGCGAACTGCCCTCGGGCGTGCGCGCAGGCGATGTGCTTTTGGGCCTTTCGTCCAGCGGCGTTCACTCCAACGGCTATTCCTTCGTGCGCAAGGTGGTGGACCTGTCCGGCCTTGGCTGGGACGCCGCCTCGCCGTTCTCAACCGGCACGCTGGGCGAGGCGCTCTTGGTGCCGACGCGGCTTTATGTGAAACAGGTGCTGGCGGCGGTGCGGGCCGGGGGCGTGCATGCGCTGGCCCACATCACCGGCGGCGGACTGACCGAGAACCCGCCCCGAGTGCTGCCAGACGGTCTGGCCTGCGAGATCGACCTTGGCGCATGGACCCTGCCGCCGGTGTTCCGCTGGCTGGCCGAGACGGTGGGAATGGCCGAGGCGGAACTTTTGAAGACCTTCAACTGCGGCATCGGCATGATCGCCGTCGTGGCCGAGGATCGGGCCGACGCGCTGACCGCGCTTTTGCAGGCCGAAGGCGAAACCGTGGCACGGATCGGCCGGGTCGTGGCAGGCGAGGGCGTCATCTACCGCGGCCGCCTGCTGTGAAGCGCGTCGCCATCCTGATCTCGGGTGGCGGGTCGAACATGCTGGCGTTGGTGCGCGACATGGTGGGCGACCATCCGGCGCGTCCCATACTCGTGGCCTCGAACGACCCCGAGGCCGCCGGATTGGCCCGTGCGGCGGCGCTTGGCGTGCCGGTCGCGGCGGTGGACCACCGACCCTTCGGCAAGGATCGCACGGCGTTCGAGGCGGCCTTGCTGGCGCCGCTTCTGGCCGCAGACCCCGACATCATCTGCCTTGCGGGCTTCATGCGGGTGCTGACACCCGGCTTCGTGCAGCGTTTCGCCGGGCGTATGCTGAATATCCACCCTTCGCTCTTGCCGAAATATCCGGGCCTGCACACCCACGCGCGGGCGCTGGCGGCAAGCGACAGCGAGGCGGGCTGCACGGTGCATGAAGTGACGGCTGATCTTGACGCCGGTCCGATCCTTGGTCAAGCGCGGGTGCCGGTTCTGCCCGGCGATGACGAGGCAAGCCTGTCGGCCCGCGTTCTGGCGCAGGAACACCGGCTTTACCCCGCCGTCCTGCGGCGCTTTGCGGCCGGTGACCGGACGCCGGTGCTGTTGCCCTGACCCCCGGGGCGCTCTGGTGCGCTGCGCAGACCCCTTTCATTTCCCCCCGTTCGCCTGTAAGCGATGGCGGTCTGCGGGATGACCCCGCGTTTCGCGGAAAGGCGCAACATGCGCACGATTACCACGACCCAGGACCTTGCCGACTACTGCGAGATGGCAAAGTCCCAACCTTACGTCACCATCGACACCGAATTCCTGCGCGAGCGGACCTATTGGTCAAAGCTTTGCCTGATCCAGTTGGCGATGCCGGGCGCGGGCGAAGCGGTTCTTGTCGACCCGATCGAGGGCGCGGACATGTCGATGGAGCCGCTCTACGATCTCTTTCGCCACGAGGCGACGGTCAAGGTGTTCCATGCCGCGCGTCAGGATCTGGAAATCTTCTTCGTCGAAGGCAAGGTCTTTCCGAAACCCCTGTTCGACACCCAGATCGCCGCGATGGTCTGCGGCTTTGGCGAACAGGTCGGCTACGAGACGCTGGTCAAGAAGATCGCCCGCGAAAACCTCGACAAGACCTCGCGCTTCACCGATTGGTCGCGACGTCCGCTCAGCGATGCGCAAAAGGACTACGCGCTGGCCGATGTCACGCATCTGCGCGTGATCTACGAATTTCTGGCCGCCCAGCTGAAAAAGAATGGCCGCGCCGAGTGGGTCGAGGAAGAACTGGCGGTTCTGACCGATCCCGCGACCTACACGGTCGAACCCGACGAGGCGTGGACGCGGATCAAGACACGCACCACCTCGGGGCGGTTCCTTGCGGTGGTCAAGGCCTTGGCACGGTTCCGCGAAAGCTATGCGCAGGCGCAGAACGTGCCCCGGTCGCGGGTGATGAAGGATGATGCGCTGCTGGAGCTGGCCTCGACCCGCCCCACCACGCAGGAAGAACTCGGCCGGTCCCGGCTGTTGATGCGCGAGGGTCGCAAGGCCGAAATCGCGGATGGCATCATTCAGGCGGTGAAAGCCGGCATGGAGATGCGCCCCGAGGACATGCCGCGCGTCGATGCGTCGCGCGAACAGATCCAGGTCAATCCGGCACTGGCAGACCTGTTGCGCGTGCTGCTGAAGGCAAAGTCGGAAAGCCTGGGCGTAGCCCCCAGGCTGATTGCATCGAGCGCGGAGCTTGACGCGATTGCGTCGGGGGAACGCGATCTGGCGGCGCTGGCCGGATGGCGGCACGAAGCCTTTGGCGAGGATGCGCTGCGCCTGTGTCGCGGTGAAATCGCGCTGTCGGCCAAGGGCAACGAAGTGCGGATCGTCCGGCTTTAGCGCCGCGCGGCCCGCGCGTTGCTGGCCCCCTGCACCACGATCTCGCGCACCGGCTCCAGCCGGATGTCGGAAATATACTGAGCCACGGTGACTTCGCGCGATTGCGGCGTGTTCACGTCGGTCTGGGTGATCGGCGGCAACAAGCGGAACTCGTAGACCAGCGACCCGTTTTCGGTCAGCGGCATCGCCACCAACTCGGCCTGCCACCAGCCTTGCGTCGGCGTGCGCCCGGTGGCCCGCACGATCGCGCCGCCCGCCATCGGCTCAACGGTCATGCTGACAACCTCGGCGACCAAGGGCCGGGTATCGGCGGCCGTTTCCGGCAACACGATGGTTTCGCGCGGCTCGGACCGACCGAACCAGTTCATCGGGTTGAGCCTGCTGTCCCTGAACCCGCCACAGCCGACAAGCGTGACGCAAAGGAACAAGGCGATGATCTGGCGGGCTGGCATGTCGGAACATCCTGAAGTGACTGCCCTTGGGTAGCCTACGCCGCTGCGTTTGAAAAGCGCGTGTTGCGGGCTGGACCTTTGCAAGCCGGCGACATACCTCAGCCGGAACACAGCGGAGACGGGCCATGGCAACCGAGGCATTCGAGGACATCGCCGAAACCTTCGAGTTTCTGGACGACTGGGAAGACCGCTACCGCCATGTGATCGACCTTGGCAAGGCGATGCCGCCCCTGGACGACAGCTTCAAGGTGCCGGCGCTGAAGGTGCAGGGCTGCGCCAGCCAGGTCTGGCTGCGACCTGTCATCGAAGGCGGGCGCTTTGATTTTCAGGGCGAAAGCGACGCGATGATCGTGCGCGGCCTGATCGCCGTGCTGCACGCGCTGTATTCCGGCGTGCCAGTCGGGGACGTGGCCAAGGTCGACGCGGTGGCCGAACTTGGCCGTCTGGGTCTGAACGAACACCTGTCGAGCCAGCGGTCGAACGGCGTCCGCGCGATGGTCGAACGCATCCGTTCGGTGGCTAGCGCCGCGTCAGCGTGACCTTGTCGGAATAAAACGCAAGGTGGCCGGCAATCGCCGCCATCTCATCAATCGGCGCTTCATAGGACCAGACCGCATTTTCCAGCACCCCCGCATCGGTGCGGACCGAATAATAGCTCGCCGCCCCCTTCCAGGGGCAGGTCGTGCTGCGCGCCGTCTTTTCCAGCTTCGACATGTCGATATCGGCGCGCGGAATGTACAGCACTGGCGGATAGCTGCCCTCCTTCAGTTCCAGCGCGCGGTCCGTGGACCCAAGCGTCGTTCCGCCTGCAGTGACGGTGACAGAATCGGAGGCAGGTATGATCTTTATATGGGCGGCCATGAAAACCTCACAAAGCGGCGCAGACTGCCGTCAGCCAAGCAAGTGTAGGGGGCGAAAGCCGCGGGGCAAGCTTTTGCAAGACCGCGGCGTGATAGGCGTTCAGCCAGGCCCGCTCGCCCGGTGCCAGCATCTCGGCCAAGATAAGCCGCCGGTCGAACGGCGCAAAGGTCAGCGTCTCGAACGACAACTGCGCCCGGTTGTCGCCAAGCGGGGCCGCCGTCTCCACCACGATCAGGTTTTCCAACCGGATGCCGAACGCGCCCTCGCGGTAATACCCCGGCTCGTTCGACAGGATCATTCCCGGCTCCAGCGGCACGTCCGACAGTCGGCTCAGGCGCTGCGGCCCCTCATGCACCGACAGGAACGCGCCGACGCCGTGGCCGGTGCCGTGGTCGTAATCCTGCCCCGCAAGCCACAGGGGATAGCGGGCGATGGCGTCCAGATCGCGCCCGGCTAGCCCTTTGGGAAAGCGCAGGCGGCTGATCGCAATGGTGCCTTGCAGCACACGGGTATAGCACTCGCGGGCCTCGTCCCCCGGATCGCCGATCGCGATGGTGCGGGTGATGTCGGTGGTGCCATCGACATACTGCCCGCCCGAATCGACCAGAAGCAGGCTGTTCGGCTCAATCGTCCGGTTGGTTTCCGTCGTCACCCGGTAGTGGATGATCGCTCCGTTCGGCCCGGCACCGCTGATCGTGTCAAAGCTGATGTCATGCAGCGCGTTCGTCGCGCGGCGAAAGCCTTCCAGCGCCTGCACCACGTCGATCTCGGTCAGCGTGCCGGTCGGCGCTTGCGCATCCAGCCAGCACAGAAACTCCGCCATCGCCGCCCCGTCGCGCAGATGCGCCTCGCGCGTGGCGGCGATCTCGGCGGCGGTCTTGCAGGCTTTCGGCAGACGGCAGGGATCATCCCCCCAAGCAATCGCAACCCCCGCCGCCTCCAGTTCGCGTGATACGGCGATCGGGGCGGTGGACCGGTCCACCCGCACCGGGCCGTCAAGCGTGCGCAGGGCAGGGACAAAGGCATCGGGAGGCAACAGCCCCACGTCCGGGCCAAGGTGGGCGCGGACGACGTCATCAAACTTCGCCGGGTCGGCAAACAGGGTGACGCGGCCACTGTCGTGCAGGATGGCAAACCCGTGCAGCACCGGGTTGCGCGGCACATCCGACCCGCGAATGTTCAACAGCCAGCACAGGCTGTCGGGCAGGGAGATGACCGCCGCGGTCTGGCCGGCTGTCCGCAACGCCCCGGCCAGACCGCTGCGCTTTTCGGCACTGCTGTCACCCGCAAGCTGATCGGGATGGGGAAAGGCGCGGCCCTGCGGCGGAGCCGGCTGATCTGGCCAAATTCTGTCAACGATATTACCAGAAGAACAAAGGCTTACACCGGTATCTTCAAGTGCTGCATGAAGTCGGTCGATCTCGTCTTTTGTGTGCAGCCACGGATCGTATCCGATCGTCCCGGCGGAAACACGCGCCTTGATCCAGTCCCCGGGCTTGGTTTCGGGCCAGGGAACCGGGGTGAAGGCCGCCAGATCGACCTGCGCCTTCACCTGCGTGCGGTAGCGCCCGTCGATGAATACGCCCGCATCGTGCGGAAGTACGATGCAGAACCCGGCCGATCCGGTAAACCCGGTCAGCCATTGCAACCGCTCGTCCCGCGCTGCGACGTATTCGCCCTGATGCGCGTCGGCGCGCGGGATGATGAACCCCTCAAGCCCCGCCTCGGCCAGCGCCGACCGCAGGCGCGCCAGACGGGGTGGGCCTTGCTCCGGGGCGGCGGTGGTCTCGAAACTCTGGAACATGCGTCACCCGTTCATCTGTCTGAAAGTATCCTCGGGGGGTGAGCCGGCACGGCGAGGGGGGCAGACGGCCCCCCTTACCCCGCCCGCCTCATGCCCAGCGACCGGGCGCGCTTTTTCGGGTCCACCTCGAACAGCGACGCCAATTGTTCGGTCATGGCACCCGCAAGCTGTTCCACATCGGTGATCGTGACGGCGCGGTTGTAATAGCGCGTCACGTCATGGCCGATCCCGATAGCGATCAGCTCCACCGCGCGGCGGCGTTCGACCATTGCGATCACATCGCGCAGATGCTTTTCCAGATAGTTCGCGGGGTTGACCGACAGGGTCGAATCGTCCACGGGCGCACCATCGGAAATCACCATCAGGATGCGCCGCGCCTCGGGGCGGGCCAGCATCCGGCGGTGCGCCCATTCCAGCGCCTCGCCGTCAATGTTTTCCTTCAACAGCCCCTCTTTCATCATCAGACCAAGGTTCGGCCTGACCCGCCGCCACGGCGCATCGGCGGATTTGTAGATGATGTGGCGCAGATCGTTCAGGCGCCCCGGCCCAAGCGGGCGGCCCTGTGCCAGCCAGCGTTCGCGGCTTTGCCCGCCCTTCCAGGCGCGCGTGGTGAAGCCAAGGATCTCGACCTTGACCGAACAGCGCTCCAGCGTCCGCGCCAGCACATCGGCACAGATCGCCGCGATGGAAATCGGCCGCCCCCGCATGGAACCGGAGTTGTCCAGCAGCAGCGTCACGCAAGTATCGCGGAACTCGGTGTCCTTTTCCTGCTTGAACGACAAGGGCGTCGTCGGGTTCGCCACCACCCGCGCCAGACGGCCCGCATCCAGCGTGCCTTCCTCAAGGTCGAACAGCCACGACCGGTTCTGCTGCGCCTGCAAGCGGCGCTGCAGCTTGTTGGCAAGGCGGCTGACCGCGCCTTTCAGGGGCTCAAGCTGCTGGTCCAGATAGGCGCGCAGGCGTTCCAGTTCGGCCGGTTCGGCAAGTTCTTCGGCGCGGATTTCCTCATCGAAATCGGTGGTATAGACGGTGTAATTCGGATCGGCGTCGGAATAGGGGGCAGGCGGCGGCGGCTCCAGCGGCGCCTCACCCTCGGGCATTTCCGCCTCGTCGCCCTGCTCCATGTCGGCGCTGTCTTCCATCGAGACTTGCGCCTGGCTTTGATCTTGCTGTTCGTCCTGGCTGCGCTCGGGCGAGGCTTCGCTGTCGTCGCTGTCCTGCTCCTCATCACCGGCGGAATCGGGCGCGTCCTGATCGTCCTCGGCCTCGTCGCCCGCCTCGTCTTCGGGCGTGTCGGGGTCGTCGCCCAACTGGTCGCCATACCCAAGATCCGAGATCACCTTGCGCGTCAGCCGTGCAAAAGCGGCCTGATCGGCCAGCGCATGGTCGATGTTCTGCAAAGTGCCCGCGGCGTGGTCCTCGATGAACCCGCGCCACAGGTCCATCACATTGGCCGCGCCCTTCGGCATGTCGCGGCCGGTGGCCAGATGCCGCACCAGATAGCCCGCCGCCACCGGCAGCGGCGCATCGGCGGAATTGGTGATCTGGCCATAGCCCTTGCGGTCGGCTTCATTCGCAATCTTTGCGTCGATGTTGCCGGCCGTGCCGGGCATGTCGCGCGCCCCCACCGCCTCGCAGCGGGCCGTCTCCATCGCGTCGTAAATCTCGCGGGCCAACTGCCCGGTCGGCGCATAGCGGTTCGACACGCCCTCGTCGTGATACTTGCGGCGCAAGGCAAAGGCATCGGCGGTGCCGCGGGCCAGCAGCACCTCGTCGCGCGTCATCCGGCGCGAGACCTGCGGCAGGCGGACGCCTTCCTTGTTCATGCCGGCCGGATCGACCGAATAGGTGACGGTCATGTCCGGGTCATCCGCCATCGTGCGGGTGGCCTCGGCCAGGGCCTTCTTGAACGGATCGGCGGGGTTGTCGCTGGGCTTGTTCATGCCACAGATAAATCACTGCGGCCGGGCGGGGGCAAGAGTGAGTGCGGCAATGCACAGGATCGGCGCGGGGGTGCGGGATTGGCACAGACACGGTTCCACCCACATTAAGCGGACAGAATTGCACATAACCCCAAGGGACCCACTGCCATGAGCAAAAAGCCGCATATCGCCATCATCGTCAGCTCCACCCGCGCCACGCGCTTTGCCGACATCCCGACCGCATGGATCAAGGCTCAGGCCGAGGCCCGCAACGACCTGACCGTCGAGGTTGTCGACCTGCGCGACCACCCGCTGCCGTTCTTCGCCGAAGTCGCGTCGAACGCCTGGGCGCCGTCGCAAGACGCAGCCGCCGTCGCATGGCAGAAGAAGATCGGTGGTTTTGACGGCTACATCTTCGTGGTTGCCGAATACAACCGCTCGATCACCGGCGTGCTGAAGAACGCGCTGGACCAGGCGTATGTCGAGTGGGCGAAAAAGCCGTTCGGCGCAGTTGCCTACGGTTCGATGGGCGGTGCCAACGCACTTGGCCACCTGCAAAACATCGGCGTGGAGCTTCAGATGGTCCCCACCCGCAACAATGTCCGCATCGGTGGCGGCGACTTCTTCAAGGTCCACCCCGGCTTTGGCGGCTCGGGCAACCTTGCCGACATCGAAGGTTCGATCGCCCCGTCGGCTTCGGCCATGCTGGATGACGTGATCTGGTGGGCCAAGGCGACGATGGCCGCAAAGGCCTGATCCATCAGCCTGTTTTGGGGAAAAGGGGCGGGCAACCGCCCCTTTTTCATGCCTCAGGACTGCCCGATCAACGCAAGACAGTGCCGGATCAGATCGTCCGCACGCTGTTTTGCAAGCCTGTCCCGGCCAAAGGTGGCGCGCGTCAAAAGCGCCGCATGTGCCACCTTCGCCTCGATCCGCCAGCCTATCACCCGCGCGGCATCACCCTTGGGCGCCACCGCATCGACCAGCGCCAGCATCGCCTCGCGTGAGCGGGCCGTGGCCTCTGACGCCGGGCCGTCAACCAGCCATTGATGTTCCATCAAGGCAGAAAGCCGGCCCGCGCAGACCGTGAAAGTCCGCAGATCAAAAGCTGGGTCCGTTTGGCCCGAAGCCGTTGGTGCCAGTGCCTGAATGGCAAGGCAGACCGGGATGGTTTCGCAAAGAATTTTCAAAGCGCCCATGATATGAACAATAAGGCCATAGTAAATTGCACGTAAATAGGGCGAAATGAAAACTTCTGTCAGGCGGCCTGCCCGCAATGAAAAAAGGTGCGCCGAAGCGCACCCTTTGTCGTCTTGCGGGCGGTGTCGATCAGCGCATCGCCATGCTGGCGGCACTTTCCGGCAGTTCTTCCGCGAAACACCGCTGATAGAACTCGGCCACCGTCTGCCGCTCCAGCTCGTCGCATTTGTTCAGGAAGGTCAGCCGGAACGCATAGCCCACGTTGCGGAAGATCTCGGCGTTCTGCGCCCAGTTCAGCACGGTGCGCGGGCTCATCACGGTCGACAGATCACCATTCATGAAAGCGGTCCGCGTCAGGTCGGCCACGGTCACCATCTGGCCAATGGTCTTGCGGCCCTTCTCGGTGTTGTAGTGCGGCGACTTCGCCAGCACGATCGCGGCCTCGGCGTCATGGCTCAGATAGTTCAGCGTGGCGACCAAAGACCAACGGTCCATCTGCGCCTGGTTGATCTGCTGGGTGCCGTGGTAAAGTCCCGTCGTATCGCCAAGACCCACCGTGTTCGACGTGGCGAACAGGCGGAAATACGGGTTGGGTGTGATGATCTCGTTCTGGTCCAGCAGCGTCAGCTTGCCGTCATGCTCCAGCACACGCTGGATCACGAACATCACATCCGCGCGGCCTGCGTCATATTCGTCGAATACGATGGCCACCGGGTTGCGCAGCGCCCAAGGCAGGATGCCCTCGTGGAACTCGGTCACCTGCTTGCCATCGCGCAGCTTGATCGCATCCTTGCCGATCAGGTCGATCCGGCTGATGTGGCTGTCCAGGTTGACCCGCACGGTGGGCCAGTTCAGCCGCGCGCCGACCTGTTCGATGTGCGTCGATTTGCCCGTGCCGTGATACCCTTGGATCATGACGCGGCGGTTGTAGGCAAATCCCGCCAGAATCGCCAGCGTCGTGTCGGGGTCGAACTTGTAGGTCGGGTCGATGTCCGGCACCCGGTCGGTGCGCTCGGCAAAGCCCTTGATGCGCATGTCGGTGTCGATGCCAAAGACATCGCGGACCGAGATTTCTTCGGTCGGTTTCAGGGCCTGATCCAGCATGCGTCGTCCAATCCCAAGAGCCTCCGCGCCCGGCGCGCGGTATCCGTTGTTTGGAACATATCGCAGGGGGGTTCAAGGGGAAGGCAACGATCACGCCGCGTCGCATTTCAGTGAAGTTGAAACTTACCGCTTGGGGCGCGCGTAGCTTCGGGCGTTAGGTTGGGCGTGGCAAAGGATGGGCACGATGAAACGCAGACACTTCATGATGATGACGACGGCCGCGATCTTCGCCGCCCCAATGGTGCGGGCCGAAGAGTTCGAGGTCACATTGACCGAGGCCGAATGGCGCGCGCGGCTGACCGAAGAGCAGTTCGCCGTGCTGCGCGAAGAAAACACCGAACCGGCTGGTTCCAGCCCGCTCGACGGCGAAAAACGCACGGGCGTGTATTATTGCGCCGGCTGCGATTTGCCGCTTTATGCGTCTGAGGCCAAGTATGACAGCGGCACTGGCTGGCCATCGTTCTTCGAACCCTTGCCGAACGCGGTGGGCACCAGAGAGGACCCCGGCCTTTTCGGCAGCCGCACCGAGGTGCATTGCCGCCGCTGTGGCGGGCATCTTGGTCATGTGTTCGACGATGGCCCGCAGCCAACCGGCAAGCGCTATTGCATGAACGGCGATGCGATGGTGTTCCGGGCAGCCTGAGGGCCGCAATCGCAACGAGGGGCGCGGTGTCAGACCGCCCCCCACCTAGTCCCGGAAGAACCGGCTGTCTTTCAACTGATCCCACGCCCAGACCACCTCTTGCAGGCGCTCCTCATCCGACCGGTCGCCGCCGTTCATGTCGGGGTGCAGATCCTTGACCAGCGATTTGTATTGCTTGCGGATTTCCGTTTTGGTCCAGGTGTCGCGGGCATCCAGGATCTCGATCGCCTTCCGTTCCGTCGGCGGCAGCTTGCGCGTCGCATTTGACGTGAGCGCCGCCTTGCCGGGGTTCTGCGTGGCCTTTTCGCCCAACAGCGACATCGGATCGTTCACCCCAAGCCGCGCCCAGGCATTGCCATCGCCGATCCGCGAGAACGGCTTGGTCTCGCGCTCCCACACCCGGTCTTTGTCGAGGAATTTCTGAAACTCCTCGTCTGTGGTGCCCTGAAAAAAGTTCCACTTCAGATTGTACTCGCGGATGTGATCCTTGCAGAACCAGAAGAACTCATCCAGCAGGTCCGGCGATTTCGGCGCGCGGTAAGCACCGGCTTCCTTGCACTCGGGGTAATCGCAGGCTTTGTTCGACGTCTCGAATGCCCCCGACATCCCCCGCCGCACGGTTTTCTTGCGCTTCTTGTCCGCTGAAACGCGGATGTCGAATTCAAACGGTGGGCGGTTCGTCATTCAAGGGCCTTTCCGACTCGGGGCCGTGAGTTTAGGGCTTTTGACGGCGGATAGAAGGGGGTGAGGCTGAAATGGCTGTGAAGGACGAAATCGAGGCACGGCTGTCGGCGGCGTTTGCCCCCGAACGGCTGGAGGTGGTGAACGAAAGCCATCGCCATTCGGGCCATTCCGGCGACGACGGCTCGGGCGAAAGCCATTTCAAGATCCTGATCCGCGCGGCCGCCTTTGCACCGATGAACCGGGTGGCCCGCCACCGGGCCGTGCATCAGGCTCTGGGCGACCTCAACGCCCGGGTTCACGCGATAGCGCTGGATATCGCCTAGGCAGGGAACATCGACCCCACCCTTCGGTGGACCGTCAAACCCGACGAGGCGGATCATGTTTCCACAAGTGCGCGTCCTGCTGGTCACGCTTGGTGACGCTGTGGGCGTCTTGCGTCGCAGGCATTGTCGTGATCGCCGGACTGGCACAGGGCCGCTACGACTGATTGACGTTCGCTTGGGCCCTCGTCTTTGCCGTATCCATCGGTGTGCCGGCAGGCCTGCTGCACTGGGCGCACCTGCGGCCTGATCGGGCGGCCGGGATGCGCGCCAACCGCCCATGATCAACTACCTTGATCAACCCGCCGCCTTCTGCTGCTGGCGGTAGGCGTGCAGCACCGGCTCGGTATAGCCCGAAGGCTGCGTCCGTCCCTTGAACACCAGATCGCAGGCCGCATGGAATGCCGGGCTGTCAAAGCGCGGCGCCATAGGACGATAGGCCGGATCGCCGGCATTTTGCTGATCAACCACTGCCGCCATCTTGCGCAGCGCGGCAATCGTCTGCGCCTCGGTGATCACCCCGTGATGCAACCAGTTGGCCAGCGCCTGCGCCGAAATCCGGCAGGTCGCGCGGTCTTCCATCAGCCCGACATCATGGATGTCCGGCACCTTGGAACAGCCGATGCCCTGACCGACCCAGCGCACCACATAGCCAAGGATGCCTTGCGCGTTGTTTTCCACCTCGCGCTGCACGGCATCGGCGGGCCAATTGGTGCCGCTGGCGACCGGAACGGTCAAAAGCTGCTCCAGCGTCGCCCGCGCACCGCCCCGCGCCAGCGCCTCTTGCCGCGCTTTCACGTCCACCCGGTGATAGTGCGTGGCATGCAGCGTGGCCGCGGTGGGCGAGGGCACCCAGGCGCAACTGGCCCCGGCCTGCGGATGCGCGATCTTCTGCGCCAGCATCGCGGCCATCTGGTCGGGGATCGCCCACATCCCCTTGCCGATCTGCGCCCGGCCGCGCAACCCGCAGGCAAGGCCGATATCGACGTTGCGGTCCTCATAGGCCTTGATCCAGGCCTGACCCTTCATCTCGCCCTTCGGCACCATCGGCCCGGCTTCCATCGAGGTGTGAATCTCGTCCCCGGTGCGGTCAAGGAACCCGGTGTTGATGAAGGCCACCCGCGATGTCGCGGCCCGGATGCATTCCTTCAGATTGGCGCTGGTGCGCCGCTCCTCGTCCATGATGCCCAGCTTCACGGTGTTGCGGGGCAGGGCGAGGCTGTCTTCGACCAGCGAGAACAGATCATCCGAGATCGCCACCTCGTCCGGCCCGTGCATCTTGGGCTTTACCACATAGACCGATCCGTGCAGCGAATTGCGCGGGCCATCGGTCTTTTGCAGGTCGTGCATCGCACAAAGCGTGGTCACGAACGCATCAAGCACACCTTCGGAAATCTCGGCCCCGCTGCCGTCCAGCACGGCGGGGGTGGTCATCAGATGGCCCACGTTGCGCACCAGCATCAGCGCACGGCCCTTCAGGCTGTGGGCCGATCCGTCGGGCGCGGTAAACTCGAAATCGGGCGCAAGCCGCCGGGTGATGGTGCGACCGTCCTTTTCCAGCACCTCCTCCAGATCGCCGCGCATCAGGCCCAGCCAGTTGCCGTAGGCCGCCACCTTGTCCTCGGCGTCGACGGCGGCGATGCTGTCTTCAAGGTCCATGATCGCCGACAGCGCGGCTTCAAGCCGGATGTCGGCCACCCCCGCGCGGTCCTGCGCGCCGATGCGGTGGCCGGGGTCCATGCGCAGCACGATGTGCAAACCGTGGTTGCACAAAAGTATCGCGTTCGGCGCCTCGGCCGGGCCACGGTAGCCTGCGAATTGCGCGGGGTCTTTCAGTGCCGGGTGCAGCGCGCCCTCCACCACCGTGTAGCGCGGCGCATCGGCATGCGAGCCCTCCGCAAGCGGGGTCACATCATCCAGAAAAGCCCGCCCCCAGGCGATCACCCGTGCGCCGCGCACCGGGTCATAGCCTGCGCCAACCGGCAGGTCGCCCATCGCATCGGTGCCGTAAAGCGCGTCATACAGACTGCCCCAGCGCGCATTGGCCGCGTTCAGCGCATAGCGCGCGTTCATCACCGGCACCACCAGTTGCGGGCCCGAAATGGTGGCGATCTCGGGGTCCGTCCCGGTAGGTTTCGATCTCGAAATCCGGGCCTTCGGGCACAAGGTAGCCGATTTCGGCCAGATAGGCGCGGTATGCTTCGGCATCATGCCGCTGGCCCTGTCGGGCACGGTGCCAGTCGTCGATCGCGGCCTGCAACCTTTCGCGCTTGGCCAGCGCATCGCGGATACGCGCGCCGATCGTTGCTTGTGCCCCAGCAAGGCGCGACCAGAACGCATCAGGCTGGACGCCCGTGCCGGGCAGGGCGTCGGTTTCGACAAAGCTGGCCAGACGTTCGTCGACTGCCAGACCGGATCTGATCACGCGTGCCATCATCCGCCCCTTCGTATGCAATGGCATACCAGTTAGGCCGCGCGAGGATCAGGTGCAAGCAGCGCCTGCGCAGGATTACGCGGTTTGCCCCTGAATCAGTTGGTGCGAACGCTTGAAATTCACACTTAGCGAAATCACTAAGTTTTACTTGCGACGACTCGCCCCGCATGATACTTAGCGACATGGCTAAGCATGACCCAGACCTCTCCCTCCTGTTTCACGCGCTGTCGGACGCCACACGCCGCGCCATGCTTGCGCAACTGGCCGAAGGGCCGGCCACGGTCAGCGATCTTGCCGCCCCGACCGGGCTGCGCCTGCCGACGATCATGCGCCACCTCTCTGTGCTGGAAGAGGCGGGTCTGATCACCACGACCAAAGGCGGGCGCATCCGGTCCTGCGCCTTCGTGCCAAAGGCGTTGGACCCGATGCGAACCTGGATGGATGACCAGCGCGCGATCTGGGAGGCGCGTCTCGACCGGCTGGATGACTATGTGATGAAATTGATGGAGGCGCGGAAATGACCGCAATCACCGATCTCGACCCCGAACTCGACCCCGAACTCGACCTTGTGCTCACCCGCGAACTCGATGCCCCGCGCGATCTGATCTACACCTGCTGGACCATGCCTGAACATCTGGTGCACTGGTTCGTGCCAAAACCGCACAAGGTGACGGCCTGCGAACTTGACGTGCGCCCCGGCGGTGCCTGCAACACGACCTTCGATGTCGAAGGCAACGTGATGGAAAACAAGGGCGTCTATCTCGAGGTGATCCCGAACGAAAAGCTGGTGTTCACGGACGCCTACTCCGCCGGCTGGAAGCCCGCCGCCGAACCCTTCATGACCGCGATCCTGACCTTCGAGGATATCGGAGGCGGCCGCACCCGCTACACCGCCATCGTCCGGCACCGCAGCGCCGACACCGCCAAGGCCCACAAGGACATGGGGTTTTTCGACGGCTGGGGCACGGTCGCCACGCAGCTTGAAGCCTATGCGCAAGGATTGATGACATGACCGCTGATCGCACGATGGTTCTGGAACGGGTGATCAAGGCCCCGGTTTCACTGGTCTGGGGCGCTTGGATGAACCCCGAAACCCTGCCGCAGTGGTGGGGGCCGGACGGCTATTCCTGCCGCACCTCGCGCATTGATCTGCGGGCCGGGGGCGAATGGGTGTTCGACATGATCGGGCCGGATGGCACGGTCTACCCCAACCACCACCGCTACACTGTGGTCGATCCGCAGCGCCGCATCGACTATACCCTGCACTGGGGCGAAAACGGCCCCAAACACGCCGACGCCTGGGCCGATTTCGAAGATCTGGGCGATGCGACCAAGGTCACCCTGTCGATGACCTTCATCACCGCGGAAGAATACGAGAACGCCAAGGGCTTTGGCGCGGTGGAACTTGGCCTGCAAACCCTTGGCAAACTCGCCCGGTTTATCGGCGCCGACTGAGGCGCGGCCCGACCGATCAGCGCCGGGGCGGTTTCGCGCCCCGGCAACGATCCGAGCAATACTTGACCTCTTCCCACACCTTTTCCCATTTCTTGCGCCAGGTGAACGGCTTGCCGCAGGTGGCGCAGGTCTTGGTCGGAAGGTCCGATTTCCTCACCCCGCGTGGCATTACAGATCCAGGCTCAATTGCGCGGAAGGCGGCTTCCTCGGCGCTGTGCGGTCGTTGACAAACCGTGCATCGGCCCGGCTTGCGTGGCGCGTGACGATCCGCGCCGCCTCGGCCGCGAAACCGGGGCCACGCCGCGCCGCCCAGATCGCATCGCGCGCCGCCCGCGCCGCTGATGCCACGTCAATCATCGGCTCGGGATACCGATGCCCCAGCAATCGCCGCGCCTCGGGCCATGTCCACGGCTCGTGCAGGAACGCATCCGGCACGGCGGCCAGTTCCGGCACCCAGCGCCGCGTGAACATCCCTGCCGGGTCCTGATCCAGCCCCTGCTTTATCGGATTGTAGATGCGCGGCGTGTTGATACCGGTGGTGCCAGACTGCATCTGCACCTGCGGCCAGTGAATCCCCGGTTCGTAATCGGTGAACATCCGCGCCAGATGCGCGCCGCTTTGCCGCCAGTCAAGCCACAGGTGATACGACGCGAACGACGTGACCATCGCGCGCATCCGGAAATTCAGCCACCCCGTCGCCGCAAGATACCGCATGCAGGCATCCAGAAACGGCAGGCCGGTTTCGCCCGCAGCCCAGGCCTGCAATCGCGCCGCATCACTCAGCCGCGGTCGCACCGCTTCGGCGCCGGGATGCAGCGCGCGGATCTCGATCGACGGTTGGTCCTCCAGCTTCTGGATGAAATGATCGCGCCACGCCAACCGTGATTGAAAGCTGGTCAATGCCCCACCCCAGCGCCCGCCGGGACGTTCGGCTTGCCGCGCGCGGGTGATTTGCGCCGCCTCCCGCAGGCTGACCGTCCCGAACGCCAGATGCGGCGACAGCCGCGAACAGGCCCGCTCGGCGGTCAGCGGCGACGACATCGCCGTGCGGTATGGCTCCCCCCGCGCGGATAGAAAGCCGTCCAGCAACCGCTCGGCCTGCGCCCGCCCGCCGATCTGGCGATGCAGGCATCTGTCATCCGCCAGCTTCAGCGCCCGCGCCGACGGGATGGGCCCCGGTTCCACACCCGCAACTGCCGCAAAGGACGGGGCGGGCAGCCTTGGCAGCGCCACGAACGCATCGCGCGACCGCGCCCAGCCATCCCGGCTGGCAAGGCGGCGCACCACGCCCGATTGCGGAAGTTCGGTCCATCGCACCGAGGCACTCCGCGCCCAGGCACCAACCCGGCGGTCGCGGGCGTAGGTCCACAAGGTGCCGGTTTCTTCATGGCTGACAAGATCGGTGATCGAATGCCGCTGGCAAAGCCGGCTCAGGACCGAAACCGCATCCCCCGTCCGCACCGCCAGCGGCGCGCCCAACTGCGCCAGATCCGCCCGCAGACCCTCCAGTGATTCGGCAAGAAACGCCCATTGCCTCGCAGAACTGTCGGGCTGCGCCCACAGCTCCGGTTCGACAATATACACGGGCAGAACCGGGCCGCGCTCCGCCGCATGGCACAGCGCGGGGTGATCGCAGACGCGCAGGTCGCGCTTGAACCAGACTAGAACAGACATGGAACATCCATATCAAATCCGCTGGCGGGCTCAATCGCAAATCGCCACTCAGGGGGTCAAGGTGGACGGCGTTGTCGTCGGCGTCGGGGGCGGGGTCGTTGTCTCAAGGCTTTCTTGCGGCTCGGTCGGATCGGCCGGCGCTTGGTCGGTGGCCTCGCCCGTCCGCCCGTCGATCCGGGCCGCGTTGGTCTCGGGCGGGGTGCCCTGATCGGCGGTGCGCATCAACAGCCAGACCAACATCGCCAAGGCGAAGATGACCACCACGATCATCCCGATCAGCGGGCCGATATGGCGCCGACGTTGCTTTTGCAGATTGGTGTGTGGTGCCGACATCGTGCCATCCTTGCGTCATTGAAAGGGAAATCGGGTCAGCCGTTGTCGTGGCGCCGCTGCACCGCTAACCTGCTCCGACGCGCAATGTTCCCGACCGGCAGGCAGACATGACACATTCCACCCCGCAAACCATTCACCTTGCGGATTACAAGCCCTTCACCCATCTGGTCGAAAAGGTTGATCTGACCTTCACCCTGTCGCCCTCTGCCACCAAGGTGAAGGCCCGCCTCGCGCTTGCGCCCAACCCGGCCAGACCGGGACGCCACGCGCTGAAACTGGACGGCGAGGGGTTGCGGCTGTTGTCGTGCACCATCGACGGCGCCGAGGTCGCCCCGAAACTGGACCCGACCAGCCTGACCGTCCCGGCGCGGCTGTTGCCAAAGCGCCCCTTCATCCTTGAAACCGTCGTGGAAATCGCCCCCGAGGCGAACACCGCCCTGACCGGGCTCTACATGTCGCGCGGCATGTATTGCACCCAGTGCGAGGCGGAAGGCTTTCGCCGCATCACCTTCTACCCAGACCGCCCCGACGTGATGTCGCGCTTCAAGGTGCGCATCGAAAGCAAGCTGCCGATCCTGCTGTCGAACGGCAACCCGGTCCGGCGCGGCAAGGCCTCGGCGGTATGGAGCGACCCGTGGCCGAAACCGTCCTACCTTTTCGCGCTGGTGGCGGGCGATCTGGTCTCGCACTCCGCGAAATACACCACCCGGTCCGGCCGCGAGGTCGTGCTGAACATCTGGGTGCGGCGCGGCGACGAAGACCGCTGCGCCTATGCGATGGACAGCCTGATCCGCTCGATGCGCTGGGACGAAGAGGTGTATGGCCGCGAATACGATCTGAACGTGTTCAACATCGTCGCGGTCGACGATTTCAACATGGGCGCGATGGAAAACAAGGGGTTGAACATCTTCAACTCGCGCTACGTCCTCGCCAGCCCCGAAACCGCGACCGACGAAGATTTCGCCCGGATCGAGGCGATCATCGCGCACGAGTATTTCCACAACTGGACCGGCAACCGCATCACCTGCCGCGACTGGTTCCAGCTTTGCCTCAAGGAAGGCCTCACCGTTTTCCGCGACCAGCAGTTTTCCGGCGACATGCGCTCCGCCGCGGTCCGGCGGATCGAAGATGTGATGACCCTGCGCGCCCGCCAGTTCCGCGAGGATGCAGGGCCATTGGCCCACCCGGTTCGGCCCGACAGTTTCGTCGAGATCAACAACTTCTACACCGCCACGGTCTACGAAAAGGGCGCCGAGGTCATCGGCATGTTGAAGCGCCTTGTGGGCGATGACGCCTACGCCCGCGCGCTTGACCTCTACTTCGACCGCCACGACGGCGACGCCGCCACCATCGAAGACTGGCTGAAGGTGTTCGAGGATGCCACCGGCCGCGACCTTTCCCAGTTCAAGTATTGGTACACCGAGGCCGGAACTCCCCGCCTGAACGTCACCGACCACTACGCCGATGGCGTCTATACCCTGACCTTCGAACAGGAAAACCCCGCCACGCCCGGCCAGCCGGAAAAGCACCCCAAGGTGCTGCCCATCGCCGTCGGCCTGCTCAACCCCAACGGCGACGAGGTGGTGCCGACCACCGTGCTGGAAATGACCAAAGCCCGCCAAAGCTTCCGCTTCGAGGGGCTGGCTGCCCGTCCGATACCCTCGATCTTGCGCGGCTTTTCGGCGGCGGTGGTGCTTGACCGTGACACACCCCCTTCCGAACGCGCTTTCCTGCTGGCCCACGACACCGACCCTTTCAACCGCTGGGAAGCGGGCCGCGCACTGGCCAAGGATGTGTTGCGCCGGATGGTAACCGAGGGCGCCGAACCTGCGACCGACTGGCTCGATGCATTGGCGCATCTGGTGCTGGACGAAACCCTCGACCCCGCCTACCGCGCCTTGGCCCTGCGACTGCCCGGCGAAGACGACATGGCCCAGACCCTCCACAGCGCAGGCGTTGTCCCGGACCCTGACCGCATCCACGCCGCGCGCCGCACGATGGGCGACGCGCTTGCCGCCCGGCTTGGCCCACGGTTGCCCCGCCTGATCGACGATCTGGCCGACGCTGGCCCCTTTACCCCGGATGCCACGGCTGCCGGTCGCCGCGCCTTGCGGGTGGCCGCTCTTGGCCTGCTGTCGCGCCTCGATGGCGGGGCGGCGGCCGAGGCGGCCTATGCCAAGGCCAACAACATGACCGAAGAGATCGGCGCGCTGTCGGCCTGTCTCGACGTCGGAAAGGGCAGGGCACAGCTTGACCAGTTCCAGGCGCGCTGGTCGCACGACCCCAACGTGATGGACAAATGGTTCTCGCTGCAAATCGCTCATGCCGCCCCGGCCGAGGCCGCCCGCGTCACCGCCCGGCTGACCGACAGCCCCGGCTTTGACTGGAAGAACCCCAACCGCTTCCGCTCGGCGATCGGCGCACTTTCCGCCAACCACGCCGGATTTCACCATCTGTCCGGCGCAGCCTACCGTCTGGTGGCCGATTGGCTCTTGCGGCTGGACCCGCTCAACCCGCAAACCGCCGCCCGCGTCTCCACCGCATTCGAGACGTGGCGCCGCTACGATCCGGCGCGCCAACTGTTGGCCAAGGCGGAACTCGAACGCATCCTGTCAACCCCGACGCTCAGCCGTGACCTGCACGAAATGATCGAGCGGATGCTGGGGGTCGCCTAGCCTGCCTAGCTGCGCGGCGACCGGGGCGGCGAGACCGACGCAAGGCCTTCGGTGCAATAGGGCTGCGCACCCGTCCACGCGGCAATTTCGGCGCGCTTTGCCCGGTCGCGGAACGGCATCCAATCCCGCCCGGCACCGCGATTGCCCTTGCCCGCCACCACGCCGTCACGCGCCACCTGCTGCGACAGGATCGTGACCGCGCATTGCAGGTTCGCCGCGCCATCCTTCAACTCTCGTGCCGACGTTGCAGCACAGCCGTGGTTCCCCGCTGTCTTGGGCGAAATCTGCATCAGGCCGATGTAGCGCCCGCCGCCCCCCGCCGCTGCGGGGTTCCACGAACTCTCATACTTCGCCACCTTCGACAAAAGCCCCGCCCAGAACATCCGGCGCTCTTCGATCGACGCGCTGGCATAGCCCGGACACCACGCCGCAATATCATCCGGCACACCCTCGGCCAGATCCGCGTCCTTTGCCGACACCGCCACCAACGTGGCCGAGGTCCAGCTTGCCGCTTCGGGCCGGTGGTCCCACCCCATTGCCGGCGAATCGCCCTTGGCGCCAGACCGCTCCGCATCGGCCGGAGACACGCATCCCGATAGTGCCATCAGGGCGCTCAACCCCAGGATGTAAAGCCAGCGATTTTCCGTCGATCGGACACTCGAAATCCCTGTCGTCACCATCTTTACGCCCCGATTTGCAGCCAGTTTGGCACTCAGTTGTACCGCTAGTGTTAAAAGGTTCCCCAATGGTCATTACACATCCCCTGCCACTCGTGGAAACCCGGGGTCCCGGGCTTGCGCAGAATATCGCCGCCACCTTCGGCCTCCCCGACAATTTCGCAGACATGCCCCGCGAGGCGCTGCCCGGCGACATGGTTCTGGAACGCCTTGATCTCAAGGTGCTGAAAATGGCCCCCGAGGTCACCGAATGGCACTGCATCCGGGCGGATCACGCGGCCATGGCCGATGCCGGCCAGTGGTCCGACCTGCTTGATTGCCTGCGCTTTGCCGATCAGGGGCGCGCGGCGGCCAGCGGCGGCAAGCGCGTCGCCACCCTCATCAGCCGGGGCGCACGTTCGGCCTTGGCAGCCGCAATCGACCGCAAGGATTGGGCGGCGGCCGAGGCGGAAATCGCCCGCTTCGAAACGGTTCTTGACACTCACCCCGATGATTACGCCGCAGCCCACCTGCTGGCGCAGGCGCATCTGGATCTGGCTTGGGCCAAGCGTCTGGTCTCGACCGGTGCAGCACTTTCCCGCGGCATGTGGACCGAAACGACCGCCCACATTGCCCGCGCCGAGGACGTGCTGTCGCTGTTCGACCCGATCGAAGAGATGTCGCCGATCCTCGCCGCCACGCGCTACCAACTGGTGCGCGGCATCGAAGGCGGCCGCACGCTCTGCCGCGATTGGTATGAGGACTGGTGCGACCTTGATCCCACCGATGCAGACATCCACGCGATCCACGCCCAGCACCTTTTGCCGCACTGGTTTGGCACGTTGGCCAATTTCGACCGCGAGGCAAAGCACGCAGCCCGCATGACCGAGGGGCAGACCGGAAATGCCGCCTACGCCGTGTTCTACATGGCCGCAGCCGAAATCCTCGGCGATTTTCCTCCGGGCATGGACATCGTCCAGTTCCTGTCGGGCCTTGCCGATTTTCAGGCCGCGACCGGGTGCCAGTATCGCGCCAACCTTGTGGCCAACATCATGGTTGAACTCATGGAAGGCTTCGCCATCGACGGCGCGTCCAAATCCTACGAACTGGGGCTGACCCGGGCCGCGCTGTCCGACCTGTTGTGGAACCGCCTGACCGAGGTTCACCTTGGCGCATGGCGTGACGGTGCCACCGGGGTGGTCTTTGCCATCAACCAGATCTTCGGACCCGCGATCCTGCGTGGCGCCCGGATCGGGGTGCGTGGCACCGGCCTCGCCGCCATCATGCCCGAAGACCGCGCCGTCGCCTGACATCTGCCATACGGTTGCCAGACGCCTGCCAGACGCCTGCCAGACAGGTGTCTCGACAGGCGTCTGCCCCGTCGCCCCTTGCCCAACGGCCCGCACGGCCCTAAACCCGGCAGCGTAAACCGCCGTCCGGAGGCATGATGCTCGACCTCGCCCACACCGCCCCGAAGCCCCGCGTCATCGCAGGGGCCAAGCACGACTGGGAACTCGTCATCGGGATGGAAATCCATGCCCAGGTCTCGTCGAACGCCAAGCTCTTCTCCGGCGCCTCGACCAGCTTTGGCGCCGAACCGAACTCCAACGTCGCCTTCGTCGATGCCGCGATGCCAGGAATGTTGCCTGTAATCAACGAGTTCTGCGTCGAACAGGCGGTCCGCACCGGCCTTGGCCTGAAGGCGCAGATCCACCTGACCTCGGCCTTTGACCGCAAGAACTACTTCTACCCTGACCTGCCGCAAGGCTACCAGATCAGCCAGCTTTACCACCCCATCGTCGGCGAGGGCGAGGTTCTGGTCGAACTGTCGCCCGGCGTGGCCCGACGGGTCCGCATCGAACGCATCCACCTCGAACAGGACGCGGGCAAGTCGATCCACGACATGGACCCGAACCTGTCCTTCGTCGATTTCAACCGCACCGGCGTCGCCCTGATGGAAATCGTCAGCCGCCCCGACATCCGCGGCCCGGAGGAGGCGGCGGCCTATGTCACCAAACTGCGCCAGATCCTGCGCTACCTTGGCACCTGCGATGGCAACATGCAGAACGGCAACCTGCGCGCCGACGTGAACGTCAGTGTCTGCCGCCCCGGCCAGTATGAGAAATATCAGGCCACGCAGGACTTCTCGCATCTGGGAACACGCTGCGAAATCAAGAACATGAACTCGATGCGCTTCATTCAACTGGCCATCGACTTCGAGGCACGCCGCCAGATCGCCATCCTCGAAGACGGCGGCAGCATCGTGCAGGAGACCCGCCTCTACGACCCCGACCGCAACGAAACGCGCTCGATGCGGTCCAAGGAAGAGGCGCATGATTACCGCTATTTCCCCGACCCCGACCTCCTGCCGCTGGAAATCGAACAGGCCTGGGTCGACCACATTGCAGCCACTATGCCCGAACTGCCGGACGCCAAGAAGGCCCGCTTCATGGCAGACTTCGGCCTGACCGATTACGACGCCAACGTGCTGACCGCCGACCTTGAAAGTGCGGGTTTCTTCGAGGCCGTCGCCAAGGGGCGTGACGGCAAGCAGGCGGCGAACTGGGTGATCAACGAACTTTTCGGCCGCCTGAACAAGGAAGGCCGCGCCATCGTCGACAGCCCGGTGTCGGCAGCCCAGCTTGGCGGCATCCTAGACCTGATCGCCTCGGGCGAGATTTCGGGCAAGATGGCCAAGGACCTGTTCGAGATCATCTGGACCGAAGGCGGCAACCCCGCCGACGTCGCCGCCGCGCGCGGCATGAAGCAGGTGACCGACACCCGCGCCATCGAACAGGCGGTGGACGAGATCATCGCCGCCAACCCCGAACAGGTCGAAAAGGCCAAGGCCAACCCAAAGCTGGCCGGCTGGTTCGTGGGGCAGGTGATCAAAGCGACCGGCGGCAAGGCCAACCCGGCCACCGTGAACGCACTGGTGGCTGCAAAACTCGGTCTCTAAAGCCCGCTCGGCAACCCGTTGCCGATGCAGCGATTGCATCCTGCGGCGGGAACCGGGCTGCTTTAGGGTCGTTGTTTGAGGACGTCGGAGGGTAGAATGCAACGGTTCGAGTATCATGTGGTGCCAGCCCCACGGCGCGGCGAAAAGGCGCGCGGCGTCAAGACGACGGAGGAGCGGTTCGCGCTGGCCCTGTCGAACCTGATGAACCAGCTTGGCGCCGAGGGCTGGGACTACGTCCGCGCCGATGCCTTGCCCTGCGACGAACGGGCAGGCTTTACCGGCACCAAGACCACCTTCCAGAACGTGCTCGTCTTCCGCCGCCCGCTGCGTGCCTTGGGTGCGGATGTGCCGGAGCAGCCTGCGATGCGGCTTTTCAACCCTGAACCAGCGGCGGCCGGCCCGAAACTCGGGCCCGCTGAAACCCCAATTGGTCCGGCACCGGCCGTAGGCCCCGCCAAGGGCGTCGCGGCCGAGTGATCAGCCGGCGGCTTTCAGCGCCTCTGGCAGCACCGCCTCGAACACGTCCATCGCCGCCTCGTCGCCAAGGCTGACGCGGATGCATCGGTCGAGCGGGGCGACGCCGGGCATCCGGATGAACACGCCCCGCTGGCTGATCTCGGCCAGCAAGCGGCGGGCGTAGTCGCCGTCGCGGCCGCAGTCGATGGTCACGAAATTCGTGGCCGAGGGCAGGGCGGCAAGCCCGTTGGCCGCAGCGGTCCGCGTGACACGCGCGCGGGCGGTGATGACCTCGGCCTGAACCTTTGCAAGCCACGCCTGATCCTGCAGCGCGGCCAGCGCACCGGCCTGCGACAGCCGGGTCATGCCGAAATGGTCGCGGACCTTGTCGAAAGCGACCGCAAGCTCGGGGTTGGTGATCGCATAGCCCACCCGTGCGCCGGCAAGCCCGTAGCCTTTGGAAAAGGTCCGCAGCCGGATCACTTGCGGATGGTCGGCGGGAATGTCGGGGATGGTGCCTGCAGGCGCGAGGTCGGCATAGGCCTCGTCGAGAAGGAGCAGTGTCTCGGCGGGCAGATTGGCGATCAGGTCCTCGATCACCGAAGCCGGATGGTGGCTGCCCATCGGGTTGTCGGGGTTGGCGAGGTACAGGAGCCGCGCGCCGGTCTGGCGGGCGGCGACCAGAAGCGCACCGGGGTCTTCAAAGTCGCCCCCGTAGGGCACGCGGGTGAGGGCGCCGCCGTAGCCCGCGACGTGGAAATTGAAGGTCGGGTAGGCGCCAAGCGAGGTGACAACCGGGGTGCCGGGCGCGAGCGTGAGGCGGCAGATCAGGCCAAGGAGGCCGTCGATGCCGGGGCCGACGGCGAGGTTGGCGGGGCTGACGCCGTGGTGGGAGGCGAGGGCGGATTTCAGATCGTGGTTTTCCGGGTCGCCGTATTTCCAGGCCTCAACGGCGGCGTCCTGCATCGCCTTGATGGCCTTGGGAGAGGGGCCAAAAAGGGATTCGTTGGCCCCGAGGCGGGCGCGGAACGGGTGGCCCTGCCGGCGTTCCAAAGTTTCCGGTCCGGTGAAGGGGACGGTGGAGGGTAGGGCGTCGGCCAGGGGGGTGAGAAAGCGGGTCATGGGCGCGAGTTTGCGGGGGTTTTTGGATTGCCGCAAGGGGTGTGTCCCACGGTGGGACATTTCCTTGGCCTTTGTTTTTCAATGGCTTGACGGTTGCGGTTTAGAAAGTCTTTACAGATTTGCGGGAAAGCGGCCCCCCACCCCAGCCCTCCCCCACAAGGGGGGAGGGAGGCGAAGGGGAACCGCAGGGTCGTGTGGGGCTGCGCGCGGGGGGTGATGCGGGGGTGGATTTCGTGATCCACCGCGCGTCGGTTGCAGGTGCCCGCCAACGGCGCGGGTGCGGGTGCGGTGAAGCGCGGAGAAGGGGGGCTTCGCGCCCCCCTTCAACCCCCCGCGGGATATTTGCGGACAGATGACATCAGGCCAGATCGGCGAGGCGGGTAAGCGCGGCTTGCAGTTTGGCGGCCTCGTCTTCACGCGCTTCAAGGTTGGAACGGGCTTCTTCGACCACATCCTCGGGCGCGGATTTGGCGAAGTTGGGGTTGTTGAGGCGCCCTTTCAGGCCACCGATTTCCTTGGCGAGCTTGTCTGCGGCCTTGCTCAGGCGGGCCTTTTCCTCGGCGATGTCGATGATCCCGGCGAGGGGGATGGCGAAAGCCGCCCCCTCGACCGCGACCGAGATCGCGCCTTTCGGGGCGGGGCCTTCGGTCAGCGCCTCGATCCGGGCGAGGCGCTTGATCAGCGCCTCGTTCCGGCCCCAGGCGGCGCGGGCGGTAGCGTCGAGCGTGGTGGCGACCATGTCGAGCTTCAGTCCGACCGGCACATGCATCTGGGCGCGGGCGGAGCGAATCTCGTCGATCAGGGTGGTGACCCAGTTCATTTCGGCGTCGGCCTTGGCGTCTATGAGATCAAGGCCGTAGGCGGGCCAATCGGTGTGAACGAGCGGCTTGGCCCGGGAGCCGGTGGTCTGCCACAGCTCTTCGGTGATGAACGGCATGAAGGGGTGCAGCAGGATCATCGACTGGTCGAGAACCCAGGCCATCGTCGCCCGCGTTTCGGCGGCTTCGGGCCCGTCGAACAGGGGCTTGGCGAATTCGACGTACCAGTCGCAGACCTTGCCCCAGACGAACTTGTAAAGCGCATCTGCGGCCTGATCGAAGCGGTAATCCGCGAGCGCCGCGTTCACCTCATGCAGCGTGCGGGCGGCTTCGCCGATGATCCACTGGTTGACGGTCGCTTTGGGTGTGGGGGCCGGGCCGGTGGCGTGGCCGTCCCAGACGCCGTTCATCTCGGCAAAACGGCAGGCGTTCCAGAGTTTGGTGCCGAAGTTGCGGTAGCCCGCGATACGGCTGGTATCCAGCTTCAGCACGCCGCCGAGGCTGGCCATCGCGGCATTGGCGAAGCGCAGCGCGTCCGCGCCGTATTCGTCGATGATCTCCAAGGGGTCGATGACGTTGCCGAGAGATTTCGACATCTTCTTGCCCTTGGCGTCGCGGACAAGGCCGTGCAGGTAGACGGTGTGGAAGGGCACATCGTTCACCACGGCCAGCTGCATCATCATCATCCGGGCGACCCAGAAGAACAGGATGTCTTGCCCGGTGACAAGGACCGAGGTCGGAAAATAGCGTTCAAGTTCCGGGGTTTGCGCGGGCCAGCCGAGCGTGCCGATCGGCCAGAGGCCGGAGGAGAACCAGGTGTCGAGAACGTCAGGGTCGCGCCAGACCGGGTAGGCAAGGCGGGTCGGGTCTTGCGTCACCGCGTAATCGGCGAGGGAGGCCGCGAGGGTTTCGACGGCGGCGTGGCGGTCGGCCACTTCGATGATGCGGGCGGTGTTCAGGGGGTGGGGCAGGGCGGCCAGATCATCGCGGAAGCGGTCTGCCACGGTCGCAAGGTCGGCCGCGCAATGGACGCGGGCGTCGCGGTCGACATAGCCGCCATCACCGAGGACGCGGAGGAGTTCCACCTGATCGAGCGCATCGTCGCCTTCGTCATCGGTGAAGCCGTCGGTCGCAAGGTTCAGGCCATACCAGACCGGGATCTGGTGGCCCCACCAAAGCTGGCGGCTGATGCACCACGGCTCGATATTCTCCAGCCAATGGTAATAGGTCTTTTCGCCCGAGGGCGGGATGATCTGCGTGCGGCCGGACCGCACCACCTCCAGCGCGGGTTCGACGATCTTGGCGGTGTCGACGAACCACTGGTCGGTCAGCATCGGCTCGATCACCACTTTCGAGCGGTCGCCGAACGGCTGCATGATCTTCTTCGCCTCGACCACCGGCTCAAGGCGCAGGTGTTCCGACCCGGTCTCGGGATCGGTTTCCTTCACGAGCGTGGTGACGGCAAGGCCTTGGGCGGTGATGTCTGCGACGACCAATTCGCGCGCCTTGAGCCGGTCGAGGCCGCGGTATTTTTCCGGTACAAGGTTCAGGCTGTCGACCTCGGCCTCGGTCGTGGGGGAACCGGCGGCGATTTCGCGGGCGCGCAGCACGGCCTCGGCGTAAGGCGCACCGTCGGCGCGCATCTGGGCGCGGCTGTCCATCAGGCGGTAGCAGGGGATATTGCCGCGCTTGGCCACCGCGTAGTCGTTGAAATCATGCGCGCCGGTGATCTTGACCGCACCCGAGCCAAAGGTCGGGTCGGGGTATTCGTCGGTGATGATCGGGATCAGACGGTCGCAAAGCGGCAGGTGGACCATCTTGCCGACGATGGGCTTGTACCGTTCGTCCGAGGGGTGAACCGCCACGGCACCGTCGCCGAGCATGGTTTCGGGGCGGGTTGTGGCGATGGAGATGTAGTCGCGCACCTCGCGGAAGGTGACGGCGCCCTCGGCGTCCTTTTCGATGTATTCGTAGGTTTCACCACCGGCGAGGCGGTATTTGAAGTGCCACATATGGCCCGCGACCTCGATGTTTTCCACCTCGAGGTCGGAAATCGCGGTTTCGAAATGCGGGTCCCAGTTCACCAGTCGCTTGCCGCGGTAGATCAAGCCCTTTTCGTAAAGGTCGACGAACACCTTGATCACGGCGTCATGGAAGTTGCCGTCCTCGCCTGCCGGGGCCCCGGGGGCGCCGGACATGGTGAAGGCCTCGCGCGACCAGTCGCAAGAGGCGCCGAGGCGTTCCAGTTGGCCGCGGATGTTGCCACGGGATTTGCGTTTCTGGTCCCACACGCGGGCAAGAAACGCCTCGCGGCCCATCTCGCGGCGGCTGGGTTCGCCGTTCTGCGCCATCTCGCGTTCGGTCACCATCTGGGTGGCGATGCCGGCGTGGTCGGTGCCGGGCTGCCAGAGCGTGTCGTGGCCCTGCATCCGGTGCCAGCGGGTGAGGATGTCCTGCAAGGTGTTGTTGAAGGCGTGGCCCATGTGCAGCGCGCCGGTCACGTTTGGCGGCGGGATCATCACAGAAAACGCGGGCTGGCCGGGACGCGCGTTGGCCCCGGCCCTGAAGGCACCCATGCCCTCCCACATCGCGTAAAGGCGGGCCTCGGCCTCGGCGGCGTCGAAGGTCTTTTCCATCGGCATGATCTTGTCCCTCTGCGGTCGCGCGGGTTCTAGCCTGCGCCGCCGCAAAGGAAAAGCGTCAGATCAGCGGCAGGCCCATCAGCGCCTGTGCAAAGGTGCCAAGCGTCAGCGCGGTATAGACCGCCGCCGTGGTCCAGACCGCAGGCTGCGACCCGGTCAGCGCGGCAAGAGGGACGGCGTGCATCGCATGGGTGGCCAGGAAATGCGCCACGCGCAGGTCGCCCACCTCACGCGACCAGCCCATCACCGGCACACGCGCGCCGGTCAGGGGTGTGCCGATATGATGGCCGCCGCCCGATGACATGGTGCCGGCGATCACCACGGTCAGCACGAAGGTCAGGATCAGGCCTAGCGCCAGACCCAGATGCAGCGTGTTGGCGCGGGTCTTCCAGAACAGCACCCCGATCGCAAGGCTGAGCGAGGTCAGCGTGACCGCGGCGACCCCCATCAGGCTGTAAAGGCCGGGAACGGTCAGGTTGAAATGCGACCCGGTGCCAAGGGCTGCGGCACCGCCGATCCAGATCACCTCGCCCACCACAGCGGCAACGACAACGCCTTGATAGATGCGCCAGTTGCGGGTGAGCAGGCGGCCTTGCGGCAGGGCAAGGGCGTAAAGCGCCAATGATCCGGTGTAGATCGCCAGCGCGATGTGAAACTTCAACGGCTTCAGCCAGATGCTTTCGCCCTGAAATTCGCGCGGGTCGATCGCCATCGCCAGCAGGATCGGGGCAGCGGCAAGGATCAGGATCGCGGTGATCGCGGTCAGTTGTGGTGCGGCCTGACGGATACGGTCGATCGGCGAGGCGGTAAGGGCAAGCGCGGTCATGCGGGAACCTTTGCGGTCAGGGCGCGGGAAGCGCGGAGGATGTGAAAGGCCAGAAAGCCTGCGGGGCCGAACAGGAAGGTCAAAATCAGGCAAGGGATTGCAAAGGCATGAGAAATACCTTCGCTGCGGGCGGTGCGGGTGATCCAGGCGCCGACAAACAGATCGAAGGCGAGGTAGTGCACCCACCCCGCCAGCGCCACGCCGGGCGTGGTGAACAGCGCCATCACCTCGGCCAGAGAACCAAAGCCGCCCGGCGCGCCGGCCCAGTAAGCGAGGACAAGGGCGGTGTAGGCCACCGACAGCAGGATGGGAATGATCAGCGCCGCCACCCGGTCGGCCCACGGCGGCGACAGGGGCGACAGCACAAGCGCGCCCCAGCCGAACAGGACAAGTGGGCCGGACAACTGGAAAAGAGCGTCGGGGGTCATGGAAGCCTCATATCTTGACAGTGTCAGGATTACGCCAGATCATCTATCCACTGTCAAGATGAATTTTGACAATGCCAAGTTCCGTTGCTAGACCAAGCGGATGAGCAGCGACGACAAACCCTACCACCACGGAGATTTGCGCGCGGCCTTGCTGGCAGCGGCCGAAGCCGAACTGGCAGAGCGCGGGATCGAGGCGTTTTCGCTGCGCTCGGTTGCCAAGCGGGCAGGGGTCAGCCACGCGGCACCGGCGCATCATTTCGGCGATGCGGGCGGGCTGCTGACGGCCCTTGCGGCCGAAGGTTTCCGGCAGTTTCTGGCCGCGCAGGCCGCACGCGAAGCGGTGGCCGCAGGCGACCCGGCATCGCAACTGGTGGCGGCGGGGCTGGGCTATGTGGATTTCGCCATCGCCCGGCCAACGCTGTTCCGCCTGCTTTGGCAATCGGACCGCCCCGATTTCACCGACGCCGACCTGGGCCCCGCGGCGCGGGCGGCGTATCAGCATCTGGTCGATCAGGTGATGGCGGCTGGCGGGCGCACCACGGCGGACGAGGCGGCGGTCTGGGCCATTGCGCATGGCTTGGCCGACCTTCTGGCCGCGGGCCGGTTGCGGACTGTCGGCACTTTGCCGACCGACGCCCGTGATGCGATGGTGGCGGGAATAATCCGCCGCGCCTTGCCGTAAGGTCAGACCGCGCGGTCGATCTTGGTCGACAGGTGGATCAGGCTTTCCGACCCCTTCACCCCGGTCATCGCGCCGATCTGGTCAAGCACCTGATCCAGCACTTGGGTGTTCGGGCAGGCGATCTGCATCAACAGATCGAACCGGCCCGAGGTGGTAAACACCCGCTCCACCTCGGCGATCGACTTCAGTCGGGTCAATACGGCGGCTTGCGCGCGGGGTTCGATGGTCAGCAGAACCGACGCGCGCAACCGTCCTTCGCGCGCGCCTTCGCCCAGTTTGAGGGTGTAGCCGGCAATCACGCCCGACGTCTCCAGCCGTTCCAGCCGGGCCTGGATGGTGGAGCGCGCGACTTTCAGCCGCCGCGACAGGGTGGCCACCGACATCCGCGCATCGGCCCCAAGCAGCCCCAATATGTTGCGATCAAGTTCGTCCATGCAATCTGCCCACCCTTTTCGTCATTATAACGACGTATCGCTACAATTATAGAGTTTTGTTCGGTGAGTTTGTCCAGCATATGCGGCATCCTCGATTGCAGGAAAAGGGCGGCTCATACGCACCTGGCCTGGTTTACTTGAAACCACGCTGGTGCCCGGTCCCACAGCTGCGCGGGGGTTAGGGCGAAGCGTCTTCATTGGCAGAAAGGACAGCCGATGGGACTCTCCAAGACAATCTGGACCAATCCGACCGAATACCTGCGCAACCAGCAGCCGGACAATCCGGTGCTGTTTTTCGCACCTTCGGTGGCACAAGCGGCCGCGCGCCGGTTCATCGACGGCTTTCCGGGCATGGTGACCTATGCGGTCAAGTCGAACCCCGGCGAAGCGATGGTCGAAAACCTCGCCGCGGCGGGCATCCGCGGCTATGACTGCGCGTCGCCCTTCGAGATCGATCTGATCCGCCGCTTGGCGCCGGATGCCGCGATTCACTACAACAACCCGGTGCGCGCCCGCCACGAGATCGCCTATGCGGTTGAACGCGGCGTGAAATCCTACAGCGTTGATTCGAAATCCGAACTGGCCAAGCTGATCGAGATGGTGCCCGCCGATGGCACCGAAATCTCGGTGCGCTTCAAGCTGCCGGTGGCGGGGGCTGCCTACAACTTTGGCGCCAAGTTCGGGGCGACGTCCGAACTGGCGGTGGAATTGCTGCGTGACGTGGCTGCTGCGGGCTTCATCCCGTCGCTGACCTTCCACCCCGGCACGCAATGCACTGATCCTGCGGCGTGGGAGTTCTACATCCGCGAAGCGGCGGTGATCGCGCAGAAGGCCGGCGTGACCATCGCGCGGCTGAATGTCGGTGGCGGTTTCCCGAACTACCGCCTCAATGCCGTGGTGCCGCAGATCGAGACCACGTTCCAGCTGATCGACCGCGTTGCGACCGAAGCCTTCGGCGCGGATCGCCCGCTTCTGGTGTGCGAGCCGGGCCGGGCGCTGTGTGGTGACGCGTTCTCGCTTGCGGCGCGGGTCAAGGCGGTGCGCGACGACAGCCATGTGTTCCTGAACGATGGCGTCTACGGCACGCTGACCGAACTGCCGATGATCGGCGTGATCGACCGGATGGAAGTGCTGACCGCCGAGGGCACCCGCCGCACGGGGCCGGTGCAGCCGCGCATCGTGTTCGGGCCAACCTGCGATTCGGTCGACCGTCTGCCGGGCGAACTGCCGCTGCCCGCCGACATCGCCGAGGGCGACTATGTGATCTGGCACGGCATGGGGTCTTACTCCACCGTCACCAACACCCGCTTCAACGGTTTCGGCGACTTGCAGATGGCCACGGTTCTGGGCCTGAAGCTCTGATCCGACGAAACTTTCGACAAGACCAGGCGCCCGGCTGGACAATTCCCGCCGGGCGCTTGACGTTTGGCGCGATGGAGGACCGATGATGAATGCAAGCCAGATGAAGTTCGGAACCGCGCAGCCGTTGAAACGGCGCGAGGATGTGCGGTTCCTGACCGGGCAGGGCCGCTACGTCGCCGATCTGGTGCCTGCGGGCGCGTTGCAGGCGGTGTTCCTGCGCTCGGATTATCCGCACGGGGAAATCGCCGCCCTGGACCTGTCGATCGCGCGCGGGGTGCCGGGGGTGCATCTGGTGCTGGCGGCGGCGGATCTCGAGGCGATGGGCGTCACGCTGGGCATGAAGGGCGACCAGATCGACACGCGCGGCGGCGGGCTTGGGGCAGCGCCGGAGCGTCCGGTGCTGGCGAAGGGCCGTGTGCGTTTCGTGGGCGAGGCGATTGCGGTCGTGGTGGCCGATACGCTGGCCGCCGCGCGCGACGCTATCGACCTTATTACGATGGAAATCAACGCACACGAGGTCGCTCTTCGCTTGAAACCTGAAGAGCCGACCATTCACCCTGAAGCCCCGCAGAACCTCGCCTTCGACTATGTGATCGGTGACGAGGCTGGCGTTGCGGCAGCCTTTGCCAACTCTGCGCATGTGCTGGAGGTGGAGGTCGTCCACAACCGTGTCACCGCCGCCCCGATGGAGCCGCGCGCGGCTTTTGCCGAATGGACCGAAGGCCGTCTGCACCTTTGCGTCAACGGGCAGGGTGTCTGGACCCAGCGCAACGAACTTTCCCGGATGCTGAACCTTCCCCGCGCGCAGGTGCGGGTGACCAACCCCGATGTCGGCGGCGGGTTTGGCATGAAGGCGATGACTTACCCCGAATACGTGGTGATCGCCGCCGCCGCCCGCGCGCTTCAGCGCCCGGTGGCATGGGTTTCCACCCGCGCCGAGGCGATGCTGACCGACAATGCCGGGCGCGATCTGGTGGCAAAGGCAGAAATCGGATTTGACGCCAGCCACAAGATCACCGGCTACCGGGTGAACCTTGTGTCAAACCTTGGCGCTTACAATTCGCAGTTCGGCCAGGCGATCCAGACCGAGCTTTTCTCAAAGGTGCTGACCGGCATTTATGACGTCCCGGTGGCAAGCCTTGCCGCGATCGGGGTCTACACCAACTCTGTCCCGATCGACGCCTATCGCGGTGCTGGCCGCCCCGAGGCGATCCTGACCATCGAGCGGGTGATGGACGAGGCCGCGCGGCATCTGGGCGTGGACCCGGTGACCCTGCGCCAGAAGAACGCGATCCGCAGCTTTCCCTACGTGTCGATGGCGGATGAAAGCATCGACGGTGGCGATTTCGTGGGCTTGCTGGACGCGGCGGTCACGCAGGCCGACGTGGCCGGCTACGCCAATCGGGCGGCGGCATCGAAGGCGAAGGGCAGGCTGCGTGGCCTCGGGCTTGCGTCTTACATCGAGGCGATCCTTGGCGATTCGCACGAAATCGCCCGGCTGGTGCTGGATGAGGACGGCGGCGCCACGCTGTACGTTGGCACCCAGTCGAACGGGCAGGGGCATGAAAGCGTGTTCTCCCGCATGGTGGCCGAGGCGACGGGGATCGACCAGTCGATGGTCCGCATCGTCGAAGGCGACAGCGACCGCATCGCCAAGGGCGGCGGCACCGGTGGTTCCCGCTCGGTTACCGTGCAAGGCACCGCCACGCGCGCCACGGTCCTGTCGATGGTGGCGGGGTTCGAGGCGTTTCTGGCCGAGGAATGGGGTGTCGACGGCGTCCGCTTCTACGACCTGCGTTTCGGTGCGCCCGGCACCAACCTGCGCCTGACCCTGGCCGAGGCGGCGGCGCTGGCCCGCGCCAAGGGGCGGCAGGATCTGATCGACCGCTCCGAACGCATCCAGCTTGACGGTCGGTCGTTCCCGAATGGCGTGCATATCACCGAGGTGGAGATCGACCCCGAAACTGGCGGGCTGACCATTGATCGCTATTCGGTGATGGATGATTTCGGCGTGCTCGTGGCCCCGAACCTTGTCGAAGGTCAGGTGCATGGCGGCATCGCGCAAGGCTTCGGGCAGGCGGTGACCGAATGGCTGGTGCAGGACGAGGGCGGACAGGTCGTCACCGGCAGCTTCATGGATTACGGGATGCCGCGTGCGGATGATCTGCCGATGATCCGCTTTGCCGAACGCGGGATTCCCACCCGCACCAACCCCCTGGGCATGAAGGGCTGCGGCGAGGCGGGCACCGTGGGCGCGCTGGCCGCCATCTCCAACGCGGTGCGCGATGCACTGGCGCCGGTGGGCGTGACCGACGTGGCGATGCCCTTCACGCCGTCGCGCATCTGGACCTGGATCAACGAGGCGCGGGCATGACGCTGACACTTGCCGCCACGCAGTTCGCCTGTTCGTGGGACCTGCCCGCCAACGCCGACCGGGCCGAGGCGCTGGTGCGGCAGGCCGCGGCGGCGGGTGCCGGGCTTGTGCTGGTGCAGGAGTTGTTCGCCGCACCCTACTTCTGCATCGAACAGCATCCGCAGTATTTCGACCTTGCCGCCCCCGCCGAGGGCCATCCGCTGATCGCCCGCTTTGCCGACCTTGCCCGCGAATTGGGTGTGGTCCTGCCGGTGTCGTTCTTTGAACGGGCCGGGCAGGCGCATTTCAATTCCGTCGCGATGGTCGATGCGGATGGGCGGGTGCTTGGCGTCTACCGCAAGACCCACATCCCGCAGGGGCCGGGGTATGAGGAGAAGTATTATTTCTCGCCCGGCGATACCGGCTACCGGGTGTGGGAGACGGCGGCGGGGCGGATCGGTGTCGGCATCTGCTGGGACCAGTGGTTTCCGGAATGTGCGCGGTCGATGGCGCTGATGGGGGCGGAGGTGCTGCTGTATCCGACCGCCATCGGATCGGAACCGCCGGAGCCGGGCTATGACAGCCAGCCGCATTGGGAAACCGTGATGCGCGGCCATGCGGCGGCAAACATCATGCCGGTGGTGGCTGCAAACCGCGTCGGCACCGAGGTGGCACCGGACGGGCGCGAGGTGACGTTCTACGGATCATCCTTCATCGCCGACCAGACCGGGCAGGTGCTGGCAAAGGCAGGACGGGAGGGCGAGGCGGTGCTGACCGCAACCTTCGATCTGGGCAAGATCGCCGAGATGCGGCGCAGTTGGGGCCTGTTCCGCGACCGCCGCCCCGAAACCTACGGCGCGGTTGGCACGCTTGGGGGGTAGGTGGGCCGTCAGGCCCACCCAAAGGCTCAGCGGTGCCGCAGGTCGATGTAGTCGCGCTTTGACGGCCCGACATACAACTGGCGCGGGCGACCGATCTTCTGGTTCTTTTCCGCAATCATCTCTTTCCACTGGCTGATCCAGCCCACGGTGCGGCTGATCGCGAAGATCGGCGTGAACATCGACGTCGGGAAGCCCATCGCATCGAGGATGATGCCGGAATAGAAATCGACGTTGGGGTAGAGCTTCTTCGAGATGAAGTAGTCGTCTTCCAGCGCGATCCGCTCCAGTTCCTTGGCCACCTGCAGCGTCGGGTTGTTGTGAACACCCAGCAGTTCCAGCACCTCGTCGGCGCTTTCCTTCATCACCGTCGCGCGGGGGTCGAAGTTCTTGTAGACCCGGTGGCCAAAGCCCATCAGCTTGACGCCCGAGGATTTGTCCTTGGCCAGCTTGATGAATTCCGGGATCTTGTCGACCGATCCGATCTGGCGCAACTGTTCCAGCGCCGCCTGGTTCGCCCCGCCATGCGCCGGGCCCCAGAGGCAGGCGATGCCGGCGGCGATGCAGGCAAACGGGTTGGCACCCGACGAGCCCGCCAGACGCACGGTCGAGGTCGAGGCGTTCTGTTCGTGATCGGCGTGCAGCATCATGATCCGGTCCATCGCTTTCGCAAGGACGGGGTTCACGACGTAATCCTCGGCCGGAACCGCAAAGCACATGTGCAGGAAGTTGCCCGCGTAATCGAGCGCGTTCTTGGGGTACACGAACGGCTGGCCGACCGAATACTTGTAGGCCATCGCGGCAATCGTCGGCAGCTTGGCGATCATCCGGATCGCCGCAACCTCGCGCTGCCAGGGATCGTTGATATCTGTGCTGTCATGATAGAACGCGGCCATCGCGCCCACGACGCCCACCATCGTCGCCATCGGGTGCGCGTCACGGCGGAACCCGCGGAAGAAGTAGTGCATCTGTTCATGCACCATCGTGTGGTTCGTCACCCGTGCGGTGAAATCCTTCAACTGCACCGCCGTCGGCAGTTCGCCGTACAAAAGCAGATAGCAGACCTCCAGATAGCTGGACTTCTCCGCCAGCTGTTCGATCGGATAGCCGCGGTGCAAAAGCTCGCCCTTGTCGCCGTCGATGAAGGTGATGGCGCTTTCGCAAGCGGCGGTGGAGGTGAAGCCGGGGTCAAAGGTGAACACGTCCGCTTCGCCATAAAGTTTCCGGATATCAAGGACATCCGGCCCCAGTGTGGGCGAATGCACCGGCAGGTCGTAGGTATTCCCGTTCAGGCTCAGCTTGGCAACTTTGTCAGACATGTCTTTTCCCCGGTGTGGCCGGCTGTCCCCGTGGCAGGGGGCAGCCGCAAGCAGTGATCCTGCACCCCTGAAGGCGCGGCTTCAAGACCGGGGTCAGCGCATCACGCCGATGCGTCCTCGAGCCTTGCGATGGTCTCGTCCCGACCAATGACCAGCATCATGTCATAGACGCTGGGTGTAACAGTTCTTCCCGCCAGAGCCGCACGCAACGGTGCGGCCAGCTTGCCGAAGCCGATCCCGTTTCCGGCCGCGGCCTCGGTCAGAATGGGCTCCAATTCCGCTTTCGTCCAGCTAGCATTTCGCAGCTGCGGCGTCAACAATTTCAGTATACCACGGGATACCGTATCCAGCGCCGCCTCGGCCTGCGCATCCCGCTCCACGGGCCGGGACGTTAGCGCAAACTGAGCCTTATCAAGCAGTTCCGGGAACGTCTTGGCGCGTTCCTTGACCGAGGGCATCGCCTTCAGCATCAGGTCGCGCTGCGCATCCGTCAGCGCCGGACGACCCGCTGCCGCAAGATATCCTTCAAGTTCATGCAGCAGTGCGGCATTGTCCATCATCGCGATATGATGCCCGCAGGTGTTTTCCAGTTTCTTGAAATCCAGCCGCGCCGGAGCCTTGCCGATGCCCTTCAGGTCGAACATGCCGAGCGCTTCTTCGGTGGTGAAGATTTCGGCGTCGCCATGCGCCCAGCCAAGCCGCGTCAGGTAATTGCGCATCCCGGCGGCGGGGTATCCCATCGCCTGATATTCCTCGACGCCCGTGGCACCGTGGCGTTTCGACAGCTTCTTGCCGTCCGGCCCGTGGATCAGCGGGATGTGCGCCCAAACCGGCACCGTCCAGCCCATCGCGTCATAGACCATCTGCTGGCGCGCCGCGTTGTTCAGGTGATCGTCGCCGCGGATCACATGCGTCACGGCCATGTCGTGATCGTCGACCACCACCGCCAGC
Source organism: uncultured Alphaproteobacteria bacterium (assembly GCA_963822435.1). Lineage (GTDB taxonomy): Bacteria > Pseudomonadota > Alphaproteobacteria > Rhodobacterales > Rhodobacteraceae > JAUYQR01. Next base: position 402,934 of record CAWGHN010000004.1, read on the forward strand.
ATATAGGTGGGCGTGCCGTCCGAACGCAGCACGATCATGTCATCCAGCGTCTCGTTCTTGATGATGACGCGACCCTGCACCTCGTCCACGATCACCGTCTCGCCGCTGCGGGGGGCCTTCATGCGGATCGAGTAGGGCGCGTCGGGGTGGCGCGCCGGGTCGGCATCGCGCCACGGCGACAGGAACACCGGATAGCGCCCGGCGGCCTCCTCCGCTGCGCGGAAGGCGGCGATGTCTTCCTGCGTGGAAAAGCACTTGTAGGCGGTTCCTCGCGCCAGCATCTGATGCGCCACCTCGGCGTGACGGTCCTTGCGGGCGAATTGGCTGACCACGTCGCCGTCCCAATCAAGGCCAAGCCAGGTCAGCCCTTTCAGGATCGCCGCCGTCGCTTCGGGGGTGGAGCGTTCGCGGTCGGTATCCTCGATACGCAGCAGGAACTTGCCGCCGCGCCCGCGGGCGTAAAGCCAGTTGAACAGCGCGGTCCGCCCGCCCCCGATATGCAGGTAACCGGTCGGCGAGGGGGCAAAGCGGGTGACGACACCCGGGTTGGTCGCTTCGGCCATAGGGAGTTAACCTTTCGGAAACCATGTGGGGGCTAGACTGCCCGCGTCTTTAGGCAATCGCGCGAGGGGAAACAAGGTGGCGGCCCTGATCCAAAGGCTCGGCTGGCCGCTGCAGGCGCTGTTGGAGGCGCGGGCGTCGCTGTTTCCGTGGATCCCCGTCTTCATCGGCATCGGCATCGCGGCATGGTTCGCGGCTGCGGTCGAACCGGGGGCGACCGCCTATGGGCTGGCGGCGCTGCTGTGTGCGCTGTCGCTGGTGCTTCGCCTGCGCGGACCGGACCTCTTGCATCCTCTCGCCATCGCCGTGGCTTGCGTCGCCCTTGGTTGGCTGGCGGCCGGCGCGCGGGCGCATCTGGTGGCCGCCCCGATGCTGGAGTTTCGCTATTACGGCCCGGTGCAGGGCCGCATCGTCGACATGGACCGGTCGCAGACCGATGCCCTGCGCCTGACGCTGGACCGGGTGGTGCTGCGCGAGGTGTCGCCCGCACGAACCCCGGTGAAGGTGCGCGTGTCGATGCAGGCCGACCAGCCGTGGCTGAAACCCTCGCCGGGGCAGGTGGTGGTGCTGACCGGGTTTCTTGCCGCGCCCGATGGCCCGGTGGAACCGGGCGGCTTCGACTTTCGCCGCATGGCGTTCTTCGACCAGTTGGGCGCGGTGGGGTACACCCGCACCCCGGTGCTTTTGCTGGCCGAACCGGAGGCGGGCGATACCGTGATCGCGCGGCTGCGCACCTATCTGACCGCCGCGATGCTGGCGGAAATGCCGGGGCAGGCGGGTGCCTTCGCTGCAGGTGCGATGACCGGCGACCGCTCTGCCATCACTCAGGACACGGTGGTCGCGCTCAGGGATTCGTCGCTGGCGCATTTGCTGGCGATTTCGGGGATGAACATGGCCTTCCTTGTCGGCTTCGTCTTTGCGCTGATCCGCTACGGGCTGGCGCTGGTGCCCTATGTGGCGCTGCGGGTGAACACCAAGAAGGTCGCGGCGGTGGTCAGCCTTGGCGTGGCGCTGTTCTATCTGCTCCTGTCGGGGGCCAATGTGGCGACCGAACGCGCCTTCATCATGGTGTCGGTGATGCTGGGCGCGGTCTTGCTGGATCGCCGCGCGCTGACGATGCGGACGGTGGCGATATCGGGAACGATCCTTTTGCTGGCGCGGCCCGAAAGCCTGACCGAGCCGGGTTTCCAGATGTCTTTTGCCGCGACCGTGGCGCTGATCGCCGGCTTCGCGGCGCTGGACGGTGCGGTGATGCGCGAACGCCTTCCGCGCTGGCTGCTGCCGGCCTTCATGCTGGTGTTTTCCTCGGTGATCGCGGGCTTTGCGACCGCGCCCTATGCGGCGGCGCATTTCAACCGGTTCACTGATTACGGGCTGCTGGCAAACCTGCTGACCGTGCCGGTGATGGGTGCCGTGGTGATGCCAGCGGGGGCAGTCGCGGCACTGGTGGCACCGCTTGGTCTGGCATGGCTGCCGCTTTGGGTGATGGAGCGGGGGGCGGCATGGATCTTGTTCATTGCGCATTGGATTGCGGGGCTGGAAGGCGCCGTGACAGCCATTCCAGCGCCGGGGCCTTACGTCATGGCGCTTGTGACGCTTGGGGGGATCTGGGTGATCCTGTGGCGCGGACGTGTGCAACTGGTGGGCGTGGTGGCCTTGGGCATGGCGTTTGGCCTATGGACGCTAAGTGAGCGTCCGGTTCTGTTGATTTCGGGCGATGGCAAGCTTGTGGGGCTGGTCGGCGCGGAGGGGCGGGCGCTGTCTGCGGCCTCTGGCGGCGGCTTTGCCGCACAGAACTGGCTGGAAAATGACGGCGACCTGGCCGATCAAAAGCTGGCCGCGGCACGGCCGGGCTTTGAAGGTGACAAGGGCGAGCGTCGGTTTTCGGTGGCGGGGATCAGGATGGTCTCGCTGACCGGGAAAGGCGCGCTCGACCGTTTGCCGGCGGCCTGTGCGCAAGACGTCGTGGTGGTGCTGGCGGCAGAGGCAGAGGTGGTGCCAACGGGCTGCCGCCTGATCGACCAGACGGTGTTGCGTGAAACCGGGCCACTGGCGGTGATCGACGGCGCCGACGGACCACGCTTCATGATGGTCAAGGCGCGGGCGCGGATCTGGTCTGGCGCAGCCGCCCGCAACGGCATCCTGCCCTCGCTTGACCCGGCCCCGTTGGCTGTGCCCGGTCAGTAGCTGCGGATCAGACCGACCAGCCGACCTTGCACCTTGACCAGATGGTCAGGGAAAACCCGCGTCTCATAGGCCGGGTTTGCCGCCTCCAGCGCGATCATGCCATTCCGGCGGCGGAACCGCTTCAGGGTGGCCTCGTGATCTTCGACCAGCGCCACGACGATATCGCCATTCTCAGCGGTGGACTGTTCGCGGATCACCACGATATCGCCATCGTTGATCCCCGCCTCGATCATCGAATCGCCTTTGACTTCAAGGGCATAGTGCTGCCCCTTGCCCGACAGCATCGACCCCGGCACGGTGACATGGTGCGATACTTCGGAAATCGCCTCGATCGGCACGCCGGCGGCGATCCGCCCCATCACCGGCAGTTCCAGCGCATGGACCGTATCGACCTGCATCGCACCACGCGGCGGGGCGGTGCGGTCGCCCGCAATGATGCGAGGAGTGAAGCCCGGCTTTTCCATCGCTTCTGGCAGCTTGATGATTTCCAGCGCCCGGGCGCGGTGGGCAAGGCGGCGGATAAAGCCCCTTTCCTCCAGCGCGGTGATCAGCCGGTGGATGCCAGACTTCGACCGCAGGTCGAGCGCATCCTTCATCTCGTCAAACGAGGGCGGAACCCCGTCACGGTCCATCCGACCCTTGATGAAATCGAGAAGTTCCAGTTGTTTGCGCGTCAACATGCCTGTCCCCGTTTTGCAGGTGTTAACACAATGTTCTGCCCGTGTTCCCGGTTTGTGTCAAGCGATTTTGGCCGCTGCGTTCACAACGGCAGGTAGGACACGGCTTCGCCGCGCGGACGGGGGCCCTCGCCCACAGGCCGGATCAGCAGCGCATCGGCCTGCCCGAGGATCGACAGCAGCGCCGAATCCTGCCGCTCGAAAGGGGTGATGACGGGCAGTCGGTCGCCCTCGCTCAACCGTGCGCGCATGTAGTGGGTGCGCGGTCCGGTCGGCCCGACGTCGGCGCCAAGGATGGCGCGGCGCGGAAAGGGGCCGGGTGCGGCCCCCAGCATCGCGCGCAGCATCGGCACAAGGAAAAGATGCCCGCAGACGATCGCCGACACCGGGTTGCCCGGCAGCCCCAGCATCGGCACGCCGTGCAACCGCCCCGCGATCAACGGCTTGCCGGGGCGCATCGCGATCTTCCAGAACGCGCGCTCCAGGCCTGCCACGCGGCCCACAAGATCGTGGTCGCCGACCGACGCGCCACCGATGGTGACGATCAGATCGGCATCCCGGGCCAGCGCCAGCACGGTCGCAAGCTCTGCCTCGGTGTCGCGCGCGATGGGCAAAAGCCGCGCCTCGCCGCCCTCGGCCTCGACCATCGCCTTCAGGGCAAAGCTGTTCGACGCGATGATCTGGTCGGGGCGGGGCGCTTCGCCGGGCATCACCAGCTCGTCCCCCGTGGCGATCAGCGCCACCACGGGGCGGCGGCTGACCGGCACTTCGGCGATGTTCATCGCAGCCAGCAGCGCCAGATCATTGGGGCGCAGCCTGCGGGGTGACAGGCTGTCGCCCGCGTGGAAATCCTGGCCCAGGGGGCGGATATGCAGCCCTGCGTCGGCACCGTCCTTCACGGTGATCCGGGCGCCGCCCGCCACCACGTCTTCCTGGATGATCACGCGCGTGGCCCCGGCGGGCACCGGCGCGCCGGTGAAGATGCGCACCGCGTCGCCCGCACCCACGCGCCCGCCGAAGGCATGGCCCGCGCCCGCCTCGCCCACCACGGCAAAGGTGTCACCCGGCTTCGGATCGCCCGCCACCGCATAGCCGTCCATCGCCGAGGCGGCGAAGGGCGGCTGGTCGCGCCGCGCCACGGCGGGGGCGCACATCCAGCGGCCATGCGCATGGGTCAGCGGCACGGTTTCCGCCGCCATGGGCGTCACCAGCGCCAGACAGCGCGCCAGCGCCTCTTCAACCGAAATCACCGTGTCGCCTCGTAACGACCGGATTTTCCACCATCTTTCAGAACCAGCCGGATGCCTTCGATGGTCATGGATTTCTCCACCGCCTTCACCATGTCGTAAACCGTCAGCGCAGCCACCGATACGGCGGTCAGCGCCTCCATCTCCACCCCGGTCTGGCCAGAGGTCTTTACCGTGGCCTCGATCCGCACGCCGGGCAGGCCCGGATCGGCGACCAGTTCCACGGCAACCTTGGTCACCGGCAGCGGGTGGCAGAGCGGGATCAGATCGGCGGTGCGCTTGGCCGCCATGATGCCGGCCAGCCGCGCGACGGACAGCACGTCGCCCTTCTTGGCGCGGCCCTCGGTGATCAGCGCCAGCGTCTCGGCGGTCATCCGCACCACGCCGTGCGCAACGGCGACCCGGTCGGTCACCGCCTTGCCGGATACGTCGACCATATGGGCCGCGCCCTTGTCGTCGAAGTGCGTGAGGCCGGTCATAGCCCGCCCTGCGCTGTCAGGGGCCGGGCAAGGATTGCGCGGGTCGCGGCGGTCACGTCGGCCTGCCGCATCAGGCTTTCGCCAATCAGGAACGACCGCGCGCCGTATTGGGCAAGATCGGCAAGGTCGGCGGGGGTGTATAGCCCGCTTTCGGCCACGATGGTGCGGTCCTCCGGCACCAGACGCGCCAGACGCCGGGTGGTTTCCAGCGTCACCTCGAAGGTATGCAGGTTGCGGTTGTTGATTCCGATCAGCGTCGATTTCAGCCGCCCGGCACGCTCCAGTTCCGCTTCGTCATGCACCTCGATCAGCACGTCCATGCCAAGGCTGGTGGCCGCATCTTCCAGTTCCAGCGCCTGCGTATCGCCAAGCGAGGCCATGATGATCAGGATGCAATCGGCATGCAGCGCGCGCGATTCTGTCACTTGCCACGGGTCGTAAAGGAAATCCTTGCGCAGGCAGGGCAGCTTGGTTGCGACGTGGGCGGCGACAAGATAGTCGTCCGCGCCCTGAAATGAAGGCCCGTCGGTCAGCACCGACAGACAGGTCGCCCCGCCAGCCTCATAGGCTTGTGCCAGGGCCGGCGGGTCGAAATCGGCGCGGATCAGACCCTTCGACGGGCTGGCTTTCTTGATCTCGGCGATCAGGCCGTAGCCGACCTTCTGCGCCTCCTTCAGGGCACGCGCAAACCCGCGTGGAGGGTCGGCAGCGGCGGCGGCGGCTTCCAGATCGGCCAGCGGGCGGGCGGCCTTGCGGGCGGCGACCTCTTCAAGTTTGTAGGTCTTGATACGGTCCAGAATGGTGTTCATCGGCAGGGTCTTTCAGGCGTTTGTCAGGCGGCGCAGGGCTTCGACCTTGGCACGAGCAGCGCCCGAGTCGATGGCGCTTCGGGCCATCTCCACACCTTCCTTCAAACTAGCGGCGCGGTCGGCCACCACAAGGGCAGCGGCGGAATTCATCAACACGGCATCGCGGTAAGCCCCTGACGCGCCATCCAGAAGCGCGCGGAACGCGACCGCGTTTTCGGCAGGCGTGCCGCCCAGAACCGTCTCGAAGGCATGGACGGCCAAGCCCGCATCTTCGGGGTGAACCTCGAACTCGCGCACCGCACCAGCCTCGACAGCGGCTACCTTGGTCGGCGCGGAAATGGAGATCTCGTCCGTCCCGTCGCCGCCATGCACCAGCCACGCGCGTTCCGAGCCGAGCGCCAGCAGCGTCTCCGCCATCGGCCGGATCAGCGCGTCGGAAAACGCCCCCGTAAGCTGGCGCTTCACGCCCGCAGGGTTTGTCAGCGGGCCGAGGATGTTGAAGATCGTCCGAGTCCCAAGTTCCGCGCGCACCGGCATCACATGCCGGATCGCCGGATGGTGCATCGGCGCCATCATGAAGCCGATCCCGGCGTCTGCCAGACACCGCTCCACCACATCAGCGCCGACCATCACATTCAGCCCCATCTCGGTCAGCGCATCCGCCGCGCCTGACTTCGACGACAGATTGCGGTTGCCGTGCTTGGCCACCACGACCCCGGCGCCCGCCACCACAAACGCCGTCGCGGTGGAGATGTTCAGCGTCCCCTTGCCATCGCCCCCGGTGCCGACAATGTCCATCGCCCCCGCGGGCGCACGAACCGCGTTGCACTTGGCCCGCATCACGGTGGCGGCGGCGGCGTATTCATCCACCGTCTCGCCGCGCGTGCGCAAGGCCATCAGAAACCCGCCCATCTGCGCCGGCGTGCCTTCGCCCTCGAAAAGCGCGGTAAACGCAGCCTCCGCCTCGGCCCGCGTCAGGGGCCGGGTGGCCGCAATGCCGATCAGCGGCTTCAGAACGTCGCTCATGCGGCAACCTTTGCGCGCGCTTCGTCAAGGAAGTTGCGCAACAGGTGATGCCCATGTTCCGACGCGATGCTTTCGGGGTGGAACTGCACGCCCTCGATCAGGTGGCGCTTGTGGCGCAGGCCCATGATCGTGCCATCCTCCAGCCACGCCGTCACCTCAAGCTCCGCCGGCAGGCTTTCCCGCTCCACGATCAGGCTGTGATACCGGGTCGCCGCAAAGGGCGAGGGCAGGCCACGGAACACGCCCTTACCCGCGTGATGCATCATCCCCATCTTGCCATGCACGATCTCGTGGCAGCGCACGACCTTGCCGCCAAACGCCTCGCCAATCGTCTGATGCCCAAGACACACGCCCAGAAGCGGGATGTCCGCCGCCGCCGCCGCCTTGGTCAGCGGCAGACAGATCCCCGCCGCCGCCGGATCGCAGGGGCCGGGCGACAGCACGATGACCTCGGGCCGCATCGCGATCACGTCCTGCACCTCAAGCGCGTCGTTGCGCTTGACGACGACATCCGCCCCCAACTCGCCCAGATAATGGACCAGGTTGTAGGTGAAACTGTCGTAGTTATCGATCAACAGCAGCATCGGCGTCCCCCGGAAAGGTCAGGCGTCTTATCGCCCATCCCCCCGCGCCTGTAAACCGCGAGGCGGTCAGGTCCAGTCGAGCACCACCTTGCCCGATTGCCCCGACCGCATCGCGGCAAACGCTGCCTCGAAATCGGCCACCTTGAAGCGGTGGGTAATGACTTTCCGCACATCAAGCCCGTTTTCCAGCATCGCGATCATCTTGTACCAGGTCTCGAAGATCTCGCGGCCATAGACACCCTTGATCGTGATCGCCTTGAACACGATCCGGCTCCAGTCGACCGGGCTTTTCCCCGGCGGGATGCCCAGCATCGCGATCCGGCCGCCCATCACCATCGCCTCGACCATCTGGTCGAGCGCCGGCTGGCTGCCCGACATCTCCATGCCCACGTCAAAACCCTGCACCAGTTTCAGCCGGTGCATCACCTCCTTCAGGTCTTCGCGCGCCACATTCACCGGCGTCACATCCGCCACCTCGGTGGCCAAGGCCAGCCGTGCGGGGTTCACGTCCGTGATCACCACATGCCGTGCGCCGACATGCCGCGCCACGGCGGCGGCCATGATGCCGATCGGCCCGGCACCGGTGATCAGCACATCTTCCCCGATCAGATCGAACGACAGCGCGGTGTGAACCGCATTGCCAAGGGGGTCGAGGATCGCGCCGATCTCGTCGTCAATCGCGTCGGGCAGCGGCACCACGTTGAACGCAGGCAGCCGCAGGTATTGCGCAAAGGCGCCGGGTTCATTCACCCCGATGCCCCGCGTCTCAGGGTCAAGGTGGAACCGCCCCGACCGGCTTTGCCGGCTGGTCTTGCCGATCAGGTGCCCCTCGCCGGAACAGCGCTGGCCGATGGCAATGTCGGTCACGTCGCGGCCAACCTCGACCACGACGCCCGCAAACTCGTGCCCCGTGACCAAGGGCACCGGCACCGTGCGCTGCGCCCAGTCGTCCCAGTTCCAGATGTGGATATCGGTGCCGCAAATCCCGGTCTTGTTGACGCGGATCAGCACGTCATCCGGCCCGATCTCGGGCACCGGGCGCGTCTCCATCCACAGCCCCGGTTCCGGGCGGGCCTTCACCAAGGCGGTCATTTCGTTTGCGCGCCTGTCGCGCGCGGGCATTTCGTTCGTCATGCCAGCACCCCCGTGGCCTTGCCCGCCGCGCGGAAGGCCTCCAACGCAAAATCAAGATCATCCACCGTCAACGCCGCATTCATCTGCGTGCGAATGCGCGCCTGACCCTTCGGCACGACGGGAAAGAAGAACCCCGCCACATGCACGCCGCGCGCGCCAAGATCCTCGGCCATCGCCTGCGCCAGCTTCGCCTCGCCCAGCATCACCGGAATGATCGGATGTTCACCGGGCAACAGGCTGAATCCCGCATCCGCCAGCCCCGCGCGCCAGTAGGTGGCGTTGGCGTCCAGCCGCGCGCGCAAATCATCCGCCGCCTCGATGATATCCAGCGCCACCAGTGCAGCACCCACAACCGCAGGCGGCAAGGCGTTGGAAAAAAGATAGGGCCGCGCGCGTTGGCGCAACAGGTCGATCACCGGCTGCGGCCCGGCGATATAGCCGCCAAGCGCGCCACCAAGCGCCTTGCCCAGCGTGCCGGTCAGGATATCGACCGCAACCCCCGCCCGCGCCGGAGTGCCGCGCCCCTCTGGCCCGACAAACCCGGTCGCATGGCAATCGTCCACCATCACCATCGCGCCGTAAGCATCGGCCAGCGCACGTATTTCGTCCAGTTTGGCGAAATACCCGTCCATCGAGAATACCCCGTCCGTCGCGATCAGCAGGAACCGCGCCCCCGCTGCCCGCGCCGCCTGCAACTGCGCCTCAAGGTCGGCCATGTCGGAATTGGCGTAACGGTAGCGCTGCGCCTTGCACAGCCGGATGCCGTCGATGATCGAGGCATGGTTCAGGCTGTCGGAAATCACTGCATCCTCAGGGCCGAGAAGCGGCTCGAAAAGCCCGCCGTTGGCATCGAAACAGGCCGCGAACAGCACCGCGTCGTCATGGCCCAGATACCCCGCCAACCGCGTCTCCAAGGCCCGGTGCAAATCCTGCGTGCCGCAGATGAAGCGCACGCTTGCCATCCCGAACCCGTGATCGTCCATCGCCGCCTTCGCCGCCGCGATCAGGCGCGGATCATCGGCCAGCCCAAGGTAGTTGTTGGCGCACAGGTTCAGCATCCGCCGCCCCGCCATCGCCACATGCGCACCCTGCGGCCCGGTGATAAGCCGCTCCCGCTTCATCAACCCGTCGGCGGCAATGCCATCGAGCGTGGCCCGCAGATGTTTCAGAAACGCCGCACGATCCGCCATGACAGACCTCCTTCTGCTTTGCCGAACTATCCCATATCGGGCACAATAGGTCAACATAACGGAAAAATATCCACTAAACCGGAAAAATCTTCCTCTTTGCCCAAATATCCCACGGGGGTGCGGGGGTGTGAAACCCCCGCTCGCTCCGGGTCAGCCACCCTGCACGATCAGGATCGCGCGCGCCGCCGCATCGCTTGCCGCAATCTCATGCGCCCGGTCCGCCGGATAGCGCGCCACGTCGCCGACCCTCAGTTCCTCGGTCTCCTCGCCCGACCGCACCGACAAGCTCCCTTCCAGCAGCGTCAGATGTTCCCGCGCGCCGGGGGCATGCGCGTCCGACACCAGCCGCGCGCCGGGGGGGAAGGTCAGCTCATAGACCTCATGCTCGCCCACCGCCTCGGGCGCCGAAAGGATGCGGATGCGCACCCCGTCGCGGACCATAACCGGGGCCGCCGCCGCCCGGGTGATCTCGATCCCCGGCGCGGGGCGCCCCTCAAGCAGCCCCGCGAAATCCACCTGCAACGCCTGCGTCAGGTTCCACAGCGTCGCCACGGTCGGGCTGCTTTCCCCCCGCTCGATCTGGCTGACCATCGACCGGCTGACCCCCGACAATTTCGCCGCCGCATCAAGGCTCAGCCCGCGCGCCTTGCGCGCCGCCCGAAGCGAAGCGGCAAGCCGGTCGTGAATGTCGGAACGCGCGGTCATGCGCGGCAGAGTGCCGGGGCAGGGCGGTCCCGTCAATCAGGTGCCGCAATAGGTGACATAGGGGCCAAAGCCGGTTGGTGCGGGCAGCATATAGCCCTCCCGCTCCATGAACGGCTCCTGCACCGCCGCCAGCAGCGCCTCGAACGCGGCCATGTCGCCCGCCGTTGCCGCCTCCAGCGCCGCCTCGACCTGATGGTTGCGCGGAATGACCGCCGGGTTCGCCGCCCTGAGCCGCGCCTCCACCCCATCCCCCGCCCGCGCCCGCCAGCGCGGCAGCCACGCGGCCATCGCGGTAAAGTCATCGAACATTGGCCTGAGCGCCGCCTCATCCCCCAGCCGACGGAAGGTCAGCGTCCAGTCCGCCCCCACCATCGCCGCCATCAGGTCATCGGCCAGCGCCGCATCCCCGGCGTCTTCCCCAACAAGCCCCAGCTTGCGCCGCATCACCGCCAGCCAGTCCGCGCGGTAGCGTCCCGCTATCGCCTCCAGCCGCCCGTTCGCCAGATCCACCGCCCGGTCGCCATCGACATCGAACAAAGGCAGCAACGTCTCGGCCAGCCGCGCCAGATTCCAGCCCATGATCAAGGGCTGGTTGGCATAGGCATAGCGCCCCGTCCGGTCGATCGAGGAAAACACCGTTCCCGGCGCATAGCCCTCCATAAAGGCGCAAGGCCCGTAGTCGATGGTTTCGCCCGACACCGCCATGTTGTCGGTGTTCATCACGCCGTGGATGAAACCAAGGCCCATCCATTCGGCCACCAGCCGCGCCTGCCGCGCGATCACGGCATCAAAAAACGCCAGATACGGCGCCGCCGCACCCAGAAGCTCGGGGTAATGCCGCGCAATCGCGTAATCGGCCACCGCCTTGACCTGGCGCTGATCACCCCGGGCGGAAAAGAACTGGAACGTGCCGACGCGGATATGGCTTGCCGCCACCCGCGCCACGACGGCCCCCGGCAACCACGCCTCGCGTGCCACGTCCTCGCCCGTCGCCACCACGGCCAAGGACCGCGTGGTCGGCACGCCAAGCGCATGCATCGCCTCGGAAATCAGATACTCGCGCAGCATCGGCCCGACCGCCGCCTTGCCGTCACCGCCGCGCGAAAACGGCGTGCGGCCCGAGCCCTTCAACTGGACGTCCCAACGCCGGCCGTCCGGCCCCAGAACCTCGCCCAGAAGATGCGCGCGCCCGTCGCCCAGTTGCGCAGAAAACCCGCCGAACTGATGCCCGGCATAGGCCAGCGCCACCGGCTCCGCCCCCGGCGGCACGGCGGCACCCGAAAACCACGCCGCCGCCTCTGCCTCGGTCATCGCCAACCCCAGATCGGCCAGCAACCCCCGGTTCAGCACCAGTAGACGCGGGGCAGGGGCCACATCGGGCGCTTGGCGCAGATAGGTGCCGGGCAGGTCGCGGACATACGTGTTGTCAAAGGCGATGGTCATGGCAAAGGCCCCTTTTCACAACGGATATGGGCCCTTCGGCGCGCTGCGGCAAGCGGGCTGGCCCTGCAATGAAAGGAAGTGGTCGGGGCGGAGGGATTCGAACTCTCGACCTACGGTACCCAAAACCGTCGCGCTACCAGGCTGCGCTACGCCCCGACGACGCACCCCTTACAGGGCTTTGTCGGGCTTGAAAAGGCGGATAGCGCACGCGCGGTGAACAGCGACGACGCGTCGGCCGCGCGCGGCAAGGTGCAACGGTGCCGATCAGCCCTCGCAGGACCAGGCCGCGTTCGGCCCGACCGACGGATGCCGCAGCTCTGCCCCCGGCGCGATGCCCAGCTTTGCCGCCAGCCCACCGTTGATTTCCAGCACGAAACGCACGTCCTCGCCCCCGTCGATCGGTGTCAGGTCGCCGGGAATGGCGTTGGAATGAACCCGCGTCACCTGCCCTGCGGCATTGGCAAACACCATGTCCAAGGGGATCAGCGTGTTCTTCATCCAGAACTGCGCCCGGCGCGGGGATTCGTAGACGAACAGCATCCCGGCGGTCGGGTCCATCTCTGTGCGGAACATCAGGCCCTTGGCGCGCTCGGCAGGATCATCGGCCAATTCCACGGCAAAACTTTCGGTCCCGCCGTCCCAGCGCAGGTCAATCCGACCCGGCGCGCAGGCCACTTCGGCGGCCGCGTGCATCGCAAGCATCGGCCCCGCGATCACCGCAAGACTGAGCCCGATCAGGGCGTTCCGCGTGTTGCTGCTTCCCATGACACCACCTGAACCGCCATCCGCCCGCGCTTGCCTTCAACGATTCGCAGCGCGACCGCTTCGCCCGCAGCAAGATCGGCAAAACCCGACACACGCAACACCTCGACATGCACGAACACGTCTTCGTTGCGGCCAAACACGTTGGCGAACCCGAAGCCCTTGCCCTTGTCGAACCATTTGACCCGTGCAGGTTCCAGTGGCAGCGCCAGTATGTCGGCGCTGTCCATCTGACCGGCTTCGTCGCCAAGGGGAAACACGACCCCCTCCGGCGGCTCGATCTTCAGAACCTCGACAGCCTGAACGCCGCGCTGCGTCTTTTGAACGCGCACTGTTATCCCTGCGCCGTCTGCAACCGAACCCTGGCCGAAATTGCGCAGCACATTGGCATGCAACAGCACGTCGGTTTGCGCCTCGTCCGAGACGATGAAACCGAAACCCTTTGTAGGATCAAACCACTTAACTCGGCCATGCACTTCATGCATGACCTCTTCTTCTTCCGCCATTTGCAGAGCCTTCTCCCCAGAAGTGAGCCCTTGACCTGACAAATGCGGCCAATCGTCACTTGGGTTCAAGTGGAAAACGGTATGTCCTGTGAATAACCTACAAGGTTCAGAATGGTTCGCCAATGGTTCAGGGATTCAGTCGCTCAACTGTCCAGTTGGCGTCGATGTTTTTGCGGGTCCAGCGGAAGCGGTCATGCAACCGGAAGGTGCCGTCGGCCCAGAATTCGATTTCAAGCGGGCGGATTCGGATGCCGCCCCAGAACGGCGGTCGTTTGGGCATCGGGCCTTGCGCCAGCGTGACCTTCGCCACCTCGGCCATCAGCGCCTCGCGCGAGGACAGCGGTTCCGATTGCTTCGAGGCCCAGGCGCCCAGCCGCGACTTCAGGCTGCGGCTGGTGTAGTAGGCGTCGGCCTGCGGGCCTTCCTCGCGTTCGGTGATGCCGCGCACCCGGATCTGGCGGCGCAGCGATTTCCAGTGCAGCACGAAAGCCGCCTTGCCCGAGGCTTCGATCTCGCGGCCCTTCTTTGATGTGTAGTTGGTATAGAACACGAATCCGCCACCGCCGATGCCCGCCGTCTCGATTTCTTTCAACAGCACCATCCGCGCGTTTGGCAGCCCGCCCGCGTCCACCGTGGCCAGCGCAATCGCGTTCGGGTCGTTCGGTTCCAGCGGCTCGGCTTCGGTCATCCAGGCCTGCGCGATGGCGAAAGGGTTGTCTCCGGCGAATATTCCGCTGCGGTCCACGTCCATTAACTCCCCTTAACGGCGACCCGAGCCGCCCTTGATGCAACCGTGCTCTTGGCCTACACGTCGAAGCCAACGCAGAACAGGTGGGCAAGGGGCAAGCAATGTCAACCGGACTGATGCAAGGCAAACGCGGGCTGATCATGGGCCTTGCGAACGACAAATCCATCGCATGGGGCATCGCCCAGGCCGTGGCCGAGCAGGGGGCCGAGATCGCCTTTTCCTATCAGGGCGAGGCGTTGAAGAAACGTGTCGAACCCCTCGCCACCTCGATCGGGATGACCGAGATGGTGGAATGCGACGTGGCGGACGAGGCCAGCCTTGACGCGCTGTTCGCCCACCTGAAGGCGATCTGGGGGCATCTTGATTTTGTCGTCCACGCCATCGGCTTTTCCGACAAGAACGAACTTCGCGGCCGCTACGTCGATACCAGCCGCCAGAATTTCCTGCTGTCGATGGACATCTCGGTCTATTCCTTCACTGCCGTCTGCCAGCGCGCCGCCGCGATGATGGGGCCGGGCGGATCGCTGCTCACGCTTACCTACTACGGTGCCGAAAAAGTCATGCCGCATTACAACGTCATGGGCCTGTGCAAGGCAGCGCTTGAGGCATCGGTGAAATACATCGCCGAAGACCTTGGCAAGGACGGCATCCGCTGCAACGCGATCTCGGCCGGCCCGATCAAGACGCTTGCTGCCAGCGGCATCGGAGACTTCCGCTACATCATGAAGTGGAACGAGCTGAACTCGCCCCTGCGCCGCAATGTCACGCAGGAAGAGGTGGGAAAGGCCGCGCTCTACCTGCTGTCCGACCTCGGCTCCGGCACCACGGGCGAAAACCTGCACGTTGATGCCGGCTACCACGCCATCGGCATGAAGGCGATCGACGCGCCCGATATCGACCTTGTCACCGCCAGAAAAGACACCGGCCAGTGACCCTCGCGGCCTTCCTCGCCTTCGCGGGCCTTGTGATCTTTGCCGCCGTCTCGCCCGGTCCCGCCGTGCTGATAAGCGCGCGCACCGGGCTGACCGAGGGTTTTCGCACCGGCGTGATGCTGGCCGCTGGCATCGGCACCGGCGCGGTGATCTGGGCCTTGATGGCGATGTTCGGCCTGCATCTGGTGTTCGACGCCGCCCCCTCGCTGTTGTGGGCGCTGAAGATCGGTGGCGCGGCCTACCTGTTGTGGATGGCTTGGCACCTGTGGCGCGACGCGAAAACCCCGTTCGTCGCCGATGACAGCCGCCCCGTGCCGCGCTCGCCTTTCGCGGCCTACCGCCTTGGCCTCTGGACCAACCTTGCCAACCCCAAGGCGGCGGTGATGTTTTCGTCGATCTTCCTTGGCACGCTTGGCCCGAACACGCCCATCTGGGTGCTGGCGGCGCTTCTGGCCATCATCTTTGCCGCCGAAACCACCTGGAACAGTCTTGTCGCCCGCATCTTTTCGCTCGACCGCACGCGGGCGCGGTATATCAGCCTGAAAACCGTCATTGACCGCAGCTTTGGCGGTTTGCTCGCCCTTCTGGGCGTCAAGATCGTCGCCACCTGAGGGGAGAACACCATGTCCGCCGAACGCCTGCCGCATGAAAAGGGCTTTCACGTCAGTTGGGACCAGATCCACCGCGACGCCCGGGCGCTCGCGTGGCGGCTGGATGGCAAGGGGCCGGACGGTGGCGCCTGGCGTGCCGTGGTCGGCATCACGCGCGGTGGCCTTGTCCCGGCGATGATCGTCAGCCGCGAGCTGGATATCCGGGTGGTCGATACGATCAGCGTGAAAAGCTACAACCATCAGGCGCAAACCGAGGCGCGGGTGACCAAATCGCCGCAGGCCGATCTGATGGGCGACGGCACCGGCATCCTGGTGGTCGACGATCTGGTCGACACCGGCAAGACGCTGGAACTGGTGCGCAAGCTTTATCCCAAGGCGCATTTCGCCACGGTCTACGCCAAGCCTTCGGGCAAGCCGATGGTCGACAGCTACATCACCGAGGTCAGCCAGGACACCTGGATCTTCTTTCCGTGGGACATGGCGCTGCAATACGTGCAGCCGATGCGCGGAATGGACTGAGGTTTCCAGGAATGCTCCGCCAAGGCCGGGACCGGCTGCTGCACTGGCTGTTCGAGGCCAGTCTGGCCATCAAGGGCGTGCTTACCTCGGCCGAGGCGTTGGCGGGGCTGGGGCTGTTGCTGGCACCCAATCCTTTGATTGCGCGCTTTGTGTTCTGGGTAACGCATTTCGAGATTGCCGAAGACCCGACCGATACGCTTGCCACCTGGACATTGCGCGCGGTGGCACAGTTTCCGATCGGCACGCAGCATTTCTACGCCATCTACCTTCTGGCGCATGGCGGTCTGAAACTGACGATGGTGCTGCTGCTTTGGCGCAAGGTGGTCTGGGCCTATCCGGCCGCGATGGTCGTGCTGGCGGGCTTCGTGCTGTATCAGACGTTCGAGTTCTTTCACGCCGGGTCGCCGTTCCTGCTGATCCTCGCGCTGTTTGATCTGGTGATGATCGGGCTTGTCTGGCAGGAATGGCGGGCGTTGCGAGACAAGGCTCCGCCGACACTGTCGCCCGCCTGACGTCTTGTGCCTGCCTGACGTCTTGCGCCTGCCAGAAGGAATGCTGCGATGACCCACCCCCTCAACCCCGCCTTTGCCCTGACCGATCCGCCCCCGGTGATGGAGGCGCGGCGCTGGCTGACCGGGGTGACGCACCCGGCAAACCGCCCGCTGATCAACGTCAGTCAGGCGGCCCCGGTGGATAGCCCGCCCCTTGGCCTGCGTCAGGCACTGGCCGATGCCGCGCTGAACAACCCCGACGCCCATCTTTACGGCCCCGTCCTTGGCCTGCCGGCGCTGCGCGAGGAAATCGCCAGCCAGTGGTCCGCCGCATATCACGGCACGATCAAGCCCACGCAAGTCGCCATTACCCAAGGCTGCAATCAGGCCTTCACCGCCATCATGGCCACCCTCGCCGGGCCGGGGGACGAGGTGATCCTGCCGACGCCGTGGTATTTCAATCACAAGATGTGGCTCGACATGGCGTCGGTGAAAACCGTGCCTCTGGATACCGGGCCCACCCTGATCCCGTCGGTCGATGCGGCGGCGGCGCTGATCACCGACCGCACCCGCGCCATCGTGCTCGTTACCCCGAACAACCCCGGTGGCGTCGAATATCCGGCGCAAACCCTGACCGCGTTCCGCGACCTTGCCCGCGCCAAGGGCATCGCGCTCATCGTGGACGAAACCTACCGCGATTTCGACAGCCGGACGGGTGCGCCGCATGACCTGTTCGCCGATCCCGATTGGCCCGACACCTTCATCCATCTTTACAGCTTCTCCAAGGCCTACCGGCTGACCGGCCACCGCGTCGGCGCGGTCGTGGCGTCCGAAGGTCGTCTGGCCGAGGTGGAGAAGTTCCTCGACACCGTGGCGATCTGCCCCAGCCAGCTTGGCCAGATCGGCGCGCTTTGGGGGATGCGCAACCTTTCGCAATGGGTGGCCGGTGAACGCGACGAGATCCTCGCGCGGCGCAAGGCGATGGTGGGCGGCTTTGCCGCACTGCCGGGGTGGAAGCTGCTGGGCTGCGGCGCATACTTTGCCTACGTCGAACACCCGTTCGACATGGCGTCGGATGCGCTGTGCAAGCAGTTGGTCACCGACGCCTCGATGCTGATGCTGCCCGGCACGATGTTCCAGCCGCCCGGCTCCGCGGCCGGAAAGCGCCAGATCCGCATTGCCTTCGCCAATGTCGATGCGGCCGGCATCGCCGAGATGTTCCGCCGGCTGGCAGCGTTCAGGCCGTGAAACCGTCTACAAACGGTTAATCGCTCTTGGGGCGCCCGTAAAATCAATGGCTTGGCGGAATGTCCCACGGTGGGACATTCCGCCCGCCTTGAACCGGTGCAGCCCTCGGCCCCATCTTGCCCAGACCGGCCCTTCCCTCTATTCACTCACCCAGACCCAACCATCAGGCGGACCCATGGCCAAGACCCCGGACCTTGAGACGAAGAAACCCAAAAGCAAGGCCAAGGACGCAGCCGTCTGGGTGCTGATGGGCATGCTGATCATCGGCCTCGGCGGCTTTGGTGTCACCAATTTCGGCGGCGGCATCACCTCGATCGGCAAGGTCGGCGACACCGAGATATCCACCGATGATTACGCCGCCGCCTTCCGTCAGCAATTGTCCAGCTTTTCGCAGCAGATCGGCCAGCAGATCTCGGCGCAGGAAGGCATCGCCTTCGGCCTTGACCGGCAGGTGCTGCAAGGCATCATCACCCGCACCGCACTGGACAACGAGGCGCACCGCCTTGGCCTTTCGGTCGGCGACGCGGTGGTGGCGGCCCAGTTGACCAGCATGGATCAGTTCAAGGGTGCCTCGGGCGGCTTTGACCGCGAAGCCTACCGCTTCACGCTGGAGCGCAACAACCTGACCGAAACCGAGTTTGAAACCAACATCCGCCGCGACCTTTCCCGCTCGCTTTTGCAAGGCGCGGTCGGTGGCGGCTTTGCCGCCCCCGCCGCCGTGACCGACACGCTGTACCAATGGGTGGCCGAGCGGCGCGGATTGTCGATCCTTCGGCTGGGAGAAGCGGACCTGACCACGCCGGTGCCGGAGCCGAGCGAGACGGAGCTGAAGGTGTTCTACGACGCCAACATCGCGACCTTCACCAAGCCGGAAGCCAAGCGTATCACCTATGCGGCCTTGCTGCCGGAAACCATCGCCAAGGATCAGCCGGTAGACGAGGCGCTACTGAAAAAGCTGTACGAGGACCGGATCGAGGAGTTCGTGGTGCCGGAACGACGGCTGGTCGAGCGGCTGGTCTACCCCGATCAGGCCGCCGCTGATACCGCCAAAGCACGGCTGGATGCGGGTGAGGCCTTCGAGACGCTGGTGGCTGATCGTGGCCTGACGCTGGATGCCATCGACCTTGGCGATGTCTCCAAGGACGATCTTGGCGCTGCGGGCGAGGCCGTCTTTGCCATCACCGAACCCGGTGTTGTCGGGCCGGTGGCGTCCGACCTGGGGCCTGCATTCTTTCGGGTCAATGCGATCCTTGCCGCCGAGGAAACCACCTTTGAAGAGGCCCGCGACGCGCTGGCGATCGAACTGCAGACCGATGCCGCCCGTCGTACCATTGCGGATCAGGTGGAGACGGTCGACGATCTTCTGGCGGGCGGCGCCTCGCTTGAGGATCTGGCCAAGGACGCCGGGATGACACTTGAGACGGTCGACTATGTGCCCGGAGCCCCCGGTGACAGCACGATCGAAGGCTATCCCGCGTTCAGAACCGCTGCCGAAGCGGTGCAGGCCGACGATTTCGCGGAAGGGATCGTTCTGGAGGATGGCGGGCTGGTCGCATTGCGGCTGGATGAGGTGGTGCCAGCAGCACCGATCCCGTTCGACGAGGCCCGCGATGCAGTGGCAGCGGCGTGGAAGACCGATGCCGTGACAAAAGCCCTGTCGGCGCGGGCCATCGAGATCAAGGCTGACATCGAGGCGGGGGCTGCGATTGGCAGCTTTGGCATTGTGGATGTGACGCCGGAAATCGCGCGCGACGGCTTTGTCGAAGGCGTGCCGGAGACGTTGGTGCCGGACATGTTCAAGCTGAACGAGGGCGATGTGAAGATCGTGGAAGGGCCGGGGTTCGTTGCCGTGGTGCGGCTTGACCGCGTGATGCCGGCGGCGACCGAAGGCGAGGATGCCGCTGCGTTGAAGGGGGCGCTGTCGACACAACTGGAACAGGCCATCGCGACGGATGCGTTCAATGCCTTTACCAATGCGTTGACCGACGAGGCGGGGATCGAGCTTGATCAGGCTGCGATCAATGCGGTCCACGCGAGCCTGCAGTAGATGCTGTCGCCGTCATTCGAGACGTTTGAAGCGGGGTGGAAGGAAGGCCGCAACCAGATTGTCTGGGCGCGGCTGGCCGCCGATCTGGACACGCCGGTCAGCCTGATGCTGAAGCTGGGCGAAGCGCGCGCAGACACGTTCATGCTCGAGTCGGTCACCGGCGGCGAGGTGCGGGGCCGGTATTCGATCGTCGGCATGAAGCCGGACCTGATCTGGCAATGCCGGGGCGCCGTCAGCCGGATCAACCGGCAGGCGAGGTTCGACCCCTTGGCTTTTGCCGACCTGCCGGGCCATCCGCTCGACACGCTTCGGGCGTTGCTGGCCGAATGCCGGATCGACATGCCGGACGGGTTGCCGGCGGTGGCGGCGGGGCTGTTTGGGTATCTGGGCTACGACATGATCCGGTTGGTGGAACATCTGCCAGACGTAAACCCCGATCCGCTGGGTCTGCCGGATGCGGTGCTGATGCGCCCGTCGGTTGTCGCGGTGCTGGATGGGGTCAAGGGGGATGTGACGGTGGTGGCGCCAGCCTGGGTCGGATCGGGCTTGTCGGCACGGGCCGCCTATGCGCAGGCGGCGGAGCGAGTGATGGATTCCTTGCGCGACCTTGACCGGTCACCCGCCGTGCCGCGCGATCTGGGCGAGGCGGCGGCGGTCGGTGTGCCGCAATCGAACTTCACCCACGACGGGTATCTGGCCGCCGTCGAGAAGGCCAAGGCGTACATCCGCGCAGGGGACATCTTTCAGGTCGTGCCAAGCCAGCGCTGGGCGATGGACTTCGCTCTGCCGCCCTTTGCGCTGTATCGCAGCCTGCGCCGCACCAACCCGTCGCCGTTCATGTTTTTCTTCAACTTTGGCGGGTTTCAGGTGGTGGGGGCCAGCCCGGAAATTCTGGTCCGGTTGCGCGACGGCGAGGTGACGGTCCGCCCGATTGCGGGCACCCGCAAGCGTGGCGCGACACCCGAGGAGGACCGCGCGCTGGAGGCCGATCTTCTGGCCGATCCCAAGGAACGCGCCGAACATCTGATGCTTCTGGATCTTGGCCGCAACGACGTGGGGCGTGTGGCCAAGGTTGGCACGGTGCACCCGACCGAAACCTTCATCATTGAACGCTACAGCCATGTGATGCACATCGTGTCGAACGTGGTCGGAGAGATTGCCGATGGTGAGGACGCGCTGTCGGCGCTGCTGGCGGGGCTGCCTGCGGGCACCGTATCCGGTGCGCCAAAGGTGCGCGCGATGGAGATCATCGACGAGCTGGAGCCGGAAAAGCGCGGCGTCTACGGCGGGGGCGTGGGGTATTTCGCAGCCAATGGCGAAATGGACTTCTGCATTGCGCTGCGCACGGCGGTTCTGAAAGATGAAACACTTTACATTCAGGCCGGTGGCGGTGTCGTCTACGACAGCGATCCCGAGGCCGAATATCAGGAAACCGTCAACAAATCCAACGCTCTAAGGCGCGCAGCCGCGGATGCGGGACTGTTCGCCCGGCGTGGCAACGGCTGAGCGGATCATTCCACCGTCAGGGTGGCGGATACCGGGGCGAGCGCCACATTGGCCGCCCGACCCTCGACCGTCCATTCCAGAAGTGCCGCGACGGTTTCCGGCCGGGTGTGCCCGACCACGGTGACGCGCCCGTCCTGACCGGCCTTGAACGCCGCCCGGTCCAGAAGGCGGCGGATCGCGGCGCGGTCTTCGCCGGTGCTGTCAAGGTCGCGGAACACGACTGTCGCGGGCAGATCGACGCGGCGCGCCACCTGATCTGCCGCGTTCAGCCCCTGATCCCAAGTCAAAAGGCCGCGCCCTTGCGACGCGATCACTGGGACGACCAAGCTGGCAAGCGGGCGGTTGCCCTGAAACTTGTGGTCGGCTTCGTCCATGACCGCGACGGCTTCGGGCAGGCCCTGCGCCATGCTCTGGAAGGCCACCTCGATATCGGAGGCATTCGAGCCATCGGCAATGCCGGTGGCCAGCATCACCACCTCCTGACCGGCGGCGCGGTAGGCTGCGGCGCGCTGGGCCGCGTTCGGCGCCAGCGGGTCGATCGCGAAGCTGACGGCAAAAGGCAGGCCGGCCAGCGCGGCGCGGTCAAGGTTGGCCTCGCCGGTGTCGATCAGCACGATGGCAAAAAGTGGCTTGGCGTCGGGGTTCTCGAAGGCGCGGGCATAGCGTTGCAGCGGTGTGAGGTCTGTATCCTGCACCTCGGGCGCGGCGGTTGCCTCCTCGGCCGGCTGGTCGCCGATACGGGGGAGGCGGTTGATGATGACGCCTTCGGTCTTGGTGCCAAAACCGGGCGTCGGCTTGAAGGTATCGGACGGTTCAGGGGCCGCGGGCGTGGGCGCGGCTTCAGCCGGAGCGGCCTCTGGCACGGTGGAGGCGCGGGGCAGGCCTTCGGGCTTGTTGCCGGGCATCTGCGGTGCCTCGGTGCCGGGCAGGGCATTGTCGGGCTCGGGCCGTGGCGCCGGATCAGGCTCGGCCACCGGTTGTCCGGTCTCTGGCAACACGGTCTCTGGCATCACGGGGGCGGGGTCAGAGACTTCGGGCAGGATCGGTTCGGCCCCGGTGCCTGCATCCGCCAGCAAGGCCTCTTCGGGCGCAGCGGTGGCTGGTGGCGGCACCGATGCCTCCACCTTGACGGTGCCGGCGTCAGCGGCCGGTTGCGGCGGTTGGGCCGGACCTTCGGGCAGAAGCGGGGCAGGAACCACGCTGACGGTCGTTGCGGCCAGTTCTGGCGAGGCGGCCTCTGGCACGGTCGGGGCGGACGGGACCACGGGGGCGACACTGGTGGCCGCGGGCAGCGGATCGACCGGCTTTGGTGCCGGATCTGTGGGCGGCACGGGGGCATCGGCGGGTTCGAGCGCGGTCAGCACGTCGTTGGCGAGTTCGGCAACTGTGTCACTGCCTGCGGCTGGTGGATCGGCGCTGATGGCAGGTTCGTCGTTTGGCGCGGGCAGGGCGGGGGCTTCGGCAACCGCCACTGTCGGTGCCTCGGTCACCGAATCTGTGGCCTCGGGTTCGACGGCAATCGCCTGAGGGGTGGTGTCTGCGGCCTCGGCAGGGACCACCGGATTGGCTTCGGACGCATCCATGACCCGGGGGCGATCTGGTGCCACCAGCGAAGCCATAGAAAGCCCCGCTGCGGCCATCACGCCACCCACGCACGCACCGTAAACAAACTTGCCCAACGCCACTGCCGCCTCCGTCTCTGCGTTTTGGGGCGCGGGATGCGGTCGCCATGCCTGATGCGAACGCGCCGACTGCCTGCCCGTAACGCTTATTACCGACGGGTCTCTTATACCGCGGGACGTGGCGCACATCACCCTTTTTCCGCGCAGCGGCAGCAAGTTGCCGTCACGAAATGCATTCCTGCATCAGAACCGCACAAGCGGGGCGGGCAATTCGACGGTGAAGGTGGAGGCGGGTACCGGAATCGAACCGGTCTTCACGGATTTGCAATCCGCTGCGTAACCTCTCCGCCAACCCGCCGCGATGAGTGCGGTGGGGATAGCGGATCGTGCCTTCAGCCGCAAGGGGGTGACAATTGTTGATTGACGGTGCCGTGGAGTTCGCTCTCATTGAGGCGGATCAACGGAGAGCAGCATGCGACTGAAACACCGGTTCTGGGCGGATTACACGGCGCGAGACTTCATGGCGCTGGATCGGTCACGTCTGATTGCCGTGCTGCCAGTTGGCGCGGTTGAACAGCACGGGCCGCACCTGCCGCTGTCGGTGGACCGCGATATCCTGAACGGGATCGTTGCTGCAGCGGTGCCGCTGATCCCTGACGACTGTCCGGCCTTGTTCCTGCCAACCTGCCCGGTGGGCAAGTCGAACGAACACTCGGCCTGGCCCGGCACTCTGACCCTTTCGGCGGCGACACTTATGGCAATGTGGAGCGAGATCGGCGCGTCGGTCGCGGCGGCGGGGGTGAAGAAGCTTGTGCTTTTGAACTCGCACGGCGGGCAGATCGCGCCGATGGATATTGTTGCACGGGATTTGCGGGTCAAGCACGGGCTGCTGACGGTCGCGGCGAACTGGTTCGGCATGGGGCTGCCGGTGGGGATGATTTCGGAGCGCGAAGAGCGTTTCGGGATTCACGCGGGGGAGGTCGAAACCTCGATGATGCTGGCCGTGCAGCCGCATCTGGTCGAGATGGCGCAGGCCCGTGACTTTCCGGCGCGGCAGGCCGAATTGACCGGGTTGCTGGGGCTTTCGCCAGCAGGAAAGCTGGGCTGGCAGATGCAGGACCTGAACGCGGCGGGCGCCTGCGGCAACGCGGCCGCAGCGACCGTGCAGAAGGGCGTGGCATTGGTGGACCATGCGGCGCGGCAGCTGGTGGCGTTGCTGCGCGAGGTGCAGAACCTGCCGGAGGATTGGCTGGACACGCCTCCAGACCCGGATGCTTTTGCGTGACCCTTGCGGGGGTGTGGTGTGCTATATATTTCCTGATAAACTTGGCTATGCTATAGTTTCCACTGAAAGGTAGGGCGATATGGCTGCAATCTTGCAGAACGGGCTGCTTGCCCCCGCTCGCGGGGTGGTTCTGGCTAAGGCGATGCTGGCTGCGGCTGACCGTCTTGGCCTGACAGCGCGCGCATTGGCGCGGATCATCGGGGTGTCGGAGCCGACGATTTCACGGATCAAGCGCGGCGATCTGGGGCTGGACGAAGGGAGCAAGCCGTTCGAGCTTGCGGCGTTGCTGGTGCGGGTGTTCCGGTCGCTTGATGCCGTGACGGGCGGTGACGAGCGGGTGGCGCGTGCGTGGATGCAGGCGGAAAACCTTGCGTTGGGCGGCGTGCCTGCGGTGAAGATGGCTTCGGTACAGGGGTTGTGCGATGTCGTCGCTTATCTGGACGCGCGACGCGCTCCGCTCTGAACTGCGTGGCTGGCGCGGCAAGGCCTGGCGTCTGGTCGAGGCGCAGCACCGGGTGTCGACGCTGAAGCTGGTCGACAGCCTGGCCGAGCAGGCGATCCTTGAGGATATTCTGGAGACGACGAAGCCACCGGTGCCAGAGGCTTGCCGGGGGCTTGATTACCTTTTGTCCACGCCCTTCCGCTATCGCCCCTATCCGCACGGATCGCGCTTTCGCCGTGCTGGGTTCACGCCCGGGGTATGGTATGGGGCCGAGCGGGCGGAAACCGCGGTCGCCGAGATGGTGTTCTACCGCTTTCTCTTTTTCGCTGAAGCGCCGGATGTTCCGTTTCCCGATGGTGCGGCGGACTATACGGGGTTCGCGGTTCCGTTGGCGACCGACGCTGCGTTGGACCTGACCGCCCCGCCCTTGGACCGCGACGCAGCGGGCTGGACCGATCCGACCGAGTATGGCCCGTGCCAGACCCTTGCAGATACCGCGAGAGAGGCAGGGTGCCTGCTGCTGCGCGCGCCATCGGTGCGCGATCCCAAGCGCGGGACCACCCTTGCGGTACTGTCCTGCGCGGTCTTTGCGGCGAAGGCCCCGACCGACCGGCAGACCTGGCGGATCAAGGTGGGGCCAAGCGGCGCACAGGCGATCCGCGAGCATCCCGCCAGGGGGATCGAGTTCGGGCGCGATGCCTTTGCCGCCGATCCGCGATTGGCGGGGATGCGCTGGGACCGCCCCCGCGCGGGCAGTTAGCGCAGTAAGCGGTCAAGCTGGCGCGTGACGCGCTGCAAGTGGCGGGCGCGACTGGTGGGGGTTGAGCTGTCCATCAGATAGTGGGCGGCATAGACCTTGCGGGCGCGCGGGGCGCACAAAAGGCCGACCCCGCGCAGAAGCGTGCGCTTGCCGGGCGCTCCGACGAAGGTGGTCAGCCACCAGCTGGCGCCGCAGGTGGTAAAGACGCCAAGCCGCCGGATGTGGGTCAGGCCCGGACGGATGGTCTGATTCTGCCCGGCGGGCATCAGGAAGGCGACCTCGGGCAGCAGCACCCGGTCAAGCCAGCCTTTCAGGGCGGCGGGCAGGCCATACCACCAAGTCGGGTAGACGAAGATCAAGGTGTCGGCCCATAGCAGCGAGACTACATCAGAGGCGACGGGCGCGCGGTTGGCAGGACTGTCGGTGTAGCCTTCCCATTCCGTGAGAGAAAGCGAAGGGTAGAAGCCTTGGGCGTAAAGGTCGATCACGCGCGCCTCTGCCCCCTTGGCAGTGAGGCCGGCAAGCACGGTATCGCGCACGGCCGAGGTGAAGCTGCCCTCCTTTGGGTGACAATAGACCACAAGCGCGCGCATCAGAGCCGGTCCATTTCCGCGCCCACGCGGGCAAGAAAGGCGTTGCGCTGTGCGGCGGTCGCGCGGTTCATGTCGTAAAGGGCCAGGTAGCGCAGCCGGTCAGGGCGGATGACAAAGCGCAAGACGCGGGTAAACATCTTGCGCGGTGGGTTGCCGGCCATGAAGGCACGCAGCGGTGTGGCTCCGTAGCTGGTGACGGCGGCGAGCGTGCGGATGTGCGTGAGGTTCGGCGCGACAAGGCCGTTTTCCAGCCGAAAGCTGACACCAGGCAAGAAGACGCGGTCGAAGTATCCCTTCAGGATCGCCGGAAAGCCGAAGTTCCAGACCGGGAACACGAAGATCAGCGCCTCGGCCGCGCGCAGGCGGTCGACGTAAGGTTGCACCGGGGCGGTGTTGGTGGCCGTGTCGTGATAGCCGCGCCGTTCGGCGGCTGTCAGAACGGGGTCAAACGCTTCGGCGTAAAGGTTGCACAGGTCAACCTCCCAGCCGCGCGCGGTCAGCCGGTCGGTCACGGTGCGCAGGATGGCAGTGGACAGGCTCTCCTCGCAGGGATGGGCGAAGACTACCAGCGCGCGGGTCATGCGGGCTTCATGCCCCGGTAGGCGTAGACGGACTTGTAGTCGAAGCCGGGCTCGTCCCATGCGATCATCTTGCCGGGGTTCAACAGGCCCTTCGGATCGGCCTCGCGCTTGAAGGCAAGCTGGCGGTCGTCGACGGTTTGCCGCCCGCCTTCCTCCAGCGTGTAGCGGTGCGGGTTGAAGATCATGCATCCCATGTCCTCGTGCGCGCGGATGATCGCATCCAGACGGGCCTCGGTCGTGAACTTGACCAGTGACAGGCCCGCGAACATGGTGGAGCCGGTTTCCTGCATCACCTCAAGATGTTGGATCACTTCGCCGGGGAAGGCGGCGCGGATCGCCTCGATCCGGTCCAGATGGTCGGGGGCGGCATAGCGGACTTGCAGGTAGGTGATCGTCGGGTCCACCTTCAGCGCGCGCAGCGTGGTGTGGTTCCAGCCGTATTCAAAGGCGGGGCCGGGGTCGCGTGGCCAGTCGTGCGCGTCCGAGCGGTAGATCACGCGGGCGCCGGGATGCCGGGCGGCGAAGGTCATGAAGCCGTCCAGCGCGTGCGGCGCGATCATCAGCGCCAAAAGCGCCTGGCCGGTTTGCAGGTGCGGCGAGACACGCTGGAAGTAGTCCTGCGGCAAGGGCGCCTCGAAGACCGTGATCAGTTTCTTCAGGATTCCATCTTCGTTGCCAAGATTGGCGGCAAAGCGGGCCGCGTCGGGGAAGGTTTCGGTGGTCACGAAGATATCGACCCAGTCATAGGCCGGGGCGAGGGGCAGTTCCACCTCGGTGATGATGCCATTGGTGCCGTAGGCGTGGCTGACGCGGTGCAACTCCTCGCCGGTGAATTCAAGGATGCGCGGCTCGGCTTCCATCGTGACGACGCGCAGGCGGATGATGTTGCCAAGGTCGCGCAGCGCCCCCCAGGTGCAGGAACCGACCCCGCCGGACCCGCCGGCGATGAAGCCGCCAATGGTGGCGGTGGTGTAGGTTGAGGGGTGCATCCTGAGTTCCTGCCCCGAATGGGCGCGGGTGGCGGCATCGACGTCTTTCACCAGGCAGCCGGGTTCGGCGATGACGCGGCCGGGATGGACAGCCTTGACTGCATTCAGGTGCCGCATGTGAAGCATGATGCCACCGGCCAGCGGCATCGCCTGACCATAGTTGCCGGTGCCTGCACCGCGTGTGGTGACGGGAATGTCATGGGCATAGGCCACCTTCAGCACCTCGATCACCTCGGCCTCGGTCCGGGGAGAGACGACGAAATCGGCACTGATATGGTCGAGGCGGGCTTTCAGGACCGGGGAATACCAGAAGAAATCCCGGCTTTTCGCCTTTACCGAAACCGGGTTGTCATCGATATCCAGATGGCTGAGGGCAGCTTTGGCGGCGGCAAGGGTCATGGGCGCTCCATCAGCGGGTCAAGCTCGGCGTAGTCGGGCAGGGTGCGGTCAATCGGACGGCCGTGGCGGATGACGATACGGTCCGATTGCGGGCGGGCGAGAAGTTCGTTCCAGTTGCGCGCCCGGAAGATCACGCAGTTGGCCGGGTCAAGCGTGGTGGCGGTGCCGATGGCGGTGGCGGGATTGGTGGTGAACGCCTTCACCCAATCGGTGCCGGCGTGATCCAGATGCCCGATCCGGGTCGCTTCGCGCATTACCTCCAGCATGTCCATGTCGCCGTAGGCGTAGAACGGGTCACGGGTGTTGTCAGAGGCGAAGCTGACGTTGATGCCGCGCGCCTTCATTTCATGCACAAGGGTAATGCCGCGCATCCGGGGGGTGCGATGGGGCTGGCGGTCTTGCAGGTACAAATTGCACATCGGCAAGCTGACGACATGAAGGCCGGCCTTTGCAACGAGTTCGAGAGTGGCAAGGGCTTCGCCTTCGGGCATTGCGGAAAGCGAGCAGCAATGGCCGACAACGACCGGGGCGGAAAAGCCGGTTTCAAGCACCACTTCGGCAATCAGGCGCAGTGTGTTCGAGGCAGGGTCGAGCGTTTCGTCGACATGGAAATCGGCGCTGAGATTACGGGCTTCGGCCATGCCGAGGAAATCGCGGATGCGCTGGGCGATGTCGGGCAGGGGGTAGGTGACCATGCCAAGCACGCCTTGGTGCGCGGCGACAATGTCGGCGGTGGTGCGGAAGGCGCCATCGGTCGAAAAATCCTCGGCCCCGATCAGGCAGGCGGCTTGCAGGGAAATCCGGCCGGCCCATTCCTCGCGTTTGGCGGCGAACACGGGAAAACTGATCGCATCTTGTGGCGCGATGGCGTCGAGGTGAGTGCGGATCGCGGCCGTGCCGTGGGAATAGGCGGAGCGGAGCGAGAATTCCATCCGGGTGGCGACGTCCTTGCCGCTCCAGCGCGCGGTGCGGTCGGCGCCGACGGTGGTCAGTGCGCCCATGAAGGTGCCGTCAGGGTTCGGGCTGCGTGGCCAGATGTGACCCTTGTCGAGATGGGTGTGCATGTCGGTAAAGCACGGCAGCACCATCGCGCCGGCCATGTCGACCGGTTGGCCTTCGCCTAGGGTCGTGCGTACCAGATCGCCGGGCTGGCCGATAAGGCAGCCGGGAACGGTGACATTGTCCAGCCGCAAGGGGCCGGGCGGCAGAGTTTTGAAATCCATCAGGTTTCCCGTTTGATCGCGCTTTCGTGCCATTTGCGCAGCAGCATGTGCGACAGGAACGACAGCCCGGCAAAGATCACAACCCCGGACACGGCGATAAGGAGAAGCGCCGCGAACATGCGCGGAATGTTCAGCCGATACCCGGCTTCCAGGATGCGGAAGGCAAGGCCCGACCCGATGCCGCCGGTGCCCGCCACATATTCCGCCACGATCGCACCGATCAGGGACAGTCCACCGGCGATGCGCAGGCCACCGAGGAAATAGGGCAGTGCCGAGGGCAGTTGCAGGAACCGAAGCCGCTGCCAGCGCGTCGCACCGTAGATGCGGAACAGATCACGCAGGTTGTGATCGGTGGAATTGAGGCCGAGCGTGGTGTTGGCAAGGATCGGGAAGAACGCGACGATCCAAGCGCACAGAAGCAGTCCGGCGGTGCGGTTGTCGACGTAGATGAAGATCAGGGGCGCGATGGAGACGACAGGCGTGACCTGCAGGATCACCGCGTAAGGGTAGAACGACATCTCGGCAAAGCGGCTCTGGTTGAACAGGATCGCAAGGCCGACCCCGCCGATCACCGCAACAGCCAGTGCCATCAGGGTGATCTGCAGGGTGACAAGCAGCGCTTCGAAGAGGATCGGCCAGTCCTTGATCAGCGTTTCCACAACCAGACCGGGGCCGGGCAGGATGTAATGCGGGATGTTGTTCCAGACGACCAGACGGTCCCAGAGGACGACCATGATCACAAAGACCAGCGCGGGCAGCACCCATTTTGCCACACTTTCGGTACGGGCAGCGCGGGCGCGGCGGGCCTCTTCGGCGTCAACTTCTGCCTCGGCCCGGGTCAGGGGGGGGGCGGCGAGGGTCATGCCGCCTCTCCCATCGCGGCATGCAGGGCGCGCGACGTAACCTGACAGTGCGCGGCATAATCGGCCGAGGTGCGGAACGCCTCGTCGCGCGGATAGGGCGCGGTGATCTGAACCTCTTCGATCACGCGGCCGGGGCGGGCGGCCATCACAACGATGCGGTCCGACAGGAACACGGATTCAAAGACGGAATGGGTGACGAAGATCACCGTGCAGCCGATGTTGGCCTTCAAGGCCAGAAGGTCGGTGTTCAGCTTGTGGCGGGTGATTTCGTCCAGCGCTGCGAAGGGTTCGTCCATCAGGATCAGCCGGGGGTTCGTCACCAGTGCCCGCGCGATGGAGACCCGCATCTTCATGCCGCCCGAAAGTTCGCGTGGGTAGGCGTTCAGGAAACCCGAAAGGCCGACCAGAGACAGCGCCTCTTCCACCTCGCTGCGCACCTGCGGATAGGTCTTGCCGCGCAGCCGGAAGGGCAGCCAGACGTTTTCGGCCACGGTCGCCCAAGGCATCAGGGTGGGTTCCTGAAACACCACGCCAAGGTCGCCCCGGCCTTGCCCACCTTCCCACAGGATGCGCCCTGTTGTCGGGTTCGACAGCCCTGCAATTAAACGCAGCGCAGTGGATTTGCCGCAGCCGGACGGGCCGAGGAGCGAGATGAAATCGCCCTCGTTCACCGTCAGCGACATGTCACGCAGGGCGGTGACGTTGCCGTTAAACACCTTGGCGACGCGGGACACCTCCAGCACCTTGGGGCGCTGACCGAGGGGAAGGGTAGGGCGGTGAAGCAGATCTGACATGCAAGGTCCGAAGGTGGTGGGAGGGCCATGAGGCCCTCCGTTGACGTGGGCGTCTTACATCTTCGGCTTCAGGTCCATTCCGACGCCCTTGTTGACGAACGAGGTGTTGATCGTCGATTTCCAGTCGATGTCTGCCGACACGACACCAGCGGTGACCATCTTGTCGAAGAAGTCCTTCACATGCTCTTCCGACATCGCGCCGATCCCCAGCGTTTCGGTATCGCCGGAATCAACGATGCCTGCCGATTTCATCTTGTCGATGGCATAGGCGATGGCCTCGTCGGTGATATCGGGGTTGTCCTTCTTGATCATCGCGTTCGCGGCGGCGTTGTCGTTGTAAAGGTAGTTGTACCAGCCCTTGATCGACCCTTCGACAAAGCAGGTTACCTGTTCGGGCTTTGACGCGACGGTGTCGGCCATCGTTTCGATCAGGGTAGAGTATGTCGAATAGCCCGCGTCGGCGATCAGGAACACGTCGGGTTCCCAGCCGGTTTCCTTGGCCACCATGTAGGGTTCGGACGAGAGATAACCCTGCATCCCCCAGTTTTCGTTCGCAATGAACGGAGCCGGGTTGAACGTGTAGACCTCACGCTGTTCATC
This sequence comes from uncultured Alphaproteobacteria bacterium, assembly GCA_963822435.1. Taxonomy (GTDB): domain Bacteria; phylum Pseudomonadota; class Alphaproteobacteria; order Rhodobacterales; family Rhodobacteraceae; genus JAUYQR01. The sequence goes on from CAWGHN010000004.1 coordinate 434,497, forward strand.
GGTAAAGCCGTAGGCGGCCTTCATCCACTGGTAAAAGCTGGCGTAGCCCTGATCACCGATCAGGATCTTGTCGAGGTTCTTGAGATCTTCAAAGGTCTTGGCCTTGCCGGGATGGGCGATGATGACCTGCGGTTCCTTCTGGAAGGCGGCGGCCACGGCAACGATCGGGATGCCTTCCTGCGCGGCGGAAAACGCCTCCAGCAGGTTGCCACCCATATGATAGTCAACCTTGCCGGCGATCATCAGCGCGCGGTTGTTCACCTGCGGCCCGCCCGGCTGGATCGTCACGTCAAGCCCGCAGGCGGCATAGGTGCCATCGGCGACAGACTGGTAGAATCCGCCATGTTCGGCCTGCGCCAGCCAGTTTGTGCCAAAGACCACCGGCACGTTTTCGGCCAATGCGGGTGCTGCGTACAGGATGGTGGTCAGGGCGGTGGCGCAAGCAGCGCGGGCCTTAAGGGACATTTGGATTCCTCCTGTTGGACGTTTATGACTTGCCAGACCCTAGAGCGCGCCTTGGCCAAAGCGAGCCGTTTGGCGACCAAAGGCAGGAAAAAGCCGCAGAAAGGCTGCAACAACGGGCAGCGGCACCGCGCCTTTGCCCAAAACTTACGCAATTATCCGGTTTCGGCAAGGAGTGTCTACCGCCGCGCCCGATTGCGCGGCACTCTGGGCCGGACCACGGAGGCCCACCGCATGAGACCGCTTGCCCCACCAACCATCGCGCCACCCTTTGCCGCCTATTCGCATGGCGTAGAAGTTGCGCCTGGCCACCGGCTGGTGGTCACGTCAGGGCAGTTGGCGCTGGGCGCGGACGGGTCGGTTCCGCGAGGCGCCGAGGCACAGGCGCATTTGTGTTTTGCCAACTGCGCCGCCATTTTGGCCGAAGCGGGAATGGGGCCGGGCAATGTGATCCGGATCAATGCCTTCGTCACCGGACGCGAGCACATGGCGGGTTACATGGCGGCGCGTGATGCCTGGCTTGGCGGTGTGGCAAAGCTTCCGGCGTCAACGCTGGTGATCGTATCGGGGTTCACCCGGCCTGAGTTTCTGGTCGAGGTCGAGGTGACGGCCGCGGGTATCTAGGCGTCAGTAACCCGTCATTTCCAGATAGCCGCGCCCACTGTGGCTTCCGCTGAAGCGGATCGGACCTTCCCAATAAGGCACCGAGGTTGCCATCCATGCCTGCGGGTTCAGTGCGGCCAGCGTCACGTCGAGCCCCCGGTCCGGCAGGGTCAACCGCCATTCAACCGGGATGTCCCGCCCAGCCACCCGTGCCGTCACCAGCGGGTCTGCCGTCAATGCGCCGGGGGCGAGGGGGGTAGGCGTGCCGTCAGCGGCGATCCATGTGCCAGAGGTGAAACCCGCAGCATCATCGCGCAGCACAAAGCCCATCAACCGTGTGCCATCATCGAACATCAGCGAAAACCAGTCCCACCCGGTCTGGTTTTCCGCCAAGGGTTGCGACGACCATTCCCGGTCGATCCAGGCCTGCCCGGTGACGGCAACCTCACCCTCGGGCAATCGCAGCTTGCCGGTGACGGAAAGGAACGGCTGCGAGTAGTAGTGGCTGGCCTGCCCTGCCTGCGCTTTGACGGAGTAGCCCTTGTCACCCTGCAACACCAACGGCGCGTCAGTGCGCAGGTCCAGTGCATAGCCGAAATCCGGGCCGGTGGCGGTAAGGGAAAAGTCCGAAAGCACATCGATGCCGGGTGCGGCGCGGCTTGTCAGCGCCCAGTCGTCGATCCAGGCCGTAAAGGGCTCCGGCTGTGATCCAAGCGCTGCTCCGGCCTGCCCGATGCCGCCCCGCGCCAGACGTTCGGCGACAAAGTGACGGTCGGGCGTGGTGACGGCGGCATGGCCCATCCAAAGCTGCGGGCTCGCCCAACCCTCGCCTTCGACCGGGGCCAGCGCGCTGCGAAACAGCGTCCACTGCACGCCATAGTCCGTGCCGTCAGGCCCCGAAAGGAGCGCCGTCAGATACCACCATTCGATGCGGAAATTCCCATGAGGGCCGTGGTCGGCGGGAAAGGTCAGCGTCCGGTCCGGGTCAGGCAAGGCAAATCCGGGCGCGGCGCTGCCCATATCGGCAAATCCTTGCGCGGCAACAGGGGGTGCAAGAAGAAGGCTGACGATCAGGACTTTAGCGTTCATGAGCAAACACCCGCAAAAGATCAACCGGTGCACGACGGGCCAGTTTGAGCGTGGGGATCAGCGCTGCAAGGCCGATGGCCAGCAGCGCGGCCCCGAAGAGCCCAAGCCAGTCGCGCGCAAAGACCTGCATCGGAAGGCGCCAGCCAAACGCTTCGACGTTGACGACCGCCAGCAGCACCCAGGCCAGCGCAAGCCCCAAGGGCAGCGCCGCAAGGCATGCCACGGTGGCAAGCACAAGCGTTCGGCAGAAATCCAGCAACGCAATGTGGCGCAGCGTCAGGCCCATCGCCCAGACCGGGGCCAGTTGTGGCTGGCGAAAGGTCGCCAGCGTCAGGAGGCTGGCGAACATCGCAAGGCCAGCGACGCCAAGTGTCAGCACGTTCAATGCTGCGGTCACGGTAAAGGTGCGGTCAAACACCTTGAGCGAAAAATCCTTGATCCCGGCTTGATCGACAAGCGCCGTCTCAGGCAGGTCAAAGGTCTGGCGCAGGTCGGCAGCAAGGCCTGCGGCGCGGTCGGGTGCGACGCGCAGACCAAAGCGCAACACCTCGGCGTTGGGGAAGCGGCGCTGGAATGCGACAAGGCCGATCAGTACCTGCGGCGAGGGATTGCCGTAATCGGAATAGACCCCCACGATCGGAAGCGCGCCGTGCGGCAGTTCCACCTCGGCCCCAAGGCCAAGCCCGCCCCGCCGCGCCATCTGTTCGTTGACCAGCACGCCCGTTCCGTCGGCCACGCGGTCCCAGACCCCGTCAACCGCCTGCAACAACGGCCAGTGGTCGCGGTAGGTCGCATGGTCGGCGACGCCGTAGATGCTGCCCGGCTGCCCGATCAGATCAGCCTCGGCCGACACGATCGGAAGGATGGCATCGGTGCGTGGACGCAACCACCCGGTCAGCCGCGCGGCCTCGTCCGCCGACGCCGCAGTGAGATACAGTTCCGACGCGAGCCGCTGGTCAAGCCAACCGACAAAGGTGGTGCGAAAACTGGTGACCATGGTGCCCACGCCGATGTTCGCAGCCATCGCAAGAAGCAGCGCCATCAGCGCAAGCGACAGACCCGGCAACTGCTGGCGGGTGTCGGCCCAGAACCAGTCCCACAACACGCCGGAGCGCTGGCGCTGCGCAACCCGGACTACGGCATCCATGATCGACGGCAACGCCAGTGCGGCCCCCAGAAGCAGCGCGCCAAGGCCACCGAAGGCTGCCCAAAGACCCTGCCCGAACCCCACTAAACCCGCAGAAGCCGCAAGCAGAGCCCCCGCTGCCCCCAACTGAAGGCGTCGCGTTCTGGTCGACGCCAGCGCCCAGGCGCGCGCCTGCGCTGGCGCAATCACGGGCATGTGCCACAGCCGCCACAGGCTCTGCCCCGCCGCCGCCAGCGTGCCCAAGACCGCAATGGCCAGCCCCGTGGCCCACCATTCGGCCCGGATCGACAGCGTTCCGGGTACCGTGGCGCCGTACAGCCCGCCAAGCGTCGCGCCGACATCGGGCAGCAGCGCCGCCGCGACCAGATACCCCAGCGCCACACCAAGAAGCCCCGCGGCAATCGCAAGGACCAGCAGTTCCGCGACCAGAAGCCCGGTCAGCGCACCTGCGCTGAGGCCAAGCGCGCGCAGCGTGCGAAACACCGGACGGCGCTGTTCGAAGGCCAGCCCGATGGCTGAATGGACGATGAACAGCCCGACGGCAAAGGCGAGAAAGCCGAAGGCGGTCAGGTTCAGATGGAAACTGTCTGTCAGGCGGGCAAGGCCGCCGTCACGCGCCGCTGCACGCAAGACGAAGTGCGGCGGCAAGGCGTTCGGGTGCGGGCCGGGTGCAAGGATCAGCGAGTCAAGCCTGCCCTTCGCCGCCAGCAGCCGCTGGGCCGCCCCTACATCCAGAATGACGGTCATCGGCGGCAGGCCATCCGCCGGGTCCAGCCGAATTCCCGGCAACCCGTCGCCCCCGACCGCTGCGATGGTTTCAGCGTCGGCAAGCCCTCGGGTTCCGCCAAGAAACCCTGCAAAGTCACCCCCGCCGATGCCGACCGCACCTGACACCGCGGCTTGCGCCGGAAGCGTCAAGGGGTCGATCCCGATGACCCGCACCCCCGATCCGCGATGACGCCCCTCGACCAGAGGAGAGACAAGCCATCCCGCGCGCCGCAATGCCACATAGTCGCTGTCGCGGATGGGCCCGCCATCCTTCGCAACGATCCGCTCCAGCGTGTCTTCGCCAACCGCCGCCGCCGCCCGCGCATAGGCGGCCCGCGCCTCGGAATTGATCGCCTGCACACCCGACCACAGTGCCGTCGCCAGCGCCAGCCCGACAAGCAGGGTCAACAGCTGCAGCGGATGGCGCGCCCAGTGCGACAAAAGCGCGCCCATCCCGGAGCGGAGTGCGGCCCAGGTCAAGCGGCAACCTTTCCACCGGTCAGATGCAGGCGCCGGTCAAGCCTGCCCGCCAGACGCGGCGAATGCGTAACCATCATCAGCGCGGCACCCGATGCGCTGACCAGTTGCAGCATCAGGCCCAGCACAGAATCGGCCGTGGCCTCGTCAAGGTTCCCGGTCGGCTCGTCCGCCAGAACCAGACGCGGGCGCGCGGCGAGGGTGCGCCCGATGGCGACGCGCTGCTGCTGGCCGCCCGACAATTGTTCCGGGTAGCGGTCAAGCAGCGCCGCCAGGCCAAGAGCATCTGCGAGGTGCGCGCACCATTCGGGGTCATGCCGGGATGCCAACCGCGCCTGAAACGACAGGTTCGCCCGGACATCAAGCGACGGGATCAGGTTGAACTGCTGGAACACCAGCCCCACCGTGCCACGCCGCAAGGCGGCAAGGTCGCGGTCGGGCAGGGTCGCCAGCGACTTGCCGGCCAGCACGATCTCGCCCGCGTCGGGGCGGTCCAGCCCAGCCACAAGGTGCAGAAGCGTGCTTTTGCCGCTGCCGGATTCGCCCGTCAGCGCCATGCTTTGCCCGGACTCAAGAGCAAGGGTCACGCCGTCCAGGACGACAAGCGGGCCTTCTAAGGTTGCATAGGTCTTTTTGACATTGGTCAGGGACAGGAGCATGAGCGAAAGGTGGCGCTTTCCCACGGTTTGGCAACCCCTTAGCGCGCCGAGCCTTTGCTTGACACCGTTCAAGCCTCATTCGATTGTCAGCCCGTGGAACGCAGTGAAGGTATGTGCATGCGCAAGGTTTTCATCACCGGCACGGCGGGCTTCATCGGCTATCATCTGGCGAAGCATCTGCTGCAGCACGGCTTTGTGGTGCGCGGCTATGACGGGATGACCAGCTACTATGACGTGGAGCTGAAGCGGAAGCGCCATGCCATGCTGCTGCAGAATCCTAATTTCGCAGCAACCGAAGCGATGCTTCAGGATGTTGCGACGTTGGACCGGCTGATTGACGGGTTCGCACCCGACATCATCATCCACCTCGCGGCACAGGCTGGGGTGCGCTACAGTCTTGAGGATCCTCGGTCCTACGTCGATTCAAACATCGTCGGCACCTTCAACGTGCTGGAGGCCGCGCGACGGGTTTCCCCCGCGCATCTGATGATCGCTTCGACATCATCGGTCTACGGTGCCAACCCGTCCTTGCCGTTTCGCGAAACCGACAAGGCGGATCATCCGTTGACAACCTACGCCGCAACCAAGAAGGCGGGCGAGGCATTGGCCCATTCCTATGCGCATCTTTGGAGCATCCCCACGACGATGTTCCGGTTCTTTACCGTCTATGGCACTTGGGGAAGGCCTGATCTTGCCTATTTCAAATTCGTCAAGGCGATCCTGCAGGGCGAGCCGATCGACGTTTACAACAACGGCGACATGTGGCGCGATTTCACGGCTGTGGCTGATCTTGTCGAGGCCGTTCGGCTACTGGTCGACGTGCCACCAGTGCGCCCGCTGCCCGACAGCGACGTCGAACCGGATGACAGCCTCAGCCCCGTCGCGCCGTTTCGCGTGGTGAACATCGGCGCCTCGGAAAAGCTGTATCTGATGGATGTGATCGCCGCTATCGAAGCGGCGGTGGGGCGCAAGGCAGATTGCAGATTTCTGCCGATGCAGAAGGGTGATGCGCCTGCAACCTGGGCCGATACCGGCCTTTTGCGCCGCCTGACCGGCTTCAGCCCGAAGATTTCGCTGTCACACGGGATGGCCGAGTTCGTGGCCTGGTATCGCGCCGAATACAGCATCTGATCTGGCGCTATGAAGTGCTGCATAGTGGACCTAAGTGCGGGCATCGCCATGCCCGATGATGCGCGCCAAGACCAGCAATGAAAGGGACTGCCATGGAAGGCTTCAGCGGAGTGAACGACATCGGCGCCGTCGTCGAGGCAGACCGGGTCCATGTCTGGCACCACCTGAGCCAGCACAAGCAGTACGAGACCGTCGATCCGCGCGTCATCGTCGAAGGCAAGGGGATGCGGGTCTGGGATGCCAAGGGCAAGGAGCATCTCGATGCCGTGTCCGGTGGTGTCTGGACGGTCAACGTCGGCTATGGCCGCGAAAGCATTGCCAACGCAGTGCGCGACCAGTTGATCAAGATGAACTATTTCGCTGGCGCCGCAGGGTCGATCCCCGGCGCGCTGTTCGCCCAGCGGCTGATCGAAAAGATGCCGGGCCTTTCCCGCGTCTATTATTCGAATTCGGGGTCCGAGGCGAACGAGAAGGTCTACAAGATGGTGCGCCAGATCTCGCATCGGCACCACGGCGGCAAGAAGTGGAAGATCCTGTTCCGCGAGCGCGACTATCACGGGACCACGATCGCCGCGCTTGCCTCGGGCGGGCAGGCGCAGCGGAACGCGCAGTATGGGCCGTTCCCCGACGGGTTCGTGCAGGTTCCGCACTGCCTTGAATACCGCAAGCAGTGGGACGTCGAGAACTACGGCGAGCGCGCGGCGGATGCGATCGAAGAGGTTATCCTGCGCGAAGGACCTGATACCATCGGCTGTCTGGTGCTGGAGCCCGTCACGGCTGGCGGCGGCGTAATCGTCCCACCGACCGGCTACTGGGAGCGCGTGCAGGAGATCTGCCGCAAATACGACATCCTCCTCCACATCGACGAGGTGGTCTGCGGTGTGGGGCGGACGGGCGTGTGGTTCGGCTACCAGCATTACGGCGTGCAGCCTGATTTCGTGACAATGGCGAAGGGCGTGGCGTCGGGCTATGCGGCGATCAGCTGCACCGTGACGACCGAGAAGGTCTTTGAGATGTTCAAGGACGATGCTTCTGATCCAATGAGCTACTTCCGGGACATTTCCACCTTCGGCGGCTGCACGGCAGGGCCGGCGGCGGCGTTGGAGAACATGCGGATCATCGAGGACGAGGGGCTTTTGGCCAATACCCTCGCGATGGGCGACCGGTTGCTGGGCAATCTGCACGCCTTGATGGACAAGCACCGGGTGATCGGCGAGGTCCGGGGCAAAGGGCTGTTCTGCGGCGCCGAGCTGGTGGCGGACCGGGGCACACGGGAAGCGGCGGATGAAAAGAAGGTCGCGGCGGTGGTGGCCGACTGCATGGCGCAGGGGGTCATCATCGGCATGACCAACCGGTCGGTGCCGGGTTTCAACAATACCCTCTGCCTGAGCCCCGCCCTGATCGCGACGGCCGATGATATCGACGAGATCACCGGGGCCATCGACGGGGCATTGGGCCGGGTTTTTGGCTGAAGCATGCGGGTGTCCCACCGTGGGACGCCTCCATAAAGTTAATATATACAAAGAGTTGCGTGGCCTGGTAAGGTTTACTTAAGGCTGTCAACCTGCGCGTTGCCTTGCGAAGCGCCCTGCCGGGCGCAACGCCTTGTCTTGTCGGCGCGCTTGCGCGCGTCTGCTCGGACGAAGAGTGCGGTGCATGCCTGAGCCGGTTGCGCGCCCGGGGGCGCGCAGCGCCGAGGTGAAAGGCATGCGCCTGCCAAGGCGCGCAAATGGCGACGGGAGGCCAAACGGCCGACCTTGACCAAGCGACCCTTGTCTGTCCAGATGGAGGCCGGTTCTAAGGCCAGCAGGGCTATGCCAGAGGGACGCCATGCAGATACCGCCGGAAGCGTTTGTTCTGGGACCGCAAGGCTCTGGCACCTTGCAGCAGCGCATTCGCGGTATGGTTACGCAAGGCATCCTTGCGGGGCGGTTCAGGGCGGGGCAGCGGTTGCCGTCGTCGCGCGGGCTGGCCGGGCATCTGGGGATCAGCCGGATCACGGTGTCGCTGGCCTATGCCGATCTGGTCGCATCGGATTACCTGACGGCGCGGGGGCGGTCCGGGTATTTCGTGTCCGAGAACGCACCGAAGGCGGCGGAGTTTCCCGATGCAGGGCGCCGCGCCGATGCGGTGGATTTCGGCGCGCTGACCGGGCGGCGGTTCTCGACCCTGGCCCGGGTGGCGCGGCCGCAGGACTGGGACAGCTTTCCCTATCCCTTCATCTACGGGCAGGCGGACCCCACGCTTTTTGACCATCAGAACTGGCGGCAGTGCGCGCTGCGCGCCTTGGGAAAGCGCGATTTCGCGGCGCTGACCTCGGACTACTATGAGCGCGACGATCCGTTGCTGGTGGCCGAACTGGTGCGCACCATCCTGCCGCGTCGGGGCATCGCGGCGCGGGAGGATGAGGTCTTGTTGACCCTTGGCGCGCAGAACGCGTTGTGGATTGCGGCGACGATCCTGTTGGGCCCCGGTCGGCGGGCGGTGGTGGAAAACCCCGGCTATCCCGGCTGGCGCGGCATCCTGGCCGCCACCGGGGCCGAGGTGGTTCAGGTCGATGTCGACGAGGCCGGCCTTCCGCCCGAGCGGTTGCCGCGCGCGGACGTGGTCTTTGCCACGCCCTCGCACCAGTGCCCGACGAATGCGACGATGCCGATGGAGCGGCGTTTGGCGCTGCTGGCGGCGGCCAGACGTGACGGATTCGTCATCGTCGAGGATGACTACGAGTTCGAGATGAGCTTTCTGAAGCCGGTCGCACCCGCGCTGAAATCGCTGGATGAGGACGGGCGGGTGATCCATGCCGGTTCGTTCTCGAAGTCGATGTTTCCGGGGCTGCGGCTGGGGTATCTGGTAGGCCCGGCCAGTTTCATCGCCGAGGCGCGCGGCTTGCGGGCGACGATGTTGCGCCACCCACCGGGGCATATTCAGCGCGCGGTGGCGTATTTTCTGGCGCAGGGGCATTACGATGCCTTGGTAAACCGGATGAAGGGTGCGTTCCGGCGGCGGCGGCAGGTGATGGGCGAAGCGATTGCGGCAGAAGGGCTGGAGGTCGCGGGGCAGGGCGGCTTTGGCGGGTCGTCGTTCTGGATGCGCGCGCCCGAGGGCGTGGACACCGAAGAATTGGCGCTGCGGTTGCGGGCGGACGGCGTGCTGATCGAGCCGGGGCGGGCGTTTTTTGCTGGCGCGGGGGCGCGGAATTTCTACCGGCTGGCCTATTCGTCGATCGCGCCGCAGAAGATACCGGAGGGAATTGCACGGATTGCCCGCGCGCTGTGATAGGCCGCCGGGGGCGCTTCGCCCCCCGGACCCCCCGAGGATATTTGCGGACAGATGAAGGGGCGGTTTTCTGGCTATACAGGGGTGGTCGCGCTGGCCCTAAGCTCAATGTTCGACCGGTTGTAGAAATGCCGGCAACGCAAGGGGAGTTTTGCCATGAAGATGACCACCGAAGAAGCCTTTGTGAAGGTGCTGCAGCGGCACGGGATCGAACATGCTTTCGGGATCATCGGGTCGGCGTTCATGCCGATCTCGGACCTTTTCCCAAAGGCGGGGATCACCTTCTGGGACTGCGCGCACGAAGGCTCGGGCGGGATGATGGCGGACGGGTTCACCCGCGCCTCTGGCCGGATGAGCATGATGATCGCGCAGAACGGGCCGGGGATTACCAACTTCGTCACGGCGGTCAAGACGGCCTACTGGAACCACACGCCCTTGTTGCTGGTGACACCGCAGGCGGCGAACAAGACCATCGGGATGGGCGGGTTTCAGGAAGTGGAGCAGATGGCGCTCTTTCAGGACATGGTCGCCTATCAGGAAGAGGTGCGCGATCCGTCCCGCGTGGCCGAGGTTCTGAACCGCTGCATCCTGAACGCCAAGCGGATGAGCGCGCCGGTGCAGATCAACATGCCGCGTGATTACTGGACGCAGGTGATCGACATCGAGCTTCCGGCGATTGTGGAGTTCGAGCGGCCTTCGGGTGGGGAGGCGGCGATCCAGGCGGCGGCGGACCTTTTGTCATCGGCGACGTTTCCGGTGATTTTGAATGGAGCGGGCGTGGTGATCGGCGGGGCGATTCCCGCCTCGATGCGGCTGGCGGAGCGTCTGGATGCGCCGGTTTGTGTCGGCTACCAGCACAATGACGCGTTTCCGGGCAGCCATCCGCTGTTTGCAGGCCCCTTGGGCTACAATGGGTCGAAGGCCGCGATGGAGTTGATTTCGCAGGCAGATGTGGTATTCTGTTTGGGTACCCGGCTGAACCCGTTTTCAACGCTTCCGGGATACGCGCTGGACTACTGGCCGCGTGAGGCCAAGATCATCCAAGTCGACATCAACCCGGATCGGATCGGGCTGACGAAGAAGGTCACTGTCGGTATTGTCGGCGACGCTGCAAAGGTCGCCGAGGCGGTTTTGGCGCGATTGGCCTCTACCGCAGGTGATCATGCGCGGGCGGAACGCAAGGCGAAAATCGCGCAGACCAAATCGGCTTGGGCGCAGGCGCTGTCGTCGATGGATCATGAAGACGATGATCCGGGCACGACGTGGAACAGCCGCGCGCGGGCGGACAAGCCGGAGTGGATGAGCCCGCGGATGGCGTGGCGGGCGATCCAGTCGGCGCTGCCGCGGGATGCGATCATCTCGTCCGATATCGGGAACAACTGCGCGATCGGCAATGCCTATCCGACCTTCGAGGCGGGGCGGAAGTATCTGGCGCCGGGGTTGTTCGGGCCCTGCGGCTATGGTCTGCCGTCGATTGTAGGGGCCAAGATCGGCTGCCCGGATACTCCGGTCGTGGGCTTTGCCGGGGACGGGGCGTTCGGGATTGCGGTGACGGAACTGACCGCGATCGGGCGGCCGGAGTGGCCGGCGATCACGATGGTGGTGTTCCGCAACTATCAGTGGGGGGCGGAGAAGCGCAATTCGACGTTGTGGTATGACGACAACTTTGTCGGCACCGAGCTGGACACTCAGGTCAGCTATGCCGGGATCGCGCGGGCTTGCGGGTTGCAGGGTGTGCAGGCGCGGACGATGGACGAATTGCGCGACGCGCTGGCAAAGGCGGTCGACCGACCAGATGAACCATGGCAAGACCACGCTGATCGAGGCGCTGATCAACCAGGAGCTGGGCGAGCCGTTCCGGCGCGATGCGATGAAGAAACCGGTCGAGGTGGCGGGGATTTCCAAGGCGGACATGCGGCGGCAGACGGTGTGATGCCGTTTGACCTTGGGCCTCTGGCGCTGGTGTGGATGGCGGTGGCGATCCTCGTCGCCGCCTTTGTCCGGGGGTATTCGGGGTTCGGGTATTCGGCGATGGTCATCGCTGCCTCCAGCATTGTCACCAATCCGCTGAATTTCGTCGCGGTTGTTGTCATTTTGGAAACGGCAATGTCGCTGCAGGCGGCGAAGGGCGCGGGGCCGGATGTCGATTGGCGGCGGGTCTGGCTTCTGCTTGCGGGGGCGGCCATTGGCCTGCCTCTGGGGCTGTGGGTTCTGACGGGTGTCAGCGAAGATGCGGCGCGGGCGGCGATTTCCGGCTATGTGCTGCTGATGTGCGTGATCCTGCTGGCCGGGTGGCGGCTGACGGCGGAGGTGCGGGGCCTGCCGAATGCGGTGGCGGGCGTTGTGTCGGGGCTGGCCAATGCGCCGGGCATGGGCGGTCTGCCAGTGGCGGCGTTCTTTGCGGCGCAGCCGATGCAGGCCAACGTGTTTCGCGCCACTCTGATCGCCTATTTCCCGCTGCTCGACCTGTATTCGGCGCCGCTTTACTGGTGGGCAGGGCTGGTGACGTGGGATACGCTCTGGGCCTCGCTGATCGCGCTGCCGCTGACATTCTTGGGCAACTGGCTGGGTGGGCGGCATTTCTTTTCCACCGATCCGCAGGAGTTCCGGCGCTTTGCCATCCTGCTTTTGGCGGGGTTGGCGGCACTTGGGCTGGTCAAGGCGGTGATCTGAATGTGGCTGATCGTCAACTCGGGCTCGTCTTCGGTGAAGTTGGCGGTGTTCGACCGGGGTCTGGCCGAGGTGGCGCGGGCGAGCGTTGAAAACATCGCGCCGGGGGGACATGCGGCGGCGCTGACGATGGGATTGCGCAAGGCAGGGGTTGCGGTCAGCGACCTTTTTGCCGCTGCGCACCGGGTGGTGCATGGCGGTTCGGCGTTCCGCGCCGCCTGCCGGGTGACGGGGGATGTGATGGCAGGCATCGAGGCCTGCGCGCCACTGGCCCCGCTGCACAATCCGGCGAATCTGATGGGGATACGGGCGCTTGCCGAGCTTGCGCCGGACCTGGCGCAATACGCATGTTTCGACACGGCGTTTCATGCCACGAACCCAGAGGTCGCCGTGACCTATGCGCTGCCGTTGGCAGAGCGGGAGCGGGGCATAAGGCGCTATGGCTTTCACGGCATCAGCTATGCGGCGTTGCTGCGGGTGCTGGGCGGGCGTCATGCGGCGCCGAGGCGGTTGCTTGCGTGCCATCTGGGCAACGGCGCGTCGCTTTGCGCGATACTGGACGGGCAATCGGTGGCGACCACGATGGGGTATTCGCCGCTGGACGGGCTGACGATGGGCACGCGGACCGGGTCGATCGACGGCAACGCGGTGCTGTGTCTGGCCGAGGTGCATGGCATCGAGGGCGCCGCACGCATCCTGAACCGTGAAAGCGGCCTGCTGGCCTTGGGTGGCACCAACGACATGCGCCTGCTTGCGCCCGAGTCCTTTGCGGTAGAGCATTTCATCTATTGGGCGGTGCGTCATGCCGGCAGCATGGTGGCCGCGATGGGCGGGCTGGATGCGGTGGTCTTCACCGGCGGGATCGGAGAGAATGATGCCGCGGTAAGGCTTGGGATTGCGCGCGGCCTGTCCTACCTTGGCGCGGTTGTGGACGAGGCGGCAAACGCGAAGAACGAGGCCGTGTTGCAAGGGGCGGCATCGACTGTCGCGATCTGGACAGTTCCTGCCGACGAAGAGCGCCAGATTGCGCTGGAGGCGTCGGTCGTACGGGCGGGGGAGGGGCGGATATGACGGTGCAGCCAAGGATCGACCTGTCGCCGCCGGTGTCGGATGAGGTGCGCAAGACCACCTGCTACATGTGCGCCTGCCGCTGCGGGATCAACGTGCATCTGAAGGAAGGCCGGGTGTCCTATATCGAGGGTAACCGCGACCATCCGGTGAACAAGGGCGTGCTGTGCGCCAAGGGCGCGTCAGGGATCATGCAGATCACAGCGCCATCCCGGCTGCGCGCGCCGTTGCGGCGGGTCGGGCCAAGGGGATCGGGCGCGTTCGAGGAGATATCCTGGGACGAGGCTTTGGACATGGCGGTGTCATGGATGAAGCCCTTGCGGGAAACCGCGCCGGAAAAGCTTGCGTTCTTTACCGGGCGCGACCAGTCCCAATCCCTGACCGGGTGGTGGGCGCAGGCGTTCGGCACGCCGAATTATGCAGCCCACGGCGGGTTCTGTTCGGTGAACATGGCGGCGGCAGGGATTTACACCATCGGTGGCGCGTTCTGGGAATTCGGCCAGCCGGATTGGGAGCATACCAAGCTGTTCGTGATGTTCGGCGTGGCAGAAGATCATGACAGCAACCCGATCAAGATCGGTCTTGGGCGGCTGAAGGAACGCGGCGCGCGGGTGATCTCGGTCAACCCGATCCGTACCGGGTATTCGGCGGTGGCCGATGACTGGATCGGGATCACGCCCGGCACGGACGGGTTGCTGATCCTGAGCCTGATCCATTGCCTTCTGGAGGCCGGGAAGATCGATCTGCGCTATCTGGCGGAGTTCACCAACGCGGGGCTATTGGTGAACGCGGCCGAGGGGCCGGAAAAGGGGCTGTTCGCGCGCAATGCCGAAAGCCAGCCCTTCGTGATCGACAAGCGGACGCAGCATCCCGCCCCGTGGGATGGCAAGGGCGTGGAGCCGGATCTGGGCGCGGTGTGGCACGGCAACCGGACGGTGTTTCAGCACATGGCCGAGACGTATCTGGCACCGGAGTATGCGCCTGAGGCGGTTGCGGGGCGGTGTGGGGTCAGCGCCTTGCGTATCCGGCAGTTGGCGGCGGAACTGGCAGAGGTGGCTTTCGATCAGGCGATCGTGCTGGACCAGCCGTGGACCGATTTTCGCGGCAACGAGCATCCGAACATGCTGGGGCGGCCAGTCAGTTTTCACGCGATGCGGGGGATTTCGGCGCATTCCAACGGCTTTCAGACCGCGCGGGCGCTGCATCTGTTGCAGATCGTGCTTGGCACGGTGGAAGTGCCGGGCGGCTACCGGTTCAAGCCGCCATACCCCAAACCCGTCGAGGCGCATCCGACGCCGAACTTCGTGACCGCGCCTGGCAAGCCGCTGTCAGGCCCGCATCTGGGCTATGTGCGGGGGCCGGAGAACCTGTGCCTGCTGCCCGATGGCTCGCCTGCCCGGATCGACAAGGCGTTTTCGTGGGAAAACCCGTTCTCGGCGCATGGGATGATGCATATGGTCATCCCGAATGCCGTTGCGGGCGACCCGTACAAGATCGACACGCTGTTTTTGTACATGGCGAATATGGCGTGGAATTCGTCGATGAACACCGCCGCCGTGATGGAGATGCTGACGGCGAAGGAGGGCGACGACTATGTGATCCCGCGGATCATCTATTCGGATGCCTACGCCTCGGAAATGGTGGCCTATGCCGACCTGATCCTGCCGGACACGACCTATCTGGAACGCCACGATTGCATCAGCCTGCTGGACCGCCCGATATCCGAGCCGGATGCGGCGGGCGACAGCATCCGCTGGCCGGTGGTGGAGCCGGACCGGCCCGGTCATGCAGGCGTGCGGGGGTTCCAGTCGGTGCTTCTGGACCTTGGCGCAAGGCTTGGGTTGCCGGGGATGGTGAACGAGGACGGGACGGCGAAGTTCAAGGACTACGCCGATTACATCGTCAGCCACCAGCGGCGTCCGGGGGTGGGGCCGCTGATCGGGTTCCGTGGCAACGGCGAGGATGTCGGGCGGGGTGCGCCGAACATGGGCCAGTTGGACCGCTATATCGAGAACGGCGGGTTCTTTCAGGCGCATGTGCCGGAGGGTGCGCTGTACTACAAGCCGTGGAACAAGGCGTATCAGGACTGGGCGGTGGCGACCTCGTTTTATGAGGCACCGCAGCCCTATCTGTTCAACATCTGGTCCGAGCCGATGCGGAAGTTCCAGCTGGCCGCCGAAGGGCATGGCGCCATCCAGCCGCCCGATCACCTGCGCGAACGGTTGAAGCAGGCGATGCACCCGTTGCCGATCTGGTATCCTCCGTTCGGCGAGGCGGAGTCCGCGGGATGGGGGTATCCGATCCATGCGCTGACGCAGCGGCCGATGGACATGTATCATTCGTGGGGGTCGCAGAACGCGTGGCTGCGCCAGATCAGGGGCAAGAACTTCCTCTATCTGCCGACCAAGATATGGGAGGCGCATGGCTTCCAGCCGGGCGATTACGCGCGGGTCTCTTCTCCGAATGGCGGGATAACGGTGCCGGTCGCGCATATGGCGGCGCTGAATGAAAACACCGTCTGGACATGGAACGCGATCGGAAAGCGCAAGGGGGCCTGGGCGCTGGCCGACGATGCGCCGGAGGCGGTGGAGGGGTTCTTGTTGAACCATCTGATTTCCGAACTGCTACCCGCAAAGGGCGATGGCCTGCGCTATTCCAACTCCGATCCGGTAACGGGGCAGGCGGCGTGGTTCGATCTGAAGGTGCGGATCGAGCGGGTGGGGCCGAAGGATCATGCGGAACCGGCCTTTCCGCCGATCCCGCGTGTGGTGCCGGAAGGGACGAGCCGATGACGATGTTGCCTGCGGCGACGCAAAAGAAACTGGGTCTGGTGATCGACCTGGATACCTGTGTGGGCTGTCATGCCTGCGTCACGGCCTGCAAGGGGTGGAACGATCAGGGCTATGGCGTGCCCTTGTCGGATCAGGACCCCTATGGGGCGAACCCGTCGGGCACGTTCCTCAACCGGGTTCACAGCTATCAGGTGCAACCCGCTGACAGCGCGCCACAAATCATCAACTTCCCCCGGTCCTGCCTGCACTGCGAGGATGCACCTTGCGTGATCGTCTGCCCGACCGGTGCCAGCTACAAGCGGGCCGAGGACGGGATTGTTCTGGTCAACGAGGATGCCTGCATCGGCTGCGGCCTGTGCGCCTGGGCCTGCCCTTATGGTGCGCGCGAGATGGATGCGGATGCAGGTGTGATGAAGAAATGCACGCTGTGCGTCGACCGCATCTACAACGACAACCTGCCCGAGGAGGACCGCGAGCCTGCCTGCGTGCGCACCTGCCCGACCGGGGCGCGGCACTTTGGCGATCTGGGTGACCCGTCCTCGGCGGTGTCGAAGCTGGTGGCCGAGCGTGGCGGTTATGACCTGATGCCGGAGATGGGGACGAAGCCCACCAACAAATATCTGCCGCCAAGGAAGAAGGACCGCCCTGATCAGGCCAGCCTGCTGGCGCCGCTCCTGGACATCAAGGCCACCGGATTTGCCGGGTGGCTGGACAAGGTCTTGGGAAAAATCTGAATGCATCCGGCACCTTCCGTCATCATCTTCACGGTTCTGTCCGGCCTTGGCTTTGGCTTTCTGGCCTTCATCGCGGCGGGCACGCTGCCGGTTTCGGGGTGGGCCGCTTTTGTGGTCTGGGCGATTGGCTATGCGCTGGCGGTGGGCGGGCTTTCCGCATCGACCTTTCACCTTGGCAACCCGCAGCGCGCGCTTCTGGCGTTCAGCCAGTGGCGCACAAGCTGGCTGAGCCGCGAGGCGTGGGCCTCGGTCATCACGCTGGTGTTGCTGGCACCGACGGCGCTGTCGGATTGGTTGGGGCTTGGGCTGCCGCGCGCAATGGGCTGGGTGGCGGCGGCGATGTGCGTGGTCTCGGTGATCGCCACCTCGATGATCTACGCGCAGATCAAGGCGGTGCCGCGCTGGAACCATTGGGTCACACCGGCGCTGTTCGTGGCGTTTTCGCTGACCGGCGGCGCGCTTTTGGCGGGGCAGATGCGAGCGGCCTTGGCGCTGTCACTGGTGCTGGCGCTGGTTCTGGTGCTGGCGTTCCGGCTGGGCGACCGGCAGTTCGCCGCGCGTGGCGCGACGCTTGGCACGGCAACCGGGCTGGACCGGATCGGTGCGCCCGAGGTCTTTGAATTGCCACACACCGGCGGCAACTACCTGCTGCGCGAGATGATTCATGTGGTTGGCCGCAAACATGCGCGGCGGCTGCGCCAGATTGCGGTGATCTTCGCGGCGGTTCTGCCGGTGCTGGTGCTGGCGGTTTTGCCGGTGCATATCGGCATCGTCGTGGCGGTGGCGCTGCATCTGGTGGGGGCGTTTGCGGCGCGGTGGTTGTTCTTTGCCGAGGCCGAGCATGTGGTGGGCCTTTATTACGGGATGCGGTGAATGGGTTTGACGGCGTTCAAGGCCTACGATGTGCGCGGGCGACTGGGCGAAGAGTTGAACGAAGATATCGTGCGGCGCATCGCGCGCGCCTTTGCCGAGGTGACCGGGGCTGGCCGCGTGGTCGTCGGGCGCGACTGCCGGGCAAGCTCCGAGGCGCTGGCCGCGGCGGTGGTCGAAGGGTTGCTTGCCGCCGGGGTCGAGGTGCTGGACCTTGGGCTGGCCGGGACCGAGGAGATGTATTTCGCCACCTCGCATCTGCAGGCGGGTGGCGGGATCACTGTCACCGCGTCGCATAATCCGATGGATTACAACGGGTTGAAGCTGGTCGGTGCGGGGTCTGTTCCGCTGCGTCAGGCCGAGTTCGACGCGGTGAAGGCGCTGGCCGAAAGCGCAAGGTTTGCGGTGGAGCGTCCGGGTGGGCGGGTTGTGGCGGTGCCGGCGGTGCGGTCGGCCTATGTGGACCGGGTGCTGGGTTTTGTCGACGTTGGCGCGCTGCGCCCGCTGAAAATCCTGGTCAACTGCGGCAACGGGGCGGCGGGTCCGACCTTTGATGCGCTGGCCGAGGGGTTGGCGGCCAAGGGGGCGCCCTTGCAGTTCGAGCGGATGTTCCATGACCCGGACGGCAGCTTTCCAAACGGCATCCCGAACCCCTTGCTGGAGGCGAACCAGCCGGTGACGGCCAATGCCGTGCGCGCGGTGAGTGCGGATATGGGCGTGGCGTTCGACGGCGATTTCGACCGTTGTTTCCTGTTCGATGCGACGGGCGCGTTCGTGCCGGGCGAGTATGTCGTGGGTCTGCTGGCCGAGGCGTTTCTGGCCAAGGAGCCCGGTGCGGCGGTGATCCATGACCCGCGGGTGATCTGGAACACGCAAGACCTCGTGGCGCGGGCCGGAGGGCGGGCGGTGATGGTGCGAACCGGGCATGTCTTCCTGAAGCGCGCGATGCGCGAAACGGGTGCGGTTTACGGCGGCGAGATGTCGGCGCACCACTATTTCCGCGATTTCATGTGCTGCGACAGCGGGATGATCCCGTGGCTTCTGGTGGCGGAACTGATGGGGCGGACGGGGCGGTCCCTGGCGGAGTTGATGGCCGAAATGCGGGCGGCGTTTCCGTCCTCGGGCGAGATCAACTTTCGGGTGGGCGATGTCGGGGCGGCGGTGGCGCGGGTTGAGGCGGCGCTGGCGGGCAAGGCCGTGGCGCGGGATGATACCGACGGGATGAGCCTTGATTTCGGCGACTGGCGGCTGAACCTGCGGTCGTCAAACACCGAACCCCTGCTGCGGCTGAACGTCGAGGCGCGGGGCGATGCGGCACTGGTCGAGGCGGGCGTTGCCATGGTGCGCCGGTTGATCGAAGGGTAAGTTTTCGCGCTGCTGTGAAATTGGGCGGTTTGCCTAACCCTTGGGCGAACGGCCTGGCGAAAAAGGGTGCGGCGCTTGTGACGGTCGCGCGCCCGATTGCCAGTTGCAGCCTCGCCGCCGGACAGTTGGCGCGAGGAGTGCCGATGACCGCGATCAGCCGTTTTCCAGTGATGCAGCGCGCCAAGGGCGAGGCGTTTGTGGGCCTTGGCTGCCGGGATGGGCGCGTGCGGCTGCAGGACTTGCGGCAGACCGGATCGGCCAAGGCGATCCTGCCGCAGGTGGGCGCGGTGCCGGAGGTGGTGTTTCTGAACACGTCGGGCGGGCTGACGTCGGACGACCGGCTGCGCTACGGGGTGACGCTGGCGGGCGGCGTTGCGGTGGCGACGACGCAGACGGCGGAGCGGGCCTATCGGGCCGATGGCGGCAGCGCGCGGATGGATGTGGCGCTGACGGTGGGCGCGGGTGGCTGGCTTGATTGGCTGCCGCAGGAGACGATCCTGTTTGATGGCGCGCGGCTGGACCGGCGGACGCGGATTGATCTGGGCGAAGGGGCGGGGTGCCTTGCGCTGGAGGCGGTGGTTCTGGGCCGTGCCGCGATGGGCGAGACGGTGGTCCGCGTGGCGTTCCGCGACCGGCGCGAAATCTGGCGCGGTGGCAAGCCTGTCTCGGTGGAGCCTTTGGGGCTGGGCGATGCGGCACTTTGCGCGGGGGCTGCCGGCCTTGATGGCACGCGCGCATTTGCGACGATCGTGATGGTGGGCGCGGGGCTTGGCGATGCGCTGGCCCCGTTGCGCGCCGTGTTGGACGACGCGGAAGTGACGGCCGCCGCGTCGGCATTTGATGGGAAACTGGTCGTGCGGATGACAGCGGCGGATGGCTGGCCGCTGCGCCGGCAGATCGTGCGGGCGCTGGCGGTGCTGCGGTCGGGGCGACCCTTGCCGCGCGTCTGGCAGATGTGAGGGAGAAACGATGAACCTGACGCCACGGGAAAAGGACAAGCTTCTGGTCAGCGTGGCCGCGATGGTTGCGCGCGGGCGGCTGGCGCGGGGGGTCAAGCTGAACCACCCCGAAGCGATTGCGCTGATCAGCGATTTCGTCGTGGAAGGCGCGCGCGATGGCCGGTCTGTCGCCGATCTGATGGAGGCGGGCGCGCATGTCGTCACGGCTGGTCAGTGTATGTCTGGCATCCCCGAGATGATCCATTCGGTGCAGGTCGAGGCGACGTTTCCCGACGGTACCAAACTCGTCACCGTGCACCACCCGATCCGAGAGGGCTGACCCATGAGCCGGATGCTGTTTCCTGTTGTCTTCCTTGCCACGCCCGCGCTGGCGGACCCCGGCCTGCATCACCACCCGCATGGCGTGGACCTTGCCTGGGTCGCGGCCCTTCTGGTGGGCGTGCTGGGCGGGGTGGTCTTGGCGCGGCTTTGGGGCCGCAAATGATACCGGGAGAGATCTTTCCCGCCGACGGCGACCTGGTGCTGAACGAGGGCGCCGAGGTGACGGTGCTGATGGTCGCCAACACCGGCGACCGCCCGGTGCAGGTTGGCAGCCATTATCACTTTGCCGAAACCAACCCCGGGCTGGAGTTTGACCGCGCCGCGGCCCGCGGCAAGCGGCTGGACATTGCGGCGGGCACTGCGGTGCGGTTCGAGCCGGGACAGCGGCGCGAAGTGCGGCTTGTGCCCTATGCCGGGGATCGCAAGGTATTTGGTTTCAATCAGAAAATCATGGGGCCGCTGTAAACCCCGCAACAACAGGAGACTGTCATGTGCCACGCCTGTGTGATCGAGAACGTGAAGCAAGGAATGTTGAGCCGCAGGGCGCTGTTTCGGTCTGCTGCCGCGCTGGGGTTGGTGACGGGGGCGGCGGGGCTGATGTCTGCGCGCCCGGCGATGGCGCAGGCGTCAAAGGTGGTGGACCTGACCCATGCCTATGACGGGGCATTTCCGACCTTCGACGGCAAGCCGGGGATCATTTATGAGCCTGCGGTGAAGTTTGCCGACGCGGGCTACCAGTTGTGGAAGCTGACGATCTTTGAACACACCGGCACCCATATCGACGCGCCGTTGCATTTCACCGAGGATGGCACGTCGGTGGCGGAACTGCCGGTCGAAAGCCTCGTCTGCCCGCTGTGCATCGTGGATATCAAGGCGAAGGCGGCCGAGGATGCCAACGCGATGGTCGAACCGGCTGATATCGAGGCTTGGGTTTCGGCCAACGGCGAGATTCCGGCGGGGGCCTGCGTGGCGATGAATTCAGGCTGGGCGGCGAAGGTGGGCGACCCGCTTTACCGCAACACCCCCGATGGCAAGTTTGCCTTCCCCGGCTTTTCCAAGGCCGCGACGGATATGCTGGCCGCGATGGAGGTTGCCTGCATCGGGGTGGACACGCTGTCGCTGGACCCCGGCAATTCGGCGGATTTTGCGGTGCATTTTTCCTGGTTGCCGGGCGGGCGCTACGGAATCGAGAACCTCGCGAACCTTGAGGGGCTGCCGGCATCGGGCGCGACCGTGATGGTCGGCGCGCCAAAGCATGTGGGCGGCACCGGTGGCCCTGCGCGTGTGCTGGCGCTGGTCTGATGGCGACCGTCCCGCTTTTGCCGGATGCAGAGGCGGGGGCGGAAGCCCTCGCCGTCTTTGACGATATCCGGGCCAAGCGGCAGACGGATTACGTGAACAACTTCTGGCGCGCACTGGCGCATGACCCGGCGACGTTGCGCGCAACGTGGGAGCGGGCGCAGGCGGTTATGGCACCGGGCGCGCTCGACCCGTTGGTCAAGGAGTTGATCTATGTCGCCGTGTCCACTGCCAACGGGTGCAGCTATTGCGTCCATTCCCATACCGCAGCCGCGCGCGCCAAGGGCATGACCGATGCGATGCATGGCGAAATGCTGGCCGTGATTGCGACGGCGGCCCAGACGAACGCCCTTGCGACGGCGTTGCAGGTGCCCGTCGACGACCGATTTCTGAAATAAAGGACAGAAGATGCCCGCCACGATCAGCCGCAAGACCTATGCCGACATGTATGGCCCCACGGTGGGCGACAAGGTCCGGCTGGGCGACACCGACCTGATCATCGAGGTCGAGCGTGACCTTATTGCCGAGCGCAGCGCGGGTGGTGCCAATGCGCGGCGCTACGGCGACGAGGTGAAGTTCGGCGGCGGCAAGGTGATCCGCGACGGGATGGGGCAAAGCCAGATCACACGGGCGGCGGGCGCGATGGACACTGTGATCACCAACGCACTGATCGTCGACTGGACCGGGATCGTAAAGGCGGATGTGGGCCTGCGCGATGGCCGGATCGCCAGGATCGGCAAGGCCGGGAACCCCGACACACAAGCCGGGGTCGATGTCATCATCGGGCCGGGGACGGAAATCATCGCGGGCGAAGGGCGGATTCTGACCGCCGGGGGGATGGACGCGCATATCCACTTCATCGCCCCCCAGCAGATCGACGACGCACTGCATTCGGGAATCACCACCATGCTGGGCGGCGGCACGGGGCCGGCGCATGGCACGCTCGCCACCACCTGCACGCCGGGGCCGTGGCATCTGGCGCGGATGATGCAGGCGGCGGATGCGTTTCCGATGAACCTGGCCTTTGCGGGCAAGGGCAATGCGTCCTTGCCTGCGGCGCTGGAGGAACAGGTGCGGGCGGGCGCGTCCAGCCTGAAGCTGCATGAGGATTGGGGCACCACGCCCGGCGCCATCGACTGCTGCCTGACGGTGGCGGATGCGATGGATGTGCAGGTGATGATCCACACCGACACGCTGAATGAAAGCGGGTTTGTGGAAAACACGCTGGCGGCGATCCGGGGCCGGACGATCCATGCATTCCACACCGAAGGCGCGGGCGGCGGCCATGCGCCGGACATCATCAAGGTGGTGAGTTCGCAGAATGTGATTCCGTCGTCGACCAACCCGACGATGCCCTACACGGTCAACACGATCGAAGAACACCTCGACATGCTGATGGTCTGCCACCATCTGGACCGGCGGGTGCCGGAGGACGTGGCCTTTGCCGAAAGCCGTATCCGGCGCGAGACGATTGCGGCGGAGGATATCCTGCACGATCTGGGCGCATTTTCGGTGATCTCGTCCGACAGTCAGGCGATGGGGCGGGTGGGCGAGGTGATCACCCGCACCTGGCAGACGGCCCACAAGATGAAGGTGCAGCGCGGGCGGCTGGAGGGCGAGACGGGCGAGAATGACAACCTGCGCGTGAAGCGGTATGTCGCGAAATACACCATCAACCCGGCGATTGCGCACGGGATCAGCCGCCACATCGGGTCAGTCGAGGTGGGCAAGCGGGCGGACCTTGTGCTGTGGTCGCCTGCGTTTTTTGGTGCAAAGCCCGAAATGGTGCTGCTGGGTGGCTGCATCGTGGTGGCGCAGATGGGCGACCCGAACGCCTCGATCCCCACGCCGCAGCCGGTGCATACGCGGCCGATGTTCGGGGCCTACGGTCGCAGCGTGGAGCGCAATGCCGTGGTTTTCGTGTCCGGTGCGGCCCAGGAGGCCGATGTCCGCCACGCCTACGGGTTGGCGAAGGAAACCGTGGCTGTGGAAGGTTGCCGGGGGATCGGCAAATCCGACATGAAGCTGAACGCGGCGACGCCTGTGATCGAAGTGGACCCCG
Organism: uncultured Alphaproteobacteria bacterium; assembly: GCA_963822435.1. GTDB lineage: Bacteria > Pseudomonadota > Alphaproteobacteria > Rhodobacterales > Rhodobacteraceae > JAUYQR01. Next base: position 458,249 of record CAWGHN010000004.1, read on the forward strand.
AGACGTATGAGGTTCGCGCGGACGGAGTGCTTCTGACCTGCGAACCGGCCCGCGAATTGCCGCTGGCGCAGCGGTATTTTCTGTATTGAGGGCGGATCAGACGTGGGCGGCACCCTTTTGCGGATCACGGATCAACGGCCAGCCGCGGCGGAACACCGGAATGACGGGAAAAGTCTTCGCCATAGTCGCAAGTGTTTCTTCGCGCTTTTGCAGGCGTGCGATTTCGGCGCGGATTTCGGCCAATTCATCGGCGAGGGCAAGTCTGGTCATGTCTGATCCTCCTTTGGTCCTTGGGATCAGCATCCCCCCGAATTCGTGAATTTTTCGCAAAGGCAGTTCGATGAGCTTGGCGGCACAGACACTTTACCGGGCGGGAAACTGGCCTCGGCTGGCGACGGCGCGGGTTGTCCTTGGGTATGACGAGCGGTTCCTGCGCCGCAAGCGGCTGGTCACGGCGGCGGGTGAGGGGTTCATGGTCGATCTGGCGGAAACGACGAATGTGCTGGCGGGCGATGCGTTCGAGCTGTCGGACGGGCGGCTGGTCGAGGTGGCGGCGGCAAGCGAGGCGGTGCTGGTGGTGACGGGCGACTTGACGCGGCTGGCCTGGCACATCGGCAACCGGCATACGCCCTGCCAGATCGAGGCGGACCGGCTGGTGATCCGGGCTGATCATGTGCTGGCCGAGATGCTGCGGGGCCTCGGTGCGACCGTTACGCCTGCCGAGGCGCCGTTCACGCCGGAGGGGGGCGCTTACGGGTTGGGGCGCACGATGGGACATGCGCACTGATCTTCTAACGCTGGTGCAATGGCTGTCGCCGGCGTTTCCGACCGGCGGATTTGCCTACTCGCACGGGATGGAATGGGCGATGGCGGGCGGTATGCGGACAGCCGCCGGGGTGCAGGCCTGGATCGGGGACGTGCTGCGCTTTGGCGCGGGGCAGGCGGATGCGGTGCTGCTGGCCGAGGCGCTGCGACCGGCGGCCGATCATGCGGCCCTCGATGCCTTTGGCCGGGCGATGGCGGGGTCGCGGGAGCGGTTGGTCGAGACGGTGGATCAAGGCGCGGCCTTTGCGCGGACCGTGGCCGGGCTGACCGGGCGGGCGCTGCCGCCACGGGTGTTGCCGGTGGCGGTGGGCGAGGCTGCGGTGGGGTTGGAACTGTCGCCGGACGATGTGATCGGGGTCTATCTGCACAGCTTTTCCGGGAACCTGGTGGCGGTGGCGACGCGGTTTGTGCCTTTGGGGCAGACCGAAGGGCAGGCGGTGCTGGCGGGGTTGCATCCGGTGATCGCCGAGGTCGCGGAGTGGGCGGCGACGGCGGGGCTGGACGAAATCGGGACGGCGGCGTTTGGCGCCGATCTGGCGGCGATGCGGCATGAGGATATGGATGTGAGGATATTCCGGACATGACCACTGCGTCGAAGAACGGGCCGTTGAAGGTGGGGATCGGCGGGCCGGTGGGCGTGGGCAAGACCAGCCTGACCGAAGCCTTGTGTCGCGCGCTGGCAGGGCGGTGTTCGATGGCGGTGATCACCAACGATATCTACACGCGGGAGGATGCGGAGTATCTGATGCGGGCGCAGGTGCTGCCGTTGGACCGGATCCGGGGCGTGGAAACCGGGGGCTGCCCGCATACGGCGATCCGGGAGGATGCATCCATCAATCTGGCGGCGGTGGCGGAGTTGCGGAGGGCGTTTCCGCAGTTGGACCTGATTCTGATCGAGAGCGGAGGGGACAATCTGGCGGCGACGTTTTCGCCCGAGCTGGCCGACCTTTCGATCTATGTGATCGATACGGCGGCGGGGCAGGACATTCCGCGAAAGCGCGGGCCGGGGGTGACGCGGTCGGATCTGCTGGTGGTCAACAAGACCGATCTTGCGCCCTATGTGGGGGTCGATCTGGGGTTGCTGGAGGCCGACACGAAGCGGGCGCGGGGAGCGCGGCCATATGTGATGGCGCGGGTGAAGCAGGGCGTCGGGATTGACGAGGTGGTGCGGTTTCTGGAAACCGAGGGGGGGCTGGTGCTGACCTGATGTCCCACGGTGGGACAGAGGTGCCGATCTAGCCGGATCAAGGGGTTAGCGGTGCGAGTTAAGGATTTGGCAAGGGCTTGACGGCCCGCGCCGGGCCCCCCTCCCCAACCCTCCCCCACGAGGGGGGAGGGAGGTGTCCGTCCGTCAGGGCGGAGGAGTGCTGGCTTATTCGGTGACAGCGCCTTCGGCCGGGGCGGCGGCGTCGGTTGCTGCGGCATCGGCGGCGGGGGCCAGCGAGGCGAGGAAGGCCGCGACGTTCTTGGCGTCTTCTTCCTTCTTCAGCTTGAACATCATCTTCGATTTGGCCTTCTTGTCGCCGGTCTTTTCGACGAGGAACGCGGTCGGATCCTGCACGTAGACGGCAAGATCAGCCTCGGTCCAGACGTAGCCGGCGGCGGTCAGCTCTTCGATCCCGGCGCCGTACTTGAAGCCTTCGAGCGAGCCTGCGACACGACCGATGACGCCATAAAGGTTCGGGCCGGTCTTGGCGTTCTTGCCGGCGAGGGTTTCGCCCGCTTCGTTCTGCACGACGTGGCAGGTCTGGCACTGGTTGAAGGTCTTGGCGCCAGCTTCGATGTCTTGCGCGAAGGTGGGGGCAGCGAGGCCAGCGAAGGCGATGGCGGTCAGGGTCAGTTTCATGGGGGATCCTCCCGGGGGTTTATTCCGGCTGTATACTGTCGCCCACAAGCCGTTTGGCAAGGGTGAAAGCGCGCAATTTTACGCGACTGCGTGGGAAATCGCGCAGCGGGTCCACAATGCGGTGAGGGCGGTGACCAGCTTGTCGATGTCGGCGTCCGAATGGTTCGGGCCGGGAGTGATGCGCAAACGCTCGGTTCCCTTGGGCACGGTGGGGTAGTTGATCGGCTGGACGTAGATGCCCCAGTCGGCCATCAGGATATCCGAGATCATCCGGCATTTCACCGGATCGCCGATCATCACCGGGATGATGTGGCTGTCGTTGGCCATGTGCGGGATGCCGGCGCGGTCCAGAAGCTTGCGGACCTTGGCGACATTGGCCTTTTGCGCGGTGCGTTCGGCGCTGGAGACCTTCAGGTGGCGGATCGAGGCGGTGGCGGCGGCGGCGATGGCCGGGGGCAGCGCGGTGGTGAAGATGAAGCCCGAGGAAAAGCTGCGGATATAGTCACAGAGGTTGTTGGAGCCGGTGATGTAACCGCCGACCACACCAAACGCCTTGCCGAGCGTGCCTTCGATCAGGTCGATGCGGTGGGCGAGGCCACGTTCCTCGGTGACGCCACCGCCGCGCGGGCCATACATTCCGACGGCGTGAACCTCGTCGATGTAGGAGAGTGCACCGTGGGCTTCGCAAACCTCGACGATCTCGCGGAGCGGAGCGACGTCGCCGTCCATCGAGTAGACGGATTCGAAGGCCACGATCTTGGGGCGGTCGCCGACGGCCTTGAGCTTGCGGTCAAGGTCGCGCCAGTCGTTGTGCTTCCACAGCGCCTTGTCGGCGCGCGAATGGCGGATGCCTTCGATCATCGAGGCGTGGTTGCCTTCGTCCGACAGGATCACCGCGTTCGGGATGCGCGCGCCAAGGGTGCCAAGGGCGGCCCAGTTCGAGACGTAGCCCGAGGTGAACAGAAGTGCCCGTTCCTTGCCGTGCAGGTCGGCCAGTTCGCGTTCCAGTTCGAGGTGGTGGACCGAGTTGCCGCCAATGTTGCGGGTGCCGCCCGCGCCGGTGCCGCAGGCCTGCACGGTATCGACCATCGCCTGCACCACATCGGGGTGGTGGCCCATCGTCAGATAATCGTTCGAGCACCAGACGGTGACCTCTTCGACGCGGCCATCCTTGTGGCGGGCGGCCTGCGGGAAGGCGCCGCGCTTGCGTTCAAGATCGGCAAAGACGCGGTAGTTGCCTTCGGCCTTGAGGGCGTCGAGTTGGCTTTTGAAGTGGCTGTCGAAATCCATCGGGATCACTTTCTTGGCAACAGTGTGGTGTCGGTTGGTGCAGGTGCGGCAGGCAGCATCCAGCGCCAGAGCTTTTCGTCGGGAAGCGGCAGCACCATGAACCAGTGTTCAAGGAGCGCCAGCAGGGTGAGGGCGGTCAGCAGGACGTGGCCGATCAGTTGCGCGTCACTGGTGGCGCTGTAGGCGCGTTCCATCCAGCAGGCGGCGGCGAAGGTAAGGGCGGTAACCGACAGCGGGAACACCCAGTTCATCCGGGCGTGGCGGAAGTGGCTGGCGAGGTGGGAAAGCGGGGTCGGCAGAAATTCGGTGTGGATGCGCGGGACGCCGAAGAAAAGGTTCAGCTTGGCCGAAAGGCGCGCGAAAAAGAGGATCGCGAAGGTCCAGAGCGCGGTGGTGTTGCTGGCCCCCTGCGATGCGTTGGCGATGAGGATGAGGCTGGCGATCAGCAGCACCTCGTGCCAGGCGATGGTGCCTGTGGCGCGCCAGAAGCGGGACCATTCGGTGGCGTAGGGCGGGCAGGGGTCGGTGTTCGGGCCGGTGATGATCCCGGAAAGGAAGGCCAGTTCGATCCAGCCCCAGATTGCGAGGGCGGCAAGGAAGGCCGCGTAGGTGCCGGTGACGGAGCGGTCGTCAAGCGTGCTGCCGACGCCCCAGACGCCAAGCACCAGAAGCGGCAGCCCAAGGACGACCGACCAGAGATGGGCGGTCGGCCCGCCCTGATCGGCCCGCTTGACGCGCCACAGGATCGCCCCGGTGGAAAACCACCAGATGAACATCGCAAGAAGCGAGGCGATCCACGGATTGGTCATGGGCGGCACCTGTCGGTTTCGCCATGACGAGACGATGTGCGGTACCCCTGGACAGGGGTACCGCACGGGTGTTTGGGACGCGCCCATCCCGCACACCAACCCGCTGCCGGAACAGCGGTATGGGGTCTACCGGTCAATACGACGGCTCCAGCCGCACCGAGGCGGGCAGGGCGTGGCGTTTGACCGGGATCGTGTAGAGGCTTGCGAAGGTCAGCGCGGCTTTCGCCCCGGCCATCCAGCCTTTCAGTTTGCCGAGCGTGCCACCCTGACGGTGGGCCGCATCCATCGCGATGAAGGCGCGGTTCATCCGTTCCAGGTTTGGAATCCAGCGCGGGTGGTCGATGTCGAGCTCGATCGGGAAGATCTGCCGGGCGATGGTGGAGGTCTTGCGGAACACCTCCTGGTCATACCAGGCGATGTCGACGCCGAGCGCCTTGTGGAACTCTGGCCGGGCGTGGTCGCGGACCCACATGGTGGAGTAGACAGCGGTGAGGAAGAACTTGATCCAGAGCTTGTTGGTGAAGCTTTCGGTCAGTTTCGGGTCGGTCTTCATCAAAAGCGCGAAGGCTTCGCCGTGGGAGAACTCGTCGTTGCACCATTCGCGGAACCACTTGAAGATCGGGTGGAACCGCTGTTCGGGGTGTGCCTCGAGGTGGCGGAAGATGGTGATGTAGCGGGCGTAGCCGATTTTTTCGGAAAGGTAGGTGGCGTAGTAGATGAACTTCGGGCGGAAGTAGGTGTACTTCTTGGCCTTGGTCAGGAAGCCGAGGTTGACGGCCACCCCCGCCTCGCGCAGAGCGTCGTTGATGAAGCCGGCGTGGCGGGCCTCATCGCGCGACATGTAGGAGAAAAGCTCGCAGATGTCGGGGTTGGTGCCGCGGCGCTTCATTTCCTTGTAAAGCACACAGCCGGAGAATTCGGCGGTGCAGGACGATACGAGAAAGTCGATGAATTCGCGGCGCAAGGGTGGGTCCATGCCTTCCCAATCGACCTTGTCCCAGGCTTCGGTTTTCTTGAAATGGCCCTTGTTGGGGTCGGATTTCATCTGGGCGATCAGCTTGTCCCATTCGGCGCGCACCGGCGTGACGTCGATCTTGTCCATCTCGTCGAAGTCGGTGGTGTAGAAGCGCGGGTTCAGAAGCGTGGTTTCCGTGGCCATCGCGGTGGTGTCCATCGGCGGCATGGTGGCCGCGACTTCGGCGCCGCTGTCGGGAAAGAGATCGTGCGGGGTTGCGTTCATAGCCGGATCTCCTCGGAGAAGGAAAACTCGCACAGTTCCATGAAGTCGAAATCGCCGGTGAGGCGGGTCCAGAGCCGTTCAAGCGGCGTGGCGCGGGTGATGGTGGCGGTGCGGTCTTCGACGATGACCTCGCCGTAGGCGGCCAGGACGGGCGCGCCGTGTACCAGAACCTCGTCACCCGGATAGACGACGGCACCGTTGTTGAAGCGGACGTGGGCGTGCAGCGCCTCGAAGCGGTGGGAGACTTCGACGGTGCAGGGCACCCGTTCCTGTCTGCGTTTGAAAAGAGCCATAATGTCAGTTCCCTATTTCTGGTCGAGAAGCCGTTCGAACGCGGCTTTGTTGTCGGCACCAAAGGCGTAGAGCTCGGCGCTCCACCCCGTTTCAGGGTCTTCGGCCACGAGGCGGCCATTGGCGTATTCCACTATGCGCACAGGTTTGGTCTGGTCGACACCCTGTTTGCGCCGTTCGGTGTGGATGCCGGACTGGATCACGGTGACAAAGCCGCCATGCGGCAGGTCGAGAAGCACCGAGCCATCGGTGTTGCGCACGATCACGGCCTGGGCACTGAGGCCTTCCATCACGATCCATTTTTCACGGACCACTTCAGAGGCTTGCGGCTGACCGACAGGTTCGCGCCCGGTAAACGAGGCGTAGCTGGCGATGGCAAGGGCGGACAGTGCGAGGGCCAGCATGCCAAGGAGCAGTGCCTTCGGCACCGTTTCCGGGTTCTGGCTGTGAAAGCCGGGTTCGTGGATCAGGGGGGGCTGGTTTGCCATGCTGCCCCCTATTCCGCTGCCACGGCGGCCATCGGCGCCGTGCGGGTGACCTGCGGCATCGAAACGCGCGCCTCGGCTGCTTCGGCCAGAAGGCCCGCCACACGCCTGGCATCGGGGATCGAGCGCAGCGCGGGTTCGGTTTTCGACATGCGCCACGGGCGGACATGCGGCCACGCGATCAGGTAGGAGATGCGCGTGGAGCCGAGCGTGTCGAGCGCGATGGTGCCGGTGCCGTCACGGCGCAGGTCAAGGTTCGCCGCGCCGACCTGCTTGAACGGCAGGTTGAAGGTGACGGGCAGCGCCGCCCCGATCCGCAGCACGACGCGGGCGGAGGTCAGCGTGTAGATTGTGGTGCGCGCCTGTATCCAGGCGAGACCGTAGACGACGCCAAGGCCAAGGACGGCCAGCATGAGGTAGGGCAGGCCCATCGCGGTGGCCATCGCGGGGCCACCGTCGGCATAGCCGGTGGCAGCGCGCCACAGGATGATGACGGCGAAATAACCGGCGATCCAGTGCAGCCCATAGGCGTCACGGGCCAGCGCGTAGGCGGCAGGTTTGCCCTGCCAGAGGATGTCTTCGCCAAGCGGGGGCCGTTCCGGCAGCCCAGGCATGGCTTCGAAAGCAAAGTCGTCGTGGCCTGACATGGCAGACCCTCCATCTGTGGGGTGAAAAGCGCGGCCCGGGCGCGGGCCGCACCTGTCGGTTTTCAGAAGCCGCGCTTGCGCTTGTCGGCGTCGTACATCCAGCCGGAGGCAACGTAGCCGGCGATCTTGTCTTCTTCGAGCTTGGTGACTTCGGTGGCGGATTTGGTCGCCGGGATGCTGTCGAAGCTGTCGGAGGCGAGGAAGTTGATCCGCACCCTGTCAGCCCAGATCTTGGCCATGGTCATCGGCACAAGACGCTTGCCGCCGGAGTTGAGGTCGATCTCGAGGAACCGCACCAGTTGTTCGGGCGCATCGACCCAAAGGTCGGAGACGCGGCCCACAACCTCCAGATCGCCGGCCTGCACCGGCAGACCGCGCGGGTCGCGACCGGCCGACACCGAGAAGCCGTCAAGCCGTGACATCGGCACGATCTTGTTGTGGCCGTGGCCGTCCAGTTCCGGCTCGTCGCGGCGCGGCGCCCAGGAGGCAGGGCCGACGCCATCCAGCATCGCGTTGCCGGTGGGGGCGTGCGGGAAGCCTTCGGAGGTGGCGGTGCGTGCGAGGGCAAGGTTGGTGCGGCGGTGTGCTGCCTCGTTTTCCGGCGAGGGGACGGTTACGTCGCCCTGGCCGAACGACAGGCGGAACATCTTGGGTTTCGGCACCGGGAACGGGCCCTGGTTCGGCGCGGGCAGACCATCCTCGGTTTCCAGCGGGTAGCCTTCGCGCATGTTTTCGGTCTGCAGATAGTAGATCAGCAGGGCGAAAAAGCCCCAGAAGCTCCAGATGGCGAGGCTCGCCAGATCGAAGTCGCCAAAGAAAGTCACACCAACCATTGCGGTATCCTCCGGTGTCAGGTGGGAAACTCGACGATCCGCAGGCGGTCGTCGGTTTTTGGGGTTTCGGTAAGCGGGGTGACACGCACCAAGGGCCCGAGGGCAATGAGCGTGACAAAGATCAGTCCAATCTCAAGGTGGTAGACGAAGGTGTAGCCAAGCGATGCGTCGGTGAGGACGGTGCCAAGTTTGCCCGAAGTGGCAAGGTGGCTGACGATGTCGCGGATCGTGCCGCCAAAGAAGATCGACAGGCCCGCCGCCGTGGCCTGTGCGGCCCCCCAGGCCCCAAGCGCGATGCCTGATCCCGCGCCACGGGTTTTCAGCGTCATCGCGGCGGTGAGCGTGGAGACGGCAAAGAGGCCCGCGCCAAAGCCGATGGCCCCGGCGCCGGCATAAAACAGCGGGATGCTGTGCAGGGGTGCAGCGAAGATGATCGCGGAGAAGGCGGCGATACCGACCAGCAGCCCGCGCGCCGCCATGCGCATCGGATCAAGCCCGCGCGCCAGCCAGCGACCGGCGACCAGAAACCCCGCCAGCGCGCCCATCGCGTAAACCGCGGTCAGGAGGGTGGTCATCGAAACGGACAGGCCGAGAATCTCGCCGCCGTAGGGTTCCAGAAGCACGTCCTGCATGTTGAAGGCGAGGGTGCCGATCACCACCACGGCCAACAGCCGCCCGGCAGTGCCGCCCGACATCAGGTCTGCCCAAGCATCGCGGAAGGCGGGGCGCGGTTCGGCGCGTTCGGCCTTGGTCATCGGTGTGACCTTTTCCTGTTTCCACAGCGCGATCATGTTGAGGACCAGCGTGGCAAGCCCGCAGCCCTGCACGACGCGGACCAGAAGAAGGTCGTCGAAATCGCGCAGAAGCCAGCCGACGACGACCGCCGAGACGCCCATGCCGACAAGGAACATCACGTAAAGAAGTGCCACGACGCGGGGCCGGGTCTCATCCGTGGCGCGGTCGGACGCCAGCGCAAGTCCGGCGGTCTGCGTCATGTGAAGGCCGATGCCGGTCATCAGGAAGGCAAGTGCGGCGAGAACTTCGCCCGCCCAGGCCGGGCCGAGGGTCTGGTCGCCGCCAAGCACGATCAGCGCAAAGGGCATGATCGCAAGGCCGCCCATCTGCCACAGCGACCCGAACCAGAGGTAGGGGATGCGCTTCCAGCCGATGGCGGAGCGGTGCGTGTCGGACCGATGCCCCAGCAGCGCACGGAACGGAGCGACAAGAACGGGGATGGCGATCATCGCGGCGACGACCATCGCGGGGACGGAAAGTTCGACGATCATCACGCGGTTCAGGGTGCCAAGGAGCAGGACGGTGGCCATCCCGACCGACACCTGAAACAAGCTGAGCCGCAGAAGCTGGCCAAGCGGCAGCCCTTCGGAGGCCGCATCCATGAAGGGCAGCCAGGCGGCGGACAGACCCTTGATATGCTTCTGGCGGATGATCATGGCCGCATCTCCAGACATTCGGAAATGTAGAACCCGCTGGTGACGCGGTCGATTTTCGCCAGGTTCGGCACCGCGCGCGCCAAGGCCGGGAACGCCTGCGGCACCATCACCGGCGAGCGGTCGGCGCGGGGGAAGAGCTTGCCGACGCCAAAGAACGCCATCAGGAACGGGGTCTTCGGTGCCACGGTGAAGACAATGCTTTGCGCGGTGCGGCTGGCGATCTTGCGCAGGGCGGCGGCGATATCGGGCGTGGCGTAGTAGATCAGGCTGTCCATCGCGAGCACATAGTCAAAGCGGCCATGCGCCGGATCGGTCATGTCACCGGCGGCAAAGGTCACGCGTCGGCGAAGGCCGTCGGCCAGGCGCGCCTCGGCGATACCGATCAGTTGGGGCGAGATATCCACCGCCACCACATCGGCCCCGCGCGCCGCCAGTTCGGCGGTCATCAACCCGGTGCCGCAACCGGCATCGAGCACCCGCGCACCGCGCAGGTCAGCGGGCAGCCGCGACAGCATGATGCCGCGCATCCGGTCACGCCCCTGACGGACGGTTTCGCGGATGCGAGAGACTGGCGCGTCAGAGGTCAGCCGTTCCCACACCTTGGTGGCGGAACGGTCGAAGTAGTGTTCGACCCGGTCGCGTGTGGCGGAGTAATCGGCCATTGCCTTGGCAGTCCTCAATCAAAGCCCAGAAGTTCAAAGATCTCACGGTCCGGCAGCGGTTCGGGGAACATCTCCGGCTCGCCCACGGAACGCCACAGCGCCTCGGCCAGACGGATGTATTCGGCGCGGGCCATGACGATATCCTGATCGTCGTCCATCGCGAAGAGAGTCTTCTTTTTCAGACGGCTCCGGCGGATCGCGTCGATGTCGGGCATATGCGCCAGACGGTTGAAGCCGACCTTGTTGCAGTAGCGGTCGATCTCGTCGGTATCCTTGCTGCGGTTGGCCACGCAACCGGCCAGCCGCACCTTGTAATTCGACGATTTCGCCTGCACGGCGGCGATGATGCGGTTCATCGCGTAGATGCTGTCAAAGTCGTTGGCGGTGACGATCACCGCGCGGTCGGCGTGCTGCAAGGGGGCGGCAAAGCCACCGCAGACCACATCGCCCAACACGTCGAAGATCACCACATCGGTGTCCTCAAGCAGATGGTGCTGCTTCAGCAGTTTCACCGTCTGGCCCACGACATAGCCGCCGCAGCCGGTGCCGGCGGGCGGACCACCCGCCTCGACGCACATCACGCCGTTGAAGCCGACGGTCACGAAATCCTCGGGGCGCAGCTCCTCGGCGTGGAAATCGACTTCCTTCAGGATGTCGATCACCGTCGGCTGCAACTTTCCGGTCAGGGTAAAGGTGCTGTCATGCTTTGGATCGCAGCCGATCTGCAGCACACGCTTGCCCAACATCGAAAATGCCGCCGACAGGTTCGACGAGGTGGTTGATTTGCCGATCCCGCCCTTGCCGTAGACCGAAAACACCTTTGCGCCCTCGATCTTCTGCGACGGGTCGAGGTGCACTTGAACCGAGCCGTCGCCATCAAGGCCACGCAGATCGGGTATCTCGTCACGTGGGCTCATGGCTGTTCGCCTTTCATCTGTCCACAAATATCCCGGGGGTGCGGGGGCTGGCCCCCGGCTCCGGGCTTGAAGCTGGTGCATCGCTTGCTCATTCCGCCGCGATCCCTTCCAGCCGGTCTTCCAGTTCGTCCGCCGCCGCCTGCAGCGCGGCCAGTGTTTCGGCATCGGGCTGCCAGTATTGCCGGTCCGACGCTTCCAGAAGCCGCCCGGCCATGCGGCTGGAGGCTTCGGGGTTCAATTCTGCCAACCGCCGACGCATCGCCTCGTCGAGAACAAAGGTTTCCGACAGGCGCTGGTACACCCAAGGGTCGACATGGCCGGTGGTGGCCGACCAGCCCATCGTGTTGGTGACATGCGCCTCGATCTGGCGCACGCCTTCGGCGCCGTGGCGCAAGAGGCCTTCGTAGAACTTCGGGTTCAGCGTGCGCGACCGGCTTTCCAGCGCGATCTGGTCCTTCAGCGTGCGCACCTGACCGCCACCGCGGGTCTGGTCGCCGATGTAGACGGGCGTATCCTCGCCGCCGCGGGCGCGTTTCACCGCGCGGGCGATGCCGCCGAGGGTGTCGAAGTAGTGATCGACCGAGGTGACGCCAAGTTCGACGGATTCGAGGTTCTGGTAGGCCAGATCCACGTCCTTCAGCGCCTTTTGCAAGAGCGCCGCGTTCTTCACCGATTTGCCGGTGCGCCCATAGGCGAAGGACTTGCGGGCCTCGTAAGCGTCGGCCAACTCGTCTTCCTGCCCAAAGGCCGAGGAGCCGACGAGGGTGTTGACGTTCGACCCATACGCGCCTTCGGCGTTCGAGAACACGCGCAGGGCGGCGGTCTCGATGTCGACGCCCATGTCCTCGGCGTAAGCCAGCGAGTGGGCGCGGATGAAGTTCTGTGCCAAGGGCTCGTCGGCGGTGGCGGCCTTCCAGGCGGCTTCGGCCAGCATCCGGGTTTGCAGGGGCAGAAGGTCGCGGAAGATGCCCGACAGGGTCATCACGACGTCGATGCGCGGGCGGCCAAGCTCGGCCAGCGGGATCAGGTCGGCGCCCGAAAGCCGCCCGTAATGGTCAAAGCGGGGCTTGGCACCGATGAGCGCCAGCGCCTGCGCGATCGGCCCACCATCGGATTTGATGTTGTCGCTGCCCCACAGAACCAGCGCCACGGTGCGCGGCAGGCGGTCGTGGGCATCCAGCAGGCGCTGCGCCTGTGCGGCGCCATCCTGCATGGCAAAGGCGGTGGGCATCCGGAACGGGTCGAAGGCGTGGATGTTGCGGCCGGTGGGCAGGATTTCCGGCGCGCGGATCAGGTCGCCGCCGGGGACCGGAGCGATGAAGCGGGCGGACAGCGCGCGCAGCAGGCCCGAGATCTCACCATCGTCCTGCAGCAGAAGGTCGGCGCGGGCGCGGTCGGCATCTTCTGGCATCAGGGCGATCATCTCGGCCCGCGCCTCGGCGGTCATCTTGCGGCCGACGACATGCAGGCCATCGGTAATGAGGGCGCCTTCGGTTTCCAGAAGCTTGATCCAGAGCTGGTCGGGGTTGCCCACCAGATCGACAGCGCGGGCCTGTTCGGCCATCAGCGTTTCCAGATCGGCGCGTTCGGCCGCATTCGGGGCCGTTGCGCGCCAGCGGGTGAGCGTGTCCTTCAACTCTGCCAGACCTTTGTAAAGTCCGGCGCGGGCGAGGGGCGGGGTCAGGTGCGTCACGGTGACGGCGTTCGAGCGGCGCTTGGCCAGCGTTGCCTCGGACGGGTTGTTCGCGGCGTAAAGGTAGACGTTCGGAAGGTTGCCGATCAGCCGGTCGGGCCAGCAGTCGCCCGACACGCCGGCCTGCTTGCCGGGCATGAATTCCAAGGCGCCATGCATCCCGAAGTGGAGAAGCACGTCAGCGCCGAAATCCTCGCGCAGCCAGCGGTAGAAGGTGGTGAAGGCGTGGGTGGGCGCAAAGCCGCGCTCGAACAGCAGGCGCATCGGGTCGCCTTCGTAGCCGAAGACGGGCTGGAGGCCGACGAAGACGTTGCCGAACTGATGGCCGAGAACATGCACACCGCGCCCGTCGGTCTGGTGGCGGCCGGGGGCGGGGCCCCAGGCGGCTTCAACCTCGCGCAGCCACGGGGTTTTCGCGACGATGTCGGCGGCGGACACGGTGGCGTGGACGTTGGCAGGCTGGCCGTGGCGGGCGGCGTTGCCTTTCAGGACCATCGCGCGCAGCGCCTCGACGCTGGCGGGCGGGGTCAGGGTGTAGCCGTCAGCGGCCATTGCATGGAGCGTGTTGTAGAGGCTTTCAAAGACGCCAAGATAGGCGGCGGTGCCGGCAGCCCCTGCGTTCGGCGGAAAGCCGTACAGCACGACGCCGACCTTGCGGTCCTTCTGGGCAGAGCGGCGCAGCGTGGCAAGGCGCAAGGTCTTGTCAGCCAACGCCTCCACCCGTTCAGGGCAGGCGAGCATCACACGGGCATCGGGAGCCGAGGTGTCGGTGCTGCCGCGACGGCCGGCGAATACGGTGGGGTTCGTCGCGCCGTCAATCTCGGGCAGCGCGATCAGCATGGTGGTTTCCACCGGGCCGAGGCCACCTTCGGAGGCCTGCCACTGGTCGAGCGTCTGGAACTCCAGGGGGTGCGCGGCGATGTAGGGCACGTCAAGCGCGGAAAGGGCGGCCACGGCGGCGGGGCTGTCGTTGTAGGCCGGGCCGCCGACGAGCGAGAAGCCGGTCAGGGAGACCATCGCATCGATCCGGCGGTGGAAGTAGGCGTCGATGGCGGGGCGACCATCGAGGCCCCCGGCAAAGGCGGGCAGGACGGCAATGCCGCGCGCCTCGAAGGCGGCGATCACGGCGTCGTAATGCGCGGTGTCGGCGGCGAGGATGTAGCTGCGCAGCATCAGAAGGCCCACGGTGGCGCGGGTGTCCTTCGGGCGCGGCATGTCGGTGATGTCGGTGGTGATGCGGCCCTTGAGGCGGGGGTGGTAAAGGCCGACATCCGGGTAGTCGATCGGTGCTGCGGCCTTGACGGCCTGCCACTTGCGGTCGGCGGAATAGCGGCTGACGAGGAAGCGGATCATCGCTTCCAGATTGTCGTCGGACCCGCCAAGCCAGTACTGCATCGACAAAAACCACGCGCGCATGTCCTGCGCCTTGCCCGGTATCCAGCGCAGGATCTTCGGCAGGCGGCGCAACAGCGCCATCTGCTTTTGCCCCGACGAGGCCGAAGGCTCTTTCGGGCCGCGCATCTTCTTCAGAAAGGCCATCGCGCCCGACGCGGGCTTGGACATATCCAGATCGCCCATCCGCGTCAGCTTGACGATCTGCGGATCGGCGATGACGCCGACGAAGGCGTCAAGCCCGTCGCGCACGGCGTGAAGGTCAGGCAGGATCGCGGTGATGTGCTCTTCGATGAAGAGAAGGTTCGCCACGATGATATTGGCGCCGGCGACGGCAGCCTTGGCGCGGGCCAGCGCGGCAGGGTTTTCCGCCCATTCGGCGGCGGCGTGGACGGAAACCTCGATACCGGGGAAATCGCGCGCCAGCCGGGGTGCGATGCGCGCGGCGGGGCCGGCGGCGTGGGCGTCGAGCGTGATGATGACAAAGTGGTAGCCCACCTTGCCCTTCACTTCTGCCTGGTGCGACCGGTCATCGCGCATAATGGGCCTTTGCCTCATAGAGGGTGTCGATGCTGATCGCGGTCACGCCACGCTCGGCGGCGTATTTCTCGGTGTTGCGTCGCGCCTTGCCGCGCACGAAGAACGGAATCTTCTTCAACTCGCGCTCGGCGTCCGGCGCCCAGGTCAGATCGCCTTCGGCAACCGCCTCATTCATCTGTCCTGAAATATCCCCGCCGGAGGCTTCCACCGGCTCCGCCTCGATCCGGGTCGTCGCCTTGCCACCGTGGTGGCTGGCGCCGGCCGCGTCGTGAAACTCGAAATCCTCGCGGAACATGGTCAGAAGGTGTTCTTCGAGGCCCATCACCAGCGGGTGAATCCATGTGTCGAAGATCACGTTCGCGCCCTCGAAGCCCATCTGGGGCGAATAGCGGGCGGGGAAGTCCTGCACATGCACCGGAGCCGAGATCACGGCGCAGGGGATGCCGAGGCGCTTGCCGATGTGGCGTTCCATCTGCGTGCCGAGGATCAGTTCGGGGGCCAGACGCTCGATCTCGGCCTCGACCTCGAGGTAGTCATCGGTGATCAGGGCCTCCAGCCCGTGGGCCTTGGCGGCGGCGCGCATGGGCCTTGCGTATTCGCGGTTGTAGCAGCCCATGCCGACCACCTCGAAGCCGATCTCGGTTGCGGCGATGCGGGCGGCGGCGATGACGTGGGTCGCGTCGCCGAAGAGGAAGACGCGCTTGCCGGTAAGGTAGGTGCTGTCGACCGAGGCCGACCACCACGGCAGGCGCAGGCCGGTTTCATCCACTTTCGCAGACACGCCCGTCAAGCCGCTGACTTCGTGCAGAAAATCGCGTGTGGCGCCAACGCCGATCGGGACCACCCTGGTGAAGGGCTGGCCGCAGGTCTTTTCCAGATAGCGCGCGGCGGCCTCGCCGGTTTCGGGGTAGAGCAGCACGTTGAAGTGGGCTGCCCCCATGCGGGTGATGTCGTCGGGCGTCGCACCGAACGGGGCGCAGACGTTGACGGCGATGCCCATCAGGGCCAGCAGGCGGGTCACCTCGGTCACGTCGTCGCGGTGGCGGAAACCGAGGCCGGTGGCGCCGAGGAGGTTGCAGGTGATCCCGTCCGTCCGCGCCATCGGCCTGGCCAAGGCGCGCACGATCTGCAGGAAGGTTTCGTCCGCGCCGAAGTTTTCCTTGCGCTGGTAGCTGGGCAGATCGAGCGGGATCACCGGGATCGGCAGGCCGAGGGCCTGGGCCAGACCGCCGGGATCGTCCTGGATCAGCTCGGCGGTGCAGGAGGCGCCAACGATCATCGCCTGCGGCTTGAAGCGGGCATAGGCCTCGCGCGCGGCGTCCTTGAAGAGGTTGGCGGTGTCGCCGCCAAGGTCGCGGGCCTGGAAGGTCGTGTAGGTGACCGGCGGGCGGTGGTTGCGCCGTTCGATCATGGTGAAGAGAAGGTCGGCGTAGGTGTCGCCCTGCGGGGCGTGGAGGACGTAATGGAGACCCTTCATCGCGGTGGCGACGCGCATCGCGCCGACGTGGGTGGGGCCTTCGTATGTCCACAGGGTGAGCTTCATGGGCAGCCTCCGGGGGCTGTCTGCCCCCGGACCCCCGAGGATATTTTCGCAAAGAGGAAGACCGGGGTCATGCCGGGGCTCCTGCCGTGAGGAGTGCCTTGCGGCGAAGGGGGCGGGCGAAGAGGGCGGCGAGGTCGCCGGCCTGTTCGTAGAAATGGACGGGGGTGAACACCAGTTCGATGGCCCACTTTGTGGAAAGGCCTTCGGCCTCCAGGGGGTTGGCAAGGCCGAGGCCGCAGACGGTAAGGTCGGGCCGGGCGGCGCGGGCGCGGTCCAGTTGCAGGTCGACGTCCTGACCTTCGGAGATGGTCGGGCCTTCGGCCAGCAGGTCGAGATCGGGGCCGACGATGCCGGTTTGCAGGTAGGGGGTGCCCACCTCGATCGCGGTCATGCCGCATTCGCGGGTAAGGAAGCGGGCGAGCGGGACTTCAAGCTGGCTGTCGGGGAAGAAGAAGACCGATTTGCCGGAGAGGGTGGGGGCGGCGGCGGCGATGGCTTTGAGCGCGCGGGCGCGGGGGGCGGCGGTGACGGCCTCGAAATGGTCGCGCGGGATGCCGAATTCATTGGCCACAGCACGGAGCCAGGCGGTGGTGCCTTCTTCGCCGAAGGGGAAGGGGGCGGGGATGTGGCGTGCGCCGCGGCGGGTGAGGGCGGCATGGGTGTCGCCGAGGAAGGGCTGCACGAGGGCGAAGACGGTGTTGGCGCCGACGGCCGGGAGTTCGGAGTGGCGGTGCGCGGGCAGGGTGCGGGTGACCGGGATGCCGAGCGCCTTGAGGAGCGCGAGGGCCTGATCCTCGACCACATCGGGCAGCGCGCCGACGATGAGAAGTTCGCGGGTGTCGGTTGCTGGAAGGGCCGGGACCATCGCGGCGAGGCAGGCGTCTTCACCTTGGGTGAAGGTGGTTTCGATGCCGGAGCCGGAGTAGTTGTAGACCCGGACATGCGGGCTGTGCTGGCCGTTCAGGCGTTCGGCGGCGCGGGCGAGATCGAGTTTGATGACCTCGGACGGGCAGGAGCCGACGAGGAAGAGCTGGCGGATGTCGGGGCGGCGGGCGAGAAGGCGCGCAACCTCACGGTCAAGTTCGACATTGGCGTCGGCGAGACCGGCGAGGTCTTTCTCTTCGAGAATCGCGGTGCCGAAGCGGGGCTCGGCGAAGATCATCACGCCGGCGGCGGCTTGCAAGAGATGCGCACAGGTGCGAGAGCCCACGACGAGGAAGAAGGCATCCTGCATCTTTCGATGCAGCCAGATGATTCCGGTGAGGCCGCAGAACACCTCGCGCTGGCCACGCTGTTTCAGCACCGGGGTGTCGCGGCAGCCGCGTTCGGGAAGGTTGGCGGGGAGATCGAGGCTCATGCCACGGCCCTTTCATCGAGCCGCGCGAGGCGGAGTTTGCGGATGAACTGACCGGCGTTGACGACATAGGTGGCGTAGGCGGCAAGCGCCACGACCATCAGCTGGTGCGGTGTCATGGAGCCGGTCAGAAGCGCCCAAAGATAGAGCGTGTGCAAGGCGATGACGGCAAAACTGAACACGTCTTCCCAGAAGAAGGCGGGGGCAAAAAGGTACTGGCCGAACACCACCTTTTCCCAGATCGCGCCGGTGATCATGATGACATAGAGAAAGCCGGTCTTGACCAGGATCGAAATCGTCGCCGCCTCGTAGCCGTGGCCGGTAAGAAGGAAGCGGACGACGAGGACGAGCGATACCGCGAAGGCCAGGAATTGAGCGGGCGCGAGCAGGCCTTGCACCAGGGTCCAGCGCGTTGCGTCGCGGCGGGCCCGTTCCTGCGCGGTGTAGAGCCGCTTGCGAGGGGTGCTGGTCACGGGGCGCGTCATTCGGTCGGAGGCCCTTCCTTGGGACTGCTGTGCCGGTTCAGGGTAGCCAGTGAGCGGTAAGTGTCAACTAAAACTTACAACTTGGTGTGCAGCTTTTTTGGACGGCAGGGATCACTTTCAGGGCGAAAGCCGCAATATCAGGCTAAAATGACCGGAATCACTGGAAAATTCGCGCGACGCTGCCGATGCAGCATTCAGGCTGTCAATTTTCTTTGACATTATCTTGCCGTTGCGGGAAACTGCGGCAAACAAGCGCAGGTGTCTTTGACCGATGGATGCGGGCGCTGGTGGTGCCGGTATTGCTTGCCCGGCTCTGTCATGAGTGATGGGTCGGAGAGGCGAGATGCGTGACAGTCAGCATGACGAGCCCAGACAGCGTGACGGCAGCAGCGTATCGCTTTTGGCGGCCGAGGCGCTTGCGCGCCTTGTGGCACGCGACGGCAAGCCTGGCGCGGCGCTTAGCGTGACGGTGCTGGAGCGGTTGACGCAGGCCTTCCTGGACCCCGGCACTGGCGCGCTGTCGGCGGTTTATGGCGATTTGCGCCGGCACCGGGTGACGGACGCCGATCTGGTTGATTACTATCTGCCGCAGATCGCGCGGACGCTGGGTGTGGACTGGGAGACGGACCGCATCTCGTTTGCCGCGCTGTCGATCGCGGTGGCGCGGATGCAGGCCTTCCTGCGCGAGATCAGTGCTGGATGGGCCGGGCAGGGCGACGGTGCGGCAACGGTCGGGGCGATCCTGTTGATCGTGCCGCAGAACGAGACGCACACGCTGGGTCCGATGACCGTGCTTGGCCAGTTGCGCAGGCGCGGGCTGTCGGTCTGCCTGAAGATCGGCCCGAGTGTGGAGGACGTGCGTCAGTTGATGCAGCACCACAGTTTTGACGGTGCGATGATTTCGGTGGCGTGCCGGGAAAATCTTGAACTTTGCCGCAAGCTGGTGAAAACGCTGAAACAAGGCTCGAGCGGCACGCTTCCGGTGGCGCTTGGCGGGGCGGTCTTGTGGTACAATGACACCGCCGCTGGTGCCTTGCCGCCCACCGGGGCCGATATCGCCACGAATGACCTGACGGTGGCCTTGGCCACCTTTGGTCTGTCGTCCGCGCCACGCGCGCTGGAACTGGAACATGGATGAAACGTTGGGGTTTCTGACCCTGCGGACAGTAAGAACAGGTTGGTACTAAGTGACAACGGACGGTCGGCATCTGCTGAGTTCGGGTAAGCTGCCCATGATGTCGCCGGATCTCATGACCGAGATCCTGGCGACGGCGTCGGATATAGCCCTTTTGGTGGCCCCCACACGCCGCGTGGTGACGGTTCTGGTGAACCCGCATCACCGCTCGTTCGGTCAGTTGGTCGATTGGGAGGGGGCGCGGTTGAATGACCTGCTGACCGAAGAAAGCCAGCGCAAGTTCGATCTGCGGATGGCCGATCTTGGCAGCAAGACGCATGGCCCGGTGGCGGTGGAGTTGAACCACGTTAGCACCGAGGCGTGGGATTTTCCGGTGCGCTATTCGATTCACCAGATCAGCAAGGACGGGTCTTTGCTGATGCTGGGCCGCGATCTGCGGCCGATTGCCGAGGTGCAGCAGCAGCTTGTGGCCGCGCAATTGGCGCTGGAGCGCGATTACGAGGCGCAGCGCGAGGCGGATACGCGCTACCGCGTGCTGCTGGAGGTGTCGCGCGATCCCGTTCTGATGGTGTCGATGTCAAGCGGGCGGATCACCGACCTCAATCCGGCGGCGGCGACGATCCTAGGCGGCAGCCGGGTGGACCTTGTCGGGTCGGCCGTGGCGCAGGAGTTCGACGGGCGCAGGCGCGGCGAGTTTCTGGAGATGCTGGCCAACAATGCAGGGTCGGAGACGGCGGCGCCGATGGAGCTGACCGCGCGGCGGTCGCAGCGGCGGGTACTGGTGACATCGACCCTGTTCCGGGCGGCGGGCGAGCGGATCGTGCTGTGCCAGATCGACCCGGCGGAAAAGCAGGCGGCGCAGACCGATGATCTGGCCGAGAACCTGTCGCGGCTTTACCATGAGGGTGTCGATGGCATCGTGTTTGCCGACGCCGAGGGGGTGATCCGCGCGGCGAACGAGGCGTTCCTGAACCTGACCGATGCGGCCAGCATGGCGGCGGTGCGGGGCCGGTCGATTGCCGATTACCTCGCACGCGGGGCGGTGGACCTGCGGGTGCTTTTGGACAACGTCAAGCGCACCGGGCAATTGCGGATGTATGCGACGCGGCTGACGACGGATTACTCCGGGCAGATCGCGGTCGAAATCTCGGCCTCGTGGTTGAACGATCGGCCGAACCCGGTGCTGGTTCTGGTGGTGCGCGACGCGAGCCGGGCGGAATCGCTGCGCCGTTCGGGCGCGGGTGTGACTGACGAGGGCACGCGGTCGATGATGGAGCTGGTCGGGTCGTCGACGTTGAAGGACATCGTGGCCGAGACCACCGATGTGATCGAGAAGATGTGCATCGAGACGGCGCTGGAATTGACGCGCAACAACCGCGTGGCGGCCGCAGAAATGCTGAGCCTGTCGCGGCAGTCGCTGTACGTGAAGCTGCGCAAGTATGGGCTTTTGAACAAGGACGGCGAATAGCCGGCTTGACGCAGATCAATTTCCCGTGACGGATGACGTGTCAACCTGTCCTGACAGATAGGGGGCAAGCATGCGCATCGTCTTTATCCATCCGAACTACCACTCCGGCGGCGCGGAGATCGCGGGGAACTGGCCGCCGGCCTGGGTTGCCTATCTGGCGGGGTCGCTGAAGGCGGCGGGGTTCGACGACATCCATTTCATCGACGCGATGACCAATCACATCGGTCCTGACGAATTGCGCGCACGGCTGAAGGCGCTGGCGCCGGATGTGGTGGGGACGACCGCGATCACGCCCGCAATCTACGAGGCCGAGGCGGTGATGAAGATTGCCGCCGAGGTGGTACCGGATGCGCTGCGGGTGCTGGGGGGTATTCACGCGACGTTCATGTTCCGGCAGGTCTTGTCCGAGGCGCCGTGGATCGACGTGATCGTGCGCGGCGAGGGCGAGGAGATCATGGTCGCCCTGATGCAGGCGGTGCGGGATGGGCGCTGGCCCGCCGACCGGCGGCGGATCAAGGGGCTGGCGTTCAAGGACGGCGAGGAGATCGTCGCCACGCAGGCCGCGTCAACGGTGAAGAACCTTGACGGCATCGACCCGGACTGGTCGCTTCTGGAGTGGGACAAGTACATCTATGTGCCCTTGGGCGTGAAGGTGGCGATCCCGAACATGGCGCGGGGCTGCCCGTTCACCTGTTCGTTCTGCAGCCAGTGGAAGTTCTGGCGCGACTACCGGGTGCGCGACCCCAAGAAGGTGGTCGACGAGATCGAGCGGCTGGTCAACGACCACGGGGTGGGGTTCTTCATCCTCGCGGACGAGGAGCCGACGATCAACAAGAAGAAGTTCGTCGAGTTCTGTCAGGAGCTGATCGACCGGGGCCTGCCGGACCGCATCAAGTGGGGCATCAACACGCGGGTGACGGACATCTACCGCGACCGCGACCTGTTGAAGTTTTACCGCAAGGCCGGGTTGGTCCATGTGTCTTTGGGCACCGAGGCGGCGGCGCAGCTGAAGCTGGATATGTTCAACAAGGAAACGACGGTCGCCGAAAACAAGGAGGCGGTTCGGCTGTTGCGCGAGGCGGATATCTTTGTCGAGGCGCAGTTCATCGTGGGCTTGGACAACGAGACGAAGGAGACGCTGGAAGAGACGTTCCAGATGGCGTGGGACTGGCAGCCGGATCTGGCGAACTGGGCGATGTATACGCCGTGGCCGTTCACCCCCCTCTTTCAGGAGATCAAGGATCAGGTCGAGGTCTTTGATTTCTCGAAATACAACTTTGTCACGCCGATCATGAAACCGGCCGCGCTGACGCGGGGCGAGTTGCTGGACGGGGTGATGAAGAACTACCGGCGGTTCTACATGCGCAAGGCGCTGTTTCACTATCCCTGGCGCGGAACGGGGTTCCGGCGGCGGTATCTGTTGGGCTGCCTCAAGGCGTTTCTGAAAGCGGGCGTGGGGCGGACGTTCTATGACCTTGGCAAGGCCGGATACTGGGGGCCGCAGACCAAGAACTCGGTCGATTTCCATTTTGACGAAACGCGGACGATTGCCGAGGCGCAGGTGGCCGACTGGGAGGCCAGCGCCGACAAGGCGGCGCGCGCGGCAGAGCGGCGCGCGGCGGTGAAGGCGCAGGTGCAGGAGCGCGCGGAGGAGCGGAAGGCAGAGTTCCGGATGCCGAACGGGGCCGAGGTGACGGCCTGTGGCGGCGGGCGCGAACAGTTGCAGGAGCCGGCGGAGTAGAGCATGGACGGCGGCGTCTTTCCTGTCGCGACGACCGGGCGGATCGGGCCGAACGCGATCCTGCAACTGGTGCGCGTGCTGGACCATTGCGAGGGCCGCGCGGTGCGCGAGCGGGTGATGGCGGTGGCGGGTGTGGAGGTGCCGCCCGACGATGCGGGGATGTGGCCGGAAGGCGAGTGCCGCGCGGTGCATTTGGCGCTGCATCTGGTGCTGCCGGAGCGGGCCGAAGGATTGCTTCGACTGGCTGGCACGGCGACGGCGGATTATGTGCTGGCGCACCGCATCCCGTGGGCCGCGCAACTGGCGATCCGCGCGCTGCCGGGGGTCTTGGGCGCGCGGGTGCTGACGGCGGCGATTGCGCGCAACGCCTGGACCTTCGTCGGGTCGGGGCGGTTTGCGGTGGCGGCGCGTCGGCCGTTGACCTTCGAGGTGGAGGACAACCCGCTGGATCCCGGCAAGGGGCGGGCCTGCGTCTGGCATGCAGCGGTGTTCGAGCGGCTGTTCCGGCGGCTGGTCTGGCCATCAGCGATGGTGGCGGACCGGCGCGACGGGCGCGTTTGCCGGTTCATCATTCGCCCGACCGGCGTTTAGGGCGACAATCTGCGCGCTGCGACGTCGAGACGCTTGATTGGCGCGAAGTTGTAATGTTTAGTTGACACATGGCTGTCAGTGAAATCCTACATCCCCGCCAATTCCCGGAGCCGCGCGCGATGCTGCGGCTGATCAAACCGATTACCTGGTTCCCGCCGATCTGGGCCTATCTCTGCGGCTCGGTGTCTGCCGGGGTGCCGCTTTCGGGGCAATGGCCGCTGGTCATCCTTGGGATGGTGCTGGCCGGGCCGATCGTCTGCGGCATGTCTCAGGCGGCGAACGACTGGTGCGACCGGCATGTCGATGCGGTGAACGAGCCG
The DNA here is from genome assembly GCA_963822435.1 of uncultured Alphaproteobacteria bacterium. Classification (GTDB taxonomy): domain Bacteria; phylum Pseudomonadota; class Alphaproteobacteria; order Rhodobacterales; family Rhodobacteraceae; genus JAUYQR01. The sequence continues at coordinate 481,807 of CAWGHN010000004.1, forward strand.
GACCGGCCGATCCCGTCGGGGCGGATACCGGGACGCTGGGGGCTGTATATCGCGCTGGCGATGACGGCGCTGTCGCTGGCGGTGGGCTGGATGCTCGGGCCCTGGGGCTTTGGCGCGACGGTGGTTGGCGTGATCGCAGCCTGGGCCTATTCGGCGGAACCGGTTCGGCTGAAGCGGTCGGGCTGGTGGGGGCCGGGGCTGGTGGGCCTGAGTTATGAGGGGCTGCCGTGGTTCACCGGGGCGGCGGTGCTGCTGGCGGGGCCGCCGCGGTTCGAGGTGGTGGTGATTGCGCTTTTGTATGCGCTTGGTGCGCATGGGATCATGACACTGAATGATTTCAAGGCGTTGGAGGGCGACCGGCAGCATGGCGTGCGGTCGCTGCCGGTGGTACTGGGGCCCGAGGTTGCGGCCAAGATCGCCTGCACGGTGATGTCGATGGCGCAGGCGCTGGTCGTGGTGCTGCTGGTGATCTTTGACAAGCCTTGGCATGGGCTGGCGGTCTTGGTGCTGCTCATCGTGCAGTTCGCTGCGATGCGCGTCCTGTTCCGCGACCCCAAGGGCAAGGCGCCCTGGTACAACGGCACGGGCGTGGTGCTTTACGTCACCGGCATGATGATTTCCGCCTTTGCGCTGAGGGGGTTGGCATGAGTTTGAGCTGGGTGCAGATCGTTCGCCTTGGCCTTGTGCAACTGTGCATCGGGGCGGTGGTGGTGCTGACCACATCGACGCTGAACCGGCTGATGGTGGTGGAGCTGGCGCTGCCGGCGATGCTGTCGGGGGCGTTGGTGGCGCTGCACTCGTTCGTGCAGATCACCCGGCCAAGCTGGGGTTTCTGGTCGGATGCCAAGGGCAACCGGACGCGGTTCATCGTGGGTGGCATGGCGATCCTGTCGCTGGGTGCGTTTCTGGCGTCGGTCGCGGTGGCGTTGGGGATTGCGGGGCAGGGTGTCGGACTGGCGCTGTCGGTGGTGGCCTATCTGCTGATCGGCATGGGCGCGGGGGCCTGTGGCACAGCGCTGCTGGCGCTTTTGGCGACGGCGACCGAGCCGCGCCGGCGGGCGGCGGCGGCGACGATCACCTGGCTGATGATGATTTTCGGGATTGCGGTGACCTCGGGTGTGATCGGCGCGCTGCTGGACCCCTACACCCCGGCGCGACTGATGGTGATCGTCACGGTGGTGACGGTGGGCGCGGTGATCGTGACGGCGCTGGCCATCTGGGGGATCGAGGCGCGCGTGATGGCGGAGCGTGAGCCGGACCCGACGCCCCTTTGGCAGGGTCTGGCCGAGGTTTGGGCGGAGCGGAAATCGCGGGTCTTCACGATCTTCATCTTTCTGTCGATGTCGGCGTTCTTCCTGCAGGAACTGATCCTTGAGCCTTATGCGGGGTTGGTGTTCGGCTTTTCGCCGGGACAATCGACCAGCCTGTCGGGCGCGCAGCATGGCGGCATGTTTGTGGGCATGCTGGCCGTTGGCGTTGCGGTTTCGGGGTTCCGGTTGGGAACGCTGAAGCTGTGGGTCACGGCGGGCTGTCTGGGATCGGCGGTGTGCCTGGCGGCGATTGCCGCGCTGGGACAGATGGAGATCGGGCTTCTGGTGCCGGCGGTGACGGTGCTGGGTGTGTTCAACGGGATGTTCGCCATCGCCTCGATCGGGGCGATGATGCAGTTGGCGGGCGAGGGACGCGCGGGGCGTGAGGGCACGCGGATGGGCGTCTGGGGCGCAAGCCAGGCGATAGCGCAGGGCTTGGGCGGGTTTGCCGGAGCGGCGTTCGTGGATGTGCTGCGCATCAGCGCGGACGCTTCGGTGGCGTTCGGGTTGGTGTTCGTGTTCGAGGCGGCGCTGTTTCTGGCGGCCGCAATGATGGCTTGGCGGATCATCGACGGCGGCACCTTGCGCCGCGTCACCGCACAATTGGTTCCGGGGGAATGACAATGACATACGACGTGTTCGTGGTGGGCGGCGGGCCTTCGGGGGCGACGGCGGCAGAGGATCTGGCGCGAGCCGGAAAACGCGTGGCGATGCTGGACCGGGCGGGGCGGATCAAGCCCTGCGGTGGCGCGATCCCGCCGCGCGCGATTGCGGATTTCAAGATCCCGGCGGATCAGATTGTTGCCAAGATCGAAACGGCTCGGATGATCTCACCCACGGGGCGGTCGGTCGATATCCACATCGAGAACGGCTATGTCGGCATGGTGGACCGCGAGCATTTCGACGAATTCCTGCGGGTGCGGGCGGTTCAGGCGGGGGCGGATCGGTTGACCGGCACCTACTTGCGGATCGAGAGGGACGCCGAGGGCACGCATGTCGTCTGGCGTGAGAAGGTGTCGGGCAACGAGGTGCGCAGCCGGGCAAAGCTGGTGATCGGTGCCGATGGCGCGCGGTCGGATGTGGCGCGCGACGAGGTGCCGGGGGGCGATACGATCCCTTACGTGATCGCGTACCATGAAATCATCAAGGCCCCGGCGGCGAACAAGGATTACGATCCGAAGCGCTGTGACGTGATCTATGACGGGCGGATCAGCCCGGATTTCTACGGCTGGGTGTTCCCGCATGGCGATCAGGCGAGCGTCGGGATGGGAACCGGCGTCGACGGGGTGAACCTGAAGCAGGCGACAGCCGATCTGCGCGCCTCATCCGGCCTGACCGGGTGCGAGACGATCCGCAAGGAAGGCGCGCCGATCCCGCTGCGACCCTTGGACCGTTGGGACAATGGGCGCGATGTGGTGCTGGCGGGCGATGCGGCCGGGGTTGTGGCGCCAAGTTCGGGTGAGGGGATCTACTACGCGATGCTGGGGGGCCGGGTGGCGGCGACGGCGGCGCAGGCCTGTCTGGCTTCGGGCCGCGCGAAGGACCTGAAACTGGCGCGCAAGCTGTTCATGAAGGACAACAAGACCGTCTTCAAGGTCTTGCGGTCAATGCAGGACGCCTACTACAAGTCCGACGAGCGGCGGGAGCGGTTCGTGTCCCTGTGTCACGATACCGACGTGCAGAAGCTGACCTTCGAGGCTTACATGAACAAGAAGCTGGTCGCGGCGCGGCCCCTTGCCCACATCAAGATCGGGATCAAGAACGTGGCCCATCTGTTGGGCTGGGTGAAGCCAAGCTGGACCTGAAGGGTGGATGGCGCGTCGATGGAAGAGATGATTCCTGCCTGGGTTGACGGGCGGCTGACGCCGGTCGGAAAGCTGGCCGTGCATCAGCAAGGGTTACGCCACAAGGCGGTGTCGGTGTTCGTGACCGAGGGGTCGCGTGTGCTGATCCAGCGCCGGGCGCTGACGAAATATCACACGCCGGGTATGTGGGCGAACACCTGCTGCACGCACCCGCGCTGGGAAGAGGACGCGGCCGCTTGCGCCGTGCGCCGCTTGCGGGAGGAGTTGGGGATCACCGGGCTGTTCCCGTCCTACGCGGACCGGATCGAGTATCGCGCCGATGTGGGCAGCGGCTTGATCGAGCATGAGGTGGTCGACGTGTTTGTGGCCGAGGCAGCGGCGGGGCTGGTGGTCGAGCCGAACCCCGACGAGGTGGCCGAAGTGCGCTGGGTCGATCTTTACGATCTGGCCGCCGAGGTGCGGCGCAGTCCGGAGCGTTTCACGCCCTGGGTGCGGATCTACATGACCGAGCATATCGACCGGATCTTTGGCGCACGGATGCTGGCGCTGCGCTGAGGCTCAGCCCGGATCACCAAGCCAGTCGCGGATCACGGCGCCGATCCTTGCGCCGGCTTCCTCGTGCGCCAGATGGCCGAGTTTGGGCAATTCCTTGTACGTCGCGTTCGGCATAAGTGCGGCTGCATCGCGTGAGACGCGGGCGGGCACAACCTTGTCGCCGGTGGTTGCGATCAGAAGGGTTGGCGTGGTCAGTTTCGGGGCGTCGGCCATCAGCGCGTCGAGCTTCCACTGTGCCATCATGCCAAGCGTGCCGTCGACATGCGCGGCGTCCTGCACCAGCGCGATGTACTGGCGCAGGCCCGCCTCATCCGGCGGCGAGCCGGTGGAGGTGAGCAGGCGGCGCACGGTTGGCGCGTTGCCCCAGAGGCCGCTGACGAAGCGCGGCACAAAGGGCGTGACCGAGAGGACGCGGGCGAGGAGGGGAAAGAGGACGCCGGCGGCGCCTTCGAAGCTGCCAAGGGCGGCGTTGACGCCAACGATTCGGTCGAGCGGGATCAGGGTGGACAGTCGAAGCGCGAGGGCCGCCCCTGCGGAATGGCCGATCACCAGTTTTGGCGCCCAGCCTTCGTGTTCGATCAGGCGGGCGATGTCTTCGGCCATCGGGTCGATGCCGAGGCGGCCCTTGTTGCCGGCGCGGGTGAAGCCCTGGCCCGGAAGGTCTGGTATCAGGCAGCGGTAATCGGCCAATTCGGGGATCAGGTTGCGGAAACTGTGGGCCGAGCCACCTGCGCCGTGCAGCAGCAGGATTTCCGGGCCGCGACCGACCTCGAACACGCACCAGTCGTGCGGGCGCGCGCGGGTCATCCGGGCCGAGGTGCGGTTCGGCCAATCCTTTGGCATCCGGTCGAAGTCCATTCTAACCCCCAAGCGCCGCTTCGAGGACAGATGACAGCCGGTGCGCATCAGCACGCGGCAGGGCGAGGTAGGGCGCGTCCATCTGTTTCGAGAGCGCCTGAAGGGATGGTTGCGGTCGGTTGGCGGTGTCGATCACGAGGGCAGGGGTGGCTGTGGCGCGAATCAGGCGGGCGAATTGCATGGCGTCCGCCTCGGCCTGTTCGCGGTTCGCGGTGCCGTCGAGGGCGATGTTGCCGCGACCGTCGGTGAGGATGGCGATGGTCGGGGTCAGGCCACGGGCGCGGGCCTGGGCGGCGGTGGCCATCGCGAGTTTCAGGCCCGAGGCGAGAGGGGTGCCGCCGCCGCCGGGCAGGCCGGCGAGACGGCGTTTGGTTTGCACGAGGGAGCGGGTGGGGGGCAGAATCAGTTCCGCTTCGGTGCCACGGAAGGCAAGAAGGGCGACATGGTCGCGGCGGGAATAGGCTGCGGCGAGGAGAAGTTCGATGGCGCCCTTGGCTTCGGCCAGACGGGCGAAGGCGGCGGAGCCGGAGGCGTCGACGGCGAAGATCAGGACGCGGTCTGACGTTTCGATGAAGCGTTTCAGGCGGATGTCGGAGGGGCGCACGAGCAGGACGGCATTGGGGAGATTGGCCTGTTTGCGGCGCAAGGGTTGCCAGGGGGCGGCGGCGCGCAGGGTGGCGACAAGGTCGATCCGCGCGCCTGTGCCAAGGCGGCCGGGGCGCGAGGGCAGCGGGCGGCCGCGACGGTTGCCGGATTTGGCGGCGCCGGTGCCGGTGGCACCTTTCACCGCGCGGGCGGCGCGGCCTTGGGCGAGGCGGGCAAGGAGATCGGCGGGCAGCGCGGCGCGGGCGGCCTCGACCAGCAGTTCCTCGGGCAGGGATTGGGTGGACTGCGGGTCGGTCGGTGGATCGGGCTGGTCTGGCGGCGGTTCGGGGTTCGGTTGCGGCTGGTCGGGCATCTCGGCCAGAGGCAGGGCGCGGTGGGCGAAGGCGAGGTCGGCGGCGATCAGAAGATCGGCCTCGGTGATCTTCGCGCGCCCGGCGAGGGCGGCGGCGGCGCGGGCGGTGGCGAGGGCCAGAAGCGGCGCGCGGAGCGAGCGGATGCCAAGCTGGTCGGCGGCTTCGGTGAGGCGGTGGGTGGCATCGGGCGGGGTTTTGATGCGGGCGAGGCGGGCGCGGGCGGCACTGATGGCCGCGGCATCAAGGGTGAGGGGGGCGGTGTCGGACCATTGCTGGTCGGACAGGTCGAGGAACAGGGCAAGGCGGTCAGTCAGCGCGGGGCTGAGAGTTTCGTCGGCGTCGGCGGATTCGTCCAGCGCCACGAGCGCATGGCCGGGGGTGTCGAGGGCGGCGGCAAGGCGGGCGGCAAGCCCCGGGGGGGCGCGCTCGGCCATCGCGAGGAGGAGAAGCGCCGGGGTGGCGAGGAGGCCGGGGGTGTCGGTCGGGCGGCCGGTGGCGAGTGTGGCGGAGAGGTCGAGGCCGCCGAAGAGGGCATCATCGGTGATGGTGGGGTGCAGGCGTTTTGCGGGCAGGGGAACGGCGGCGAGGGCGGTGGTAACGTGATCGCGCACGGGACCGGCGCGGGCGCGCAGCCACAGACCTTTCAGCCCCGCCGGATCAATGGCGAGGAGGGTCAGGGCAAGGTGGGCGCGAGCCCAAGGGGTGCCTTCGTCGGCTATGGCAACACCTCGGTCAGGGCGCGGGCGACGCGGGCGGTGGACCCCGCCTCGTCCAAGGGATCGCGGCGGAGGCGGTGGGAAAGGGCCATCGCGGCAACGGCGCGAAGGTGCGGGCGCTTGACGGTGTCGGCGCCTTCGAACGCGGCAAGAGCGCGGGCGGCACGGAGGAGGGTCAGTTCGCCTCGCAGGCCATCGGAGCCGAGCGCGATGCAGAGCGCGGCGCAGTCGTGCAGGACGGTGTTAGGGGTTTTCAGCTTTGGCAGCAGGTCGCGGGCGGCCAGAATCTGGGTGCGCAGGGTGGTGTCGTGCGGACGCCATGCCTTGATGAATTTGTCGTAGGCATTCTCGTAGGCGTCGCGGCGGCGGATCACTTCGACGCGGGTGGCGATGTCGCGGGGGCTGGTCACTTCGACGGAAAGGCCGAAACGGTCGAGAAGCTGCGGGCGCAGCTCGCCTTCTTCGGGGTTGCCGGAACCGACGAGGACGAAGCGGGCGGGGTGGCGGATCGAGAGGCCCTCGCGTTCCACAACGTTCTCGCCGGATTGGGCGACGTCGAGGAGCAGGTCGACGATGTGGTCTTCCAGAAGGTTGACCTCGTCGATGTAAAGATAGCCACGGTTGGCACGGGCGAGGAGGCCGGGTTCAAACGCCTTTTCGCCGCGGGTGAGCGCGCGTTCGATATCCAAGGCACCAACGACGCGGTCTTCGGTGACGCCGAGGGGCAGGTCGACCACCGGTGTGGGCTTGGAGACGGTCGCCGTGGCGGTGACGTGCGCCCAGTCGGGCACCATGTCGAGGCGGGGGGAGTTGACGGGGCAGCCCTCGACAGCCTCGATCGGCGGAAGGAGGGCGGCAAGCGCGCGGACGGCTGTGGATTTGCCGGTGCCTCGGTCACCGAACACGAGGACACCGCCGATGCCGGGGTCGATCGCGGTGAGGACCATCGCCTGTTTCATCGCCTCTTGCCCGACAATGGCCGAGAACGGGAAGGGCTGGCGCGCGGTTGGTTTCGCGGCGGCCTTCACGGCCTTGGCAAGCGGTTTTGGCGGCGGGGTCATCGAGTTCATGGGCGGCTTTCCGTCAGGCGGCATGGGCAAGGGGTTCATGGCCGTTCCAGTGACCCTCGGAACCGAGGACACGGAAGCGGGCGTACAGTTCATCGGTGAACCAGCCTTCGTCGCGCACGGCCTTGATCGCGCGGCCGTGCGGGCCGTCGCCACGGGCAAAATGCATCATCGAGGCGGCGTCGGGCCAGATCGAGAAGGTGACCTGATGCAGAAGCGGCACCTCGCCGATGCCGATCTTGAAGATCACGTTGGGGTCTTGGCCGATCACGGCGGAAATGTCGGGCACCCGGCCCCAGAAGCGCAGCGCGCGGGCCGGTTTCACCGTGGCGCGGGTGAGAACGGCGAGGGGGCCAGCGGGCGCGTGCGGATCGGTTTCCGGCACGAACGGGTTGACGCCCGACCACGAGCCGCGCGCGGAGAGGGGCGACAGGAAGATCGTCGTCACCTCGGTGGCGCGGGCACGCCATTTGGCCCAGACCGGGCTGTTGAGGGTGCGGTCACGCGCCGTCGCCTCATCCGGCCAGACGGCGAGGATCGCCCAGACGCCCCAGTTCGGGCGCGGGGTGAAGCCTTCGCCGGTGCCAGAGCCGCAAAGCTTCCAGAACAGCGCCTTGCGTTCGCGGGGCAGCGCAAAACGGGCGGCACCCATCTGGCCGATCACCCAAAGGCGGGAACCGATACCGGTAAAACGGAACAGGGTGAGGCTGGCTGTGGGCATGACCCCTCCGAAGTGTAAGGCTAGTTTTACACTTTATGCGCGCCGGGGGAAGGAAAAACGCAGTCAAAACGTCGCAGCACGAGCGATATTGTAAATTAAACTGGACACTCTATCATCCGTGCCATGTTCCAACGCACAATACCCCCCCGCGCCAACGGCACCTCATCGGACGCCAGCCATGCCATCGTGATCGGGGCGGGGCTGGGGGGGCTTGCCTCGGCGATGCGGCTCGGGGCCAAGGGCTACCGGGTGACGGTGATCGACCGGCTGGACCGGGCGGGCGGGCGCGGGTCGTCAATCACGCAAGGCGGGCATCGGTTCGATCTGGGGCCGACCATCGTGACGGTGCCGCAGATCCTGCGCGAGTTGTGGGCGGCCTGCGGGCGGGATTTCGATCGCGACGTGGCGTTGAAGCCGATGGACCCGTTCTACGAGATCCGGTTTCAGGATGGCGAGACGTTCACCATGCGCGGCGACGCGGCGGCGATGAAGGCCGAGGTCGCGCGAATTTCCCCATCTGATACAAATGGTTACGCGACATTCTTGAAAGGTGCGGAGGCACGTTACAGGTTCGGGTTCGAGGATCTTGGGCGCAGGCCGATGCACAAGTTCTGGGATCTGGTGAAGGTGCTGCCGACCTTTGCGTGGTATCGCGCGGACCGGTCGGTCTATGCCCACGCGGCGGCGCGGGTGAAAGACGAACACCTGCGGTTCGCGCTGTCGTTCCATCCGCTGTTCATTGGTGGCGACCCGTTCAACGTGACCAGCATGTATGCGCTGGTCAGCCATCTGGAGGCGGCCTTTGGCGTGCATTACGCGATGGGCGGGGTGCAGGCGATTGCGGACGCGATGGTGCGGGTGATCGAGGCGCAGGGCGGCGAGGTGGTGGCCAACACCGAGGTGGACGAGGTCGTCGTCTCGGCTGGACGCGCGGCGGGGGTCCGGCTGGTGTCGGGCGAGGTCTTGCCCGCCGATGTGGTCGTGTCGAACGCCGATGCGGGGCACACCTATGACCGGCTGTTGCGCAACGCGCCGAAGCGGCGCTGGACGCCGGCGCGGCTCAGGCGGACGCGGTGGTCGATGGGGCTCTACGTCTGGTATTTCGGCACTGCGGGCACCAGCGAGATGTGGCAGGATGTCGGCCACCACTCCATCGTCGTGGGGCCGCGCTACCGCGAGCATATCAAGGATATCTTCATTCGCGGGAAACTGGCGGATGACATGAGCCTTTACGTTCACCGCCCCTCGGTCACTGACCCGTCGGTGGCACCGAAGGGCGGCGATACGTTCTATGCCCTGAGCCCGGTGCCGCATCTGGGGCATGGCGGGGTGAATTGGGCGGAGGAGGAGCCGAAGTACCGCGCCAAGATGGCCGCGATGCTGGAGGAGCGGCTGATTCCGGGGTTTCAGAAGCATATGACCGAGAGCCTTGTCTTCACACCCGACACGTTCCGCGACCGCTATCTGTCACCCTACGGGGCAGGGTTTTCGATCGAGCCGCGCATCCTGCAATCGGCCTGGTTCCGGCCGCATAACGTGAGCGAGGAGTTGCCGGGGCTGTATCTGACCGGCGCCGGGACGCATCCTGGCGCGGGGGTGCCGGGGGTGATCGGGACGGCTGAGGTGCTGGGCAAGCTGGTGCCCGACGCGGCGGTGCGGTGGAGGGCGGCCGAGATGCCGTTGGCTGCTGAATGATCGCCGAACGCGACATGGAGGCCTGCCGCGCGGCGATCCGCACCGGAAGCCTGTCGTTTCATGCGGCCTCAAGGCTGCTGCCGACTGCGGTGCGCGACCCGGCGCTGGCTTTGTATGCGTTCTGCCGGCTGGCGGATGACGCGGTGGACGAGGGCGACGACAAGACCGGGGCGGTGCTGAGGCTGCGCGACCGTCTGGACCGGGTTTATGCCGGCCGTCCGGTGGATGCCGCCGCCGACCGGGCCTTTGCCGCCGTTGTCGAAGGCTTCGAGATGCCCCGCGCGCTGCCGGATGCGCTGCTGGAGGGCATGGCCTGGGATGCGGTCGGGCGGCGGTATGACGATCTTTCGGGCGTGCTGGCCTATTCGGCGCGGGTCGCGGCGGCGGTTGGCGCGATGATGTGCGTGCTGATGCGGGTGCGCGACGCCGATGCGTTGGCGCGGGCCTGCGATCTGGGGCTGGCGATGCAGCTGACCAACATTTCCCGTGACGTGGGCGAAGATGCGCGGGCCGGGCGGGTGTATCTGCCGCTGGGTTGGCTGGTGGACGAGGGCGTGACGCTTGAACCGTGGCTTGAGGCACCTGTGGCCTCGGCCGAAGTGCGGCGGGTGGTGCGGCGGCTGCTGGCCGAAGCGGAGCGGCTTTACGTCCGGTCGGAGGCCGGGGTTGGCGCGCTGCCAATGGGGTGCAGGCCGGGGATCTTTGCGGCGCGGCTGATCTATGACGGAATCGGCGGGGCAGTGCGGCGCGGCGGCTATGATTCCGTCGCCCAGCGGGCGCGGACGACCAAGGCGCAGAAGATCGGCTGGCTGGGGCTGGCGGTGGCGAAATCGGCGGCGGTGTCGGTGATGCCGCGAGGGGCTGTGTTGCATGCGCCCCCGGTTCCGGAGGTGGCGTTTCTGGTGCAGGCGGCGGCACGGGCGATACCCAGCCGGGGGCGGAGCGATGCTTTGCTGGGCGTTCTGGCCCAACTTGAGGCGCGCGACCGGGGGCTTTCGGCCTGAGCGGTTGGCATTGGCCCAGCCTTGGGCTAGGGTCCTGCGATGGATTATTATCTGTTCGGTGTCTACCTTCTGGCCTGTGGGGCCGCGGCGACCACGGGGGCGATGTTTTCGCCCGGTGCGTGGTATGAAAGCCTGAAAAAGCCAAGCTGGACGCCGCCGAACTGGCTGTTCCCGGTGGCTTGGACGACGCTTTATCTGTTGATGGCGGCCTCGGCTGCGCGGGTGTCGGGGATCGAGGGCGCGGCTTACGGGTTGGCGTTCTGGTCGGTGCAGATTGCTTTCAACACGCTCTGGACGCCGATCTTTTTTGGCCTCAGGCGCCTGCGGGCGGCAATGGTCGTGATGGTCGGGCTGTGGCTGAGCGTGGCGGCGACGACCTGGGCGTTCTTTGCGCTGGATGTCTGGGCCGGGCTGATGTTCCTGCCCTATCTTGTCTGGGTTTCTGTCGCCGGGGCGCTGAATTTCTGGGTGATGCGCCATAACCCGGACGGTGCGCTGACCGCTTGACGTCAGTCGAAGGTCCAGTCGCGACGGCGCGGAACACGCAGGGCGATCATCGGTTTCAGCCAGGGTTGACGGTAGCGGGTGAGGTCGAGCGCCTCGTGCACGCCGGTTGAGGTTTCGCCCTCGATCCGGGTTTCGACGAGGCTGCGGGAGTAGAACGGCGCGTCGAGCATGCCGAGGCGCTGGCGCGGGGTGAAGCCCGGATCGGCGCGGGTTTCGCGGCGGACGGCCCAAAGGCTGCGGCGAAATTTGGTGAGCGGTGGCGGCGCGATTTCGCGCACCTTTCCGGCGGCGTCAATTTCTACGCCGAGGGCGAGGGTGGAGCCGTCGATCCGGGTTGCATCGTAAAAGCAGACGGCACGATCCTTCAGCGGGTAGCGACCCCAGGTCCAGAAACGGAAATCGGATTCGAGCGCGGCAGAGCCGAAGTTGGCGTCGAAATAGCCGTGGCCTTGCCAGTGGTGGCCCTGGGTCAGGTTCACCTCGATCTGCGCGGTGGGGGCGAAGGGACGCCAGAGGTGGCGGCCATCGGGGGTGAGCAGCACCTCGGTTTCGGTGATGGCTTGCGGCGTGAGCGTGATCGTGCCGCGCACCGGCGTGACCATTGGCGGGGCACCGATTTCATCCACGGTGACGATCAGTTGTCGCCCGTTCCAGTGCATCGACGATGGTCCGACTTGCAGGGTGTCACGCGATTGGCGCAGCGCGGGGCGGCCCCGGTCGGTCATCGTGAAGCGCGCGCCGGGGCCGTAGGTCGCGACGTTGATGCAGGCGTGGTTCTGCGGGTCGCGGCGGCCGGACCATTTGTACCACGGCGAGAACACCGATCCGATGAAACCGATCACCGAGACGGCGCGCGCCCCGTCGTTGGAGACACCGTCGAGATACCACCAGGCGTAGCCGTCGGGCGGGACGTCGACGGAGAAGTCCGGCCGGTCAGTATCGCCGCGGCCGCGTGCCTGCCGGAGAGGGCTGCCATCGGCACCCCCGCCCCCGGATGCGCGCCCCCGCCCGCCAGGTATAGGCCCGGCAGGGTGGTTGTGGCCGAAGGCCGCTGAAAAGCTGCGAGCATCCCCTCGGGGCTGCGCCCATAGATCGAGCCGCTCGAGCCGGGGAAGAGGTGGCCCAGCATCGAGGGCGTGGTCAGTGAGGCTGCCTCGGGCGGTGGCGCGAAGGTCAGGCCCATGTGCTGCAAGGGGGCGAAGGTGCGGGTCTGGCATTGGGTGAACTCCTGGGCCGTAGCGGCGTGGCCCGCGGGGGCGTTGACAATGATTTCAAAGCGTTCGACGGGCGGGATGGTTCCGCCGCTGCGATCTTCGGCGCAGATGTAGAGGGTGGGCTGGTCGGGCGTCCGGCCTTGGCCGATGGGGCCAAATTCGGCCTTCGGGTCGGGCGAGAAGACGATGTTGTGATGGCTGAGGTTGCGGGCAAGCGGGCCTTCGGGCGTGGCGGCGAAGGACCAGACCCAGGCTGAAAGGCTGCGCGGTTGGGTGGTTTTGGGCGCCACGGCGGTGGTGGGCGCGGTGCCGAGGAGACCAAGCCCGAGAGCGGCGGGATCGCCGTTGAAGACGCAGGCGGTGCAGGGCAGGGTGGTGCCGCCTTCGATCTGCACCCCGGTGACGTGGCCGCCTTGGGTGACGATGCGCTGTGCGCGGGTGGCATAGCGAAAGCGCACGCCAAGCCGGGTGGCAAGGTCGGCGAGCGCGGTGGCGAGGTGGTGCATGCCGCCCTTGACGGCCCAGACGCCCTGCGCCTCGGCCCGCCAGATCAGGGCGAGGACGCCGGGGGAATGGGCGGGGCGGCCGCCGACATAGGTGGCGTAGCGGGCGAAAAGCTGGACGAGGCGCGGGTCGCGGAAGTGCAGGCGCAAGAGCCGGCTGAGGGTCATGCCAGGCACAAGCGCGGGCCAGAGGCGGGGTTGGCGGGCCGCCGTGCGGGCGATGGCGCCGAGGTTCGGTTTGGCGGAGTGCATCACCGGGGCGTCAAAGGCCTGAAAGAGTGCGGCCGAGAGCGCATCGAAGCGGCGAAAGGCGGCGGCCTCGCGCGGGCCGGCGAAAGCTTCGATGGCGGCGAGGGTGGCGGCGGGGTCGGCGTGGAGATCGAGGGTTGAACCGTCGGGCCACCAATGGCGGGCGAGGATGGGTTGCGGGATCAAGGTGAGGTGATCGTCAAGCCGGTCGCCGGCGAGGGCGAAGAGGTCGTCGAAGATGTGGCGCATCGTGAGAACGGTGGGGCCCGCATCGACCGGGCCTGCGGCCGAGGGCAGGGTGCGCATCTTGCCGCCGGGCGTGGCGGCGGATTCGATCACTGTGACGGGGCAGCCCGCAGCGGCAAGGCGGATCGCGGCGGCAAGGCCGCCCATTCCGGCGCCGATCACCACGACATTATGGGCGCTGGGTTCCATGCGGGAAGTCTACTGTCGTGCGGCGGGGTGTAAACACGGAATTACGCATATCTGTAAGTTTTTGTTTACACCTTGGCCGCACGATGCAAAACTGACGCCAAGGACGCCGCGGGCTTTTCGGCGGCAAGGGGGCGCGGATGGGGCTTTCCACTCGAATCGAGGCAGCGGTCACCGAGGCGATCCGGCTTGGCCAGGGCGTTGGCGGGCAGGTGCCGGGGCGGCTGGCGCAGGCCTTGGAATATTCGGTGACACCGGGTGGCGCGCGAATCCGCCCGACGATCCTGCTGTCGGTCGCGTTGGCCTGTGGCGATGACCGGCCGGGGTTGAGCAGTGCGGCTGCGGCGGCGCTGGAACTGATTCACTGCGCCAGTCTGGTGCATGACGACCTTCCGGCGTTTGACGATGCTGACCTGCGGCGTGGCAAGGCGACGGTGCACAAGGCGTATTCGGAACCCTTGGCGGTGCTGGCGGGCGATAGCCTGATCGTCCTGGCCTTCGAGGTGCTGGCGCGGGCGGCGGGCGATCAGCCGCTGCGGGCGTTGCAGTTGGTGCGGGTGTTGGCGCAGCGGACCGGGATGCCCGGCGGGATTTGTGCGGGGCAGGCGTGGGAATCGGAGGCGCAGGTCAATCTGGGCGCCTATCACCGCGCGAAAACCGGAGCCCTGTTCATCGCCGCAACCCAGATGGGGGCGATTGCCGCCGGAATGGACGCCGAGCCATGGGAGGAATTGGGCGCGCGGATCGGTGAGGCGTTCCAGGTGGCCGATGACCTGAAGGACGCGCTGATGTCGGCGGACGAAACCGGCAAGCCGGCAGGCCAGGACGCGGCGCATGGGCGGCCAAATGCGGTGGCGCTGATGGGCGTGTCGGGCGCAGTGCGGCATCTGAAGGACATTCTGGGCGGCGCGATCGCGTCGATCCCGTCCTGCCCGGGCGAGGCGCAACTGGCCGCGATGGTGCGGGCCTACGCCGAGAAGATGACTCCGGTCAGCCTGAGCCAGCGCGCGGCGGCGGCGCGATGACCGACATGGGCCTTGGCGCGGGACGTGCGGGCAAGGCCGCCGGTCCCGGCTGGGCCGTGCGGCTGGCGATGCAGCCGTGGTTTCACAGGATGTGTGCGCGTATACCGGGGCTTAGCGCCGTTGTGCGGAGCGAGGGCGACGCGCTTTTCGAGGTGGTGCAGGGCTTTGTGCGGTCTCAGGCGCTGCTTGCGCTGGTGGAGCTGCGGGTGATGCACCGGCTGGCGGACGGGCCGATTGGGGCCGGTGCGCTGGCGCGGCTGACCGGCGTGCCGGAGCCTCGCATGGCGGTGCTGATGCAGGCCGGTGCGGCGCTGCGGCTGGTCAGGCGGCAAGGCGATTTCTGGGCGCTGACCACACGCGGGGCGGCGTTCCTGACCGTGCCGGGGCTGGAGGCGATGGTGCGGCACCATCCGGTGCTCTACCGTGATCTGATTGATCCGGTTGCGTTTTTTCGCGGTGAGACGGTGCCTGAACTGGCCGGTTTCTGGCCCTATGTGTTTGGCGCAGGCGGTGCGGCGGACCCGGATCTGGCGGGGCGCTATTCACAACTTATGGCCGACAGTCAGGGGCTGGTGGCGGAAGATACGCTGCGGCTGGTCAGCTTGCGCGGTGTGCGGCATCTGATGGATGTGGGCGGTGGAACCGGGGCGTTTCTGGCGGCGGTGGGTCGGGCCTGGCCAAAGATCGGACTGACGCTGTTCGATCTGCCCGCCGTTGTGGCGGGGGCGCGACCGGGGCCGGGCGTGCGGATCGTGCCGGGCAGTTTCCGCGACGACCCGCTGCCCATGGGGGCCGATGCGGTCAGCCTGATCCGGGTGCTGTACGACCATTCCGACGCGACGGTGACTGGTCTCTTGGCGGCCGTTCATGCGGCGTTGCCGGTGGGCGGGCGGCTGGTGATTTCAGAGCCGATGTCGGGAGGCACGCGGCCAGACCCCGCGACGGATGTGTATTTCGCAGTTTACACGCTGGCGATGCAAACCGGGCGAACCCGGTCGGCAGAGGAAATCGCCGCCCTCGCCGGTGCTGCGGGATTTGGGTCGATCCGGATGCTTCGCGGACACAGGCCCTTCATCACCTCGGCGGTCACCGCGCGTCGGATGTGACATTTGGTAGCGGCAAAGTGTCAATTCTAGTTGACACTCTGCTTTGTAAGGTTAGAGTTACAGATAACAACACGGTCCTGCGATCGACTCTGAAATGGGGGCGGCGGACGGACCGAGGGGGCACATGTTGAGAACCACCGCCGTCATCCTGCATGGGCCGAAAGAGTTGGGGCTGGAAAGCCTTGGCCTGATCTCTCCGGGAGACGATGACCTGGTGGTCGAGATTGCCTATTCCGGCATTTCCACCGGCACCGAAAAGCTGTTCTGGTCGGGCACAATGCCGGCCTTTCCGGGCATGGGGTATCCGCTGGTACCGGGCTATGAGGCCGCGGGCGAAGTGGTGGAGGCGGGCGCAAATTCGGGGTTCCGGGTTGGCGAGCATGTCTTTGTGCCGGGGGCAAACTGCTTTGCAGGCAACGTGAAGGGTCTCTTTGGCGGTGCCTCGCGTCATCTGGTGACCAAGGCGGGCCGGGTGGCGCGTCTTGATCCGGCGATGCGGGCCGAGGGCGCGCTATTGGCGCTGGCGGCAACCGCGCGCCATGCGCTGGCCGGGTTCAACACCGCACTGCCGGACCTGATCGTGGGGCATGGTACATTGGGCCGGTTGCTGGCACGGCTGACGGTGGCCGCAGGTGCGCCTGCGCCGACGGTCTGGGAGATTGATCCGCTGCGCCAGACCGGCGCGGTGGGGTATCCGGTGGTGGCGCCGGAAGATGATCCGCGCCGCGATTACCGTGCGATTTACGATGCTTCCGGGGCCAGGGGTCTGCTGGACCAACTGGTCATGCGACTGGCCAAGGGCGGCGAAGTGGTGCTGGCGGGGTTCTACACCGAACCCGTCGCCTTCGCCTTTCCGCCCGCCTTCATGAAGGAAGCGCGCATCCGCATTGCCAGCGAATGGACGCCGGACGACCTGACCGCGACGCGGTCGCTGATCGAAAGTGGTGCCTTGTCGCTGGCTGGACTGATTACCCACACCCGCCCTGCGGCGGATGCGGCTGACGCTTACGAGACGGCATTTTCGGATGCCAACTGCTTGAAAATGATCCTCGATTGGAGTGGCCACGCATGAACGACGTCCCCAACCTGAAGGATTTCGACAACCGTCTGCGCGAAGAAGCGCATGAGGAACCTTCGCTGGAAATTCCGCAAGGCGAGCCCACGAAGAAAACCCAGATCATTGCGATCTACGGCAAGGGCGGGATCGGCAAGTCGTTCACTCTCGCCAACCTCAGCCACATGATGGCCGAGATGGGCAAGCGGGTCCTTCTGATCGGCTGCGATCCGAAATCGGATACCACGAGCCTTCTGTTCGGCGGCAAGGCCTGCCCGACGATCATCGAAACCTCGACCCGCAAGAAGCTGGCGGGTGAGGAAGTGAAGATCGGCGATGTCTGCTTCAAGCGCGGCGGTGTGTTCGCGATGGAACTTGGCGGGCCGGAAGTTGGCCGGGGCTGCGGCGGGCGCGGGATCATCCACGGGTTTGAATTGCTTGAGAAATTGGGGTTCCACGACTGGGACTTTGACTATGTGCTGCTGGACTTCCTGGGTGATGTGGTGTGCGGCGGGTTCGGCCTGCCGATCGCACGGGACATGGCGCAGAAGGTGATCCTTGTCGCCTCGAACGATTTGCAGAGCCTGTATGTGGCCAACAACGTCTGTTCGGCGGTGGAATACTTCCGCAAGCTGGGCGGCAATGTCGGCATCGCCGGGCTGGTGATCAACAAGGATGACGGCACGGGCGAGGCTGCGGCCTTTGCCGAGGTGGTGGGTATTCCGGTGTTGGCGGCGATACCGCAGGACGATGACCTGCGCAAGAAATCGGCGAATTATCAGATCGTTGGCAGCTATGAAAGCCAGTGGGGGCCGCTGTTTGCCGCCCTTGGCGAGGCGGTTGCGATTGCCCCGCCGGTGCGGCCGAAACCTCTGACGCAGGACGGCCTCTTGGGGCTGTTCAGTGCCGAGGCGACGGGGGCGGATTTCGTGCTGACCCCGGCAACCGACCTCGACATGCGCGGCAAGAACGCGGCCCCGAAAGCCTCGCTGGAAGTGGTGTATGACAATGTGTGATCTGGACGCCCTCGCCAAACTGGAAGCCGCGCTGAAGGCCCTTCACGCCAAGGTTGGCAAATGATGGCGGGCGAAGTTCGCTATGATCTGGCTGACAGCACCCCGGTGACGGAGGGTTTGAGCCTGCCGTCGTCAGCTGCGCCAGAGATGGTGGACGGCCAGGTTGCTGATGGAATGGGCTGCCATGCGGGGGCCGCCACGATGGAGGCGGCGGCGCGGGCGGCAGGCAATTCGGAGCTGCTTGACGGGTTTGCCCGCGACTATCCGCAAGGCGCGCATGACAAGCCGCAGTCGATGTGCCCGGCGTTCGGTTCCTTGCGCGTCGGGTTGCGGATGCGGCGGGTGGCGACGGTGCTGTCGGGGTCGGCCTGCTGTGTCTACGGGCTGACCTTTGTGAGCCATTTCTACGGCGCGCGGCGGTCGGTTGGTTATGTGCCTTTCAACTCTGAAAGCCTGGTCACGGGCAAGTTGTTCGAGGACATTCGCGACGCCGTGCATGAGCTGGCGGACCCGGATCGCTATGATGCGGTCGTGGTGACTAACCTATGTGTTCCAACAGCTTCCGGCGTGCCGTTGAAGTTGTTGCCAAGCGAGATCAATGGCGTGCGGATCGTCGGGATCGACGTGCCGGGGTTCGGCGTGCCGACCCATGCCGAGGCCAAGGATGTGCTGGCGGGTGCCATGCTGAAATACGCCCGCGCCGAGATCGAGGCTGGCCCGGTGCAGGCGCCGGAGCGTGGGCGGTCGGATCGCCCGACGGTGGCTTTGCTAGGCGAGATGTTCCCGGCGGACCCGATGATGATCGGCGCAATGCTGGCCCCGATGGGCCTTGCGGCGGGGCCGGTGGTGCCGTGCCGCGAATGGCGCGAGCTCTATGCGGCACTCGACTGCGGTGTCGCGGCAGCGATCCATCCGTTCTACACCGCGTCGATCCGCGAGTTTCATCAGGCGGGGCGGACGGTCGTCGGATCGGCTCCGGTGGGCCTTGATGGTACGATGGCATGGATGAAGGCCATCGGCGAAGCCTATGGAATCGATGCAGAAAAGGTGGCTGCGGCGCAGAATGCTTTTGGACCGGCGATCAGGGCGGCTTTGGCTGCCAATCCGGTCAAGGGGCGGATCACGGTGTCGGGGTATGAGGGGTCGGAGCTTCTGGTCGCGCGGCTGTTGATCGAGAGCGGCGCGGATGTGAAATACGTCGGCACCGCTTGCGCAAAGAACGAGTGGAGTGCGGCGGACCGCGACTGGCTGGAAGCCAAGGGCGTGGCGGTGAAATACCGCGCGAGCCTTGAAGATGACTGTGCTGCGATGGCGGGGTTCCAGCCGGATCTGGCGATCGGCACGACGCCGGTTGTGCAAAAGGCGAAAGAGCTGGCGATTCCAGCGCTTTACTTCACGAACCTTATCTCGGCCCGGCCGCTGATGGGGCCGGCGGGGGCAGGGTCTCTGGCACAGGTCGTGAATGCCGCAATGGCAAACAAGGACCGTATGGACGGGATGAAGACGTTCTTCGAGGGCGTCGGCAAAGGCGAGACGGCAGGTATCTGGGAAGGTAGCCCCAACCTGCGGCCGGATTTCCGGGCGATCCACCAGAAGAAGCTCGACAAGGCCGCGAAGGCCGCGAAGGCGGAGGAGATGATATGACCTCTCGCCGCGAAATGAGCGTCTGCAAAGCGTCTGGCAGGCGTCTGGCATCTGTATGGCAGGGGGCGACCCCATGCTGATCCAGGACCATGATCGGGCAGGGGGATATTGGGGGGCGGTTTATGCCTTCTGTGCGGTCAAGGGCCTTCAGGTCGTGATCGACGGGCCGGTGGGCTGCGAGAACCTCCCGGTGACATCGGTGCTGCACTACACCGACGCGTTGCCGCCGCATGAGTTGCCGATTGTCGTCACCGGACTGGCCGAAGACGAGATGAGTTCCGGCACCGAAGCCTCGATGGCGCGGGCCTGGAAGACGCTTGATCCGGCGCTGCCAGCGGTGGTGGTCACGGGCAGCATTGCCGAGATGATCGGTGGCGGCGTCACGCCGGCGGGCACCAATATCCAGCGCTTCCTGCCGCGCACGATTGACGAGGACCAGTGGCAGTGTGCCGACCGCGCGATGACCTGGATCTTTACCGAATTCGGAATGACCAAGGGGCGGATGCCGCCCGAAGCGGAGCGCGCCGAGGGTGCGAAGCCGCGGGTCAACATCCTTGGGCCGATGTACGGCGTGTTCAACATGGCGTCGGACCTGCACGAGATCCGCCGTCTGGTCGAAGGCATCGGCGCCGAGGTCAACATGGTGATGCCCTTGGGCGCCCATCTGGCCGAGATGCGCAATCTGGTGAATGCCGACGTCAACATCGTGATGTACCGCGAGTTTGGCCGGGGTCTGGCGGAGTGTCTGGGCAAGCCTTATCTGCAAGCGCCATTTGGTTTAGAGTCGACGACCAAGTTTCTGGAAACGCTGGGGGAACTCCTCGATCTGGACCCGCAGCCGTTCATCGCGAAGGAAAAGCATTCGACGCTGAAGCCGGTGTGGGATCTGTGGCGGTCGGTGACGCAGGATTTCTTTGCGACGGCCAACTTCGCCATCGTCGCGAACGAGACCTATGCGCGCGGCGTGCGGCACTATCTGGAAAGCGACCTTGGCCTGCCCTGCGCCTTTGCCGTGGCGCGGGTGGCGGGCACCAAGACCAACAACGAGGCGGTGCGTGCGATGCTGAAGCAGCATCGGCCGCTGATCGTGATGGGGTCGATCAACGAGAAGATGTACATGGCAGAGATGAAGGGTGGGCATGGCCCGGCCCCGAGTTTCATCGCCGCAAGCTTTCCCGGCGCGGCAATCCGCAGGCACACCGGCACGCCCTTCATGGGCTACGCGGGCTGCGTCTGGATCTTGCAGGAAGTCTGCAACGGGCTGTTCGAGGCGCTGTTCCACATCCTGCCGCTAGGGTCGGAGATGGACAGTGCGGCGGCCACCCCGACGACGCTGCGGCGCGATTTCCCCTGGGATGTCGATGCGCAGATGGAACTGGACAGGATCGTCGGACAACATCCTGTTCTGACACGTATTTCAGCGGCGCGCACATTGCGCGACGCGGCCGAGAAATCGGCGCTCGATCACGGCGCGGAACGCGTCGTGCTGGAATATGTCGCAGCGCTGCGGACCGATCCGCGCCCCGCGACGGCAAACACCAAGGGAGGGTCGCATGAGTGATCATACAGCCGGAGACCACGGCGGGCACCACGCCCACCGCACACCCAAAGCGGAGTTCCGCATCTATTTTACCCTGATCTTCCTGATGGCGATCCCGTTCGCCACGCTGGGTTGGGTCTGGAAACTGATCAGCGAACGGCAGTTGCCGGTGCATGGGCCACTGGCCCGCGCCTGGCGCGAGGCGGGCGCGATCACGCCGGCGATCTTCCGTCCCTGACGGTTACGCCCTTCGCTTTCCGCCCCGGCGGGGAGTGCAGTTCGACGGGGACCGGACAATCCCCACGCTCGATCATCCTGCGGCCTGTGCGCCCACGCCCGCCGGACATGACATTCACCGCCACCCTTCGGGGTGCGGAGAAACTCGGGGAGGCATGACGCCAACCCGTGAACCCAGCCGCAGGGTATGCGGCGTCAGTCTACCCCTTCGGAGGATAACATGGCTGATAGAACTGACCTGAGTTTCACAGGTCTTACCGACGAGCAGGCGCAAGAACTGCACTCCGTCTACATGAGCGGGCTTTGGTTGTTCGTGACCATTGCCGTCATCGCTCATCTGGCGGTGTTCATCTGGCGCCCGTGGTTCTGAGGAGGAACAAGACATGTCAAAATTCTACAAAATCTGGCTGATCTTCGACCCCCGTCGCGTCTTTGTTGCGCAGGGTGTCTTCCTCTTCCTTCTGGCAGTGATGATTCACCTCGTCCTGCTCAGCACCCCCGGCTACAACTGGATCGGCGAAGCGGGAGCAAAATACGCTCCGGCAGCGGCCGCAACGGAATAACCGGGTCTACCCCTGTTGCGGGCGGCCGCCGGTGGCTGGTCGCCCGTCACGACCCCTAGGGAATTCAACTTCAGGCATGGCCGCCCGCGCCCCGGTGGTATCTGGCTTGCGCAAGTGGAGAGGGAAGCATGGCACTGCTCAGCTTCGAACGAAAATATCGCGTGCCGGGAGGCACGCTGGTCGGCGGGAATCTGTTCGACTTCTGGGTCGGCCCTTTCTACGTCGGCTTCTTTGGTGTCACGACGGTGTTCTTTGCCGCGCTTGGCACCATCCTGATCTTCTACGGGACGGCGATGGAGGGGGTCTGGAACCCCTGGCTGATCTCGATCGACCCACCTCGGGTGGAATACGGGCTGGCGCTGGCACCCCTTGCTGACGGGGGTATCTGGCAGCTTGTGACGATGTGCGCCGCAGCGGCGTTCATCAGCTGGGCCCTGCGCGAGGTGGAAATCTGCCGCAAGCTGGGGATGGGCTACCATGTGCCCTTTGCCTTCGGGGTGGCGATCTTTGCCTACCTGACGCTGACCGTGATCCGGCCGGTGCTGATGGGAGCCTGGGGTTACGCCTTTCCCTACGGGATATGGACGCACCTCGATTGGGTGTCGAACACGGGCTACACTTACGGAAACTTCCACTACAATCCGGCGCACATGCTGGCGGTGAGCTTCTTTTTCACCAACGCGCTGGCGCTGGCGCTGCATGGCGCGCTGATCCTGTCGGCGGCCAACCCCGAAAAGGGCCGCGAGGTCCGCTCTCCGGATCACGAGGATACCTTCTTTCGCGACTTCATCGGGTATTCGGTCGGCACCTTGGGCATCCACCGCCTGGGGCTTCTGCTGGCGCTGAACGCGGGCTTCTGGAGCGCGATCTGCATCGTGATCTCGGGCACGATCTGGTTCGACCAGTGGGTCGTGTGGTGGGATTGGTGGCTGCAGCTGCCGTGGTGGGCCGACATTGCGGGAGGCGTAAATGGCTGAGTATCAAAACATCTTCAACCAGCTTCAGGTTCGCGGCGCCCCGGAAGTGGGTATGGTCGAGGGCGTGGATCTGGCGAACCGGACGCGGGGGGCAAGTTTCTCGACCCTCGCGGGGTGGTTCGGCAACGCGCAGCTTGGCCCGATCTACCTTGGCACGATGGGCACGATCGCGCTCTTTGCCGGGGCGACCTGGTTCCTGATGGTCGGGTTCTGGTTCTGGGATCAGGCGGGCTACAATCCGGCGGTGTTCCTGCGCGACCTCTTCTGGTTCTCGCTTGATCCGCCGGCGCCGGAATACGGGCTGAGCATCCCGCCGCTGCGCGAAGGGGGATATTGGCTGATCGCCTCGTTCTTCCTTCTGGTGTCGGTCATCTCGTGGTGGGTGCGCAGCTACCTTCGCGCATCGGCCCTGGGGATGGGCAAGCACGTGTGCTGGGCCTTTGCCAGCGCGATCTGGCTGTTCCTGGTGCTGGGCCTGATCCGGCCGATCCTGATGGGAAGCTGGTCCGAGGCGGTGCCTTACGGCATCTTCACCCACCTCGACTGGACCAACAACTTCAGCCTTACTTACGGCAACCTGTTCTACAATCCGTTCCACGCGCTGAGCATCGCGTTCCTTTACGGGTCCGCCCTGCTGTTCGCGATGCACGGGGCGACGATCCTGGCCGTCAGCCGCTTTGGTGGCGACCGGGAGCTGGAACAGATTGTGGACCGCGGAACCGCATCCGAACGCGCCGCCTTGTTCTGGCGCTGGACGATGGGCTTCAACGCCACGATGGAAGGCATTCACCGCTGGGCCTGGTGGTTCGCCATCCTGGTCACGCTGACCGGGGGTATCGGGATCTTGCTGACTGGCACGGTCGTGGACAACTGGTACGTATGGGCCCAACAGCACGGCTACGCGCCGCTGAACTGAGGAGTGAAAGATGACGGACGACTACTTCAAGGTCAGCCGCAAGTCGCAGCTGAATGTCTGGATCGCGAACCAGATGCTGAAAGGTGCGGGCTACGCGGCGGCGGTTGTCGTCGGGTTCGGCCTGATCGTGACGGTGATCTGGGTGGTGGGGCAGTTCTTGCCGGAAGAGAGCAAGCAATCGCCCGACCCGAACACCTGGAGCGCGGTCAGCGTCGTGACCGGCACCGCGACGGCATGATTAACGGGGGGCGGCACGCCGCCCCCTGACCACCTTCGGGCCATTGCCGGCCCGGAGTCTGGGCGCACCATGAGCCCGGTTCCCTTCCTGTTGGCGACAGGAACCTGGTGCCGTGTGGCTGGCCCGCACGGCACTTTTTTCAAAGGAGACCTCCGATGGATGCCCCAAGCCGCACCCCCACCCTTGACCGCGTTGCCGGCCCCGCCGACCTGAAGGTGCTGGACGACACCGAGCTGGCGCAACTGGCCCACGAGCTGCGGCAAGAGACGATCGAGGTGGTGTCGCGCACCGGCGGGCATCTGGGATCGAGCCTCGGGGTGGTGGAGCTGACGGTGGCGATCCATGCCGTGTTCAACACGCCGTTGGACAAGCTGATCTGGGACGTGGGCCACCAGTGCTATCCACACAAGATCATCACCGGGCGGCGCGAGCGGATGGGGACGCTGCGGCAAAAAGGCGGGCTGTCGGGGTTTACCAAGCGATCCGAGTCCGAGTTCGATCCGTTCGGCGCGGCACATTCCTCCACTTCGATCAGTGCAGCGCTCGGCTTTGCCGTAGGACGCGAGATGGGGATGCCGGTTGGCGATACCATCGCGGTCATCGGGGATGGCGCGATCACTGCCGGGATGGCCTATGAGGCGATGAACCATTCGGGCCACCTGAAGGAACGGCTGTTCGTCATCTTGAATGACAACGACATGTCGATTGCCCCGCCCGTGGGGGCGATGTCGACCTACCTCAATTCGATTGCCGACAAGGGGCCGCTGGCCGCGCTGAAGGCGGCGGCAGAGGGTTTCGAGGCGGCGCTTCCCGGCCCGGTGCGCGACGGCGCGCGGCGGGCGCGGCAGTTGGTGACGGGACTGCCGGGCGGGGCCACCTTGTTCGAGGAGTTCGGGTTCGATTACATCGGGCCGATCGACGGGCATGACATGGGGCAGTTGCTGGCGACGCTGCGCGCGGCCAAGGCGCGGGCCTCGGGGCCGGTTCTGATCCATTGCGTGACGGTCAAGGGCAAGGGCTATGCTCCCGCCGAGGGGGCCGACGACAAGTATCATGGCGTGGCGAAGTTCGACGTGGCGACGGGCGCGCAGGTCAAGGGCAAGTCGAACGCGCCAAGCTATACGCAGGTGTTCGGCGAAACGCTGACGGCCGAGGCTGCGCGCGACCCGAAGATCGTCGCGATCACGGCGGCCATGCCGGGCGGCACCGGGTTGGACATCATGGCGCGGCGGTTCCCGGCGCGGGTGTTCGATGTGGGGATTGCCGAGCAGCATGGCGTGACCTTTGCGGCCGGGTTGGCCGCATCGGGGATGAAGCCGTTTTGCGCGATCTACTCGAGCTTCCTGCAGCGCGGCTATGACCAGATCGTGCATGACGTGGCGTTGCAGAATCTGCCGGTGCGCTTTGCCATCGACCGGGCGGGCCTGGTCGGGCAGGACGGGGCGACCCATGCGGGGGCATTTGACGTGGGGTTTCTGGCGAACCTGCCCAACATGACGGTGATGGCGGCGGGCGACGAGGCGGAACTGGTGCACATGATGGCGACAGCGGTGGCGCATGACAGCGGGCCGATCGCGTTTCGCTATCCGCGCGGCGAGGGCGCGGGGGTGGAGATGCCCGCGCGGGGCGTGCCGTTGCAGATTGGCAAGGGCCGGGTGCTGCGCGAGGGCGGCGACGTGGCGATCCTGTCGTTCGGGGCGCATCTGGCCGAGGTGTTGCTGGCCACCGAGCGGCTGGAGGCAGAGGGCGTGCAGGTCACGGTGGTCGATGCGCGGTTTGCCAAACCGTTGGACACCGCGCTGATCGACCAGTTGATCGCGCATCACGGCGCGCTGATCACGATGGAACAGGGTGCGACGGGCGGGTTCGGTGCCTTGGTGCTGCACTATCTGGCAAACTCCGGCGGACTGGACCGGGGGCGGATGGTGCGGACGATGACGCTTCCCGACAGCTTTATCGACCAGGCGAGCCCGGCGGAAATGTATGCCGAGGCCGGGCTTCGGGCGGATGATATCGCGGCACTTGTGCGCACGCTCAAGGCCCGGATGGGCGAGCCGGCGCGGCTGGCCTTGAAGCCACGGTTGATCTGACCCGCGCGCGGGCCTGCACCGGGCCAAACCTATGATCTCTTTATGTTCGGCGGGTTGCCCCGCCTCTGGTTCTGTGGCAAGACTGAACCAACCGCAAACCATACCGATGAGTTCAGAATGAGCGAATTCGCCACCCGCCGCGTGATGATGGTCGATACGCAGGTGCGGCCGTCGGACGTGACGAAATTTCCCATCATCGACGCGATGCTGTCGGTGCCGCGCGAGGCCTATGTGCCGGGCGACAAGCGCGAGGCAGCCTATGTCGGCGAAAACCTGGATATCGGCGGGGGCAGGGTGGTGCTGGAGGCGCGGACGCTGGCCAAGATGCTGGACGCGCTGGACATTCAGCCGACCGAAATGGTGATGGATATCGGCTGTGGGCTTGGCTATTCGGCGGCCGTGATCGCGCGGCTGGCCGATGCGGTGGTGGCGGTGGAAGAAGACCCCGCCCTGGCTGCCGAGGCGCAGCGCCTGCTGTCGGTCGAAGGCGTGGACAATGCCGCCGTGGTGACCGGCCCGCTGGTGAAAGGCGCCCCGAAACATGCGCCCTATGACGTGATCACGGTTCAAGGCGGGGTCGATACGGTGCCGGACGCGCTGCTGGCGCAGTTGAAGGACGGCGGCCGGATCGCGGCGCTTTTCATGGATGATGGCGTGGGCACGGCGAAGGTTGGCTACAAGATCGACGGCAAGATGACGTGGCGGCCGCTGTTCAATGCCTCGGCGCCGGTGCTGGACGGGTTTGCCGTGCAGCGTGGCTTTACGCTTTAGCATTTGCGGATCGTGCGCCTGACTGCGGTTGGGCGTGCGCTGGATTGGGCAGCAGGCCCGCACTGAAAGGTTGACAGGATGCGCAAGTGGTTTCGGATGGCGGCGGTGGTGTTGGCGGGTATGGCCGCGGCACCTGTGGCAAACGCCGAGACGCTGGCGGACGCGCTGGTTGCGGCCTACCGCAATTCCAACCTTCTGGATCAGAACCGCGCCGTGTTGCGCGCGGCGGATGAGGATGTGGCGCTGGCCGTGTCCAGCTTGCGTCCTGTGGTGCAGTTCACCGCGCAGTCGGGCTGGCGGAAGGCCGATCAGGAGACTTCGGGCGGCGTGGTCACGTCGGAGGGATTGAGTTCCTCGTTGACCCTCAGCGCGCAACTGACGCTGCTGGATTTCGGCCGCAACGCGCTTGGCGTGGCGATTGCGAAGGAAAGCGTGCTGGCAACGCGGCAGGCGCTGATCGATGTGGAACAGCAGGTGTTGCTGGCGACGGTGCAGGCCTATGTCGATGTGCGGCTTGCGCAGGAAGTGGTGGCGTTGCGGCAATCGAACTTTCGGCTGATCACGCAGGAATTGCGCGCGTCGCAGGACCGGTTCGACGTGGGCGAAATCACCCGCACCGACGTGGCGATTGCCGAGGCGCGGCTGGCGTCTTCGCGCGCAGCGCTGGCGGCGGCGGACGGGCAGTTGATGGTGGCGCGCGAGGCCTACAAGGCCGCAACCGGCGCCTACCCCGGTCGTCTGGCCGGATTGCCTTCGGCACCGCGCCTGCCGCGCAACGTGGACGAAGCGCAGTCGGTGGCGATGAAGACGCATCCGGTGCTGCGCCAGGCGCAGCATCTGGTCACCATTGCGGAGCGGCAGGTCGATCTTGCCGAGGCGGGGATGAAGCCGACGCTGGGGGCAAGCGCCTCGATCAGCCGCGATGACAACGGGCTGGACACGCAAACATTCGGGCTGCAATTGAACCAGACGCTGTATGCCGGCGGGCGGCTGTCTGCGGTTTACCGGCAGGCGCTGGCAGGCAAGGACCGCGCTCGCGCGGCCTTGCAGCAGACGGCGGTGGGCATTGCGCAGGGCGTGGGCGTTGCTTGGGCCAATCTTGCGGTTTCGGCGGCGTCGATCGAGGCGACGGACCAGCAGGTGCGCGCCGCGCAAACCGCTTTTGACGGTGTGCGCGAGGAAGCGGCGCTTGGGGCCCGCACGACGCTGGACGTGCTGGATGCCGAACAGGAACTGCTGGACGCGCGCAATGCCCGGCTTGAAGCCGAAGCGCAGCGGTATGTCGGCGTCTATCAGGTGCTGTCGTCGATGGGGCTTTTGACCGTTGACCACCTGCAACTTGGTATTCCGACCTATGACCCCGAGGCCTATTACAACTCGGTCCAGTCGGCCCCCTCGACCTCGGTGCAGGGCAAGAAACTGGACCGCATCTTGAAGAAGATCGGGAACTGAGCGGCAAGGTGACACAACCTTGGGTTTAGTGTAGCCTTCGCATTGCCCAGTGTTAATCGGGCGCGTGATGTGGTTATGTGAGCCTGCGAGACAACAAGAACGGAATACGCTGCGATGTCGGAACCGCTCAGCAACCATGAGATCGAGGATGTCGTGTCGTCGATCAGGCGTCTGGTTTCTGCCGAGCCACGCACCCGGACGCGCGACTTGGGCTTTGACAAGCTGCTGCTGACGCCCGCCTTGCGGGTGGTGCCGGATGTGCAGCCCGAACCGCTGGTTCTGGCCACCGCAGTGCAGGAGCCGCAAGCGCCTGCCGCCCAAGCCACCGCGGGGGCAGAAATCCATCATCTTGCCGTCGAAGCCGAGGTTGCGGCGGTGATGGAAGCGGCTATGCCCGAGGCGCCGGATACGGTTCCGGAGCAAGTGTCTGACCCCGTGTCAGAACCGCTTGCGGCGCTGGACACCGGCAGCTTTGCAAGGGCTGAGCCTGTGGCGGACGCGAGTGCCGAAAGGGGCGGTCAGACGGTCACCGAGCCGGTCGACCAGACGGTTACGGCGATCAAGGCGGCCCTCGTCGAACCGGAGGCAGCGGAGGCTGCGACCGGGCATGACGCGGCATCCCAAACACAGGCAGACGCGGAACAGGCGGCCAATCTGGCAAGCTCGCCAGTGCGGGCTGCGGCGACACTGCACTTGATCGACGCAGAATGGGAAGACGAGATCTGGGAGGAACCGGAGCCGACGCTTGCCGAACTTGCCGAAGGGGTCGAGGACGCCGAACTGGTGAGCGACGCCGCGGATGGGATGGCCAATACGCCGATGCCGCCGGCGATGCACAATCCCGAGCAACCGGTGCCGTTCTTCGCCCACCCGCGCAGCCGGACGCCAGCCGACCTTGGGCCGGTCTCCGATCGGCGTGCTGAAGAGCCGGGGGTTGCCGCCGACGCGATTGCGGAGCCGGTCGTTGCTGAGGCGGTGAGTGCGGAGGCGGTGGTTGCTGAGGCGGTGAGTGCGGAGGCAGTGAGTGCGGAGCGGGTGGTTGCTGAGGCGGTGAGTGCGGAGCCGGCGACCCCGGAGCCAGTCATTGTTGCACCGGTGAATGTCGAGCCAGTTATGACTGCGCAGGTGAATGGCGAGCCGGTGATTGCTGAGCCGGTGAACGCCGAGCCGGTTCTGACTTCGCAAGGGAATAGCGAGCCGGTGATTGCTGAGCCGGTGATTGCTGCGCAAGTGTATGGCGAGCCGGTGATTGCTGAGCAGGCCTCGGACGAGCTTGCCGTGGCGGCGCCGGAACCGGTGGCGGAACCACGGGCCGATGTCGCAGAACCTGGCAGTGACGAGATGGCGTTGGCTATCCAGGCGGAGGAGGCCGAGGGAACCGACCTTGAGCCGGGCTACGCCATGGTTGACGAGGACGTTCTGCACGAAATCGTGCGCGACCTGATCCGCGAGGAATTGCAAGGCGCACTTGGCGAGCGGATCACCCGCAACGTGCGCAAGCTGGTGCGGGCCGAGATCAACCGTGCGCTGGCGTCACGCCCTTACGAGTGATCTTCGGGAACGCCAGCCACCCCTTCCCTCGGCATCAGCCAAAAGAAAACGCGCCAAAGCTGGCGCGTTTTCTTTTGCTTCGGTGATGTGAAACGATCAGGCGGCTTCGGCCTGTTCGGCTTCCATCGCGTGACGACGCTCAGACTCTTCACGGCTGAGCGCGACCGAAGTGCGCACGCCTTTCGAGACGAATTCCATCAGGCCCTTCACGACGCGTTCGTTCGGGTCGATCCCGGCACAGGACAGCACTTCGCGCCCGTCGCGCGACCGCGCCCAGCGGGCGATCTGGTCAGGCCCGTTTCCGTACTTCTTGTCATCCGCAATCGCGTCGTCCAAAGCGGCCAGTACCACAGCCGCAAAAAGTTTGCGCGCGCGCTGACCCTGTTCGAAGTTGAAGGCGGTGCTGTCGATGGTATCGAGCATCGGGTTTTTCCTTTTTTCTTGCTCTTGTCTTCTGCTGCGTCCTGCGCTTTTAACGATTTGAGCGCGATTCGGCCCTTCATGTTTGGAATGACTGCCATGCGCTGAGCGCATGGCTCTTGACCGACCGTACTGCATTTAGTCGTCTTGTCACCCGTTAACTGCGTAGATATAGGGACGGTTCCGAATTCTTCAATATTTGTACAAGGTTTGGCCACAATGCCGAAAATAAATGGAAACGAGATCCGTCCCGGGACGATCATCGAACACGACGGCGGTTTGTGGGCCTCGGTCAAGGTCAACCATGTCAAACCGGGCAAGGGTGGGGCCTTTGCGCAGGTCGAGTTGAAGAACCTGCGCGACGGTCGAAAGCTGAACGAACGGTTTCGGTCGGAAGACAAGGTCGAGCAGGTCGAGCTTGAGATGAAGGACCAGCAGTTCCTTTATGAGAACGACGGGCGGCTGGTGTTCATGGACAGCCAGACCTACGAGCAGATCGAGTTGGACGCCGACCTTCTGGGCGAGCGGCGGCCGTTCCTGCAGGACGGCATGACCGTGTCGGTGCAGTATTTCGGCGACGAGCCGTTGAACGTGACGATCCCGCAGAAGGTGACCTGCCGCGTGGTCGAGACCGAGCCGGTGCAGAACGGCCAGACCGCCAGCAAATCCTACAAGCCTGCGGTGCTGGACAACGGCGTGCGGATCATGGTGCCGCCGTTCATCAACGTCGACGAGGTCATCATCGTGCACACCGAATTGATGGAATATTCCGAACGCGCCTGAGGCGTGTCAGGGTGTGGAACGAGGCCGCCGGTTGGCGGCCTTTTTCATGCGCGCCAGATTTCAGGCGCGCCAGAGGCGGGCGGTGCCGGCGCGCATCTCGCCCGTGGCCTGATCAAAGCGCAGGTGAGCGATGGCATGGCCGCCGCTTTGGGTGAAAAGCGTGCCGACGGTCTTTTCGCCGGCGCTGATTTCGCTGCCCGCCGGGGCGGAGCCTTCGATGCGAACCTGGGCCAAACCTTTGCGCAGATCGGTCTTGTGCTTCATCCGGGCGGTGACTTCCTGACCGACGTAGCAGCCCTTGCGGAAATCGACGCCGTGCAGCCGTTCGAACCCGGCCTCGAGGATATAGGTGTCGTCGGGAACAAGCTCGATCCCGCTTTCGGGGATCAGATGGGTGACGCGGATCGCGTCCCAGTCGATGCCGGGGGCGCTGCCTTCGGTGGCGTCATAGGCGCGCCAGCCGAGGGCGGGGTGGCGCGGATCTGGGAAGGCGTCTGCGGGCGGCGTGCCGAGGCCGCGCCGGACGTGCAGGGGTGAGGGCGCGATCTGCACATCGGCGCGCAGGCGATACATCGTCAGGCGCCTTAGCGTGGCCGGGGCGAGGGCTGTGGCGATGTCGATCAGCACCGGGCCGTCAGCCGGGCGGATGACGAAGAAATCCGCCAGATACTTGCCCTGCGGCGTCAGGAGAGCTGCCCAGACGATGCCGGGGGCCGCCTCGAGCGGGCGGATGTCATTGGACACGAGGCCTTGCAGGAAGTGCAGGGCATCGCTGCCGGTCACGGTCCAGAGGGTGCGGTCGGGTGCGGCTTCGCCTGTCATGCGGCAACATATAAGGCGCGTGGCGGGGGGAAGGAAAGGGTCACTCGCGCAGTTGCAGATCGTGAAGCTGCGCGTAAAGGCCGCCCTTGGCCAGAAGGTCGGCATGGGCGCCTTCCTCCGCGACGCGGCCCTGGTCCAGAACGATGATCTTGTGGGCATCCTTGACCGTGGACAGACGGTGCGCAATGACGAGGGTGGTGCGCCCGGCCTGTGCGCGGGCGAGGGCGGCGGAGACGGCGGCTTCGGTGCGGGTGTCGAGCGCGGAGGTCGCCTCATCCAGCAACAGCACCGGCGCGTCGGCAAGGAGGGCACGGGCAATCGCGATGCGCTGGCGCTGGCCGCCGGACAGGGCCGAGCCGCGCGGGCCTGCGGGGGTTTCAAGACCCAGCGGCAGGCTGTCGATGAAGCTGGACACCTCGGCGTCCACGAGGGCCGTGGCGAGGCGGTCGTCGATCAGGTCATCGCGCCCGAGGGTCAGGTTTTCGCGCAGGGTTTCGTCGAACAGTGCCGCATCCTGCGACACGCTGGCCAGAAGGCCGCGCTGGTCGGGCAGCGTCATCGTGGCGGTGTCGACGCCGCCGATCAGGATGCGGCCGGACGCGGGTTCGGCAAGCGCCGAGATCAGTTGGAAGATCGTGCTTTTGCCAGCCCCGGAGGCACCGACAAGGGCGGTGACGCGGCCCGCCTCGGCGATGAAGCTGACGCCGTTCAGGACCGGGCGGTCGGGGTAGGCGAAGACGACGTTGTCAAAGCGGACCTCGGGCGGGCCGGGCGGCGGAAAGGCGAGGCTGACCGCCGGGCGGCGGCTTTCGCAGGGCGTGTCGAGGAGGGCGTAGACCCGCTCGAGGCTGGCCGAGGCGATCTGCCAGACGCCGGCCAGTTCGCTGAGGCGGCGGATCGGCTGGAAGGTCAGCGCCATCGCGGTGAAGAAGGCCATGAATTCGCCGGTGGTGCGAGTGCCTTCGGCGACCTCGCGCCCGCCAAGCATCAGGACGGCGAAGAACCCGATGCCGGTGACGATGTCGACAAGGCCGGGCATCATCGCGCGGCCCACGGCGGATTTCACTTCGGCGCGCACGATGCGGTTTACGATGCTGCTGAACCGGCCGGACTGGTAGTCTTCCATCCGGTTCAGCTTGACCGCCTGGATACCGTGGAAGATCTCGTCCAGCCGGGTGGCGCGCAGGCCGGATTGTTCGCGCATCTGCATCGTCTTGCGGCGGATATAGCGTTGCAGGCCCATCGCCGGCAGCAGCAGGAGCGGGGTGCCGATCATCGCGGCCAGCGTCCACCACGGGTCGATGTTGAGGGCCACCGCAAAGAGGCTGACAAGCGCCACGACATCGCGCCCGACGCCGGTGATGACCATCGTCGCGGCGCCCTGCGCGGCCATCGTGTCGCCTTGCACCCGGTCGATCAGGCTGCCCGGCGAGTGGGTCTGGAAGAACGAGGCATCAAGCGTCAGAAGATGACGCACGAGATCGGTCTGCATCGCGGCGGCGGCGTTCTGGTTGACCTTGGTCAAGAGCCAGCGACCGGTGACCGAGGTGATCGCGCGGGTGACAAAGAGCCCGAGGATCGCGGCCCCGACGCCAAGGAGTGCGGCCTGCCCGCCTGGGGCGAAAACCGTGTCGAACAGGGGCTCGATCATGTAGCTGAGCAGGCCGAGCGTGGAGCCTTCGACCATCATCAGAAAGAACGCCACCAGCATCAGCGGCAGGTAGGGGCGCAGATACGTCCGCCAGAAGCGGGCCAGAAGATCGCGCGAACGGTAGGTGCTGGCGGGTTGCAACGGGACCGGGCCTTTCTGGCGCTGAGCGCCGGATTTAGCGGCAAAGGCTGCGCGGCTCAAGTCACCGTTGGGTGTGGCGGGGCGGGTGGGCGGCCAGACCAGGGGCGGGGGAGACCGGTCTGGCGAGCGTCTGGCAAACGTCTGGCACCTGTATGGCCCGTGCAGGACATGTCCTGATCGGCGTGCCGTTGACGCGCCCGACGGGGCGGCATAGCCATGGCGGGTCAATGATGGAGTATCGCATGAGCCTCGCCCACGGCCGCCCTTACCTTGCCATTCCCGGCCCCTCGACCATGCCCGACCGGGTATTGCAGGCGATGCACCGCGGGTCGCCGAATATCTACGAGGGCGGGTTGATCGAGTTGGTCGCGGGCCTTTGGCCCGATCTGCGGCGCGTGGCGGGCACGGCGGCGCATGTGGCGATGTACATCGGCAACGGTCATGCGGCGTGGGAGGCAGCGAACGCCAACCTGTTCAGCCGGGGCGACAAGGCGCTGGTGCTGGCGGTGGGGCAGTTCGGCCTGTCGTGGGCCAACAGTGCCCGCGCGATGGGGGTGGACGTCGAGGTGCTGGACTTCGGCAAGGCCGCGGCTCCGGACATGGGCCGGGTCGAGGCGGCGCTGCGCGCGGACACGGGCCACAAGATCAAGGCGGTGCTGACGACGCAGGTGGATACCGCGAGTTCGGTCAAGACCGACATTCCGGCCCTGCGCGCAGCGATGGACGCGGCGGGGCATCCCGCGCTGTTGGCAGTGGATTGCATCGCCTCGCTTGGGTGCGACGAATACCGGATGGACGAGTGGGGCGTCGATGTCACGGTGGCCGCCAGCCAGAAGGGCCTGATGACGCCGCCCGGCCTGGCCTTCGTGTGGTTTTCAGAAGCCGCACGGCTGCGCTGCAAGGGCGGCGATCTGACGACGCCCTATTGGGCCTGGGGCCCACGGGCGGAGCCGGTGGAGTTCTGGCAATACTGGGACGGCACGGCGCCGACGCATCATCTTTATGGGCTGCGCGAGGCGCTGGACATGATCAACGAGGAAGGTCTGGCGCAGGTCTGGCACCGGCACCGGGTGCTGGCGGGCGCGGTCTGGGCCGCCTTTGACGCCTGGGGCGCGGGCAACCCGGCGATGGCGATGAACGTGGCCGACCCGGGCGCGCGGGGCTGGTCGGTGACGGCGGCCCGGATGGGCGCGCCACACGCGACGCGGCTTAGGACGTGGACGGAAAAGCAGGCAGGTGTGACGCTGGGCATCGGGCTGGGCATGGCGTCGTCGGACGACCCGGCTTATCACGGCTTTCTGCGGGTGGCGCACATGGGCCATGTCAACGCGCACATGACGCTGGGCGCGCTGGCGGTGATGGAGGCCGGGATGGTCGCGCTGGACATCCCGCACGGGCAGGGCGCCTTGGCGGCGGCAGCGAAGGTGGTTGCGGCGGGGGCCTGAGGCCGGAGCGGTTCGGCCGGCAACAGGGCCTGCCGCGAACGGTGGCGGACGGTGCGATGCCAAGGCGGCCGGTCGTGGGGCAGGCCGCCGGGGGTTTCACACCCCCGGACCCCCGTGGGATATTTTTGCAAAGAGGAAGATCAGATTTGACTCATGTCCGCGGCGGGGGGTCGTCCTCGAGGTGGATTCGGATGATGTCGTCGAAGGTTGGTTCGGCATGGAAACCGAGGGCGCGGGCGCGGGTCGCCTCGAACGCCTCGGCCCAGGGTTCGACGATGGCGGCGATGGCGGGGTCGGGGGCATAGGTGATGAGGTCGACGGCCTTTTGCCCGGCGACGCGGCGCAGCGCCTCGATCATCTCGGCCACCGAGGCGGAGAGGCCGGGCATGGTGAGGGCGCGGTCGGGGCCGATGTCGGCCGGAGTGAGGCTGGCCGCGCGCAGGAAGGAGCGGGTGGCGGCGCGGGGGCTGGCGAACCAGTGGCGCAAGGTGTCGCGCACCGGAAGCGTGGCGGGAAGCCCAGCGAGCGGTTCGCGCAGGATCGAGGAGTAAAAGCCCGAGGCGGCGCGGTTCGGAGTGCCGGGGCGGATGCAGATCGTGGGCAGGCGGAGCGCGATGCCGTCGAACACGCCGCGGCGGCTGTAATCGGTGATCAGCAGTTCCGTCATCGCCTTTTGCGTACCGTAGCTGGTGCGCGGGGTAAGGTGGAAGTCGTCGGGGATCACCGGCGGGAACGGTGCGCCGTAGACCGCGAGCGAGGAGGCGAACACCAGTTTCGGGTGGTAATCCGGGATCGCCGCGATGGCATCGAAGAGCGCGCGTGAGGCATCGAGGTTGGTGGCGTAACCCTTGGCGAAATCCGCCTCCGCCTCGCCCGAGACGACGGCGGCGAGGTGGAAGATCAGGTCGGGGCGATGTTTCAGGAGCCTGGCGGGGGCAGCGGGATCGGTGAGGTTGAGCGCCAGCGTCGTGGCGCCGGGGGCCGGGGACGGCATGACCACATCGACCAGCGTCAGCCGGGTGGCGGGCAGGGCGCCTGCGGTAATCGCGGCGGTCAGTTTGCGCCCGATCATGCCGGCCGCGCCAAGGATGAGAATGTGCATGGATGGCCCCTTTCGCCGCCCGACAGGATCACGAAAGGGGCGCGCCGCCAAGCGCGATCAGCCGCCGTTCTTGGCGAGCCAGTCCTGCATCCATTTGATCTCGGCCTCTTGCGCGGCGATGATCTTTTCGGCGAACGCCTTCACCTCGGGGTCTTGCCCGTGGTCAAGCACGATCTTCGCCATATCGACCGCGCCTTGGTGATGCGGGATCATGCTGCGCAGGAAATCGATGTCGGGGTTGCCGGAATAGTCGATCTCCATGTCGCCATGCATTTTCATGTTGGCGTCCATGTAGGCCATCGTGGCGGGGCTTTCCTTGCCCGACATCATATGGCCGGAATGGTCGGTCTCTTGCGCGGCGAGGGGGAGGGCGAGGGCTGCGGCGGCCAGGCCGGCCAGGATGAAGGTGCGGGGGGTCATGCGAATCTCCTGCGTTATGAACCGTGAGACCTTGCGGGCTTCCTACAGTGGGAAGGCAAGTCACCAGCGCGTGAGGCTGCCCGATAATCGGGCATTCTGCGACAGTGGACAGCCATTGTGCGCGGGCAGGCCCTTCACCCCGGCGGCGGCGGGGCGTATGCTTTGCGTATTCGCAACGAAAACGGCCCCGCAATGTCCTGTCTTGCAAGCCGGCGACCCGTCGTCGGGATCATCGGCAACAGCTACATGATGAATGACCGCTACCCGGTGCATTCCGGTGGCACGATGAATTCCGCCGCCGTGGCCGAGGTGGCGGGCTGTCTGCCGTTGATCATTCCGTCCGACCCGCGCTTTGTCACTGTCGCCGAGCTGTTGGACCTGTGCGACGGGTTTCTTTTGACCGGTGGCCGCCCGAATGTGCACCCGAGCGAATATGGCGAGGAAGAGACCCCCGCGCATGGGTCGTTCGACCGGGGGCGGGATGCGGTGACACTGCCTTTGGTGCGCGCCTGCGTGGAACGCGGGCAGCCGTTTCTGGGCATCTGCCGCGGGTTTCAGGAGGTGAACGTGGCGTTGGGCGGCACGCTGCACCCGGAGATCCGCGATTTGCCGGGGCGGATGAACCACCGGATGCCGCCCGATGGCACGCTGGAGGAGCAGTTCGCGCTGCGCCATCCGGTCAAGCTTGTGGCGGGCGGCGTGTTCCACCGGCTGTTCGGGGCGGACGAGGTGATGACGAACACCCTGCACGGTCAGGGCATCGCGAAGCCTGGCAGCCGGATCGTGATCGACGGCTGGGCGCCGGATGGCACACCCGAAGCGATCTATGTCGACGGCGCACCTGGGTTTACCCTGTCGGTGCAATGGCACCCGGAGTGGAATGCCAGCGCCGATCCGGTGTCGCGCCCGCTGTTTCAGGCCTTTGGCGCCGCAGCGGCGGCCTGGGCCGGGCGCAACACGGCGCCCGCCCTGAAACGCGCCTGAACAGTTTCCCCTTCTGAAAACTTTCCGCGCGCGGAGCGCAGCGGCGACAAACGGCCCCTGGCCACGCCGGCGACCTGAAAAACTTGCGGCGGACCGCCGCCCTGCACGATCACAGCGGGCGGAGTTTCAGGCGGGTGATGCGGTTTTCGCGCCGCGCCACCACCTCGATCCGAAAGCCGTGAAAGCGGAAGACCTGTCCTTCGGTCGGGATCATCTGCGCCTCATGGATCACGAGCCCGGCGATGGTGTTGGCCTCGGTGTCGGGCAGACGCCAGTCGGTTGCGCGGTTGAGGTCGCGGATGGTCATCGCGCCGTCGATCAGAAAGCTGCCATCCTCGGACCGCACCAGATGCGAATCCTTCAATACCACGTCGAACTCGTCGGTGATCTCGCCGACGATTTCCTCAAGGATGTCTTCCAGCGTGATCAGGCCCTGCAACGAGCCGTATTCATCGACCACCAGCGCGAAATGCGTGCGACGGGCCAGGAATTCGCGCATCTGTTCGTCAAGCGACGTGGTGTCGGGGATGAAGTAGGGTTTCATCGCGACCTTGACGATGTCGAGCGTCTGGATGCCGGCGGTGGACTCGGCGCCGCGCACCAGACGGTCCACCTCGCGCAAGAGATCCTTGGCGTGCACGACGCCGAGGATGTTGTCGTCGCTGCCCCTGAACACCGGCAGGCGGGTGTGGGACGAGGCGAGAACCTGGGTGATGATCTCGTCCGGGGTCTGGGCGGCGTCGATCATCTCGATCTGGCGGCGGTGGCGCATGATTTCGTCCACCGTGCGGTGGCTGAGGTCAAGCGCGCCAAGCAGGCGGTCGCGGCTGTCTTTTTCCACCGCGCCTTCGGAATGGCCAAGGGCGATGGCCCCGGCAATTTCCTCGCGCAGCGCCAGCATCTGGCCGCCGTGATCGGCATTGATGCCGAAGAGCCGAAGGATGCCGCGCGCGCTGGCGCCGGCAAGGCGCACGATTGGTGCGAAGACAGCGACCAGTGGGCGCACCACCAGCGCGGTGCGGGTGGCGACCGTTTCGGGCAGGGTGAGGGCGAGCGTCTTTGGCAGCACATCCGCCAGCACGAGCAGGGTCGTGGCCACGCCGACGATGGCAACCGCAATGCCCGTGGGGCCAAGGAGGCGAAGGAAGAGCATCGTGGCCAGGGCGGTCGCCACGATGCTGATCATGGTTGCCCCCAGGATCAGCGCGCCGATCGTGCGCTCGCGGTCGTCGGTCATGCGCAAGGCGTGAAGCGCACCGCGTGATCCCTTGTCGGCCAGCGCTTTCAGCTTGCCGCGTGCCGCAGCGGAGAGTGCTGTCGCGGCACCCGCCGCCACCGCCGCGAGAAGCAGCAGAACGATCAGTACGGCAAGGCTTGCCCAGAAAACAGTGTCGAAAGCGAGGGTCATGGCGCGGTGATCGTCATTGTTTTCGGGCCAGGGGGTGGTGGTTCAGCACGAGGTCTTTCAGGTGGTCGTCGAGGACATGGGTGTAGATCTCGGTCGTGGCGACATCGGCGTGGCCAAGGAGGGTCTGGATCACCCGAAGGTCGGCACCGCCGGCCAGAAGATGCGTCGCGAAGGCGTGGCGCAGGGTGTGCGGCGTGACACGGGCGGGGTCGATGCCGGCAAGGGCGGCCACATCCT
Source organism: uncultured Alphaproteobacteria bacterium (assembly GCA_963822435.1). GTDB lineage: Bacteria > Pseudomonadota > Alphaproteobacteria > Rhodobacterales > Rhodobacteraceae > JAUYQR01. Next base: position 520,995 of record CAWGHN010000004.1, read on the forward strand.
TGACCATCAGGTGAAAATGCTGCCGCGTCATGTGGCCGGCGGCGCCGGGGCCGGGAAAGAGGTATTTCGAGGCAGGCTTGCCGGCCTTGCGCGCGGCGTCGTCATCGCCGTCGCGCTGTGCCAGCCAGTCAGCCAGCGCGCCGCGGGCCGGGGTGGAAAGCGGAACCATCCGCTCCTTGTCGCCCTTGCCGCGCACGAGGATCATGCGCGGGTCACCCCGGACGGCGGCGACCGGCAGGGTGACAAGTTCCGATACGCGCATCCCGGTGGCGTAGAGCAGCTCGAACAGCGCGCGGTTGCGCAACCGGTCGGCCGGAGTGCGGCCCTTGCCGGCAGCCGCGTTCAGAAGGCGCGTCACCTCATCGGCCGACAGGGTTTTCGGCAGGCGCTGCACCTTGCCGGGGCCGGAGATGCGCAAGGCCGGGTTGTCGGGGCGCCAGCCTTCGTCGAAGGCAAAGCGGTAAAGCTGACGGATCGACGACAGCCGCCGCGCGCGGGTGGCCTTTGCCAGCCCCTGCGCATCGCAAAAGACAAGGTAGCCCTCGACGTGAGAGCGGTCGGCGGCGGCAAGGCTGATACCCTTGCGCTCGAGCCAGCCGGTGAAATCCAGAAGGTCGCGGCCATAGGCCAGACGCGTGTTGCGCGCGGCCCCAAGATCGGCGGCCTGCGCGTCGAGAAAGGTCGAAATCCAGCGGTCGCTTTCCGCCTTGGGCAGGGGCTTTGGCATCGGGTCAGCCGCGACGTTCAAGGGTCATCAGTTCGAGCGCGGTGCGGCGGGCCACATCTTCCAGCCCGACAAGGCGCAGGAGCGACAAGCCTTCGCTGACGCCGCGCAGGTCGCCCTGCACGCCGCGGCCGATGTTTTCAATGGCGACAAGGATCGCCTCGCCGGTGCGGTTGCTGTCGATCAGCGCCTTGGCCTCGGTCGAGGCGACAGGGGCGGTGAAGGCCGAGGCGATGGCCCGGCCAAGGCTGTCGGGCGCTGTGACGCCTTGCACCTCGCCTTTGGCGATGGCGATCAGGAAGGCCTCGGTCAGCTCGGCGGGCGTGCGGCTGCGGGCGAAGGTTTCGTATTGCGGTGCCAGCAAGGCCACGCGGAATGCGATGCGGGCAGCGTCGCCGGTCAGGGAGAGCGCGCCGAGCGCCTTGCCGTACAAAAGCGCGAACGGCACCTCCAGTTCCACCTCCTGCATCCGCGCCCAGACCGGTGGCAGGGCAGCCGCGATGCGGGCGGCATCGCCCGAGGCCAGTGCCGCGTCGAAATTCTGGAACGCGATGACCCGGTCCCACACCCCGCCCGAGGCCGCGGCCTCACGTTCGGTGTAAAGCCCGAGGATGACGTTTGGCGGGATGGTGCCGCCGCGGGTCAGGCGCTCGGCGGCCTCGATCTGGGCTTTCCAGCCGGACTGGGGCCCGAGTTCGGCGTAAGAAAACGCCAGTGGCAGGCCGCTGGTGGACAAAGGCTCACCGATCGCCTCGAACATTTTCCAGTCGAGCGGCGTGACGGGCTTTGGCGGCGGCGGCGGGGGTTCGCCTTCAAACAGGTCGGGGTCGAGGAAGCGGGCCAGAAGATGCGCCTGATTTGCGTCGATTTCCTTGAGCGCCTCGGCGGATCGCAAGGTCAGCGCGGCGGCATCCCAGTCACCCGAGCGGGCAAGGCAGAAGATGCGGGCCTGAATCGTGGGGGCGAGGTTTGGCGAGGAGCGCATCGCCTCGCAGGCGCGATCCTCGGCCCCGGTCAGAAGCGCCACGTCGAAAGAGCGGCGGAACATCTGGGGCGTGGTGGCGCCGGCGGCGTCGATCAGGGCGGCGGCCTGTTCCAAGGCGCCGAGCGCCAGCAGTTTGTCGATCCGCGCCAGGAGAAGGTCGCCGCGACCGCCGGAATCAACCGGGGCCTCAAGCTCGGCCAGCAGCAGCGTCAGGAACAACTGACGCAGCGCAGGCAGGGTTTCCACCTGTTCGGACGTCAGGCGTTCGGCGATTTCGACGGTCAGGCCAGCCCCCCACAACGTGTGTGGCAGCCCCGAGACGGCAGACGGGATCAGGCCCACGCTGTCTGGCGAGGGACCGTCGAGCGTGGATGTGGCGACCGGTTCAGGCAGTGCGCCACCGTCTGCAACGGGAGGTTCGTCAAGCGGGCCGCGCAGGGCCGGAGGGGCAGCCGCAGAGGCCGGGGTCGTCACCGATTGCGACAGCCAGTCGATTGCGGAAAGGGGGGCCTCGCCCTGCGCCGCAACCGGCACGGGCCAGAACGCAGGCCAGAGGCCGAGGCCCCAGGCCAGCGCGCCCGCGACAAGCAGGCCGCCTCCGGCTGGCGGGTGCGTCTCAATCGCCGGCATCAAGCACCACGGTTTTGGTCACGTCGCCTTGCGGCGGGGAAAGATCCGCAAGATAGGCAAAGCCGACCAGCCCGATGAAGCCGACGATCACGAGCAGCACCAAAAGTTTGATCACGCGTCCCATGCCCGGTGCCCTTCCTCTGCCCAGCCGCTTCATCACGGCGCTTGTTGCGAATGTATATAGCATTCGGCAAGACTTCACGCCATTCAGGGATGATTATTTCCCTTCGGCGGGGCATTGCCGCAGGAACGGCGGTATGTGCAGGGTTGCGATGGGCCGATTGGCGAAGACAGTGGTGATGGTCGGGATGATGGGGGCTGGAAAGACCGCCGTCGGAACCGCGCTCGCCCGGAGTCTTGGGGTCGAGTTCCGCGACAGCGACGAAGAGATCGTGCGCGCCGCCGACCGCAGCATCGCCGAAATCTTCGAGCGTGACGGCGAGGCGTTCTTCCGCGCCCGCGAGACCGAGGTGATCGCGCGGCTGTTGCGTGGCACGCCTTGCGTGCTGTCGACCGGGGGTGGGGCGTTCTTGTCGGAGGCGAACCGCAGGCTGATACACGAAGCGGGAGTTTCGGTCTGGCTGCGGGCGGATCTGGAACTGTTGTGGCAGCGCGTGCGCCACAAGACGACGCGGCCCTTGCTGCGCACCGCGAACCCGCGCGAAACGCTGCATGCGCTTTACGTGGCACGGATGCCCTTTTATGCCGAGGCCGATCTGGTGGTGGACGCCAGCCCCGAGGTTTCGGTGGATGAGATGGCCGGGCGGGTGGTCGCCGCGCTGAAAACGCGGCCGGATGTGCTGGAGGATTAAAGTTTGAACAGGGTGACGGTTGACCTCGGGGCGCGGACCTACGAGGTGCGAATCGGTGCGGGCCTGATTGATCGCGCGGGGGCCGAGATCGCGCCCTTGCTGGCGCGGCGGCGGGTCGTGGTGGTGACGGACGCAACGGTTGGCGCGGCGCATCTGGCGCGGCTGGAGGCGGCATTCGCGGCCGAGGGGATCGCGGTGGCGTCGCTGGCGCTGCCGCCGGGTGAAGGCACCAAGGGCTGGCCGGAGTTTTCGCGCACCGTCGAGTGGCTGTTGGAGCAGAAGGTCGAGCGGCGCGATGTGGTCGTGGCCTTTGGCGGCGGGGTAATCGGCGATCTGGTCGGCTTTGCCGCTGCCGTGCTGCGCCGGGGCGTGCGCTTTGTGCAACTGCCGACGACCTTGCTGGCGCAGGTCGACAGTTCGGTGGGCGGCAAGACCGGGATCAACACGGGCCAGGGCAAGAACCTTGTCGGCGCGTTTCACCAGCCGTCGCTGGTGCTGGCCGATATTGCGGTGCTGGACAGCCTGCCCGAGCGGGATTTCCTGTCGGGTTACGGCGAGGTGGTGAAATACGGGCTGCTGGGGGATGCCGCTTTCTTTGATTGGCTGGAGGTGAACGGCCCGGCCCTGCGCGCCGGCGACCGGGACGCGCGGCTTTACGCGGTGACGCGGTCGGTGGAGATGAAGGCCGGGATTGTTTCGCGTGACGAAACAGAGGAAGGGGAAAGAGCGCTCTTGAACCTTGGCCACACCTTCTGTCACGCGCTGGAAAAGGCCACGGGGTATTCCGAGCGGTTGCTGCACGGCGAGGGCGTGGCGATCGGCTGCGCGCTGGCGTTCGAGCTGTCGTCGCGGCTGGGGCTGTGTTCGCAGGAAGACCCAAGCCGGGTGCGCGCGCATCTGAAGGCGATGGGGACGCGGGTGGATGTTGCCGACATTCCGGGCGACCTGCCAGGGGCAGAGGCGCTGGTGGCCCTGATGGGGCAGGACAAGAAGGTAATCGACGGGCGGTTGCGGTTCATTCTGGCCCGCGGGATCGGCGCGGCATTTGTGGCCGAGGATGTGCCGATGGACGCGGTGCGCGGGCTGTTGGTGGACGCCCTGGCAGGGCGGTAAGCCTTAGGCCAAGGCGGCGTTGATCGGGCACATCTGGGCGTAAAGCTGTTGCCAGACAGCGAAACGCCGGTCGGCGAGGGCTTTCGCCGTCGGGTCGGGTTCGAACACCCGGTCGGTGCGGATCATCGCAGCGGCGGCTTGCGCGAGGTCTGGCAGGATGCCCGCGCCGACCCCGGCCATGACGGCGGCGCCAAGTGCGCCGGGGTCGCGACCCTCGACCCGCAGGAACGGGCGGCCAAACACATTGGCGCGGATCTGGCACCAGCGGTCGGATGTCGCACCGCCGCCGCCGGTCTGGATCTGCCCCGGGATCATGCCGGCGGACCGTTCCAGCGCCTCCATCGCCAGACGCGCGGAAAAGGCGACGCCTTCCATCACGGCGGCCACCAGTTCGGCGGGGCCTGTGGCGGTGGTCAGACCCGCGAACGTGCCGCGCGCCGAGGCATCCCACAGCGGCGCGCGTTCGCCTTGCAGGTGCGGCAGAAAGAGCGGGCTTTGCGCGGTGATCGGTGCGGGATCGAGGCTGGCGGCATCGCGGCCCAGCAGCCGCGCCACCCAGTCAAGCGACGCACCGCCGGCTTGTGTCGGGGCGGCGTGCAGGGTGATGCCGCGCCAGGCGGGAAAGGTGATGACGCCGGGTTCGCCGGAGATGTCGGGGCTGATCAGGCCGAGGACTTCGGAGGTGCCGGAGAGATACATCGCCTGGCCCTGAGAGGCGACGCCGATGCCAAAGAGGCTGGCCCAGGCATCCATCACGCCGGTCACGACCGGCACGCCGGCGAAGGGCAGGCCCGGCAGCACGGTGCCGGCGACGGTGAGCGGGTCGCACAGCGGTGGCAGGCGTTTCAGCGCACCGGGGAGGAGCGCGATGAGGGCTTTGGCATAGTGCAGGGCCGGCGTGACGAGGCCAACCGCCGAGATTGGATCAGACACTATCTGGCCCGTCAGCCGGGCAACCAGAAAATCGCGCGGCAACAGGACATGCGCCGTTGCCGTCCAGATTGCGGGATGATGGCGTTTCATCCAGGCCATGCGCGCCAGCGCATGGCTGGCGTCGATCGGGATCGGCGCGCCGAGCCAGTCGGTTTTTTGCGCCGCCGTGATCTTGCCGTCGAGGCGGGCCGCCTCGGCTGCGGCGCGGCCGTCCTGCCAGACGATGGCCGGGTGCAGGAGCGCAAGGCTCGCATCGGTGAAGACATGGGTGTTGACCTGACTGGTCAGGCTGATTGCGGCAACCTGCGTCGCCTCGGGCCGGTCGGCAAAGCCGGTGAGGGCGGCGAGAACGAGGCGAAGCCAGTCGTCGGGCGATTGTTCGACCGCTGCGGGGCCGGGGCGACGGGTGGGGTAGGTGGCGGCAAAGTCCGCCAGCCGGTGGCCGGTCGCCGTCAGCATCACCGCCTTGACCGAGGTGGTGCCGATGTCGATGCCGATGAGGACCGCGTCATGCATGATCACTTCCCCCCGTAATCCGCTGGACGAGGCAACATTGGCCTGACAGAGTTTGCAGCGCAACCGGATAAGACCGGTCGGTTCCTTGGGGAGAGACGGAAGATGGCACTGACATTCAGCCGCCGCGCGGCGGTGGGACTTGGGTTCGTGGCAAGCGTGGCATTTGCCGGGGCGGCGGTGGCAGAAGGCGAGAAGATCGCGGTGATCACGCCTTACCTGGCACAGCCCGGCACGCAGTTTTACGTCGAGGCATTTCAGGCGCGGGCGGGTGAGCTTGGCTGGGAGGTCAACGTCATCGACACCGCGGGCGACGTGGCGGCGGTGATCAGCCGGATGGAGGATGTGGTCAATCAGGGCGTCGATGCAATCGTGCTGAACGTCGATCCGGCGCAGGTCGGCGCGGGGCTTGATGCGGCGGCGGCGGCGAAGATTCCGGTCTTTGGCATGGATGCCGGTGCGGATGCGCGGATCCAGGCCAACATCACCTCGAACGGCTATGCGATGGCGGCGGAGACGGCGGTCTATGTGGCCAACCGCATCGGGGGCGCGGGCAATGTGGTGATGTTCACTTTTGATCCCTTCCCGCCGGTGCAGGTGCGCGGCGTGATCGCGGACGCGGTCTTTGGCAATTACCCCGACATCAAGGTGCTGGACCGGATCACGCCGGATGTGGCGGATGGCGGCATTGCGGATGCGCGCGCCAAGATGGAGGCGGTGCTGGCCGCAAACCCCGAACCGGGCAGCATCAAGGCGGTCTGGGCCGCGTGGGACCAGCCCGCGCTGGGGGCCTTGCAGGCGATCGAGGCGGCTGGGCGGCAGGGTGAGGGCATCGTGATCACCGGGATCGACGCCAACCCGCAGGCGCGCGACGAGATCGCCAAGGGCGGCAATTTCGAAGCCTCGGTCGCGCAGGACTTTGCCGGGATCGGACGCACCACGGCGGATACCGTGGCGCGGGTGCTGGGCGGCGAGACGCTGAAGGCCAACGTGATCTATGTGCCGACCAAGCTGATCACGGCGGCGAATGCGGTCGAGTGAACGGCTGCCGGAGGCACTGGCTGTGATGCCGGAGCCTCCGGCGGGGATATTTTTGCAAAGAGGAAGCTGATGCGTCATCTGGTTTTGACAGATGTGGCAAAGGCTTACGGGCCGACATTGGCGTTGCGCGGGGTGTCTTTGGACCTGCGTGGCGGCGAGGTTCACGCGTTGATGGGCGAGAACGGCGCGGGCAAGTCGACACTGATCCGGCTACTGGCGGGGCTGGAGCGGGCGGATGCGGGCGGGGTGACGCTGGACGCGGCCCCCCTGCGGCTGACCGGGCCGGAGGCGGCGACGGCGGCGGGGTTTCGCTTTCTGCATCAGGAGGTGCAGGTGGTGCCGGGGCTGTCGGTGGCCGAAAACATGCATCTTGCCCACCGCATCCCGCAGCGGTGGGGGCTGGTGGACTGGGCCCGGATGCGCGCGGCGGCGGCGGCGGCCCTGACGGAACTGGGGATCGCAGAGATCGACCCGCGCGTCACGATGGCCGATCTTGGACCCGGCGACCGGATGCTGGCGCGGATCGCGGCCACACTGATTGCCGATGGCGGGCCGGAGCCCTGGCTTTACGTGCTGGACGAGCCAACCGCCGCCCTCAGCCATGCCGAGGCGGAGCGGTTGTTCGCGGTGATCGGGCGGCTGGTCGGGCGGGGGGCTGCGGTGCTGTATGTCTCGCACCGGATGGACGAGGTGATGCGGCTGGCGGACCGGGTGACGGTGTTGCGCGACGGGGTGACGGCCTCGGTGCTGGACCGCGCCGCGATGGACCGCGACCGGATCATCCGCGACATGACCGGGCGGGCGGTGGACGCGCTGTTTCCGCCGCGCGCGGCCACGGTGGGGCGGGTGCTGCTGGAGGCTGACGGACTGGCTGGGGCTAGCCTTGCGCTGCGGGCGGGCGAGGTGGTTGGCCTTGCCGGGCTGGCGGGCGCGGGGCGCAACGCACTGCTGAAGACCCTGATCGGGGCGCTGCCACGCGCGGGAACCGTGCGGTTGGACGGCGTAGCGGTGCCACCGGGGCCGACTGCGGCCTGGGCGGCAGGGATCGCCTATGTGCCGCGCGATCGCCGCGCCGAGGGCGTGATGCTGGGCCAGGGTCTTGGCCGCACCGTCAGCCTGCCGCACCTTGGGCTGCTTGATCGCGCGGGGTTCCTGCGCCACCGGGCTGAGGCGAGGCTGGTGGCTGACAGCGGAGCCGCGGTTCGGTTGAAGGCGCGGGGGCCGGGGCAGGTCGTGGCGGAGCTGTCGGGCGGCAACCAGCAGAAGGTGCTGTTTGCCCGCGCGCTGGCCGGAAGGCCTCGCGTCCTGTTGCTGGACGAGCCGACACGGGGCGTCGATGTGGGCGCCAAGGCGGACATCTACGCGCTGGTGCGGCGGATGGCGCAGGCGGGGGCAGCGGTCGCAGTCGCGTCGTCGGATCTGGCCGAACTGATCGGCCTTTGCGACCGGATCGTGCTGGTGCGGGAGGGCAGGCCGGGGCGTGACCTTGCCGCCGAGGGGCTGAGCGAGGCGGCGCTGTTGGCCGCTATCTATGACGGGGAGGCTGCCTGAATGGGGCACGCGCTGCGAACCTATGGCACGCTGATCGGCATGGCGGCGTTGATCCTGTTCTTTTGGGTGATGCTGCCCGACACCTTCATGACGGCGCGCAACTGGACCAACCTGAGCCAGCAGATGTCGATGCTGATCGTGGTTGCCACGGTGATGACGGTGGTGATGGCGGTCGGTGATTTCGATCTGTCGGTAGGGGCGATGGCGTCGCTGGCGGGGGTCGTGGCGGCGGTGTTGTTTGCGCAAGGCCACGGGATCGTCGTGGCGGTGGCTGCGGCACTGGCGGTAGGCCTGCTGGGAGGGGCCTTGAACGGGGCGCTGGTCAGCCTGCTGGGCATCCTGCCGTTCGTGGCGACGTTGGCGACGCTGACCATCTTCAGCGGCGTGGCGTTCCTCGTGTCGGACGGCAAGACCATTTCGGGCCGCGCGATCCCCGAGGCCTTTGCCGGGTTCGCGCGGGGCGGGATCGTGCTTGTCGGCGGCGAGCGGCCACTGGTGCTGTCGTGGTTGGCGATCCTTGCGTTTCTGGGGGTGGCGCTGGTCTGGGTGGCGCTGGAACAGACGAGCTATGGCCGCAGGCTTTATGCGCTTGGCGGCAACATGGAGGCGGCGCGGCTGGCGGGGATCAAGGTCGAGCGGCTGCGGCTGACGGCGTTCCTGTTCACCGGGGTGGGTGCTGCGGTGGCGGGGCTTATGTATGCCGCGCGCGTCGCCTCGGCCAACCCGACGCAGGGTGACGGGCTGATGCTGACGGCGATTGCGGCGGTGTTTCTGGGCATGACGATGACAAAAGGCGGCCAGCCCAGGGTGTTGGCGACGCTGGCGGGCGTGGTCGTTCTGGGGGTGATGGACAACGGTCTGACGCAGTTGAACGTCGACAGCTATGTGCGCGAAGTGCTGGTGGGCGCGATCATCCTTGCCGCCGTGTCGATCAGCGCAATCGGACGGCGCGCGGTAGGGATTCGTTAGCGCCGGCTTCAGGCGCAGGAACCGGACCATCGAGAATTCGGCCGGGTGCAGAAGTGCGGGTTGGCGAGATCAGATCAAGGCTGGTTTTCTTCAGCGGCAGGGCTGGTCTGTCGCTAGCGCGCCAAGACCGAGTGCGCCGTCTGATGTTTGCTGACACTATGTTCATGTTCCTCGATGGGCTCTTGGAAACTCCAAGGAAGGGCGATCAGATGACCACCCGATACCTCTTCATACGCAAGATGGCGAAGCGGTGTCTGTGTTGGGTTTTTAGCAGAAGATGCGCGTCGCTTTCCGCAACTGACGTGTTTTGCGTTCGATACGATCAGTGTTTCGCGGCTTCTTGACGGTCAGTACGAAAGATACGGGCTGGAGGCGCTGGAAAACTGGATTTTTCCACATTTGGATCGGTCCGGCCCGGCCATCGACGTCGGGGCCAACATCGCAAGCCGCAGCCTGTATTTTGCGCGCCATTGCCCGAGTAAGGTGAGCCTTGCACCGCACCCGAGGACGTTTCAGCTTTTGGCATGCAACGCCGGTCTGGTGGAAAATGTCACGACGCTGACCGTGGGTGCCTCGAATGGGGACGCGGTTGGTAACGGTTGCGCGGGATTTGCTTAACCTTGGCGCCACATCGGTTCGCCGGTCGGACCGCGCGGTCGGCCTTGAAGGCAAAGCGGTTGCGTTGAAGCTGGTTGCGATCGACACGCTGCCGGACATCACGGCCAAACGTGTTTCGTTCATCAAGCTGGATATCGAGGGGCATGAGGGGGCGGCGCTGCGAGGGGCGGAAAGAACGCTGCGTCGGGACATGCCGGTGGTTGCGATGGAAGAGGGCGTCGTTGCTGAGACCGGCTGCATCGACATGCCAACGCGGGAGGCGAGGAAGGTGCGGTACATGGGGCGGCCGATGCCGGCATACGGCTTCATCTTCGGCATCCTGAACGAGGTGAGGGCGAGCTGTGATGACGTGGTTCACCATCGCTGCAACAACCGGCGCTGCATCAACCCGGCATATCTTGAGATCGGGTCGCGTGGGGAGAACCTGCAAGATGGGAGAGAGACGTCTCGGCGAACGGCGTGGACTTTAGCCTGCTCTGACCCACCCGTGCCACTGGTCCCCGCCAACTGCAAATCCCGTCACCCGTCACACCCGCTTGGGGTCTGCTGCATCAAGAAGCCGCCACCGAGCTGAAATTCTCGTGCCTTACCCAACAGATCAGTTTCTTCTGAAAATGCACTGGCGAGGCGGGAATCTACCTCTGCCAGAAACCACGGTGCGGGGCGAGAAGCTCGCCTTCTATTTCGGGAAACGGACCGTGCACCTCGATCGTCTTCTGCCCATGGGCGATCACCGTGCGGGAAGGAAGGTTCAAAGTCGGGTTCTTGACGTCGTCCCCCGTCATGTCGAGAAGCTTCGTTTCATCGTAGCCATAGACAAGTCGACCGATGTTGGCCCAGTAGAGCGTGCCGGTGCACATGGCACAGGGTTCGCCCGTCGTGACCAACGTGCAAGTCCAAAGGAACAGCGGTGAATACGCGACTGCAGCGCGCCGTGCCAACTCGATTTCGGCGTGATGTACGGTGTCGATATTTGCTTGCCGCATCAGGACCCTGTCGTCAGGGCCGACCAGAATTGCACCGAACGGGTGATGGCCGTGTGCGGCCGCGCTCTGGGCAACGACATTGGCTGTGAGTAGATGGGCGATCATCTGGTCATGGGTCATGTCGAGCGCTCTGCCAAGTAACGGCTATCGTATCAGAACCCAGGCCATTCGGATATCAAGAAGACCAAGCCGACGAAATATCCGGAAGGTCCGCTGACCATTCATCCAACTCCGCTTCGGTTGCCCTCCATGGTGAACGGGCGATGTATCTGTATGGCGATCCCTTGAGCCCGGCTGTCAGGGGAGCCTTGGGGATAGACTTGCGTTGTCCGCCCCCAAACCTGCCCACTGGGGCACTCTTTGGGGCCTTTCGGGGCTTTCGGAGTTCGGTCAGAACAGGAGCTTGTAGACATTCCCGTTGGTGTCGGTCGCGGACCCGGTGCCGCTGGAGGTGCCCGAGCCGATGATGAAGGTGCCCTGCACGCGCGTGCCGTCGTCGCAGACCGCGTAGATTTCGCCGTTGTTGACGCCCGCGACGGTTGCGACCTCGGAGCCGACCTCGCCGCCGGTCTTGCGCCAGGTCAGCGACATGCCGCGCGAACTGGAGACGGTGCGGGGGGTCAGCGACGACCAGGTTCCCTTGCACTTGACGCGGTCCGGCAGTTGAAAGGACAGCGGGCCGGAGGTGCCGCCGGCGTTCTTCGCCGTTGCCTCGATCACGAGGGTCGGGTCGGTCTCGGCGATGCTGCCCTGCAGCGGGTAGAGCTTCATGCTGGCCGTCGAGCCGACGCAGCCACCAAGTGCCACAAGTCCGGCGAGGGCGATTAGGCAGGTGCGCACGTCGGATTACCCTTGGTTCAACAGTGAAGGGAGGTTGGCTGGGGCGCCAGGATTCGAACCTGGGAATGGCGGTACCAAAAACCGCTGCCTTACCACTTGGCGACGCCCCAACCGTGCCGGGGTGTTTAGCGGCTGCCCCATGAGGGTGCAAGGGGGTCGGGTGCGTTTTTATGCGTCGCTTGTCGGCGCGGCGCGGTGCGGCTAGACGGGCGCATGGACTGGGACGTGATCATCCTTGGGGCGGGCGCGGCGGGCATGATGGCCGCGATCGAGGCCGGGCGGCGCGGACGCCGGGTGCTGGTCATCGACCATGCCAAGGCGCCGGGCGAAAAAATCCGCATCTCGGGTGGGGGTCGGTGCAATTTCACCAACCTCGGCATCGCGCCGGAGCGGTTCCTGTCGCAAAATCCGCGCTTTGCGCTTTCGGCGCTGAAGCGGTTCACGCAGTGGGATTTCATCGCGCGAATGGATGCGGCGGGGATCGCATGGCACGAAAAAGCGCTGGGGCAATTGTTTTGCGACGGGTCGGCCACGCAGGTCGTGGCGATGCTGGTGCACGACATGGAACGGGCCGGGGTGACGCTGTGGCTGGGCTGCGGGGTTGCCGGGGTCAGCCGGGCAGACAAGGGCTTTCGGGTCGACACGGCGCGGGGCGCGCAGGTGGCAGCATCTGTGGTGGTGGCGACGGGCGGCAAGTCGATCCCGAAGATGGGGGCGACAGGGTTCGGCTATCACATTGCGGAACGCTTCGGAGTGCCGCTTGTGGAGACGCGGCCGGGATTGGTGCCGTTGACCTTTGCCGAGCAGGAACTCTCGTGGATGCAGCCCTTGGCCGGGGTGGCGGTCGAGGCGCGGGTGGCGTGCGGGCGGCAGGGGTTCAACGAGGCGGTGTTGTTCACGCACCGGGGGCTGTCGGGGCCGGCGGTGCTGCAAATCTCAAGCTACTGGCGTGAGGGAGAGGCGATTTCGGTGAACCTCGCGCCGGGACGGGACATGGCGGCGGAGTTGCGGGCGGCGAAGGCGGCGGCGGGGCGGGGGGGGTTGCGCTCGGTGCTGGGGCGGGTTGTGCCGGAGCGGTTGGCGCGGCACCTGGAGGAGGTGTCGGGAGTGACCGGGCCGTTGGCGGAGGTGCCGGGGGCGCGCCTTGAGCGGGTTGCCGCGCTGGTCAGCGACTGGCGGTTGGTACCGGTCGGGTCGGAGGGGTACCGGACGGCGGAGGTGACGCTGGGCGGGGTGGATACCGACGCGCTGGATGGGCGGACGATGGCGGCGAAGGCGGTGCCGGGGCTTTACTTCGTGGGCGAGGTGGTGGACGTGACCGGCTGGCTGGGAGGCTATAATTTCCAGTGGGCATGGTCGTCGGGCTGGGCTGCGGGACAGGTGGTGTGAAGCGTGTCCCACGGTGGGACATGTGTGGTATCCGAATGATACCAATACGTTGAAGGTGGCGTTAACCGCGCCTTAACCCCTGCGTGCCGCGTCGATTGCGGCGACGTCGATCTTTTGCATGGTCATCATCGCCGCGAACGCGCGTTTCGCCTCGTCGCCACCGGCGGCGAGGGCGTCGGTCAGGGTGCGCGGCGTGATCTGCCACGACAGGCCCCAGCGATCCTTGCACCAGCCGCAATCGCTTTCGCGCCCGCCGTTGGTGACGATGGCGTTCCAGAGGCGGTCGGTTTCGGCCTGATCGTCGGTGGCGATCTGGAACGAAAACGCCTCGGACTGCGGAAACACCGGGCCGCCGTTCAGGCCAAGGCAGGGAATGCCCGCGACGGAGAATTCAACGGTCAGCACATCGCCGGCCTTGCCCGAGGGATAATCACCCGGCGCGCGGTGGACGGCGTGGACCGCGCTGTCGGGGAAGGTCGCGGCATAGAAACGGGCAGCCGCTTCGGCTTCGGTGTCGAACCAGAGGCAAATGGTGGCTTTTGGGGCGGGCATCACGACCTCGGTTTGCGGCACGCGGGACCAACGGCGCGGGCGGTCAGGGGTTCCCTCAGACGCGCAGGGGATCTGCCTTGGCGAGCCGGTCGAAGGCCATCAGGCTGGCCACCAGTGCCGGCATCTGGTCAAGCGGGATCATGTTCGGGCCGTCGGAAGGTGCGGTGTCGGGCGCCTCGTGGGTTTCGATAAAGACGCCGGCGATCCCGACCGACACGGCGCAGCGCGCCATCACGGGTGCAAATTCGCGCTGCCCGCCCGAGGCATTGCCCTGCCCGCCGGGTTGCTGCACGGAATGGGTGGCATCCATGATGACGGGATAACCGGTCCGCGCCATGATCGGCAGCGAGCGCATGTCGGCCACAAGGGTGTTGTAGCCGAAGCTGGCACCGCGTTCGGTGAGCAGAATTTTCGAATTGCCCGTGGACGCGACCTTTTCGGCGACGTTGGCCATATCCCACGGCGCAAGGAACTGACCCTTCTTGATGTTGACCACCGCGCCGGTTTCGCCTGCGGTCAGCAGAAGATCGGTCTGGCGGCACAGGAACGCGGGGATCTGGATCACGTCGACGACAGTGGCCGCCTCGCGCGCCTGGGCGGCATCGTGGATATCCGTCAGAACCGGCATCCCCATTGCGCGGATCGCGGCGAGAACCTTGAGCCCCGCCTCCATCCCGAGGCCGCGGCGGCCTGTGAGCGAGGTGCGGTTCGCCTTGTCATAGCTGGCCTTGAACACGAACTGCGCGCCCGCGGCCTTGCACGCCTCGGCCATCCGGCCCGCGATCATCTGGGCGTGGTCGAGGCTTTCAAGCTGGCATGGCCCGGCAATCACCAGAAGCGGACGGTCGTTGCCGACCGTCAGCGTGCCGATCTTTACATCAGTCATGGTGTCCTCACGCAGAAACCTGTTCCCGCAGGATCGCGGCGGTCATCGAGACCATGAGGTAAATGCCAAGCATGATCAACATCGTGACGAGCGTATTCTCGAAGGCGCGGGGGTAGGCCGGTTCGTCGGTGACGGTGGGGCTGACCGACAGCGACAGATAGCGCACCTGCCGGTTGGCCTCGGTGCGCGACACCTCCATCGCGGTCAGCGACTGAGCGAGGATCATCTGGCGGGTCTTGACGTCGGCTTCGGCCACCAGAAGTTCGCCCTGCACGCGAGCGAGGCTTTCGGTTTCGGCGCTGCCTTCGGTCATCTGGGCGCGCAGATCGGCGATCTGCGCTTCGAGCGTGGCGACACGGCGTTTCAGCGGGTCCATCCGCGCCTGGTTGGGCGAGGCGTTGGATTCCATCTGCGCCAGCGCAAGGCGGTCTTGCATCACTTGGCCTTCGAGCGTGCTGATCTGGCCGGTGATCATCGCCACTTCGGTGGCCGAGGACAGCATCTTGAATTTTTCCTGCAACGCGATGAGGTTCATCTGCGATTGCTGCAGTTCCTGTTCCGCTGTCCCGTAGCTTTTGAGCGCGTCGCGCATCTGGTCTTCGCGCAGGCGCTGGGTCAGGTGGTCGACCTGTTCTTCGGCATAGGAAATGAGCTGGCTGGACCACGCGGCTGCTATCGCCGGATCGGCGGCGACCACCTCCATCTTGATGATGCCTTCGGTCGGGTCGTAGGCGATCTTGACGAATTTCTTGTAGACCTTGTAGGCGGCCTCGGTCGTGGCATCCGCGGCGAGACGTTGCAGCGGGTCGATTGTGGCGGATTTGAAATGATCCTTGAAGCCCACGTCGGAATCGAGCCGCAGCATCGCGTCGCGCGATTGAAGATAGCCCTGCACGGCGATGCTGTCCTGCGACGTGGCAAGAGCGGTGCCGGAAAACAGGCTGCTGAACCCGGCGGCGGCTGCGGGACCGGCCTGCTGGATCACGAATTCCGACTTCGTTGCGTAAAGCGGCGTGGCAACGCGGAAGTAATACCAGCCGGCGACGATGGTGGGCAATAACACGAAGACGAACATCCGCGCGCAAAGAAGCGCCAGTTTGCGGCGGCGGCGGCGGGCAATTTCCTGCTGCATGCGCAGGATTTCGGCGGCCTGGTTGACCTCGGCCCGCTGGTCGGGGGTGGGCAGGCGGATCGGCTGCACGTTCTGCGGCAGGCGCACGCCGTCACCGGGCAGGGCGGTCAGCGCACGGCTGCCGGCCGGATTCGGGGCCGGATTCGGGGCGGGGTTCGGGGCGGTGTCGTTGGCGGCGGTCGGAGGCGGCGTGGCGACCTTCGGCTTGATCATGTCCAGCATCGAGGCGCGTTTGAACGGGTCGATCCCGGTGGCGCGCAACAGGCGGACAGCATCAAGATCGGACAGCGGTTGCAGGTTCTGGCTTTGCGCCATGCGCCGGGCGGTGCGCAACTGGCGCCCGGTCAGCCCTTCGGCGGCGATGGCGGCAAGCGTGGCCTCCACCTCCGGATCGACGCGGGGCACCTTGGTCACTGACACGGCCCCGGTCTGGGCGGCGGGAACCGCGCGCGGCGCGGCGGTCGGGAACACGGTGTCGCCAAAGCCGTCCTGGTGGTTGTCAAACAGCATCTCGCCCGTCACCTGCGGCGCGCGCGGCGGCGGCACCGGATCGGTGCGGCGGATGTGAAAGCGGCTGGCCTTAGGTTTGGTAGTCATAGAGGCGCTTCGCTTCTTCTAGGGTTTCGAACTGGTGCAGGCGGCCGTTCTTCAGGACGGCGGCGCTGCGGCAGAATTTCTCGAGCGTCTGGGCCTGGTGCGAGACGATGACGACGGTGGCGTTTTGCAACCGCTCCTTCAGGATGTTGCCGGCCTTGCGGTTGAATTCGGCATCCGAGGTGGCGGGCATGCCTTCGTCGATCAGATAGATGTCGAATTCGATCGAGAGCAGGAGCGCGAAGGAAAACCGCGCCCGCATGCCGGAGGAATAGGTGGCGAGCGGCATTTCGAAATACTCGCCAAGGCCGCAGACCCAACGGCAGAAACTTTCGACATAGTCGGGGTCGAGGCCGTAGAGCCGCGCGATATAGCGGCAGTTTTCATGTGCGGTGTGCTTGCTGTTGACCCCGCCCATGAAACCGAGCGGGAACGACACGCGCGAGGTCTTGAGGATGCGGCCTTCGTCGGGTTTTTCGAGCCCGGCCATCATGTTGATCAGCGTGGTCTTGCCCGCGCCGTTCGGGGCAAGGATGCCGAGCGAATTGCCAAGCTCAACCCGAAAGGAGGCGCGATCAAGGATCACCTTGCGCTGCGTTCCAGTCCAGAAGGATTTCGACACACCCTGAAACTCGATCATCTCTGTCCCTTGCGCCACCGCGACAGGTGATGCCCCGACCCGGTGCTAGTCCCATATCGTTAACATCCCGTCTCTGATCTTGGAAGCGACGCGAGCAGGGTGGGGCGTTTGGATCACCCCGGTGGCATCCGCGCATCGGTGGGGCGCAGGCGGCGGGCAAGAAGGATCGCGGCCGGGCCGGCAAGAAGGCTGATGGCAAGTCCAAGGCGGGCGGCTTCCTGCATCGCGCCACCGGGAAGTGCGAGATCGAGCGTCAGGATCGGCACGGTGAAGCCCATGGCCATGATGACCGCGATGATGATCAGATCGCGCAGGCCCACCCCATCAGGCAGACGCAGGCGCAGCGCAAAGGCCAGACCCACGCCACCGATCAGCATGCCCAGCGGGCGACCGATCCAGACCGAGGCGAGGAGCGTCACGGTGGTGGGTGCGAAGGCGTGCAGGTCGACGCCGCCGCGGGTAAGACCGAAAGCGAAGAGAACGCCGGTCATCGGGCGCACCAACCCCTGCGCGAGCCGGTTCAGCGGATCACGGAGGTAGGCCTCGGCCTCGGCGAAGAGGCCGAAGGTACGGTCGGCATGGGCGATGGCGGGGATCACCGGCAGAAGGCCAAGGGCGGGCGGAAGGCCGGAAGCCGCAACCCCGATCCAGGACAGAAGCCCCGCAAGCGCGTAGGGCCAGAGCAGGAGCGTGGCGCGGCGCCGGCGTTCGCCCGCGTCAGGCGGCGGGCGGCGACCGTAGAGCGCCCAGACGCCGACCGAGGCGGCCAACGGCAGCGCCAGCCAGAAAAGGCGTGGCGAGACGTCGGGCTGCGTGAGCCCGACAACGACGAGGGCCGCGATGTCGGCGGCGATGGTCAGAAGCAGGAGGAGGTGCAGCGCCGGGTGACCCGGCCCGAAGGCCCGCCGCCCGATCAGGTAGGCAAGCGTGACGTCGCTGGCGAGGGGAACGGTCCAGCCGGTGCCGAAGCTGGATTCCTCGGCCGTCTCGATCAGGGTTCCGACGCCGAGCCACATCAGGGCAGCCCCCGCCAGCCCCCCGAGGCTGAGGCCCAGGGGCAGGAGCGATTGGCCCGCGCGCAGGGCGCCGCGTTCGAGGACCAGCGCCTCCCACAGCTCTTTGCCGATGAAGGCGAGAAAGAGCGGCATCAGCACATGCGAGACCAGAAGGAACGGCGTCAGGCTGACCGGCAGCGCGGCCAACCCATGCGGCAGGTCGATGTCGAGAAGCCGGAACTCGATCGCGTCGTAATAGCTGGCCGGGGCGAGGTTGACCCAGACCGTGGCGCTCAGCGCGCCGCCAAGAAGCGCCGTGGCGAAGGTGCTGACGAAGGGCGAGACGCGGTACATGGGTGGGGTCCGTCGGTTGGCGTCGAGCGTGGAGCAGGCGGCCGGAGGGTTTCACACCCTCCGGACCTCCCGTGGGATACTTGGCAAAGGGGAAGTCATGCGCGGCATTAGACCTTATTGCGCGCGTGTCGCAATGGGTGGGGTTGCGGTGGCGCGCGGGGGCGGCGATCCTTGGGGAATGGAGATTGTAAACGAGATCCGGGCGTGCCGTCTGTGCGCGGCGCGGTTCGCCGCGACGGCGACCGCGCATAAGCCAAGGCCGGTGGCGTGGTTTCAGCCGGGAGCACGGCTTTTGATCGCGGGGCAGGCGCCGGGGGCACGGGTGCAGAAGAGCGGGCGGCCTTTTACCGACCGGTCGGGCGAGCGGTTGCGCGCCTGGATGGGAGTGAGCGAGGCCGAGTTTTATGACCTTGGCCGCGTGGCGGTGGTGCCGATGGCGTTCTGCTTTCCCGGCCATGATGCAAAAGCGGCGGACCTGCCGCCGCCACCTGTGTGCGCCGCGACGTGGCGGGGGCGGGTGATGGCAGGCTTGCCCGAGGTGCGGCTGGTCTTGGCGGTGGGCGGGGCCGCGATCCGCTGGCATCTGGGCGCGCGCGATGTGGCGGCAGCCGTGGCGGATTGGCGCGGGTTTGCCGCGCGCGGCGTGTTTCCCTTGCCGCATCCGTCTTGGCGCAATACCGGGTGGCTGAAGCGGCACGCGTGGTTCGAGGCAGAGCTGGTGCCGGAGTTGCGCCGGGCGGTGCGGGAGGTGATGGATGGCTGACGTTGTGACCTTGCTGGATGCGGCCCATGCCGCCGTGTCGGCCGACCCCGAAAACGACGCGCTGCGGCTGCGGTTCTATGAGCGGTTGGCGGATGGCGAGATGATCGTGCTTTTGGAGCGCGAGGTTTCGGGCGGGCAGGTGGAGCCGCGGGTGTTCAACCTTGAAGGCGGGCCGGTGGTGCTGGTCTTTGACCGGGAGGAGCGGCTGGCGAGCTTTACCGGTGGCATTGCGCCTTATGCGGCGCTGCCGGGGCGGGTGATCGCGGGGATGCTGAAGGGGCAGGGGATCGGGCTGGGGGTCAACCTTGGCGTGGCGCCGTCGTCGATGCTGCTGCCCGCCGAGGCGCTGGACTGGCTGGCGATGGCGCTGGAGACGGGGCCGCGAGGCGGCAGAGGGGACACCGGAGGCGTTTCATGCACCGAAAGGGTTGCCGGAGGTGCTGCTGACGGGGCTGGATGCAAAGCTGGCCAAGGCGGCGGGGCTGGCGTCTGGTGCGGTGCTGGCGGGTGTGAGCTATGCAGGCGGGCGGCGCGGGCATCTGCTGGCGTTTCTGGACGCGGCGCCGGGGGCGGAGGAGGCGCTGGCGCGGGCGGTCGGGGAGGCGCTGGTGTTTTCAGGCGTGGAGGCGGGGGAGCTGGACGTGGCGTTCCTGCGCACGGGCGAGCCGGGGGTGGCCGCGATGTCGCGGGTGGGCCTGCGGTTCGATCTGCCGGAGCCGGAGGTGCCAGAGCCGCCCGGCGCGCCGGGGATGCGGCCCGATCAGCCGCCAAAACTGCGCTGATGTTTGGGGTAAAATGATACCGTTTGCGGAAGCTGTTGTTTTTGCGTGGTTTTATGTGGATTTGCGGCCTTGACCTGTGGGGCGGTTTCGCGGATAAGCCGTCATCCGAGTTTTGGGGCGCGTGCCCCGTCATCCTCATGGGACACTCTGCATGAAAACGTTCACGGCTACTCCGGCCGACATCGAGAAGAAGTGGATCCTGATCGACGCCGAAGGCATCGTTCTGGGCCGCCTCGCCACGATCGTCGCCAATATCCTGCGCGGCAAGAACAAGCCGACCTTCACCCCCCACATGGACATGGGTGACAATGTCATCGTCATCAACGCCGACAAGGTGC
Organism: uncultured Alphaproteobacteria bacterium; assembly: GCA_963822435.1. GTDB lineage: Bacteria > Pseudomonadota > Alphaproteobacteria > Rhodobacterales > Rhodobacteraceae > JAUYQR01. Next base: position 541,135 of record CAWGHN010000004.1, read on the forward strand.
AGATGACCGGCAACAAGCGCAACGACAAGGTCTATTACTGGCACACCGGCCATCCGGGCGGCATCAAGCAGCGCACCGCGCGGCAGGTGCTGGAAGGCAACCACCCCGAGCGTGTGGTGGAAAAGGCCGTCGAGCGGATGATCACCCGCAACCGTCTGGGCCGCGTGCAGATGACCAACCTGCGTGTCTACGCCGGTGCGGCCCATCCGCATGAAGCGCAGCAGCCGACCGTCCTCGACGTCGCGGCGCTGAACCCGAAGAACACCCGGAGCGCATGAGCATGGCCGATATCAAAACCCTCGACGACCTGAAGTCGGCCGTTGAAACGGCAGCACCTGCCGTAGTGGCCGCCCCTCGTGTGGCCGTGCGTGACAAGCTGGGCCGGTCCTACGCGACGGGCAAGCGCAAGAACGCCGTCGCCCGCGTCTGGATCAAGCCGGGCTCTGGCAAGGTCGTTGTGAACGGCAAGGAAATGGCGGCTTACTTCGCCCGTCCGGTGCTGCAGATGATCCTGCGCCAGCCGTTCACCATTGCCAACGTGGAAGGCCAGTTCGACGTGATGGCCACGGTCGCCGGTGGCGGGCTTTCGGGCCAGGCCGGTGCGGTCAAGCACGGGATTTCCAAGGCGCTGCAACTGTATGAGCCCGCGCTGCGCGGTGCGCTGAAAGCGGCAGGCTTCCTGACCCGCGACAGCCGCGTCGTGGAACGGAAGAAATACGGCAAGGCCAAGGCCCGCAAGTCGTTCCAGTTCTCGAAGCGCTGAGTTTCGATCGCTTATGGAAAAGGCCCGCTTCGGCGGGCCTTTTTCGTTTGGGGTGGCGCAGGGCAAAAAAATAGGGCCGGTTGCCCGGCCCAGTCAGGGGAATTTGGGAGAGTGTCAGGCGCGCCATCCGGGCTTGCTGCATTCTTCGGCCACTCGTTCGGCGTCAAGGCCGATGTCGCGCAGCAGATGTGCGTCCAGACGGGCGAGCATCGCGCGTTCGCGACGGCGGACAGACCAGGTGACCAGCGCATCGCGGAGCGTGCGGAGCAGGCCGGGAGCGGTGGTCGTGGCGCGGGCGAGTGTGGTTGCGCGGGACATCGTTACGTCTTTCTTTTGTGTTGATACAATCACGGATATTCTATAGATAACTTGTATCAATTCCGGATAGACAAGCGCCAGAGGTTTATTGTGACTGATACAAATTGGGCGCCGGATCTGAGTCAATTTCCCGGACCGAAGTACCTGAGCCTGAGCCGCGCCTTGCGTGAGGCGATCCGGACCGGCGACCTGCCGCCCAACGCGCAACTGCCGACGGTCAGGGATCTGGCGTGGCGCTTGCATCTGACGCCGGGGACGGTGGCGCGGGCCTACCAGCTTGCGACGCAGGAAGGGCTGCTGGCGGCAACCGTGGGGCGCGGCACCTTTGTGGCGGCGCAGGCACCGCGCTTGGGGCCGACGCAGGCGCTGTATACCGAGCGGTTGACGGGCGGCACCACCGGCCTTGTCGACCTGCGACCGCCGCAGGTGGCCGAGGTGGGCCAGCGCGAGGCGTTCCGGGCCGCACTTCTGGCGATGGCCGAGACGACCGGGCAGGGCTGGCTGGATTATACCAGCCAGGGCGGCGAGGCAGAGTTGCGCACCGAGATCGTCGGCTGGATGGGCGACCGGCTTTTGGGGCCGATCGGGCCACAGGATGTGGCGCTGACGCATGGCGGTCAGAACGCGATTCACCTGATCTTTGATTGCTGCCTGCGCGGTGAGCGGCCCGTCGTGCTGATCGAGGAGTTGGCCTATCCCGGCTTTCGCTATGCAGCACGGGCGGCGCGGGCCGAAGTGGTGCCGGTGGAGATCGACGAGCAGGGCATTGTGCCCGAGGCGCTGGAGGCGGCCTGCCGGCGGCATGGCGCACAGGTCTTGTGCCTGACATCGGAGGCCCAGAACCCGACAACCGGGCGGATGCCGGTGGAACGGCGCCAGAAGATCGCCGAGATCGCGCGGCGCTATGACCTGCAGGTGCTGGAGGACGATTGCTATTCGGTTGCGGAAAGCGACATTCCAAGTCTGCGTGCGCTGGCACCGGAGCGGGTCTGGCTGGTCGGCAGCCTGTCCAAGACCATTTCGGCGGCCTTGCGGTTTGGCTATGTGATCTGCCCGGCGGGGATGGGCGAGGCGGGGCGCCTGACGGCGCAGCACGGGTTCTTTGCGCTGTCGCGCCCGGTGGCGGACCTGTGCTTGCATCTGTTCCAATCTGGTGCGGCCGCCGCGATCAAGCGCAAGGTCCAGGCGGAGTTTGCCGAGCGGTTGCAGATTCTGGTGAACCACATCGGGGCGTTCGACCTTGATTGGCAACCGGGGGTGCCGTTCGTCTGGCTGCGCCTGCCGATGGGGTGGCGGGCATCGACATTCACTCGCATGGCCGAGGCGCGGGGTGTTCTGGTGCGATCGGCGGACGAATACGCACTGATCAACGGACGCGCGCCAAGCGCGGTGCGGATCGCGATCTCCGGCAGCTTGCCACGCGACGCGTTCGAGCGGGCGCTGCGGACGTTGGCCGATCTGCTGGCCAACCCGCCTTCCGACCTTTCGGTGTGACAGGCGGGAATCCTGACTGTGGCAGATAGGACTCGGTTGCAGGAAATTTCCGGCCCGGATGGTTGACCGAATGGCCGGCGATGGCTCAAGTTTCGGTCAGAGCAGAAAAACAAAGAGAGCCCGAAAATGGGACACCAGTCTACCTTTCACGCGCCGCATGGCGGCGCGGATTTTCTTGGTTGGCGCAAGACGCGCGCAGGCGGAACCGAGATCGTGTACGATGATGGCGTGACGCGGCGCATGGTCTGGCGCGTGGCCGGCGATACCCCGTCGGAAGCCCGGATCTCGGATGCGCTGCGGGTGGCCGTTGGCAGCCTGCGTGTGGTGCCGACCCTTTATGACGAGCTGAAAAAGCGGGCAATCGCGATCGAGCGCGTTGCCGGCTGAAGCGTTTCGCGGGCAGGGTCCGGCTTGCGGCGGCGGCATCGGCGGCTGCCGCTGATTTCGTTTGATTTCGCAGCCCCGCGCGCGCCCCCTTGCCTTGACGCGAACAACCGGGCTAGATTTGATCAAATGGTGCGCGGCAAGCCGCACGGGCGACAGGGGACGACATGGCAAGTTCTCAGGGAAAAGAGGCCCGGACCGGCTGGCTTTTGATTTCGCCACCGGCGATTTATGCATTGCTTTTGCTGGCAGCACCGCTGGCGACGGTGCTGATCTATTCGGTGCTGACTGGCGGTCGGGGCGAGATTGGCCTGCCGTTCACGTTGTCGAACTTTGCCGAGCTGTTTCAAAAGCCGATCTACCAGTCGGTGATGCTGCGGTCGCTGTATGTGTCGCTGGCGGTGACGTTCGTGACCGTGGTGCTGGCCTATCCGATTGCCTATTTCGTAAGCTTTCACGTCTCGCCTTCGAAAAAGGCGCTGTGGCTTTTTCTGATCACCATCCCGTTCTGGACAAGTTATGTGATCCGCGTCGCGCTGTGGCGCACGATCCTTGGGTATGAAGGCATCGTCGACAGCGCGCTGATCAGCATCGGGGTGATCAACGAGCCGTTGAACATCCTGTCGAACGGGATGCTGTCGATGATCATCACGCTGAGCCACGCTTACGCGCCGTTTGCGGTGCTGCCGATCTTTGTCAGCCTGGAGAAGGTGGATCGCAGCCTGCTGGAGGCCGGGCAGGATCTGGGCGAGAGCAAGTTGATGACGTTCATCCGGGTGACGCTGCCTCTGACCATGCCGGGGGTGATTGCGGCGGTGCTGATCGTGTTCATCCCGACGGTGGGCGATTATGTGACGCCTGAGTTGATCGGGGGCGGCAAGGTGCCGTTGATCGCCAACCTCATCGAAAGCCAGATGCTGAAGATCCGTGATCAGGCCCAAGGGTCGGCGATTGCGGTGGCGGCGATGTTCATCGTGGGGATGGTGAGCCTTGTCTTTGTGCTGTTGAACCGGAGATTCCTTGGGGGGCAGAAATGAAAAAGGCGCCCTTCCTTGGCGGGTATGCGATCGTGTATCTGCTGTTTTTGTACGGCCCGATCATCATCCTGCCGCTCTTTGCGTTCAACGATGGCCGGATCGTCGCGTTTCCCCTGAACGGCTTCACGACCAAGTGGTTCGGCGAGATGTTCGAGGATGCGCAGTTAAAGACCGCGCTTCTGAACAGCCTTACCATCGCCCTGTCAACTGCGACGCTGGCGACCGTGTTCGGCGTCTTTGCTGCCCGGGCGACGGTGCGGTATCGCTGGCCGGGCAAGCCTGCCGCACTTGGGCTGATCATGGTGCCGCTGGTGCTGCCGGAAATGATCGTGGCGATGGCGCTGTTGGTGGTGCTGCTGTCGATCGGGATACCGCTGTCGATCTTTACCATCATCCTTGGCCACGTGCTGATCTGCATGCCGTTCGCGGTGGCGATCCTGACCTCGGCGTTCCAGTCGCTGGACCGGTCGCTGGAAGAGGCGTCGCTGGATCTGGGCGAGACGCAGTGGAGCACGTTCCGGCTGATCGTGCTGCCCTTGGTGATGCCGGGGATACTGTCGTCGTTCCTGATTACCTTCACCATCTCGATCGACGAATTCATCATCTCGAACTTCCTTGGATCGGGGCAGCCGATCCTGTCGGTCTATATCTTCGGCCAGTTCCGATTCCCCGCGCGAGTGCCGTCGATGCTGGCCCTGGGGACGCTTCTGGTGCTGTTCTCGATCTGCATGCTGGCCATTGCTGAATATTTCCGCCGTCGCGGCATCGCGAAGACCGGTGGCAAGGATACCGGAGGCTTCCTGTGACGATTACCGAAAAGACGATGATCGAGTTCCGCGACGTCCATAAGTATTATGGCGATTACCACGCGCTGAGGGGGATCAACGGCACGATCCGGGCGGGGGAATTCTTTTCGCTGCTGGGGCCGTCGGGCTGTGGCAAGACCACGCTTTTGCGCACCATCGCGGGGTTCGAGGACATTTCCTCGGGTGTGATCATGATTGACGGCAAGGACATGGCGGATGTCGCGCCCAACGCGCGGCCGACGAATATGGTCTTCCAGTCTTACGCGATCTTTCCGCACATGTCGGTGGCCGAAAACGTGGGATTCGGCTTGCGCCGTGATCCGCGATCCAAGGCCGACAAGGCCCGCGCGGTGGAAGAGGCGCTGGACATGGTCGGTCTGCGCGGCTTTGGCGCGCGGGCGGCGCATGCGCTGTCGGGCGGGCAGCGGCAGCGAGTGGCGTTGGCGCGGGCGCTGATCCTGAAGCCGAAGGTCCTGCTGCTGGACGAACCCTTGTCGGCGTTGGACAAGAAGATGCGCGAGCATATGCAGGTGGAACTGATCAAGCTGCAACGGCAGGTGGGCATCACCTTCATTCTGGTGACGCATGACCAGGAAGAGGCGCTGGTCATGTCGGACCGGGTGGCGGTGATGTTCGAGGGCGAGATCGCACAACTGGCCGACCCCGAGACGCTGTACCGCCGGCCGAATTCGAAGAAGGTCGCGGATTTCATCGGCACGATGAACTTCATCCCGGTGACGGTGCTTTCGGAAAGTGGTGACAAGGTCGAGATCGAGGCCAAGGGCCTGGGCCGCGTGTCGCTGGACGCCTCGCTTGCGCCACCCGTCCGGGGCGAAAGCCCGGTTGTTGGAATGCGTCCCGAGACGCTGACGCTGCTGTATGATGACCAAAAGGCCGCCGAACGGGAGACGGACGGTGTGATCGACGAGGTGATCTACTTTGGCGACATGACCTATTACGACGTCTATCTGGGCGGCACGGACGTGGAAGTGCGCCTGTCGATGCGCAACGTGCCGGGGCGGCCAGTGCTGGAGGTTGGGACCAAAGTGCGCGTGGCGTGGAGCCCGTCGGCGCTGGTGCTGTTCCGCTAACGGTCGGCGGGCAAGAGCCCAAGGCCGCGCAGGTAGATGCCGATCCCGGCCTCGAGCAGGTCTTCGGGCGGGAAGGGCGCGTTCTGGCGGTCGCCGCGCATGAACAGTTCCACCACGCCGTGGCTGAGCGCCCAGATATGCGAGGAAAACATGATCGCAGGCGGGCGTTTGTCGGCAGGCATGTGCTGCGACAGGCTTTCGGCGGCGCGTTCCAGAACCTGCCGCGCCTTGGCCGCAACGAGGGCGAGATCGGGGTGGTCGGCAGGGCTGAGGCCGCTTTCGAACATCGCCTGATAGTGGCCGGGATACTTGCGGGCAAAGGCCAGATAGGCGCGGCCCGTAGCTTCGAACGCGGCCAGGGCAGTGGGTTGGCCGTTGTTGTAGGCAAACTCCATCAGCGCTGCAAAGATGTCATAGCCTTGGCGCGCGACCTCGGCCAGAAGGTCGTCGCGGCCGGCGAAGTGGCGATAGACGGCGGCGGGGGTCACATCGGCGGCTTTCGCGGCCTCGGTCAAGGTGAAGCCTTGCGGGCCTTTTTCGGCAATCAGGGCCAGCGCCGCCTCGACCAGTGCCTGACGGAGATTGCCGTGGTGGTAGCCGCGCTTCATCCCTCGTGCGACCGGATCTCGGGGCCGCCGCAGATCGCGCTGTCGATCTTGCCGATCACGTCCTTGTCCTTGCCGACATAGTCGATCTGGTGCAGCAGCGTCTGGATCGCGGCGATGCGGGCGCGTTTCTTGTCATCCGACAGGATCACGGTCCACGGCGCGTTCTTGAAATGGCTTTTCTTCATCGTCTCGTCGATGGCGGCGGAGTAGTCGTCCCATTTCGGCAGGCCGTCGACATCAATCGACGACAGTTTCCATTGCTTCAGGGGGTCGGCCTCGCGGGCAAGGAAGCGGCGAAGCTGCTCGGCGCGCCCGACCTCGAGCCAGAACTTGATGACGACGATGCCTTCGTCGACCAGCATGTTTTCAAAATCAGGCAGTTGGCGGAAGAACTTCGCGCGTTCGTCGGGTTTGCAAAAGCCGAACACGTGCTCGATCATCGCGCGGTTGTACCAGCTGCGATCAAAGAGGGCCATTTCGCCCTTGGCGGGAAGCCAGTCAACGTAGCGCTGGAAATACCATTGCGCGGCCTCGCGGTCAGAGGGTTTGGACAAGGCCACGATGGCGGCGACGCGGGGGTTCATGTTGGCGCGCATCGCTTCGATGGTGCCGCCCTTGCCTGCGGCGTCGCGACCTTCGAACACCATCACGATGCGCTTGCCGGTGGCCTTTACGTCGGCTTGCAGGCGGGCGAGCTGGATTTGCAGGCCTTCCATGTGCCGGTCGTAATCCTTGCCCTTTATCTCTTCCCGGTAGGGATAGGACTTGGTCAGGATGTCATCCTTGCCGGCCTTTTCGATGGCCTTGCGGATGGCGGCGGGCGCGCCTTCGCGGAAGTAGCGGCTGATGGCGCCGTCGAAGGGCAGATCCATGGGTTCCTCCGGGTTTTTGGCCAGTATGGCGATTGGGCGCGTCAGCGCAATGCGGCCCGTGCGATGGCGGCGATGACGACATCGGCATGGGCGTGGTGCGGCATGTGGCCGGCGCCGGGGATGGTGGTCAGGCGGGCATTGGGCAGACGCATGGCGAGGGGGCCGGAGTGGATGGCAAGCGGCACGATGGTGTCTTCGGTGCCGTGGATCAGCTCGATCGGAAGTGTAAGCGAGGCGTAGCGCGGTTCCATCGCCACCAGCTCGTCGCGAAGCGCGTTCACCTGGGCCGCGTTGGTGGCAAGCGAGGCGCGGCGGAGCGTGAGTTCCGTGCCAAGCCAGGCGTCATAGCCGGAGGGCACCGGGTCCGGTGCAAAGACGGCATTGACCGCGTTGGTGACGTAGGACTGCGGCACGAAGGCCGAGGCGAGGGGGACAAGGATCATCTGGCCGGGAAGGCTGGCGGTGGCGCGGTACCACGGGTCAAGCTTTCCGGGCCAGGGCAGGCTTGGCGCGCTGACGAGGACCAGCGCCTGCGGCCCGCCGGAAAGCGCCCAGGCAAGCGCGACGGAGCCACCGTAGGATTGGCCAAGGACGATGGGACGTGGCGCGCCAAGCGCGGTTGCGGCGGCTTTCAGGACGCGGGCCTGGGCGGCAAGGCTGGTATCCGGGATCGGGTCGGAGTGACCAAGGCCGGGGCGATCGAAGGCGATGACGCGGTATTCCTGCGCCAGACGGTCAACGAGGCCGAAGGTGAAGTCGCGCAGCGACCCGCTGGCGCCGTGGATCAGCACAAGGTCCGGGCCGCTGCCGCGCATCACGTAGTGGATGCGGCGGCCTTCGATCGTGACGAACTGGCCGTCGGGCGGAAAATCGGCGTTGGCCGTGGCTTCGCGTGCGCTGGCGCGCCAATGCGTCAGTGCCGCAATCAGGACAAGGATCAGAAGGGCGCTAGAGGCCAATTTCGGCAGGGTCATAGGGCGTGGACTGGTAAATCTCGTTGATCCAGTTGCCATATAGAAGGTGGGCGTGACTTCTCCACCGGTTCAGGGGCGGCATCGCGGGGTTGTCATCGGGATAGTAGTTCAAAGGCACGTTGATCGGGGTGCCGTGGGCGATGTCGCGGTCGTATTCCTGTTTCAGCGTGTCGCTGTCGTATTCAAAGTGGTTGAAGATGTAGAGCGCGCGGTGGGCGGCATCTTCGACCAGACAGGGGCCGACCTCGTCGGAGCCAAGCAGGGTCTTCAGACCGGCGGCGGCGTCGATTTCGGCCTGGCGCATTTCGGTCCATCGGGAGACGGGGATCACGAAATCGTCGGAAAACCCGCGCAGGTAGGGTGAGGTGGGGCACAGGTTGCGGTGCCGGAAGCAGCCGAACGCCTTGGCCGGCAGCATGTGTTTCTGCACGCCGTGGAAATGGTTGATCATCGCCATCCCGCCCCAGCAAACGCCGAAGGTGGATTGGACGTTGGTCTGGGTCCAGTCCATCACCTCGCACAACTCGTCCCAATAGGTCACCTCCTCGAACGGCAGATGTTCGATGGGGGCGCCTGTGATGATCAGCCCGTCAAACTTCTCGCGCTTCACCTTCTGGAACGGGCGGTAGAAGGTTGCCATGTGTTCGGCGGCGGTATTGCGCGTCTGGTGTTCGGACATGCGGATCAGGTGCAGGTCGATCTGCAGGGGCGTGGCGCCGATCAGGCGGGCGAACTGGTTTTCCGTCTGGATCTTCTTTGGCATCAGGTTGAGCAGGCCGATCTTCAGCGGCCGGATATCCTGCCGCGCCGCCCGTTCGGGCGACATGACCATGACGCCCTCGTTCCGCAGAACGGCATAGGCGGGCAGGGTCTCGGGCAGGGTGATCGGCATATCGGGGGCTTCCTTTCCAGCGGCAGTCAGTGGGCGGCGTCGATGGCGGTGGCCAGCATCGCGTCGAACCCGGCGGGGTCTTTCACCGCGGCCACCGCTTCGGCGGTGACCGTCACGCCCCATGTGGCCATCGCGGCGTAGCGCGGCTGACGGTGCGCCAGCGCGCGGGCGTAGGTCCAGCGCACGAAGGCATCAGGATCACAGTTTTCTTCTGTAACGGAATGGGTTGCGCGGTATTCTTCCCACGCCGCATGAAGAAATGCTGGCTGGTAATACATCGGCTTCGGCGCACGGTCAAAGCGACGAACAAGTTCGGCCGTGTGATCCTCGGACCCCTTGATCCAGACCAGAAGCAGAGTGTCGGCCAGTTGACGCATCACCGGATCGGCGGGATCAGCAGGATCGACCACCTCACAGATCGAACCGGACGTGTCACAGACGAAGTTCTGGTAGCCATAGATCTCATGCGCGCGGTCGATGAAGCGCGCGGTATCGAGCATGGCGGCCACCTCGGCCTGGCGGTGCTGTTCCTGCCGGTTCATGTAGTCGGCAAATGGCACGCCGCCCTTGGCCGGATCGCCGGGCTTGCCAAGGTAGGTGGACAGGGGGGCGAGGTTGTTGAAGGTGATGTTCGACGCGATGTAGACCGAGTCCGTCATCAGCAGCTCGCGCAAGAGCGGAACCTTCATCGCCTCGCGCTTGAAGTTGTCGGCGATGTATTCGTTCATGTAGCGCGTGCCGATGCGGTAATCGACCGAGTAGTGGAACCAGCCTTTGCCGGACTGACCCTGATCGCGCAGCATGTTGGCAAGATACGTTTTGCCAAGGCCCGACATGCCGAAAAGCAGCACGCGCTTGCGCGGTGCGGACAGGTAATCCTTGCCGGTCTGATAGATCATCGCGTCACCCCTTCGGCCCCCCTGTTACCTTTGAGGCAGCGGAAGGACAACGAAAAACCCCGCCCGGATGAGGGGCGGGGTCTGGCGGGCAGGTCAGAACGTGTAGCCGACCTTGACGCCCAAGCCGACGCCGGAATTGCCGGTGAAGTTGCCGCCCAGGATGTTTGTGGTGGTATCGCCAATGTCGACATAGCGAACACCGCCGGTGATCTTCATGTTGTCGAGCGAATAGGTCGCGGCGAGGCCGATGCTCTTGTAGCCGTCGGTCGGACCAAGGTTGCCGCTCAGTTCGCCATCCGACGGCTCATACCCAAGCGAGCACTGCGCCCGACCAGGTTTCGTTGAAGCGCCGGCCAATGCCGAGGTTGTAGGTCACGCGGTCTTTCGGATAGGCAACCAGCGGCAAGCTGCCCGGCCGGGAAGTATAGATCGGCGGGGAAATGTCGAACACCGACCAGTCCACCCAACGGATCGAGCCGAACAGCAGCGTATCCTTGGCGATGCCGGTCTGGAATTCCAGGTTCACCGATTGCGGAACTTCGGTATCGAAGGTGGTTTCGAGGGTGCCAAGTTCCAGCGCTTCGAGCGAATGGGTGATCGACGAGTTGTAGGTCAGCGCGACGCGGGCCGCTATTTCCGGCTTTTCCCACGCGATGCCAACCACATAGCCAAGTTCGCTGTCGTTGTTGGTTGACAGTGTGTAGCCCGGCAACGCCACCACGCCCTTGACGGTTTCATAGCGCAGGCCGCCGATGGCCGAGACATTGCCACCGAACTGGTAGCGCAACAGGGCGGTGATCGCGGTAGAGGTAAGTTTTGCGGTCGACCCGGCCAGCGGATAGAATGTGCCTGCGGGATAGTCGACATTGGCCCCGATCGGCTGGTCGATGACCAGGGCAAAGTCCATCCTGTCGCCCACGTCCATCTTGTAGCCAAGGCTGTAGGACGTGAAACTGGGCGCCATATCGCCCGATGATGCGCCAAAGGCCGTACCGCTGACGTCAGGCGAAAACGAACCGAAGCTGAGTTCTGTGTAGCGGCCTTCTTCGAACAGGATCGCAACCGACTGGGACGATCGCTCGACCCCGCCGGCATGCGCCCCGCTGGCTGCGGCGGCCAGCGCGGCTGCCGTGGTGAGTATGCGTTTCATGTGTCTCATCCCGAAATTGAGATATCCCCAGGAAAGAGGCTAGGCTTTGGCCTAATATCGGTCAATCAATGACGCGGCGTCACGGTTTCGTGAAGTCACGCCTGTGGCGGAGTTGCCCGTGTCGCCCCGCGCAGGTTGATCCAGTTGCCAAGAAAGATCAGCGCGGCACCGATGAAAAGCGTGGCCTGCACCGGTTCGGCGTAGAACGCGGCGCCAATGGCGGCGATCATCGGCAGCCGGACAAAATCGATCGGCACGACGAAGCTGGCCGGCGCCAGCGCCAGGGCCGAGGTCAGGCACAGGTGCGCGGTGACGCCCGCGATGGCGATGAGGATCAGCCATGGCAGGGTTTGCAGCGTGGGAAGCGTATAGGCCCCGTCGGCCAGCATGGCCACGGTGCCGAATACCGCTTGCATCAGGGTCAGCCAGAAGAGGATTGTGACGATCGCCTCGCCCCGCGTAAGGGCCTTGGTCATCAGCGTGGTGGCGGCAAAGAAGAAGGCGGCCCCGATGGCGGCGACGACGCCAAGGTCAAGGTGGCCAAAATCGGGCCGTGCGACGATCAGGATGCCAAGAAAGCCAAGGCCGGCGGCGATCAGGCGGGGGCGGGTGAGACGTTCGCCAAGCACCAGTGGCGACAGCAGGATCACCCAGATCGGCGAGGTAAACTCCAGCGCGAAAACCTGGGCAAGCGGGATCATCGTGATCGCCCAGAACCAGAGAGACTGGCCGGTGAAGTGGAACACGTTGCGCACGAGGTGACTGGGCAGCCGGTCGGTGCGGACGCGGGTCAGGTGGCCCATCGCGGCGGCGACGGTGCAGACGATGACGAAGCCGATGGCGGACCGGAAGGCGAGGATCTCGAACGTGTCGTGGGTCTGCTTGATCTCGCGCGTGGCGACGGCCATCGCGGTGAAGGCGGCGATCGCACCGCACATCCAGAACACGGCGGCGAGGGGGCGGAAGACGGTTGGCATGGCGGCACCCTTGCCGGGCCGGGCCGGATTGTCCAGTCAGCCGGGGATGACAAGCACCTTCACTTCGCCCGCCGGGGCCGGGTTGGCGATGGCGTGGGCGGCTTCGGACAGGCGGATCACGCGGGATACTAGGGGGGCCACGTCAATCTGCCCGTCGCGCAGAAGCTGGATCGCGCGGGCTTGGGTAAAGGGGTTGATGAAGCTGTGGATCAGGCTGATTTCGCGAACGAGAAGGTCAAAGGGTTCGATGCGGACCTGTTCCCCTTTCGGCAGGACGCCCAGAACCACAACCCGGCCGCCCGCATTGGCAAGGCGGGGAGCCATTTCGACCGTTTGTGCCACGCCGGCACATTCAACCACAAGGTCGGCCCCGGGGCCGAGCAGCGCGCGCGCTTCGCCCTCTGTGCCGGCGGTCTGGCGGGCGCCGATGCGTTGCGCAAGGTTGCGCTTGCCGGGGTCGCGGGTCAGCAGCGTGACGTTGGCACCGGCGCGGGCGGCAAGCTGCACGGCCAGCAACCCGATCACCCCGCCGCCGATGACCAGCACCCGTTCGCCGGGGCGCGGCGCGCCGAGGTCGAGGCCGTGGAGCGTGCAGGCAAGGGGTTCGGCAAACGCGGCATGGTGGGGGTCAAGATCGCCAACCGCCAGTGCGCGGTGAGCAGGGATCACGGCGTATTCGGCAAGGCCGCCGTCGCGGTGGATGCCGATGGCAACGTTGCGCGCACAGAGGTTGACGCGGCCACGCAGGCAGGCATCGCAGGCGCCGCAAGCGATGTTCGGATCGCAGGCGATGCGGGTGCCGAGGGCAAGGGTGACGCCGTCACCGGTGACTGCAACCTCGCCGGAAAATTCGTGGCCGAGGGTGACGGGCGGGGCGCAGGGAAATTCGCCTTTGAAGAGGTGGCGGTCGGTGCCGCAGATGCCGGCGGCCAGGACGCGCACCAGAACCTCGCCGGGGCCTGGGGTGGGGACGGGGAGGTTGACGGTGCGAATGTCGCCGGTGGCGAGAAGGCGTGTGGCATGCATGGTGCGGTGTCCCCCGGGGCCATACAGACGGCGCAGGTGCATGGCGTCAATCCCGCAAATCGACGGCAGCACAGGTCGAGCTGGGCGCACGGACCCGGACTGCCGTCAGATTCCCCCCCTCGCCAGGCCAGGGGCGTCGCTATTCCAGTTCGATCGTTCCGGGCGGTTTCGACGTGCAGTCGTAGAACACGCGGTTGATGCCAGGAACTTCCTGAATGATCCGCGTTGCGGTTTCGCCAAGGAAGTCGTGGGTAAAGGGGTAGTAGTCTGCCGTCATGCCATCGACGGACGTGACGGCACGCAGGGCCAAAGCGTAGTCGTAGGTGCGACCGTCGCCCATCACGCCCACGGTTTTCATCGGCAGGATTGCGGCGAAGGCTTGCCAGATTTCGTCGTAAAGCCCGTGCTTGCGGATTTGGTCGATGTAGACCGCATCGGCGCGGCGCAGGATTTCCAGCTTTTCGGTGGTGATCTCGCCCGGGCAGCGAATTGCAAGGCCGGGGCCGGGGAAGGGGTGGCGCTTGACGAAGGGTTCGGGCAGGCCAAGTTCGCGGCCCAAGGCGCGGACCTCGTCCTTGAAGAGCTCGCGCAGGGGTTCGACAAGCTTGAGGCCCATCTTTTCCGGCAACCCACCGACGTTGTGGTGCGACTTGATGGTGACCGAGGGCCCCCCCGAAAAGCTGACGCTTTCGATCACATCGGGGTAGAGGGTGCCTTGCGCAAGGAAGGTGGCGCCGCCGACCGCGTGCGCGTGTTTCTGGAACACGTCGATGAAGAGGCGACCGATGGTCTTGCGCTTCACCTCCGGGTCCGAGACGCCGCTCAGAGCGCCGAGGAACAGGGCAGATTCGTCGGCGTGGATCAACGGAATGTTGTAGGTGTCGCGGAACATGGTGACGACCTGTTCGGCTTCCCCCAGGCGCAGAAGGCCGTGGTCGACAAAGACGCACGTGAGCTGGTCGCCGATCGCCTCGTGGATCAGGACGGCGGCGACGGAGCTGTCGACGCCGCCCGACAGGCCGCAGATCACCTTGGCGTCGCCAACCTGCGCGCGGATCTTGGCAATCGCCTCCTCGCGGTAGGCGCCCATCGTCCAGTCGCCCTTGAACCCGGCAAGACGGACGAAGTTCTCGTAAAGCTGCGCGCCCTTCGGGGTATGGTGCACCTCAGGGTGGAACTGCACGGCGTAGAAGTGGCGCGAAGGGTCGGCGGTGATCGCGAAAGGAGCGTTCGGCGAGGTGCCGTAGACCGAGAAACCCGGAGCGATTTCAGAGACATGGTCGCCGTGGCTCATCCAGACCTGTTCGCGGGCGAGGGGGCCGTCTTCGGGTGGGAACCATCCGGCGAGGATCGGGTGGGTAAGATCGGTCGGGGTGACATAGGCGCGGCCGAACTCGGCGGTGCCGTGACCGCGTTCGACCTTGCCGCCGAGGCAGTGCATCATCACCTGCTGGCCGTAGCAGATGCCGAGGATCGGCACGCCGGCGGTAAAGGCCGAGGCCGGTGGCATCGGCGCGCCGTCGGCAAAGACCGACGCCGGGCCGCCCGAGAAGATGATCGCCTTCGGTGCGAAGGCCTGAAGGAAGGCATCGTCCACCCGGTTGTAGGGGTGGATTTCGCAGTAGACGTTCAATTCGCGCAGGCGCCGCGCGATGAGTTGCGTCACCTGGGAGCCGAAGTCGATGATGAGGAGGCGGTCGTGATGTGTCATGGCCTCGCGTAGCCTTTGAAGCGGCGTTTCGCAAGGGGCCGACCGGTGGCAAGCGGGGGTTTCACACCCCCGCACCCCCGTGGAGTATTTTCGAAAAGAGCAAGGCGCTGTCGTTTTCAAGCGGAAGGGGTGTCGCTTTTGGCGGGCAAGCGGCGGTTTCAAGTCGGGAAAGCGACCGGTTTGGCGGCATAAGGATCGCAAAAGCGTTGGAGGCGATGATGAACGAAGTGGCAGGGCGCAGGGCGCGCGGCGGTGGCGGGTCGGCGCGGCGGGCAGAGCGGACGGCGGTGTCGCTGGAGACCGCGCGGTTCATCACGCGCAACATCCCGAATTTCGAGATCCTGAACGAAGAGGCGTTGCAGATCATCGAGTGGAACGCGGAAACCGTTCTGGAAGAGATCGGCGTGAATTTCGTGGAGAACCCTGCGGCGCTGGATCTGTGGCGCGCGGCGGGGGCGGACGTGAAGGGCGAGCGGGTGCATATTCCGCGTGGTCTGGCGCGCAAGCTGTGTGCGACGGCGCCGTCATCGTTCACCCAGCATGCGCGGAACCCGGAGCGCAAGGTTGAGGTCGGCGGGCGCAATCTGGTGCTGGCACCGGTGTACGGCCCGCCCTTTGTGCGCGATGCCGAAGGCGGGCGGCGCTATGCGACGATTGCCGATTTCCAGAACTTCGTGAAGCTGGGCTACATGTCGAAGTGGCTGCACCATTCGGGCGGCACGGTCTGCGAGCCGACCGATGTGCCGGTGAACAAGCGCCATCTGGACATGCTTTTGGCGCATATGGTGCTGTCGGACAAACCCTACATGGGGTCGGTGACCGAGCCGAGCCGTGCCGAGGATTCGGTGGCGATGTCGAAGATCCTCTTCGGCAATGATTTCGTCGATCAGAACACGGTGATGACCAGCCTGATCAACATCAACTCGCCGTTGACGTTCGACGGCATCATGATGGGCGCGCTGGAAGTTTATGCCAAGGCCAATCAGGCGGCGATCATCAGCCCGTTCATCGTGGGCGGCGCGATGGCGCCGGTGACGGTGGCGGGGACGCTGACGCAGGTTCTGGCCGAGGTGCTGGCGGGGGTGGCCTATTCCCAGCTGGTGCGGCCCGGTGCGCCGGTGATCTTTGGCGCCTTCGTGACGTCGATCGACATGAACTCGGGCGCGCCGACCTTCGGGACGCCGGAGGCCGCGCACATCACTTATGGCGCAGGGCAGTTGGCGCGGCGGTTGAACCTGCCTTACCGGTCGGGTGGCAGTTTCTGCGGGTCGAAGCTGCCGGACGCGCAGGCGGCATATGAGACAGCCAACAGCCTGAACATGGCGCTGCTGGCCGGGGTCAACTTCATGCTGCACGCCTGCGGCTGGCTGGAGGGCGGGCTGGTCAGTTCCTACGAGAAGTTCGTGATGGACGCCGACCAGCTTGGCACGCTGCACCATCTGGCACAGGGCGTGATGATGGACACCAACGGGCAGGCGATGGACGCGCTGCGCGAGGTGGGGCCGGGCGGGCATTTCCTGGGCTGCGAGCATACGCAGGCGAACTTCAAGTCCGCGTTCTGGCGCAGCGACCTGTTTGATTACAAGCCGTTCGAGACCTGGGCCGAGGAAGGTGCGCGCGATACGCAGGCGTTGGCGGCAGAGCGGGTGAAGAAGCAGTTGGGCGATTACCAGCAACCGGCTCTGGACGAGGCCATTCACGAGGCGCTGGACGCCTATGTGGCCAAGCGCAAGGCCGAAATGCCGGACGCTTTTGTCTGAGCCTGTCGGGCAAGGATCGAGGAAAACAAGGGGCGGGTGACCGCCCCTTTTCGTTTGAGCGTCAAACGGCGGTGGCGCGGCGCAGAAGCTGTGCCTCGGCCAGAAGCGCGATCAGCACGTCGATGTGACGCGCTACGGAATAGCCCAGATCACCACGCAGACGGGTTTGTTCGAGGCGCTCCTCCTCGACCAACAGGGTCGGGACGGTCTGTTCGGGCGAGTGGTCGCACTTGACCAGCCGGCGCAGGTCACGCTCTCGGCTGTAATCGCCAAGCCCGAAGCGGGCCGCCCGCATCAACAGCCGCGGGCGCCGCAGGTTGGCGAGGATGGTGCGGAAATCAGACATTCAGGACACTCCGTTCTTTGACCGACACCCACCATGCACGCATTCAACCCTGCGTTGCACAAACCCCATTTCGAGCGCGCGGAGGTTACCAAAGTCTTTAGGAATTCCCGCAAATTATTAATAACGATCAGAAAGTTAACGATCAGGTAACCAATTCGACCCAAGGTTGCCCCTGTCCTTGGCTGGACAGTGCGGCAAGCAGGTGAACTGAAGAACGGAAAGAGTGCATTGCCTGACCTTACGCATCCGCGCCTGCCCGACTGGCTTCCGCCGGCGGTGCGGCTTTACCTTGACCATACCGAAGACGGTTGCTCGTTCCGGGCGCTGGCAAAACGGGAGGGGCGGCACGCCTCGACCATCATGCGCCAGGTCCGCCGCTATGAGAACCGTCGCGATGACCCGCTTCTGGACGAGGCGCTGAACGCCTTTTCCCGGATGTTCGAAGCCACGAGAGCCGACCCAGCCAAAAAGGACACCCCGCCCATGTCAGCCCTGATGCGCCACAGCGAAACCACTGTCGATGAACAGGCCCTTGACCGCGAGGGGCGCCGTATCCTGCGCCGCCTGGCAGAGCCGGGGGCCGTGATGGCGATTGCGCCCGAAATGGAGAAGGCGGTTGTGCTGCGCGAGTTTCCCGATGGTCGGAACATGCGCACCGGGGTCTTGGACCGCGCGGTGGCACAGGCCTTCACGTTGAAGGACTGGATTGCCTGCCGCAAGGCCGGCCGGGTGTCGACCTATGAGATCACCGCGATCGGGCGCGCGGCGCTGAAGCGGATGATCGACGACGAGGATCGGCGTCGGCACGGCATGGCCGAGGCTCCGGCCAGTTTTGCTGATCAGCACCGCACTTGGGGCGAGCGGAGCGTGGTGGAGGACGGGGTCCGCCGGCGGGTGCGCTACAATCTGGCGGAAAGTCCGATCGGGGTTCTGGGGCGGCGGCGCGACAAGGATGGCAAACCGTTCCTTGAGGCGGAGTTGGTCGAGGCGGGCGAGCGGCTGCGCGAGGATTTCGAGTTGGCGCAAATGGGGCCGCGGGTGGCGCAGAATTGGGACCGCTTCCTGACCGGCGCGGATCGGGGCGGGTTTCAGGCCGACAGCGGCCTGGCGGAAGGGCCATCGCAGGCGCGGGCGCGGGTGGCAGCGGCGCTGCGCGATCTTGGGCCGGGGTTGGGCGATGTGGCGCTGCGGTGCTGCTGTTTTCTGGAAGGGCTGGAGATTGCGGAAAAGCGGCTGGGCTGGGCAGCGCGGTCGGGCAAGATCGTGCTGCGCATCGCATTGCAGCGGTTGCGCCGCCACTATGACGAGACCTATGGCCGGTCGGGACCGCTGATCGGCTGAGGTCAGGCGGAAAGGCCGCGCAACATCAAGGTGGCCGCAACGATGGCAAGCCAGACCGCGGCCACCCGTCGCAGCACCAAAAGCCAACCGGACTGTCCCTTGGCCAGAACCGCGCCGGCGGCAGCCCAGCCGGCGGCGACGACGACCACCTCGGCCGCGAAGAATGCAAGGTTGCTGGCTGCGGCCGGACCGGGCAGCAGGACAAGGCCGAAGATCAGCGCCTTGGGGTTCAGGAGGGTGGTCAGAAACACCAGGCGCCCGCTTACCACGGTATCTGCAAGAGTGGCCCTTGACGGGCGGACCAGGCGAGCCGCAAGGATCGCGACCCAGATCGCGGCAAGGATTGTGATTGCCGGCTCCAGCGCCGGAAAGCGCGCCAGAAGCGCGGTGCCCACCAGCATCAGCGGGATCACTCCGGTCAGATACCCGGCCAGTTCGGCCGGGATCAGGCGCAGACTGCGCCCCCAGCCACGTTCGGTTCCGGCGAGAAACAGAAGCGTGTTGGTCGGTCCCGGTGCGACCAAGAGGGCGAGGATGGCAAGCGCGGTTTCGCCAGGCGAGATCGGCAAAGCTCCTTGGTTGCCGCTGTGTCCTTAGGGTCGGCACCGTGCGATAGCCCTGATCTGCATCAAGTGGGATGCGGCATGGCGCGCGCCCTGCTGCTTGCGCTTGCTCAATCCGCGCGCGTCAGGCCGGTGCGCTGTGCGGCACCGGCCAAGAGACCGCCCAGCAGGGGGGCCGCGATGAACACCCAAAGTTGCGACAGGGCCGTGCCGCCGACAAAGACCGCCGGTCCGATCGGCCGCGCCGGGTTGACCGACACGCCGGTCACGTTGATGCCAACAAGGTGGATTGCAACCAGCGTCAGGCCGATGGCCAGGCCAGCGAAGCGGGGGGCGGAGCCGCTTGCCGTAGCGCCAAGGATCACGGTGACGAAGATGAAGGTCATCACGGCCTCGAACACCAGCGCCGAGGTCAGTGAATATTCCCCCAGATAGTCGGGTCCGTAGCCGTTTGCGCCAAGGCCGGTGGTCGCCCGCGCATAGCCTGCGTTGCCCGAAGCGATGAGGTACAGCACCCCGGCCCCGACGATTGCGCCAGCCACCTGTGCTGCGCCGTAGCCGACGAACTCGGCCACCGACATGCGGCCAGCGGCAACCATGCCCAGCGACACCGCCGGGTTGCGATGCGCGCCCGAGATGGCGCCAATGCCGTAAGCGGCTGCAACGATGGCAAGACCGAAGGCGAGGCTGATCCCAAGCATCCCGACCTCTCAGCCCATCAAAACTGCGGTGCCGCACCCGAAAAGGACGAGGAACGCTGTTCCCAGCGCCCCGGCCAGCAATTTCTTCTGCAGGTTCCCTCCTGTGCCGTTTCGGCATGTTTCCCTGTGTGTGGCGCGCGCGGTCTTCCGCCGGTTGCCTTCGCCGCACGGGGAACTTACAGTGCGACGAGGTCGGCGTTAGGGGGAATGTTCCGGTGCGAGATCTGAAACTGCCCGAAGGCCGCCACCCGGAAAAAGCGCACCGGGCGGACAATGCCCAGCCGAAAAAGCCCGATTGGATCCGTGTTCGCGCGCCGACATCGGACGGCTACAAGCGAACCCGCGACATCCTGCGCGAGAAAAAGCTGGTGACCGTGTGCGAAGAGGCCGGCTGCCCGAACGTCGGCGAATGCTGGAGCCAGGGCCACGCCACGATGATGATCATGGGCGAGATCTGCACGCGCGGCTGCACCTTCTGCAACGTGGCGACCGGCAAGCCGCAGACGCTGGATGCGTTCGAGCCCGGGCGCGTGGCCCATGCGGTCGCGGAACTCGGGCTGAACCATGTGGTTGTCACCAGCGTCGATCGTGATGATCTGGCCGATGGCGGAGCCGACCATTTTGCCCAGACGATCCGGGCGATCCGGCATCGGCGCCCGGAAACCACGATCGAGGTACTGATCCCGGATTTCTTGAAGTGCGGCCCGGACGCGCTGGAGGCGGTGGTGGCCGCGCGCCCGGACGTGCTGAACCACAACCTTGAAACGGTGCCGGGGCTATACCCTGAGGTGCGCCCCGGCGCGCGGTATTTCCACAGCCTGCGGCTGTTGCAGCGGGTCAAGGAACTTGACCCGACGCTGTTCACCAAGTCGGGCATCATGGTGGGCTTGGGCGAGGACCGGCAGTCGGTCTTGCAGGTGATGGATGACATGCGCGCGGCGGACGTCGATTTCCTGACCATCGGGCAGTATCTGCAACCGACCCCAAAACACCACCGGGTCGACCGCTTTGTCACCCCTGAAGAATTCAAGGGCTATGAGACGGCGGCCTACGGCAAGGGGTTCCTTATGGTCTCGGCCACGCCGCTTACCCGGTCAAGCTATCACGCGGGTGACGATTTTGCGCAACTGCGGGCGGCTCGGCTGGAACGGCTGGGTCAGGTCTGACAAAGGTTTGCCCCGCCTGATGGGTCAGGCGGGGCGTTAGGCTTAGTCTTCGGGCTGCCGATATGCCTTGTGGCAGGCGCTGCACGCGGCACCAACCTGACCCATCCCGGCTTTCAGGCCTTCAACATCGGTCGCGGACGCAACCTTCAGGGCTGCGGCGGCGGTGTTGAGATCGGTGATCTTTGCCATGAAGTCGTCTGGCGTGGCCCAGATCGCCGGCAGCGCAAAGCTGTCGGCCGCGGCCTTGTATTCGGAACCGGCAGGGAACTGGTCCATGCTGAGGACCGATGCGATCGCGGCGACATTCTCGGCCGACCGGCTGGCAATGGCGGCGTCGAAGACCGCTTCGCCCTTGGCCATGCTGCCAAGTTTGCCCATGTCCGTCGCCATTTGCAGCATCAGGCCGTGGCGCATTTCGACGGCATCGGCAAACGGGTCTTCCGCTTGCGCAACCGCGCCGAACGCGAAGGCCGATAGCGCGGCGGCCAGAAGAATGGTATGTTTCATCAGCGGTCTCCTTCGGAGAATTCCGGGTTTCAGTCTGGCCACTCCACCAGAAGGCGAGAGGCGCGGCCATAGCATTGGCGTAGTATGAGCGAGCCTTATGCCTAAGGTTTATGACAGTTTCGGCGTCATTCCGCCGCTGGCACCGCTTTCAGATAGTCCGCCACCGCCTTCCGGTCGCTTTCGGGCAGCCGAGCCATGTTTTCCACCACATGCGCCATATGGCCGCCGACGGAATCGTATTCGGGGGTAAAGCCGGTGGTCAGATATTGCACGATGTCTGCCGCCGACCAGGTCAGTTTGGCCGGGGTGATGTTGGGGATCTTTCCGTCGCCTGACGGGTTGGGCGCACCGGCCAGCCAGCGCGCCGTGTCAAGCGCGCCCAGCGCGTTGCGCGGCGTGTGACACTCACCGCAATGGGCGAGCGCCTCGGCGATGTATCGGCCACGGTCGGCGGTCGGCGTAAGGTTGCCCGGCAGCGCCCAGTCGGTGTTTACGAACATCAGCTTCCACAGCCCGATCGCCGCCCGCTGCGAAAACGGAAAACCGATCTCGTGGGGTTGGCTGGGGGTCGGGTCGGCGGGCAGGGTCTTCATGAAGGCGTAAAGATCGACCACGTCCTGCATCTGCATCTTGGCATAGGACGCATAGGGCAGGGCGGGATAAAGGTGCTCGCCCTCCGGGCTGACGCCGCGGGTGATGGCGTTGGCCAGATCAAGCGCCGACCAGGTGCCGATGCCATGTTCGGCGTCCTGACTGATGTTCGGCGCTATGAAGGTGCCGAATCCCGACGCAAAGCGCTGGCCCCCCTTCAGCACCAGTTCGGCGTCGCCTTCGGCTTTTTCCGCCATATGGCAACTGGCGCAGCCGGCGGCCCAGAACACCGCCTCGCCGCGCGTGACATCGCCCGAAAGCCCTTCGACCGCGCTGGCAGCAAGGGGCGCAGGGCGGGCCAGAACCCACAAGCCGCCGACACCGATCACCCCCACTGCAACAAGCCAACGCAAGATCCGCATCTGAAAGCCTCCCGGCACAACCTTTGCGTGACCCTACCCTTCCGGCCCGGACTGTCCAGTCAAGGTTTTGCGGTCATGCGGTTGACCGCCAACCATTCGGGCCAACCAAAGGCCCATTCGTAGCCCGCGATCAGAAGGCAAAGCGCCACAACGCCGAACACCAGCTTCACCCGGTCTTCCGACGGCGGGTTCTGCGCCCAGCGTTTGGCGCGCACCAGCCACGGAATGATGTTCATTCCGCCGCCTCGTCCTTGGCATGATCCACAAAGCGGACCTTGCCGATGTAGGGCAGGTTGCGGTTGCGTTGGGCAAAATCGATGCCATAGCCGACGACGAACTCATCGGGAATCTCGAAGCCGGTCCAGGTGGCCTTGATCGGCACCTCGCGGCGCGACGGCTTGTCCAGAAGCGCGCACACCTCCAGTCGCCTTGGTTCGCGCGAAAGCAGGAGGTGCTTGACGTGATGCAGCGTGAAGCCGGTGTCGACGATGTCTTCGACGACCAGCACGTCGCGGCCCGCGATTTCGCCGCGCAGGTCTTTCAGGATGCGGACTTCGCGGCTGGAATGCATCGCATCGCCGTAGCTGGAGGCTTCCAGGAAATCGACCTCCACCGGCAGGTCGATCTCGCGCACGAGGTCGGCGATGAACACGAACGACCCGCGCAACAGGCCGACCACGATCAGCTTGTCGGTGCCGGCGTAATGCGACGTGATTTCGCGCGCCAGCGTTTCGACCCGCGCGGCGATCGACTTGGCGCTGATCATCTGGTCGATCACATAGGGCCGGTCGGGCATCTGGCATTCCCCTGCTTGGAGCCACAGTCCTAGCGGTATTTGGCCGGCGTTTCGAGAGGGCGCGTTCGATGTACCCCGATGCGGCGGAAAAGGGTGACATCTGGGCGCAGGGTGCTTGACCGCTGCGGCCCGACGGGCGACATGGGGGAAAACCCCTGTGCCGTGCCGATGCCCACCCACCACGAAACCAAACGCCTGCCCTATACCGCCCAGCAGATGTACGATCTGGTGGCCGATGTCGGAAGCTATCCGAAATTCCTGCCGTGGAATTCGGCCGCGCGCATCCGCTCGCGCACTCCGGTCGAGGGCGGCGAGGTGATGGAGGCGGATCTGGTGATCAGCTTCAAGGTGTTCCGCGAACGCTTTGGCAGCCGCGTTACCCTGCGGCCTGAGGCGCGGACGATCGACACCGAGTATTTGGAAGGTCCGTTCCGCCACATGAAATCGACCTGGGCCTTCCGCGAGATCGAGGGCGGCTGCGAGGTGGATTTCTTCGTCGACTTCGAGTTTCGCAATGCCATCCTGCAAGGCATCATCGGGGTCGTGTTCAACGATGCGATGCAGCGCGTCGTGCGCGCCTTCGAACGCCGCGCAGCCGAGCTTTACGGGCCGCCTCCGGTCTGACGCGACGGAAAGCGCTGCGGTCGCCGTAAGAGGTGAAGGGTAGCGGAGGTGTGTGATGGTGCGATTCCTTCTGGCTCTTGTCCTGATGTCCAGCCCCGCTTTGGCTAAAACCGCCAGAGTGGACGTGGGCGACAGGCATTACGTCATTGTCCTGCCCGATGACGTGGCGTCGCCACCGATGATCGTGGCACTGCACGGCGGGGGTGGCGACCCCGACCAGTTTGCCCGCGCCTCGGGTCTTGGGCGCGATGCGGTGCGGGCGGGCTATGCCGTGGTCTTTCCGGCTGGCACCGGGCGGCGGGGCGACCGGCTGCTTACCTGGAACGGCGGCTATTGCTGCGGCTGGGCGGCGCGCAAGGGTGTGGACGATCTTGGGTTCCTGCAAGCGGTGATCGCGGACGCGGGCCGCCGGTTCAGGGTTGATACTGGCCGGGTGTATCTGACCGGCATGTCGAACGGGTCGATCATGGCCGAGACATTTGCCGCGACTTTTCCCGGCACTGTCAAAGCGGTGGCGGGTGTGGCGGGGACGATGGATGTGGCGCGCCGGGAACCTGCCGGGCCGGTGCCGCTTCTTATCATCCACGGCACGGCAGACCCGATGGTGCCCTATGCGGGCGGCAAGGGTGACCAGAGCTTGACGCGCACTGATTTCGCCTCGGTCGATGCGGTGGCGCAGGCGTTTGTGGCACGTTGGCCGGGGCCTCTGGTCCAGACCAGCCGGCGGCTCGACCGGCGTGATGACGGAACGGCGGTCAGGGTCGACGACTACGCCGCGCAAGGCAGGGTGGTTCTGCGGGTCGAAACGGTGGAAGGCGGGGCGCATCACTGGCCCGGCGGTCGCAAGGCGCGCTTGTCAAACGGCAAGACCGAGGAAATCAGCGCCAACGCCGAGATCCTGCGGTTTTTCGCCCTGCATCCCTGACCTCAGCGGCCGGGCAGTGGCAACGGATTCACCCCGGCGGCGATGCTGGCATGGATGTAGGCGCGCCGTGCCGCTTCGGCAGCGGCTTCGGCCGTGGTTGGCGGTGGCAGGGTCAGGTGCCGTTCGGTGTCAGACAGAGTTTCGGGCTGGCGCAAGGCGGTGCGATGCTGCGGTTGCGATACGGGTTCCGGCACAGCCACACCGGGGCCGCGAAAATCAGCGGCTGGTTGCGGTTGTGGCAATGCGCCCGAAGTCATCAGATGTGACCGCAGCGATGTGAGTGGTGACATGACTTGCGCCCCTTGTCGACGACGCCCCCAACCCTGACCTTACGCGAAACGAGAACCTCATGCAGCACCGAAACGCCTAAAATTCAATCGGTTGGAGCGAGGAGCTTGCGAAACAGCGTGTCGAGGTAATCTTGCGCTTCGGCAAAGGGATCGTGCGCGCTGCCAAGGACGGCGCGCACTTGCACCTCGAAATCCGCGTAATGCTGGGTCAGCGCCCAGATCGAGAAGATCAGATGCACCGGGTTCACGCGCGCAATGCGGCCTTCGTCCATCCACCGGGTCAGGACAACGGCCTTTTCATCGACGAGGTGTTTCAGGTCGCCCTCGATGGCGTCGCGCATCCGGGGCGCGCCTTGCAGGATTTCCCCCGCGAAAAGCCGGCTTTCGCGGGGAAAGTCACGGGCAAGGTCCAGCTTGCGGCGAACGTAGCCGAGGATTTCCGCGACCGGATCGCCGCCTGGGTTCATCTTGCGCAACGGGTCAAGCCAGGTGTCCAGAAGCCCGGTCAGAAGCGCCTGATGCACTGCTTCCTTCGAGGGAAAGTAGTAAAGCAGGTTCGGCTTTGACAGCCCTGCGACCTCGGCGATCTGGTCAAGGGTCGCGCCGCGAAAGCCGTGGATCGAAAACACCTCCAGCGCCGCATCCAGAATCGTGTCGCGGTTCTTTTGCTGAATGCGGGTGCGGGGGCGGGCGGTCGGGGACATCGGGCTTGACGCACCTTTTGCGAAGGGAGAAGGCTTGGCGCCAGGGACCTCATGGATAGCTTGGCCGCCGTCCAAAGGTCAAATCATTCGCCGCATGAAGGACCGTAAACCCATGGCGCTCGATCGCAAACCCACCCCGAACGACCTTAATGCCTTCTGGATGCCGTTCACCGCGAACCGGCAGTTCAAGAAGAACCCGCGCATGTTTGTGGCGGCGAAGGACATGCACTACACCACCAGTGACGGGCGGCAGGTGCTGGACGGCACGGCCGGGCTGTGGTGCTGCAACGCAGGCCATTGCCGGCCAAAGATCGTCGAGGCGATCCAGAAACAGGCGGCGGAACTGGACTATGCCCCGGCGTTCCAGATGGGGCATCCTGTGGCGTTCGAGTTGGCGAACCGGATCATCGACATCGCGCCGAAGGGGATCGAGCATGTGTTCTACACCAATTCCGGTTCGGAAAGTGTGGAGACAGCGCTGAAGCTGGCCATCGCCTATCACCGGGCGCGGGGCGAAGGCACGCGGACCCGGCTGATCGGGCGCGAGCGGGGCTATCACGGAGTGAACTTCGGCGGAATTTCGGTTGGTGGCATCGTCAACAACCGCAAGTTCTTTGGCACGCTGCTGGCGGGCGTCGACCATCTGCCGCACACCCACCTGCCGCACCTCAACGCCTTCACCAAGGGTCAGCCGGAACATGGCGCGAACCTGGCCGATGATCTGGAGCGGATCGTGGCGCTGCACGGGGCCGAGACGATTGCGGCGGTGATCGTGGAGCCGATGGCGGGGTCGACGGGCGTTCTGATGCCGCCGAAGGGATATCTGGAGAAGCTGCGCGCCATTACCAGGAAGCACGGCATCCTTTTGATCTTCGATGAGGTCATCACCGGGTTCGGGCGGCTTGGGTCGGCGTTTGCTGCCCAGCATTTCGATGTGCTGCCGGACATGATGACGACGGCGAAGGGTCTGACCAACGGGGTGATCCCGATGGGCGCGGTTCTGACCACGGCCGAGGTGCACGACGCCTTCATGCAGGGGCCGGAGCATATGATCGAGCTGTTTCACGGCTACACCTATTCCGGCAACCCGATCGCGGCGGCCTGCGGGATCGCGACGCTGGAAGTCTACAAGGAAGAGGGGCTGTTCGAGCGGGCGCGGGCACTGGAGGCATATTGGCAGGAGGCGATC
This sequence comes from uncultured Alphaproteobacteria bacterium, assembly GCA_963822435.1. GTDB lineage: Bacteria > Pseudomonadota > Alphaproteobacteria > Rhodobacterales > Rhodobacteraceae > JAUYQR01. The sequence goes on from CAWGHN010000004.1 coordinate 568,062, forward strand.
CATTCGCTGCGGGGGCTGCCGCATGTGATCGATATCCGCAACATGGGGTTGATCGGTGCGGTGGAGCTGGAGGGCATTCCGGGTGAGCCGACGAAGCGGGCGTTCAGTGCCTTTCTGAAGGCCTATGAGAAGGGCATCCTGATCCGCACGACCGGGGATATCATCGCGATGAGCCCGCCTCTGATCATCTCGAAGGGGGAGATAGACCAGTTGATCGGGACGCTTGGTGATGTGCTGAAAACGCTGGAATGAGGCGTGTCCCACGGTGGGACAGTCAGGTAACGCGCTGATAATGCTATGTTTGGAATCTGGGTTCAGGATCCATTAGCAGTTGGGGGTTTTGGGAATGCGACAGACCTGCACGGCGTCGGTACTGGTTGACGACGACCGGGTGCGTGTCACCCGGTTCGACTTTGCGCCGGGGGCCGAGACGGGGTGGCATCGGCACGGGCATGACTATGTGATCGTCGCGGTGACCGATTGCCCGATGCTGCTGGAAGAACCGGGCGGTGCCGAGCGGCGGGTCTTGGTGCCAGCAGGAACCGCGTATCGCCGGTCCGAGGGGGTGGAGCACAACGTAGTCAATGATGGCGCAGGTGTGATGAGCTTTGTCGAGATGGAGATGAAGTGACGCAGGTCCTGCGGCGCGAACCCGACGGCCTTGGATCGGGACGTTTGGTCCAACGGGCAATCGGCCAAGACCGAACCCGCTGGATAAGGTTGATTTGAGCGCGCAGGGCGTCGGAGGACCAGACCATGCCGGTTGCAAGTCGTCGGCACGGGCGCTGATCGCAGCGTTGGTGGCGTTGCTGCTGCCATCCCTTGCGGCAGAGACGCAGACCGCCGTGAAGGTCGCTTCGTCCTCACTAGGCCGGGGCGATCACGGTCAAGCTGCTGTCTGCCCACAATGAGCTTGTTCTTCAGCCGCCCAGTCTTCAGCCGCCGAGCATTGCCAAGATTGCGCGCACCACAAGCTGGTGATCTTCAACTTGCGGCAGGCCGGATACGGTGACCACCGCTACGACGCCGGCGCCCTTGACCCGGATCGGCACCGCCCCGCCATTGTCGGCATGGTCGGACGGTGACAGGCCGTGCCGATCCAGAGCTTCGCCCTTGGCGCGGTTTCGGGTGCCGACCAGAAGCGAGGGTTCTTGAAACTTCAGCGCGGTATTCGACTTTCGCAGCGCCCAGAGGTCGTTCAACGGCGCCGAACCGGGCAGGCTGGCGTGAAAGAGCGTGCGGTTCGGAGTGCGGATGTCGATCACCACGGGCAACTTGTCCGCGCGCGCCAGTTCGACCAGCATCAACCCGAGGCGCAAGGCGGTGTCTTCGGTGAAGCGTGGGAAGACAAGGCGGGCGGCCTCGGCTTCCAGATAGGCGACATCGGGGGTCATCGGGTAGGCTCCTTGCGGAACGGGCGCGAGGGCGTCATTCAAAATACAGGCTCCAGATAATGTGGCGTCAGCATAGCGCCTTGCCGGGCCGCCGCAAGATCGGCGCGCCCGCGCATCAGATCGCGCCGATGCCGCGCAGGATCATCGCCTTGAGGTTGGCCTTCGCCTCGGCCCATTGCCGGTCGCTGAGGGGTTGGCCGTTGTTCAGGGTTTCGATCTGGTGGCCGAAATCGGCGTAGTGCTGGGTCGAGGCCCAGAGCATGTACAGCAGGTGACGCGGGTCGATCGGCGCCATGCGGCCTTCGTCGATCCAAGCCTGGATCACCGCGATGCGGCCGTTGGTCCAGTCGCGCAGCGTGGTTTCAAGGTAATCCTGGATCACCGGCGCGCCGTGCATCACCTCGGACGCCCAGACCTTCGATCCGTGCGGGTGGCGGCGCGAGATGTCCATCTTGGCGTCGATATAGGCGCCGATGCCGGTGGCCGGGTCGGGCGCGTTGTCGAACGAGGCGGCGGCATCAAGCCAGATCTCGAAAATCTGGCGGACGACGCGGCGGTAGAGATCTTCCTTGGTGGCGAAGTAATAATGCAGGTTGGCCTTCGGCAGGCCCGCCATGTCGGCGATAAGCTGCATCGTGGCACCACCGAAACCCGCCTCGGCGAACACGCGTTCGGCGGCGTCGAGGATCAGGCGCTCGTTTTCGCGCCGGATATCCGTGCGACGGCCCGGCTTGATGCGTGAAATCTGGGCGTCTGGTGGCATTCGCTCCCGTCACATTTTCGTTGACCGGTTGGTCAGGTTGTGGTGCGCTTCCCCTTGACCATACGGTCAGGAAACGAGTCGCGGCAAGGGGCAGGATGGCCCCATCCGCTACGGGGAGCGCCAGATGCCTGCCACCGCCAACAGTTTGGGGGACAACCTCAGGATCAATTCGCAGCGGCTGTGGGACAGCCTTGGGGAAATGGCGCTGATCGGGCCGGGCGTGGCGGGCGGCTGCAACCGCCAGACGCTGACCGATGCGGATAGCGAGGGGCGCCATCTGTTCCAGCGCTGGTGCGAGGCGGCGGGGATGACGATGGGCGTCGACACGATGGGCAACATGTTCGCCACGCGTCCGGGAACGGATGCAGGCGCATTGCCGGTGTATATGGGCAGCCATCTGGACACGCAGCCAACCGGCGGGCGCTATGACGGGGTGCTTGGTGTGCTGGGTGCGCTGGAGGTGGTGCGGACGCTGAACGATCTCGGTGTGAAGACGAAGCATCCGATCGTGGTGACGAACTGGACCAACGAGGAAGGCGCGCGGTTTGCCCCGGCGATGCTGTCGTCGGGCGTCTTCGCGGGCATCCACAGCGAGGCCTATGCCAAAAGCCGCCGCGACCCCGAAGGCAAGGCGTTCGGGGATGAACTGGCGCGGATCGGCTGGGTGGGCGACGAAAAGGTCGGCGCGCGCAAGATGCACGCGATGCTGGAGTTGCATATCGAGCAGGGGCCGATCCTGGAGGCCGAGGGCAAGGAGATCGGCGTTGTCACGCATGGGCAGGGGCTGTGGTGGCTGGAGATCACGCTGACCGGCAAGGACGCGCACACCGGATCGACGCCGATGCACCTGCGGGTGAATGCGGGCCTGGGCATGGCGCGGATCACCGAGCGGGTGCATCAGATCGCGATGGCGCATCAGCCGAACGCGGTGGGGGCGGTGGGGCAGGTGTTCGTCCACCCGAACTCGCGCAATGTGATTCCGGGGAAGGTGGTGTTCACCGTCGATATCCGGTCGCCCGAACAGGGCAAGCTGGATGCGATGAAGGGCGAGGTGATGCGGGCGGCTGAGGCGGTGGCGAAGGAGTTGGGGTTGGGCTGCGCAGATCGAGGAGGTCGGGCATTTCGACCCGGTGACCTTCGATCCGGGGTTGGTGAAGATCGTTAGGGCGGCGGCAGAGAAGCTGGGCTATTCGCACATGGATATCGTGTCCGGGGCCGGCCACGACGCCTGCTGGATCAACCGCGTCGCGCCGACGGTGATGGTGATGTGCCCGTGCGTGGGGGGCCTCAGCCACAACGAGGCGGAGGAGATCAGCCCGGAATGGGCGGCGGCGGGGACGGATGTGCTGCTGCACGCGGTGCTTGAGGTGGCGGAGGTGGTGGGGTGAGTGTTTCGGGCGACTGGATTCCTACCGCCGCTTTCATTGAACACTACGTTCTTGAAGAGGCCCTTGGCCGAGACGTGTCGATCAAGAAGGCGTCGACTACCGTAGTTCCACGGTTCGGGCTCTCGTCAAATGGACCGTTCCTTCATCGCCAGACGCGATTGCTCGGAATGCTCTACACCCTGCTTGTTTTCCCGCGCGAACGTTGGAAGCGTGATGGGCTGATAGATGTTGTTGTTGAACGAGCTAGAGCCGACAACGAACTGTCTGCCGCAACAAAGAAATTGCTTAGCTTGGAGTTCATACGCTGCATTCGAAATGCCGTATCGCATGCTCGTATCGACTTCACAGATGACGCCATCACTTTTCGAGACGGCAAAACCGAAGAAAGCCTGATTTTCGAAGTGACGCTTTCTATCCGTGAGGCAGTGAACCTTGTGCTGGTTCTGGGGCGTGCGTTCCATGAAAGCGCACAGGTAAAGGAAACTCTGGCGAACGTCGGGAAAGGCAAACCATGACCACTATCATCCGCAACGGCACCGTCGTCACCGCCGACCTCACCTACAAGGCCGATGTCCGCGTCGAGAACGGGGTGATCACCGAGATCAGGCAGGGCCTTCAGGGCGGGACGGAGCTGGACGCGACCGGCTGCTATGTGATGCCCGGCGGGATTGATCCGCATACGCATCTGGAGATGCCCTTCATGGGCACCTATTCGGCGGATGATTTCGAGAGCGGCACGCGGGCGGCGCTGAGTGGCGGGACCACGATGGTTGTCGATTTCGTGCTGCCGGGGCAGGGGCAGGGGCTGATGGATGCGGCACAGATGTGGCACAACAAGTCGGGGCGGGCGACCTGCGATTATTCCTACCACATGGCGGTGACGTGGTGGGGGCAGAAGGTCTGGGACGACATGGCCGACAGCGTCAAGGCCGGGATGACCTCGTTCAAGCACTTCATGGCCTACAAGGGCGCGTTGATGGTGAACGACGACGAGATGTTCCAGTCGTTCCGCCGGGTGGGCGATCTGGGTGGCCTTGCGATGGTGCATGCCGAGAACGGCGACGTGGTGGCGGAACTGACGGCGAAACTGCTGGCGGAGGGCAATACCGGGCCGGAAGCGCATGCCTATAGCCGCCCGCCCCAGGTTGAGGGCGAGGCGACCAACCGCGCAATCATGATTGCCGACATGGCGGGGGTGCCGCTTTATGTGGTGCATACCTCTTGCGAGGAGAGCCACGAGGCGATCCGGCGGGCGCGGATGCAGGGCAAGCGGGTCTGGGGCGAGCCGCTGATTCAGCACCTGACCCTGGACGAGAGCGAGTATTTCCACCCCGATTGGGACCATGCCGCGCGGCGCGTGATGTCGCCGCCGTTCCGGTCGAAAGCGCATCAGGACAGCCTGTGGGCGGGGTTGCAGTCAGGCTCGTTGAGCGTGGTGGCGACGGATCACTGCGCCTTCACGACCGAGCAGAAGCGGTTCGGCGTGGGCAATTTTGCCAAGATCCCGAATGGCACCGGCGGGCTTGAGGATCGGATGCCGATGCTCTGGACCCACGGGGTGCGAACGGGGCGGTTGACGATGAACGAATTTGTTGCGGTTACGTCAACAAACATCGCCAAAATCCTGAACTGTTACCCGAAGAAGGGTGCAGTGCTGGTGGGCGCGGACGCCGATCTGGTGGTGTGGGACCCGGAGAAATCGAAGACGATCACGGCGTCAAAGCAGCAATCGTCGATTGATTACAACGTGTTCGAGGGCAAGGAGGTCACCGGGCTGCCGCGCTTTACGTTGACGCGGGGGCAGGTGGCGATCCATGACGGCGAGGTGCGGACGCAGGAAGGCCACGGGACGTTCATTGCGCGCGAGGCGCGGCCGGCGGTGAACCGGGCGCTGAGCGCGTGGAAGGAACTGACCGCGCCGCGCCCGGTGCAGCGGACGGGCGTTCCCGCGACGGGAGTTTAACGAGGGTTTGACGGGGGGTCAGGGTTCGCCTGTTCGGCCTCTTCGTCCTCGCTTTGCGGCGCGGCGAGGGTGATGATGGGGATGTCGAAGTAGACCTCGTCGAGGTCGTCGGGCGTGGGGGCGTAAGCGAGGGTCGTCTGCATGGCGGTCCTGCGGTTTTGTGGGTTAGGACGTGGGAAGGTCGGGGCGGCCGTTCAAGGCTGCCTGACGCGAGCAACGGATTTGTGAAGGGGCGGCCTTGTGAAGGATACGACCAACCTCGGGGGCGATCAGGCGGTGATCGAGGCGAAGGGGCTGAACCTTGTGTTCCAGACGGCGGATGGCCCGGTTCATGCGCTGAAGGACGTGAACCTGACGGTGAACCGGGGCGAATTCGTCAGCTTCATCGGGCCGTCGGGCTGTGGCAAGACCACGTTCCTGCGCGCGATTGCGGCGTTGGAAACCCCGACCGGTGGCACGCTGACGGTGAACGGGATGACGCCGGATGCAGCACGGCAGGCGCGGGCTTACGGCTATGTCTTCCAGGCGGCGGGGCTGTATCCGTGGCGCACGATTGCGGGCAACATCAAGCTGCCCTTGGAGATCATGGGATTTTCGAAGGACGAGCAGGACAGCCGGGTGGCGCGGGTGCTCGATCTGGTGGAACTGGCGGGGTTCGGGAAGAAATATCCGTGGCAGTTGTCGGGCGGGATGCAGCAGCGGGCGTCGATTGCGCGGGCGCTGGCGTTTGATGCGGACATCCTGCTGATGGATGAACCCTTCGGGGCGCTGGACGAGATCGTGCGCGACCGGTTGAACGAGGAAGTGCTGAAGCTGTGGGCGCGAACCGGAAAGACCATCGGCTTCGTGACCCATTCGATCCCCGAGGCGGTGTATCTGTCGACCAAGATCGTGGTGATGAGCCCGCGGCCGGGGCGGATCACCGATGTCATCGACAGCCCCCTGCCGAAAGAGCGCCCCTTGGACATTCGTGACAGCCGGGCATTCATCGAGATTGCGCACCGGGTGCGGGAGGGCTTGCGGGCGGGGCATTCGGATGAGTGAGGTATCGGGGTGAGCGGGTTGAGTTTTGTCTGGCTGGGCGCGGCGACGGCGGTGTTCGTGGCAGCCAATGCGGTGTTGAAAACCTATGCCGTGAAGGGCGGGGTTCCGGTTCTGGTGGGGGCGCTGGCGCTGTTCTGCCTTGGCAACTGGCTGATGGTGCAGGTGATGCGGCTGAACGGGCTGGGGCTTGCGATTGCGTTGTCAGCGATATTCCAGTTGGTCGCGATCACGGTGATGGCGATCTTCGTCTTTGGCGAGCGGCCGACCGGGTTGCAACTGGCCGGGATGGCGCTGGGGTGCGTGGCGGTGGCGATGATCGCCTGGCCGGCGGGAACGAAGGGTTGAGCGGCGTGTGGGGTGCGGGCGTGGGAGCCTCCGGCGGGGATATTTTGGGACAGATGACATCGCGGGCGGTGCGGGCATGAGCCGGATTCTGCCGGTCTTGACGGTGCTCGCCGGGATCGTGGTGGTCTGGTATCTGGGCGCGGTGTGGCTGAATTCGACCTGGGTTTATGATCAGGCGGAGCGGGCGGGCACGACGGTGACGCTGGCCGAGGTCATTCCGCAGACGATGGCGCAGGAGCGGCCTCTGCTGCCGCCGCCGCACCAGGTGGCGGCGGAGCTGTGGAAGGGCGTGGCCGGGCAGGCGGTGACGTCGAAGCGCAGCCTCGTCTACCACGGGTTCATCACGTTCAAGGGCACGATGATGGGGTTCGCCCTTGGGATCGTTCTGGGCGTGGCGCTGGCGATGTCGATCGTGCGGTTTCGGGTCATGGACATGAGCGTGATGCCCTGGGCGATCATCAGCCAGACCATTCCCATCGTGGCGCTGGCGCCGATGATCCTGGTGGTGGCGAACCAGATGGGCGTGCAGGACCGGGATGTGCCAAAGGCGATCATCGCGGCCTATCTGAGTTTCTTTCCGGTATTGGTGAGCATGGTCAAAGGGTTGCGCAGCCCGGACCAGATGCAACTGGATCTTTTGCGCACCTACGGCGCGAGCGAGACGCAGACCTTCGTGAAGCTGCGGCTGCCCGCGTCGATGCCCTATTTCTTTGCCAGCCTGAAGGTGGCCATCGCGGCAAGTCTGATCGGCACCATCGTTGGCGAGTTGCCGACCGGGGCCATCGAGGGGTTGGGCGCGCGGATGCTGATCGGGTCGCAGTTCGGCGAGCCGTTGATCATGTGGGCGGCGCTGTTTGCAGCGGCGATATTGGCGGGGATGCTGATCCTGGCGGTGGGCGCGGTGGAGCGGTTCGCGCGGGCGCGGATGGGGGTGCCGGCATGAGTTGGATTGCGGGCACGGTGGTGGTCTGGCTGGCCGCCTGGGCGCTGAATGCGCGGGTGGCGGCGACAGGATGGGCCAGAACCGGGGCCGGGCGGCTGTTCGTGCCGCTGCTGTTTGGCGCGACGATCCTTGTGGTCTGGGAAGGGCTGGTGCGGGGATTGGGCGTGGCACCGGTGATTCTGCCCGCGCCAAGTGCCATCGCGGCCAAGGTGGCGACATCGCTGCCGGTGCTGTGGGTGGATTTCGCGCAGACCTTCCTGAAGGGCGCGCTGCCGGGGTTCGTGATCGGCTGCGGGGCGGCGGTCTTGACCGCGATTGCGATCGACCGGTCGCCCTTTCTGCAGCGCGGCTTGCTGCCGGTTGGCAACTTCGTCGCGGCGTTGCCGATTGTGGGCCTCGCGCCCATTCTGGTGATGTGGTTCGGGTTCGACTGGCAGTCGAAGGCGGCGGTGGTGGTGGTGATGGTGTTCTTTCCGGTGCTGGTGAACATGGTGGCAGGCTTGCAGGCCTCCGAGCGGATGCAGCGCGACCTGATGGCGCACATGGGGGGCGAGTTACTGGCAGGCGCTGGTCAAACTGCGGCTGCCGGCGGCGATGCCCTTCCTGTTCAACGGGCTTAAAATTGCATCGACTCTGGCCCTGATCGGCGCGATTGTTGCCGAGTTTTTCGGCAGTCCGGTCTATGGCATGGGATTTCGCATCTCGACCGAGGTGGGGCGGCTTGGCCTCGACATGGTCTGGGCCGAGATTGCGGTGGCGGCATTGGCGGGGTCGGCCTTTTATGGCCTGATCGCGCTGATCGAACGGTGGGTGACCTTCTGGCATCCGTCGCAAAGGCATTAACCAAAGGCCCGCAAAAGGGCCTCAACACGGGAGACGTTGATGAAAAAGCTACTGACGGGCGCATTCCTTGCCGCGATGGCGACAAGCGCGCAGGCCGAGGACGTGACGCTGCAACTGAAGTGGGTCACGCAGGCGCAGTTCGCGGGCTATTACGTGGCACAAGCCAAGGGGTTCTATGAGGAAGAGGGCTTGAACGTCACGATCCTTCCGGGCGGCCCCGACATTGCGCCGACGCAGGTGATCGCCGGCGGCGGTGCCGACGTGGTGGTGGACTGGATGCCGTCGGCGCTGGCGGCGCGCGAAAAGGGCCTGCCCTTGGTCAACATCGCGCAACCCTTCGCGTCGTCGGGCATGATGCTGACCTGCCTTGCCGACACCGGGATCAAGGAGCCGAAGGATTTTGCCGACAAGACATTGGGCGTCTGGTTCTTTGGCAACGAGTATCCGTTCCTGTCGTGGATGAGCCAGCTTGGTCTTGCAACGGACGGCAGCCCAGGTGGCGTGACGGTGCTGAAGCAGGGCTTCAACGTCGACCCGCTGCTGCAAAAGCAGGCGGCCTGCATTTCGACCATGACCTACAACGAATACTGGCAGGTGATCGACGCCGGCATCAAGCCGGAGGAGTTGGTGACCTTCAAGTATCAGGACATGGGCGTGGCGACCTTGGAGGACGGGCTTTACGTTCTGGAAGACAAGCTGGCAGACCCTGCCTTCGAAGAAAAGATGGTCAAGTTCGTGCGCGCCAGCATGAAAGGCTGGAAGTATGCCGAGGCAAACCCGGACGAGGCGGCGATGATCGTGCTGGAGAACGATCAGACCGGCGCACAGACCGAACAGCATCAGAAGCGGATGATGGGCGAAGTGGCCAAGCTGACGGCGGGCTCGAACGGTGCGCTGGACGTGGCGGCGGCGGAAAAGACCGTGGCGACGCTGCTTGCTGGCGGGTCTGACCCGGTGATCACCGCAGCCCCGACGGGCGCCTGGACCAGCGCCATCACCGACAAGGCACTGGCGAACTGATCGGAAGACCAGACGGCGGCGCGCCCGGGGGACACCTCGGGCGCGCTTTGCATTGAAGGCGGTGGGGGTGTTCCACCCCCACACCCCCGGAGGATATTTGGCAAAGGGGAAGCCGATCCGGATTTGCAGACCTGGTGGATTTGCCGCTTTGTAAATTGGCTTTGTAAATCGGCTTTGTGAAATGTGGGGCGGGCTGTAAATCGGTGAGTATTGCCTGGAGGTCGCGATGCCGCTGTCTGCCCTTACCGGAACGAGGTTGCGCGAACGGCGACTGGCGGCTGGCCTGCGGCAAGCCGATGTCGCGGCGACGGTGGGCATCTCGGCCTCTTACCTCAACCTGATCGAGCACAACCGGCGGCGGGTATCGGGGCCGGTGCTGGACCGGTTGGGGGCGGCACTGGGGTTGGACCGGACGGCGTTTTCCGCAGGCCGGGAGGCCGCCCTTCTGGACGATCTGCGCGCGGCGGCGGCGGCGTCGGAGGGGGCGGGGGCCGAGGTGGAGCGGCTGGAGGAGTTTGTTGGCCGCTATCCGGGCTGGGCGGCGCTGGTGGCCGCGCAGCATGGCCGCGTGATGCGGCTGGAGCGGGCGCTTGAGGCGTTGAACGACCGCGTGACGCATGATCCGCATTTGAGCCATGCGTTGCATGAGGTGCTGTCGGCACTGTCCTCGGTCCGCTCCACCGCGGCAATCCTTGCGGAGACCGAGGATCTGGAGCCCGAATGGCGTGCGCGGTTCCACCGCAACCTGCATCAAGACAGCGAGCGGATGGCGGGGGGCGCAGAGGCGCTGGTGGCCTATCTTGATGCGGGATCCGGGGCGGCGGACGAGGGGTTTCTGGCACCTCAGGAGGAAATGGAAAGCTGGCTTCGGTCGCGCGACTGGCAGATCAGCGACGAGGAGTTGCGCCACGGCGTGGCGGGTGAAGTGGCGGGCCTGGCCTCCAGCGCCGCGCGGGTGCTGGCGGCAGAGCATGTGGCGCGGGCGGCACGGGATGCGCGCGACATGCCGAGGGCCGCGTTCGTTGCGGCGTGGCAGGCGGCGGGGCCGGACCCGCTGGCCTTGGCGGAGCGGTTGGGTGTCGGGGTGGCGGCGGTGATGCGGCGGCTGGCGGCGCTGGCCGAGGCGAAAGTCGGGCTGGTGGTGTGCGATGCGTCAGGCACGCTGACGTTTCGCAAGCCCTCGCCCGGGTTCCAGCTTCCACGCTTTGGGGCAGCCTGTCCGCTGTGGCCACTGTATGCCGCGCTTGGGCGACCGATGCAGCCGATCGAGGCGGTGGTGGAGATGGCCGGGCAGACCGGCGCGCGGCATCGGGTGATCGCGTATTGCGAGACGCGCCACCCGGCGGGCCTGCGCGGGCCCGAACTGCGCGAGGCGTCGATGCTGATCCTGCCGCTTGCCGGGCGCGAGGGGGCGGCGCTGCGGGTTGGGTCGACCTGCCGGATCTGCCCGCAGGCCGATTGCCCGGCAAGGCGCGAGCCGTCGATCATGACCGAGGCGGGATGAACCAGACCCTGTTCGCGGCTTTGACAGGGCGCGAAGTTCGGTTGATAGTGCGGCAGGCCGGGGGTGGCCGGGGGGAACGGAAGTGGCGCAGCACGTGCTCCTTGTCGAGGACGAGCCGAACATTGCCGAGGCGATCCGCTTTATCCTGACGCGCGATGGGTGGCGGGTGTCGCATGTGGCTGACGGGTTGGCGGCGCTGGCGCGGGCGGCCGAGACGCGGCCCGATCTGATCATCCTCGACCACATGCTGCCGGGGCTTTCAGGGCTTGAGGTGCTGGCCGCGCTGCGCGCCGATCCGGCGACGGCGGCGACCAAGGTCTTGATGCTGACCGCGCGCGGGCAGGAGCGCGACCGCGAGGCCGCGAGCCTGGCGGGGGCGGACGGGTTCATGGCCAAGCCGTTTTCCAACGCCGAGATCCTGGCCGAGGTTCGCGCCATGGTGGCGCGCTGATGCGGCGACCGAAGCGCCCGATGTTTCTGGCCCGCGCACCGTACCGGCGACGCCGGTTGCGGGATGCGGCGCGGCTGTTGCCGGTGTTCGGCGCGGCGCTTCTGATCCTGCCTTTGCTCTGGGCGGATGAGGGGATGGGGCGGCGGCTGTCCTCCAGCGACGTGATCTATTTCTTTGCGCTTTGGTGCCTGCTGATCGTGGTGGCGGCGCTTTTCGCACCCGGCCTTCGGTCGGGCGAGGCTGCGGGCGACGAGACCGACTGAGATGCCGTTCAACATTCTTGTCGCGGCCTGCCTTGCCTATGTGATCATGCTGTTTCTGGTGGCGTTTCTGGCCGAACGCCGCGCGCGCCGGGGGCGTCTTGGGTTTCTGCAATCGCCGCTGATCTACACGCTGTCGCTGTCGATCTATTGCACCGCATGGACGTTCTATGGCGCGGTTGGATACGCGGCGCGGTCGGGGCTGGAGTTCCTGACGATCTACTTTGGCCCGACACTGGTGTTCATCGGCTGGTGGTGGCTGCTGCGCAAGCTGGTCAGGATCGGGCGACAATACCGCGTCACCTCGATCGCCGACCTGATCTCGGCACGGTTCGGAAAATCGAACCTGCTGGGTGTGATCGTCACGGTGATGGCGGTGATTGCGGCAACGCCCTACATCGCGCTGCAATTGCAATCGGTGGTGCTGTCGTTCGGGGTTTTTGCCAGCGAGACGCCAGATGGCTTTCTGCCGCCGGATGCCGAGCAGACGGCGATCTGGGTTGCAGCGGGGTTGGCATTGTTCACCATCCTCTTTGGCACCCGCAATCTTGACGCCAATGAACAGCACCACGGCATCGTCACGGCGATTGCGGTGGAGGCGGTGGTCAAGCTGGTGGCGCTGCTGGCGGTCGGGGCCTTTGTGGTCTGGGGAATTGCCGGCGGAATCGGCGAAACCATCGCAAAGATCGACGCGGCGAACCTGTCGGCCTGGCAGATGCAGCCGGGGCGTTGGACGGGGCTGATCTTTCTGTCTGCGGCGGCCGTAATCTGCCTGCCGAGGATGTTTCAGGTGATGGTGGTCGAAAACGCGAACGAAGGCCATCTGGCGCGGGCCAGCTGGGCGTTTCCGCTGTATCTGATGCTGATGAGTCTGTTCATCGTGCCGATTGCGGTGATCGGGCTGGAGCGGCTGCCCGTGGGGTCGAACCCCGACATGTTCGTGCTGACCTTGCCTTTGGCCGAAGGGCAGGGCGGGTTGGCGATGCTGGCGTTTCTGGGTGGGTTTTCCTCGGCCACCTCGATGGTGATTGTCGAGGCGCTTGCGCTGGCGACGATGGTTTCGAACCATCTGGTGATGCCCTTGTGGCTGCGGTTCAGCCGGGCCGGTGCGCGCGGTGACGATCTGCGCGGCGTGGTCTTGATGGCGCGGCGCGTCGGCATCGTCGGCGTGCTGGGGCTGGGCTATGCGTATTATCACTTCTCTGGCGGGTCGGCGGCGCTGGCGGCGATCGGGCTGATTGCGTTTCTGGGCGTGGCGCAGGTGTTGCCGGTGCTGATCGGCGGCATATTCTGGCGCGGCGCCACACGGGTGGGTGCGGTGGCCGGACTTGTTACCGGCTTCGTGGTCTGGGGCTATACCTCGTTTCTGCCCTCGTTCGGGCCGGGGGCGGTTCTGTCAGCGTCGGTCTTCAACGAGGGCGCCTTTGGGCTGGCGTGGCTGCGCCCGCATGCCCTGTTTGGCACGGTGGGCCTTGATCCGATGATCCACGCGCTGTTCTGGTCGATGGCGCTGAATGCGACGGCGTTCTTTCTTGGCTCGGTGCTGACCTTCCCCGGCCCGGTGGAGCGGTTGCAGGGCGCGGCCTTCGTCAACGTCTTTGAGGGCCAGATTGGGCCGCGACGCTGGGCGCATGGCCAAGCCGAACCCGAGGAACTCCTGGTCATGTCGCAGCGTATTCTGGGCGAGGACGCGGCGCTGGCACTGTTTCAGGCGGCCGCAAAGGCGCAGGGCAAGGGCGGTTTTCTGCCCGACACGACGCCGGAATTCCTTGGGGCGCTGGAAGGCCGGTTGTCCGGGTCGGTCGGCGCGGCGACCGCCCATGCGATGCTGAGCCAGCTTGTTGGGCGCGCCACGGTGACGGTCGAGGAACTGATGGCCGTGGCCAGCGAAAGCGCGCAGATCATGGAATATTCGGCGCAACTGGAAAGCAAGCAGGAGGAGTTGACCCGCACCGCAGGCGCGCTGCGCGAGGCCAACGAAAAGCTGATGCAACTGTCGATCCAGAAGGACGCGTTCCTGAGCCAGATCAGCCACGAGCTGCGCACGCCGATGACCTCGATCCGGGCGTTTTCGGAAATTCTGACCGAAGGCGGGCTGGACCCCGAAACCGTGGTGAAATACGGCGGTATCATCCATGACGAGGCCAAGCGGCTGACGCGGCTTCTGGATGATCTGCTGGATCTGAGTGTGCTGGAAAACGGTACGGTTCAACTGAATCTGGCGCTGACCAACCTGCACGAGATGATCGACAAGGCGCTGATCGCGGCGCGCCAGACCCGCCCCGAGCGCAGCTTTGAGATCGACCGCGACCTGGTGGCGGAAAACGTCTACCTGCTGACCGATGCCGACCGGCTGACGCAGGTCTTCATCAACCTGATTGCCAATGCGCGGAAGTATTGTTCCGCAGACCACCCGCAGCTTCGCATCGCCGTGCGCTTGCGCGGTGGCCGGGTGGTTGTGGACTTTGTCGACAACGGCCCGGGTATTCCCAAGGACGCGCAGGCCCTGATCTTCGAGAAATTCGCGCGGCTGACCGATGGCAACCGGGCGGGCGGTGCCGGCCTTGGTCTGGCCATCTGCCGCGAGATCATGGCCAACCTTGGTGGCACGATTTCCTATCTGCCGGGGCAGGGTGGCGCTGCGTTCCGGGTGACGGTACCGATCCGTCTGGAAAAGCAGGCGGCTTAACCCTTTCATAAGGCTGATGCGCTTAGGCTTCAGGCGAAGCATGGGGTGGGCATGAGCGACGTCATTCGCCGCAAGATCGACCGGGCCGAAGCGGCCCAGCAGGATGGTGCGCCGGGGGCGGACCGTGGCTGGCGGCTGGCGCTGGCGCGGGCGGCGCGCAACGGGCTTGGTCTTGACGTCGAATTTCGCCGCATGTCGGTGCGCCGTGCATCGCTGGCCGAAGTGCTGGAACTTCCGCCCGACCGCGCCCTTCTGGCGCTGCTCGACGGGCCAGAGGCGGGCCTTGGCCTGCTGATGCTGTCGGCCCCGGTGCTGTCGGCCTTCATCGAGGTGCAGACGATCGGCCGCGTGTCGCCGCAGCCCGCGCCGGGGCGCAAACCGACACGGACCGATGCCGCGATGGTGGCGGGCCTGATCGACGCAGCACTGGTGGAGATGGAGGATATCCTGGCCGAGGAGGCGGATCTGGTCTGGGCCGGCGGGTTTCGCTATGCCTCCCACCTGGAGGATGCGCGCCCGCTTGGCCTGCTGCTTGAAGAAGAGGCCTACCGCGTTCTGGTGGCCGAGGTGGCGCTTGCCGGCGGCGTGAAATCCGGCGAGGTGATTCTGGCCTTGCCCGCGCAAGGGCGCGGCCGGCGGCCGGCGGTGGACGCGAGCGCTGTGGCGGATCTGGCGGGGCCGCAGTTCACCTCGGCCCTTGGCGCGCAGGTGATGCAGGTCGATTGCACGCTGCTGGCGGTGCTTGGCCGGGTGTCGCTGCCGCTGTCACGGGTGATGGCGCTGGCCGCAGGCGAGGTGTTGCCGCTGCCCGCCGCCGCGCTGGATGCGGTTTCGCTGGAAACGCAGGATGGGCGACGCCTGACCGCCGGCAAGCTGGGGCAGAACCGCGGGATGCGCGCGGTCAAACTGGCGCAAGGGGCCGCGCAGACGGCACCCACCCTGCGCAAGCCCGATGCCGCACCACCTGCCCAAGCCGCCACCCCCTCCGAGCCGGAGGTTTGGCGCACTGCCGTCTGAGGGCTCGGGCGGTCGTTGCCGAAGCGGCGCGAGATCAGCCTTTGGCGGCGGCAAGCGCCGCGATCTGCGGCCGCAGATGGTCCAACTGATAGCCGTAGCGCGCGGGAATGCCGATCAGGTCATCGGCGGGCAGACGTCCGGCATGCGCCAGCGCCCAGACCACCGACGAGCGGTTGCCAGAGGCGCAATAGGCCAGAACCGGGCCACTGGCCGCGTCGATCGCCGCCCTTTGGGCCGTGACATTGGCCATCGTCAGCGCGCCGCCGATCACCGGGTTGGCGACAAAGCGCAGGCCCATCGCCTCGGCTGCCGTCTGCATCGCGGTGCCGTGCAGGTGCGGAGGGATTTCGCCATCGGGGCGGTTGTCGATGATCGTGGTAAAGCCTGCCGCCTTGATCGCCGCAAGATCAGACGGTTCGATCTGCGGCGAAACGGCGTAGGCGGGCGTGAGCGGGCGGATATCCATGCGGTGGCGTCCTTCTTTGAAACGGGCTTGAAACAGGGTCAGGTTGGGGCGGCAGCGCGGCGCAACGCAGCCCGGAACGGGGCCGCCGCCAGCATGCCGACCAGCATTGCGGCGAAGAACACAAGGCCGCCCGTGCCGCCGAACGACAGCGAGGCGACCGCCGGTCCGGGGCAAAGCCCGGCCAGGGCCCAGCCAGCACCGAACAGCACCGAACCCCAGATCAATCCGGGATCAAGCCGCTGCGGGCCAAGTCGCGGCAGGGTTGTGCCCAGCACCGACATGCGCCGCCGCGCCGCCACCCGCCAGGCCACCGCCATCGGCACGATCGCGCCGCCCATCACGAAGGCAAGCGTCGGGTCCCAGTCGCCGAACACGTCGAGCCAGCCTTGCACCTTGGTGGTGTCGGTCATGCCCGAAACCACAAGCCCCAGCCCGAACACTGCACCGGCAACCCCGGCAGATACCGCGCGCAGCATCAGATCACCCCCCACAGATGCCGCAGCACGGCCATCACCACCCCGCCCGCGCCGATGTAGACCACGGTTGCAACGATGCCGCGCAACGACAGCCGCGAGATGCCGCAAACCCCGTGGCCCGAGGTGCAGCCATTGGCAAGGCGCGACCCGAACCCGACCATCAGCCCCGCAACAAGGATCAGGGGCACGCTGTCGGTCAGGTGCGTTTCGGTGGCGAAAACCGGGCGCAGCAGTGCGGGCGCAAGAAGCAGGCCGCCAAGAAATGCCGCCGTCTCGCGCCACATGCCGCGATCGGTGCCATCGACGATGCCGCCCACAAGCCCAGAGGCCCCCATGACACGCCCGTTCATCAACAGAAAGATCGCGCCCGCGGTGCCGATCAGGGCGCCCCCGGCAAGACCCCAGAGCCAGTCAGTCTCGATCATCGTCAGCGCCCCGGTGTCATGTCCTACAAACCATTCAGCGGAACCTTCAGATACGAGGTGCCATTGTCTTCCGCCTCCGGCATATGACCTGCCCGCATGTTGATCTGCAAGGACGGGATGATCAGGCGCGGCATGGCCAAGGTCGCGTCGCGGGCCTCACGCAGGGCCACGAAATCTTCGCGCCGCCGCCCCGCACCGATATGCACATTGCGGGATTTCTGATCTCCGACAGTGCTTTCCCAGGCAAAGGTGTCACGGCCCGGTGCCTTGTAATCATGGCCCACGAAAATCCGCGTGCTGTCAGGCAGGGCAAGAATCTTCTGCACGCTGTCAAACATCACCTCGGCCGATCCGCCGGGAAAATCGCAGCGCGCGGTGCCGAAATCCGGCATGAACAGCGTGTCGCCGACGAAGGCCGCATCACCGATCACATAGGTCAGGCAGGCTGGCGTGTGGCCGGGCGTGTGCAAGACTTCGCCGCGCAACTGGCCGATCATCAGGCTGTCCCCTTCGGCAAACAGCCGGTCGAACTGCGATCCGTCGCGGGCAAAGCGGGTGCCTTCGTTGAACACCTTGCCAAAGGTATCCTGCACCACGGTGATCCGCGCGCCGATCCCGATCTTGCCGCCAAGCCGTTCCTGGATGTAGGGCGCGGCCGACAGGTGATCGGCATGGACGTGGGTTTCCAGAATCCATTGCAGATCAAGGTTCTGGTCGGTGATGGCCGCAATCACCGCATCCGCCGAGCGCGTGTCTGTCCGCCCGGAGGCATAGTCGAAATCGAGGACCGAATCGATCACCGCCGCGCCGCGACCCTGCGGATCTTGCACGAGATAGGTGATGGTGTTCGTTGCCTCGTCAAAGAAGGCCTGAACCTTTGGGGCTGGCTGGACCATGACATATCCTCTTTCGCGGTGCGCCGGTTTGCGAGCAAACGGATCAGATTGCAAGACATGAATATGTAAATGGGCAACGATTGACCTGAGTCAAGGAGCCATGCGCATCGTCACGCTAGGGTGAGGATGAGGACAAGGAGTGCAGGATGCAAGCCCAGATGAAACGACCCCTGGCCGAGCGCAAGCTGGCGCTGCAGGCGCAACTGGCGATCTTGAACGCGCGGTTGCAGTCGATCGAGCGCGATCTGGAGGCTGAACCGGACCGCGATTGGGAAGACGCGGCGATCGAACGCGAGGATGACGAGGTGCTGGAGGAAACCGGCCTCGTCAGCCAGCGCGAGCTGCGCCAGATCGAAGCCGCGCTGCACCGCATCGAGGCGGGCGACTACGGCATCTGCCTGCGCTGCGGCGCCGAAATCAGCGAGGCCCGGTTGGACATCCTGCCCTACACCGCATTTTGCAAGGAGTGCGCAAAATGACGAAAGCCCCCGCAAAGGCCAGTCATCCGCAAGACACCGGGGCGTTCGAGGCGGGGATGGCCGCAGAGGCTATTGGTCTGGACATGCTTTTGGCCGAAATGCGGGCGCTTGCGGCCCTGATCCCCGGGCACGAAAGCGCCCCGCGCAGCGACAGCGAAATCGAGGCGGATTTCGACAACATGCCGGTGTGACGGCAGGCCGGGCGCTGGCCTTGCGGGCTCACCGACGACGTTTCGGTGAAATTGAGTGCGGCCAACGGCTTGCCACGGCGGCTCCCTTGCGGCTTTAGTTGCCGCAGGTGGCGCAGGGAGCGGGCATGGCCGCAGGCGACGTAAAATCCGAGATGCGCGATGCGGTGCTGGTGGTCACGCTGGATCATCCGCCGTCGAACGCGCTGACCCAAGCGATGCGGGCGGCACTGCTGGCTGTGGTGCAGGCACCGGGCGCGGCCGAGGCCATTGTCATCTGCGGGCAGGGCGCGGTGTTCTGCAGCGTGGTCGCGGGCGAGCGGGACCGGGCGGCCCCGGACCTTGCGGCACTGTGCCTTGGCGTGCAGGGCTGCGCGGTTCCGGTCGTGGTTGCGCTGCACGGATCGGCGATGGGTCCGGGGGCGGAACTGGCATTGGCGGCGCGGGCGCGGGTGGCGCGGGCAGGAACCCGGATCGCTTTTCCCGACATAGCCCTTGGTTTGCCACCCGAGGCTGGATCGACGCAGCGGCTGCCGCGTCTGGTGGGTGCGGCCGAGGCGTTGCGCATGCTTCTGACCGGGCGCGCAGTCACGGCCGAGGACGCGCAGCACAGCGGCCTGATTGACCAGATCGTGCCCGAAGGCGAAACCGAAGCCGCAATCGCCCTTGCGCGCCGTCTGGTTGGCCGTCCGAAAGCCGACCCTGGGCCGGGCGACCCGCTGGCCTATCAGGCGGCGGTGGCAGCCGCGCGACGAGATCAGCAGGGCGCGATGCCGGCGATCGGGCGGGTGATCGACTGCGTCGAGGCGGCGCTGGTGCTGCCGCTGGAAAACGGCGTCGCGCTGGAAGCCGTGGCGCGCGAGGATCTGGAAGCGTCCGACGATGCCCGCGCGCTTCGCTGGGCGGTGGAGGCGGAGCGGCGCGCGCTGATGCGACTGGCCTCGGTGTCGGACGGTTCGGGGGGCAACGTGCAGCATCTGGGCTTGCACGGAACCGGGCCGGGGATGGCGAGCCTTGCGTTGCTGGCCGTCACGCGCGGATTTGCGGTGACTTGGGTGGCAGGAGATGCGGCTGCGCTGGCACGCGGCATCGGGTGGGCCACCGAACGGATGCAGGCAGAGGAACGGGCAGGGCGGTTGTCGGCGGCCGGACATGTGGCAGCGCGGGCGCGGCTGCAGACCGGCGAGGGTCTGGAGGCTTTGGCCCCGGCGGGGGTGGTGGTGCATGTCCTGGCACCCGACACGGCAGAACGTTCCGGCCTTGCTGCCGACGCTGTGCATGTCGTGCTGGGCGGAGCGAGCGGCGATATCGGGCTGGCGCTGGCCCGGTCTGGCCGGATGAGTGAACTTGCGTTGCCCGCTGGTGTCGGGTCAAAGACCGCCTCCCTGATGACCGACGTGCTGCGCCGGCTGGGCGTGCCGCCTGTGCTGGTGGGCGAGCGCCCGGTCATGGGGCGGCGTCTGGCGGCGGCCGGGGCCACGGCACTGGCCCGGCTGACCGGCCTTGGCGTGCCGAAACGGCTGGTTGCGGCGGCGCTGGACGGCTTTGGCGCGCGGCTGCCCGATGCAGCACTGCCCGATCTTGGCGCCGATCTGCGCCCGATGCCCGAGGCCGAGGTTCTGAACCGCTGGCTGGGCGCGCTGGCGAACGCCGGCTTGCAACTGCTGGAGGCGGGCATCGCACTGCAACCATCCGACATCGACCATTGCCTGATCGCCGGGCAAGGCTTTCCGCGCTGGCGCGGGGGCGCGATGTATCAGGCGGACCGTCGCGGCCTGATGGTGCTGCGCCGCGACCTGCGGCTTTGGGCCGAGGATGACCCGGTCTGGGCGCCGACGCCGTTTCTGGATGACCTGATCGCCAACGGCACCCGCCTGTCGGCCCTGAACCGCTAAGCGCGTCAGCCGAGCAGGATACCTGTGACCACCAACATCAACCCCAGCGCCGACACGCCCAGCGCCGCCATGTTGATCACCACGACGCGCTGCAATTCGGCCCGCATCGCTGCGTCGGGCAACCCTGCGCGCCGCGCCTTCATGGCCCGCACGATGCAGTAGCCAAGCCCCGCAATCCCGACAAGCGAGACGCATGCGCCGATCCAGATCAATGCCTGCATGTGGTGGTCGCTCTCCGGTTGGTTCCGTGTCAGGCGTTAGCCCGTCATCTTGCCGCTGACAAGGTGGCGGTTGCCGGATCGGCGCTTGAAACCGGGGCGCGCCACAGGGTAGGAAGCGCGCGGCGGGGGGATGCCCTGACCCATGAAGCCCAGAACGAGGACCAGATGGCCGACCCGACCGATGCCTACACCGTGACCGCCGACGAGCTGCGCCAGTTCATCGAACGCTACGAGCAACTGGAAAGCGAAAAGAAGGACGTGACCGAGCAGCAGAAAGAGCTGATGGCCGAAGCCAAGGGCCGCGGTTACGACACCAAGGTGATGCGCAAGGTCATCGCACTGCGCAAGCGCAAGCCCGACGAGATCGCCGAAGAAGAAGCGATCATGGAAATGTACAAGACCGCGCTCGGGATGGCGTAACCTTTAGGCCGAGAGGAAGCGCACGCCGGGCATGGTGCGGATCAACGCCACGTCGGCGTGATAGCGGGCGGTCAGATCATCGACCAGATCCTGCGTCCAGCCGGGGGTGTCAAGTTCCACCGTGATCTGGTCGTCGCGCTGGAAGCGTTCCAGAAACGCCGTCATCACCCGGCGGCGCTGCGACACTCCCGCCGGTGGGTGTGCTGCGACATAGGCGCGCATCCGGGTAAAGCCTTCGGGCGTCAGAAGGATCGACATCAGCTCGTCGGTGTCGGTCAGGCTTACCTCCGCGCCGTGGCCCGACACAGCCTGCAAGACCTCGTTCCAGATCAGGGGCGTGTCCTCGTCACACCAGACGGTCAGCGGCACGTTCGGGCAATGGTGCAGGATGCGACGCACCGTATCGGACCACAAAAGCCCGCGCGGATCGAGGCCGGTCAGGATGTCTTCGGTGCTGCGGGTCGAGACCTTTTCCTGCAGCGCGGGCAGGAAGGTTGCGGGGTTGCGGATCGCCAGATGAAACTCGGCGTCCAGAAACGGGAATATCTGCGTGAAGCTGAGCGCGCGTTCGCCGCTGTAGCTGTAAAGCCCGTCACGCGCCGCCCATGTGGGAAAGCCCAGAAAGCTGTCCCAGCTGAGCACAACCCGGTCCGCCGCCTGTTCCCCGACGATCTGGCCAAGGATCGCCCCCTGCATCTCGGCCGAGGCGGCACCGCCCTTCAACTCGATCGAGGTGTCGCGGAGCAGTTTGCGGTAGCGTGTCGGGGCCGGGATCGCGATGCCCTGATCGGCCAGCACGGCGCGGTTCTTCAGCAGGCACCGCACCAGCCGGTCTTCGTCGGTGCAATGTGCGCCAAGGTGATAGACGATGCGCATCTGCCCTGTTTCTGCCTGTGCCTGCCCCGGGCCGCTGCGGGCCGTTGGCGGCAACTATACGGGGTTTTCTGGACAGGGAAACCGCTTTCCTGTAGGCCCTGTCCGCGATGGTTGATGAAAACACTCAAGTTCATGCCCCGGCGCGCCGCACCGCGATGGGAGTGTGGTCGGCAGGGGCGGTCCTGATCGCGCTGGTGGTGCTTGCGCCGCTTGGCTCGATCTTGTGGATCGCGTTTCACCCCACGGAAAACATCTGGCCGCACCTGATGGCGACGGTGTTGCCGCGCTATCTGGCGACCACGCTGGCGCTGATGCTGGGCGTGGCGGTGCTGACGGCTGCGGCGGGGACCGGGGCCGCATGGCTGGTGACGATGTACCGCTTTCCGGGGCGGCGCTGGCTGAGCCATGCGCTTTTGTTCCCGTTGGCGATTCCGGCCTATGTCGGGGCCTATGCGCTGGTCGATTTTCTCGATTACGCCGGGCCGTTGCAGACCGCGCTGCGCAGCGGGTTTGGCTGGGCCTCGGCGCGGGACTACTGGTTTCCGCAAACACGCTCGCTCTGGGCCGCCGTGCTGGTGCTTTCGGCGGCGCTGTACCCTTATGTCTATCTTCTGGCGCGGGCGGCGTTTCGCGAACAGCCAGGCTGCACTTACCACGTCGCGCGCGCGCTTGGGGTCGGGCCGTGGGGCCTGTTTTTCCGCGTCGGCCTGCCAATGGCGCGCCCGGCCATCGCGGCGGGCGTGGCGCTGGCGTTGATGGAGACGGTGGCCGATTACGGCACGGTCTACCACTTCGGCGTGCAGACGCTGACCACGGGCATCTTCTCCACCTGGCTGAACGGCAGCAATGCGGGTGGTGCGGCACAGATCGCCGGGGTGGTGCTGGTCTTGATTTTCCTTCTGGTGATGCTGGAGCGGATCGGGCGGCGCAATGCGCGGTTTCACGCGATGAACCGCAGCGTGCGCCCGATCGAGCCGGCCGCACTTGGCGGCGCGCGCGGCTGGCTGGCCTTTGCCGCCTGCCTGGTGCCGTTCGGGATGGGCTTCGTGTTGCCGGTCATGGTGATGGCGGGCAATTCGCTGGCTGCACCCGAAGGCTGGCTGGCGCCGGGGCTGGGCGCGGCGCTGGTCAACACGCTGGTGGTGGCGGGCGCGGCGTCGGTGGCCACGGTGGGGGCGGCGCTGTTTCTGGTTTACGGCGTGCGGATGGCCGGGCGCGGCATCGCGCGCGTTGTGCTGCCGGTGACGCTGCTTGGCTATGCGGCACCGGGGGCGGTGCTGGCGCTGGGGCTGCTGATCCCCCTTGCGGCGCTGGATCATCGGTTGGCCGACGGGATTGAGGCGCTGACCGGCCATGACCCCGGCCTGCTGATCACAGGCACCGCCTTTGCGCTGGGGCTGGCCTACCTTGTGCGGTTCTTCGGCATTGCGCAGGGCGCGCTGGATGCGGCCTTCGGGCGCGTTTCCCCGTCTTTGCCGATGGCGGCGCGGTCGCTTGGCCGCACCGCGGGCGGGGCGTTGACCTCGGTCTACCTGCCGCTGATGCGCGGGTCGGTTGCGACGGCGCTGCTGGTGGTGTTCGTTGATTGCGTCAAGGAACTGCCCGCCACGCTGCTGCTGCGCCCGTTCAACTACAACACCCTGTCGACGCGGGTCTTCGAGCTTGCCAGCCTCGAGCGGCTGAGCGAGGCCGCCCCCGCCGCCCTTCTGGTGATGGCGGTGGGTCTTGCCGCAGTAGCACTTCTGGCACGCGCCAACCGGGATTGAGCCTTGCGATACGCCTGCCGGGACGTTATTTGAACCCTATGCCTCTATAGCTCAGCTGGTAGAGCACCTGATTTGTAATCAGGGGGTCGCGGGTTCAAGTCCTGCTGGGGGCACCATCATCCACATCTTTGACGCATGCCGTCGGTGGCGACGAGGGAAATTGGCCATCACATTCCGATGGCTGCGACCCAATAAAAGCACTTGATTGGCCGCCAAGTGCGGTCCAACCTGCGAATACTGCCCGCTTGCAGCATATTGCCTTCGTGTAACGAGTTTATGTCAAAGGGACTGTTTATGACGTTATCCGTTTCTGCGGTCACCAGGGGTGTTCGGCTTTCGAACTGCATCGCGGCAGGGGTCTTGGCCAGCATTTGTTTCCTGGTTTTCGTGGCGATCCTTTTCTTGCGCGGTGATGCCGACGTTTCGACGTATCTGCGCGATCCCGCCGTGGTCTTCGGCTATTCGCCATTTGCGGGGATCATCTCTTACTTTGGCATCTTTGCCACCTTCAGCGCCGCGGCGATCTGTCTGTTTGCATCGGCCCACAGCCAACACGATTCGGCCCTTTTGCGTGCGATTGGCCTGTTCGGGCTGCTGATCGCGTCAGATGATCTGCTGATGCTGCACGAAGAGGTTTTCCCCAACAGTGTCGGCATCCCTGAACGCCTGGTGTTCATCAGCTACTTCCTCATCGCGGCCGGCATCGCGGTGCTTCACCGAGCGGCGATTTTGCGGGGCCCGACAACCGGCCTGATTCTGGCGATCATGCTTTTGGGCGGGTCGGTCGTGGTGGACATCCTGGTCGAGTATTCGCCGGCAGAGGTAGTTGTCGAGGATGGCCTGAAGTTCGTCGGGCTGATTGTCTGGTCGGTTTACTGGATCAACCGCGCCAGCGCTGCGGTTGTGGCACTTCGACCACCTGCGTGAACGGCCTGCCGCGCGGCGCAACAGCCGAGCGTGTCAGTCGATCTCTTCCGGTCTGGGCGGACCGCGCCCGGTCGCCTGCGTGGTGGGCAGCTTTCCTTGCGCTTTGGGGCGCTCGACGACACCGAAGAATTGCAACGCCTGCTCAAGGTCTGACCGGCCCTTCGCCTCGGTGCCGTTCAGCGCGGCGACAAGCGTGTCAAAGCGCTGGCGCAGAGCCTTCTTTTCGTCGCCCTTGCAGTCGTTCCAAGGGCGGCCTTGCAGCCCCATGACCAACACGTAATAGCCGATGAAGTGTGGGCGCGAACCCGAAAGCAGCAGTCGTCTGTAAGCCTCGTCCGGCCCAAGGGCGCGGATCTGGTCGGCCGACGTGATCCCGGCCTTTGCAAACGCCACTTCCGACGCAGGGCCAAGATTGGGGATCGACGAGACGGGATCGCTCACGGGATTGCCTGCCTCAAATGACGAAAGCCAGCCTGTTGGCTGGCCCGTAGGAAGGGGAGGGTGATTTCAGATCGCGGCCCAGTCCCTGAAGATCGTCTGGCTGCCCTGCTGCTGGCCGGAGCCCGATTGCTGGGTCTGCTGCTGCGGCGGCGTCTGTGACCCGCCCTGTTGCTGAGGGGAAGGTTTCTTGGCCATGTAACTGCTCCGTCTGCTGGCTCTTGCGCGTTGATTTCTTCATGTTGCCGGACGCTTGGGCGAAGGCAAGACGGCATCATGACGATTTTGCGACGCTTTCGCCGAACTGTGCGGCGCGCGCAACACTTTGACGATCACGTCCGCGTGCGCCCGGTGGCGGCGGGTCAGTCGGCTGCAACCGACGCCGGATAGCCCGCCGCATCAAGCGCTGCCAGAACGGCTGGCACCGGCGCGGTCCCGCTGGCCGTGACCTGACGCAAGGTCAGGTCAACCGTGACGGCTCCCGCCCCCTCGACCCGTGCAAGGGCGGCTTCCACCGTCGCCTTGCAATGGCCGCAGGACATGTCAGGAACGAGAAACGTGGTCATCGCATCACCTTTGTGCAAAAGCATGTGGCATGGAAGTGCCGCAGCGCGACAACGTCAAGGGCGATCACGATCAGCGCCTGCTTTCCGTTTCGGCCCAATGGCTTGCACCTGCCCAATTTTCAAAGCGGTTTGGAAAGCGCAAATCGCTCAGAAAAAATGATAAAACAGTTTGGAAACTGCGTGTGGTTGCGGTAACACAAAAGCGGTTTGGACTTTCTGTATGGGTGATGCCGGCAGTGCATGCCAAGACCACTTGAAACCTGTCTGCCTTTGCCTAGGCTCCAACGAAGAGAACAGATTTGCTGGACAAGCACGTGACCGACCAGAGCCTTGCCCCGAATGTCCTGAAAGCCGACATCCTGCGGCACCTGACGTTCACCATCGGCAAGGATAGCCAGAACGCCAGCACCTACGATTGGCGTATGGCGCTGTCCTACGCGATCCGTGACCGGATCGTGGAGCCGTGGTTCGCCTCTACGCGCCGTACCTGGGCCGAGGATCGCAAGCGGGTCTACTACCTGTCGATGGAATTCCTGATCGGGCGCATCCTTGAGGATGCGACGATCAATCTGGGCCTGAATGACGCCGCCACCACCGCGATGGCCGAGCTTGGCCAGGACATCGAGACGCTGATCGCGGACGAGCCCGATGCGGCGCTTGGCAATGGCGGGCTGGGGCGTCTGGCCGCCTGTTTCATGGAATCGATGGCGACGCTGGGATGCCCCGCCTATGGTTACGGCATCCGCTACGAACACGGCCTCTTTCGCCAGCGGTTCGAGGGTGGGCGGCAGGTCGAAACCCCGGAGGACTGGCTGAAGCAGGCCCACCCGTGGGAATTTGCGCGCCCCGAATCCGCCTATACCATCGGCTTCAAGGGGCATGTCGAAACCCGCGATGGCAAGGAGGTCTGGTTCCCCGGCGAAACCGTGTTTGCCGAGGCGCATGACACCCCGGTGATCGGCTGGAAAGGCAAGTGGGCCAACACCTTGCGCCTGTGGGCCGCGAAACCCACCACGCAGTTCGATCTGGAGCGTTTCAACCGCGGCGATTACACTGCGGCGGCAGAACCCGAAACATTGGCGCGCACCCTTGCGCGTGTGCTTTACCCCGATGACACCACCTATCAGGGCAAGGAACTGCGCCTGAAGCAGGAATTTTTCCTGACCTCGGCCGCGTTGCAAGACATCGTGCGCCGCTTCCTGGCCAGCCATTCCGATCTGAAACTGCTGCCGCAATACGTCGCGATCCAGATGAACGACACCCACCCGGCCATTGCAGGGCCGGAGCTGATCCGCCTGCTGACCGACGAACACGGCCTGCAGTTCGACGAGGCGCTGACCATTGCGCGGGCCTGCCTTGGCTACACCAACCACACCCTGCTGCCCGAGGCGCTGGAACGGTGGGCGACCTTTACCTTCGGAAACGTGTTGCCGCGCCACATGCAGATCGTCGAGCGCATCGACAGCTGGCATCGCCGCGCCTACCCGAACCGGCCGCATTACGTGGGCATCGTCAAGCATCAGGAAGTGCGGATGGGCGAATTGGCCTTTGTCATGTCGCACAAGGTGAACGGGGTGTCCGCGCTGCATTCCGATCTGGTGAAGAAAAGCCTCTTTCCCGAACTCAATCGCCTGCATCCCGGCCGCATCATCAACCAGACCAACGGTGTGACGCCGCGCCGCTGGTTGCGCATGTCGAACCGCCCGCTGTCGGGGTTGATCACCGAGACCATCGGCGAGGGCTGGGAAGACAACCTTGACCGCCTCCGCGAGCTGGAGCCGCATGTCGAAGATGCCGGCTTCCGCCACGCCTTCGACGCGGCCAAACGGCAAAACAAGCAGGATCTTGCCGCGTGGATCAAGCGCGACCTTGGTGTGACCGTGTCGCCGGACGCGCTTTTCGATGTGCAGATCAAGCGCATTCACGAATACAAGCGCCAGCTTCTGAACATCCTGGAAACCATAGCGCATTGGCAAAAGGTGCGGTCTGACCCGAAAGGCACCTGGGTGCCGCGCGTTCGCATCTTTGGCGGCAAGGCCGCGCCAGGCTATGCGGTGGCCAAGGAAATCATTCGCCTTATCAACGACGTAGGCCAGGTCATCAACAATGATCCGGCGACCGGTGACTTGTTGAAGGTGATTTATCCGGCCAACTACAACGTGAGCATGGCCGAGCAGGTGATCCCGGCATCCGACCTGTCGGAGCAGATTTCCACCGCCGGGAAAGAGGCGTCGGGCACCGGCAACATGAAGTTCATGATGAACGGCGCTCCGACGATCGGCACGCTTGATGGTGCCAACGTCGAAATCCTGCACGAAGTCGGGGCGGAGAACTTCTTCCTTTTCGGCCTGACCACCGATGAGGTTGGCAAGCGCCGCGAAGACCCCGACCATTCCCGCAAGGCGATCGAGGCAAGCCAGCCGTTGCAGGACGTGTTGCAGATGATTGCCGAAGGCCGCTTCAGCCCGGACGAACCGGATCGCTATCACGGCCTTGTCCACCGCGTCTGGCACCACGACTATTTTCTGGTGGCCGCCGATTTCGATGCCTACCACACAGCACAAGGCGAGGTGGATCGCGCCTATGCCGACCGCCACCGTTGGGTGAAGATGGCGGCGCTGAATACGGCCCGCAGCGGTTTCTTCTCGTCTGACCGGACGATCCGTAGTTACATGGACGAGATATGGTCGGTTAAATCCGCGCTCTGACGCGCTTTTCGGGGGAGGAAAGCATGGCTGAGACTTTGCTGGAACGTGGCGCTGCCGAAGCGATTGCCGGCGGCTGGCATGGTGACCCGTTTGCGGTGCTTGGCCCCCAGAAACGGGGCAAGACGTGGGAGATCACCGCCTTCGTGCCGGGGGCCGAACGGCTCTGGGTTCTGGCGGGCAAGAAAGCCGACGAAGCGGTGCCGTATCCTGGTGTGCCGGGCCTTTTCACCCACCAGATGGCGCGCAACACGGCCTATAAGTTCCGCGCCGAAGGCTATGGAAATACGTGGGAATTCGACGATCCCTTCCGCTTTGGCCCGGTCTTGGGCGAGTTGGACGAATACCTTCTGGGCGAAGGCACCCACAAACGGCTTTGGCAGGTGCTGGGCGCGCATCTGATCACGCACGAAGGCGTGGCGGGCGTGCATTTCGCCGTCTGGGCGCCAAATGCGGAACGCGTCTCGGTCGTCGGTGATTTCAACATCTGGGACGGCCGCCGCCACCCGATGCGCCGCCGTGGCCCGACCGGGGTGTGGGAAATCTTCGTCCCCGGACTGGGCGAGGGCGCCACCTACAAGTACGAGATCAAGGGGCCGGGCGGTGCGCTGATGCCGCTGAAGGCCGATCCGGTGGGATTCGGGTCTGAACATCCGCCCGCAAATGCCTCTGTTGTCAGGAAAATCGGTGGCGAGTGGGGCGACGGCGAGTGGTTGAGGACGCGCGCCAGCCACCACAATGTCGATGCGCCGATCTCGGTCTACGAGGTTCATCTTGGGTCTTGGCGCCGGGCGCCCGGCGACCGGATGCTGAGCTATCTGGAACTTGCCGACCAACTTGTCGACTACGTCGTCGACATGGGCTTTACCCATATCGAGCTGATGCCGGTCAGCGAATACCCGTTCGACGGGTCATGGGGGTATCAGCCCGTGGGCCTCTTTG
Organism: uncultured Alphaproteobacteria bacterium; assembly: GCA_963822435.1. GTDB lineage: Bacteria > Pseudomonadota > Alphaproteobacteria > Rhodobacterales > Rhodobacteraceae > JAUYQR01. The sequence continues at coordinate 597,372 of CAWGHN010000004.1, forward strand.
CCCCCACCATCCGCCACGGCACGCCCTCGGAATTCCGCGCCTTCGTCGATGCGGCGCATCGCAGGGGTCTGGGCATCCTGCTGGACTGGGTGCCGGGCCATTTTCCAACCGATGCGCATGGCCTTGGCCGCTTTGACGGCACCGCGCTTTACGAACACCAAGACCCGCGCGAAGGCTTCCATCAGGACTGGAACACCCTGATCTTCAACTATGGCCGGGTCGAGGTGAAAAACTACCTGGTCTCCAACGCATTGTATTGGCTGGAGGAATACCACATCGACGGGCTGCGCGTCGACGCCGTGGCCTCGATGCTTTACCGCGATTACAGCCGCAAGGACGGCGAATGGGTGCCGAACCGCGACGGCGGGCGCGAGAATTACGAGGCGATTGCCGTTCTGCAGAACATGAACATCACCGCTTATGGCGAAGTGCCCGGCATCATGACGGTGGCCGAGGAATCGACCGCCTTCCCCGGCGTGTCGCGCCCGGTGAACCACGGCGGCCTCGGCTTTGGCTTCAAGTGGAACATGGGCTGGATGAACGACACGCTCAGCTACATGCAGAAAGACCCGCTGTTTCGCAAATACCACCACCACCAGATGACCTTCGGGCTGCATTACGCCTGGTCGGAAAACTACGTGCTGCCGATCAGCCATGACGAGGTGGTGCATGGCAAAGGCTCCATGCTGTCGAAGATGCCGGGGACGGCGTGGGAAAAGTTCGCCAACCTGCGCGCCTACTACGGCTTCATGTGGGCGCATCCCGGCAAGAAACTGCTGTTCATGGGGCAGGAGTTTGCCCAAGGGGCGGAGTGGAACCACAACCAGAGCCTCGATTGGCATCAGATTGATATCGTTGAACATAAGGGTGTGCAGTCCCTGGTCCGCGACCTCAACCGCGTCTACCGCGAGACGCCGGCGCTGCATCTTAACGACACGCGGCCCGAGGGGTTCCAGTGGCTGGAATCGAACGATGCCGAAGCCGGGATCTACGCATGGGTCCGGCGCGGCGCGGCCACGGACAAGCCGGTGGTCGCCGTCGTCAACATGACGCCGGTCGAACGCAGCTACCGCCTGGGCCTGCCAGACGCCGGCACCTGGCGCGAGATACTGAATACCGACGCAAGCATTTACGGCGGCGGCAACCGTGGCAATCTGGGAGGAGTGGCCACGGAAAAGACGCCCTGGAACGGGCAAGTGCAATCGGCGGTGCTGACGGTGCCGCCGCTGGCCGCGATCTATCTGCAAAAGGATTGAAGACGCGGGAAAAACCCGCACCCAAGGGAGGGGATAAGGATGCAACCAAGACCCAATCAGCGTCTGTCATCGCAGGCGATGGCCTTCGTCCTTGCGGGCGGACGCGGCAGCCGGTTGAAGGAGCTGACCGACCGGCGCGCGAAACCGGCGGTCTATTTCGGCGGCAAGACCCGGATCGTCGACTTTGCGCTGTCAAACGCGGTCAACTCGGGCATCCGCAAGATGGCGATTGCCACGCAATACAAGGCGCACAGCCTGATCCGGCATTGCCAGCGCGGCTGGAACTTCTTTCGCGCCGAGCGCAACGAATACCTCGACATCCTGCCCGCCAGCCAGCGGATGGACGAGCTGAACTGGTACCGCGGCACGGCCGATGCGGTGGCGCAGAACATCGACATCATCGACAGCTACGGCATCAAGTATGTGATCGTGCTGGCGGGAGACCACATCTACAAGATGGACTACGAGGTGATGCTGCGCCAGCACGTCGACAGCGGTGCAGATGTGACCATCGGCTGCCTGACCGTGCCACGGATGGAAGCGACCGCCTTTGGCGTGATGCATGTCGACAAGACGATGCGGATCACCGATTTCCTGGAAAAGCCGAAAGATCCGCCGTCGATCCCCGGCGATCCGGATCATGCTCTGGCTTCGATGGGGATCTACGTCTTTGACTGGGCCTTCCTGCGTGACCTGTTGATCCGCGACATGCAGGACGACAATTCCACCCACGACTTCGGCTTTGACCTCATTCCCGACATCGTCAAGAACGGCAAGGCCGTGGCCCACAAGTTCGCCGACAGTTGCGTCAAAAGCGGGCTGGAAACCGAACCCTACTGGCGCGATGTCGGAACCATCGACGCGTTCTGGCAGGCCAACATCGACCTCACCGATTTCGTGCCGAAACTGGACCTTTACGACAACGCCTGGCCGATCTGGACCTATGCCGAGATCGTGCCGCCCGCGAAGTTCATCCATGACGAGGATGGCCGTCGCGGATCGGCGGTATCGTCGCTGGTGTCGGGCGATTGCATCGTGTCCGGCTCGGCGGTGTCGAACTCGCTTTTGTTCACCGGGGTTCGGACGCACAGCTATTCGGTCCTCGAATATGTCGTGGCGCTGCCGCAGGTCATCGTGCATCGCAAGGCCGAGTTGAAGAATTGCGTGATCGACCGGGGCGTCATCATACCCGAAGGCTTGGTCGTGGGTGCCGACCCGGACGAGGATGGCAAGTGGTTCCGCCGGTCCGAAGGCGGTATCGTCCTGATCACGCAGGATATGCTTGACGCGCGGGCGCGGGCGTTGTCCTGAGGACGGGCGGGCGGCGGATTGCCGGGGGCGTGGCACCCCCCATGCCACCGGTTTCTTGAACCGGTGGCGAAATCGGTAGCATACGCGCGGGATATTTGGCGAAGGGGATACACATGGGCGTCGCAGGGCTTCGGGGCCGGGTGCTTTCGGTGGCGTCGGAATGTGTGCCCTTGATAAAGACCGGCGGGCTGGCCGATGTGGTCGGCGCCTTGCCCGAAGCCTTGGCCAAGGCCGGTTGGGACATGCGGGTGCTGATGCCGGCCTACCGGCCGCTCAGGGCCGGGGCGGCAAACTGGCCGGTGGTCTGGGAAGAGCATGATCTTTTCGGCGGCACCGGGCGGGTGCTGGCGGGCGAGGTGGCGGGCTTGAGCCTTCTTCTCCTTGATGCACCACATCTTTATGACCGCGACGGTGGGCCTTATTCCAACGCAACCGGTGACCATCCCGACAATGCGGTGCGGTTCGCTGCCCTGTCGTGGGTGGCCGCGCGGATCGCGCGCGACGGTCTGGAAGGCTGGAAGCCCGATATCCTGCACGCGCATGACTGGCAGGCGGGGTTCGCCCCGGCCTACCTCGCCTATCACGGCGCCGGTGGGGTGAAATCGGTGATCACGGTTCACAACATCGCCTTTCAGGGCTGGGCGCCGGCTGCGATGCTGGGCACGCTGCGCCTGCCGGCGGAGGCGTTTCATCCCGGCGCGCTGGAATACTACGGCGGGCTTTCCAGCCTGAAAGCCGGGTTGGTGACGGCCGATTGGGTGACCACCGTGTCGCCCACCTACGCGGCCGAGTTGATGCGGCCAGAGTTTGGCATGGGCCTGCAAGGCGTGATCGCTGCGCGTGCCGCGCAGGTGTCGGGCATTTTGAACGGCGTTGACACCGGCGTCTGGTCGCCCGAAGCCGAGCCGACCCCTTATTCAGTGACGTCTTTGGCAGGCAAGGCCAAGGCGCGCGCCGCCTTGTGCGAAGAGTTCGGGCTGGACGTGCCGGGGCCGCTGGCCATCGTCGTCAGCCGCCTGACCGACCAGAAGGGCATCGACCTCTTGCCTGCCGTGATCCCCGATTTCGTGCTGGGCGGCGGCGGGCTTTTGATCCTCGGGTCGGGTGATCCGGCACTTGAAGGCGCGATGCGCGGGCTGGCCGCACGGTTTCCGGGCCGCGTCGCGGTGCGGATCGGCTATGACGAGGCGCTGTCGCACCGGTTCTTTTCCGGCGCCGATGCCGTCCTTGTGCCAAGCCGGTTCGAGCCGTGCGGCCTGACGCAGATGTACGGCCTGCGCTATGGCACGCTGCCGGTCGTCGCGTCGGTTGGCGGGTTGGCCGACACCGTGATCGGCGCGTCACCCGCCACCCTGATGGCGGGGGTGGCCACGGGCATCCAGTTTCACCCGGTGGACACGCTGGCCTTCGGGCAGGCGCTGACGCAGCTTTTGACGCTTTACGCCGACGCCAAGGCCTGGACCCGGTTGCAATCAAATGCCATGCGTCATCCGGTGGGTTGGGAAACCTCGGCCAAGGCCTATGCCGACCTTTACGAAAGGCTGATCGCGTGACGCCACAGTCGGTGTCCTTGCCTGTGCGCTTGTCGGGCCATGCGGTCGGCCCCGGTCGCCCGTGGCCGATGGGGGCCAGTTTCACCGGCGACGGGGTGAACTTCGCGGTCTTTTCCGCCCATGCCGAGATGATCGAGCTGTGCCTCTTTTCCCCCGATGGCCGCAAGGAACTGGCCCGCCTTCCGATCCGCGAACGCGACGGCGACATCTGGCACATCCATGTCGGCGGGCTGACGCTGGGCACCGTCTACGGCTTTCGCGCGCATGGGCCGTACGCGCCCGAACAGGGCCACCGCTTCAACCCGCACAAGCTGCTGCTGGACCCCTACGCCCGCGCGCTGGAAGGCCGTCTGAAATGGTCGGACGCGGTGATGGGCTACAAGATCGGCAGCCCGCGCGGCGACCTCAGCTACGACACCCGCGACAGCGCCTTTGCCGTGCCGAAGGCCGTGGTCACCGACCCCTCGTTCAGTTGGGGCAACGATCAGGCGCCGCGCACGCCACGCAGTGACACGGTGATCTACGAGGCGCATGTGAAGGGGCTGACCGCGCTCCACCCCGGCATCGACAAGCAGTTGCGCGGCACCTACCTCGGGCTGTGTTCCGACCCGGTGATCGAGCATCTGCAAAAACTCGGCGTCACCGCGATCGAGCTGATGCCGGTGCAGGCCTTTATCGACGACCGCTTTCTGGTGGCCAAAGGTCTGCGCAACTATTGGGGCTACAACACGCTGGCGTTCTTTGCCCCCGAACTGCGCTACATGTCGAAAGGCGCGCTGTGGGAGTTTCAGACCATGGTCCGCCGGTTCCATGCCGCCGGGATCGAGGTCATTCTGGACGTGGTCTACAACCACACCGCCGAAGGCGACGAGTGGGGCCCGACGCTGGCGTTCCGCGGCCTCGACAACGCCAGCTATTACCGTCTGGCCGGTGGCGGGCGGCATTACGTCAACGATGCGGGCACCGGCAACACGCTGAACCTGACGCATCCGATGGTGCTGCGGATGGTGATGGACAGCTTGCGCTACTGGGTCGAGGTGGCGCATGTCGACGGCTTTCGCTTCGACCTTGCCACCGCCTTGGCGCGCGAGGCGCATGGCTTTGATCCGAACGGCGGCTTTTTCGACGCGATCCGGCAAGACCCCACCTTAAGCCGGGTGAAGCTGATTGCCGAACCCTGGGACATCGGCCCCGGCGGCTATCAGCTTGGCGGCTATCCGCACCCGTTCCATGAATGGAATGACAAGTTCCGCGACGGCCTGCGCCGGTTCTGGAAGGGCGACGCCGGGATGACGCGCGATCTGGCCGCGCGGCTGCTGGGCAGCGCCGAACGCTTCGACCATTCCGGCAAAGGTGCCACCTCGTCGGTCAACTTCATCACCAGCCACGATGGCTTCACCCTCGATGATCTGGTCAGCTTCACCATCAAGCGCAACTTCGCCAATGGCGAAGACAACCGCGACGGCCATTCGGAAAACCATTCCGACAATCTGGGCGTCGAAGGCCCGACGGCGGACCGCAAGGTTCAGGCGGCCCGGGCGCTGCGCAAGCGCAACCTCCTGGCCACGCTGATGATTGCGCAAGGGGTGCCGATGCTGCTGATGGGCGACGAGATCGGGCATGGGCAGGGCGGCAACAACAACGCCTACGCCCAGGACAACGAGGTCAGCTGGATCGACTGGTCAAAGCCGGACACAGCCCTTCTGGCCTTCGTCGGCCGGTTATCGGCGCTGCGAAAGGCGCTGCCGGTGCTGCGCCAGCGTCGGTTCCTGCACGCCCGCCAGCGCCCGGCCGACCAGACGCCCGACGTGATCTGGCGGCGCGCCAACGGCACGGTGCCGCAATCCGAGGAATGGCACGACCCCTCGTTCCGCTGCCTGTGCGTCGAACTGCGCATGGCAGCCGAGGGTGGCGACCCCAGCCGCGAGGCGGTGTTCGCCGTGTTCAACGCCGGCCCCGCTACCGCGCTTCACCTGCCCGATACCGCGCCACGGTGGGAGCTGGTGCTTGATACCACGCGGCCTGACCTGACCTCTGGCCCGGCCGTGACCGAGGCCCCGGCGCAATCCGTCCTTCTGTTCCGCGCCCTCACCGGAACCCCAATGGGAGACCACGCATGACCACCGTCCAGACCGCGCCCATCGCAGGCCAGAAGCCCGGAACCTCGGGCCTTCGCAAGAAGACCCCGGTGTTCATGGGGCGGCACTATCTGGAGAACTTCGTCCAGTCGATTTTCGATGTGGTGGGCGCAAAGGGCAAAACCTTCGTCCTCGGCGGCGACGGCCGCTACTTCAACGACCGCGCCGCGCAGGTGATCCTGCGGATGGCGGCGGCCAATGGCGCGGCGCGGGTGATCGTGGGGCAGGGGGCGATCCTGTCCACTCCGGCGGCCAGCCACCTGATCCGGCTGAACCAGACCGACGGCGGCATCATCATGTCGGCCAGCCACAACCCCGGCGGACCGGAGGAGGATTTTGGCGTCAAGTTCAACATGCCCAACGGTGGCCCTGCGCCCGAAGGCGTCACCGAGGCGATGTTCCAGCGCACGGTGGAAATCACCGAGTATCGCATCCTCGAGGCGCATGACGTCGACCTTTCCCGCATCGGGCGGCACGACCTTGGCGGCATGATCGTCGATGTGGTGGACCCGGTTGCCGATTACGCCGCGCTGATGGAACGCCTGTTCGACTTTCCCGCCCTCGGCGCACTGTTTGCAGGCGGGTTTCGGATGCGGATGGATTCGATGTGCGCCGTGACCGGGCCTTACGCTGTGGAAATCCTTGAAAACCGCCTTGGTGCTGCCAAGGGCACGGTGATCAACGCAACACCCCTGCCGGATTTCGGCGGGATGCACCCGGACCCGAACCCGACCTGGGCCAAGGCGCTGATGGACGAGATGTTCGGGCCGGATGCGCCCGATTTCGGGGCCGCCAGCGATGGCGACGGCGACCGCAACATGGTGGTCGGGCGCGGCATCTATGTCTCGCCGTCCGACAGCCTTGCCGTGCTGGCGGCCAATGCCCACCTTGCGCCCGGCTACAAGGCGGGGCTGAAGGGCGTCGCGCGGTCGATGCCAACCTCGGCCGCCGCCGACCGGGTCGCCGATGCGCTGGGGATCGCCAGGTATGAAACGCCGACCGGGTGGAAGTTCTTCGGCAATCTGCTGGACGCCGGACGCGCCACCATCTGCGGTGAGGAAAGTTTCGGCACCGGGTCCGACCATGTCCGCGAAAAGGACGGTCTCTGGGCGATCCTGCTGTGGCTGAACATCCTTGCGGTGCGCAAGCAGCCGGTGGCCGATATCCTCAAGGACCATTGGGCGAAATACGGGCGCAACTACTACAGCCGCCACGATTTCGAGGCGATTGCCACCGACAAGGCCGACGCGATGTTCGCCGCCCTGCGCGCCAGCCTGGCGGGCCTGCCGGGCCGCGAGGTCGAGGGCATGACGGTCAGCGCCGCCGACGATTTCGCCTACACCGATCCGGTTGATGGTTCGGTCAGCACGAAACAGGGGGTGCGGGTGATGTTTTCGGACGGCAGCCGCATCGTCTATCGCCTGTCCGGCACCGGAACCGAAGGCGCCACGCTGCGCGTCTACCTTGAACGCTATGCGGCAGGGCCGGACGGTCTTGATCTGGACGCGCAGGTGGCGCTGGCCCCGGTGATCCGTGCCGCCCACGCGCTGGCCGGGATCGCGGCGCATACAGGGCGCAGCGAACCGGACGTGATCACCTGACCCGGCAAATCCGATGCGCCAAGTGTCGCTAACGGATTAGACTTCAGGTCGGTTACCGACAAACCTGACACCACTGTCGAGTTTAGCGGAGGGGCGGCGATGAACGAGGTCAAAGGAGTTCGGTCAGGGCGTCAGGCGCGGCAGGTGCAGCGGTCCGCCAAGGCAGGGCCAGGGCGGCCCTATATCGTGCGCAACATCCCGACCTATGACGTGCTGTCGGAAGAAAACCTGCTGCGCATCGAAGGCGCCGCAGACCGGGTGCTGGCCGAAACCGGGATCGAGTTTCGCGACGACCCGGTGGCCTTGGACCATTGGCGCCGCGCGGGTGCCGATGTTCAGGGCCTTTTGGTCAAGTTCCCGCCCGGAATGTTGCGCGACATCCTGAAATCCGCGCCCGCGACCTTTACCCAGCACGCCCGCAATCCGGCCAATTCGGTGCAGATCGGCGGCAGGAACGTGGTTTTCGCCCCCGCCTATGGCAGCCCCTTCGTGATGGACCTCGACCGCGGCCGCCGCTTTGGCACGCTGGAGGATTTCCGGAACTTCATCAAACTGGCGCAGTCATCCCCGAACTTCCACCACTCTGGCGGGACGATCTGCGAACCGACCGACATCGCGGTGAACAAGCGCCACCTCGACATGGTGCTGGCGCATCTGGAACTCAGCGACCGGCCCTACATGGGATCGGTCACCGCGGAATCCCGCGCCGAAGACAGCATCGAGATGAGCCGCATCGTCTTTGGCCGCGACTTCGTCGACCAGAACTGCGTCATCCTTGGCAACGTCAACGTGAACTCGCCCCTTGTCTGGGACGGCACCATGACCAACGCCCTGCGCGCCTATGCCCGCGCCAATCAGGCGGCGGTGATCGTGCCGTTCATCCTTGGTGGCGCGATGGGGCCGGTGACGAACGCGGGCGGCATCGTGCAATCCTTGGCCGAAACGATGGCCGGTTGCGCCCTGACGCAACTGGAACGCAAGGGCGCGCCGGTGATCTTCGGCAACTTCCTCAGTTCGATGTCGCTCCGCTCCGGCTCGCCCACGTTCGGCACGCCGGAACCCGCGATCGGGTCGCAAGTGATCGGCCAGCTTGCGCGCCGCCTGAACCTGCCACTGCGCTGTTCGGGCAACTTTACCACCTCGAAGCTGCCCGACGGGCAGGCGATGATGGAAGGCACCATGTCGATGCTGGCGGCGGTGCATTGCGGGGCAAACTTCATCCTGCATTCCGCAGGCTTCCTGGATGGCCTGCTGTCGATGTCCTACGAGAAATTCATGATGGACGCCGACCTCTGCGGTGCGCTTCATTCCTACCTGGACGGGATCAAGATCGACGACGACCAACTGGCGGTCGAGGCCTTTGCCGAGGTCGGCCCCGGCAACCACTTCTTCGGCTGCAGCCACACCATGAAACACTATGAAACGGCGTTCTGGGACAGCGAGCTGTCCGACAACGAACCCTATGAGAAATGGGAGGCCGCGGGCTCCACCGATGCCGCGACCCGCGCCAACACGCTATGGAAGCGGCGGCTTGCCGAGTTCGAGGCCCCCGCGCTGGATGACGGCATCCGTGACGGGCTCCATGACTTCGTCGCCCGCCGCAAGGCCGACATGGCCGACGCCTGGTACTGACGCCGCCGCCGCTAGCAGCCAGCGCCCGTCCATCCGGTCGAATCGCTGTTCGGTGACCTGCCGGAATACCTTGTCCGCGTCGGCGACCCAGGATTGCACGGTCGCCCCCGCGGCGTCGATGTCGATCACGCCCACATCGTTCAGGCCGGTCTTCAGCCGGGTCGATAGCGCCGTGCCCACCTGCAGGAACAAGATACCCGCCGCCGTGGCGGCCACAGTGAAATGCGGCATGTGCGTATGGCCTGACAGCACGATCTCTGTCCCGGCGGCAACCAGATCGGCAATCACGCCAGCCGGATCATGGATGTCGGCGCGGGTTCCGTCGGCCGCAGGCACCGGTGCGTGATGCAGGACGGCGATCTGCGCCGCGCCCGCAGGACCCGCGCGAAAACCTTCGGCCAGCCGGGCGGCCGAGGCGACCGACAGCCGCCCCTCTTTCCAGACCACCGGATTGGCGGTGTTGACGCCCACCACCACCGCGCGCGGCAACGCGAGCGTCGGCTCCAGCACATCGCAGAAATGCCGGCGATAGCGGCGGAACGGGGTCAGCAGGCGTTCGGCCAGATTGAACAGCGGCGCATCGTGGTTTCCGGGCACCGCCAGAACCGGTGCGGCAAACTGCGCCAGATAGTCGGCCGCCGCACGAAACTGCGCCGCCCGCGCCCGTTGCGTCAGGTCGCCCGACACGATCACCGCATCCGGCCGCAGCGCCTCTGCCAGCGCCAGCAGTGGCTCGCACAGCCCCGCGTCCACCGCCCCGAAATGCAGGTCCGAGATGTGCAAGAGCCGCGTCACGCCACCGCCCCTTTCACCATCACCGCCTTTTCCGGCGGCAGGATCACCGAAAGCCCATCGGCGTCGATGGCAAAGGTCAGGGGCAGGGACATCTTTTCACGCTCGCCGTCATAGGCAATCCGGATGTTGCGGCGTCTGCGCCGGTCGATGACCAGCGTCTTGGCCTGGATCAGCTCGACGTCCGATGACAGATCGACCTTGCCGCGCATCAGCCGCCACGCCAGCTTCAGCAACCCCAGCCGCGTCGACTGTCGCGCGATGTAGACGGCAAAGCGGTCCTGACTGATCGCATCGGTGCCAGCCAGCCCGAACTGGTCAAGCTGGTAGGCCGACCGCGCGATGAAGATCATCGGCGTGCGGCGCACCACCGTGACGCCGTCGATCACGAAACTCCACCGCATCGGGCGCTGCAACCGCAGGATCGTGCGCAGCGCCGACCAATGCGCCAGAATCCGGCTGCGGCCAAAGCGCAGATAGGTCGCCTCGCGGTCGTCCAGAATGGCGGGGTAAAGGCCCAGCGCCACATTGTTCAGAAACACCCGGCCGTTGACCGTGCCAACCGCAATGGCGTGCGGTTCGCCCGCCAGAATTGCGCTCGCCGCCTCGGCCGGGTCTTGCGGCGTGTTCAGCCCGCGCGCGAAATAGTTGAACGTGCCCATCGGCAGCACCGCCATCGCGGCCGGGGTTCCCGCCAGCGCGTGCGCGACACCGGCCACCGTGCCATCACCTCCGGCTGCAACGACGATCCGATAGCCGTCGCGCAGGGCCTGTTCGGCGACGTGGGCCGGGTCGCCCTCGAAACGGTGCAGCATCGCCCGCGACCCGAAGACCGCAAGCGCCCTGTCCAGAATTGCGCGGTTCGCGGAGCCCGATCTGGAATTGGCGATCACGCAGAGGTCCGCCGGTGCGGCGCGGTCGTCCGGCGGGGCGGCGCTGTCGGGAAGGGGGGCGATTGGCATCGGCATCACTTGGGCACCTCGGGCCGGAATTGCAACGCTGCACCGCCGCCGCTTGTTCCGTCAGCCCCTGAGCCCGGTTTCCTCCAGCAGTCCCATCCGCTTGGCCTCGTAGTAGTAGCCGCGCGCATACCAGCCAACCGCCGCGTCCTCGTCGCCCCGCGACACCAGCCACGCGCCCCGCAGATAGCGCCCGGCGTATTTGAGGTTGGTTTCGGCATCCAGCAGCCCCTCGGGCGACCCGCGATAGCCCATGGTGCGCGCGGTCTGCGGCAGGATCTGCATAAGCCCGTAATAGGGGCCGTTGCGGGCCCCGGCATCATACCGGCTTTCGCGGATGATCACCCGGTGCAGCAGGCTTTCGGGAATCCCGTGGATGCGGGCGTATTTGCTGACCAGCGCGTTCATCTCGGGCGTGTTGCCGCTGACGCTGCGTTGCCCCACCTCGGACCGCCGGCTGGACCCGCCGCAAGCCGAAAGAACGTTGGCCGTGACCAAAAGCAAAGCCGCGCGGCGCGAAAGCTGCATGGGGACACTCCCTGACTGGTATTCCACCGGTTCCCTATCGCCCGGGCGCGGCCTTGTGAAGCAATTGCCAGTCGGACCCCGGCCCTTTGGCGGAACCTCGCGTGAAATTGTTGCGATGAGTGCCAACTGCCCGGTAGCCAGATGCAAAATGCCGCTCTAGGCTGACCGTGTTCTGTGATGTGTGCATTGCCCGGCGACCGGCGCGCTTGAAACGGTCCGGTTCGCCTCAAGGTGTGACATCACGGAAAAACGGGAGGGACGCGCAGAATGAAATTGACTGACAGCCGCGAGATCAAGGCTGACCCGGCAACCGTGTGGCGCGCAATCCTCGACCCCGACGTGCTGAAGGAATGCATCCCCGGCTGCGAAAGCCTGACCGGCAGCATCGCCGACGGCTTCGAGGCGGCGGTGGTGCAGAAGGTGGGGCCAGTCAAGGCGCGCTTTACCGGCGTCGTGCATCTGACCGACATTGACGAAGGCCGCTCGGTGAAGATCTCGGGTGAGGGCAAGGGTGGCGCTGCGGGGTTCGCCAAGGGCGGCGCGGTGGTGACGCTGGACCCGATCCCGGAGGGCACCCGCCTGACCTATGACGTCGACGCCAGCGTCGGCGGCAAGATCGCCCAGCTTGGCAGCCGCATCATCGACGGGTTCGCCAAGAAGATGGCCGACGATTTCTTCGCCCGCTTCCAAGAGGCCGTCGAGGGGCCGGAAACGGATGAGGTGGCTGCAACAGACGGAACGGATGAAAAGAAGAAAGGCTGGTTCAAGCGGTTGATCGGGGGCTGACCCCGGAGCACGCGGACCACAAGGACAATACAAGGGAGGATGACGATGACGAAGGTCACGATGACCGTGAACGGCAAGTCCGTTTCGGCCGAAACCGAAGGGCGGACACTTCTGTCCGCCTTCCTGCGCGAGGGGCTGGGGCTGACCGGCACCCACATCGGCTGCGACACCAGCCAGTGCGGCGCCTGCGTGGTGCATGTCGACGGCAAGGCCGTCAAATCCTGTTCGGTCTTTGCGCAGGATGTGGCCGGCGCAAGCGTCAAGACGATCGAGGGCATGGCCAACGCCGACGGCTCGCTTGGTGTGATCCAGCAGGCGTTCCAGGACCATCACGGACTTCAGTGCGGTTTCTGCACGCCCGGCATGGTGATGTCCTCGGCCGCACTTCTGGCCGAAAACCCAAAGCCGACCGAGGCTGACGTGCGCCACTACCTTGAGGGCAACATCTGCCGCTGCACCGGGTATCACAACATCGTCAAGGCCGTGATGGCTGCCTCCGGGCAGGACGTCAGCGCTTTGGCCGCCGAATAAGGGGAACACGATGCCGAAGGATTCAGGAATAGGCGCCAGCTCGAAGCGGCGCGAGGATATCCGCTTTCTGACCGGTCGCGGGGTCTACACCGATGACATCACGCTGCACGGCGAACTTCATGCCGTGATGGTGCGCTCCACCGTGGCGAACGGCAAGATCGTGTCGGTCGGCACCGCGCGGGCGGAAAGCATGCCCGGCGTGCAGGCCGTGTTCACCGGGGCCGATTTCGCGGCCGTGGGTGGCAACCCCGCCGGTTGGCTGATCAACAGCCGCGATGGCACGCCAATGCGCGAACCAAAGCGCCCGGTCTTGGCACATGGCAAGGTCCGCCATGTCGGCGACGCCTACGCCGCCGTGGTGGCCGACACCTACGAACAGGCCCGCGATGCCGCGCAAGCCATCTCCGACGACACGGTGATCGAGGAACTGCCCGCCATCGTCAACATGGCTGACGCCGTGGCAAACCCCGCCAACCGTGTGCATGACGAGATCCCCGACAACGTCTGCTACGACTGGGGCTGGATCGAGGACAACCGTGCCAAGGTTGATGCCGCGATCAAATCCGCGCCGCACGTCACCACGCTGGAACTGGTGAACAACCGTCTTGTCCCGAACGCGATGGAGCCTCGGGCCAGTATCGGCGAATACTTCCCCGGCACCGGCGACTACAAACTGACCACCACCAGCCAGAACCCGCACCTGACGCGGCTTTTGGTGGCGGCCTTCGTGCTTGGCATCCCGGAAAACAAACTGACCGTGGTCGCCCCCGACGTGGGCGGCGGCTTTGGCTCGAAGATCTACCACTACGGCGAAGAGGCGCTGGTTCTGGCCGCGGCCAAGAAACTCGGCCGCCCGGTGCGCTGGACGGCGGAACGGTCGGAAAGCTTTCTGTCGGATGCCCACGGCCGCGACCATGAGACAAAGATCGAGCTTGCCTGCGATCTGGAAGGCAACTTCATCGCGATCCGTACCACCACGCTCGCCAATGTCGGCGCGTATCTGTCGAACTTTGCGACCGTCACGCCAACGTTCCTGCACGGCACCCTGATGGCCGGCCCCTACAAGGTGCCGAATGTCTATGTGAACGTGAAGACCGTGTTCACCAACACCGCCCCGGTGGATGCCTACCGTGGCGCGGGCCGCCCCGAAGCGACCTATTCGATCGAGCGGGTCGTGGACAAGATGTGCCGCGAGTTGAACCTTGATCCATTCGAGGTGCGCCGCAAGAACTTCCTCACCACCGACATGTTTCCCTACACCACCCCGGTCGGTCTGGTTTACGACACCGGGAACTATCAGGCCACGCTTGAAAAGGCCGAGCAACTGGCCGACGTGGCGGGCTTTGAAAAACGTGCCGCCGTATCCAAGGCAAAGGGCAAGTTGCGCGGCATGGGCCTGTCCACCTGGATCGAGGCGTGCGGCATCGCACCGTCGCATCTGGTGGGCATCCTCGGCGCCCGCGTCGGGCTTTATGACGCGGCAACGGTTCGGGTGAACGCCACCGGCAACCTGTCGGTCATGGTCGGCGCGCACAGCCACGGGCAGGGGCATGAAACGGTCTTTGCCCAGATCGTGTCGTCGAAACTTGGCGTGCCGGAATCCTCGGTGGAAATCGTCCACGGCGATACCTCCAAGATCCCCTTCGGCATGGGCTCCTACGGCTCGCGTTCGCTCGCGGTCTGTGGCGTCGCGATGGACAAGGCGCTCGACAAGATCATCGCCAAGGGCAAAAAGATCGCGGCCCACATGCTCGAGGCGGCGGAAGGCGACATCACCTTCGCTGATGGCAAGTTCAGCGTGGCAGGCACCGACAAGGCCAAGACCTTCGGCGAAATCGCCTTCTCGGCCTATGTCCCGCACAACTACCCGCTGGAAACCCTTGAGCCAGGGCTTGAGGAAACCGCGTTCTACGATCCCGCGAACTTCACCTATCCCGCAGGCGCCTACATCTGCGAGGTCGAGGTCGATCCCGACACCGGCCGTGTCGAAGTGGCCAGCTTCACTTGCGCCGACGATTTCGGCAACGTGATGAACCCGATGATCGTCGAAGGTCAGGTGCATGGCGGCGTGGGGCAGGGGATCGGGCAAGCGCTGCTGGAAAACGCGCATTACGACGAAAACGGCCAGCTTCTGACCGGGTCCTACATGGATTACGCGATGCCACGCGCCGATGATGTGCCGTTCTACACCGTCGACCATTCCTGTGCGACGCCCTGCACGCACAACCCCCTGGGCGTGAAAGGCTGCGGCGAGGCGGGGGCCATCGGCTCGCCCCCCGCGGTGGTCAACGCCGTGATCGACGCGCTGCACCGCGCCGGCCACAAGATCGACCATATCGACATGCCGGTCTCGCCCTCGCGGGTGTGGTCGGCGATGAACGCCTGAAGCGGAGGACGGACAATGCACAACTTCGATTTCGTAAAACCGGCCTCTGTCGCCGATGCGGTCGCCGCACTTTCCACCGAAGGCGCGCAGGCGCTTGGCGGCGGGCAAACCCTGATTGCCACCATGAAGCAGCGCCTTGCCGACCCCACGGTGCTGGTCAGCCTGACCGGCATCGCGGACATGCAGGGCGTCTGCATGGGCGACGGCGGCCTCCACGTTGGCGGGGCCACGCCCCATGCCGTCGTGGCGCGCGAGGCGGCAAAGTACTATCCCGCACTCGCTCATCTGGCGGGTGGCATCGGTGATCCGGCGGTGCGCAACAAGGGCACCATCGGCGGCAGCCTTGCCAATAACGACCCCGCCGCCTGCTACCCCTCGGCGGCACTTGCCTCGGGTGCCACCATCGTCACCAACCGCCGCCACATCGCCGCCGACGACTATTTCCAGGGCATGTTCTCCACCGCCTTGGACGAGGGCGAGATCATCACTTCGGTCGTCTTTCCGTTTCCGGAAAAGGCGGCTTATGTGAAGTTCAACCAACCGGCCAGCCGCTTTGCCCTGACCGGCGTCTTTGTCGCCAAATACGCCGGCGGCGTGCGGGTGGCGGCTACGGGTGCCTCCAACAACGGTGTGTTCCGCTGGAAGGCGGCGGAACAGGCGCTGTCGGCCAACTTTGCCGCCAGCGCCATCGCGGGTCTGACGGTGGATGACGCCGACATGATCAGCGACCTGCACGGCACACCCGCCTACCGCGCCAATCTGGTCAAGGTGCTGACGGGCAGGGCGGTCGCCGCCGCTACCTGAGCCGCCAATCACCGCAAGGAAAGGCCCCGGTTCACGCCGGGGCCTTTTTCATGCGGCCCGCTGTCATACGCCTGTCACGCATTTTCTGCATCGCAGAAGGGTGAACGCCCGATGCAACCGAACCGGTGCTTGGGGGGTTGCATAGGGCAAAACGCCAGATATAGTTTTCGCTGTCGGGGCGGGGGCTCCCCGCCCTGTAGCCAGACGGTGACAGGATAAGCGCGGAGTCTCTATCGGAATGGACGGCGATTTCAGAACCCAGTTTGTGCGCGACCCTGCCGCGTTGAAGCACCATCCCGCTTTGGTGCTGAATGCGGATTATCGCCCGCTTTCCTACTACCCCCTCAGTCTGTGGCCCTGGCAAGAGGCGATAAAGGCCGCCGTCCTTGACCGCGTGCAGATCGTCGCGGAATACGACGAGGTGGTGCACAGCCAACGACAAACCTTCCGCATACCTTCGGTCGTCGTGCTGAAGGATTACGTAAAACCCCAGAAGCGCGTGGCATTCACGCGCTTCAATCTTTTTCTGCGCGACGAATTTTGCTGCCAATACTGCGGCGCGCGGGGCGATCTGACCTTCGACCACGTCCTGCCACGATCAAAGGGCGGCATGACCTCGTGGGAAAACGTCGTGGCCGCCTGCAGCCCCTGCAACCTGCGCAAGGGCTCGCGCACCTTGCGCCAGTCGGGGTTGCACCTTGCCCGCGCCCCTCGCGCCCCTTCCGCCGAAGAGATGCAGGTGCATGGCCGCCGGTTTCCGCCGAACCATCTGCACGAAAGCTGGATGGATTACCTCTATTGGGATGCCGAGCTGGAGGCCTAGTCCCCGCTCACGGCGTCCCACAGCGCTTTGATCCTGACGGCGGGGGTGCTAGACAGCAGACGCACAGCGGGTTAGAACGTCGCCGTTAGCGCTAACAGGCGCCCGCCCAGCAGTCTGCTGTCGAAAGGACAATCATGGTTTCGCGCGTCATTCCGGTGGATGTCTTCGACCTTGTGATCTTTGGTGGCACCGGCGACCTTGCGCGCCGCAAGATCCTGCCCGGTCTCTACCGTCGCTTTATGGCCGGCCAGATGCCCGCCGACAGCCGCATCATCGGCGCCGCCCGCGCCGACCTGACCGATGATGCCTTCCGCGATCAGGTGCGCGCTGCGATTGCAGAGTTTGCTCCCAAGGCCCGTCAGGATGCCGCCGTGATCGACGCCTTCGTCGCCCGCATCCATTACGTCGCGATCGACGCGACCGGCACCTCTGGCTGGGCAAAGCTGAAGGGCATGATGCGCGACAACGTGGTGCGCGCCTTCTACTTTTCCGTAGCCCCCAGCCTGTTCGGTGACATCGCCTCGCGCCTGCACGACCACACCATCGCAGATGCCTGGAGCCGGATCGTCGTCGAAAAGCCCTTTGGCCGCGACCTCGCCTCGGCTCGCGCCCTGAACCAGGTGCTGGCCCAGCATTTCACCGAAGCCCAGATCTACCGGATCGACCATTACCTGGGCAAGGAAACCGTCCAGAACCTGATGGCGGTGCGCTTTGCCAATATCCTGTTCGAGCCGTTGTGGAAGGCCGAATACATCGACCACGTTCAGATCACGGTGGCCGAAACCGTGGGTGTGAACGGCCGTGGCGCCTATTACGACAAGTCAGGTGCCATGCGGGACATGGTGCAGAACCACATGATGCAGCTTTTGTGCCTCATCGCGATGGAACCGCCCTACCACTTCGACCCCGACGCCGTCCGCGACGAAAAACTGAAGGTGATCCGTGCCCTGAAACCGGTGCCACCAGAAAACATCGTGCGCGGCCAATACGCGGCGGACGGTAGCGAACGCGGCTATGTCGAACACTCCGAAAACCCAGCCTCGCGCACCGAAAGCTACATCGCGCTCAAGGTGCATGTCTCGAACTGGCGCTGGCAGGGTGTTCCGTTCTACTTGCGCACCGGCAAGCGCCTGCGCGCCCGCGCCTCGGAAATCGCGATCACCTTCAAGCAACCGCCGCACGCGATTTTTGATGATGCCAAGGGCTGGCATGAAAACGTGCTGGTGATCCGCCTTCAGCCGAACGAAGGCATGAACCTGATGGTGATGATCAAGGAGCCGGGGCCGGGCGGCATGCGCCTGATGCAGGTGCCGTTGGACATGTCCTTCGCCGATGCCATTGACGACGGCGAAGATGTGCCAGACGCCTACGAGCGCCTGATCATGGACGTGATCCGCGGCAACCAGACGCTCTTCATGCGCGGTGACGAGGTCGAGGCTGCCTGGGCCTGGACCGACCCGATCATCGAAGGCTGGGAAGCCCGCGGCGACCGCCCGCAAACCTACGACCCCGGATCGTCCGGCCCGGAAGATGCGTTGATGCTGATGCACCGCGACGGGCGGCGCTGGCGGGAGATCAAGGAATGAATCTGCAAACCTACCCCGACCGCGAACTGATGATGCTGTCGGTCGCCGACAAGATTGCCGGTCAGCTTGGCGATTTCCTGCGCCGCGATGGCCGTGCAACGCTCTCCGTTCCCGGTGGGACCACGCCGGGACCGATCTTCGACACCCTCTCCGGCGTCGATCTTGATTGGGCCAATGTCGCCGTGATTCTGAACGATGAGCGCTGGGTTCCCGAAACCTCCGACCGTTCCAACACCCGCCTCGTGCGCCAGCGCCTGCTGCGCAACCGCGCGGCCAAAGCCAACCTTGTGCCGCTTTACGCCGAGGCAGAGGCGCCCGAAGCCGTGCTCGACGCGCTCTCCGACGGCATCCTGCCGCACCTGCCGATCTCGGTCCTCCTTCTCGGAATGGGTGCCGACATGCACACCGCCAGCCTCTTTCCCGGTGCCGATCGCCTGGAGGAAGCCCTCTCCAACAGCGCACCGCCCCTGATGGCGCTCCGCGCCGAAGCCGCCGGCGAGCCGCGCATCACTCTGACCGCCCCGGTTCTGAAGGCCGCCTTCAACATTCACATCCTGATCACCGGCCAGGACAAGCGCGACGCCCTCGAACGCGCGCAGTCCTTGCCGGTAAACGAGGCGCCGGTCCGCGCCGTTCTCGACAACGCAACCGTGCACTGGGCGGAGTGAATGATGACCAAATGGGCAGCCTTGCAGGCAAAACACGCAGCCGTCGCCAACCGTCCGATCCTCGATCTCTTTGACGCCTCCCGTGCCGCCGATTTCTCGGTCCGCGCCGACGGGATGCTGCTGGACTATTCCAAGACCAACATTGACGCCGATATACGCGCCGCTCTGATCGCCCTTGCCGAAACTTCCGGCGTGGCCGAAAAGCGCGCCGCCATGTTCGCGGGCGACAAGATCAACCTGACCGAAGGCCGCGCCGTTTTGCACGTCGCCCTCCGTGCCGGTGAGACTGCCGTGATCGAGGTCGACGGTCGCGACGTGCTGCCCGACGTGCGCCGCATCCGCGCCGCCGCATACGCCTTCGCCCGCGACGTGCGCTCGGGTGCCTACACGGGGCAGGGCGGCCGCATCACCGATGTCGTCAACATCGGCATCGGCGGCTCCGACCTTGGCCCCGCGATGGCCTACCTCGCGCTCCAACCCTTTGCCGATGGCCCCCGCTGCCATTTCGTCTCCAACGTCGATGGCGCGCATATCCACGACACCCTGCGCGGCCTTGATCCCGCGACCACTCTCGTCATCGTCGCCTCCAAGACCTTCACCACGATCGAAACGATGACCAACGCGGACACCGCCAAACGCTGGATGGCGGAAAAGGTCGCAAACCCGGCCGCCCAGTTCGCCGCGGTCTCCACCGCCGGTGACAAGACCGCCGCTTACGGCATTGATCCGGCGCGGGTTTTCGGGTTCGAGGATTGGGTCGGAGGGCGCTATTCGATGTGGGGTCCGATCGGACTTTCCCTGATCATCGCGGTTGGACCGGAGGCGTTCGACCAGTTCCTTGCCGGTGGCCGCGCAATGGACGACCACTTCCTGACCGCCCCCTTCGCGCAGAATATGCCCGTGATGCTCGCCCTCACCGGGATCTGGCACAACCAGCTTTGCGGCTACGCCACCCGTGCCGTCCTGCCTTATGACCAGCGCTTGTCGCGCCTGCCGGCCTACCTCCAGCAACTCGAGATGGAATCCAACGGCAAGCGCGTCGCCATCGACGGCAGCGATCTAGACACCCACTCCGGCCCCGTGGTCTGGGGCGAACCCGGCACCAACGGCCAGCACGCCTTCTACCAACTGATCCACCAAGGCACCCGAACCGTCCCGTGCGAGTTCCTCGTCGCCCGCCGCGGCCACGAACCCGACCTTGCACACCAGCACCTCCTTCTGATGGCGAACTGCCTCGCCCAAGCCGAAGCCCTTCTGCGCGGGCGCAGCCTCGCCGAGGCGCGCGGCATCATGGCCAAGAAGGGCCTGACCGGGGTTGAACTGGAAAAACAGGCCCGCCACCGTGTCTTTCCCGGCAACCGCCCTTCGACCGTGCTGGCCTACGACCAGCTTACCCCCTTCGTCCTGGGCCAGATCATCGCGCTCTACGAACACCGGGTGTTTGTCGAAGGCGTGATCCTGGGGCTGAACTCCTACGACCAATGGGGTGTGGAACTTGGCAAGGAACTGGCGCTCGCCCTGCAACCGGTTCTAGAAGGCAGCGCAGGCACCGACGGCAAGGATGGCTCGACCACAGCCCTGGTCGATTTCCTGCGCGCCTGATCTTCCTCTTTGCAGAAATATCCCACGGGGGGCGCGGGGGGTGTGAAACCCCCCGCTTCCGCACTTACCGCAGCGCGGCGGTGACGATCACTTCCACCAGATACGCCGGCGTCGCCAGCTTTGCCTCGCCCGTCGCGCGGGCCGGCGTGTGGCCCTGTGGCACCCAGCCATCCCAGACCGCGTTCATCTCGGCAAAGCTCGCCATATCGGCCAGCCAGATCTGCGCCGACAGGATGCGGGTCTTGTCGGTGCCGGCCTGCGCCAGAATCCGGTCCACCTCGGCCAGACAGGCCTTGGTCTGATCGGTAACCGAAGCCCCCGGCGTGCCAACTTGCCCGGCTACCCACAGAATACCGTTGTAAGCCACCGCTTCCGACATGCGCGGGCCAGTGCCGTAGCGGGTGATCTCGTGTGTCATGGAATGCTCCCTTGTTGCTGGCCCCGGTGCTAGCGGTTTGGCGCGCCGAACGGAAGCGGCCTCGTTACAGACGACGGCAGTTGAACTGGTCGCCGGTCTTGCCCGAAACCCAGGTCATGCCCGTCGCCGTCACTGCCGCCAGCGCGATCATGTAGCCGCCGTCGAAGGTCAGCGTATAGCTCGACCCGTCCCGCGTTACCGACCGGATCGGCATCGCGCCGCCGCCGCTGTCGTAGGTCTTGTCGGTAAAGGTCATCACGCTGACCCCGCAATCCCACCGCCCGACAAAAGCATAGGGCTCCGCCGGTGCCACGTCCCTGACGCAGGCCGCCAGCAGCGGCGGAACAAGCAGCAATGGGGCAAGTCGGCTCATCAGCGCACTCCACGGCGATCACAAGCCTACGCTACGTCCTGCGCCGCGCCTGTCAACTGTCCGGATGGCTGTGCTGGAGCGGGTGAAGGGAATCGAACCCTCGTCGTAAGCTTGGGAAGCTTCTGCTCTACCATTGAGCTACACCCGCGTGTCGCCTGAGGTAAGACAGCCGCGCCGTCCCGTCAAGCCAGTACGGCATGCGGAACGGCGCGGGCATCAGGTCACGGCAGCGGGCTTTTGACCGGGGACTTGGCCTTTGGCCCGCTGCCGCTTCGTGCCTGCCATCCGCCGCCGGGCCGAGTGACGCGGCACGGGCAGCGTGGGGCAGGGGTCCGAGATCACATCGCGGGCAGCATCACCGTGTCGATGACGTGGATCACGCCGTTCGACTGCTTGACGTCGGCCACGGTGACCGAGGCCACGTTGCCCTGCTCGTCCGTCAGCTTGATCATGTCGCCTTCATAGGACGCTTGCAGCGTGCAGCCGCCCAGTGTCGGCACCGGATGCTTGCCGCCATCGTCCTTGATCATGCCATTCAGCGCCTCGGCCATGACGGCCTTGCCGACGACGTGGCAGGTCAGGATCTTGGTCAACTGGTCCTTGTTTTCCGGCTTCAGCAGGGTTTCAACCGTGCCGGCGGGCAGCTTGGCGAAGGCATCGTTGGTCGGCGCGAACACGGTGAACGGGCCAGCGCCCGACAGCGTTTCCACCAGACCGGCGGCCTGCACGGCGGCGACCAGCGTGGTGTGGTCAGCCGAGTTCACGGCGTTTTCGACGATGTTCTTGTCTTCGTACATTGCAGCGCCGCCAACCATCGGGTTTTCGGCCAGCGCCATGCCGGTCGACAGGGCCAGAATCGCGGTTGCAAGGTGGAAAGCTTTCATCAGGGTCACTCCAGGGTTCTGTTCAGGGCGGGCCAATCCCGCCTCACACCCGGAGTTACGGAGGCCTGCGGGGGTAAGTTTCAGACCCCCGCAGCGCTCACGCTTTCGTGATCACGTATCGCTGGTGACCGGTGCCGTCAGAATGACCGGCCCGGTCGGCAACCCGCTGGGCGACCCGCCTGCAGGCTCCACCGACACGGCAAACAACCAGCCTGCCGGCGGTTTGGGGTAATCGACAACCAGCGTTTCGTCTCCCAGCAGGCCAAGCGACACCGGCGATGCCCCCGGAGCGATGATCCACAACTGGTGAACCTGCCCCGCAGGTGCCGTCGTTCCAGCCACGCGCGTCACGGTCAGTTCGTCGCCCACCTGCGTCAACCGATAGCTGAGCGTAGCATCCTTGGTCGCAAGCACCGCCACAACCTGCGGCGCGGGCGGCACCATGAACACCACCGCAAAGATCAAGCCGGCCGCAACCGCGCCGGACAGTCCCAGCGATATCCATGCCAGCCAATTGCGCGGGCGGCGCTCCTTGGCAAAAAGCCGCGCCTCGATTTTCGCCAAGACATCTGGCGCGGCCACCTCGGGCGTCTCGTCATCCAAAGGCGACAACCGTTGTTCCCATGCCGCCACGCGCGCCGCAAACACGGTGTCAGCCTTCATCCGCGCCTCAACGGCGCTACGGTCGGCCATGTCGAGGACACCCAGCACATATTCGCCAGCCAGCGCGTCGTCGATGTCCTCAGGGCTGGCGCCAGGGTCAAGGGTAGTGTCGGTCATTCCAGACACTCCTTCAATTTCAGCAGGCTGCGACGCAGCCATGTCCGCATCGTGTTCAGCGGCACCGCGTAGCGCGCGGCCAGAGTCGTCATAGGACAAGCCCATCGAGGTAGGCTCCCTTCACCGCGGCCGCGCGATCCGGCTCCAGCGTGGCAAAGCAATCCGTCACCCGCCGCGCTTCGCCTTGCGCGATCAGCCGGGCCTCGGCACGGGGCGTGCTGTCTTGCACCATGTCCAATCCATCATCGCTTGCCGCAGCCGGGCGGCTGCGCAAGCGGTCAATCGCCAGATTGCGCGCAATCGCGATCAGCCAGGTCATACCCCGGCCTTTCGTGGCGTCAAACCGCCCCGCGCGCGTCCAGACCCGTGTGTAGACCTCTTGCAAGGCATCCTCCGCCTCAGACCGTTCCCCCAAGATACGGAGAAGCACGCCCATGAGTTTCGCGGAACTGTCACGATAAAGCGCACGAAACGCCGCCCGGTCGCCGGCGGCGCAATTCGCGATGTGATTTGCTATCGGATCGTCAATCATCGCGCGACGTTACCGGGGCAATCTTCACCTGTCACCCCCGCCGCCGCCGTCCCCTGTCACCACCCGAACCTGAGGTGTTGAAACTGACCTCGGGCAGGGTGACGATCCGGCTCAGCTCCGGGAAGGGATCGACCGCGTTCGGAATGGCGCTGGCGTTGACGAAATGCTCCTGAAACCGGGGCTCGATCGCGGTTTCGACCTTGTGGATCTCATGCACCGTGGCCTCGATCGCATCGCGTGACGCGACGTTGCACAGCGCAATCCGCGCCCCGGTTCCCGCCGCGTTGCCCGCCGACACGACGCGGTCCAGCCTCACATCCGGAATCATCCCCAGGACCATCGCGTGCTTGGGGCTGATATGCGCGCCGAACGCTCCGGCCAGCGTGACACGGTCCACCGTTTCCACGCCCATTTCGTCCATCAACAACTTGGCCCCGGCATAAAGTGCCGCCTTCGCCAACTGGATCGCCCGGATATCGCCCTGCGTCACCGTGATCAGCGGCCCGCCCTCCGCCGTGCCATCGTGCAGCACATAGTCATGCGTCCGCCCGGTGGCGATGCTGCGCGGCGTCCCGGTCTGATCCGGCCCACCAATCAGGCCGCCCTGATCGACCAGCCCCGCCATCCGCATCTCGGCCACCGCCTCGATGATGCCAGACCCACAGATGCCGGTCACGCCGGTCGAAGCTGTCGCTTCCGCAAAGCCCGGATCGGTGGACCACAGGTCCGACCCGATCACCTTGAACCGCGGCTCCTTGGTCGCGGGGTCAATTTCCACGCGCTCGATCGCCCCGGGCGCCGCGCGCTGGCCCGAACTGATCTGCGCGCCCTCGAACGCAGGCCCGGTCGGCGACGAACAGGCCAGCACCCGCGTCCTGTTGCCCAGCAAGATCTCCGCGTTCGTGCCCACATCGACGATCAGCACCATGTCGTCCGACTTGCCCGGCTCCTCCGACAAGGCCACCGCCGCCGCGTCGGCCCCGACATGCCCCGCAATACACGGCAGGATGTAAACCCGCGCCGACGCATTGATCGCCGACAGATCCAGATCCCGCGCGTCCAGGCTGAGCGAGCCCGAGGTCGCAAGCGCGAACGGCGCCTGCCCCAATTCCACCGGGTCAATGCCCAGCAGCAGGTGGTGCATCACCGGGTTGCAGACGAACACCGTCTCATAGATCGACGTTGCAGGCACCCCCGCCTCAACGGCCAAAGCCCCCGCCAACGTGTTGATCGCGTCGCGCACCGCGCGCGTCATCTCCACGTCGCCACCGGGGTTCATCATCGCATAGGACACCCGGCTCATCAGATCTTCGCCAAACCGGATCTGCGGATTCATCACGCCGCTGGAGGCCAGCACCCGCCCATCCGCCAGATCACAAAGATGCGCCGCGATGGTGGTTGATCCCAGATCAATCGCCAGCCCGTAAAGCGGCCCCTCGTTGAAGCCGGGAAAAATGTCCAAAATCCGCGGTCGCGCGTCGTGGTTGCCCTTGTGCAGCACGACCGTCATTTTCCACTCGCCCTTGCGCAACGTGGGCTGCAACCGCCGCATCAGCCCAAGGTCACAGGCCACATCCTCGACCTGCCACTGATCGCGCAGCGCAATCGCCAGCCGCTCGAAATCCCCGGTGGGTTCGTGCATGTCGGGCTCGGCCACCTCGACGTAAAGCGCGCGGGTGGCGGGGTCCATCGCGATGACCCGCTCGGTTGCCGACTTGCGGATCACCTGCTTGTGGACCTGAGAACTCCGGCGGCACGTCGATCACCACGTCGCCCATCACCTTGGCCTGACAGCCAAGCCGCCGCCCGTCGATCAGCCCGCGGATGCGCTTGTAGCGATCCTCGACCGCGTTCCATTCGCTCAGCGCATCATCGGCAACCGTGACACCGTGCTTGGAGAAATCACCATACCCGGGCGTGATCTGGCACTTGGAACAGATTCCCCGCCCGCCACAGACGGAATCAAGGTCCACCCCCAACTGCCGCGCCGCCGTCAGAACCGGCGTGCCCACGGCAAACCGCCCCCGTTTGCCCGAGGGCGTGAAGATCACAAGTGCGTCGGTCATTCCGGCCTTTGCCCCGCAGCGGGGTCCTCATGGGTAAAGTGGTAGTTTATCTGCTCAAAGCTGTCGCGGGCGAAGGTGTAAAACCAGCGCAGGGGCTGTGTCACGACCGGCACGCCATGTTCGGCCATCGAGGGTATGTAAAGCGCCACCCCCGGTGCCAGCCGATGCGCCACACCGTCGATGATCACGCTGCCTTCACCGTCCAGACCGAAATAGACCTCGGGCTCGGCGTGGCGGTGTTGTGCGAAGGTCTGCCCCGGCTGCATTTCGGCCACGCCGCACACCAGACCCGAGGTTGGCGTCAGCCCCCCCGAAACCAGCGTTCGCCACGACAACGTGCCGCGCGCCGGATTATCCCAGCGGGCGGGCACACACTCCTGTGCGTCAATGCGGATGGCGGTCGCTGACAACATGCTGGTCTGGTTCTAGACCGGGCATCGCCGGCTGCAATGGCAGAATGCGGCAGGTGGCAGCGCCATTCCGTCACCTTGTCAGCCGCCGCGCCGCAAGCGCCGTCGCACAAGGCCGGGGTGCCGGTGCCGTGTGGGTCTCATTCCTGATCCAGCCACTCCAGAATCGCGGTCCTGTCGCCATCCAGCGCCGGGGCAGGGCCCAGCGCCGCAGGCTCCGGCAGCGTCGACATCTTGATCGGGTTGCCGGTGGCGGTGAACGCGGGCCCACCGGGCCGGGGTGTGACGGGCATTACCATGTGGCGCGCCAGAAGCTGCGGGTCGCGCATCACTTCAGCCATGTTCTGCACCCGTCCTGTGGGCAAGCCCGCCGCCTCCAGAACGGCAATCCAGTGCGCCACCGGCGCGCCCAGCGTCACCGCCTCGATCAACCGCTTCAACAGCGCGTTGTTGTCGCAGCGCGCGGCATTGGTGGCAAAGCGCGGATCATCCGCCAGCGCCAACCCTAGAACGCCACACAACTTTCCGAACATCGCGTCATTGCCCGCCGCGATCACCACGAAGCCGTCTGCCGCGCGAAATGTCGAAAACGGCGTGATCGTCGGATGCCGCGCCCCCGTTGGCCCCGGTGGCACACCGGTGGCGCTGGTCAAGGCGACGGAATGTTCCTGAATGGCCAGTTGCGCATCCAGCATCCCCACGTCGACCATCGCGCCCACGCCCGTCTGCTCCCGGTCATAAAGTGCCGCCAGCACGCCCTGCGCCAGAAACATCCCCGCCACGATATCGCCGATGGATGCACCAACCCGCACCGGCGGCCCGCCCGCCTCGCCGGTGATCGACATCACCCCGCCGCGCGCCTGCACCACCATGTCATAGGCGGGTTTCTGGGCATCCGGCCCGGTCTGCCCGAACCCCGAAACCGCGCCATAGATCAGCCGGGGATACCGCGCGTGCAGACTGTCCCAGCCATAGCCGAGCCGACCCATCACCCCCGGCCGGTAGTTCTCCAGCAGCACATCCGCCCGCGCCAGAAGCCGCTCGAATATCGCCCGGTCCGCTGCCGCCTTCAGATCCAGCGCAATTGACTGCTTGCCCGCATTCAGCGTCGCAAAATACGCGCTCTCGCCTTGCACGAACGGCGGATACTCCCGCGTGTCATCGCCCGTTCCCGGCCGCTCCACCTTGATCACCCGCGCGCCAAGATCGCCCAGCGTCTGGCTGCAATACGGCCCCGCCAGCACATGCGTCAGGTCCAGAACGATAATTCCCGTCAGGGGGGCCATGCCATGCTCCATCATTTCCGCGCCCTTCCTTGCATCTTGCAGGCCGCCAGACGTTGACGCGGATCAATTCCCTCTCTACCTCGCCCGCATGGCACGCGCACCCCTCCTGCAGATCTCCGACATTTCCCTCACCTTCGGCGGCAACCCCGTGTTCGACGGGCTGTCCCTTGTGATCCAGCCCGGCGACCGGGTGGCCCTTGTTGGCCGCAACGGCTCGGGCAAATCCACCTTGATGAAGGTGATGGCCGGTTTGGTCGAGCCCGACCGCGGCCAGCGCATCGTCTCGCCCGGTGTGACCGTTGGCTACATGGAACAGGACCCCGACCTTTCCGGCTTTGAAACCCTCGGTGATTTCGCCGCCAGCAAACTCCCGGAAGGCGAGGCTTACAAGCTGGCCGTCGTCGCGGAAGGGTTGAAATTCAACCCCGACATGCCCGTCGCCACCGCCTCGGGCGGCGAACGTCGTCGCGCGGCACTGGCAAAACTTCTGGCCGAAGCACCGGAACTCATGCTCCTCGACGAACCCACGAACCACCTCGACATCCAGGCCATCGAATGGCTCGAGGCCGAACTGTCCACCACCCGCACCGCCTTTGTCATCATCTCGCACGACCGCGCCTTCCTGCGCGCGCTGACCAAGGCCACCCTGTGGATCGACCGGGGCGAGGTGCGCCGCCGCGAACTTGGCTTCGAAGGCTTCGAGGAATGGCGCGAAACCGTCTGGGCCGAGGAAGACGACGCCCGCCACAAACTTGACCGCAAGATCAAGGCCGAGGCGAAGTGGGCCGTCGAAGGCATCTCCGCCCGCCGCAAGCGCAACCAGGGCCGGGTCCGCGCGCTGGCCAACCTCAGGGAAGAACGCTCCAGCCAGATCCGCCGCCAGGGCACCGCCGCGATGGAATTCGAAGGCGGCCAGACCTCGGGCAAGATGGTGATCGACGCCAAGGGCCTCGTCAAACGCTTCGGCGGCAAGACCATCGTCGACGGCTTCGACATCCGTGTCCTGCGCGGCGACCGTGTGGCGTTCGTCGGCCCGAACGGCGTCGGCAAGACCACGCTTTTGAAAATGCTGACCGGCGAAATCGAACCCGACGCGGGCAAGGTGAAACTTGGCACCAACCTCGAGATCGCCGTGTTCGACCAGACCCGCGCGCAACTCGACCCCGACGCGACGCTATGGGACAACCTGACCGGCGACCCCTCGATGCGCGTCTCTGGGGCCTCCGATCAGGTGATGGTGCGTGGCACGCCAAAGCATGTGGTGGCCTACCTCAAGGATTTTCTGTTCGACGAACGTCAGGCCCGCGCCCCCGTCCGCAGCCTGTCGGGCGGTGAAAAAGCCCGCCTCCTTTTGGCCCGTCTGATGGCCAAACCCTCGAACCTCCTTATCCTTGACGAACCGACCAACGATCTTGACGTCGAAACCCTTGACCTTCTGCAAGACATCCTCGGCGAATACGACGGCACGGTCCTTCTTGTCAGCCACGACCGCGATTTCATTGACCGCCTCGCTACCGCCACCGTGGCGCTTGAAGGGCAGGGCAGGGCGACGGTCTATCCTGGTGGCTGGACCGATTATGCCAACCAGCGCGGCGTCGCCGAAGCCGAGGCTGCGGTGCGCGGCAACGCCAAACCAGCCACCCCAAGGGCGGGCGACAAACCCGCCACCACCGGCCTGACCTTCACCGAGAAAAAGCGTCTCGACGACCTTCCCGGCATCATCGAAAAACTGGAAGCCGAGATCGCCAAGCTGACCGAATTCCTCGGCACACCCGATCTTTTCGTCCGCGAACCGGCGAAGTTCGCCAAGGCAGGCGACCTTCTTGCCGACCGTCAAAGCGCACTTCAGGCCGCCGAGGCCGAGTGGCTGAAACTCGCCGATCGCGCCTGACGCGCGGGAACCGGCGCAGTCTGGCCGGTTTCGCCAAACCCGTGCGCCAAAACCCGCGCGTCGCGGATTTGTGAACCTATTCAACTGCCTCCTGCGGTTGAATATGCCCCGCATGATCCGCAGATAGGCTGATGTCGCCTAGGACGGGTTCAACCGTCCGAGCAGTGGCCCCACAAACAGGAGCATCCTTATGAAAACTATCGCAGCGATTTTTGCCACGGCAACCCTGGCCATGCCGGCCTTTGCCGGTGGCATGGCAACCCCCGTGACCGAACCCGAAGTGGTTGCGGCCGAACCGGTTTATGCGGCCCCCTCGTCTGACTGGTCGGGGTTTTATGCCGGTGCGCAGCTTGGCTACGGCGACGTTGGGTCCAGCACCGATACGCTCAATGGTTATGGCGAACTTGGCGGTGTGCATGCCGGCTACCGCTGGGATTTCGGGCAGTTCGTCGCGGGCGCCGAAGTGGACTGGGACAAGACCAACATCGACCTTGGCGGCACTGCCGGCACTCTGGATGACGTGGCCCGTCTGAAACTGGTTGGCGGTGCCGACCTTGGCCGCGCGCTGGTCTACGGCAGCGTCGGTGTGGCCAAGGCCAACGCAACTGTTGGCGGCGTCGGGCTTTCTGACACCGGCTACACGCTTGGCGCAGGTGTCGACTACGCGATCACCGACCGCTGGACCGTGGGTGGCGAAGTGATGGGCCACAAGTTCAACGACTTCGACGGCACGGGCGTTGATCTTGATGCCACCACCGTCAAGGCAAAGGTCGCGCTGCGCTTCTAAGCGCGCCACGACCATCCTGCAGCGGGCCGGGGCGCAAGTCCCGGCCCCTGCGCAAGGCAAGGTGGCCGCAACGACGGGGACAAGGCGATGCTGGCGCACATTCCGCGCGCGTGTCAGCGCCCGCTCTTCACCACTTTCCCGTGGCTCCGCCGCCGGATGACCGCCCGCCGCCAAACCCTCCGCTGCTGCCGCCCGCGCCTCCGCCCGAGCTTCCGCCCGAACTTCCCCCCGGCCCGCGCCCCGAAAACCGGCCCGACTCGCGCCGCACCGGGATGATGAACGGGTGTCGTTCGGTGTGCCCGCAACTTGTGCAGGTCAGATGCTCGATCCCGGTGCCTTCGCTGTCTGCCGTCGGCTCCTTGGCGATGTCGCGCACCCGTTTCAGCGTCAGGTTCCGGCATTTCGGGCAACGTCGCCGCCCGTTGCGATAAGACCGCAGCCCGAATAGACCAGCCGCCGCCGCCGCCGCCGCGCCCAGACCAAGGTAGGTCCCTGTGTCGTCTTGGGCAAAGCCTTCTTCCACGGTCACCGGATTGCCCGAAATGAACGGCTCCACCAGCCGCTCGCGCGTCGATTGCACTCCGTCAAGGATGCCCTTGGCAAAGCGGTCCTCGCGGAATTCCGGCAGCATTGCCGTGTCGATCACCCGCTGCGCCCGTCCGTCATAGACCGCGTCATAGGCCGAGCCAAGCGCGATACGCGCCTCCCGGTCCTCGATCGCGACAAGGATCAGGATGCCATCGTTGCGCCCCGCCGCGCCGATACCCCAGGCATTGAACAGCGACCGTGCATAGCCGGTGATGGTGCCGCTGCCACCGCCGTAATCGGCAATCCGCTCCATCGTGGCAACCGCGATCTGCACACCCGTCTCGTCCCGGATGCGCTGGATAAGCCCTGCAATATCCGCCTCGGCCGCCGGGGTCAGGATCTCGGCAAAGTCGGAAACCGTGTCCGTCAGCGGTTGCGGAAGGTCCTGGGCAACCGCAACACAGGGCAAAAACAGCCCCAGCAACACTACGCGCAGCATGATTTATCCCATCAGATCGGCAATAACCTTGGCGATCATCATGACATCATCGCGCGTGCAGTCAAACTGTCCGACCTGCACCCGGATCACATAGCGCCCCTGATGCCGCGTCTGGGTCAGATAAAGCCGCCCGTCATCGTTGATTCGCGTCAAAAGCGCCTCCGTCTGCGCCTCCGTGGCGGCGGCAAAGGTGAACAGCGACAGCGACGGTTCGGTGACGATGGTGATCCCCGGCAGCGCGGCCATCGCATCCCGCGCCTCCTGCGCCCAGAGGATGTGGTTGCGCACCCGCGCGCGCAACCCGACCAGCCCGTAAGCCCGCAGCGTGAACCACAGCTTCAGCGCCCGGAACCGCCGCCCCAAAGGCACCGTCCATTCGTTGAAGTTGACGATCTCCTCGCGCCCCGCCGTCTCCAGATAGGTCGGGCGCAGCCCCAGCGTGCGCACCTGCGGCCCCGGATCGCGCAGGAACTGGACCGAACAGTCGAACTGCGCCCCCAGCCACTTGTGCGGGTTCATCACGATGCTGTCGGCCCCCTCGACACCCTCCCACAGATGCCGCAGCTCCGGGCAGATCATCGCCGACCCCGCCCACGCCGCATCGACATGCACCGGCAACCCCGCCGCCTTCGCCACCGCGATGCACTCGGCAATCCGGTCGAACGCCCCGATCGACGTGCCCCCCGCACACAGGATCACCCCCGCCGGCCGCATCCCCGCCGCCCGGTCCGCCACAATCGCGGCCGCCAATGCGCCCGGATCCATCGAAAACCCCGCATCCGTCGGCACCTTCACCAGATTGCGCTGCCCGATCCCCGCCACCCGCACCGCCTTGTCGACCGACGAATGAGTCTCGGCGCTGGCGTAGAACCGCAGCACCGGCCCGCCCGACAACCCGTCTTCCAGCCCGGCAAACCCCAACGCCTGCTCGCGCATCGTCAGCACCGCCGACAGCGTCGCCGTGGTCGCGGTGTCATGGATCGTCCCCACGAACCCCTCGGGCAACCCCAGCGCCGACCCGAGCCACCGCACCATCACCTGCTCGATCTCGGTCGCGGCGGGCGAGGTCTGCCAGATCAGCGCATTCGCCGCCATCGCATTGGTCAACTGCTCGGCCAGCATCGAGGCGGGCGAGGCGTTGGCCGGGAAATAGGCGAAGAACCGCGGATGCTGCCAATGCGTCATCCCATCCGGCACGATTCGCGCGAAATCGGCAAAGATCGCGTCCGGCGTCTCGGCCTCTTCGGGCGGCTCGGCGGGCAGTTGCGCCGCAATCGCACCGGGGGTCAGCGGGGCGCGCACCGGACGGTCACGCAGATGGGTGTGGTAATCATGCGCCCAGTCGGCGGCCACTTTCGACCAGTGGCGAAGATCATCGTGGTTCATCAGACCCCCCGTCAGCAGGCTGCCAAATGGTCACAAACCGGCCCGAGGGGCAAGCCGTCCCCCAGCGGTGATCCAGCATTTTTACAGTGGATTCTTAACTGTTGCCCGCTATACGCAGGGGCAGGATTACCTTGTGACGGATGTTTGCCATGTCGACGACCCGCCGCTCTGCCCGCCGTTCCTTCCTCGGCCTCGCCCTCGTGGCGGTCCTTTTCACCACCGCCTGTATCGGCGGCGGCACCTTCCGCACCTATTACGAAACCCCGATCGCGGCCGAGGTGTCTCGCGGCTGGACGGTCAGCGATGTGCGCGTTTCGGTCCCCGACGGGCTGATCGTCAGCGAAGAAAAGGCGATCCTGCCCAAGGCCGACATCGTGTGGCGCGAAGATCCTCCCGGCGACCGTCGCGCGCAGGTGGCCGCCATCATCCGCACCGCCGCCGAACAGGCCGTCAGCGGCCTTGATGGCGCGCAGGAGGTCCAGCTGAACATCACCATGACCCGGTTTCACGCGCTGACCATGCAGGCCGAAACCCGGCTCGACAATGTCGGCGTCCACAACATCACCTTCGTCGCCTGGATCACCGATGCCGAAACCGGCGCCATCCTCGCCGGCCCCGAACCGATTGACGCCGAACTGCCCGCGATGTCCGGCGAAGCGATGCGCGCCGCCCGTGCGCGGGGTGAAACGCAGAAATCCCAGATCACCGCCCATGTCACCCGCACGCTTGCGGGCTGGCTTGGCATCGGCCCCGATCCGCGCGGCAGTTTCGTCCGCTCGGGAAATTGAACCGCGCTTGGCCGCATAGGCACCTGAACCGCGCTTGCGCGGTTTGGCATCCGCGTGCTACGTCGCGCGGATGATGACCACTGGCACCATTTTCTGCTGCATTACCCGCTGACATCGTCAGGCGGGCCCGGTCTTCTGTTTTCAAGCACAGTCGAAATTGGTAAGCCCCGCCGGGATCAACGGCAGCGGACCGTGCCCTGTTGCGAGGACGACCATGACGGGCCTGAGGCTTTACAACACCAAGGCGCGCGCAAAGCAGGACTTTGCGCCGATCGACGCGTCGAACGTGCGGATGTATGTCTGCGGCCCCACCGTCTATGACCGCGCGCATCTGGGCAACGCCCGGCCCGTGGTGGTGTTCGACACGCTTTACCGCCTGCTCCGCCACCTCTACGGCCCGGATCACGTCACCTACGTGCGCAACTTCACCGACGTCGACGACAAGATCAACGCCGAGGCGCTGCGCCGCCAGAAGGCGGGCGCCCCCGGCACGCTGGAAGACCTGATCCACCAGCGCACCGAAGAAACCATCGCCTGGTATCACGCCGACATGGACGCGCTTGGCGCGCTTCGCCCCAACATCGAACCCCGCGCCACCGAATTCATCGCCCAGATGATCGCGATGACCGAAGGTCTGATCGCCTCCGGCCACGCCTACGAGGCCTCGGGCCACGTCCTCTTCGCCGTCGAAAGCTACGCCGCCTACGGCAAACTCTCCGGCCGCAGCGTCGATGACATGATCGCCGGCGCGCGGGTCGAGGTTGCCCCCTACAAGCGCAATCCGATGGATTTCGTCCTGTGGAAACCCTCGTCGGGCGAAGAACCCGGCTGGGACAGCCCCTGGGGCAAAGGCCGCCCCGGCTGGCACATCGAATGCTCGGCGATGGCCCACGAACTTCTGGGAAAGTCCTTCGACATCCACGGCGGCGGCCTCGACCTGCAATTCCCGCACCACGAAAACGAGATCGCCCAATCCGCCTGCGCCCACCCCCACGGCGATTTCGCGCATTACTGGCTGCACAACGAGATGTTGCAGGTCGAAGGCAAGAAGATGTCCAAGAGTTTGGGCAATTTCTTCACCGTGCGGGATTTGCTGGATCAGCGGATACCGGGCGAGGTGATCCGCTTTGTCCTCCTGATGACGCATTACCGAAAACCGATGGATTGGACGGCAGAAAAGGTTCAACAGGCGAGGGGTGAACTTGCAAAAATTCGAGCGTACACCCGGAATGTGGTTTCAGGATCAGTGGCTCCAGAAGTCTTCAAGGCGCTTTCCGATGATCTGAATACCTCGTCTGCCCTGGCGTGTCTTTCTAACTTAGCCAAAGCCAAGCGCTTCTCGGAACTCAAGGCTTCTGCTTTTTTGTTGGGGTTTTTGGAGCACCCCGAAGAGGAGTGGTCGAGGGCCTATGTCTACGATGAGGCCAAGGATGTGCTTTTTGCAAACATGCAGACCAGCACGCGAAAGCGGGACTGGGTTGAAAAGCAGATGAAGACGCAGTTGATGGACGCTCGCAACGACAAGGATTGGGAGCGCGCCGACATAATCAAGGCAGGACTTAAGGCAGCCGGTATCGAAGTCCGCATATCCAAAGAAGGCGTTGAACTCGTCCCCGGCCCGGACTTCGACCCAGCCAAACTGGACGCGATCAAATGACCGCCACTCCACCGCAAATCCTTAAGGCTACATTAACACGCCCCGCTAACACATTGATTTTGCAAACCCTCCAAAATGTCCCACCGTGGGACACCACCCCCGGACCCACCCCATGACCCGCGAGCGCCTCTTCCTTTTCGACACCACCCTTCGGGACGGCCAGCAGACCCAGGGGGTCCAGTTTTCAGCCGCCGAAAAGGTCCAGATCGCCCAGGCCCTCGATACCCTCGGGGTCGACTACATCGAAGGCGGCTGGCCCGGCGCCAACCCGACCGACAGCGATTTCTTCGCCGCCGCCCCGGCCACGACGGCCACCCTCACGGCCTTCGGCATGACCAAACGGGTCGGCCGGTCGGCGGAAAACGACGACGTCCTCGCCGCCGTCCTCGACGCCCGCACCCCGGCCGTCTGCCTCGTCGGCAAGACCCATCCCTTCCACGTCACCACCGCCCTCGGCGTCACCCTTGACGAGAACCGCGAGGCCATCGCCGCCTCGATCCGCCACCTCGCGGCCCGCGGCCGCGAACCCCTGTTCGACGCCGAGCATTTCTTCGACGGCTACCGCGCCGACCCGGGCTACGCCCTCTCCTGCCTGCAGGCCGCCCTCGACGCCGGCGCCCGCTGGGTCGTCCTGTGCGACACCAACGGCGGCACCCTTCCAGCCGAGGTTGGCCGCATCACCGCCGAGGTCATCGCCGCCGGCATCCCGGGTGACCACCTCGGCATCCATTGCCACGACGACACCGGCAACGCCGTCGCCAACACCCTCGCTGCGATCGACGCCGGCGCGCGGCAGGCGCAGGGCACCCTGAACGGCCTTGGAGAACGCTGCGGCAATGCCAACCTGACGACAATCATCCCGACCCTCCTGCTCAAGGAACCCTACGCCAGCCGATTTGACACCCGTGTCAGCCGCGCCTCGCTGGCCGGCCTTCTCAAAACCAGCCGGATGCTGGACGACATCCTGAACCGCGTCCCCCTCCGCGCCTCGCCCTACGTCGGCGCCAGCGCCTTTGCCCACAAGGCGGGTCTGCACGCCAGCGCCATCTTGAAAGACCCCTCCACCTACGAACACGTCGACCCCGCCGTCATCGGCAACGAGCGGGTGATCCCGATGTCGAACCAGGCGGGCCAGTCAAACCTTCGCGCCCGTCTCGTTTCGGCCGGGATCGCGGTCGATCCCAAGGACCCCCGCCTTGGCCGCATCCTTGAGGTGGTCAAGGACCGCGAGGATCAGGGCTATGCCTACGACGGCGCGCAGGCCAGCTTTGAACTCGTCGCCCGGCGCGAGTTGGACCTGATGCCCGACTTCTTCGAGGTCAAACGCTACCGCGTCACCGTGGAACGTCGGAAGAACCGCTATGACCGGATGATCAGCCTGTCCGAAGCCGTCGTCGTGGTGAAGATCGGCGAGCGCAAGATGATGTCGGTCAGCGACAGCATGGACGAGGCAGGATCCGACCGTGGCCCGGTGAACGCGCTGGCCAAGGCGCTTGGCAAGGACCTCGGGCCCTATCAGGCCTGCATCGACGATATGAAGCTGGTCGATTTCAAGGTCCGCATCACCAACGGCGGCACCGAGGCGGTCACTCGCGTCATCATCGACAGCGAAGATGGTCAGGGGCGGCGCTGGTCCACGGTGGGGGTCAGCGCAAACATCGTCGATGCTTCGTTCGAAGCGTTGCTTGACGCCATCCAGTGGAAGCTGATCCGCGACGTCGGGGCACCGGCGTGACGATCGCGGCCTGCGCGGCGCTTGTCGAACGCGGCGACCCTGACCGCTTTGTGGCCGTAATGGCCGCCCCGGCCGAGGTGCGGGCACAACTGTTCCCGCTCTATGCCTTCAACCTGGAAGTCGCGCGCGCCCCTTGGGTGACCGATGAGCCGCTGATCGCCGCGATGCGGCTGCAATGGTGGCGCGACGTGGTGACCAATGCGGCTTCGGGTGCTGCGCGGGCGCATGAGGTGGCTGGTCCGCTGCACGACCTGATCCGTGATTTCGGTCTGCCGGTCGAGGTGATGGATACGCTGATCGAGGCGCGGGTCTGGGATGCCGGGCGCGAGCCGTTTGCCGATCAAGCGGCATTCGATAGCTATATCGAGGCAACAGGAGCAGGCCTTATGTGGCTGGCGGCCCGTGCCCTTGGTGCGCCCGAGGCGGCCGAGGCCGCAGTGCGAGATTATGGCTGGGCTGCGGGATTGGCGGGCTTTCTTCGCGCGGTCCCGGAACTTGAGGCGCGCGGGCGTGTGCCCCTGCCTGCGGGATCCAATGTTGCCGACCTAGCCGCGTCGGGACTTAAGCGGCTTGCACAAGCGCGGGCAGGGCGGCGAACCGTGCCGAAGGAGGCGGCTTATGCGCTTTTGGCGGGATGGCAGACCGAAGCGATCCTGAAAGCAGCGGCGAAAGACCCCGCTGCTCTGCACGACGGACGGCTGGCACCATCGGAATTCCGACGCCGGGGCGAGCTTTTGTGGCAGGCCTTTACGGGGCGGTGGTGATCAGACCCTGAGGTCGCGGGGGCGGAGCCAAAGCCAGATCAACGCGCCGCCTGCCAGCACCAGAAATGGCAGCATCGCCATGTTCACCAGTTGCCAGCCCTGCTGAACCGACCCGCCGGAGCAGTTCATCAAACCGCCCGACGAGAACGAAGCCATCGTGACGCCGCCAAACACCACAAGGTCGTTCAGACCCTGCAGACGGCCACGTTCTTCGGGCCGTTGCGCAGCGGTCAGCATCGTGGTCGCCCCGATGAACCCGAAATTCCAGCCAATCCCCAGAAGCATGAGGGCGATGAAGAAGTTCTCCAGTTGCACGCCCGCCATCGCAACGGCCCCGGCTGCGGCAAGGATCGTCAGGCCAAGGGCAATCACCCGCTCCACGCCGAAACGGGCGATGATGTGGCCGGTGAAGAACGAGGGCGCATACATCGCAAGGACATGGGCGGTGACCACATCGGCCGCATTTGCCGTCTTGAATCCGCACCCGACAACGGCCAGCGGTGAGGAGGTCATCACGAGGTTCATCAGTGCATAGGACACCGTGGCACAGATCATCGCCACGGCGATCACCGGGGTGCGCACAAGTTCCGCCCGGCTGCGACCAAGCGGCGCGCCTTCGACCGGTGCCTTGGGTTTCGGAATCTTGAGGGCCGCGAACAGGAACACGCCAACTAGGTTCAGCGCGATAACGGCCAGATAAGTGCCAAGAAAAGGCACCGCCATCCCGTCGGCCGTGACCTTGACGATCTGCGGGCCGACAACGGCCGAAAGGAGGCCGCCAGCCATGACCCAACTGATCGCCTTTGGGCGAAACTCGTCCGACGCGGTATCGGCGGCGGCGAAACGGTAGAAGCCTTGCGCCGACATGTAGATGCCGGTGATGAAGGCACCAAGGCAAAACAGGGCGAAGCTGGCAGTCGACAACCCGTAAGCGCCGATTGCGGCCCCAAGCGCACCGCCCATCGCGCCGACCACAAACCCTGCGCGACGGCCATATTTCTGCATGAAGGCGGAGATCGGGGTCGCGGTCAGCATCGAGCCGATCACCGTGCAGGTGATCGGCAGCGTCGCCCAGCAATGGTTCGGTGCGAGCGTGTTGCCGGCAAGCCCGGCGATGGTGAAGATCATCGGCATCTGTGCGCCGAGGATGGCTTGCGCGCCCACAAGGACGAGGACGTTGCGTTTGGCGAGGGCATCTTGGCTCATTCCGATAGGGGTAAGCCCGGCGTTGCCGGGGGGCAAGACGAAAACCGTCGCAGCATGCAACGGCGGTTGCCTCCGGCGGGGAAATTTGGGCAAAGAGGAAGGATGGTTGGACGTATCATCTATTCCCTCGACTGTGTGGCAGAAGGTGCTGACTGGCTGGGCGCGCGGGTGCCGGCCTTTTCCCGCGCGCTGCCGCTGGTCGGGCCATTGCCGCTCCGGCGTCAACCGGACGGGTTTGCGGCCTTGCTGAGCGCCATTGTGGGTCAGCAGGTGTCGGTTGCAAGTGCGCGGGCGATCTGGGGGCGGATGCAGGCGGCAGGTCTGACCGAGGCCGACGCGATGGCGGCAGCGTCCGACGAGGTGCTGCGCGCCGCGGGCCTGAGCCGCCAGAAGGCCCGCTATGGCCGCGCCTTGGCGCAAGCGGGGATCGACTTCGACGCCCTGCGAAGTTTGCCGGACGCCGAGGTTGTGGCGGCGTTGGTAGCAGTGCCGGGAATCGGGGTCTGGACCGCCGAGATCTATGCGATGTTCGCGCTGGGGCGGGCGGA
The DNA here is from genome assembly GCA_963822435.1 of uncultured Alphaproteobacteria bacterium. Lineage (GTDB taxonomy): Bacteria > Pseudomonadota > Alphaproteobacteria > Rhodobacterales > Rhodobacteraceae > JAUYQR01. The sequence goes on from CAWGHN010000004.1 coordinate 636,866, forward strand.
TGTGTTTGCGCCGGGTGACCTTGCCTTGCAGGAGGCCGCACGGATTCTGTTCGGGCTGGAGGTGCGACCATCGGAGCGGGCGCTCAGGGCAATGGCGACGGACTGGTCGCCGTGGCGATCGGTTGCGGCACGGATCCTCTGGGCCTATTACCGGGTCGCAAAGGAACGGGATGGGGTGGTGTGATGCGGGACTTGCGGTTCGGGAGGCGAGGGGCGGCGTCAGGTCGCGCGCGGTCCATGATCGTGTTCGTGCATGGCTATGGCGCGGACGGGTCTGATCTGCTGGGGCTGGCCGATGTCTTGAGCCAGCACCTGCCCGACACGGTCTTTTTGGCGCCGGATGCGCCGGAGCGGTGTGTCGGTGGCGGCTTTGGCTGGCAGTGGTTCCCGATCCCCTGGCTGGATGGGTCCGACGTGGCGCTGGCCGAGGCGGGGCTTGATGCGGCGGCGGGGGATCTGGGCCAGTTTCTGGAGGCAAGGCTGGCGGAGGAGGGGCTGGGGCCGGAGCGGCTGGCCTTGGTCGGGTTCAGCCAGGGGGCGATGATGAGCCTGCATGTCGCGGTGCGGCGACCGGCAGCGATGGCCGGGGTGGTGGCGATTTCGGGGCGGCTGCTGCGGCCAGAGAAGCTGGAGACGGAGGCGGTGGTGAAGCCGCCAGTGCTGCTGATCCACGGCGATCAGGACCCGGTGGTGCCGTTTTCGGATATGGCGAAGGCCGGGGACGCCCTGGTGGCGGCGGGGGTGCCGACCTATGGGCATGTGATGAAAGGGACCGGACATGGGATCGCGCCGGATGGGCTGGGGGTTGCCCTGCAGTTCCTGAAAGAGCGCCTGGGGTGAGCGTGTCCCACGGTGGGACATTTTAGGAGACACATGATTTCAGCGGGTTACGGGGACCATCAAGGAAATCTTAGCTGATTTCCCGGCTCCGCCGACGCGCTCAGGTGAGCCTCAGGCGACGCCGTGCAGGTAGGCGGCGCAGCCGGTGAGGGCGGCGTAGTCGTCCTCGACCACGGTCACTGAAAACTCCGTTTCCAGAAGGTCTACCCGGCGCGGTTCACGAAACTGGGTGGCGAGGCTGAAGCTGCCGAAGGATGGGGTCATGGCGCGGGCCATGCCGCCGATCAGGTAGATGCCCCCGTAGGGCAGGTGAATCAGCGCAAGATCGGCAAGCGTCTGGCCAAGTATATGCACGTATAGACGCGCTGCATGTGCAGCGGTGGTGTCACCGGCGGCGAGCGCGGCCAGCACCTCGGCCGAGGTGAGGCTGTCGGGGCGGCCGGCTTCGGCTGCGGCAAAGGCATGGAGGTTGGCGAGACCGCGACCGGCCAGAACCTCTTCAACCCCGGCATGGGCGACCTCGCCCTCGGCCGCGAGCCGCGCCTCGACGAAGCGCAAGAGACGGTAATCCTCTTCGGTGCGGACGGGCATGTTGACGTGGCCACATTCCGACGGCGGCACGACGCGGCCTTGCGCACCGGGATGCACGGGCGCCGCGTTTACGCCAGTGCCAAGGCCGACCACCAGCATCGCCGCGCCGGATTTTACCGGCCCGGGAATGACGCGGCGCAGGTTTTCGGCGGGGATATGGCCAAGTGCCTGACCTTGTGCCTGCAAGTCGTTGAGGATGGCTACTTTTTTCGCACCAGTTGCGGCGGAAAGTTTGGCCGCATCCATCACCCATGCGAGGTTGGTCATGGTGGCGACGCCGTCCTGAACCGGGCCGGCCGCGGCGACACAGACACCTGAGACGCTGGCCCCGGTCTGGGCGAGGTAATCCTTCAGCACATGCGCGATGTCTTGCCCGCGCGCCTGATATTCGGCGTTGGGGAAGCGGCGGATCGTATCCAGGCGCACCTTGGTTCCGTCGGCAAGCGCCACGCGGGTGTTGGTGCCGCCAATGTCAGCCAGTATTGCGAGGGTCATGCTGCGTCCTATTCGTTGCGCGCAAGGGCGCGCGCGAGGGCGTGATAGGAGGATTTGGGCGTGCGGACCAGAGTATCAAAATCGACATGCACCAGACCGAACCGCTTTTCGTAGCCTTCGGCCCATTCGTAATTGTCCAGAAGCGACCAGTAGAAGAAGCCTTTGACGTTGGCCCCATCGGAAATTGCCTGGCGCGTAGCGGCGAGATGCGCAAACAGGAAATCCTCGCGAATACCGTCTGTTACCGAACCATCTTGAAGTGCGTCGGCGTTCGCCATGCCGTTTTCCGTGACGTAGATCGGCAGATCGCCGACGTAGTCGCGCGACAGACGGGTGAGGAAGTGATGCAAGCCTTCGGGGTAGATTTCCCAACCCATCTGGGTGCGGGGCAGGTTGCCGGGGACGTCGTTCAACGACGGCCAAGGTGCTGTTGCATCATGGGCGTGCATATGGCGTGTGTAGTAGTTGACGCCGAGCCAATCGAGTTTCTGCCCGATGATCGGCATGTCGTCTTGCCAGTGCGTCGGCATATACGGCGCAAGCCCTTCCAGCACGTTCGCGGGGTAGGACTGCTTGGTGATGCCGTCGATGAACCAGCGGTTGAAGATCCCGTCCCAAAGGTCTGATGCGGCGTGATCTTCCGGGCTGTTGGTCGCGGGCGAAGCATGGTCGAAGTTCAGCACGATGCCAAGGTTAGGTTGACCAAGCCCGCGCAGCCGTTCGACGGCTAGGCCGTGGGCAAGAAGGATGTGGTGCATCGCACGGGCGGTGGCGCGAATGTCGCGCAGGCCGGGGGCGTGGATGCCCATGAAGTGCGACAGCCACGCCACGCACCAGGGTTCGTTGACGGTGGCGATGGAGGCGACGCGGTCGCCCAGACAGCGGGTGATGGTTTCCGAGAAATCGGCGAAGCGCTGGCACGTGTCGCGGTTTGCCCAGCCGCCCTTGTCGGCCAAGGCCGAGGGCATTTCCCAATGGTAGAGGGTCTGAAATGGCTTCAGTCCGCGCGCCAGCATCCCGTCGACGAGACGATCATAGAAATCAATGCCTTCCGGGTTGACGTTCACACCATCGGGCATGACGCGCGACCACGACGTCGAAAAGCGGTAGCCATCAAGATTGGCCGCCTGCAAGAGGTCAAGGTCGGCGGCCCACTGGTGGTAATGATCGCAGGCGCGGGCGCCGTTTTCGGCGCGCACCACGTTGCCGGGGGTGGCGGAGAACGTATCCCAATGCGACGGGCCGCAGCGGCCGAACGCGGAGCCTTCGATCTGGTAGGCGGCAGTGGCGGCACCGAACACGAAACCGGGCGGGAAGTCGAAACGCGAGAGCGGCGGGATCGGCATGGCTCAGCCTTTGGGCGCGGGGCCGGTGGACTGGCCGATGATGAGTTCCGCCTCCAGAAGGCGCTGTTGCGGGGCGGCCTCGGGGTGGGCAATGACGTCAAGCAGCATCTCGGCGGCAAGGCGCCCGGCTTCGCGCACCGAAGACCGGGTGGCGGTGAAGATCGGCACATCCTCGCCGTTCTTCATGTAGGAGAGGTCGTCGTCGTGGATGATGATCGAGACCTCGCGGCCCACGGTCAGTCCCTTGCCTTCGACCGCGCGGCGCACGCCCATGCCCGAGATCATCGAGGCGGCGAGGATCGCGGTGGGCGGAACGGGCAGGGCCAACATGGCAGAGGCGGCGCGGAAACCGGCGATTTCGGTCATCTCGTCCGAGGCCATCAGGGCGGGGTCGGGGGTGATGCCGCGGGCGGTCAGGGCATCGACATAGCCGGTGCGGCGGCGGATCGCGAAATCCATGAACTCGAGCCCGTTGACCAGTGCGATGCGGGTATGGCCGAGGTCGAGCAAAAATTCGGTGGCACGTTGGAAGGCACGACGATTGTTCACGTCAAGCCAGCAGTAGGGTTCGGCGGTGCCTGTGGCGCGACCGTGGACGACGAAGGGCAGTCCGATTTCGCGCAGAAGGGGGATGCGGGGGTCGTTCATCCGGGGGGCATGGACGATGACGCCATCGACGTTGCCCTTGGATTTGAGCGAGCGGTAGGTGTCTTCCTCGCCCTCGTCGGGGACGACGGAGAGGACCATGTCATAGTCGTTGCGGCTGTAGGTTTCGCCCGCGCCGGCGATGAAGTCGGCGAACACCGGGTTCACGATCTCGTGACGGGTGGCGATCGGGATGACGTGCCCGACCGCCATCGCGCGGCCGGTGGCAAGGCGGATGGCGCGGGTGTTGGGGTAATAGTTGTGGCGTTTGGCCGCGGCCATGACGCGTTCGCGGGTGGCCTCGTTCACCTCGGGGTAGCCGTTGAGCGCCCGCGACACGGTCGTGGGCGACAGGCCCAGCTTGGTGGCGAGTTCCTTGAGGTTCATGGCGGGGCGGATGCTCAAAACGATTTCAATTGCCCGGACTTTAAACATGGGGGCCGAGCAGGTCAAAGCCAAATGCTGCCTTCCGTAAACGATTACGGAGCGGGGTGTGCCAATGGAATGGGCGAAGGGAAAACATTGAAGGCGCTTTGGATTGACTTGAACGGAAGGATCGGCAAATGTTGCGCATCCAAAGCGGTTTGAATTGATTCTGCCATGTGGCGCAGAAGCTGGTATGCCGACGTTGGTTTCATGCCCCGTCAGAGGGCGGGGGAAACGGGAGGAAGACTAATGAAAACCAGACTTATCGCCGGCACAGCCGTGCTGGCGCTGGCCGCCGGCGGCGCGCTGGCCCAGGACCTGAAGTTCCCGGTGGGCGAAGGCGGCTTCAACTGGGACAGCTACAAGGCGTTTGACGAGGCCTACAATCTGGACGGCCAGACGATCACCTTGTTCGGCCCGTGGCGTGGCGAGGATCAGGTGCTGGTCGAAAGCATGCTGGCCTATTTCGAGGCGGCGTCGGGCGTGACGGTGAACTATTCTTCGTCCGAAGGCTATGAGCAGCAACTCATCATCGACGCCGAAGCGGGTTCGCCGCCGGATGTGGCCGTGCTGCCGCAGCCCGGCCTGATCGCGCAACTGGCCGCGAAGGGCCTTGTGCTGCCGCTGGCACCGGAAACCACCCAGTGGCTGACGGACAATTATGGCGCGGGCGCAAGCTGGGCCGCACTTGGCACCTATCCGGGGGCGGATGGCACGGCGGCGCTTTATGCATTCCCCTACAAGGCCGACGTGAAGTCGCTGGTCTGGTACAGCCCCGAAAACTTCGAGGATGCGGGCTACGCGATCCCGGCCACGATGGAAGAGCTGAAGGCGCTGACCGAGAAGATCGTCGCCGATGGCGGCACGCCGTGGTGCATTGGTCTGGGTTCAGGCGGTGCGACGGGCTGGCCCGCGACCGACTGGGTCGAAGATCTGCTGCTGCGCACGCAGGCGCCAGACGTCTATGACAAGTGGACGTCGCACCAGATCCCGTTCAACGACCCGGCCATCGTGGCCGCGATCGACGAATTCGGCTGGTTTGCCAAGACCGATGCCAACGTCGCCGGTGGCGCCGCTGCCGTTGCTTCGACCGACTTCCGCGACAGCCCGAAGGGTCTCTTTTCGTCGCCGCCGCAGTGCTACATGCACCGCCAGGCGTCGTTCATCCCGTCGTTCTTCCCCGAAGGCACGAAACTGGGCACCGACGCCGACTTCTTCTACTTCCCCGCCTATGCCGGGAAGGAACTCGGCTCGCCGGTTCTGGGCGCAGGCACGCTGGCCTTCGTGATGAAGGAAAGCGAAGCGGCACGCGCCTTCATGGAGTGGCTGAAAACCCCGATCGCACATGAAGTGTGGATGGCGCAGACCGGCTTTGTCACGCCGCACATCGGCGTGAACCGCGACCTTTATGGCAGCGAAGCGCTGAAAAAGCAGGGCGAGATCCTGGCGAATGCCACCACGTTCCGGTTTGACGGGTCTGACCTGATGCCGGGCGCTGTTGGTGCCGGCACGTTCTGGACGGCGATGGTCGACTATGTGTCGGGCAAGTCGGCGCAGGAAGTGGCGGACACGGTGGAAGCATCGTGGCCGAAGTAACGGTGCTTTCGGTCTGATTGGCCGAATGTGATTTGCGGCGGGCCCGGTCGTTCGTATCGGGCCCGCTTGCACCTTGGTCATCGTCTTGGGAGGGGCGCATGAATCCGGCTTTGCAGGCGGTCATCACCATTGGATTGGGCGTCGGGGGATGTCTGGTTTATTTCTACGGGTCGAACCTGTTTCTGGACAAGGTGCTTTATCCGCCGCGAGGCCCGAACGCAGGGCGCAACATCAACCGCGCCAACATGATCCGGCCCTGGCTGTTCCTGTTTCCCGCCATTGCGCTTTTGGGGCTGTATCTCGCGTATCCGGTGGTCGCGACGCTGTGGCTGTCGTTGAACAAGCAGGTCGGCACGGGCAGCGAATTCGTCGGCTTTGCCAACTATGCCCAGATGATGTCCGAGGACAAATTCTGGGAATCGATGCAGAACAACATGGTCTGGCTGGTGGTGGTGCCGGCCATGTCGACGGCGTTCGGCCTGTTGGCCGCACAGCTGACCGACCGGATCAAGTGGGGCAACATCGCCAAGTCGCTGATCTTCATGCCGATGGCGATTTCCTTTGTCGGCGCAAGCGTGATCTGGAAGCTGGTCTATGACAGCCGCGATGCGGCGGTGGCGCAGATCGGTGCGCTGAACGCGGTGTGGATGAAGTTCGAGGGCGGCCTCTGGTCGGTGCTGTTTCTCAAGGTGTTGCCGGTGGTCTTGCTGCTGGCCTTTGCGGCCGCGGTGGCTTGGGTGGCCTGGGGCATGGTACGGGTGGTGCTGCAAAGCGACCGTACTGTGGGCGGGCTGGAAAAGCTGGCACGGGGTCTGGGCGCGCTGGTCGGGCTGTGGCTGGTTTACGTGGCGCTCTCGTGGGCGCTTGGGGCGGTGCGGGCAGATCTGCCCTACGGCGTGCCGCAGCAGTTCCTGACGATCCCCTACTGGAACAACTTCTTCCTGATGGCGGTGCTGATCTGGATTCAGACCGGTTTTGCGATGGTCATTCTGTCGGCGGCGCTGCGTGGCGTGCCGGAAGATACCATCGAGGCCGCGATCATTGATGGCGCCAACCCGTTTCAGGTGTTCTTCAAGATCAAGGTGCCGCAGATCATGGGCACGATTGTCGTCGTTTGGACAACGATCACGATCACCGTGCTGAAGGTGTTCGACATCGTGCTGGCGATGACCAACGGGCAGTTCCAGACGCAGGTTCTGGCCAACTACATGTACGACAAGCTGTTTCGTGCCGGTGACTGGGGCGTGGGGTCGGCAAGCGCCATGGTGATCATGCTTCTGGTCATGCCGATCCTGGTCTGGAACGTCTACAACGCGCGCAAAGAAATGCGCTGAGGGCAGGGTGAGATGGACAATATTGCTGGAACCAAATCTTCGCTGACCTGGGCGGTTCACATTTCGGTCGTGGCGCTGGTGCTGATGTGGGTGTTGCCGACATTCGGGCTGCTGGTGTCGTCGTTCCGCACGGGCGATCAGATCGTCGGTTCGGGCTGGTGGCAGGCGCTGTCGACGCAGGAACAGCAGTTGTCGCCCATTCGGATCGAGGGCGAGGAGGTGCCGAAGGACGGTGCTTTCGTGATCGAGGGCGGGCTTTTTGACAGTGCGGGCGCGGTGATCAGCGCCTGGGGCACCAGTTCGCGCGAACCGTCTGCCTATGCGCCGGGCGCGGTGGCCGATCTGGGCGAAGGGCGGACGCTGACGGTGTCAGAGGCGGGGGATTATGTGCTGACCTCGCCCACCACGCTGGCGGGCGAGCGGTTGCCGCGGGTGTTCGCGACCGCCGCCACGCCGCCGGAGTTCACGACGGAAAACTACAACAACGTGCTGTTCAGCCCGCTGGCCGGGCAGACGATCTTTCAGGCCTTCATGAACACCGCGACTGTTGCCATACCGGCAACGATCATCCCGATCCTGATCGCAGCCTTCGCGGCCTATGCGCTGGCGTGGATGGATTTTCCGGGGCGCGCGCTGCTGATCGCGGCGATTGTCGGCTTGCTGGTGGTGCCGTTGCAACTGGCGCTGATCCCGCTTTTGCAGTTCCACAACTGGATCGGCATCGGAAAGGGGTATCTGGGCATCTGGATGGCCCATACCGGGTTCGGGTTGCCGCTGGCGATCTACCTTTTGCGCAACTACATGGTGGGGCTGCCGAAGGACATCATCGAGAACGCCAAGGTTGATGGGGCGACGGATTTCCAGATCTTCACCAAGATCATCCTGCCGCTGTCGTTTCCGGCGCTGGCCAGTTTTGCGATCTTCCAGTTCCTGTGGACGTGGAATGACCTTCTGGTGGCGCTGGTATTCCTTGGCACCGGCAACGACCAGCAGGTGCTGACCGGGAACCTCGTGAACCTGATGGGATCGCGCGGTGGTGACTGGGAAATCCTGTCGGCCAGCGCGTTTGTGTCAATCGCAGTGCCGCTGGCGGTGTTCTTCCTGCTGCAACGGTTCCTCGTGCGCGGGCTTCTGGCGGGATCGGTCAAGTGAGCCTGATGGAACGCGAAGGGCGCTCAGTGCTGGCGGCGGACCCGGAGTGGTGGCGCGGGGCGGTGATCTACCAGATCTACCCGCGCAGCTACCAAGACAGCAACGGCGACGGCATCGGCGATCTGGGCGGCATCGTCACGCGGCTGGATCATATCGCGAGCCTTGGGGCGGATGCGATCTGGATCAGCCCGTTCTTTACCAGCCCGATGAAGGACTTCGGCTACGATGTCAGCGACTATTGCGACGTCGATCCGATGTTCGGCACGCTGGCCGATTTCGATGCGGTGGTGGCGCGGGCGCATGATCTGGGCCTGCGGGTGATGATCGACCTTGTGCTGTCGCACACCAGCGACCAGCATCCGTGGTTCGCCGAAAGCCGCAAGGATCGCAGCAACCCCAAAGCCGATTGGTATGTCTGGGCCGAGCCAAAGCCGGACGGGACGCCGCCGAACAACTGGCTTTCGGTCTTTGGCGGGATCGGCGTGGGAGTGGGACGGGCGGCGCGAGCAGTATTTCCTGCACAACTTCCTGACCAGCCAGCCCGACCTGAACCTGCACCACGAACCGGTGCAGGAGGCGCTGTTGGACGTGGCGCGGTTCTGGCTGAAGCGGGGGGTGGACGGGTTCCGGCTGGACACCATCAACTTCTATTTCGCCGACAAGTATCTGCGCGACAACCCCTCGTTGCCGAAGGAGTTGCGCAACGACAGCATCGCGCCAAGCGTGAACCCGTATAACCACCAGTTGCATCTGTTTTCCAAGAACCAGCCGGAAAACCTGGAGTTTCTGCGCAAGTTCCGCGCCGTCTTGAACCCCTATAACGCCGCCGCAGTGGGCGAGGTGGGCGACGCGCAGCGCGGGCTTGAGATCATGGCCGAGTATACCTCGGGCGGGGACAAGGTGCAGATGTGCTACCCGTTCGAGATGTTGCAGCCGACCCGGCTGACCGCGCCGATGCTGGTGGAAACCTTTGCCCGGATGCGGGCGGCGGCGCCGGACGCGTGGCCCTGCTGGTCCTATTCCAACCACGACACGGTGCGCCATGTCAGCCGCTGGCATCTGACGGACGCGGCGACCAAGCTTTACGCCACATTGCTGGTCACGCTGCGCGGATCGTTGTGCCTGTATCAGGGTGAGGAGTTGGGGCTGCCAGAGGCCGAATTGCAGCGCGACGAGTTGCAAGACCCCTACGGCATCCAGTTCTGGCCGGAGTTCAAGGGCCGCGATGGCGCGCGCACGCCGATGGTCTGGGTGACGGACAATGGCGCGGGCGGTTTCACAAGCGGCAAGCCGTGGTTGCCGGTAAAGGCGCCACACCTGCCGTTGTCGGTGGCGGCACAGACGGGTGAGCCTCGGTCGATGCTGACGCATTACCGCGCGGCGCTGGCGTTGCGCCGGGCACACCCGGTGCTGCGCACGGGCGCGATGGGGGACATCAGCGCCACGGGCGAGGTGGCAACTTTCAGGCGCAGCGGGGATGAGGAGATCTTCTGCGCCTTCAACCTTGGCGACGGCACCGCAGAGGTGGCGCTGCCGATGGGCAAGTGGACGGCAATCGGGGCAGAACTCGGCAGCCAGACGGTGGGGAACGGGCGCGTGACGCTTGGTCCCTGGGGTGTCTGTCTGGCCAAACGGGACTGAGGGAGGGATATCATGGCGGAACTTCTGCTGAAGGACGTGGAGAAGGCTTACGGCGAGGTGAAGGTGTTGAAAGACATCAACCTCGACATCAAGACGGGCGAGTTGATCGTGTTCGTCGGGCCTTCGGGGTGTGGAAAATCAACGCTGCTGCGGATGATCGCGGGCCTTGAAAAGATCACCGGGGGTGATTTTTCCATCGACGGCGTGCGGATGAACGACGTGCCGCCCGCACAGCGCGGCATCGCGATGGTGTTCCAGTCTTACGCGCTTTACCCGCACATGACGGTGCGCGACAACATGTCGTTCGCTTTGAAGATCGCCAAGAAAAGCCCCGAGGAAATCAAGGCGGCCGTCGACAAGGCGGCGCGCATCCTGCAATTGACGCCGTATCTGGACCGTCTGCCAAAGGCGCTGTCCGGCGGCCAGCGGCAGCGGGTGGCGATCGGGCGCAGCATCGTGCGCGACCCGAAGGTGTATCTGTTCGACGAGCCGCTTTCCAACCTTGACGCCGCCTTGCGGGTGGCGACGCGGATCGAGATTGCGCAGTTGAAGGAGGCGATGCCGAATTCCACGATGGTTTACGTCACACATGACCAGGTCGAGGCGATGACACTGGCATCCCGTATCGTGGTGCTTGCGGGCGGCGGGATCAGCCAGGTCGGCAGCCCGCTGGAGCTGTATGAGCGCCCCGAGAACGAGTTTGTCGCGCAGTTCATCGGCAGCCCGTCGATGAACCTGATGACCGGCGAGGTGGTGGAGACCGGCGCGATCACCACGGTCAAGCTGGATAACGGCGGGGTGGCGCGGTCTGCGGTGCCGACGATTGCGTCGGACAAGGGGCTGAAGGTCAAGATCGGCGTGCGGCCGGAGGATTTCATCGAGACCACGGGCGAAGCGATCTTTACCGGCGACGTGGAGATCACCGAGGCGCTTGGCGAGGTGACGCTGCTCTACTTCAAAAAGCAGGGCGACGGGCATCAGGTGGTGGGCAAGCTGCCCGGCATCCGGTCGGAATTGCGTCGAACCACGGTCAGCCTGACGGCCGATCCGAAGAAGGTGCATCTGTTCGCCAATGGCCGGTCGCTGCTTTACCGCTAGAACAGCGACAGCACGCCCAGCCACAGCAGGCTTGACGCGCCCGCGACCAGCGCCGGCACCCAGAGGGTGAGGCGCGGCGCGGGTGCTTGTTTCTTTGCGGGTTTGGCAGGCTGCATGGCTTGATTAACCGCATGGAAAGGTTTCAGCGGGGTTAATGCCGCGATGGAAACCGTTGCGGATGATGTCTTTTTGCCATTGCAGCAAAGCGCGCCCTATGCGGCCGCGGCGCGGCTGTCGGGCGCGCGGGTGATCGAGGTTGACTTGGCGGTCGGGCGGGCGCTGGTGGTGGAACGCGGGCGGGGTCGGCTGATCTCGCGCGGTCCGGTCTGGGTGGCGGGGGCTCATGAGGCGGACAAGCGCCGTGCCTTGCGCCGGTTCGCGCGCTGGCCGGGGGTGACGGTCGTGACGCCGGAGACGGCGGTGGCGGGCGTCGGGCTGATCCCGCTGGTCACGCCGATGCACCATGCGGTCTGGGATCTGGCGGGCGATCTGCGGGCGGGCCTTGATGCCAAGTGGCGCAACCATCTGGTAGCGGGCGAACGGCGCGGGCTTGGGTTCGACCGGGACCGCGACGGTGCGCTGGCCGGGTTGATCAAGGCGGAGGCGGTGCAGCGCCGGGCGCGTGGCTATCAGGCGCTGCCGGCGGCGTTCAGCGCCGCTTTGCCGCTGGAAAGCCTGCGGTTGTGGGAGTGGCGCTGGCAGGGGCAGGTCGCGGCGGCGATGTGTTTCGTGCGCCATGGCGCGACGGCGAGTTATCACATGGCATGGGCTGCCCCGGCGGCGCGTGGGCTGGCCGTGCATCAGGCGATGCTGTGGCAGGCGGCGCTGGCGTTGCGCGGCGAAGGGGTGCGGTGGCTTGACCTTGGATCGGTGAACAGCGAAGACGCGCCGGGGTTGGCGGCGTTCAAGCTGGGCACCGGGGCGGGGCTGCGAAAGCTGGGTGCGACGATGCTTGTGCTGCCGGGATAGTTGCGCGGGCGCGGTCTTCGGGGCAGGGTGGCAGCCGGGGGAGTGTGCACGATGACAGTTGTGACAGAGGCAATGGTCGCGGCCTATCAGCGCGACGGGGCGGTGCTGGTCAAGGGGCTTTGGGCCGATTGGGTGGAGCCGCTGCGGGCCGGGATTGCGCGCAACATGGCGAACCCGACGCACCAGCTGGCCACGCTGAAGCCGGGCGAGCCGGGGTATTTCTTCGACGACTACTGCAACTGGACCAAGATCCCGGAGTTTGGCGAGGTGATCCGACGCTCGGACGTGGCCGACGTGGCCGCAAGGCTGATGGGCTCGGACCATGTGCAGATGTTTCATGATCATGTGCTGGTCAAGGAACCCGGTACGACAAAGCCGACGCCGTGGCACACCGACGGGCCGTATTACTTTGTCGAGGGGCGGCAGACGGTCAGTTTCTGGTCGCCGCTGGACCCGGTGCGCGAGGCGACGCTGCGCTGCGTGGCGGGCAGCCACCTGTGGGAAAAAGACGTGCTGCCGACCCGTTGGCTGAGCGAGACGGACTTCTATCCCGAGGCGGGTGATTACATCCCCGTGCCGGACCCCGAGGCCGAGGGGATGCAGATCCTTGAGTGGGAGATGGAGCCGGGCGACGCGGTGGCATTCAACTTTCGCACGCTGCACGGCACGCGCGGCAACACCACGACGCAGCGGCGGCGGGCGTTTTCGCTGCGGCTGGTCGGCGGGGATGCGCGCTATGTGGAGCGGCCGGGGCCGACCTCGCCGCCGTTTCCGGGGCATGGGATGCAGGCTGGCCAGCGGCTGCGGGAGGACTGGTTCCCGGTGTTGCGGCAATGAGCGAACCCGTCGCACGGCACCGCCCGAAGATGTACCCGCCACCAGAATTTCCGCCACGGCGGGCCAAGCTGTTTGCCCGCACGCCCCCGGTGGCGTTTTCGGTGATCCTTGGCCTTCTTGGGCTGGTGCTGGCGTTGCGCGCCGGGCTGGCGGCGGCGGCATTGCCAGCCGGGCCGGCCGATCTGCTGGCCGGGGTTGCGGTGGCCCTTTGGGTCTTTGCGGTTGTTGCCTACGGGACCAAGCTCATGCGCCGCCCCGGCACGATCATGGAGGATCTGCGGGTGCTGCCCGCCCGCGGCGGAATAGCGGCGGCAACGATGGGCGGCATGGCGGTGGCGGCGATCGTGGCGCCCTTTGCGCCAACGCTGGGCTGGGCGGTGCTGGTGGTGGCGCTGGTGGCGCATGTCGGCCACGCGGTCCTGTTGCTGGTGCTGTTGTGGCGGTTGCCCCCCGAGGCGCGCGTGATGAACCCGACGTTTCACATGACGCTGGTTGGCCCGATCGTGGGCGGCATCGCGGCGGCCGCGCTTGGCAACCCGGTGCTGGCGAGCCTGCTGTTCGTGGCGACCCTGCCGATTGCCGCCGTAATCTGGGCGATCAGCATCCTGCGGCTGCGGACGGACCAACCGCCCGCGCCGCTGCGACCCTTGCTGGCCATCCATCTGGCCCCGGCGGCGGTGCTGGCCAGCGTAGCGGGGGTGATCGGGCAGGACCGCTATGAGCTGGCGCTTTTGATCTTGGCGCTGATCATCGCGGCAGGCCTTGTGTTGAGGCTGCGCTGGATCATGGCTGCGGGCATGTCGCCGCTGTGGGGGGCGTTCAGCTTTCCACTGGCGGCGCTGACCGGGGCGATGCTGGGCCGGGGCGGGGCCTGGGCCGTGCCGGGCCTTGCGATGCTGGCGCTGAGCCTTGCAACCATCCCGGCGCTGGTCTGGCTGGTGCTGAAGGACTGGCCGGGGGGCAAGCTGGCGGCGCGAACCAACGCGGCGGAAGCCTAAGGTCAGATCAGCCCGACCCAGGCGCGCGCAAGAGCAAGGCCGTGCGCATCGGCGGCATGGCCTTTGATCGCGGCGAGGGTATCGTGGCGCGCCAACCAGCCCTTGGACATGCCGTCCATCGCTTCGGGGAACCGATGGGTCCAGTCGGCGACGACGGCACGGCTGGCCTCGAAATGAAACTGCGTGCCATAGGTGGCGCGGCCGATGCGGAAGGCCTGATTGCGGGCGGCATCGGTGGCGGCCAGATGCGCGGCATCCCCTGGGAGGGTAAAGGTGTCGGAGTGCCACTGGAAGATCGGGAACCGGTCCGGCAGAACCGATAGAACCGGATCGGCGCGGCCATGATCGGTCAATCCGACATCGACCCAGCCAAACTCGGGCGCGGTGCCAAGGTGGTTTTCGGCACCATACGCCCGCGCCAGAAGCTGCGCGCCAAGACAGATGCCAAGAACGGGCTTGTCGGCATTCGTATAGGCGGCCATCAGGCGGGCGAGGTCAGGCAGGTAGGGGTGCGTGTGGTCATCGGTCGCCGCCTGTTCACCACCGAACACCACCAGCGCGTCGGCATCGGTGTCGGTTGGCAGGGGATGCCCGGCCCAGGGTTTCCACAGGTCAATCAGGGCGGCGCGTTCATGCAGCGCCACACCGACCTGACCGTGGTGCGTGATGCGGGTGATTTCGATGATTGCGACGCGCATTCGGGCCCCGGTGGCTGATCTCGGCACAATCTGCACGGGCCGCGTTGGGGTGCAAGCGCAAGATGCGGGATTTGCCCTTGCCAAGCGCGCCACCGCGTGAAAAGGGGAACCGCCAAACGATGCCACCTCCGAAGGGATATTCCATGGAGATTCGTGAGGCTCTCACATTCGACGACGTGCTTCTGGTTCCGGCCGCTTCCAGCGTGCTGCCATCGGATGCGGACACCTCGACCTTTGTTACGCAGTCGATCCGGATGAACATTCCGCTTTTGTCCAGCGCGATGGATACCGTGACCGAAGGCCGCATGGCGATAGCGATGGCGCAGGCGGGCGGGATCGGCGTGATCCACCGCAACCTCGACCTTGAGGCGCAGGCGCGCGAGGTGCGGCGGGTGAAGCGGTTCGAAAGCGGGGTGGTGTATCAACCGATCACGTTGACGCCGGACCAGACGCTGGCGGATGCCAAGGTGCTGATGGAACGCTATTCGATCACCGGTTTTCCGGTGGTTGACGACCGGGGCCGTGTGGTCGGCATCGTGACCAACCGCGACATGCGGTTTGCCAGCGACGACCGCACGCCGGTGCGCGCGATGATGAGTTCGGAAAACCTTGCTGTGCTGCGCGAGCCGGTGGACCGGGCCGAGGCGATCAGCCTGATGAAGGCGCGGCGGATCGAAAAGCTGCTGGTAACGGACGGGCAGGGCAAGCTGACCGGCCTTCTGACGCTGAAGGACACCGAGAAATCGGTCTTGAACCCGCAGGCCTGCAAGGATGAACTGGGCCGGTTGCGGGTGGCGGCGGCCTCGACCGTGGGCGATGCGGGCTTTGAGCGCAGCCAAGCGTTGATCGAGGCGGGCGTCGACATGGTGGTGATCGACACCGCGCATGGCCACAGCGAAGGCGTGGCGCGCGCGGTGGAGCGGATTAAGGCGCTGTCGAACGCGGTGCAGGTGGTGGCCGGCAACGTCGCCACCGGCGAGGCGACGCGGGCGCTGATTGGCGCGGGTGCGGATGCGGTGAAGGTGGGCATCGGGCCGGGCTCGATCTGCACGACGCGGATCGTGGCGGGCGTGGGCGTGCCGCAATTGACCGCGATCATGGATGCGGCCCGGGCGGCCGGGGATATCCCGATCATTGCGGACGGCGGGATCAAGTATTCCGGTGATTTCGCCAAGGCGATTGCGGCGGGCGCGTCCTGCGCGATGGTCGGATCGGCGATTGCGGGAACCGACGAAAGCCCCGGCGAGGTAATCTTGTGGAACGGGCGTTCCTACAAGGCCTACCGCGGAATGGGCAGCCTTGGTGCGATGGCACGGGGGTCGGCGGACCGCTATTTCCAGAAGGACGCGGCCAGCGACAAGCTGGTGCCCGAAGGGATTGAGGGGCAGGTGCCCTACAAGGGTTCGGCACAGGCAGTCATTCACCAGATGGTCGGCGGCCTGCGCGCGGCGATGGGATACACGGGCTGCGCGACCGTGGCCGACATGCGGACAAAGTGCGAGTTTGTGCGGATCACCGGGGCAGGGTTGAAGGAAAGCCATGTCCACGACGTGCAGATCACCCGGGAAAGCCCGAACTACCGTGTGATGTAATCTACATGCAGGTCAGACCCTTGCACGTCGAAGTTAAAGCATGACTCCGGGCGCGCGTGCGGCGGCGGCGATTGCCGTGCTTGACCACTATCTGGCGGACGAACCGGTGGAGCGGGCCTTGACGAACTGGGGCCGGGCCAGCCGGTTTGCAGGGTCGGGTGACCGGGCGGCGGTGCGCGATCTGGTGTTTGACGCGCTGCGCTGTAAGCGGTCTCATGCGGCGCTTGGTGGGGCAATGACGGGGCGCGGGCTGATCCTTGGCGGTGTGCGGGCGTCTGGCGGCGACGAAGATGCGCTGTTCACCGGCGAGGGCCATGCGCCTGCCAAGGTGGCGCCGGACGAGACCGGTCGCGCGCCGGTCGGGGCCGCGGCGCTGGATGTGCCGGACTGGCTGTTGCCAGCGCTTGAGGCGAGCCTTGGAGATGCGACAGGGCCGGTTCTGCATGCCCTGCAATCGCGCGCGCCGGTGTTCCTGCGCGTGAATCTGCGCAAGACCACGCTGGCTCAGGCGCTGGCAAGGCTTGCGGGCGAGGAGATCGCGGCCAAGCCGCATCCGCTTGCCACGAGCGCGCTGGAAGTTACTGGCAACGCACGTAAAATCCAGACCAGTGAGAGCTTTCTGACCGGGCTGGTGGAGTTGCAGGACGCAAGCTCGCAGGCGGTCGTCGAGGCGCTGCCGCTGCGCGACGGGATGCGCGTCTTGGACCACTGCGCGGGCGGCGGCGGCAAGACGCTGGCGATGGCGGGGCAGGCCCGGATCACGATCTGGGCGCATGACGCCAACCCGCGCCGGATGGCCGACCTGCCGGAGCGTGCGCGACGGGCCGGCGTGGTTGTGTCATTGACCGAGGCACCGGAGACCCTGGCGCCCTTTGACCTTGTGCTGGTCGATGCGCCGTGTTCCGGGTCTGGCAGTTGGCGGCGGGATCCGGCAGGCAAATGGGCGCTGACCGAAGCGCGTTTGGCAGAGGTTGTGACTGTGCAGGCCGAAATCCTGGCGCGGGCGGCAAGGATGGTCGGCCCAGGTGGGACATTGGCCTATGCGACCTGTTCGCTTTTGGCGCAAGAGAACGAAGGCCAGCTCAGCGCCTTTGTGGCGGCGCATCCCGGCTGGACTTTGGGCTTGATGCAGCGATTCCTGCCGACGCGGGGGGGCGATGGCTTCTTTGTCGCGCTGTTGACGCGAGCCTGAGCGGTGTGACACAACCCGAACGGGAAGCGGCGCAGTGTCCACGGCCCATGTCGTGGAAATGCGGCTTTGTCATGCGCGGATTAAACATCGGTTAACCAATTTCGCGACCTATGACGAGCAGGCGAAGTGTAAAGAGGAGCTTGCTGGTGTCGCGACCCGAAGCCGAAGTGCGTGCTGTTGTCGGAACGGCCGAGTTCGTGTCGATCCGGGCGGGTATGCTGTTGGCGGCGGCGCTTGGTTTCCTTGGCTTTGCCGCGATTTCCGGGCAGCCGCTGGTGCGGCTGGCAGCGCTTGGCTGCGGGTTGACGCTGGTGGCGCTGGTGCTTTTGGCGCGAGCGGTGGTGGCTTGGCTGGGCTGGACCGAACGGCGCGAAAGCGAGCGTCTGTTCCGGCTGGTGGCGCTGGACGCCGCCGCCTCGTTTGCCACCGACGAAAGCGGCTGTCTGAGGTTTCGCAACGCGGCGGCGGCGGCGCAGTTTGGCACCTCAGCGGAAACGATGCTGGCTGTGCTGCAGGAACGGATCACATCGCCGGGGGCGGTTCTGCAGCGCTTGCAGACGCGCGCCGCAAGCATTGGTGCTGCGCGCGAGGATCTGCCGGGACCGGCAGGGATCATCCGGATTTCGGTGCATCGGATGGCCTCGGACCGCTTTCTGTGGCGCATCGACGAGGTGAAGGATCGCGGCCTTGGCAGCCGCGGGGCCGAGACGTTGAGCCTGCCGATGGTGGTGGTCAACAAGGCCGGGCTGGTGCTGTTTGCCAACGAGGCGCTGCGCAAGCTGTTGGGGCGGCGGCCAAAGCAGATCGAGGATGTGCTGCCGCGCGGCGTTGGCCGCAGCGGCGAAGAGGTGACGCTGATCGGGTCGGATGGACCGGTACGCGCGATGCTGGCCGAGCTGGAGGCGCAGGGCGAGCGGCGTGAGATCTTTTTTCTGCCGACACCGCCCGAAGCCGAGAAAGGTGCCGCGCTGGCGGATTTCGAGCATGTTCCGGTGGCGTTGATGAGCTTTGACCCCGACGGCACCTTGCGCGCCGCCAACAAGGCCGCGCGCGACCTGATGTGGCAGGGCGATCTTGGCAGTGCCATGTTTCACGAGCTGTTCGAGGGGCTTGGGCGGCCGGTGTCGGACTGGCTGGCCGATGTGGTGAGCGAGCGGTTGCCCGGCAGTGCCGAGGTGCTGCGCGCCCGCACGATGGGCGAGGACCGGTTCCTGCAAGTGACCCTGCGGCGGATCGTCGAGGCGGGGCGGCCGGGTGTGCTGGCGGTGCTGAACGACGCGACGGCGCTGAAGACGCTGGAGGCGCAGTTCGTGCAAAGCCAGAAGATGCAGGCGATCGGCCAGCTTGCCGGCGGCATTGCGCATGATTTCAACAACCTGCTGACCGCGATTTCGGGGCATTGCGACCTTTTGCTGCTGCGTCACGGGCGCGAGGATGCGGCCTTCGCAGACCTTGAACAGATCCGCCAGAACTCCAACCGGGCGGCGGCGCTGGTTGGGCAGTTGCTGGCGTTTTCGCGCAAGCAGACGCTGAAGCCCGAGCAGTTGGATCTGGAAGAGGTGCTGTCGGACCTGACGCATCTTTTGAACCGGCTGGTGGGCGAGCGGATTGCGCTGCGGTCCAGCAACGCCGGGCCGCTGGGGCCGATCCGCGCCGACAAGCGGCAGTTGGAGCAGGTCTTGATGAATCTGGTGGTCAACGCCCGCGATGCGATGCCCGAAGGCGGGACGATCCGCATCGAGACCGAGCCGGTGACGCTGAGCGAAGACCTGAAGCGCGACCGGGCCTCGGTTCCGGCGGGCGATTACGCGGTGATCCGGGTGATCGACCACGGCATCGGGATTCCAGCGGACCGGCTGCAGAAGATCTTCGAGCCGTTCTACACCACAAAGCGGGTGGGCGAGGGCACCGGGCTTGGCCTGTCGACGGCCTACGGGATCGTCAAGCAATCGGGCGGCTTCATCTTTGTGGATTCGGTGCCGGGCGAAGGCACGACGTTCCAGCTCTATTTCCCGGTGCATGACGCGGCTGAACCGGTGGTGATTGAAGAAAAGCCACAGCGCCGGACGCTGGTGCGGCAAGGCGAGGGGGTGGTGCTGCTGGTCGAGGACGAGGCGCCGGTCCGGGCCTTTGCCAGCCGGGCCTTGCGCCTGCGCGGCTATACCGTGCTGGAGGCCGACAGTGCCGAGCAGGCGCTCAAGACGCTGGAAGACCCGACGCTGGAAGTCGACATCTTTGTCACCGACGTGGTGATGCCGGGGATGGATGGCCCGTCATGGGTGCGGCTGGCGCTGCAGGACCGCCCGAACGTGCGGGTGATCTTCGTGTCGGGCTACGCCGAGGATTGCCTGTCGGAGGGGCAGGCGCGGATACCGAACTCGGTCTTCCTGCCGAAACCGTTCTCGCTGAATGACCTGACGACCACCGTGCAGGGCCAGTTGCATTGACGACTAAAGGCCGGCGCGGATCAGCCGGGCCACCTCGGGCGCAAAGTAGGTCAGGATGCCGTCGCAGCCGGCGCGCTTGAAGCACATCAGGCTTTCCAGCATCGCCTTCTCGCCGTCGATCCAGCCGTTGAGCGCCGCGCCCCGGATCATCGCGTATTCGCCCGACACCTGATAGGCGTAGGTCGGCGCACCGAAGGCGTCCTTTACCCGGCGGCAGATGTCGAGGTAGGGCATCCCGGGCTTCACCATGACCATGTCGGCACCTTCGGCCAGATCGCGGGCCACCAGACGCAAGGCCTCGTCGCTGTTGGCGGGGTTCATCTGATAGGTCTTCTTGTCGCCCTTCAGCGCCCCTGTTGCCCCCACGGCATCGCGAAACGGTCCGTAAAAGGCGCTGGCATACTTCGCCGCGTAGCTGAGGATCGCCACATCCCTGTGCCCGGCACCTTCCAGCGCCGCCCGCATCGCGCCGATCCGGCCATCCATCATGTCGGAGGGGCCAAGAATATCGGCGCCCGCGTCAGCCTGTGCGAGGGTCATCTTCACCAGCGCCTCGACGGTTTCGTCGTTCAGGATGATGCCGTCCTGCACCAGCCCGTCATGGCCGTGCAGGTTGTAGGGATCAAGCGCCACGTCGGTCATCACCGCGATGTCGGGCACCGCGGCCTTGATCGCGCGGATCGCCCGGTTGGCAAGGTTGTCGGGGTTCCACGCCTCGCGGCAATCGGCGGTCTTGAGCGCGGGGTCGGTGTAGGGAAAGAGGCAGATCGCCGGGATACCGAGGCCCGCCGCCATCTCGGCCGCCTTGACCACCAGATCGACCGACAGCCGTTCCACGCCGGGCATCGAGGCAATCTGGTCGCGCGTGTTCACCCCGTCGCGCACGAACACCGGCCAGATCAGATCACCAAGCCCCAGCGCGTTTTCTTGCGCCAGTGCCCGCAGCGCCGGCGTCCGGCGCATACGACGCAGCCGGGTTGCGGGAAAGGGCGCGAATGTCGGGTGCATGGCAACTTCCTTGAGCGAGGTGCGTGCAGGCGGGGGCTTGCAGGTTTGGCTTCTGTCTGCCATCGAAAGAGCCGCGCCTCAAGAGAGGACGCGTGGTATCCCGTCTGGCTGTGACGGGCGTGTCGAAAGGAAAGTCGATCTCGTGGACGTGCTTGATACGGTTTTCGAAGTCATCGACATGCGCTCGTTTTCCAACCTGTGGTACTGGATCGCTCTGGCGGTCCTTTGGTCGACAACCACGCATTGGGTGATGGGCGTGCCGTTTGACATGTTGCGCAAGGCAAAGCGATTTGGCGGCGAGGCGCAGACCGACGTCGAGGCGCTGGTGCGGATCTATTCCACGCGGCTGATTTCGGCGCTGGAGCCGGGCGCCGTCTGGATCGTCACGCTGGCGTCGTTCTGGATGAGCATCCTCGGCATTCTGGCCTTCGTCTACAACCTTGAATTCGCACAAGCCGTGTTCCTGTTGACGGCACCCATGGCACTGGTGATCTGGCTGAGCTTGCGCTGTGCGCGGCGGATCATGGCGGACGAGGGCGAAGGGCTGGCGCTGCATCGGCGGCTGACCATTCACCGCCGCTTTTTGCAGGCCACGGGCATGGTTTCGATCTTCATCACGGCTATGTACGGGATGTGGCAGAACCTTAACATCTCCATCCTCAACTGAGCCGGCTTCAGGCCGGTCGCACTGGCGCGTCGGAAGGCTTCAACGGAAATGACAGCGGATCGGATTTTGCTCGGCGGGGCGCCGGAGGGGTATGACGCCCGGCTTCTGGCGCGGGAGCTTGGCCGCGGCAAGCCGGTGATCCATGTCGCGCGCGACGACAAGCGCGCCGAGGCGATGCGCGCGGCTTTGGCGGTGACGGCACCGGAGGCCGTGGTGCTGGAGTTTCCGGCGTGGGACTGCCTGCCCTACGACCGGGTCAGCCCGAACCCCGAAATCACCGCGCGCCGGATGGCGACGCTTGCCACGCTGGCCGATGGGTTGGGTGGGCCATTCGTGCTGTTGACGACCCTGAATGCCGTCACGCAGCGGGTGCCGGCGCGGGCAGTGGTGCGCGCGTCATCGTTTCGCGCGCGGGTGGGCGACCGGGTGGATGAGGCGCGGCTGAAGGGGTTTCTGGCGCGGATGGGGTTTTCGCCGGTGTCCACAGTGGCTGAACCGGGCGACTATGCCCTGCGCGGCGGGATCATCGACATCTTTCCGCCGGGGCCGGGCGGGCCGATCCGGCTTGATTTCTTTGGCGATGTGCTGGACGGCGCGCGGCGCTTTGATCCCGAAACCCAGCGCACCACGGAAAAGCTGACCGCCGTCGATTTCGCGCCGGTATCCGAGGTGATCCTGGACGAGGCGGCGATCGCGCGGTTCCGGCAGAACTACCGCATCGCCTTTGGCACGGCGGGGGTGGACGACCCGCTGTATGAAGCGGTCAGCGCGGGGCGAAAGCATCAGGGGATGGAGCATTGGCTGCCGTTCTTTCACGCCGAACTGGACACGCTCTTTGACTACCTTCCCGACGCCTCGGTGATGCTGGACGACCAGATCACCGCCTCGCGCCTGTCACGCTGGGAAGGCATCGACGACAGCCATGATGCCCGCGCCGAGGCGTTGACGGTGAAGGGCCGGATCGACACGGTCTACAAGCCGGTGGAACCCAGGCTTTTGTATCTGGACGATGCCGGATGGGAGGCGGCGGTGGCCGGCCACCGGGTGATCCAGTTGTCACCCCTGCCGCACAGCCCCGGACCGGGTGTGCTGGATGCCGGGGGCCGGATCGGGCGCAGTTTCGCACCGGAACGCCAGCAGGAAAAGGTGAACCTTTTCGAGGCATTGGCGGATCATGTTCGTGCTGTGTCAAAGACCGGGCAGGTGGTGGTGGCCAGTTGGTCGGATGGCGCACGGGACCGCCTGAAGGGGTTGTTGCTGGATCAGGGTCTGCCCGCCGAGGAGGCCGCCGATTTTCGCGCCGTTCCAGACGGCAAGGGTGGGCTGTTCCTGATGATCTGGCCCTTGGAAAGCGGGTTCACCGCGCCGGGCCTGACGGTGATTTCGGAACAGGACGTGCTGGGCGACCGGATGGTCGGCAAACCGAGGAAAAAGCGCAAGGCGGACAATTTTCTGCGCGAGGTCGATACGCTGTCTCCGGGCGACCTGGTGGTGCATGTCGAACATGGTGTGGGCCGGTATCTGGGGCTTGAGACGATCACCGCCCTTGGTGCGCCACATGCCTGCGTCGCGCTGGAATATGCCGACAACGCCAAGCTGTATCTGCCGGTGGAGAATATCGAGCTGCTCAGCCGGTATGGCCATGAGGAGGGCCTCCTAGACCGTCTGGGCGGTGGCGCGTGGCAGGCCAAGAAGGCCAAGCTGAAGGAACGGATCAAGGAAATCGCCGACCGTCTGATGCGGATCGCGGCGGAGCGGGCGCTGCGTCACGCGCCGATCCTTGAGGCGCCACATTCGATCTGGGAGGCCTTCGCGGCGCGGTTCCCGTATCAGGAGACCGACGACCAGCTTTCGGCAATTGCCGATGTGGTGGCAGACCTTGAGAAGGGCAGCCCGATGGACCGGCTGGTCGTGGGCGACGTGGGCTTTGGCAAGACTGAGGTCGCGATGCGCGCGGCCTTCGTCGCCGCCCTGTCGGGGATGCAGGTGGCGGTGATCTGCCCGACGACGCTGCTGGCGCGCCAGCACTACCGCAGCTTTGCCGAGCGGTTTCGTGGATTTCCCATATCTGTCAGGCCCTTGTCGCGCTTTGTGAGCGTGAAGGACGCGAACGCCACGCGGGCGGCGATCAGCGACGGGACGGTGGATATCGTCGTTGGCACCCACGCGCTGTTGGCAAAGTCGATCAAGTTCAAGAACCTTGGCTTGCTGGTGATCGACGAGGAGCAGCATTTTGGTGTGACGCACAAGGAGCGTCTGAAGGAGATGCGGTCCGAGGTTCATGTGCTGACGCTGACCGCGACGCCGATCCCGCGCACCCTGCAACTCAGCCTGACCGGCGTGCGCGACCTGTCGATCATCGCGACCCCGCCGGTCGACCGGCTGGCGATCCGCACCTATGTGGCCGAGTTCGACACCATCACGATCCGCGAGGCGCTCTTGCGCGAACGGTTCCGCGGCGGGCAGTCGTTCTACGTGGTGCCGCGGATTTCCGACCTGCACGAGATCGAGGACTTCCTGAAAACCCATGTCCCGGAGGTGACTTACGTCGTGGCCCACGGGCAGTTGGCGGCGGGCGATCTGGATGACCGGATGAACCAGTTCTACGATGGCAAATACGATGTTCTGGTGGCGACCAGCATCGTCGAATCCGGTCTGGATATTCCGACGGCGAACACGATGATCGTGCACCGCGCCGACATGTTCGGGCTGGCCCAGCTTTACCAGATCAGGGGCAGGGTGGGGCGGTCGAAGACGCGGGCCTATGCTTATCTGACGACCAAACCCCGCGCGCCGTTGACCCCGCAGGCGACCAAGCGGCTGCGGCTTTTGGGCAGCCTTGACAGCCTTGGGGCGGGGTTCAACCTGGCGAGCCACGACCTGGACCTGCGGGGGGCTGGCAACCTTTTGGGTGACGAACAGTCGGGCCATATCAAGGAAGTTGGCTACGAGCTTTACCAGCAGATGCTGGAGGAGACGATTGCCAAGATCAAATCCGGCGAGTTGCAGGGGCTGACCACGGTCGACGATGGCTGGAGCCCGCAGTTGAACCTTGGCGTGCCGGTGATGATCCCCGAGGAGTATGTGACCGATCTGGACGTGCGTCTGGGCCTTTACCGGCGGCTTTCCAGCCTTGGCACCAAGGTGGAGCTGGAAGGCTTTGCCGCGGAGTTGATCGACCGGTTCGGGCCGCTGCCGAAGGAGGTGAACACCCTGATGCTGATCGTCCGGATCAAGGCGATGTGCAAACGGGCAGGGATTTCAAAGCTGGATGCCGGGCCGAAGGGCGCCACCATCCAGTTTCACAACGACAAGTTCGCCAATCCTGCGGGCCTTGTGGATTTCCTCAAGGCGCAGGGTGGCGCGGCGCGGGTGAACGGCACTAAGATCGTGCTGACCGGCGAGATGAAATCCGAGGCCGACCGGATCAAGGGCGCGTTCAACATCGCCCGTGATCTGGCCGAGGTGGTGAAAGCGGGCGCAAAGGCCGGGAAGGCCTAGGCCAGCGTTGCGGCGCGGTCGGGAAGCGCAAGCTTCATCAAGGCGAGGGCGGCACAAAGCAGCATCGACACGCCAATCAGCAGCGGCAGCACCGTGCCGTTGAACGCCAGGCCAACCGGAATCGCCAGCAACACCGAACCAACGGTGGAAATCGCCCCCATCACCGAGGCCGCGAGGCCCGCGATGTGGCCCACAGGCTCCATCGCCAGCGCATTCAGGTTGCCCATCGTCAGGCCCATCATCGCGAACAGGCCGATCGACCAGATCATGTGCAAGGGAAACGCCAGCGCTTCGGGCAGCAGACCGCTGCCAACGGCAATCAGGCTGAACAGCGTCAGCGATACCTGCGCGCCAAAGGTGGCGACGATCACCCGCCGCATCCCGACGCGCATCACGATCCGCGAGTTCAGCAGGCTGCCCGACATCGAGGTCAGGGCGATCACCGCAAACCACAGCGGAAAGCTGTCGGCGAGGTCGAAGCGTTGCTCGAAGATGCCCTGCATCGACGACAGCGTGGCGAAAAGCGCTGCCAGCGTCAGCGTTTGAACCATGATGGACACGACGACGGGGCGCAGGCGGAACAGCTCTTTCGTGGCAACCAGAAGCGTGGTGACCGCAAGCGGACGGCGTGACGGAACGGGCAGGGTTTCCGGCTGGCGCAGGCCAAGCCAGACCATCGTGACGGCGGAAAAGGCGATGTAGGCCAGAAAGATCGCGTGCCAGTCGGCAATCGCGATGATGCCTTGACCCATCAGCGGTGCAATCGCCGGGACAACGGTGAAGATCATCATCACGAAGGACATGACCTTTGCCATCTCACGCCCTTTGAAAAGGTCACGCACCATTGCGATCGACACGATGCGCGGCCCGGATGCGCCGATGCCCTGCATAACGCGGGCGATAAGCAGGGTTTCCAGCGTCGGCGCGAAATAGCAGGCCAGCGCCGCCATTGCGTAAAGAGCGGAGGAAAACATGATCGTGCGCTTGCGGCCGAACGCGTCCGACAGGGGACCGGCGAAGAGGGTTCCCAAGCCCATGCCAAAGACGAAGCTTGTGACCACCAACTGTGCCGCGTTTGGCGCATCGGGCGACAGGGTCGCGGCGATATCGGGGAGGGCGGGCAGCATCGCGTCGATCGAGATCGCGATGGTGGCGAACAGCATCGCGATGATGGCGACGAATTCGGCTTGCGAGACGGGCTTGGCGGGCAAGGGAACGGCTTTCAGGTGGAAGGGTTGGCGGCGGCAAGGTCGGCGATGACCTGCGCCCACATCTGTGGCGGTTGCGCGCCCGAGACGACGTATTGCCGCGCGATGAGGAAGGTCGGCACCGCTGTCACGCCCTTTTGGCGGGCATCGGTATCGCGCGCGGCGATATCCTCGGCGTCAGCGTCCGATTGCAGCAGACGCAAGGTTGCGGCCCGGTCCATGCCGTTTTCACCGGCGATGGCGGCAAGGGTTTCGTGGTCGCCGATATCGCGGCCTTCGACCCAGTAGGCGCGCATCAGGGCCGCGGCCACAGCGGGTTGCACGCCCTCGATCCCCGCCCAATGGATAAGACGGTGGGCATCAAGCGTGTTGGGAATGCGCTGGGGTTTGTCGGGGTCCATCGCCACGCCCGCATTGCGGGCAAATTCGCGCAGGCGTTCGTGGATGGCGTCGACGCGGGCCTTGCCGCCGAACTTTTCCTCCAGATAGGCGCGCTTCGGCATGCCTTCTGGGGGCATGTCGGGATTAAGCTGGAACGGATGCCACTGGACGGAAAACGGGTGGTCGGGGTGATCTGCCAGCGCACGGTCAAGGTTGGCCTTGCCGATGTAACACCACGGGCAAACCGGATCGGAGAAGATATCAAGCGTGACCAAGGCTGCCTCCTTGCGTTGCGGAACGGTTGGGCTTCCTCCCGCCGGGCGGCAATGTCAAGACTTGGGGGACTTGATCTGGCGCATACCGGCTGTGCATGCGGGGCGGTATGGACGGGACAAGCGTGCCTTTGGAGGGCGGATGAGACTGGCCATTCTGACCGATATTCATGCCAACCGTGAAGCATTCGAGGCGGTACTGGCGGATGCTGCGGCGCGGGGCACTGAGCGGTTCGTTCTTCTGGGCGATCTGGTCGGCTATGGCCCGGACCCCGAGTGGTGCGTTGACATGGCCGGGCGCCTGGTCGCCGAGGGGGCGATCTGCATCCGTGGCAACCACGACAACGCGGCCATCGGCGGGGCCGAGGCGATGGGCGGTCTGGCGCGCCGGGCGATGGAGTGGACCAAGCCACGGATCGGGGAAGCCCACCGGGCGTTTCTGGCCGGACGGGAGATGACGGCGGCGTTTGATGATGTGCTGTGCGTCCACGCCTCGGTCAACGAGCCGGAGGCCTGGAACTACGTCACATCGGATACCAAGGCTACGGGATCGTTCCGGTCCTGCAGGGCGCGGCTGATCTTTTGCGGGCATGTGCATGTGCCGTTGCTGGCCAGTTGCGACATTGCGGGGATGGTGCGGGAACAAACCTTCCGTATGGCGACACCGATCCCGCTGATCCGGTCGCGGCGCTGGCTGGCGGTGGTGGGCGCGGTGGGCCAACCACGCGACGGGGTGGCGCAGGCGGGCTACGCGATGCTCGACCTTGGCGCGAATGAACTGACGTTTCGGCGGGTGCCTTACGACATGGGGCCGACGGTGCAGAAGATCCGCGCGGCGGGCCTGCCGGAAGAGCTGGCCTTGCGGCTATTGAGGGGACGCTAGGATGCAAAGACGCCCGCACGAGGGGATGGAGATCGACGGCTTCACGTTGGGGCGAAAGCTGCATCAGGGCGGGTTCGCCACGATCTGGGAGGTGACACACGCTGATCATTCCGGCCCGATGGTGATGAAGGTTCCGACGATCCTTGACGGCTACGACGCCCCGACAATCGTGGGCTTCGAGGTGGAGCAGATGATCATGCCGCGTCTGACCGGACCGCATGTGCCTAAGGTGATCGCCGTCGGGGATTTTTCGGTGATGCCGTACATCGTCACTGAAAAGATCGAGGGCGGGTCGTTTCTGGCGGTCTCACGCCGCGCGCCGTTGCCACTGTCCGACGTGATCGAGATTGCCGCGCGGATGGTGCAGGCGGTGGCCGACCTTCATCGCCAGCACGTCATCCACCTTGACCTGAAGCCCGACAATGTCCTGCAACGCACGACCGGAGAGATGGTGTTGATCGACTTTGGCCTGGCGCGCCACGATCTGCTGCCGGACCTGCTGGCTGAGGAATTCAAGATCGCGATGGGCACCTTCCCCTACATCGCGCCCGAGCAGTATCTGCGCTGCCGCGATGATCTGCGGTCGGATCTGTTTGCCTTGGGGGCAATGATCTACGAACTGGCGACAGGCCGGCAGCCCTTTGGCGCGCCAGAGCGGTTGCGGGGGGTGCGCAAGCGGCTCTGGCGTGACCCGGTGCCGCCACGCGCCCTGCGCCCAGAGGTGCCGGAGTGGTTGCAGGAAATCATCCTGCACGCGCTGGAGGTGGACCCGATGCGCCGCACCCAGACGGCGGCGCAGATGGCCTTCGATCTGGCGCATCCGGCACAGGTAAGGCTGACGAAGCGCGCGCTGAAGCTGAAGCGGGACAGCTGGCTGCAGGTGTTCGACCGCTGGCGGGTGGCGCGCAAGATCCGGCGGTTCACGGCGCCTGTGCCTGTTTCGGCGCAGCTGGCGGCGGTGCCCATCCTGTGCGTGGCAGTTGACCTGTCGCCCGAAGGCGAACGCCTCGCCGACGTGCTGCGCGGTGCGGTGAAACGGATGCTGGTGATCGAACCGGATGCGCGGGTGGCCTGCGTCAATGTGATCAAGACCCAGCGCATCGGCATTGATCAGGGCACCGATGATGCGGGAAACAATGTGCATGTGGCCCGGCTGGTGGCGCTGCGGGCCTGGGCCGACGGGTTCGATCTGCCCGAGGACCGGCTGACCTTCACCGTGTTGGAAGGGCCCGATCCGGGGCAGGTGATCATCGACTATGCCACCGCAAACCACGTCAGCCACATAATGTTGGGTGCGCGAGGCCATTCGACAACGCGGCGCTATCTGGGATCGGTCTCGGCGCAGGTGGTGGCGGAGGCGTCCTGTTCGGTGACGGTGATCCGCGTGCCCGAACAAAGAGAGGCGGCTGCCTGAAAGCCAACCTGCCGAGCGTGTCCACACCTGTGCCAACCAAAGCGCCCCGAGCGGGGACGCTTTGGTGAGGCTATCAGCGGGTCAGATCAGAACGCGTCCTGCACCGTGCGCGCACCGGCGCTGACATCTTCGCCGACGCCAGCGATCGTGTTGCAACCGGCAAGGGTTGCCAGGGTCAGTGCCAGAACGATCAGTTTTTTCATGCTCTTGCCTTCGGTTCTTGTCATTCCTGATACCACCAGGTGTCCGGTTGGAATCCGATCCAGTCGCCATAAAGCGGCAGCCGTTCGGGGTATTTCAGCTCTTTCCGGTGCGCCAGACGCGAGACGTTGGAGTACCAGAACGGTATGACATATCTACCGCTCGTCAGCACCCGGTCAAGCGCTTGCGTGGCGGCGGTGAATTCGGTGGCGTCGGGGGCCGACAGCATGGCCGAAATCATCGCCTCGGCGGCGGGAGAGTTCATGCCCATCCAGTTGCGGGTGCCGGGTTCGGTGACCCCGGCCGCCCCCCAATACAGCATCTGTTCGTTGCCGGGCGACAGCGACAGGGACCGGATGTAGTGGGTCATGTCGAAATCGTAGTTGGTGGTGCGTTCCTTGTATTGCGCGCTGTCGACGGTGTTGATCGTGGCGGTGATGCCCAAGGGCTTCAACGCCTCGACGAAGATCGCGGCGATGGAGGCGACCTCGTCGGCCCCTTGCACAAGGGTGATCTGGAAGGTGAAGGGCGTGCCTTCGGCATTCTTCAGCACGCCGTCGTCGCCCACGGTCCAGCCGGCTTCCTCCAGCAGGGCCGTGGCGGCGCGCAGATTCTTGCGGTTCATCTCGGTCCCGTCCGCGACGGGCAGGGCGTAGCCTTCGAGGGCGCCGGGCAAAAGGTCGGCCTTGAACGGCGCCAGCAGCTCGGCGACCCGCCCCGTTGCCGGGGCGCCGGGTTCCATCCCGAGAAACGAGTTGCCGAAGTAGGAGGTGATGCGCGGCTGGGTGCCGCCGGTGATCGCCTGATTGATGAATTCAAAGTTGAAGGCGTGGATCAGCGCCTCGCGCACGCGCCAATCCTGGAAGATGGGTTTGCGTGTGTTGAACACGAAGCCTTCGATGCCCGAGGGGCGCTGGTGCGGGATTTCCGATTTGACCACGTCGCCTGCTGTGACGGCGGGGAAGTCATAGTTCGTCAGCCACTTCGCGGCGTTGCCTTCGCGGTAGCTGGTGATGGTGCCGCCCTTGAACGCTTCGAACACCACGCCGCCGTCGCCGAAATAGTCATAGCGGATCTCGTCAAAGTTCCACTGGCCACGGTTGAACGGCAGATCCTTGCCCCACCAGTCGGGGTTGCGTTTGTAGCTGATGTAGGCACCGGCATCGAAGCGGTCGACCACGTAGGGGCCGGAGCCGATTGGCGCTTCAAGGCTGGAGGCGGTGAAATCCTTGCCCTCCCACTGCGCCTTTTTCAGGATCGGACGCAGCCCGAGGATCAGCGGCAGTTCGCGGTCCTGGGTGTTGAAGGTAAAGCGCACGGTGCGGTCATCCACCGCCTCGGACGAGGCTACCTTTTTCCACGCGCCAAGGTAGCGGGGGTTGCCATCGGTGCCGAGCTTTTCCATCGACCAAAGCACGTCGTCCACCGTGACGGGCGAGCCGTCAGAGAATCGCGCGCCTTCACGCAGGGTAAATTCCACGTAACTGCGCGCGTCATCGGTGTTGATCAATTCGGCCAAAAGCCCATACAGCGTGAAGGGTTCGTCGTAGGACCGGCCCATCAGCGTCTCGACCGTAAGGCCGGATATGCCGGTGGCGGACTGACCGTTGGTGATGAACGGGTTGAGGCTGTCGAAGGTGCCGCTTTCGCCAAAGACGATGCGCCCGCCCTTCGGTGCATCGGGGTTCACGTGCGGCAGCGACACAAAATCCGGGGGGAGGGCAGGCTCGCCATACATAGCTATGCCATGCTTCGGTTCGGCAGCGGCGATTCCGACACCCAGCATCAGGGCAAGGGCGGCGGTCAGCCCGCGAAGTTTGAAGGTGGTCGCATGGTTCATTGCGCGGTTATCCCCGTCTGGCTTTTGCGTTTTGCGCCAGCCTAAGCCGGACCTTGTGGCATTTCAAACTTTTAGCTTGGCCATCGGCGGAGAGGAGACTATAAAGAGGGCACTGCTCGATAGGTTTCTTGCCTGTATGAAACCTGCCTCAATAACTGAACGCCGGCTTCGTGCCGGCGTTTTTTTCATTTCACGGCAGAGTGTTGGGCAAAGCGGCCCGTGCCACTTTTATTTGCACCCGCAGCATGGCACTGTGCTGCCAACGCAGCATGAGGTGCAAAATGGAACTTACGGGCAAGCGGGCCGTGGTCACCGGGTCGAACTCTGGCATCGGGCTTGGCGTGGCCGAAGCGCTGGCGGCGGCGGGGGCCGAGGTGGTGCTGAACAGTTTCACCGACCGCGCCGAAGATCATGATCTGGCCGCGGCGCTGGCGACCAAGCATGGGGTGAAGGTCAGCTATATCGCCGCCGACATGTCGAAGGGCGCGGACTGTCGCGCGCTGATCGAAAAGGCGGGCGGCTGCGATATTCTGGTGAACAACGCCGGCATCCAGTTCGTGTCGCCGATCGAAACCTTTCCGGTGGAAAAGTGGGACCAGATCCTTGCGATCAACCTGACCTCGGCGTTCCACACCACGGCGGCGGCGCTGCCGGGGATGCGGGCCAAGGGCTGGGGACGGGTGGTCAACATCGCCTCGGCGCATGGGCTGACGGCAAGCCCGTTCAAATCGGCCTATATCGCGGCCAAGCATGGCGTAGTGGGCCTGTCGAAGACCGTGGCGCTGGAAACCGCCGGGCAGGGCATCACCTGCAACGCAATCTGCCCCGGCTACGTGCTGACACCGCTGGTGGAGGCGCAGATCCCCGACCAGATGAAGGCCCACAACATGGACCGCGAAACCGTGATCCGCGAGGTGATGCTGGACCGGCAGCCAAGCCGCCAGTTCGCCACGGTGGAACAGATCGGCGGCACCACGGTCTATCTGTGTTCACCCGCCGCCGATCAGGTGACGGGCACCACGATCTCGGTCGATGGCGGATGGACGGCGCTGTGACGCGGGCCGCAGGCCGGAAGATCAATCTTGCCTTGCAGGGGGGCGGCGCGCATGGCGCCTTTACCTGGGGCGTGCTGGACCGCCTGCTGGAGGACGACGATCTGGAGATTGCCGGCATCTCTGGCACCTCGGCCGGGGCGCTGAACGGGGCGGCCTTGAAAGCGGGGATGCTGGTCGGCGGGCGGCTTGGCGCGAAGAAGGCGCTGGACCATCTGTGGGACGAGGTTGCCGCGATTGGCGATTGGCGCATGGTGCCTTGGGTGCAGGCGTGGCTGCCGATGGTGCGGGCCTGGCAGGACGCGGCTGAGGCGGTGCTGCCGATCTCGTCGCAGGCGGTGCTGGCGCAGGTCTATTCGCCCTATGCCTGGGGATCGTCGTGGCAAAACCCGCTTGCACCCCTGGTCGAGACCTTTGATTTCAGCCGGGTCTGCGCCAGCGAGGGGCCGGAGTTGTTCGTCAGCGCCACCAATGTGCGGACCGGCAAGATCAAGGTCTTCACCGGGCAGGAAATCACACCTGCGGTGTTGATGGCATCAGCCTGCATCCCGACGGTGTTTCAGGCGGTGGAAATTGGCGGCGAGGCCTATTGGGACGGCGGCTATGCCGGCAACCCGGCACTTTTTCCGTTGTATGAGGCGCACCTGCCGGATGACATCGTGGTGGTGTCGATCAACCCGATCCGGCGCGACCATGTGCCCGACAGCCCGGTGGAGATTCAGAACCGGATCAACGAGATCAGCTTTAACGCCAGCCTTCTGGGCGAGCTGCGCGCGATAAACTTCGTGCGACGGCTGATCGCGGAAGGCCGGATGGAACGGGGCCGGATGAAGGATGTGCGGGTGCACATGATTGCCGACGATGTGCTGATGAACGAGCTTACGGCGGCCTCCAAACTGTCCGCCTCGCCACAGGTTCTGGAGCGGCTGAAGGCAGCGGGCCGGATCGCGGCAGAGGTGTTCCTGAAGGGCGACAGCGCCAAGATCGGTCAGGAACCCAGCGTCGATCTGGTGCGGATGGTCAGCTGACCGGCTCTTTCGGGATCGGGTAGACCAGACCGCCCGAAACGATCAGTTTGGCCGCATCGTCGATCTTCATGTCGAGGATGGTCAGGTCTTTCGTCGGCACGAACAGCAGCATCCCCGAGGTGAACGGCGTCAGGCCCACAAAGACCGCCGACATGTCGGGGCCGAGGGCGGCAAGCCGGGTGGCCAGTTCCCCCTTGGGCCGGGTCGACAGGAAGCCGAGCGCATAGGAACCGGGGCGCGGAAATTCCAGGAGGCAGACCTTGTCGAAGCTTTGTTCCTTTTTGTTGAAGAAGGTTTCGGCCACCTGCTTGATCCCGCCATAGACCGATCGGACAATGGGCATCCGGTCGACCATATCTTCGCCCCACCGGATGACCGAACGGCCAAAAAGGCCCTTTGCCATCCAGCCGATGATGACGGTAAAGACGAGGAACACCAGCACACCGACGCCGCGCACCGGAAAATTCGCCTCGGGTCCGAAGATGTCGTGGACCAGCGCCTCGGGCTGATAGGCCGACGGGATCAGGGGCAGGATCCAGCCGTCGATCCAGCCGATCAGCGTCCAGACGAAGTAGATCGTCAGGCCGATGGGCAGCACCACGACAAGCCCGGTCAGAAAGCTGGCGCGCAGCGAGGCCAGGATGCCACGGCGGCGGAGGTTGGTTGGATCTGTCATCAGGGCTCCGGCAGGCGCGGGATCGCGTGCGGGCGCAATCTATGAAGGGCTGTGCGGGTTGCCAATGGGCGCTGTCAGGTTTTGGCCCGCTGGAGCGCGATTTCGGTGGCGATTGCACTGGCGAGGCGGGCGTTGTTCAGCACAAGGGCGATATTCGACGCAAGCGAGCGGCCAGCCGTCAGTTCGAAGATGCGCTGCAACAGGAAGGGTGTTACCGATTTCGCGGCTATGCCGTGCGCCGCAGCCTCGGCCAGCGCGGCTTCGATATGGGGCGTGATCTCATCCCGGGGAATTTCGGCATCGGGCGGGATCGGGTTGGCGACCAGTTGCCCGCCGGGCAGGCCCAGCCGGATGCGCATCAGATGAGCGGCGGCGATGGCGGCCGGCGCGTCCATACGCAATGGCGCGCGCAGGCCCGAGGTGCGCGACCAGAAGGCGGGAAAATCGTCCTGCCCGTAGGCGATGACGGGGACGCCGCGGGTTTCCAGGTATTCCAGCGTTTTCGCCAGATCGAGGATCGCCTTTGCCCCCGCGGCAACCACGGTGACGGCGGTTTCGGCCAGTTCCGGCAGATCGGCCGAGATGTCGAACGAGGTTTCAGCCCCGCGATGCACACCGCCGATGCCACCGGTGGCGAACGTGTCGATGCCCGCAAGCCGCGCACAGATCATCGTGGCGGCCACGGTGGTCGCCCCGGTGCCGCCGGTGGCAAGGCACGCGGCGAGGTCGGCGCGCGACAGTTTGGCGACGTTCTTCGCTTGGCCAAGGCTCGAAAGCTCGGCATCGGTCAGACCGATGTGGATGTGGTGATCAAGGATGACGATCGTGGCAGGTGTGGCACCGTAGGTGCGCACCTCGGCTTCTACCCGTGCGGCTGTTTCCACATTCTGCGGAAATGGCATCCCGTGGGTGATGATTGTGCTTTCCAGCGCAACAATCGGCGTGCCGTTGGCGCGGGCTTCGGCCACTTCGGGCGATAGGATGATCGGATGGCTCATGGGTGATCCTCGTGCAGCGCGCGCGGGATCGCCGGGCCGCAGGTATAGTTTGAAAAGGTGGCAGCGAATCCGCCGCGCTCGGGCGAACAGGCCATCGGGCCAATCATTGCGGGGCCGTCGGGCAGATGCGCCAGCCGTGTCATCCGCCAAAGGCCGGAGGGTTCCTGCACATCGACGCGGACGGCGCTGCCGTGGCGGGTCAGGCGCAGCGTGATCGGGCTGGCGGGGAACGACAGGGGCAGCGTGGCCCAATCGGACTGGCCGTTGGTGACCACGGTGGAAAACACCGGCTGGCCGTCGGTGTGTTCAATGCCGGCCTTGATCCAGTGCGTGTCCGACAGCCGCAGCATCAGGCCGGCCTGATCGTAAAGCGCCTGATAATCGGCGGTCACCGTGACGCGGGCGGTGAAATCGCCGGACACCGGATGGGCAAGGTGGTGGCCGGAATGGCGGGTGAAGCCGTAGAAGGTTTCGCGCCAGAAATCGGTGGCGGGGCCGGTGGTGACGGTCAGCCCGTCCGCACCTTCGGTCATGGCGGCAGGCGGGTTGAGCCATGTCATGTCACCGAAGGTCATGAACCGATCTCTCCCGATACATAGGCGGCGGCGGCGCGCAATGCCTCGGCCAAGGCAGCCTCGCGCGGCAAACCCCGGGTTTCGGCAACGATATGAGCGGCCATGAAGGTGTCGCCCGCGCCGGTGACGCGGGTCACCAGAACAGGAGGCGGGCTGCCCTCGATCACGCCCGCGCCCCTGCGGCCTTCGGCGGCAGCGCGGCCGCCATCGGTCACCAGCACCGCAGCGGCGCCGCGATCCAGCAGCGCGCGGGCGGCCTCTGGCGCAGTGGCGCTTTGCACTTTCGACAGGATGTTGGCCTCTTCAAGGTTCACGTAAAGCGTGGCGGCGGGATGCCCAAGCAGGGGAAGCAACCGCTCCGCCTTGCCCGGCGAGGCCGGGGCCACGCGCAGGTCTGCGGCGGCAAAAAGCGGCGAGGCGGCAATGTCGGCCAGAAGCGCCTCGGTCAGGTTGCCATCCAGCGCGATGGGGCCGGACCAGGGCGCATCGGCGCTGCCAAGCCGTGCATCGGCCAGCGGGCGCAGGATCTTGTCGCCCGCCGCCTCCAGCGAGTGGGCATCGGCGATGGCGGCGATCAGACCGTTGGCACCCTCGATGGCCATGTAGCGGTCGGTCGGCAGATCGTCAGAGCGGTAGACATGCGCGGTGACAAGGCCCATCCGGTCGCAGGCGGCAATCAATTCGTCGCCTTCGGCATCACGGCCAATGGCAGTCAGCAGGGCAGGGGTCATCCCGAACCGGCGCAGCGTCATGGCGATGTTCATCGCCACGCCACCGGGCAGCCGGGTGATGCGGCCCGGCACATCCGACCCCACACGCATCGAGGTTGGCGCGCGGCCGATGATGTCCCACAGGATGGAACCGATGCAGAGGATATCGGGCGATGCTGACATGGCGAACCTTCTGCCGCGAAACCGGCCGGCGGGCAAGGCGCCATCCCGCGTGCGTTGGCAGCAGGGCAGGAATCATCCTGAGGGGAGGGGTTTCATGCTATGCTTACGGCCATCCGCCGGGGCGGGTTTGCCCCTGGTGCGACGCAAAGGGGGGTGGACAGATGGCGGGTCTTGAAAAGTTGCTTTCCGCAGAAAGACCCTGGCTTGCCGATGGCGGGCTGGAGACGGTGATGATCTACGACGAAGGCCTGGACCTGCCGTACTTCGCGGCGTTCACCCTGCTTGACAGCGACGCCGGGAAAGACGCGCTGTCGCGCTATTTCCGGCGGTTTGCCGGGTTGGCGCGCAAGGCCGGCACGGGGTTCGTGCTGGACACGCCGACATGGCGGGCCGGAACCACCTGGGGGGCGGTGATGGGGCTGGACCCGTCTGAGGTGCGTCGCATCAATCTTGAGGCGGGGCGGTACGGACACGCGCTGCGCACGGCGCTGGAGGAAGACGGCACCGACACCGTGCTGAACGGAGTGATCGGTCCTTCGGGCGATGGCTATGCGCTGGACCGGGCGCTGAGCGGCACCGAGGCGAAAGCCCGCCATCAGCCTCAGATGGATGCGCTGGCCGACGCGGGCGTTGATCTGGTCAGCGCAGTAACGATGACCCATTCGGGCGAGGCGATCGGCATCGCGCGGGCCGCGACTGCGGCAGGGATGCCGGTGGCGGTATCCTTTACGGTCGAGACAGACGGCAGGCTGCCCTCTGGCGAAACGCTGGCCGATGCCATTGCGGCAACAGATGACGCAACCGGGGGTGCTCCGATTTATCACATGATAAACTGCGCGCATCCCACGCATTTCATGAATATTTTGGCCGGCGACTGGGTGGCCAGGATTGGCGGCGTTCGCGCCAATGCCTCGCGGATGAGCCATGCCGAACTGGACGTGGCGACGGAACTTGACGCGGGCGACCCAGACGAGTTCGGCCGCCTTTACCGCGACCTCGGGGCGCTGCTGCCGGGGTTGCGGGTGATCGGCGGGTGCTGCGGTTCGGATCACCGGCACGTCGGCGCGGCGTCCCGCCATCTGCACCATCCGGTTGCGTGACGCTTACTGCTTGCGAAACTGGCTGCCATAGCCGCCGGAGCGTCCATCGGGAAATGGCCCTTCGGCGAGGTAGCGCTCGTGGCAGCGCCGGAGCGCCTTGGGGTCCAGCGTCACGCCAAGGCCGGGGCCGTCTGGCACTTGGGTAACGCCGTTTTCAAGGCCGAAAGGCCCGCCTTCGATAACATCGTCGGCATACCAGCGGAACAGGGTCTGGCTGGCCCCTCGCACATGTTCCAAGGCGGCGGACACTTGCAGGTAGGCCGCGCTGGCGATGCCGGTTTCGCCGGAATGGAAGCGGAAGCCGACGTTGAATGTCTCGCAGGCGCGGATGAAATCAGCGGTCCGGCGGATGCCGCCATGTTCGTTGATGTTGGTCACGACGGCATCGGGGCAGCGCAGCGCCACGGCTTTCGGCAGGTCGATGGAGTGGGCTGAAAACGGGATGTCGCAATGGGTGCGCAGATCTGCCATTTCTTCATACGTCTCAGCGGGTTCTTCAAACCAACTGATGTGGAATGGCGCAAGCCTGCGCAGCGCATCGCGGGCGGTGGGAACCGTCCAGCCACCGTTGGCATCCAGTTGCAACGGACGCTCGCCGATGGCTGCGCGCACTTCGCGCACCATCCGGATCTCCTCGTCCAGCGCCACCGCGCCGACCTTGCCTTCAAAGATCGTCGAACCGTGGCGTTCGATCATCAGCGCGCAATACCGCGCCACCTCGACCGGAGTGCTTTCGCCGGGGTGCGCCGCTCCGGGCCAGCGGTAGGAGAAATACTCGGTCAGCGCAATCTCATGCCGCACCGCGCCGCCCAAGAGGCGGTAAAGCGGCACACCTTCGGTTTTGCCGCGCGCATCCCACATCGCCATCTCGATCCCGCCAAACACCCGCCGCGCGGCCAGCACGTTGCCCCAAGGGGTGTAGCGCATCCCCGGCACCAGCTTTGCCTCGGCGGTCGTGATGTCGCGCAGGTCGTGGCCGATCAGGCGCTGGCCCGCTGCCATCACATCCGCCGCACGGTCGCCGTCGGCACATTCACCAAGGCCGATCACACCGTCTTCGGTTTCCAACTGGATCACCGTCTTGGTCAGTGACGCGATGGCCCCATAGCTGAACCGGTAGGGCGCGTGGAACGGGATGTTCACCGGCAGGGCGGTGATCGCGCGGATTTTCATGGCTGCCCCTTGCGTGTGAACATGTCGGCAGGCTACCGCCCCCGCGGCCGACCGCACCACAGGTTGCGACACCATCCAGCCGATTTCAGCCCGTTTCGCGCCGTTTCCGCCGGTTATCCGGGCGAATGGCCCTTGCAACGGCAACCCTGGCAGGGTAAGGCGCACGCACTTCACAGGTGGGGCTTGGGCTTTTGCGGGGAGAAATCCCGCAAGGTCCGCCGGTTGGGGCGCAAGCTCTGAAGACGGCTTCACCGAGGATCAAACCGGAAAAGGACAAGGCATGGCTCTTCCCGAGTTCACCATGCGTCAGCTTTTGGAAGCTGGCGTTCACTACGGCCACCAGACCGCACGCTGGAACCCCAAGATGGGCCCGTACATCTACGGCGACCGTAACGGCATCCACATTCTTGACCTGACGCAGACCGTTCCCTTGCTGGATCAGGCGCTGAAGATGGTGCGCGACACCGTCGCCAAGGGCGGGCGCATCCTGTTCGTCGGCACCAAGCGTCAGGCGCAAAAGCCGATCGCCGAAGCGGCCGAGCGTTGCGCACAGTTCTACATGAACCACCGCTGGCTTGGCGGCACGCTGACCAACTGGAAAACCATCAGCGCCTCGATCCAGCGGCTGAAGCATCTGGACGAAGTGCTGGGGCAGGGCGCCGAAGGCCTGACCAAGAAAGAGCGTCTGGGCATGGAACGTGACCAGGCCAAGTTGCAGGCGTCGCTGGGCGGCATCCGCGAAATGGGCGGCACCCCGGACCTGATCTTCATCATCGACGTTGGCAAGGAAGACCTTGCCATCCTCGAAGCGCAGAAGCTGGGCATCCCGGTCGTCGGCATCGTCGACACCAACTGCTCGCCGAAGGGCGTCACCCACGTGATCCCCGGCAACGATGACGCGGCCCGCGCCATCCAGCTTTACTGCGACCTGATTTCCCGTGCGGCCCTTGACGGCATGTCGGCCCAGATGGGCGCGGCGGGTGTCGACCTTGGCGCGCTTGAAGCAGCCCCGGAAGAAGAAGCTGTCGCCGACGTCGAGGCGTAAGCGCCTGTCACGGAACCTTCACCCGGCGGGTCTATCCCGCCGGGCTACCAATTTCAGGAGATGAGACGATGACAGTCACCGCCCAGATGGTGAAGGAACTGCGCGAATCAACCGGCGCAGGCATGATGGATGCGAAGAAGGCCCTTGTTGAAAACAATGGCGACATGGATGCCGCGGTGGATTGGCTGCGCACCAAAGGTCTGGCGAAAGCCGCCAAGAAAGCCGACCGCGTGGCCGCCGAAGGCTTGGTTGGCGTTGCCGTCAGCGATGGCCGTGGCGTCGCGGTCGAGATCAACTCGGAAACCGATTTCGTGGCGAAGAATGCCGATTTCCAGTCGCTGGTGCGCGAAGTGGCCAAGGTCGCCCTGCAAACCGGTGACAGCGTCGAGGTTGTTCGCGCCGCCGATCTGAACGGCAAGACCGTGGAAACCGTGATCCAGGAAGCCGTCGCCCGCATCGGCGAGAACATGACGCTGCGCCGCCTGCACGTTCTGGAAGGCGACACCGTGGTGTCCTACGTCCACAACTCGGCTGCCGAGGGCATGGGCAAGATCGGTGTGCTGGTCGCGCTGAAAGGCCCGGCTGACAAGGCGCAGGCGATTGGCAAGCAGTTCGCGATGCACATCGCCGCAACCGCGCCGCTGGCTCTGTCGGAAGGCCATCTCGACCCGGCGGTGCTGGAGCGGGAATTGGCCGTGCAGACAGCCAAGGCCTTGGAAGAAAACGCCTCTTCGGCCAAGCCAAAGCCGGACGCGGTGATCCACAACAACATCATCCCGGGCCGGATGAAGCGGTATCTGTCGGAAAACACGCTTCTGGGCCAG
The DNA here is from genome assembly GCA_963822435.1 of uncultured Alphaproteobacteria bacterium. GTDB lineage: Bacteria > Pseudomonadota > Alphaproteobacteria > Rhodobacterales > Rhodobacteraceae > JAUYQR01. The sequence continues at coordinate 677,502 of CAWGHN010000004.1, forward strand.
GCCTTCGTGATCAACCCTGACCTGACGGTCGAAGCCGCGGCCAAGGAAGCCGGCGTCGAGATCACCGGTTACGCCCGCGTCGCCGTGGGCGAGGGGATCGAGAAGAAGGAAGAAGATTTCGCCGCCGAAGTCGCAAAGATGGCGCAGGGCTGATCTTTTCGAAACCACAAGGGCAGGGGGCCGGTGCAATGCGCCGGCCCTTTTGCTTTGGCTGCCCGCCGGCGTGCAAAAGAAAACGGCGCGGTCCTGGGGAGACCGCGCCGTTCCCTATGTCTTGCCCCCGACCCTTGGGGATGGGACCACGCAAGAGCAAGACTGAAGTCGACCTTTGACGGTCTTTGCAAAATGCCCTTGCGGGCGCTACCAACAAACCGACAACGGCAAATACAAGATCCGCGCCGCGTTCCGGCGAAATCGCCGCAACACCGATAAAATCGCAGATGACGCTACGTCAATCGAGTGAGGAATGCCATACCTGCGGTCCCTCAGTTCGCCGCTTTTGCCAGATCTGAGGACCGCTGGAAGATCATGTTCAACAGCGCGCCCTTGGCGACTGCCTGCGCCGTGGTCTCGACGGCCAGCGCCTCGCGTGCAAGACGCAGGTGCTTTTCCACCATCGCGGCCGACACCCCCATCAACAGCGCCACGTCCTGCGTGGTCTTGCCATCGGCCACCCATTCCAGCGCCTCGCGCTGGCGAGGCGACAGCGCGCGGTGACGGCTGAGCTGCGGCAGATGCACGATCGTCAGGTGCATCATGTTGGCCACGGCAAGGATCTCTGTCCCGCTTTCGGCAAAGATCGCCTCGACATCCGCCGTCGACAGGCCGATGTCGGCAATCAGCCCCAGCGCGCCCTTTGATCGGGAGGACGCGTTGGGAAAGCTGACCGAGATCCCCGCCGTGACCCCCATCGCGGCATTCAGGCGCACCGCATCGGCCTCGTCTGCGGTCAGGCGGCCCGCTTCGAACGCTTCTTTTACCCACGCCCAGGTGCAGATGCCCGAACTGCGCTCGGCCCAGCGAAACACCGGCGTGCGTGCATAAAAACCGCCGCGAAAGTAGCGGTTCACATAGTCGGCGTCGCAGGTGGACAAGAACAACGCATCATCCGGGTCGCCGATCGTGGTAGCATGACGAAACCGGGTAAAGCCGTAATTGACCCGCGAAAACCCGAGGGACGCGAAATGTCGGGTGCCCAAGGCCCATGCGTCATCAATGGTTCCGGTGGCGGCGATACGGTTCAACAGGTCCAGAACAAGCGTTTCGGTCACAATGAATCCTTTCCCCGCGACGGCAGGAACGTTGCCCGAACGGAAACAAGGCAGCCCCTGACCTTCACTTTGTTGTCTTAAGGCTGGGCAAGCGATCTGTCGAGACGAATGGCAACCAGAACGCGAAGACGCAGGCTCCGACCGGGGTCAGAGCCGCGCCGACAGGTGCGTGACCAGGCCGGGCAGGGCTGCGAAATCATCAAAAATCGCTTTGGCACCAAGGCTTTCAACGGCAGAGTTACGGTAACCGTGGGTGAACAACGCGAACGCTAGTCCGGCATTTGCAGCGGTTTCAGCGTCCACTTCGCTGTCACCTACAAAGAGCACGCGGTCACAGCCTAGCCGCGTCCGGGCGGCCAAAAGGGGGGCCGGATGCGGCTTTCTCTGGGGCAGGGTGTCACCACCGACGATCACGCCGAACTGCCGGTCGAGGCCAAAGTGGCGCAGCACCGACCGCGCGGGACCGGTGGGCTTGTTGGTGCAGATCGCCAAGGGGTGTCCACGATCTGCAAGCTGCGCAACCGCTTCGCGGACATTGGGATAAAGCGTTGTCAGATCAACAGCGTCTTCGTAGACATTGATAAATTCCGCAACCATCCTGCGATGCTGATCAGCGTCGTCGGGCAGGCCCTGATGCGCAAGAAGACGCGCCACAAGCGCACCCACACCGTTGCCGATGAAGCTGCGCACGGTGGCGAAATCAAAGCCTGGCAGTCCATGCGCCGCAAAGACCATGTTTGCCGTGGCGTGGATATCCGGCGCGGAATCGATCAGCGTTCCGTCAAGGTCGAAAATCAGGCCGATCGCGTCAGCCACGGGCCGCCTCGGCGGCCGCGCGGATCGCTGCGATGTTTGCACCGTAAGGGGCGGAATTGCCAACCGATCCGCCCTTGAATACGGCCGAACCCGCAACCAGCACATCAGCCCCGGCCGCAGCTACCAGCGGGGCTGTGGCAACCGTCACGCCGCCGTCAATCTCGATATGGATCGGCCGATCACCAATCATGGCGCGCAGGGTTTGCACCTTGTCGACCTGCGAGGCGATGAAAGTCTGCCCGCCGAAGCCAGGGTTGACGGTCATCACGCAGACCAGATCGACCAGATCCAGCAGGTGCGGCAGCGCCTCCAACCCGGTTCCGGGGTTAAGCGCCAGTCCAGATTTTTTACCTGTAGCACGAATGGCTTGCAAGGTGCGGTGAATGTGGGGGCCAGCCTCCAGATGCGCCGTGATGATATCGGCGCCAGCCGTGGCAAAGGCGTCGATATAGGGATCGACCGGCGCGATCATCAGATGCACGTCCATCACGCCTGCGATATGGGGCCGCAGCGCCGCGCACATTGCCGGACCAAAGGTCAGGTTCGGCACAAAGTGGCCATCCATCACATCGACATGCACCCAGTCGGCACCTTGCGCCTCGATTGCGCGACATTCGGCGCCAAAGTTGGCAAAGTCGGCGGCAAGGATGGAGGGGGCGATCTTGATCGAGCGGTCGAAGGGCACGGGCTGGCTTCCTTTGCGGCTTTCGCCGTGCATATCCTCAGGTCGCAGCAGTTTCCAGCCCTCCGTAGATTACATAATACTGATTATGCGATATTAAGATACAGGTTTCCGCCGCTCCATACCACGGCCCCACCAATGAAAAAGGCCCAGTCAATCGACCGGGCCCCTTTCCTGCCGTTCAATCAGTTCAGCCGACCAGTTCAAGGCCCGAAAAGAAAAAGCCGATCTCGCGCTCTGCCGAAGCCGGGCTGTCCGAACCGTGGACCGAGTTTTCGCCGACCGACAGCGCAAACTCTTTACGGATGGTGCCGTCAGCGGCGTTCGTCGGGTTGGTGGCACCCATCACTTCGCGGTTCTTCAAGATTGCGCCGTCGCCCTCCAGCACCTGCACGACGACCGGCTCGGACGCCATGAAATCACAAAGCTCGCCATAAAAGCCGCGCTCCTTGTGTTCGGCGTAGAACTGGCCAGCCTGAGCGGGCGTCAGGTGGATGCGCTTTTGCGCGACGATCCGCAGACCGGCTTCCTCGAACTTGGCATTGATCTTGCCAGTCAGGTTGCGCTTGGTCGCGTCGGGTTTGATGATCGACAGGGTACGTTCGATGGCCATGAGGCTCTCCGTTTGGTTGCTGCGCTTTTGCGCGAATGGGATGGCGGGCTGCTAACATGCGCAAGCGGCCTTGAAAAGGTGGCATGGCATTGACGCGGGCGCTGGCTTCGGGCAAGCCCCCGGCCATGCTCAAGATCGAAGACATCACCTATTCCGTCGAAGGCCGCCCGTTGTTCGAGGGCGCGTCGGCCACCATTCCCGCAGGCCACAAGGTTGGCCTTGTCGGTCGCAACGGCGCGGGCAAGACCACGCTCTTCCGGCTGATCCGGGGCGAGCTGGCGCTGGAGGGCGGCGCGATCACCCTGCCCCAGCGCGCCCGCATCGGGGGCGTGGCCCAAGAGGTGCCGTCATCGGAAACCTCGCTTCTGGAAACGGTGCTGTCCGCCGATACCGAACGCGCAGCCTTGCTGGCCGAGGCGGAAACCGCCACCGACCCGCACCGGATTGCCGAAGTGCAATCGCGCCTGGCCGACATCGACGCGTGGTCGGCCGAGGGTCGCGCCTCCAGCATCCTCAAGGGGCTTGGCTTCGATGCCGCCCAGCAGTTGATGCCCTGTTCCGCGTTTTCCGGCGGCTGGCGGATGCGCGTGGCACTGGCGGGTGTTCTGTTCGCCCAGCCCGACTACCTGCTGCTGGACGAACCGACCAACTACCTTGACCTTGAAGGCGCCTTGTGGCTGGAAAGCTACCTGCAGAAATACCCCCATACCGTCCTGATCATCAGCCACGACCGCGGTCTTCTGAACCGCGCCGTCAGCGGCATCCTGCATCTGGACGAGCGCAAGCTCACCTACTGGACCGGCCCCTACGACCAGTTCGCCCGCCAGATGGCCGAACGCCGCGCCGTGTTGCAGGCCGAGGCGAAAAAGCAGGAAGCCCGGCGCGCACATCTGCAATCCTTCGTGGACCGGTTCAAGGCCAAGGCGTCAAAGGCCGTTCAGGCGCAGTCCCGCGTCAAGATGCTGGAAAAGATGGTAACGATCACCGCGCCGGAGGATGCCAAGAAGGTGGTCTTCACCTTCCCTGCCCCCGAAGAACTGTCTCCGCCGATCATCAACATGGATGGCGCGGCTGTGGGGTATGGCGGGCCGCCGGTGCTGAAGAAGCTCAGTTTGCGCATCGACCAGGATGACCGGATCGCGCTTTTGGGTCGCAATGGCGAAGGAAAGTCCACGCTTTCCAAGCTTTTGGCAGGTAAACTTCAAGCGTCCGAAGGCAAGATCACCCGGTCGTCAAAGCTGCGCATCGGCTATTTCGCCCAGCATCAGGTGGACGAGCTGCACATCGACGAGACGCCCCTGCAGCACATCATGCGTCTGCGCCCGGCCGAGGGACAAGCGCGGCTGCGCGCACGGCTGGCGGGCTTTGGCCTGATGGCCGATCAGGCGGAAACCGCTGTCGGTCGGCTGTCGGGCGGGCAAAAGGCGCGGCTGTCGCTTTTGTTGGCCACCATCGACGCGCCGCACCTGCTGATCCTTGACGAACCGACCAACCACCTCGACATGGAAAGCCGCGAGGCCCTGGTCGAAGCGCTGACCGAATATTCCGGCGCGGTGATCCTTGTCAGCCACGACATGCACCTCCTCAGCCTGGTCGCCGACCGTCTGTGGCTGGTGAAGGGCGGCGCGGTCACGCCCTATACCGAAGACCTTGATGCCTATCGCCGCCAGCTTCTGGCCGGAGACGAGGATGCCAAACCCGCAAAAGTCGTGGAGAAGCCGAAAAAAGCCAGCCGCGACGAGGTGTTGGCGCTGAAAGCTGACGTTCGCAAATGCGAGGAGCGGCTGGCAAAGCTGAACGACATGCGTGACAAGCTGGCGAAAAAGTTGGCCGATCCCGAGCTTTACGAAGATGCACGCAAGGGCGAGCTTGCCACCTGGAACGCCAAGTATGCCGAGGTGATGCAAGCGCTCGACAAGGCCGAGGCGATGTGGCTGACCGCACAGGAAAAGCTGGAAAGCGCGGCCTGACAGCGCGCTTCCCAAACCGCCCCCCGCGCGGTAGCTATGGAAAACCGCGCGAGGGACGATGCCTGAAACCGCCTTCCTGATCACCGCCTTCGCGACCCTGTTCGTCGTGATCGACCCGCCCGGCCTTGTGCCGCTGTTCATCGCGCTGACGCGGGGGATGAGCGATGAACACCGCCGCGCGATGGCCCTGCGCGCCTGCATCATCGCCTCTGCCCTCCTTCTTCTCTTTGGCCTTGCCGGCGAGGCGATCCTTGAATTCATCGGCATCTCGATGCCCGCCTTCCGCATTGCCGGCGGCATCCTGCTGTTCCTGACCGCGCTCGACATGCTGTTCGAACGTCGCACCCAGCGCCGCGAAGGGCAGCAGGCCGAACCCGACCACGACCCTTCGGTGTTCCCGCTTGCCACGCCGCTGATCGCCGGGCCGGGTGCCATCGCCTCGGTCATCCTCCTTGTCGGGCAGGCTGGCCCCGGCTGGGGTGGCACGACGGCGGTCCTTGGCCTGATGCTGGGCATGATGGCCGTGACCTATGCCTTCCTTCTTGCCTCGCCGCCACTGGAGCGGATGCTGGGCCGCACGGGCGTGATCGTGATCACCCGACTTCTGGGGATGCTGCTGGCCGCCCTGTCGGTGCAATTCGTGATCGACGGTGTGCGCGGAACCGGATTGATCGGCTGACGCCCCTGCCCCATATCGTGTGAAACGGAGGCAACATGGACGGCGATACCCTGGCCCGCGTGGCATACATCGCGATCATCATGGTCGCGCTTGGCGGTTGGGCGCTGGTGGAGTTTCGCCAGCGGATGGGTCAGGCCTTGCGGATGGCGGCGGCCTGGGGGCTGATCTTCCTCGCGATGATGGCAGGCTATGGCCTTTGGTCGGACGTGCGAACCGACATCATGCCCAGCCAGATGGTCAGCGCCGGAGGCGAGATCGAGGTGCCACGCGCCGCGGACGGGCACTATTACCTGACCCTGCAGATCAATGGCACGCCGATTGTCTTCATGGCCGACACCGGGGCCACCAACATGGTGCTCAGCCGCGAGGATGCACAGGCCATCGGCATCGACCCCGAAAGCCTGCTGTTCACCGGCGAGGCGGCAACGGCGAACGGCGTCGTGCGCACCGCCCGTGTTGATGTGCCGATGGTGGAACTCGGCCCCTTCCGCAATGAGACCTTCACCGCCTTTGTGACCGACGGCGACATGAAGGGTTCGCTTCTGGGGATGGATTATCTGGGGCAGTTCCGTCTGGAAATCGCTGGAAACCGGATGGTCCTACGCCAGTAGGATCACGTCTTAAGCGGCTGATTTTCAGCCTTTTTTACCCATCTTCCATCCTCGTCTGACCAGTATTGTGCCGCCACCCCGGCAGCGCTTAGCGCCTTCCACCGGGCGCGGGCATCGGCAAGACGGTTTTCATCTGCCTTTTCAAACAGTAACCAGACGCGCTGCATCTGCGCAATCTCGGCCTCGGTCGCCTCGGCCCCGTCAATCAGGGCCAGCGCGTCGGCCTTGTTGGCAGCCGGCCCCTGCCCGATCAACACCGGTTGGTCGCCATCCTGCGGCCCGCCCTCACGGCCATGCGGCAGAAAGCCGTCCTCGGCCCCAAGCCACAGCTTTTCGTCCAGCCGGTCCAGCGTCACGGGATCGGTGCCCCGCACCATCACGCGCCAGCCCTGCTGCAACGCGCGTGGCAACAGGGCCGCCAAAGTGTCGGCCGCGGTCGATGCGCTTAGCTGATAGAACATCACCAAGGCCATCGGCGAACGCCTCGCGTCTCAGCCCTTCTCGAACCGGTCGCGGATCAACCGGTCCAGCGCCATCACGCCCCATCCGGTCGCCCCCTTGGGCGCCAGCGCGGTATCGGCCTTGACCAGCGCAGTCCCGGCGATATCCAGATGGCACCACGGCGTGTCGGGCTTGACGAAGCGCGCCAGAAACTGCGCCGCCGTCACCGCCCCGCCATCGCGCCCGCAGGAGTTGACCATGTCGGCAATCCGCGACTTCAGTTTGGCGTCATAGGCCTCGCCCATCGGCATCCGCCACGCCCCCTCGCCCTCGGCCGCGCAGGCCTTCAGGAAGGCATTGCACAGCTCATCGTCATTCGAGAATACGCCTGTGTTTTCATGGCCTAACGCGACGATGATCGCACCGGTCAGCGTCGCCAGATTGATCATCCCGGTCGGCTTGAACCGCTCTTGCGCGTACCAAAGCACATCGGCCAGCACAAGCCGCCCTTCCGCGTCGGTGTTGATCACCTCGATTGTGTCACCCTTCATCGACCGGACCACATCGCCAGGGCGTTGGGCGCGACCGTCGGGCATGTTCTCCACCAACCCGACCAGACCCACCACGTTGGCATTGGCCTTGCGCATGGCAAGCGTGCGCATAACGCCGGCCACAACCCCTGCCCCGCCCATGTCCATCGTCATGTCTTCCATCCCGGCGGCAGGCTTGATCGAAATGCCACCGGTGTCGAACACCACACCCTTCCCGACCAGCGCGAACGGCGCATCGCCCTTCTTGCCACCATTCCACTGCATCACCACGACCTTGGAGGGGCTTTCCGACCCCATGCCCACGCCCAGAAGTGCGTTCATGCCAAGCTTCATAAGCTCCGGCTCCTCAAGGATCTCCACCTCAAGTCCAAGCTCGTGCATCGCGGCAAGGCGGGCCGCAAAATCGTGCGTTGTCAGAATGTTGGCAGGCTCATTTACCAGATCTCGGGTGAAGAACACGCCCTCCGCAACGGCGGCCATCGGGCTTGCCTCGCGCGCGGTCGCCTCGGGATCGGTGGTCATCATCGCGACCGGGCCGGGAACCTTCTGCGCGCCGCTCTTGTGCGCCGTGAAGTCATAGGCGCGCATCGCAAAGCCAAAGGCGATGTCGGCGGCCCGCGGGTGGCTTTCGGCCAGGATCAGCGTTGGGGCCGTGCCGTGGCTGCGCCCGATGGCAGCCCCGGCCTTGCGGGCGGTCGCCGTATCGGTGCGTTTCGGCAGGCGGACCAGTTGCACCGCATCGGCCGCAAGTCCCGCCGGAAACGCCAGATCCATCGCATCGCCCGGTTTTACCTTGGCAAACGCGTCGGCTCCGACGGCCCGTGCCAGTGCGCCCTTCATCATCCGGTCTAGCCGCCGGATACCCGGCGACAGCGCCGCCCCCGGTTCGGCAAACACCGCGATACGGCCGGTCTGGATGGCCAGCGCCTCAAGGTCGGTGGCGCGGAACTGGATCGGCAGGGGCTGGGACATGGGTTTCTCACCTTCAGAGGTTGTATCGGCAGAGCAATGCCGGAACGCTACAATCCAGCGCCAGAATTGACCAGATATGAGTTTTCGCCGCCCGCGATTTCCGCTAGGGTCAGCGCAACATGTAGTGGGAAACAGGCAAAGCGTGTCAAAATTCGACCGATACTTGCTGTCACAGCTTTTGCAGCTTTTCGGCTTTTTCTCGCTGGTGCTGGTCGCGGTCTACTGGGTCAACCGGGCGGTCGGCCTGTTCGACCAGTTGATCGGCGATGGCCAGTCTGCGCTGGTTTTCCTTGAATTTTCAGTGCTTACGCTGCCCAACGTGATCCGGCTGGTGCTGCCAGTTTCGGCCTTTGCGGCAACCGTTTACGTGATCAACCGCCTGATGCAGGAAAGCGAGCTCGTGGTCATGCAGGCGACCGGCTTTTCCGCCTTCCGGCTGGCGCGACCCGTGCTTTACTTCGGGATCATCGTCATGGCGGCGCAGTCGGTGCTGGTGCATGTGCTGGTGCCGGCCAGCCAGCGCATCCTGACCGACCGCAGCGCCGAGATTTCGCAGAACGTGACGTCGCGGTTCCTGACGGCGGGGCAATTCATGCATCCATCGTCAGGAATTACACTGTATATACGCGAAGTAAATACAACAGGCGAGCTGATTGACCTCTTTCTGGCCGACGAACGGGGTGCGGATGCGCGTGTGACTTACACCGCGCGGCGCGCACTTCTGGTGCAAGGCGAGGCGGCGCCCAAGCTTCTGATGTTCGATGGCGCGGCACAATCCCTGTCACGCAAGGATCAGCGCATGTCGGTCACCCGCTTTGCGGATTTCACACTGGATCTGTCAGAACTGGTCAAGGCCGGCGCTCGGGGCGGGCTGACGCTGGACGAATTGTCCACCGCCAACCTGTTGCACCCGACCGATGAACTTTTGCAGGCAACCGGCGGAAACGAGGCGCAATTTTTGCAAGAGGGGCATAACCGCTTTTCCGGCCCCATGCTGGCGGTTGCGGCCCCGCTGATCGGGATCGCGGCGCTGTTGCTGGGCGGTTTTTCGCGCTTTGGCTTGTGGCGGCAAATGGGGCTGGCGGTCGTCTTGCTGATCTTGATGCAGATGGTCAACACCTGGGCAGGTGGCGTGGCGATGCAGTCGGCGCGGGCATGGCCGTTGACCTATCTTGCCCCGGTTGCCGGTGTGGTGGTGGCGGTTGCGCTGCTGTGGCTGGCGCAACGCCCCAAACGCCGGCGAGAGGCGCTGTCATGACACTGAGTATATACATCGCCCGACGGTTTTTCTGGACGGTGGCCCGCGTTTTCCTGATCTTCTTCGGCATCCTGATGCTGATCGACATGATCGAGCAGATCAGGCGCTTTTCCGGCGCGGGCATCGGGCTTAGCCAGGCGATGGGTCTGTCGCTGATGAATGTGCCGGAAACGCTGTACCGGGTGCTGCCGCTGATCCTGATCATCGGCTCGATCGCCATGTTCCTCGGTCTGGCACGGTCGTCAGAACTGGTGGTGGTGCGGGCGGCCGGTCGGTCGGGTCTGCGGTTCTTGCTGACGCCACTGGTGGTGGCCGTAGCGCTGGGGCTGGTGACTGTTGCGGTCTTCAACCCGATCGTCGCGGCCACGGCCAAGCAATATGATCTGGCGCGCGCCAAGCTGACGCATGGCGGCGGGTCGGTGCTTTCGGTCGCCGATACCGGGCTTTGGCTGCGACAGGGCGGCGACGATGGCCAGACCGTGATCCAGGCCGCGCGGTCAAACCCTGATGGCACCGAGCTTTTTGGCGTAACCTTCCTGCGCTTTGATGCGACGGGCCTGCCTGCGTCCCGGATCGAGGCCGAAACCGCCACGCTGGAGGCCGGCGGCTGGGTCTTGAACGGTGCGAAACACTGGGATCTGACCGCCACCAACCCCGAACAGACCGCAACCCGTTCGCCAACCACCCTCACCCTGCCCTCGGACCTGACTGCCGAGCGTATCCGTGACAGTTTCGGCACCCCCTCGGCCATCGCGTTCTGGGATCTGCCCGCTTACATTGACGGGCTGGAGCGCGCCGGGTTTTCGGCCCGCGCCTACCGGCTGTGGTTTCAGATGGAACTGGCGCAACCCTTGCTGATGGCGGCAATGGTGCTGGTTGCAGCCGGCTTTACCATGCGCCATACGCGGTTTGGCGGCACCGGGCAGATGGTGCTTTATGCCATGTTGACGGGGTTTGCCATTTTCTTCCTCAGGAATTTCGCGCAAGCCCTTGGCGATAGTGGACAAATTCCTATCGCTGTTGCGGCATGGAGCCCGCCTCTGGCGGCGGTTCTGATGTCGCTTGGCCTGTTGCTGCATCTGGAGGACGGCTGATGCGTCGGCTTTTCACCGCGATTGCGCTCGGGCTGACGCTGACCCTGACGCTGCCTGCCTACGCGCAGGAACAGGCAACGCTGGTCTCAGACAGCCTTGAAATCACCGGCGACAGCCGGCTGATCGCTGATGGAAATGTCGAAATTCTGTTCAACGGCCGGCGCTTGCGGGCCGAACGTATTGTTTATGACCAAACCGCTGACCGGTTGGAAATCGTCGGCCCGATCGTGCTGACCGACGCGTCCGGCGACACCGTGATCCTTGCCTCTGCTGCGGACCTGTCAGCCGATCTCACCGAGGGCATCCTGACCAGCGCGCGGCTGGTTCTGAACCGTCAGGTGCAAATGGCCGCCAACCGGATGCTGCGGGTGGCGGGGCGCTATACCGCGCTGGATACCGCGGTCGCCTCATCTTGCAAGGTGTGCGCGGGCAGTTCCACACCGCTGTGGGAAATCCGCGCCAAGCGCGTGGTCCATGACGAGGTGGAGCGGCAGATCTATTTCGATCGCGCCCAGATCCGTGTTGGGGGCGTGCCAGTTTTTTACATTCCGCGCCTGCGGATGCCGGACCCGACCCTGAACCGGACGTCGGGCTTTCTGAAGCCGTCGCTGCGCACCACCTCCGACCTTGGCTCGGGGTTGAAGTTTCCCTACTTCATTACTCTCGGCCGGTCAGCCGATCTTACGTTGAGCCCTTTCGTGTCGACCAAGGGCGCGAAGGCGTTGGATCTGCGGTATCGTCAGGCTTTCGCGACCGGCACCCTGGAGCTGAATGGCGGTCTCGCGCGTGACAGCATCCAGCCCGGCAAGACCCGCGGCTATCTGTTCGCCACCGGTGCTTTCACCTTGCCTGCGAACTTTCTTCTGACCTTGAAGGGGCAGACAGTGACCGACCCGGCCTATCTGCTGGACTACGGCATCCTGAACGCCGACCGTCTGGACAGCCGGATCGAGGCCAGGCGCACCCGGCGAAACGAACACATCTCGGCGCGCATCATCAGCTTTCAAACCCTGCGCGGCGATGAGGACAACACCACCCTGCCCTCGGTCGTGGCCGATCTGACGTTTCACCGGCGCTTTTCGCTTGGTCCGCTTGGGGGCGAAGGCGGGCTGCGGTTGCAGACCCACAATCACCTGCGCACATCGACCAGCCCCTTCGACGGGCCTGACAGCGACGCAATTCCCGATGGGCGCGATGTCGGGCGCGTGTCGGTCAGGGTGGACTGGCGGCGCAGTCTGCTGTTGCCGATGGGGGTCGAGGCCACGGTGCTGGGCGATCTGACCGCCGACGCCTATACCATCGGGCAGGACGCGGTCTACGCGGGCCAGACCACCCGGACGCACGGCAACGTCGGGGTCGAACTGCGCTGGCCGTGGATGAAATCCGGCAAGGGTGGCGCTTTGCAGGTGGTCGAGCCGGTCCTGCAAGTGATCTGGGCCTCCTCCGATGCGGAAACCCTGCCGAACGAGGATTCCGCGCTGGTGGAATTTGACGAGGGCAACCTGTTCGCGTTGAACCGGTTCCCGGGGTCTGATGCGGTGGAACGCGGCCCGCGCGCCAACCTGGGCATCAGTTGGGCGCGCCAAGACCCGGCCGGCTGGTCAATGGGAGCCACGCTGGGCCGCGTGTTTCGCGGCAGTGATCTGGGCCAGTTCAGCGCCGGCTCGGGGCTTGACGGCAGCCGGTCCGATTGGCTCGCTGCGGTGAATTTCGAAATGGCCTCCGGATTTGCGATGACCGGGCGGCTGATCCTGGATGACGACCTCGATCTGACCAAGGGCGAAGCGCGGCTGTCGTTGACCCGCCCCAAGACGTCGCTTGCGTCAAGCATGGTCTGGGCCGTTGCCGACCCGTTGGAAAACCGCCCCGATCCGACCGAAGAGTTCACCTTCGACGCCCGCCAGAAGCTGACCCCCAACTGGACGGCCAAGCTGTCTGGACGCTATGATTTCGTGGCCGATCGCGGCACTGTAGCCGGCATGGGGCTGGAGTTCCTGAACGAATGCGTGCGGCTTGATGTTTCCCTCTCGCGTCGGTTCACGTCCTCGACTAGTGTGACGCCGACGACGAGTTTCGATCTGGCGGTCGATCTGGTGGGGTTCGGCGGTGGGGCCAAGGCAGGCCCGGCGCGCACCTGCCGACGGTGACCAAGGGCGCGCGCACGGACATAAACCAAGACAAAGAGCGGCTGAGGCAATGGTATTCACCTTTCTGAAACGGCAGATGGCAGGGGTTGTCCTGGGGGCGGTTCTGGCCGTGCCGGGGCTGGCGCAAGACCTGTTCGCACCCCGCCTTTACGTCAATGACCGGGTGATCACGGAATATGAGGTGGCGCAGCGCGCGATGTTCCTGCAGGTGCTGCGCGCGCCCGGCAACCTTGAAAAAGAGGCTCTGAAGGCGCTGATCGAAGACCGCCTGCGCCAGACCGAATCCGAACGCCTCGGCCTGAAACTGACCGACGAACAGGTCAAGACGGGGATGGAAGAGTTCGCCTCGCGTGCCAACCTGACCGCCGAAGGCCTGATTGCCGAATTGGACAAGGTCGGCATCTCGGCCGAGACCTATCGTGATTTCGTCGCCGCTGGCCTGTTGTGGCGCGAGGCGGTGCGGGCGCGCTTCCTTGGTCAGGTGCCGGTCAGCGACGCGGATGTCGACCGGGCGCTGGAAGCCTCGGCCCGGCCCCGTGCGCTGCGGGTGCTGGCCTCCGAACTGGTCATTCCGCTGGAACCTGGCAATGAACCCGCCGGGCTTGATCTGGCCAACCGCCTTGCGCAGGAAATCACCAGCGAAGGCGCCTTTGCCGCCGCCGCCAGCCAATATTCCGCCGCCCCGACGGCTGCGCGCGGCGGACGGCTGGACTGGGTGCCGCTGGCCAACTTACCCCCCGCCATAGGCCAGGCAATCCTGGCCTTGGGGCCGGGCGAGGTGTCTGACCCGGTTCAGGTGCCGGGTGCGGTCGTGCTGTTCCAGTTGCGTGACGTGGCGCGCGACACCGCCGCCGAACCCATTGCCGTGACCGTGGAATATGCCGATTTCCTGATCCCCGACGATGCTGCCGAAATTGCCCGGCTGCGCGCGGAGGTTGATGTCTGCAAGGATCTTTACGGACAGGCCACCGGCCTGCCTGAGGATCGGCTTACCGTGTCGAAACTGCCAATGTCCGAAGTTCCGGGCGACGTCGCGCTGGAATTGGCGCGACTTGACCCCGGCGAGGCGTCGGTCGCGCTGACCCGCTCGGGGTTCCGCCGGTTCCTGATGTTGTGCGGCCGCGAAGCAACGCTGGAAACCCCGCTGACCCGCGACCAGGTCCGCGAACGGGTTATCAACCAGAAACTTGAAGGTCTTGCCGCAGGTTATCTGCAGGAACTGCGCTCGGCCGCGATCATCCGCGAACCGTGAGCCGCAAGCCCGTTCTCCTTACGTCGGGCGATCCGTCCGGTATCGGCCCGGAAATCGCGGTGAAGGCCTGTCTGGCTGGCGAAGATTTCGTCTGGCTTGGCGATCCCCGCCACCTGCCGCAAGGCGCCACATGGCGCGAGGTCGCTGACCTTGCCGACACCGGCCCGCGCGGGGTGATGCGGGTGCTGCGCCACGACTTTGCCGCCTCCGCCCTGCCCGGCCAGCCCGACCCTGCGAACGCATCTGGCGTGATCGACGTCATCGCTCGCGCCGTGGCACTGGTGATGGCGGGCAAGGCAGCCGCAGTCTGCACCGCGCCGATCCACAAGAAGGCGCTGAAGGATGGCGCAGGTTTCGCCTTTCCCGGCCATACCGAGTTTCTGGCGCACCTTGCCGGGGTCGACCGCGTGGTGATGATGCTGGCCTGCCCGGAGTTGCGGGTGGTGCCCGCAACGATCCACATTGCCCTGAGCGAAGTGCCAAAGGCTCTGACGCCCGCGCTTTTGGAACAGACGATCCGCCTCACCCATGCCGGGCTGGTCCGGGATTTCGGGATTGCCGCGCCGCGCCTTGCCGTGGCGGGCCTGAACCCCCATGCGGGCGAAGGCGGCGCGATGGGGCGCGAGGAGGTGGAGTGGATGGCCCCGCTGGTGGCACGCCTGGCTTCCGAAGGCATCGCTATCCGCGGCCCTCTGTCGGCCGACACGATGTTTCATGCCGCCGCGCGCAAGACCTATGACGCGGCGATCTGCGCCTACCATGATCAGGCGCTGATCCCGATCAAGACGATAGATTTTGCCGGTGGGGTGAACGTCACCCTCGGCCTTCCGTTCGTGCGCACGTCGCCGGACCACGGCACCGCGTATGACATTGCCGGGCGCGGGGTGGCGGATGCGACAAGCCTGGTTGCGGCGCTGCGAATGGCGCGGGATATGGCCGCGCGGCGGTAGGGACGGTGCGGGGGCCAGCCCCCGCACCCCCAGAGTATGTGTAAAAAGAGCAAGGGGCTTTGTTTGGGAACGATTGACGGTCTGCCGCCCCTGCGCGAGGTGATCCGGACGCACGATCTGGTGGCCAAGCGCCAACTGGGGCAGAATTTCCTTCTGGATCTGAACCTTACGGCAAAGATTGCACGGTCGGCAGGGGATCTTTCGGGGTGTGATGTGCTGGAGGTTGGCCCCGGTCCTGGCGGGCTGACGCGCGGCTTGTTGGCCGAAGGCGCGCGGCGGGTGCTGGCGGTGGAAAAGGACGCCCGCTGCCTGCCCGCCCTGCACGAGATTGCCGCGGCCTACCCCGGGCGCCTTGAGGTGCTGCTTGGTGACGCGCTCGAAGTGGACGCAACAGCCCACCTGAGCCCGCCGATCAAAGTGGTGGCGAACCTGCCCTACAACGTGGGAACCGAACTGTTGATCCGCTGGCTGTCCCCCCCGTCTGGCCACCCTACTGGTCAAGCCTGACGTTGATGTTTCAAAAGGAGGTTGCCGAGCGGATCGTTGCCAAGCCCAGGGGCGACCACTATGGCCGTCTGGCGCTTTTGGCGCAGTGGCGGTGCAATGCCGCCATCGTCATGACGCTGCCGCCCGAGGCCTTTACCCCGGCCCCCAAAGTGCATTCCGCCGTGGTGCATCTGTCAGCCCTGCCTGAGGCGCGTTTTCCATGTGATTTCGGGGTGTTGCAGCGCATAACTGCCATGGCGTTCAACCAGCGCCGCAAGATGCTGCGGTCCAGCCTGAAGGGCTTGGGGCCGGGGATCGAGGCGCTGCTGGACAGCGTCGGCATCCCCCCGACCGCACGGGCCGAGGAGATCGGGTTGGAGCAGTTCTGCGCTTTGGCCCGGGCGGTTCAGGCGGCCTGACGCCGGCCCAGAACGCGGGCCATCGTCTCGCCCATCGCACTTGGGTTCGGGGCGACGGTGATCCCTGCGGCCTCGAGGATTTCCACCTTTTCCTGCGCGCTTTCCCCAAAGGCGCTGATGATCGCCCCGGCGTGGCCCATCCTGCGCCCTTTCGGTGCCGACAGGCCTGCAATGTAGGCCACGACCGGCTTGGTCATGTGATCGCGCGCGAAAGCTGCCGCCTCGGCCTCCTGCGGGCCGCCGATCTCGCCGATCATCATCACGGCATCGGTCTCCGGGTCCGCTTCAAAGAGCTGGAGTATATCCTTGAAACTGCTGCCATTGATCGGATCCCCTCCGATTCCGACCGAGGTCGAGACACCGATCCCCAGCGCCTTCATCTGGCTTGCCGCCTCATACCCCAGCGTTCCGGAACGGCCGACGATGCCGATACGGCCGGGCATGTAGATATGCGGTGGCATGATGCCCATGAAGCCGCGCCCGGGCGAGATGATCCCAGCGCAATTCGGGCCGATCAGGCGCATCTTCCGTTCCTCGGGGTAGCGCTTCAGGAAGCGCTTGACCTTCATCATGTCCTGGCTTGGGATGCCGTCGGTGACGCAGACGGCGGTCCTGATGCCCGCATCGGCGGCCTCCATGATCGCATCAGCAGCGAAGGGCGGCGGCACAAAGACGAGAGAGGCCTCGGCGCCCGTCTTTTCAACCGCTTCGCGGACAGTGTTGAAGAGCGGACGGTCGAGGTGGAACTCGCCGCCCCTGCCCGGTGTGACGCCCCCGACGACATTGGTGCCATGCTTGATCATGTCGGCGGCGTGGAACGCACCGATCCGGCCCGACATGCCCTGGACGATGACCTTCGTATGCTCGGTGATCAGAATTGCCATGTTCGGTTCCTCATGCGGCTTTGGCGGCGACCGCTTTCGCAGCGGCCTCGGCGAGGGTGTCAGCAGAGATGAGCGGAAGGCCGGAGGTCTCGATGATGCGCTTGCCCTCCTCCACATTCGTGCCCGCAAGGCGGACGACGACCGGGATGGTCAGGCCAACCTCCTGATATGCCTTCACAACCCCTTCGGCGACCCAGTCGCAGCGATTGATCCCGGCGAAGATGTTGACAAGGATCACGCTGACATTCCGGTCCGCCAGCACGGTGCGGAAGGCACGAACGACGCGCTCCGGGGAAGCACCCCCGCCGATATCCAGAAAGTTGGCAGGTTCGCCCCCGGCCAGCTTGATCATGTCCATCGTCGCCATCGCAAGGCCGGCGCCGTTGATGATGCAGCCGATGTCGCCCTCCAGCCCCACATAGGCAAGACCGTGGTCGCCGGCGGTGCTTTCGCGGGGGTCTTCCTGGCTGCGGTCACGAAGTTCAGCAACTTGAGGACGGCGGAACAAGGCGTTGGTATCGAATGACATTTTAGCGTCCAAGGCGACAAGGTCGCCGGTGCCGGTGATGACAAGCGGGTTGATCTCCACCATCACCGCATCAAGGTCGCGGTAGGCGCGGTAACAGGCTTTCAGGATCGTGACCATCTGGGCGATCTGGCCGCCCTTGAGGCCAAGCTGAAACGCAAGCTCACGGGCCTGGAATTCGGAAAGGCCCACGGCGGGGTCAATCGTCATGCGGCACAAGCTGTCGGGGTCGGTTTCCGCCAGTTCTTCGATCTCCATCCCGCCATGGGCGGAGGCCACGATCATGATGCGTTCGGATTTGCGGTCAAGGACGAAGCCCAGATACATCTCGCGCGCGATGTCAGAGGCGGCCTCGACCCACAGGCGGTAGACGCCCTTGCCATTCGCATCGGTCTGCTTGGTCACAAGCTGCTTGCCGAACAGGGTTGCTGCGAAGGCCGCAACCTCATGTTCATCTCGGCACAGCCTGACGCCCCCCGCGGCCCCCCGACCGCCCGAATGGATCTGCGCCTTGACCACCCAGGCATTGCCCCCAAGTTCGCGGGCGCGGTATCCCGCCTGTTCGGGGCTGTAAGCCAGCCCGCCGCGTGGCACCGGCACCCCAAAGCGGGCGAGGATTTCCTTGGCCTGATACTCGTGGATATCCATGAGGTTTCTCCCGTAACCTTATGTCAGACAGGCGTTATCGCCCACCGCTGCCCGTTCAGCGGGCGCCGATCGCCTCGGCCACCGCCAAAAGATTGCGCGCCATCTTTTCCGACGCCGCGTCGATCATCTTGCCGTCCAGGCTCGCGGCACCCTTGCCCTGCGCCTCGGCCAGTTTCAGTTCCTCGATGATGCGGCGGGCCTTGGTGACTTCGGCCTCGGTCGGGCTGAACACCTCGTTGGCCAAGGCAACCTGCGACGGATGGATCGCCCATTTCCCCTCGCATCCCAACGCCGCAGCCCGGCGCGCGCCATCGCGGTAGCCGTCAGGATCGGAAAAATCGCCGAACGGCCCGTCGATCGCCCGCAAGCCGTAGGCACGGCAGGCAATGACCATCCGGGAAATCGCGGCGTGCCACTGGTCGCCGGGATACATCGGGTTCAACCCACCGATATTCACCGTCCGGGCGCGCATGCTTGCGGCGTAGTCGGCCACGCCGAAATGCAGCGCCTCAAGCCGCCCGCCGAACTGCGCGATGGTTTCAACATTTGCCATCCCAAGCGCGGTCTCGATCAACGCCTCAAGGCCCACCTTCGTGGCATGACCCTTGGCCTGCTCGATCTGGTTGACCATCGCCTCGACCATGTAAAGGTCGTCACGCACCCCGACCTTCGGCACCAGAAGCGTGTGAACGCGGCTCCCTGCCTGCTCCATCACATCCACTACGTCGCGGTACATGTAATGCGTGTCGAGGCCATTGATCCGCACCGACACGGTCTTGCCCTTGGCCGCCCAGTCGATGTCATTCAGCGCCTGAATGCAATTTCTGCGCGCCTGTTCCTTTTCCGGCGGTGCCACCGCATCCTCCAGATCAAGGAACACATAATCGGCCGGGCCGTCGGCGGCCTTGTCGATCATCGAAGGGTTGGATGCCGGAACCGCAAGTTCAGACCGCTGAAGCCGCTGCCTGCGCAGCGGATGAAGAGTGTGGCTCATCTATCTGTTCCTGATGTGTTATTCGGCAGCCATGCGCAGCGTGGCCTGCGCCATGCGGCCCTGCGCATACCAGGCCTGCGCCGCAGCAACGCCCGAGCCGAACTCGATATCCGCCCCCGCCTCGACCAGCGCCATTTCGGCCACCGACAGCGCGGTCAGGCACATGCCTTCGTTCAGATCGCCAAGGTGGCCGATGCGGAACACCTTGCCCGCCAGCCGCGCCAAACCCGACCCGAAGGAGGCGTTGTAACGCTCATACCCGATGCGGATCACCTCGCGCGCGTCCACACCTTCCGGCACCCGGATCGCGGTCACGGTGTTTGAGGCAAGCGAGGGATGTTCGGCGCAAGCCATCAGCCCCCAGGCCGCCACACCACGGCGCACACCTTCGGCAAGCCGGGCATGGCGCGCGATGACGTTCTCCAGCCCCTCGGCATTGATCCGGTCCAGCGCGCGGCGCAACCCGTGCAGGATCTGCGTCGGTGGCGTGTAGGGGAAATAGCCGGTTTCACAGGTCGCCTTGAAATCGCGAAACTCGAAATAGGCGCGCCGCATCGTCGATTTCTCGGCCGCAGCCAACGCCTTTTCACTGACGCAAAGGATGCCAAGCCCCGCCGGGCACATCAGCCCTTTCTGGCTGCCCGTCACGGCAAGGTCGACGCCCCAGTCGTCCATCCGAAAGTCGATGGACCCGACCGATGACACGCCATCGACAAACAGCAGCGCATCGTGGAAGCAATCGTCCAGAACCCGGCGCACGGCGGCCACATCGCTGGTCACGCCGGTCGCGGTTTCATTGTGGGTCACAAAGACCGCCTTGATCTCGCCCTTCCGGTCCGCCGCCAGCCGGCGCATGAACTCCGACACCGGCACCCCCGCGCCCCAGGCGACGTCGATCACATCGACCACCAGCCCAAGCCGCGTCGCCATTTCGGCCCAAAGGGTGGAAAACTGGCCATGCCGCGCCATCAGCACCCGGTCGCCGGGGTTCAGCGTATTGGTGATCGCCGCTTCCCACGCCCCGGTGCCCGACCCCGGGAACAGCATCACCTGCCCGGTGGTGGTGCGAAATACCCGGCGAAGGTCAGCCAGGATACCCAGCGTCAAAGCCCCGAACTCCGGCCCACGCTGATCCTGCATGGCCACGTTCATCGCCATGCGCACATCCTCCGGCACATTGGTCGGTCCGGGGATGAAAAGATGGTTGGTTCCGGTGCGCATGTCAGGCCTCCCTTGATCGCTGGCTTTTCCTCTCACCATTCGCGCAATGTGCAAAAGCAAACCGCGTCGCGCTGTAAACGCGAGAATTTACAAACGCTCACTTCTGTAATAGTGTAAAGTTGACAAAGCGGGAATGTGTGCATCGGTATGCAGAAAACCTTCATCGGGCCGCACCTGCGGCGTCTGCGGCTGGACCGCAACGAAACCCAGGGCGCGATGGCCCGCGCGCTCGGGATCAGCCCGTCCTATGTGAACCTGCTGGAAAACAACGAACGCTCCGTTTCGGTTCAGGTGCTGCTCAAGCTGTTTGATGCCTACGGTGTCGACTGGCGCGAGATTGCCGAGGAAGATGGCTCTGGCCAGTTGGCTGATCTGCGTGCCTCGCTGCAAGACCCGCTTTTTGCCGATGCCCGCCCTGACCTGACGCAACTGCGCGCGGCGCTCGTCCACGCGCCTGATCTGGCGGCGGCCTTCCTGCGCCTGCACCGCAGTTGGCAGGCCGCCACCGACCAGCTTCTGGCCTTGGGCGAAGGCGACGTGCGCGCCATCAACGCCACCCCCGAAACCGCCGTCCACAACGTGTTCCGCCGCCAGCGCAACCACTTCCGTGATCTGGAAGAGGCGGCCGAGGCGTTCTGGGCCAGCCCCATCGAACGCGACGAGGTCTATGTCGCCCTGAAGCGCCGCTTGCGCGACGGCCTTGGCATTTCGGTGCGTCTGGCCCGCGTCGAAGACCTGCCCGGCACCCTGCGCCAGTATGACGAGGCCCGGCGCGAGATCCTTTTGTCCGAGGCGCTTGACCACACCAACCGCACCTTCCAGCTTGTCCACATGTGTGGCCTTCTGGAACAACGCGACCTCCTCGATACCCTGATCACCCGCGCCGGCATCGCTGATCCGCGCGGCGTGGCGCGGCTTCGCGTCGAACTGGCCAACTACTTCGCCGCCGCCGTCCTGATGCCCTACGATGCCTTCCTCGCCGAAGCGCGGGCCACGAAATACGATCTCGACCACATCGCCACCCGCTTTGGCGTCAGCTTCGAACAGGCCTGCCACCGCGCCACCACCCTACAACGCGAAGGCGCGCAGGGCGTGCCGTTCTTCTTCATGCGCATCGACAAGGGCGGCAACGTCACCAAACGGTTCAACGCCACCGACTTTCATCTTGCCGAATATGGCGGTGCCTGCCCGCGGCTGGATGTCCACACCTCGTTCCGCACACCCGGCAAGATCGTCCCTCAGTTTGTTGAAATGCCTGACAAATCTCAGTATTTCGTCTTTTCCCGCACGGTCGACCGCCCCACCTGGATTCGCCACGCGCAAGACAACCGTCTGGCCGTGGCGATGGGCTGCACCATCGACCACGCCGCCGAAATCGGCTATGCCGAGGCGTTCAGCGTGGCGGGTGCGCGCATGGTGCCGATCGGGATCAACTGCCGCATCTGTCCCCGCGCGCATTGCGACCAGCGCGCGCATCAGGCCACCATCCTGACCCAGCCGGTGGATGAAAAGCGCCGCGGCGCCACACGGTTCGACGGCTAACGCGCCGCAGCGCAGGCCATCAACGCCTCGGCCAGCCGGTCCAGCCGGATCGGCTTGGCGACAAAAGCTGCAAAGCCCGCGCCAAGGTATTCCTCCACCTGATGCGTCATCGCATTGGCCGTCACGGCAATTGCCGGCGGGCAGCGCCGTCCGGCCGCGCGCGCCTGTGCCTGCAAGGCCGCCAGCGTCGATACCCCGTCCATACCCGGCATCGCGATGTCAAGCAGCAGCACGTCGAACACTTCGCCCGCCGAGGCCACCAGCGCTTCGGCACCGTCCGCCACGATCCGGCACCGCACCCCAAGCGCACCAAGCATGGTCTGCTGGATCAGCCGGTTGGTCGCATTGTCTTCGGCCACCAGCACCGTCATCGGCGGCACCACAGGCAGCGCCGGTTGCGCCGGCTCGACCACATCGCCCGCCAGCACGGGCACCGCGATATCCACCCGCGCGCGCAGGCCGCGTCCCGGCTCCGCGTCCAGCGTCACGTCGCCGTCCATCATCTGCGCCAGCTTGCGCACGATCGGCAGCCCAAGCCCGGTGCCGCCATAGCGCCGCGTTATACCACCGTCGCCTTGGGTGAACTCCTCGAACACCCGCGCCAGTTCGGCTTGTGTCATGCCGATGCCGGTATCGCTGACCTCAAGCCCCAGTCGGTCGGGAGAGGAAAAATCCACCCGCACCGTCACGCTGCCGGCATCGGTGAACTTGACCGCATTTCCGATCAGGTTGTGCAGCACCTGACGGATGCGCTGCATGTCGCCCAGCCTGCGGGCGCTGCCATCGCCAATGCAGTCAACGGTCAGCTCCACACCCTTTTCGCGCGCCGTCAGGCCATGCGCCGCCTCGATCATCGGGCCAAGATCGGCAGGGCGGAACGGGTGATGGTCCAGCGTCAGCCGCCCCGCCTCGATCTTCGCCAGATCCAGCACATCGTTGATGACGCCCAGCAGATGCTCGCCGGATTGCCGGATCACCCGCACCATGTCTTGCTGTGCCGGGTCGTCCAACCGGCCTTCCAGCACATAGGCCATCCCCAGAACGCCGTTCAACGGCGTGCGGATTTCGTGGCTCATCGTGGCCAGGAACTGCGACTTGGCCCGGTTCGCCGCTTCCGCTGCGGTCATTGCGGCGCGCAGCCGCGCTTCCGCGTCGACGGCGTCCGTGATGTCGGTCCATGAACAGACCACCGCCACCCCCGTCCCCGGTGCCGACAGCGGCAAGGCGTTGACCGATACCACCCGCCGCTGCCCGTCCGCGCGCAGGATCACATGGCGAAAATCCCGCACCATGTCGGCGCCGGCCAGCACGCGCTGCACCGGCAGATCTTCGGCGGCAATCGGATGCCCGTCCAGATCCGCAATCCCCAGCCCGCCCGGCCCGACCGGACTGCCCGGCCGCGCGGCTGGCCCCAAAAACCGCTCGGCTTCGGAATTGGCAAAGATCACCCTGCCCGTCGCATCGACCGCCATGATGCTGGAAACCGAAGATTCCATGATCCGCGCCAGAAGGTCGCGTTCGCGCGCCAATGCCGCTTCCAGAGCCTTCGCGGCCGAAATATCCAGATGCACCCCGATGATGGTCTGCGGCTGCCCCTGCGCGCCCCACTCCACCACCTGCCCGCGCGACAGCACCCAGACCCAATGCCCGTCGCGGTGCCGCAACCGCATCTCGTGTTCCACCGTGCCGATCTTGCGCGCGAAAAGCTCGGCCTCCTTGGCGATCATCGCACGGGCATCGTCGGGGTGGATCATCGCGATCCAGTCGTCCTGCCCGATCGGGCTGATCTCATCGGCCCGGTATCCGATGATCTCGGCCCAGCGGTCGTTGACGATGGTGCTGCCCTGACGGCGGAACTCCCAGGTGCCGACGCGCGCGCCCTCGATCACCTGATGCAACCGCCGGTCCGCGCGCCGCCGGGCGGTCACATCCTGATACAGCCCCACCGTTTCCCGCGCCGGGGTCGCGCGTTCGCGAACCCAGATGATGCGCCCGTCATCCAGCCGGTCCTCGCCATCCCAGTCGTCGGTCAACTGGCGGTCCAGCCGGCGTTGCAGATTGTCTGCCGCGCGGGCGTCGGTTTCGTCAAAGACGCCGCGCGCAATGGCCGCGCGCAACAGGTCGTCATAAAGCGCACCGACCACAATCAGATCGGCGATCCCGGCAAACACCCGGCCGTAATGGCTGTTCCACAAGACCAGCCGGTCTTCGGCATCAAAGACCGCAAAGCCTTCGTCCAGCGCCTCGATGGCCGCCACCAACCGGGCGCGTGCGGCCTCCAGCGCCTCCTGCTCGGCCCGCAGGGCGATTTCCTTGGCGTCGATCTCGCTCACATCCTCGATCAGCGCCCAGACCAGCCGGCGCCCACCGGGCTCGATGTTCATGAAACCGCGCAGCACGGCCGGAAACCGCGCTCCGTTGTGCCGCTGCAAGGTTGTGCGGATCGGCCCGTAAGCCTGCCGCGCCTTCAACCCGGCAATCGCCGTCTCGATCACATCCGCCACGTCTGGCGGCAAAAGCTGCATCACCGTCAGTCCCGGCGTCGTCGCGGGATCAAGCCCGAACACCTCCTTGAAGGCCCGGTTGGCATCCAGAACCTCACCGGTGTCATAGTCGTTCAGCAAGATCGGCTGCGGACACATCTCGAAGAACGCCGCAAACTGGCCTTCACGGTAAGACACCATCTCCGTCGCCGTCACTGCTGCCGACACGTCGCGGATCACGGCGACAAAGCCGGTCGCCTCAAGCCCGAGCGGCGCCAGTGACACGTCGGTCCACAGCATCCGCCCGGCAATCTGGAACCCGATGCGATGCGGGCTCCCCGAGGCTGCGTCCGGCGCCGCCATCATCCCTGCCAGCGCCGACACCAGCGGGCGCGGCAACAGATCACTCATCCGCCGGCCAAGACCCGCCTGGATCAGCACCGAAAGCCACGTCGCGTTCGTGCTGTGGCAGGCCACAAGCGTGCCATCCGGCGCCAGTTCCAGCACCAGATCGGGCAGCGCCTGCAACGTCGCCACCAGGTGCTCGCGCGACGACACGCTGGCCGCCTCGGCCTCGGCGCGCATCAGGACCGACGCAATCGCCCGCCCGATCGAGGTCAGAAGCAGCCGCTCGTCCCTGCTCAGCCCTCGCCGGCCCAACTGGCTGTCATAGCCGATCACACCGATCAGCCGCTCGCCATCGCGCAGCGGCACCATCAGGGTCGAGGCGACGCCGATCCGTTCCAGAAATCCGCGCTCGGGCATGTCGGGTGCCAGCAGTCGTGCGTCGCGCACCCAGACCGTTTCACCCGCCCGAAACGCCGCGTGCCACGCAGCGTGCCGGGCCGGGTCGATATGCTGCATCGCGGGTTTCAACGCCGCCACACCGGGGGCGACCCATTCGTGGCTGTTGTAATGCGTGCCGTCCGCGCGCACCCGGAACAGAAAGGTACGGTCAAACCCGCAAGCCAGGCTCAGCCGCTTGATAACCGCCTGCACCCCGGCATCGGTGTCGCCCGGACGCAGACCCAGCAACTGGTTCATCAGGTCGACGACCAGATGGGCCATGCGCTCGGGCTGTGCCGGGCCGTGCTCAAGCGGTTTGCTGGTTGCCATCGTCCCCTTTCGCCGCACCGAGGCGGGCCCGTTCCGACAGGCTAGTCCTGTTCACCGGGCGCACACAAGGCTGTCGCAGGGGGCCTCTGTCACCCCCAAAGGCCCAGGGGCTGCGCCGTGAACCTCGGGAATACCGCCGAGGTCTCAGCCATCCCCAAATGCCCGGTCAAAAGCTCGGCCAGAACGCTGCGGTAATCGGTCACCACGGCAAGGTCGGCGCCCTCGTCCAACGCCTCGTTGGCCAGCCCGGGCCAGCGTCCGACCATGCGCCCGCCGCACGCTTGCGGGCCCAGCACCATCATCACATTGCCCCGCCCGTGATCGGTGCCACCCGCCGTGTTCGACCGCAAGCGGCGGCCAAACTCGCTCATCACCACGACAGACACATCCTGCTGTGCCGACCCAAGATCGCGCCAGAACGCCATCAGCGCATCACAAAGCCCCTGCGTCAGGCCCTGCAAGGCGACCGCCTGGTCGGCATGGGTGTCCCAGCCCGGCACGTCAACCGTGGCAACCCGCAGGCCGAATCCTGCCTTGATCGACTGGGCGACCGTCATCAAGGGCTGCGACAGCCGGTTGTTTTCCGGGTAGGCAACTGACGGCGCATAGGACCGCATCGCCCCGTCAGCCTGCGACCACAGCCGCCCGGATACCATATCCGACAGCCCGACCAGATCGGCAATCGGCTGCGCCAATGGCCCGTGCTCGCCAAATCCGGCCAAAAGTCGCGCCCGCAACGCCGGTGCCAGCCCCCGGCCTCCCGCCAGCACCAGATCGGTCAGGTTTTCGGCCACCGCAGCCCTCCCGCCGATCAAGGAGGTGGGCGCTGAAGCCCCGACAGCCAGCGCCGCCATCGGCCCGGCGGGCGCCGCCGCCTGCAACCACCGCCCGATCCAGCCGGACGGATCCCCCGGCACCACCCCCGGTCCGAACAGCCCGCGCTCGATCCGGATCTCGGCGTCGAAATGGCTGCGCGTGGCTTCCGATAGACCGGCGGCATGGATCAGCGTCAGATCACCCGCATCATAGAGATCCGCCAGCGCCCCGGCATTCGGATGAAAGCGGAAATCCTCATCCGCCACCTCCTGCGCGATCACCCGCCCCGCCCCGTCACCCGCGCGCGGCACCCGCAGGCTCGGCGGTCTGGCGGCAATCAGGTCGGGGTCGCTGGTCGGTGAGACCAGTGATAGCCCGTCTGCGCCCCCCCGCAGGAACACCACCACCAGAACAGGCTCTCGCGGCATCGCTTCGCTCCTATCGCAACAGGAAGTCTGGGGTCAGCGCGGCAAAGGCGACTGCCTGCGTGGCCAGGGTGTGGCGCTCGTCCTCCGGCACCCCGGCCATCGGCGACGTCGGCCGGCGCTCGACCATCTGCAGCACATCGGCGGCAATTTCCGCCTCGCGCGCCGGTGCCACGGCTGCCACATGGCGCCTGACAAAGGCCGCTGCCGTTTCGCCGGGCAACACGGCGGCAAGATCGGCTGTCGCACCATCAAACCAGTCCTCATGCGCGTCCAGCACCAGATCGACGATCCGGTTCAGCGTCCCCGCCCCGGTCCAGGGCAGGCTGCGGTCGGGGTGGCCGGTCGGGAGGTTATAGCGATGCTGCCACCACCCCGCCCGCGCCAAAAGCCCCCGGTACAGGATCTCGGTCGTGATCACCGTGGCGCCCGTCGCGCGGTAAAGGCCTGCCAGCACCTCGAACGGCCGGCGCACCTTGGCCGGTGGCGCCTCGAATTCGGGCGACAGCACCAGCGCGCGAACCACCCGCGCGATCTGGTCCGGCGCATCCACGGCCGCCAGAAACACCTCCGCCAGCCGCGCGACCAGCTCCGCCTCAGGCTCGTCGCTCAACAACCGCCGGGCAATCTTGCGGCAGATATGGCGGGCCGTGCCCGGATGCCGCGCCAGAATGTCCAGCACCTCGTCGCCGTCGACCATCGGGCCACGGTTGGGCGGGAACTCTCGCCCAAGTACCCGCTTTTGATAAGGATCGTGCCATCCCGCGATGAAATGCACTTCGCCCGTCTCGGGCGCGCGCAGATCATCACCCAGATCGCGCCAATCGCCCACCGACCAGCCGGTGAAGGCCCGCGCCACTTCGTAGACATCCAGATCCAGATAACCGTCCGCCAGCCCCTCGGTCGCTCCCGGCACCTCGTCCCAGCGGCTGTAGCGGTCGTTGAGATAGTTTTCCGCTCCCAGAGTGTGCAACTCCATCAGCTCGCGCGCGAAGTTCTCGTTCGCCGGCGTGGCGCGGTTGGTGTCATTGTCCAGATAGTACAGCATTGACGGCGACCGCGCGACCGCACCCAGAAGCGCCCGAAAATTGCCAAACGCATGCTGGCGCATGGTCGCATCGTAAAGCGGAAAGAACGCCGCGACCTCGACCTCCTTGTCTGTATTCACGCTGAAATGCTCGTGCCAGAACTGGGTCATCACTTCGCGCAGTTGCGCCTCGGCATGGACCGCCCGGATCAGGCTGGCCGCGATCACCTCTTCGCTGGGCCGCACCCGTTGCGCCCAATTCAAGATGACATCGTCTCGATACTCCGCCAGTTGCACCATGTCGCTCGGGGGGGCGCCAAGATACCCCAGCGGGCGAAATTCATCGACCGCATCCCATGCGATGCCGCCTTCTTGCCCCGCGCCGTAGGCAATGCGCAGCCGCGCCGCCGCCAGCGCCGCGTCAAGCCCCGGGTCCGACACGCCCCGGTCCAACTGGTCGTCAAGCCACGCCGTGCGCCCCATCGCCGCGATTGCGGCGCGTGACGCAGGCGTTGCCCCGAACGTCAGACGGTTCAGCCACACCTCATCGGTCGACACCCCCATCGGGGCCGACAGGGCAATGTCGAGGGCAAACCCCGGCACTGCAGCCAGCGACAAGCTGGCCAAAAGCCGTGTGTGAAACATGCGGCGCGTCAGCATCGGACACCCCCCGGACACTTGCCCCAATCCTAGCACGCGGCAAAGGCGACGATAACTGCAATCGGCAGGGCGCGGCGGTTCGCCGCCCCGCACCCAACCCAAGCCGCCGGGCGCGCGCCAACCCTCAGGCCGCCTTGATCCGGTCGCGCAACATGCGCCGCAAGATCTTGCCCGACGCCGATTTCGGCACCGCCTCAATGAAGACCATGCTGCGTGGCAGCTTGTAGGACACCAGCTTTCCCGCCAGCGCCGCCAGTATTTCGGCCTCGCTGACCTCGGACTCCGGGCTGCGCACGATGAACGCCATCGGCACCTCGCCCGCCTCGTCGTCCGGCACGCCGATCACCGCTGCATCCGCCACCCCCGGCACCCCCAGAAGCTGCGTTTCGACCTCGGCAGGGGCCACCTGAAACCCCTTGACCTTGATCAGCTCCTTCAACCTGTCGCGGATGAACAGATAACCATCCGCATCGACCGCCCCCAGATCGCCGGTCTTCAGCCAGCCATCCTCGATCATCGCCGCCGTCGCCTCGGGGCGGTTGTGATAGCCGATCATCACCTGCGGTCCCCGGACCCAGACCTCGCCCTCCTCGCCCGGCGCGCAATCCTTGCCGGTGACGGGATCGACGATCCGCGTCGCGGTATTCGGCGCGGTAATGCCCACCGCCCCCGCGCGCGGCGTGTTGCGCGGCACCACGTGGGTCAGCGGGCTCAGTTCGGTCATCCCGTAGCCCTGGATCACGCTTGCTCCAAGCCGTCGGCTCAGCGCGTCGGACACCTCGGCCCCCAAAGGCGCCGCCGCCGACAACACCACTTGCAACGACGACAGATCGAACTGGTCGACCATCGGGTGCTTGGCCAGCGCAATCGCCACCGGCGGCGCGATCAACAGCTTTTCCACCCGGTGCGTCTGGATATGGCGCAACAGCGCCTCCAGATCGAACCGCGGCATGGTGACCATCGCCGCACCGTGGGCGACAAACGTGTTCATCAACACGTTCATTCCGTAAATGTGGAAGAACGGCAGGAACGCGACCGTGGTTTCCCCCTCGCGCACACCCAGAAGTGCCAGCGACTGGTCAATGTTCACCACCATGTTGCGATGGCTCAGCATCACGCCCTTTGGCAGCCCCGTCGTGCCCGACGAATAGGGCAGCACCTGCACATGCGTATCCAGATCGACCGCAACCTGCGCCATAAGCGGGTCGCCCATCAGGTCGTCCAGGCTTTCGCGCCCCTCGGCCCCGCCGATCACCACGATCTGCGCGACACCCGTGCCCGCAGAACCCGCCTCCGCCACCGGCAGGAAGGCGGGGATCGTGACCATGACCGTGGCACCCGAATCCCGCAACTGATGCGCCACCTCGGGGGCGGTGTAGGTCGGGTTGATCGTGGTCAGCGTCGCGCCAGCATAGGCCACCGCATGAAACACCACCGCGTAATCGGGCATGTTCGGCGCCATCAGCGCGATCACCGATCCCGGTCCGATACCGCGCGCCACAAGCCCTCCCGCCAGCCGCTCGATCCGCTGCCGTAGCGCTGCGCCGGTAAAGGCCAGCCCGGTTGGGCCGTCGATCATCATGGGCCGGTCAGCCCCCCGCGCCAGTCCTTCAAAGAACCGTTCCGTCACGCTGATATCGCGCAGCGCCACATCCGGCAGCGGGCTTTTGTGCATCCTTGATCCCCCCCGTTTTGGCAAAGGCCAGTTCTTTTGCGCAATGGCCAACACTTTTGCGCAAAGGCTAGCACGGCCCGCCGTGTCACCAAGGGATTTTCTCAAAACCCGGTCAGCACCGCCACCAGGGCCAGCGCCGCCGGCAGCCCCTGCACATAGAGAATCCGCCGCGAGGCGGTCTGCCCGCCATAAATCCCCGCCACCAGCACGCAAGCGAGGAAGAACACCGCCTCCTGCCAGCCCTCACCCGGCAGCCCCAGAATCAGCGCCCAGATCAGCCCCGCCGCGAGGAACCCGTTGTAAAGCCCCTGGTTGGCCGCCATCACCTTGGTGTTGGCCGCAAACACCTCTGACGTGCCGAACGCCCGCCGGGCGATCGGCCCTTCCCAAAGGAACATCTCCAGCACCAGAATCCCGACGTGCAGCGCCGCGATCGCCGCCACCAGCCAGAACCCGATCATGCGGCCGGCATCCGTGCTTCGGCCATCCCGGCATACCAGCTTGCGCCAAACGGAATCGCGTTGTCGTCAAAATTGTAGGCTGGGTGATGCACCATCGCCGTGTCGCCATTGCCGAGGAAGATATAGGCCCCCGGCCGTTCGTTCAGCATGAAACTGAAATCCTCCGCCCCCATCAACGGCGGGGTGTCGGTATCTACATGGCCAGACACCGCCTTCGCCACCTCGGCGGCAAAGTCGGTGTTTTCCGCCGCGTTCACCGTCACCGGATAGCCGCGGTGATAGGCGACATCGCCCCGCGCGCCGAGGGCCATCGCGGTTCCCTCCACGATCTGCGCGATCCGCGTCTCGACGAAATCCTGCACCTTGGCGTCCATCGTGCGCACCGTGCCCTTCAGCTGTACCACCTGCGGGATCACGTTGTGCGCGGTGCTGTCAGTCTGCACCGTGCAAACCGAAACCACCACCTGCTTCAAGGGGTCCACGTTCCGGCTGGCGATGGTCTGCAACGCCACGATGATATGCGCGGCCACCACCGTCGTATCGACGCAATCATGCGGCTTCGCGGCATGACCGCCCTTCCCCGTCACCGTGATCTCAAACTGGTCCGCCGCCGCCATCATCGCCCCGGGCCGGATCGCGAAATGCCCGACCGGAATTCCCGGCATGTTGTGCATCCCGTAAACTTCCTGAATGCCCCAGCGGGTGATCATCCCGTCCTGCACCATCTCGCGCCCGCCGCCGCCACCTTCTTCCGCCGGTTGGAAGATCAGCACCACCTTGCCGTCGAAGTTCCGCGTCTCCGCCAGATACTTCGCCGCGCCCAGCAGCATCGCCGTATGCCCGTCATGCCCGCAGGCATGCATCTTGCCGTGGGTTTTCGAGGCGTAAGGCACCCCCGTCTGCTCGATGATCGGCAGCGCGTCCATATCGGCGCGAAGCCCGATGACCTTCCCCGCCGTATCCGTCTTGCCGTGGATCACGCCCACCACGCCCGTGCGGCCGATCCCTTCCACAACTTCGTCACACCCGAAAGACCGCAGCAATTCCGCAACCTTGCCGGCCGTTCTTTGCACGTCGAACAACAGTTCCGGATGCGCGTGGAAATCCCGGCGCCACGCGGTGATCTCGGGCAGCAGTTCGGCAAATCGGTTCTTCGGGGGCATGGCTGGTCTCCTTTGCAACCAAACCTGATACGAATGTCGGGGCTTCGCAAGCCCTAGCCAAACCGCCGTCGCGCCTCCAGCGCCAGCCCGGTCCCGACCGATCCCAGCATGTCCCCCGTCGCAATCGCCGCCCCCGGAAGCGCGGCTTGCACCGTCGCCCGCAAGATCGGCAACTGGCTCGACCCGCCCGTGAGGAACGCGGTGCCGATTGCGTCCGCCGGCACTCCTGCGTCCAACAGCACCCGCGCAAGAAGCGCCCCGATCCGCGCAATCGGACATTCCACGGCTGCCTCGAACCCCTCGCGCCGCAGCATCGGGTTCGGCCCGCCGGTCAGGTCCACCATCGGCAACCGCACGGCATCGGTGTCTGACAGAGCGATCTTCGCCGCCTCCACCCGCATCGCCAGCGCGTGACCATGCCGTCCGTCCACCACGCGCATCATCCGGTCCACCAGCTCCGGCCGTTCCGCCACCAGCCGCAGCGCCTTCAGGTCACTGGCCGTCCGCGCGGTGTAAAGCGCATTGATCCGGTGCCACGTCGCCAGGTCCAGATAATAGTGCCGCGGCATCGTCCCGCCGCCCTTGGTCGGCGCCAGATACCCCAGATGCGGCAACGCCTCGGCCAGGCTCAGCAGCCGGTCAAAATCGGTGCCGCCCGCCCGGATGCCGTCATTGGCCAGGATATCCGCGCTCCGGTCCGGCAACTCCGCCCGCCCCGGCCCGACCCGCACCACCGACACGTCCGACGTGCCACCGCCAATGTCGACGATCAGCACCAACTCCTCGCGCGCCGCCGTCTGTTCGTAATGCAAGGCCGCCGCGATCGGCTCGTACTGAAACGCCACCTCGCGCCAGCCACAGTCCCGCGCGATCTCGGCCAACACCGCTTCGGCCGCCGCATCCGCCGCCGCGTCATCGTCCACGAAATGCACCGGGCGGCCCAGCACCACCGAGGTCAACTCCGGTGCTGCGGCCACCTGCGCGGCGCGCAGATGCCCGATGAACCGCCCCAACACCTCGCGGAACGACACCGCCCTGCCACCGACCGCCGTCTTGTCGTGAATAAGCCCCGACCCAAGCGTGGATTTCAGCCCCCGCATCAGCCGCCCCTCGTCGCCCTCCAGATAGGCCGCCACCGCCGCCCGCCCGAACAGCGGCGGCGCGCCTTCGGTCTGCCAGAACACGGCCGACGGCAGCGTGGCCGAACCGTCCTCCAGCGCCAGCAGCCGCGCTCCGCCCGAATCCACCAGCCCGACCGTCGAATTCGAGGTGCCAAAGTCGATGCCGCAGGCAAGACGGGTCATGGAACGCTCCGCAAAAGGGGGGCACGGGTAGCCCGGCGGCCCGGCGAAGTAAAGCTGACGCCGCCATTTCGGGGCAAAGACCCCTGCCCGGCTTCGGATCGGTCATTGCCACTAAGGTTCACGCTGGCGCGCAAGACCTGCCTCCGATGCAGCCGCCCCGGCAGGCTGCACCACAGGACATTCACCCCAGATGCTGCAACAACCTCTCCATAAAGGCGTGGCCCGCCTCAAATTCGCTCACCTCGATGAACTCGTCCACCTGATGTGCCTGTGCGATGTCGCCCGGTCCGCAGACCACGGCGGAATACCCCGCCTCCTGAAACTGCCCCGCCTCGGTGCCGTAACTGACAACGCCCGTGGCGTTGTTGCCCGTCAGACGCCGGACCAGCGCCTCGGCGGCACCATCCACCTCGGGACGCAAGGCCGGAACGCCAAAGAACTTTTCCAGATGCACCCCCGCCTCTGGCCGCCTGGCCTTCAGCGCCGCATCCAGCCGTGCGGCCTCGGCCTCCACCGCCGCCACCCGCGCGGCCTCGTCGTCATCCGGCACCACCCGCATTTCAATGGCAAACCGGCAGTCCCCTGCCGTGATGTTATGCGCCGTGCCGCCCTCGATCATGCCCACATGCATCGTGGTGAAGGGCGGGTCGAACATCGCCGCCACCGCCGAAGGCACCGGCGCCTGAATCGCCGCGTTCTGGTCGTTCACCCACTGGATCAACCGCGCACCTTCCATGATCGCCGACACGCCGTAGGGCAGCAACGACGAATGCACCTCGAACCCCTTCACATGCACATGAAACCCGGTGCCGCCCTTGTGCCCGGTGATCAGTGCCATGCGGCTGGGTTCGCCCACCACCACCGCCTTCCCTTTCGGCACAACGCCCTGCATCGCCGCAATCATCGGCGGCGCGCCGGTGCAGCCGACTTCCTCGTCGTAAGACAGGGCCAGTTGCAAGGGCCGCTTCACCCCGCGCCGCTGCGCCTCGACCAGCGCCCAGACCGCCAGCGCGTCGAACCCCTTCATGTCGCAGGTGCCCCGCCCGTACAGCCGCCCATCGCGTTCCGTCACAGTCCAGGGGTCGCTGGTCC
Organism: uncultured Alphaproteobacteria bacterium; assembly: GCA_963822435.1. Classification (GTDB taxonomy): domain Bacteria; phylum Pseudomonadota; class Alphaproteobacteria; order Rhodobacterales; family Rhodobacteraceae; genus JAUYQR01. Next base: position 711,751 of record CAWGHN010000004.1, read on the forward strand.
AGTCTTGCCCGTCGACCGGGACCACATCGGAATGCCCCGACAGCACCACCGCGCCGTCCTCCCATGGGCCGACATGGGCAAAGAGCGCGGCCTTGGTGCGGTCTTCATTCCACGACCGGTGCGCCGCGATTCCGTGGCTGGCAAGGTAGCCCTCCAGCCAGTCGACAAGATCAAGATTGGACACACGACTGACCGTCGGGAAACTCACCAGTTTGTCCAGTAACTGACGTGGCGTCAGAGTATTCATTGCAGCACGGCCCTTCCGACTAGATGTTGTGGCAAGCCTCATCCCGTGGCCCGGCCATGTCAATATCTGGCAGATTGACCGACCCACCTTGCAGAATGCCGACGATCTGCGATGGAATGCAGCAACGAAACGGGATTGATAGGTGAAGAAAAATCGGGAACAGTTGGCAGGCAGCAGGGGTCGTTGATTGACGCAACCCCTGAAATGCCAAGCATAACAATAACTAAGAAACAACACGGGGAGTGTTGAATGCCCGATCGGGCCGTGCCCGTCCTTGACGTCAAGGGCCTCAAGACCGTTTTCCGCACCCGTGGCGGCGAGATTCACGCGGTCAACGATGTCAGCTTTCACCTCGGCAAGGGTGAATTGCTGGGCGTTGTCGGCGAAAGCGGCTCGGGCAAATCCGTGACCATGATGTCGTTGATCGGCCTTCTGCCCTCGCCTCCTGCCGATGTGCGCGGTGGCACGGTGATGCTGAACGGCCGCGACCTTCTGCACATCAGCCAAGACGAACTGCGCTCGGTGCGCGGCGCCAAGGTCGGTTTCGTGTTCCAGGATCCGATGACCTCGCTCAACCCGGTGTTCACGCTGGGCAACCAGATCATGGAACCGCTGATCAAGCACATGAAGATGTCGAAAAAGCAGGCCGAGGCCCGCGCGATCGACCTTCTGGAACTTGTCGGCATCCCGGATGCGAAAAACCGCCTCTCCGCCTACCCGCACCAGTTTTCCGGCGGAATGCGCCAGCGCGTGATGATCGCCATTGCGCTTGCCTGCGACCCCGACGTGCTGATTGCCGATGAGCCGACCACCGCGCTTGACGTGACGATTCAGGCCCAGATCCTCGAACTGGTCAAGGAACTGCGCCAGAAGCTTGGCATGGCGATCATCTGGATCACCCATGACCTTGGCGTCATCGCCGGCATCGCCGACCGGGTGATGGTGATGTATGGTGGCCAGGTTGTCGAACAGGCCCCGGTCCGCGACTTGTTCGCCAACCCGCAGCACCCCTACACCCGCGCCCTGCTGAAGACGATTCCCGCGATTTCCGGCCCGCGTGAGACACGCCTCAAGGTGATCGAGGGCCAGCCCCCGATCATGACCGCGGCCCCCGCCGCCTGCCCGTTCCGCGACCGTTGCGAATACCGTTTCGACACCTGCGACCGGGTGAACCCGCCCCGCCGCGCCGTGGACGGCGCGCCCGTCGGCCAAGGTCACGATGTCGCCTGCCACTGGTCCGCGCCCGCCCCCGCCGCGCTGTCCGAGGTTGCCCATGCTTGACGCCACCCCGAAACCGCTGGTGCAGGTCACCGACCTCAAGATGCATTTCCCGATCTACAGCGGCATCTTCCGCCGCCACTCGGGCGACGTGAAGGCGGTCGATGGTGTCAGCTTCGACATTCAGGCCGGTGAAACCCTCGGCCTTGTCGGCGAAAGCGGCTGTGGCAAATCCACCGTCGGGCGCGCGCTGCTGCGGCTTTACGAAGTCACCGCCGGCAAGGTGGTGATCGACGGCGAGGATGTGGCAAGCCTCCCGCCCGAGGCGCTGCGCAAGAAACGCCCGACCATGCAGATGGTGTTTCAAGACCCGCAAGCCAGCCTCAACCCGCGCATGACACTGGCCCGCATCATCTCCGAACCGCTCGACGAACACACCGACTGGACCGATGCGAAGAAACTGGAACGCGTCTACGAACTGATGGACGCCGTCGGCCTCAACCGCCGTTTCGCCAGCCGCTTCCCGCACGAATTTTCCGGCGGCCAGCGCCAGCGCATCGGCATCGCCCGCGCGCTGGCCCTGAACCCCAAGTTCATCGTCTGTGACGAACCCATCGCCGCCCTTGACGTGTCGATCCAGGCGCAGGTGGTGAACCTGCTGGAAGACCTGCAGGAACGCTTTGGCCTGACCTACCTCTTCATCAGCCATGATCTGTCGATGGTCCGCCACATCGCCGACCGTGTCGCCGTGATGTATCTGGGCAAGATCGCCGAGCTTTCTCCCCGCGACGCGCTCTATTCCCGCCCGCTGCACCCTTACGCCGAGGCGCTGCTCTCGGCGGTCAACGAACCCGATCCGGTCCGCGCCGCCACCCGCAAGCGCATCATCCTCAAGGGCGACGTGCCATCCCCGGCAAACCCGCCTTTGGGCTGCAACTTCTGCACCCGCTGCCCCAAGGTCTTCGACCGCTGCCGCGTGGAAGACCCCGCATTGCGTCAGGTGGAACCGGGCCGGTTCGTCGCCTGCCACCTTTTCGATCAACACACCGCCGCCGGATCAACCGGCGCACCCGAGGTCAACGAGCGTAACCAACAAGGAGAACTGCAATGAAACTCAGAACCGCCCTCCTGGGCGCAGCAGCCGTGATGGCATGGGCGCCCGCCGCCTTTGCCGAACGCGGCACCGACGGCGAGGTGAAGCTCACCTTCCCGCAAGCCGTGTCGATCATGAACCCCTACCTGTCGGGTGGCACCAAGGACATCTACGCCTCGTCGATGGTGCTGGAGCCGCTGGCCGGCCTCGATCCCGATGGCAACCTCGTCACAAAGCTTGCCGCCGAAATCCCGACCATCGAAAATGGCGGCATTTCCGCAGACCTGACCTCGATCACCTGGAAACTGCAGCCCGATCTCAAGTGGTCCGACGGCACCCCGGTCACCGCCGATGATGCGGTCTTCACCTGGCAGTATTGCACCGATCCGGCCGGCGGCTGCGCCCAAGCCACCAAATACGAAGGCGTGACATCGGTCGAGGCGGTCGATCCGTCGACCATCAAGGTCACCTTCTCCGGCCCGAAACCGAACCCCTACACCGCCTTCGTCGGCGCGCTGTCGCCGGTTCTGCAAAAGGCCCAGTTCGCCGCCTGCGTCGGCGCTGCGGCTCCGACCTGCACCGATCAGAACAACATGCCGATCGGCACCGGCCCCTTCAAGGTCACCGGCTTCACCGTCAACGACACCGTGTCGATGGCGATGAACGAAAACTACCGTGATCCGGCCAAACCGGCCTTCGCAAGCGCCGTGATCAAGGGCGGCGGCGATGCCGAAGGTTCGGCCCGCGCCGTGATGGAAACCGGCGAATTCGATTACGCCTGGAACACCCAGATCCCGCCGGACAGCCAGGCTGCGATGTCCGCCGCCGGCAAGGGCCAGTTCGTCGTGGCTTTCGGCACGCTTGTCGAACGTCTCGAGATGAACACCACCGACCCCTCGGCGGACCTGCCCGAAGGTGAACGCGCAACCGCCAAGCACCCCCATCCGATCCTGTCGGACATCAAGGTGCGCACCGCCCTGTCCAAGGCCATCGACCGTTCGATCCTGGTCGAAGTCGGCTACGGCGCCGGCGGCCGCCCCACCTGCAACGTGATCCCGTCGCCTGACGCCTGGGCTTCGGACAACGAAGGCTGCATTGCGCAAGACATGCCCGGCGCAATGGCGCTGCTGGACGAAGCCGGCTGGAAGGACAGCGATGGTGACGGCATCCGCGACAAGGACGGCAAGAAACTGTCGATCCTCTATCAGACCACCGTCAACCCGATCCGTCAGGACTTCCAGGCGCTGATCAAGGATTGGTGGACCGAGCTTGGCGTCGAAGTCGAGCTGAAGGCCATCGATCCGGGCGTGTTCTTCGGTGGTGACCCCGGCTCGCCGGACACCTTCCAGAAGTTCTACGCCGACGTCGAGATGTATGCCAACAACTCCGACAACCCCGATCCGGAAACGTATCTGGGCCAGTATCAGTGCAAGAACGCACCGACACCGGAAAATGGCTGGCAGGGCGAAAACATCAACCGCTTCTGCGACCCGATGTATGACGAACTGCACGCCAAGCTGACCCAGACCACCGATGTGGCCGAACGTCAGACCATCGCCAAGCAGTTGAACGACATGGTGACGAAAGACAGCATGATCGTGGTTCCGCTGGTGCACCGCGGCACCCTGTCGGCCCATTCCAACGCTCTGGGCGGCGTCCAGATCAATGCCTGGGACTCGGAACTGTGGAACGTCGCTGACTGGTTCCGCGTGAAGTAACCTCTCTGGCGGGGCCGGTCATCCGGCCCCGCTGCCTTTTCCTGATTTTCCCTGAACCCAAGGCGTCGCCGCGCATGCTTACCTTCACGCTTCGCAGGCTGTTGCTGGCCATTCCAACCCTGCTGGCGATATCGCTTGTGATCTTCCTTCTGGTCGATCTGGCCCCCGGCTCGCCGATGTCCGAAATTCCCCTGACCGTGCCCCCCGACGTGCGCCAGCGCATGATCGAGGCGCTTGGTGCCGATCAGCCGGTTTTCGTGCGCTATTTCCTCTGGCTCCGGCAGTTCTTCTGGGTGGAGCCCGCCACCCTCTTCGATGGCTGGTTCGGCACCACCTTGGCCGAGGGCGAACAACGCATCCTCTCGTGGCAGTCGCGCAGCCCGGTCTTCACCATCATCGGCCAGCGCCTGCCGCAGACGCTGACCGTGATCGGCACCGCCTACCTTGTCGGCATCCTCATCGCCCTGCCGATCGGCATCTATTCCGCCTACCGCCAGTATTCGCTGTTCGATCAGGGCGGCACCTTGTTTGCGATGATCGGCTTTTCGGTGCCCACCTTCTTTTCCGGCACGCTTTTCATCATCATCTTCGCCGTCTGGCTCGGTTGGTTCCCGACCAAGTATGACACCCAGCTTCAGGTCATCGATTGGGACAGCTTCATCAAGCAGATCCAGCAGATGGCCCTGCCGGTGATGACCCTCGGTCTTGCCAACGCCGCCGCGATCAGCCGCTACATGCGCTCGTCCATGCTTGACAACATGGCGATGGATTACGTCCGCACCGCCCGCGCCAAGGGCATGAGCGAACGCACCGTGGTCCTGAAACACGTCTTGCGCAACTCGCTGATCCCGGTGATCACCGTCATCGCCCTTGGCATCCCGTCGATCTTCGGCGGCGCGATCATCACCGAAAACCTCTTTGGCGTGAACGGCATCGGTGCCGCCCTGATTGGCGCGATCCATGCCAACGACATCCCGATGGTGCAAACCCTCGCCTTCATCTTTGCCGTGCTGATCGTGCTTTTCAACCTGATCGCCGATGTGCTCTACGGCCTTCTCGACCCGAGGATCCGCTATGACTGACGCCGCCATGCCAAAGCCGGTCAGCCAGAACCGGGCAATCTGGCAACAGTTCCGCAGCCACAAGGGCGCGGTGTTCGGCCTCGTCGTGCTTGGTCTGCTGATCCTCTTCGTCCTGATCGGCCCCCTCGTCTGGGTGCCGGAAAAACTGAAGGTGGCCGAGGCGATCCGTCTGAAGAATCAAGGCCCGTCCCTGCGGTTCCCCCTGGGCACCGATCAGCTTGGCCGGGACATGCTGTCGCGGATGATGCTGGCGGGGCGCATCTCGCTTGCCGTCGGTCTGGTGGCAATGCTGATCGCCATCGTGTTCGGCACGCTGATCGGCGTCGTCGCAGGCTACTACCGCCGCTTCGAAGGCCCGCTGATGCGCCTGACCGACATGTTCCTTGCGCTGCCGCTGATTCCGCTTCTCCTCGTGCTCGTCATGCTGTTTCGCGACCGCATCGCCTCCGTGATCGGGCCCGAGCTTGGCGCCTTCGCCCTCATTGTGTTCGCCATCGGCATCACCTCCTGGATGGCCACCGCCCGTATCGTCAGGGGCGAGGTGCTGACGCTGAAGGAACGCGAGTACGTCCTTGCCGCCCGCTCCATCGGCGCGCGGCCACGGCGCATCATCCTGCGTCACATCCTGCCGAACGTGGTCTCACCGGTGATGGTGGCCGCCACCCTCGGCGTGGCCGAAGCGATCATCACGGAATCGGTGCTGTCGTTCCTCGGCCTCGGCTTCCCACCCGATTTCCCGACCTGGGGTCGCCTGCTGTTCGACGGCCTGCAATACATGCAAGTCTACCCCGAACGCGTGATCTGGCCGGGCCTCGCCATCTCGTTGACCGTCCTCAGCGTGAACTACATCGGCGACGGGTTGCGCGACGCGCTCGACCCCCGCATCCGCGGTCGGTGAGGTCCCTTTCGGCGCAAAACCGTCACTCGGTCAATGCAGCGTGTTCCGGATGCGGTGCACCAAGGCCCAGACGCCCAGCACCACGACCGGCGTAAGGATCGCCATCACAGCGCCTTGCGATAGGTCCACCTGGCCTGCAAGCGGCTTTATCAGGTAGGCCGCAAGGTTCACCGCGTAATAGCTGATCGCCACCACCGACAGACCTTCGACCGTGCGCTGCAACCGCAGTTGCAGATCAGCCCGCTGGTCCATCGATTCCAGCAGTTTCTGGTTCTGCGCCGAGCGTTCCACATCGACCCGCGTGCGCAACAGCTCTGCCGCCCGCTGCGCCCGCTCGGCCATCCCCTGCAACCGGCCTTCCGCCGATTTCACCGTCCGCATCGCCGGATCATAGCGCCGCATCATGAACTCGCCGAACGTCTGCCGCCCCTGCACCCGCTCCTCGCGCAGCACCTCGATCCGCTGGGTGACAATCGCCTCATAGGCCCAGGTCGCCCCAAACCGGAACGAAAACTGCACCGCCAGACTCTCCAACTCGGCCGAGATGGTCAGCAACTCGTGCAGCGCCGCCTCGGGCGAAGGCTCCGCGCTGTCAAGGCCAGACACCAGCGCCGAGAGCTTCGGGTCCAGCGCATTCAGCCGCGACGACAACTCGCGTGACCGCATCAGCCCCAGCATCGACATGCCGCGATAGGTCTCGATCTCGCACAGCCGCTGCACGATCCGCCCGATCCGCCGTGCCCCGGTGCCGTGCCGCACGAAAACCGCAAACCGCATGTGCCCCGCCGGGTCGATCCGGAAATCGCCCGCGATGATCGCCGCCCCGTCCACCACGCGGCTGACGGCCAGGCTTTCCGGCACGAACCAATCCTCCAGCTTGGTCAAAACCTCGTCCTCGTCCGCCGGCATCACCTCCACCCGGATCAGAACCGAGGTCAGCCGCTTGCCCGGCGCAGCGGCCAGCCAGTCTTCGGGAAACACCTCCGCATCCGCCGGATCAAACGGCCGCCGCGACAGGCCCGGCGTAAAGGCCGAATAGGTCACGAATTCGGTATGGCTTTCCCACTTCACGTCCGACCGCCCGATCGGCCCGGAAAAATGCGTGGCCTCCGGCTGCGGATGCGCGCTTGCGTGCCGGTCCAGCAGGGCCAGAAGATGCGCCCGGTCCAACCCCCGGTCGCGGTTCGCCGCCCCAACCGGCTGCTTGATCGCCACATAGACCGCCGTGCACGGCGCCTCCAACGCGGGAAACGGCCGCGCATGCAGCTCGTTGACGGTGGCATAGCGCTGCGGATGGTCGGGGATCGGGGGCATGACTGTCAGATTCCTTTGTCTTGCCCGCAACCTAGGCCGCCGCACGGCCCGCTTCCAGAAAATTGCCGCAATACATGCGTAAGCCGCGGGGGTGTTGCACCCGCGCCAAGGCGGATGGGCAAATAATGCCCGTCCTGCCGGTTTGTCAGTCGATCAACGGTAACAACGCATCGAGGCTCTTCTTCGCGTCGCCGTAGAACATCCGCGTGTTCTCCTTGTAGAACAGCGGATTTTCGATGCCCGAATAGCCCGTGCCTTGGCCGCGCTTGCTGACAAACACCTGCTTGGCCTTCCAGCATTCCAGAACCGGCATCCCCGCGATGGGGCTGTTGGGGTCTTCCTGTGCCGCCGGGTTCACGATGTCGTTCGACCCGATCACGATCGCCACGTCGGTGTTGGGGAAATCCTCGTTGATCTCGTCCATCTCCAGCACGATGTCGTAAGGCACCTTCGCCTCGGCCAGAAGCACGTTCATGTGCCCCGGCAGACGCCCGGCCACCGGATGAATGGCAAAGCGCACGGTCTTGCCCTTGGCCCGCAGCTTGCGCGTCAATTCCGATACCGACTGCTGCGCCTGCGCCACGGCCATCCCGTAACCCGGAATGATGATGACGGTGTCGGCATCGTTCAGCGCTGCCGCCACACCTTCGGTATCAATCGCAATCTGCTCGCCCGCGATTTCCATCGCCGGACCGGTGGTGCCACCAAATCCCCCAAGGATCACCGATATGAACGACCGGTTCATCGCCTTGCACATGATGTAAGACAGGATCGCACCCGAAGAACCGACCAGCGCGCCAACCACGATCAGAAGGTCGTTCGACAGCGAAAAACCAATCGCCGCCGCCGCCCAGCCGGAATAGCTGTTCAGCATCGACACCACGACCGGCATGTCCGCCCCGCCGATCCCCATGATCAGGTGGTACCCGATGAACAACGCCGCCAGCGTCATCGCAATCAGCGCCAGCGACGACCCGCTTTGCAGATACACCGCCAGCATCACCGCCGACAGGATCGCGGCCGACGCGTTCAGCACATGGCCGCCCGGCAGCTTTTTGGCCTTGCCGTCGACCTTGCCTGCCAGCTTGCCATAAGCAATGACCGACCCGGTAAAGGTGACAGCCCCGATGAAGATGCCAAGGAAGGTTTCCACCCGCAGGATGGTGACCTCCACCCCCGTCTTGTGCGCGACCACGGCGGCGAAGCCGTCCAGCGCCGCGCGCGCCGCTTCATCCATCGCCAGCACGCGCACCAGTTCAAGATGCGTGTTGAACCCGATGAACACCGCCGCAAGGCCGACAAGGCTGTGCATCGCCGCCACCAGTTGCGGCATCTCGGTCATCTGCACCCGCTGCGCCACGACCCAGCCGATGGCGCCGCCCACCGCGATCATCACAAGGCTGATCGGCCAGTTGCCGGCCCCCGGCCCGTACAAGGTGGCCGCGACCGCCAGCGCCATGCCGGCAATCCCGTACCACACCGCGCGCTTGGCGCTTTCCTGTCCCGACAACCCGCCCAGAGACAGGATGAAAAGAACCGCTGCAACGACGTAGGCCGCCGTGGTGAATCCGTAATCCATGACGCGCCCCTTACGACTTCTGGAACATGGCAAGCATGCGCCGGGTGACCATGAAGCCACCGAAAATGTTGATCCCGGCCATGAAGACCGAGGCTGCCGCGAGGATCACGACCAGCCAAGACCCCGACCCGATCTGCATCAGCGCGCCAAGGATGATGATCGACGAGATCGCGTTCGTGACCGCCATCAGCGGCGTGTGCAAGGAATGCGAGACGTTCCAGATCACCTGGAACCCCACGAAGACCGCCAGCACGAACACGATGAAGTGGCTCATGAAGCTCGCCGGCGCATACAGCCCCGCCAGAAGCATCAGCCCGCCGCCCACCGCCAACAGTGCCACCTGATTGCGCGTCTGCGCCTTGAACGCCGCCACCTCCTGCGCGCGCCGCTCCACCGGGGTCAGTTCAACGACCTTCGGCTTCGGTTTCGCCGCCGCAATCGCCGCGATCTTCGGTGGTGGCGGCGGATAGGTCACCGCCCCCAGATGCGCCGCCGTCGCGCCCCGGATCACGTCGTCTTCCATGTTGTGCGCGATCACGCCGTCTTTCTTCGGCGTAAGGTCGGTCAGCATGTGCCTGATATTGGTCGAATACAGCGTCGAGGCTTGCGCCGCCATCCGGCTTGGGAAATCGGTGTAGCCGACGATGGTCACGCCATTGTCGGTCACGATCTTCTGGTCCGGCACCGTCAGGTCGCAGTTGCCACCCCGCTCCGCCGCCAGATCCACGATCACCGAGCCCGGCTTCATCATCCGGACCATATCCTCGGTCCACAGCTTGGGCGCGGGCCGTCCGGGGATCAAAGCGGTGGTGATGACGATATCCATCTCCGGCGCCAGCTCGCGGAACTTCGCCAGTTGCTTTTCGCGGAACTCGGGGGACGAAGGTGCCGCATAGCCGCCAGTCGCCGCTCCGTCCTGCGTCGCCTCGAACTCAAGGAACACGAAGTTCGCCCCCATCGATTCGATCTGCTCGGCCACCTCGGGCCGCACGTCGAACGCATGCACGATCGCGCCCAGCGATACCGCCGTCCCGATCGCCGCCAGCCCCGCAACGCCCGCCCCCACGATCAGCACCTTCGCCGGCGGCACCTTGCCCGCCGCCGTCACCTGCCCCGTGAAGAAGCGGCCAAAGTTGTTGCCCGCCTCCATCACCGCACGGTAGCCGGCAATGTTCGCCATCGACGACAGCGCGTCCATCTTCTGCGCGCGCGAAATCCGCGGCACCATGTCCATCGCCACGATGGTCAGGCTTTTCTTTGCCGCCGCGTCCAGCAAATCCGCGTTCTGCGCCGGCCAGAAAAAGCTGATCAGCGTCTGCCCGTCCCGCATCGCCGCCAATTCGCCTGCTTCGGGCCCGCGCACCTTGACGATCACGTCCGCCGCATCGACCACCGCCGCCGCGTTCGGCAACACCTCCACCCCCGCCGCCGCATAAAGCGCATCCGAAAACCCGGCCTTCGCCCCGGCTCCGGCCTGAACGCAGGCCGTATGGCCCAGCTTCACCAGTTGCAGCGCGCTGTCGGGCGTCATCGCCACCCGGTTTTCGCCCGCGAATATCTCTGTCAGTGCGCCGATCTTCACCCGTTTTCCCCCGCTTTCTTCGACCGTTCACCAAGGCGACAGCCGCAAAATGTCCGTTTCGACTTAACACCGCGCAACAATATTTCAAACCCTACATTGTGAGCCAGCGCACAGCCTATCTGCGCCCGAACCAGCGCCGCACCCGCCCCGCCCAAAGATCAAACTCCGGCCCGAAACCCGCCGTCAGCCGCGCTTCCTCGTCACGAATGAACCTCGCTGTGATCACCGACACGAAGCTCGCCACCAAAGGCAGCGCCGGCACCGCGTCCCACCACAGGATCGCCCCGGTCAGGATCAGCGCATCCGCCAGATAGATGGGGTTGCGCGACCATCCGAATACGCCTGTCGTGACCAGCGCCGATGGGGTGCGCCGCGGGATCACTGTCGTTCGCAGCGCCACCATCTGCACGACCGCCGCCACCATCAGCCCAACCCCGGCCAGCCCGACCGTGCTACCGATCCACCGCCCCGCCTCGCCGATGACGGGCGGCATCAGCGCGCCAATTGACCAAGCCAGTGCCAGATGCCCGATCAGCCAGACCGGCGGCAGGTCGACCCACTCCATCACCTTGCGCATCGCCGATCCCCCCGTCCCGGTCTAGCCGCCGCAGCCCCTGCGCTGCAAGCGCCCTCAATCATTTCAAGCTTGAAATTTTACCATCTCCCCGCCATAACGGCTGAAACCCGAAGGACACCCGATGACCACCGATTTCGCCGCGACAAAGCACCTTTTCCACCTGCCCGAAGGTGTCGTCTACCTTGACGGCAACTCGCTTGGACCAATGGTGAAGACCGCACCCGCGCGCGTCGCCAAGGCGGTCGAGGCGGAATGGGGCGAACTCCTCATCACCGGCTGGAACAAGGCCGGATGGATGGACCAGCCCGCCCGCATCGGTGACCGCATCGCCAAACTCATCGGCGCGGCCCCCGGCACCGTCGTGATGGGCGACACCCTGTCGATCAAGGTCTACCAGGCCCTCGCCTCGGCGTTGGAGATGAACCCAAAGCGCCGCGTGATCCTGTCCGACACCGGCAACTTCCCCTCCGACCTTTACATCGCCGAAGGGCTCGTGCGCACGCTCGGCGGCCAGTATCGTCTGAAAACCGTCGCGCCCGAAGAAATCATGTCCCACATCGACGACACCGTCGCCGTGACCCTGATCACCGAGGTGGACTACCGCACCGGCCGCAAGCACGACATGGCCGACATCACCCGCCGCGCGCATGAGATGGGCGCGCTGACGGTCTGGGATCTCGCCCACTCCGCCGGTGCCTTCCCGGTCGATCTGGCCGGCGCGAAGGCCGATTTCGCCGTCGGCTGCACCTACAAATACCTCAACTCCGGCCCCGGTGGCCCCGCCTTCATCTACGTCGCCCCCCGTCACCACGATGTCGCCCGCCCCGCGCTGTCCGGCTGGCTTGGCCACGAATCCCCGTTTGCCTTCGATCTCGACTACCGCCCCGGCGCGGGCGTTGAACGGATGCGCGTCGGCACACCGCCCGTCCTGCAACTCGCAGCACTCGAGGCCGCGCTCGATCGTCTGGGATCAGGTCAGCCTCACCGACCTCCGCGCGCAATCGCTCCGCCTGCAAGACCAGTTCATCAAGGGCGTCGAATCCCGCACCACCGGCCTCACCCTCGCCACCCCGCGCTCGCACATGATGCGCGGCTCTCAGGTGTCATTCCGCCACCCCGAAGGTTACGCCATCATGCAAAACCTGATCGCCGAGGGCGTGATCGGCGACTTCCGCGCGCCCGATATCCTGCGCTTCGGCTTTACCCCCCTCTTCATCGACGAGGATGATGTCGCTCGCGCCGTCAACACCCTTGCCAAGATCATGGAATACGGAACATGGGACAAACCCCAGTTCAAGAAACGCGCAAAGGTAACGTGATGATCAAGCTCTGGACGCCGGACACGATGCCGAAACCCGCCTCGCGCTACAACCAGTTGGCGCTGGCCGAAAACACCACCCGACGTCTGGAAATCTCCGGTCAGATCGGCACTCTGCCGGATGGCAAGGTGGCCGAAGGGCTGGCGGCGCAGCTTGACGCGGCGCTCGCCAACGTCGACACCGCCCTTGCTGCGGCCGGAATGGGCCGTGCAAACCTGATGAAGATCACCATCTATCTCACCGAAAACTCCCCCGAGGCGGTCAGCATCTACCGCGCCCGCCGCGATGCCTGGGTTGGTGACGCCCCGGCCCCGGCAGCCACCCTTCTTATCGTCGCAGGCCTCGCCTCGCCCGCCCTTCTGGTCGAGGTTGACGCCGTGGCCGCCGCGTGACGCCACAGCCACTTCCCAAAACCTCGCATCGGGCGCATCATCGCCAGATGCCGTCAAACCTTGCCAAATCCTTAACCCAACCGGGCAAACCCTTGATATCAAAAGGTGCGCAAAATGTCCCACGGTGGGACACACCGCTCGACTGCCTCCCCTCCGGCTGGGCCGCCGTCTGGCGCCGCATGGGTGCTGTCTCGGTCCTCTCCGCAAAGGTCACGCCCTCGTCCTGACCTGCCCCCATAGGAAAGAGAGAGAGAGCCATGACCACCTGCCCCTTCAACCCGGAAACCGACGGCGCCGAAATGTCCTTCGACGGCCGCATGAGCTATGGCGATTACCTCAGGATCGACCAGATCCTCGGTGCGCAAGCCATGCTGACCACCGCCCACGACGAGATGCTCTTCATCATCCAGCACCAGACCTCCGAACTTTGGATGCGCCTCGCCCTCCACGAACTTGACGCCGCCCGCCGCGCGATCGCCGAAGACCGCGCCCCCGAGGCGTTCAAGATGCTCGCCCGGATCGCCCGCATCTTCGAACAGTTGAACAACTCCTGGGATGTCCTCCGCACCATGACCCCGTCCGACTACACCCACTTCCGGGGGGACCTCGGCCAATCCTCCGGCTTCCAGTCCTGGCAATACCGGCTGATCGAATACGCCGTCGGCAACCGCAACCTCTCCATGCTGCGCCCCCACGCCCACCGCCCCGACCTGACCGCAAAACTCGAGGCCGAGCTTGCCCGCCCCTCGCTTTACGACGAAGCCCTCCGCCACCTTGCCCGCCACGGCCTGCCGATTCCGCCCGAAGTTCTCACCCGCGACCTTCGCCAACCGTGGGAAGCCAACGCCGGCGTCCTTGCCGCCTGGGAGATCGTCTACCGCGACCCCACGACCCACTGGCAGGCTTACGAGCTGGCCGAAAAGCTCGTCGACTTCGAAGACTATTTCCGCCGCTGGCGCTTCAACCACGTCACCACGGTGGAACGCGTGATCGGCTTCAAACGCGGCACCGGCGGCACCTCTGGCGTGGCCTACCTGCGCCGAATGCTCGACGTTCAGCTTTTTCCCGAACTTTGGCAGGTGCGAACCACGCTCTAACCCGCAAAAACGCCCCAGCCCCTTTGACGGAGCGCGGCACCTGGTTTACCGTCCGCTTAAAGCGACTCCGCGACGACGCCGTCGCGGCAATTGAACAAGTGAGCCATTGAATGCGTGACCTGACTTTCCAACTTCACCGCAAGGGCACCGCCGCACTGGCGGCGCTGGCGCTTTTCGCCCTGAGCGCCTGCGTCGACCCGACGCTGTCGACCGCCACATCTGGCCAGCCGCCCCTGCCCAAGGCCGAGGAAAACGTCTACGTCGCGTCGATGGACGCCGGCATCCAGATCCCTGCACTGCCGGTCGAAAAGATCCCCGAAACCTACCGCCGTCAGGTCGTTGACTACGCATCCGAACAGGTGCCCGGCACCATCATCATCGACCCGTCAAAGCGCCTGCTCTACTATATCCTGAATCAGCGCAAGGCGATCCGCTACGGCATCGCGGTAGGCAAGGCTGGCTTTGAATGGTCGGGCGAAGCGGTGGTGGCCGAAAAGAAACCGTGGCCAACCTGGACCCCGCCGAAAGAGATGATCGAGCGCAAGCCCGAATTGGCGAAATGGGAAAAGGGTCAACCCGGCGGCCCGACCAACCCGCTGGGCGCACGCGCGATTTACCTGCAGTCGAACGGCGTCGATTACGGCTACCGGATCCACGGCACGCCGGAATGGAACTCGATCGGCCGCAACGCCTCGTCGGGCTGCATCCGCATGATCAACCAGGACGTGATCGACCTCTACAACCGCGTAAAAGGCGCTGAGAAGGTGATCGTTCTGACCGCTTCGGGCGAGATGCCAAAGGGCCTCTACATCCCCAAACCGCCAGCCGTGAAGAAAAAGCCTGCGCCGGTCGAAGTTGCTCTGCCGCCGCTTCCCGCGCCACCCGCGCTTGATCCTGAACTGCTCGCGGCACCAGCGGCAGTGGTTCCCGCTGCGGTCACCCCGGCGGTAGCACCAGCCGTGACTCCAGCCCCGGCAGCCGCCCCCGCTGCGGACCCGATCCCGGCCTGCACAGTGCCCTTGGTCAATGGCACCTGCCCCGTCGGCAAAGCCACGCCCTGACAGGCACACCAACGAAAAAGGGCGCGAGGATCACCTCGCGCCCTTTTCTATCGGTCCAGCGCGCTACAGCCAGCGGTCGTAATCGCTGACCAACAGATGCGTTGGCACCACGTCCTCGTCTATCTCGGCAAACCGGCCAATCGGCTCTCGAAAGATGTTGTCGGTCAGATCGTCGTTCACCGTCGACACCTCGCCGATCAGCACGTCACCGCCCTCGCCCCAGAACGCGTGCCAATCCCCCGGCATCAACGTCACGCTTTCGCCGGGCGCGAGTTTCAGCTTGTCGCCCGGACCGTAAGGCCGCGAAATCCCGTCGCACAACACAACGCCGCCCCGGTCAGGCGCGCAGTGGCCCGCGTCATCCGAGCCAAAGAGTTCGATCACCAGCGTCGCCCCGCCCCGATTGATGATATCCTCGGCCTTGATGACATGGGTGTGCATTGGCGAAAGCTGATCCTGTCGCGAGATCAGCAGCTTTTCTGCATAGCACATGCCGCCGCCGCGCCTCAGGTCGGCCAGCTGGCCGTTGCGCAGGGTGAACAGAAACAGCCCCAGCTTGTCGAAATCGCCCTGCCCGTAGTCGGTGATGTCCCAACCCATGCGGGCATCGACAATCCGCCGCGCATCCGTACGCGCTTTGAACTCGTCGGGCGACCAATAGGCAAACGGTGGCAACACAAAGCCGTAGTGCCGGATCATGTCGTCCGCCGCCGCCATGATCTCGTTGATACGCGACCTCTTCATCGTTTCCTCCCTGCGATTTGCAGGCACTATAACGATTACGGGATGCCGCTCAACGCCTAACGCTTGCCGAAGATCGACCCCAAAACACCCCGGATGATCGCCTGCCCCGACTTGGTGCCAAGCTGCCGGGCAAAGGACTTGGCAAATGCCGTGCCGATCGAATCCGACCGGCTGGAGGTCTTTTTCGGGGCCTCATAGCCCTTGCCGTCATACCGCCTTGCCCGCTCGAACTCGCGGTCGGCGTCAACCTTGCGCTGCTCTTCCGCCTCGGCGTCCGACGCGTCGCGCGCGGCCTTTTCCGCCTTGGCCCGCAGCCGCTCATAGGCACTGTCACGGTCAATCGCGATGTCGTATTTCCCCTTCAGTGGCGACGACGCGATAAGCTGCGCCCGCACCGCATCGTCCACCGGGCCAAGCTGGCTTGACGGCGGGCGCACCAGCGTGCGCTCGGCCACTCCGGGGATACCCTTTGCTTCAAGGAACGAGGTCACCGCCTCGCCCGTGCCGACATCCCGGATCGCCTCCTCGATCTGGAAGCGCGGGTTCGGGCGGTAAGTTTCGGCAGCCAGCCGCAGATCCTTCTGGTCCTTGGCGGTAAAGGCGCGCAGCGCATGCTGCACCCGATTGCCAAGCTGGCCCAGAATATCTTCCGGCACATCAGCCGGGTTCTGGGTGATGAAATACACCCCCACCCCCTTGGACCGGATCAGCCGCGCCACCTGTTCCACCTTGGCGACCAGCGCTTTCGGTGCGTCCTCGAACAACAGATGCGCCTCGTCGAAAAAGAACACCAGCTTCGGCTTGTCCGGATCACCCACCTCGGGCAGCGTCTCGAACAGTTCCGACAACAGCCACAACAGGAACGTCGCATAAAGCCGGGGCGAGTTCATCAACCGGTCGCCGGCCAGAATGCTTATGCGCCCCGCGCCCGAGGCATCGGTCAGCATCAGATCCGACAATTCCAGCGCAGGCTCGCCGAACAGGTCCGCCCCACCCTGATTTTCCAAAACCAGAAGCCGCCGCTGGATCGCCCCCACCGACTCTTTCGACACCAGGCCGTAACGCCCCGAAATCTCTTCCGCATTCTCGGCCACGAAAGTCAGCAAAGCCTGCAAGTCCTTCAGGTCCAGCAGCGGCAGTTCTTCCTCGTCCGACAGCCGGAAGGCCACGTTCAACACGCCTTCCTGCGGTTCCGACAATTCCAGAAGACGGCTCAGCAACAGCGGCCCCATCTCGGCCACGGTGGCGCGGATCGGGTGGCCCTTCTGACCAAACAGATCCCAGAACAGCACCGGAAACGCCCGGTATTGCAGGTCAAGTCCGATCGTCGCAGCCCGTTTGGCAAAGGCCTCGTGCAACTTGTGGCTCGCAGACCCCGCCGCGCACAAGCCGGCAAGATCGCCCTTCACGTCCGACAGGAACACCGGCACCCCGGCAGCCGAAAAACCCTCGGCCAGCACTTGCAACGTCACCGTCTTGCCGGTGCCGGTCGCGCCTGCGATCAATCCGTGGCGGTTGCCGTATTTCAACAGCAGCGATTGCGGCAGCCCGTAGCCCTCGCCACCGCCGCCCACAAAGATGCTGTCTGCCGCGTTGCCTGCGTCTGCCACGTTGATCCCTCGCCTTGCCACTTCACCCGCCAGTCAGCGCACCCGGCACCGTCCAACGCCGTCAAAATACATTGTTAACCCCAATGCGCCATAGTCGATCTTGCTGGCCCGTCTCTCCCAGACGCGCTGGCGGTGACTTCCTCCCTGTCAACTGGCCGCGCCCTTGAAAAGGCGCGGCTTTTTTCGTTAATTGCCCGCAAGAACGGTGCGAGAATCTCGTTGACGCCCGCGTGAAAGACCCTTACCGTCCCGTCCCATGAAGTCGGCCAGTCCGACAGGGAGCAAATAACAAAGCATCGTAAAGGGCCGGTCTTCCGGCCCTTTTTCCTTTGACAACGGGCCAGATGGCAGAACCGCGCCGCTGCTGCTTTTGCCTCCTGACTTGGCGCTTGCTGCATGCTAGAGACGCCGCAAACCAGCGTTGCGACCGTCAAAAATCGACCGAAGGAAATGCCTGACATGGCCAAGACTACGCTCACCGCGCTTGCCCTCCTGATCTCTCTCGCAACCCTGCCGCTTGCTGCGCAAGACGCCGCTGCACCGGCGGAAGACGCACCCGCAAAGACCGCTGACCCCGCAACGACGGACGGATTGTCGATGGGTGCCGAGGTTGGCGGCGATGGTGTGGGGTCCACCTATTCGGCCGCAAAGTTCGAAGCCTGGGAACAGCGCTGCGTCCGCAGCCAGTCCGGGGTCGACCCGTGCCAGCTGTACATGCTCTTGAAGGACGGCGAAGGGAACTCGGTCGCCGAGTTTACCCTTTTCGGGCTGCCCGAAGGCACCGAAGGCCCGGCCGTTGCCGGCGCCACCTTCATCGCTCCACTGGAAACGCTGCTGACCGCTGGCATGACGCTGCAGATCGACACGTCGAAGCCGAAGGCCTACCCCTTCACGTTTTGCGGGTCCATCGGCTGCGTCGCACGCCTCGGCTTCACCGCTGAAGAGGTCGCGCAGCTGAAGCAGGGCGCAAACGCCGTGATTACCATCGTGCCGTTCGTGGCACCTGACCAGAGGGTCGTGCTGACCGCATCGCTGAAGGGCTTCACTGCAGGGTTCGACGCCGTCAACGCCGCCAACGCTGCCGCAGACGCGGCCGCCGCTGCCGCCGCCCCGGCAAAGGCTGCCCCGGCGAACGAATAGGCGATCCCGCACACGCGCTCAAAGGCCGGTCCAGCGGACCGGCCTTTGTCATTCGCTGCGGCGCAGCGCAAGTACGGCGTTCAGCCCTCCAAAGGCAAAGGCATTGCTCAACGCAGCCTCTACCCGCGCTGGACGCGCGACATTGGCGACCACGTCGATGGCGCAGTCCGCATCAGGCTCGCGATAGCCGATGGTGGGCGGCAAGACCCCCTCGTTCAGCGCCATCAGGCAGGCAATAACCTCGATCGCGCCGGTGGCGCCGATGGCATGGCCATGCATCGCCTTGGTCGAGGATACCGGCGGCACGCGGTCACCGAACACCTGGCGCAAGGCCGCTGTCTCGGTCCGGTCATTCGCCGCCGTCCCGGTGCCGTGGGCATTGACATAGCCCACGTCGCCCACCGCCATTCCGGCATCCTCCAGCGCGGCCCGCATCGCCCGTGCGGCACCGTCCACCGACGGTGCAACAATAGCGCCTGCATCCGAGGTCATGCCGAAACCCGCAACCTCTGCCAGCACCTTGGCACCGCGCGCGCGCGCATGGTCCTCGGCCTCAAACACCAGCACCGCGGCCCCCTCGCCCATCACCATCCCGGTCCGGTCTGCCGAAAACGGTCGGCAGGCATCGGGCGACAACACGCGCAGCCCCTCCCACGCCTTGATCCCGCCAAAGCACAGCATCGCCTCCGACCCGCCCGTCAGCATCACATCCACCGCACCGCCCCGGATCAACTGCATCGCCAGCCCCATTGCGTGGTTGGAACTGGCGCAGGCCGAGGCCACAGTGAACACCGGCCCCTGCAAGCCGTGCAGAATCGACAAATGCGACGCCGCCGCGTTGTGCATCAACCGTGGCACGACCAACGGCGATACCCGATTGCGCCCGTCTGCAAACACCGCGCGGTAGCTGTCTTCCCAGGTGCCGATCCCGCCAGCGGCGCTGCCCATGATGCAGCCCGCGCGTGGCCCGAGGGCACCCTCCAACCCCGCGTCCCGCATCGCCTCACGCCCGGCCGCGACGGCAAACTGGGTGAAGCGGTCATAAAGCGGCACCACCGCACGGTCGAACATATCCTCCGGAGGCCAATTCGCCACCGCAGCCCCGACCCGCACCGACAACCGCTCTACGTCCCGAAACTCCAGCGGGCCGATCCCGCACACACCCGCACGAAATGCCGCAACCGTACCCGCCACATCGCGCGCCAGCGCATTCACCGTGCCCGCGCCGGTGATGACCACCCGCCTCATGCCGCCTTCTGGGCGATCAACCGTTCCACGGCCAGCACGATGCTTTGCACCGAGGTCATGTCGAACTGTGCGGCGTCCGGTGCATTGGCGTTGAACGGAATCGAGATGTCGAACCGCTCCTCCAGCGCAAACAGCGCCTCCGCCATCCCCAGACTGTCAAGACCGATCTCCTCCATGCGCGCATCGGGCGGCACCGCCGCCTCGGGCAAGAGCGCCTGACGCGCCAGGATGCCGATCACCGCCGCCTCGATCTCTGCCGTCATTCTTCGTCTCCGGTCCCTTCGCCTCCGGCGGTGCGTTCCAGCGCCGCCACTCGCAGCGCCAGTCGTGGCAGTCGGCGCAGCGCCTTCTGAATCTCGACATGCGTGTCCATCTTGATTGCCGGATAACCCAGCAACACCCGACCCGCCGGAGCGTTCGTCATGATCTTGGTTCCGCCCCCCGCGATGACGTCATTTCCGACGAAAAGGTTATCCCCCACGCCCGCCTGCCCGCCAAGCACCACCCGGTCCCCGATCCGCGTCGATCCGGCAATGCCAACTTGCCCGCACAACAGGCAGTCCCGCCCGATCTCCACGTTGTGCGCGACCTGCACCATGTTATCCAGCTTCGTCCCCGACCCGATCACCGTGTCACGGATCGTGCCTCGGTCGATGCAACAGTTGGCACCGATCTCCACGTCATCACCGATCGTCACGCCGCCCAGCGAATGGATCCGCTGCCAGCTTTGCGCCACCACCGCAGCGCGCGAGCCCAGCGTCTCGCGCACCTCCTCCACCCCGGATTTCTCGGGTGTGACAAAGGAAAACCCGTCCGAACCGATCACCGCGTTCGGGTGGCAGATGAACCGCTCGCCGATCGTGACCCGCGCCCCGATCCGCGCGCCTTCAAGAATAAGCGCGTCAGCTCCGATCCGCGTCCCCGCCCCAATGGAAACATGAGCCGCAATCCGCGCGCCCGGCCCGATGCTGACACCCGCTGCAATGCTGACGAAAGGCCCGATGGCCGCGCCCTCGCCGATGGTTGCGCCGGGGTCGATCACGCTCATCGCATGCACACCCGGCGCTATCGCCGGCCCCGGGTCCATCAACCGCGTCAGTCCCGACATTGCAAACCGCCCGCGCGGCGCAAAGATCACCGCGCGCAGGCCCATCGCCCGCCAATCCGCCCCCGGCCACAGCAACGCCGCATTGGCAGCGCCCTTGGCGATGCCCTCGCCGTAACGCGGGTCTATCGCCAGCGCCAGATCACCTGTCCCTGCGGTTTGCGGTTCACTTACGCGCAGCACGACGAGGTCCAGGTCCCCCTCGGCTTCGGCACCAAGCGCCGTGGCAATTTCGCGGATCGTATGGGCCATGATCAGTCCTGCGGGAATTTCTCCGGCGGCAGGATTACCGCTATACGCCGCCCAAGACCACCCCGGCCGCGACCAGTGCCTCGTAAAGCGCCGCATCGCGCCCATAGACGTCGCGGGCATAGGCCATCTTGCCCTTGGCCGTCGGAAAGGCGGTGAAATAGACCAGATGCACTGGCACCGGCTGGTCCAGCTTGACCACGGTCTCACGCCCGGTTTTCAACGCCGCTTCAAAATCCGCCTCCGGCGTGGCGGTCTGCAACGACAAAAGCGTATAGGCAAGGTCAAAGGGATCGGCCACCCGGATACAGCCGTGGCTGTATGCCCGAACCTCATGGTCGAACAGGGATTTCGACGGGGTATCATGCAGATAGATGTTGTAGGGGTTCGGGAACATGAACTTCACCAGCCCCAGCGCATTGCCGTCCGAAGGCGGCTGGCGCAGGCCGTAAGGAAAGTTGCGCGCGTTGTAGGCCGCAAAATTCACCGCCTCGCGCGGGACCACACGGCCCCGGCTGTCCAGCACCTGCAAATGCCCTACTGCATTCGGATTGCGCTGCAACAACGGCAGGTATTCCTTCACCGTAATCGACCGTGGCACCCCCCAGGACGGGTTGATGACCATATGCTCCATCATATCGGAAAATTCGGGACTGCGCTGGTCGGGAACGTTCTTGCCGATCACCACGCGCGTGCGGAACACGGTCTTGCCGTGGTCGATGATGCGGGCCGTAAACTCGGGCTGGTTCACCCAGATGTGGCGCACCGAACGGTCGATATCCATCCAGCGTTCACGCTCCATCGCCACGACCACCGACCGCAGCCGCGCCTCCGGTCCGACGTTGACTTCGGCAATCGTGCTTTCAGCGGCCACGCCATCGGCATTCAGCCCGTGGTTCAGTTGAAACTCCTGCACCGCCGCCTGCAAGCTGCGGTCATAGGTCTGGCTCGCGTTCGCCGCCAGATACCCCATCGCGATCAGACGGTCGCGCAGCGCAACAACCTGTGGCCCAGTGGCACCCGGCTCAAGCGGCCCGCTCACCGCCGCGCCCCCCCAGCCGCCCGCCGCGATGTCTGCCTCCAGCGCGATCTTGGCCTTCATCAGGCTTAGGTAGAATGCTGATTTCGGCTCCAGATCGGCCAGCACCGCCGCCGCGTCGCCCGATGCCAGACGCGCCAGCAAAACCTGCGGGTCCTCGCGCGTGATCTCGCGCAGGATGCTGGCGTCCACCTTCTTCGGCTCCAGCACACCCGAGGTCAGGTCATGCGCCCAGTTGACGTAGGCCCGCGTCATCGCCACTTCCAGACGGCCCCGGTCGGCTTCGGTCTCTGCCGCCCGGATCGCCGCGATCAGCGCCCCCGCATCATAGCGTTGCGCTGGCAAGCCGTGATCGGGCGCCCGTGCAATGGCCGCCAAAAATGCCGCCCGACGGGGCGCATCCTCCGCACCCGTCCACAGCGTTTCATACCCCGTCGTCCGATACCATTCTGCCACGGCTTCGTCCGTCGCGGCCGCCGTCGCCAGCGACTGCGAAAACGCCGACGTCTGCGCCCCGACCGGATTGGCGAAAATGACTGCAACCGAAAGGAACAACGTGGAAAAAGCAGTCCGGACCTTTGCGGTTCGGCAATCGGAAACGGTCATCAGAGCCTCGGTTAAAAAGACGGAAACGTGCCACTTAGGATGCTGCGAAATCACCGGCACTGTCCATTCACAAAGCGAGCCAGACCAGACTTCCACCCAAGGATTGTCGCGCAGCACCGAACAGTCCGGGTCGTTCGCGATGCATTCCCGTCACAATGCGCAGAAATCCGGCAGGTTAAGCAATATTTTGCCTATCTGCGGTTGTCTCGCCACAGGTCGGGCAATCTGCGCTTGGGCTTCGATTCGACTTGTGCAATATAGATTTTGCACTTGGGGAAAAGTGGCAAAGCTGCACGACAAGCAGTCAAAGACAGCTACGGGGACGGGCGTTCAGAATGACCGAAATATCGACTTCCGGTGTCACGCGGCGTGGGCTGCTTGGCGTTTTCGCAGCGACGGCCTTGATTGCCGCGCCCACCTATTCGAACGCTTTCGGCCTTCTGAAAGGTGCCGGTGACATCCGTCGGATCAGGATGTATTCGGGCCGCACCGGTGAATCGCTCGACACGATCTACTGGATCGAGGGCGAGTATATCCCTGAAGTTATCAAGGAAATCAATTACTTCATGCGCGACTGGCGGTCCAATGACGCGATCAGCATCGACGCGCGCACCGTCGACATCATGGCCGCCTCGCACCGGCTGATGGATGTCAGCGAACCCTACATGCTTCTGTCGGGCTACCGCAGCCCGGCGACCAACGCGATGTTGCGGTCGAAATCGCGGGGCGTGGCAAAGAACTCGCTTCACATGAAAGGTCAGGCGGCTGACCTGCGCCTGAAATCCCGCTCGGTCGGCCAGATGGCCAAGGCCGCGGCCGCCTGCGCTTCGGGTGGCGTGGGCAAGTATTCCCGGTCCAACTTCGTCCACATGGATTGCGGCCCGGTTCGCACCTGGGGCGGCTGATCGTTAGAACAATCTGGAAATAGGGCGCCTTCGGGCGCCTTTTTCAGGCCTGCTCAGGCTCTGCTTCCGGTTCGCGCCGCCCCCGGAAACCCATCGCGACCACAAACTTCTCGGAGCTGTCGGCCCGGCTCGCGGCTGGCTTCACATTCGCAACCTTGGTGAAGTTGCGTTTCAGCAGTGTCTGCATCTCCGCCTCGGCCCCGCCCGCCAGCACCTTGGCCACAAAAGTTCCGCCGTCCTCCAGCACATCAAAGGCAAAGGCCAGCGCCGCCTCGACCAGCGCCACGATGCGCAAATGGTCGGTTGCCTTGTGTCCGCTGGCCGCTGCTGCCATGTCCGACATCACCACATCGGCCCGCCCGCCCAGCCAGCCCTTGACCTTTTCGTCCGCATCGTCGGCCAGGAAATCCAACTGGTGCAGTTCCGCACCGGCAATCGGCTCCACCTCCTGCAGATCGACCCCCAGCACCGTGCCGACCGGCTTGCCCTTGCGGTCCCCCAGGGCATTGACCCGGGTCACCGCAATCTGACACCACCCGCCCGGCGCGCAGCCAAGGTCAACCACCCGCGATCCCGGCTTCAGGAACCCGTACTTGTCGTCCAGCTCGGATATCTTGTAGGCCGCCCGGCCCCGATACCCCTCTTTCTTGGCGCGGATCACGTAAGGGTCGTTCAGCTGCCGCTCCAGCCAAAGCGTCGAGGAAAGCTTGCGCCCCTTCGCCGTCTTTACCCGCACCCGAAGGTCGCGCTGTCCCCGCCCGGAGGTCGGTTTTTCGGTCATGTGTAAGGCCCGTCTTCCAAAATGCCATCAAGGCTCATCTGTGCGTAAAGCAACCCCTCGCGCAGCCCCCGGTCTGCCACGCTCAACCGGTCCGTAGGCCAGATCCGCATCAAGGCCTGCAAGATCGCCGCGCCCGACATGATCAGCGCGTGCCGATCCCGCCCGATCCGCGGGTCGTTGCGCCGCCCGTCGGGGCCAAGCGAAAGATACTCCCGGATCACAAAGTCGATCTGGTCCGAGGTCATCTGCAACCCGTCGACCTTGGTCCGGTCATAGCGGCGCAGCCCAAGGAAACTGGCGGCCACCGTCG
This sequence comes from uncultured Alphaproteobacteria bacterium, assembly GCA_963822435.1. Lineage (GTDB taxonomy): Bacteria > Pseudomonadota > Alphaproteobacteria > Rhodobacterales > Rhodobacteraceae > JAUYQR01. The sequence goes on from CAWGHN010000004.1 coordinate 736,665, forward strand.
TCACCGTGCCACTGGTGCCGATGATCTGGAAGCCGGCGCGCGGATTGTGCGCGTTGTAGGGGCTGAAGCTGGAAAGGTTCTCCTCGAAGAACCAGCTCATCAGCGCAAACCGCGCCGCGTCATCCTCCACGTCGCCGAACTGGTCCTTCAGCGTCGCCACCCCCAACGGCACCGATATCCAGTCCACCACCCGCGCTACCGCGCCCTCGCCTTGCGCGTCAAACCCCATGTGCAGCCGCATGATCGCGCGTGGCCGTTCCTCGGGCGGCACCGACGACAGGTCGATCCACACCAGTTCCGTCGATCCGCCACCGATATCCACCACCAATAGTTGCTCGGTCGTGGTATTGACCAGTGGCGCGCAGGAAATCACCGCCAGCCGCGCCTCTTCCTCTGGCGCGATGATCTCCAGCTGCAATCCCGTCTCACGCCGCACCTGCCGGATAAAGTCCTTGGCATTGCGCGCACGCCGGCACGCCTCGGTCGCGACCAGCCGCATCCGGCGAACATTATGCTTTTCCAGCTTTTTTTCGCAGATCCGCAGCGCCTGGATCGTGCGGTTCATCGACGACCGGCTCAACCGGCCCGAGGCTTCCAACCCTGCGCCCAATTGCACGGTCTTGGAAAAGCTGTCCACGACCGAAAACTGACTGCCCCTTGGCTGGGCAATCAGCATCCTGCAACTGTTCGTTCCAAGGTCCAGCGCAGCATAAAGCGGCGCCGACCCAGGCTCTGCAAGGGCAGATGGCTCCTCAACGAGAGGCCCGCCCTCGGGCAGACCTTCCATCGCGTCGGTCGCGTCCGCCCTTAGGGGACGCAGGGGCGTCATTACCGCCCTCCATATGTGGTTGACTTAAAGGTAATGCGGATACCCTGGTCGCGCAAGCCGCGATGCGGGGCGCGCTGTCGCACACCTCCCTATTGCATGATCTCCATGCACAATTTTCCATCCCCGCACCGTCGCAATTGCGCGCTTGGCGGTGTATGGCTCGGTCATTGGTCCGGCGGGGTCGCATCCTCGCTGTGCCATGTCGAAAACCGACATCGCCTGTCGGCGATTGTCGCTATCAACGGACAGAACCAACGCAAGGGAATCACGCGATCATGGCCGAAGTCACAGTCGTCTACTGGCGCGACATTCCGGCCCAGGTGATCGTCGGCAAGGGGCGCAAAGGCTCCAAGGTTCAGCTTACCGAACGGTTTGAACAGGCCATCGACCGCTGCGCCATGAAGATCGGTGCGCGCGATACCGACAGCTACCTTGCCGAATGGCGCAAGGCCGTGATCCACGATCTTGAAGGCGACCCGGACGACATCGCCCGCGCCGAAGCCGCCCGTCTGGAAGCCGAATTCGACACCGCGCGCCTCAAGGCGCTGATTGATGCAGAGGGCTGGGCGAAAGCCTGATCCCAGTTCAACCGATGACCCTGAGGGAGACCGTGATGGCCTTGTTCAACTTCCGCCGGCAAGAGCCCGCGCCCAACTCCCAACCGCTCGAAGCCTTCCTGAAAGGCTACTCGATCGAGGTGATGCCCCGCACTGCCGAAAAGGTCGAAAACTTCCGCGACCTTCTGCCCACCGGCACCCGCGTCTACATCGCCCACATCGACGGCACGCCGATCGAGGACATGGTCGCCACCGCCCAACGCATCGGCGCCGAAGGCTATGACGTGATGCCGCACTTCCCGGCGCGCATCATCAAGGACCGCGCGACCCTGACCGACTGGGTCGCCCGCTACAAGGATGTGGGCGTCCGTCAGGGCCTTCTCCTTGCGGGCGGCGTCGCGCAGCCGGTTGGAGACTATGCCACCTCGATGCAGCTTCTGGAATCGGGCGCGTTCGATGGCTTTGCTCGTCTGCACGTTGCGGGCCATCCCGAAGGCAACAAGGACATCGACCCTGACGGTTCCGACCGCATGGTAATGGAAGCCGCGCGCTGGAAATCGGCCTTTACCGAACGCACCGACGCCAGAATGGCGATGGCCACCCAGTTCTGCTTCGAAGCCGATCCCGTGATCGCCTGGGTCAATCGCCTTGCCGCCGAAGGCATCAAGCTGCCGGTTCACATCGGCATCGCTGGCCCCGCCAAACTGCAAACCTTGATCAAGTTCGCCATCGCCTGCGGTGTCGGCCCCTCGCTGCGCGTGCTGCAAAAGCGCGCGATGGACGTGACGAAACTCCTCCTGCCCTATGAGCCGACCGAGATCCTGTCCGGCCTCGCCGCGCACAAGGCCGCGAACCCCGGCTTTGGGATCGAGCAGGTTCACTTCTTCCCCCTCGGCGGCATCAAGACCAATGCCGCCTGGGTCACCGAAAACGGCGGCGCCTCTGGCGTGCCCGCATCCGCAAACGCCTGAGGAACAGTTCAAGAATGACCCGTACCGTTATTGAATCCAAAACGAAAACCGTCATCATCGGCTTCGACGAACCGTTCTGCGTGATCGGTGAACGCATCAACCCCACCGGTCGCAAGAAACTGGCGGCGGAACTTGAGGCGGGCAACTTCGAGACCGTCATTAAGGACGCGCTGGAACAGGTCGCCTGTGGTGCCACGGTCCTCGACGTGAACTCCGGCGCGGTGTTCACCAACAAGATGGCGACCGACCCGCGCTACGCCGACAACAACTTCGTCGAGCCGCCTTTGATGAAGGCGCTGATCGAGATCATCCAGCAAACCGTCGACGTGCCGCTCTGCATCGACTCGTCGGTTCCCGGCGCACTTGAGGCGGGCCTGATGGCCTGCGAAGGCCGCCCGCTCCTGAACTCGGTCACGGGCGAGGAACACCGGCTGGAACTCGTCCTGCCGCTGGTCAAGAAATACAACGTGCCGGTCGTGGCGATTTCCAACGACGACACTGGCATCTCTGAGGACCCCGATGTCCGCTTTGCCGTCGCCAAGAAGATCGTCGAACGCGCCGCCGATTTCGGCATCCCGGCGCATGACATCGTCGTCGACCCGCTGGTGATGCCGGTCGGCGCGATGGGCAGCGCGGGCCAGCAGGTCTTTACCCTCGTGCGCCGCCTGCGCGACGAGCTTGGCGTCAACACCACCTGCGGCGCCTCGAACATCTCGTTCGGCCTGCCCCACCGCCACGGCATCAACGGCGCGTTCCTGCCGATGGCCATTGGCGCTGGCATGACCTCGGCGATCATGAACCCCGTCCGCCAGCAAGAGATGGAGGCGATCCGCGCCGCCAACTTCCTGATGAACCACGACGCGAACGGCGGCGAATGGATTCGCTTCGCCAAGGTGCTGGAAGCGGTCGAGGCTGGCATGACCTTCGCCGAAGCCTCCGCCGCCGCCACCCAGGCCACATCCGGCCGTCGCGGAGGGCGCAAGTCGCGCTAAAGCCCGGCCAGCGCCGTCAACGCGCGCAACCGCCCCGGCGGAATGCGCGCGACTTCCAGGGCGGTAAAGACGTGCAGCGTGTCAAGATCGGTGTCAGCGACCGCATGGTCGCTGACCCAGCCGCCCAGTTGCAGATAACTGCGCAGCAGCGTCGGCATCTCGGCCAGCGCGGTCTCGGTCGCCACCGGATGCCCCGCAAGCACCTCGGCAAACCGGAATACCTCACCCTTCGGCACGGGTCGCCACCGGTTCGGCCCCACATGCCGCTCGGCCAGCAGCGCCAGCGCGTTCACATGCGCCTCAGGGGCCGCACCCTTCAACGAGGTGCAACCGAACAGCAGCTCCACCTCCCGCTCCGTCACCACCCGCGCCAGCGCCGCCCAGGCCAGCCGCAGGATGTCCGGGTCGTGCCAGCCGGGGTCCAGCGCAAACCGCCCCAGTTCCAGCATCCTCCCCGGCCAGGCCGTCAGCGGGCCCAGATCATAGAACTGCGCGGCATACCCCGCTTCCACCTCGGCCCCGGTCAGCACCATCATCCGCCCGGTCCCGACCAGCCCGCCCGACACTTCCTCGATCATCAGATGGCTGAACAGGGCGTCAAATGCGTCACCATCCGGCGCCCGCCCGCCCCGGAACACCCTGCCCCGCAGCGCCAGCACCGCGTCCATGTCCAGCGGCCCCTCGGCCAGCCGCGCCCGATACCGCCCGCGTTCCAGTGCGATCACGTTTCTGTCCTCGCCGCGACAGCGGCCTTGGCACGACGCCCCGCGCCGCCTAGATGTTCCCAGAACCGCGCCGGCCACGCAAGGCAGCGCCACCTTTCCGGAGCACATCATGCACAAGATCGTCAAATCCGACGCCGAATGGCAGGCCGAACTGTCCGACCTCGCCTTCAAGGTCACCCGCAAACACGGCACCGAACGCGCCTTCACCCACGATGATTTCCCCAAAGAGCCCGGCACCTACCGCTGCATCTGCTGCGACGCGCCGCTGTTCGACCAGTCGACAAAGTTCGACAGTGGCACCGGCTGGCCCTCGTTCTACGCGCCTCTCGATGGCGAGATGGTCGGCGAACAGTCCGACAATTCGTGGTTCATGCGCCGCACCGAAGTGCACTGCAACCGCTGCGACGCCCACCTTGGCCACGTTTTCCCCGACGGACCCAAGCCCACCGGCCTGCGCTACTGCATCAACGGCGTCGCGCTGAAATTCGACAGCGAGACCTGACGCGCGCCGATCATCGCCCGTCCGCTTACCTTGGAAGATCCTCGGGGCGGATGCGCCCGATGCTGCCCAAAAGCTGCCCGATAAAGCTGACGCCCTTGATGTTCGTCTCGGTCACCCGGCGCGAAAGTTCAACCACCCGGCCGTCCTCCAGCCCGAACCGGCCAATGTTCGACACCGTGCCGTTCTCGGCAAAGTTGACCACCAGCACCTGACGCTCAACCTCTTGCGGCTCGCGAGGGCCGACCAGCTTGTAGCGGCTTTGCACGTAGAACCAACCATCGTTGTTCGACAGCCCCGAGGTGGACGGCCGCCCGATCTTCTGCCCCACGGTTTCGCGCGTATCGACGCCCACCTCAACCGCGGCAAGCTCGTCCTCGGCCGGCACATAACCGTGGTTTCGGTAAATCGGAGAACACCCGGCGATCACCGCCACGACGACAAGGCCAAGGCCCTGTGCCCGGCAGGCAGCCAGGACCGACCGTGCTTGGGTAAAAACTGCCATACTTGCCCTCGTGCCTCATGCCAGGTCGCCGGCCCACCCCCCGTCCACGCAAGCGCATGGTGATAAGAGACCGGCTGAAGACGCGGGTTCTTCAAAACCCTTGAACTTCGGGATAACAGAAGGACAGCCCACAATTCAAGAATGGAACGTCGCCCCCGGTCCCGCCGATCGGCCGACACCCGCAAAAGGTCGCCGACATGCCCGATACCCCTACCCCCAGACCGACCCGCTTTCGCACCGGCGGCCTCAGCCCGCGCAAGCCGACCCATTTCTCCTATGTGCCCGATGCCGATGCCCGCGCCGGCCTCGCCCGCACGCTTGACCTCCTCGGCATCAAGTCGCTGACCTTCACCGGCAACATTGCGCCCTCGGGGCGCGATGAGATGACGCTGACCGGAACTCTCACCGCCGCCGTGGATCAGGCCTGCGTCGTGACCCTCGCCCCGGTGCCGGCGCGAATTTCCGAAGAGGTCCGCCGCCGGTATGTCGCGGGCCTGCCCACGCCCGAGGGCGACGAGGTGGAAATGCCCGCAGATGACACCACCGAACCGATGCCCGAGGTGATTGACCTGGACGAGGTCGTGACCGAAGCCATGGCGCTGGCGCTGCCGCTTTACCCGCGTGCCCCCGGTGCGACGCTGGGCCAGATCGTCCATGCCGAACCGGGCGTCGCCCCCTTGACCGATGACGATCTGAAGCCGTTTGCCGGTCTGGCGGGGCTTGCGGAAAAGCTGGCCGACAAAGGCCCGAAGGACGCTTGAACCGCCTCAGCCACCCTTGCGAAAAGGGACTTGCGCACCCCGGAAATCCGAGTATGTTCCGCGCCTCATTCAAGCTGTGAAACAGCATCTGTCGGCTATTGCCCCTGGCCCACCCGACACGTTGTTTTGCAAAGGAAATCCGGGGCCTGTCCCCACTGCCCGAGGTTGTGACATGGCTGTCCCGCAGAACCGCACCACGAAATCCAAGCGTAACATGCGCCGTGCGCATGACTCGCTCGTGGCCGCGAACCCGAACGAATGCTCCAATTGCGGCGAACTGAAGCGCCCGCACCACGTCTGCGCCTCGTGCGGTCACTATGACGCCCGCGAAGTCGTGGCGATGGCCAAGGACGTGGATCTCGATGAGGATGCGGCGTAAGCCGCACCCGACGTATCCGCGCTCCGATGGCCAACGGACTTGACACTCCGCCAACCTCTGCTGCTGAGCGCATCGTCATTTCGGTAGATGCAATGGGGGGTGACCGGGGTCCAGCGGCAGTTGTCGCAGGCCTGTCGGAAACCGTTGCCCGTATTCCAGAGATTGCCGTCGTTCTGCATGGCGACGAAGCGGTGCTGGCACCGCTGCTTGCGCGGCATCCGGAACTGACCGGCCATGTCATGCTGCGTCATGCGCCCCGCGTGGTGACGATGGATGACAAGCCCGCACAGGTCATGCGCCACGGCGAAGGCACCTCGATGTGGTCAACCATCGAAAGCGTCCGCTCGGGCGAGGCACAAGCCGCCGTGTCCTGTGGCAACACCGGCGCGCTGATGGCCGTGTCGATGATCCGCCTGCGCAAACTGCCCGGCGTCAACCGCCCGGCCATCGCCTGCCTCTGGCCCTCGCGCAATCCCGGCGGCTTCAACGTGATGCTGGATGTCGGCGCTGATGTGAAGGCCGAGGCGGATGATCTTCTGCAATACGCCACGATGGGCGCGTCCTACGCCCGCAACGGCCTTGGTCTCGCCCGCCCGCGCGTCGGCCTCCTGAACGTCGGCACCGAGGAACACAAGGGCCGCGCCGAACTGAAAGAGGCGCATGACCGCATCGCCACAACCGCCGAGGCGGGCGCCTTTGAATACGTCGGCTTCGTCGAAGGTGGCGACCTTCCGTCCGACCGGGTTGACGTGATCGTGACTGACGGGTTCACCGGCAACGTGGCGCTCAAGACCGGCGAAGGCACCGCCAAGCTGATTTCCGATTTTATGCGCGAAGCTTTCGGTGCGGGCATCCTGTCGAAATTCGCGGCCCTCCTTGCCATGAACTCGCTGAAACGCTTGCAAAAACGCATGGACCCCCGGCGCGTCAATGGTGGTGTTTTTCTTGGGCTGAACGGCACCGTGGTCAAATCGCACGGCTCCGCCGATGCGACCGGCATCTCCGCCGCCATCGGCCTCGCCCACCAGCTTGCCCGCTCACGCTTCATCGAACGGCTGGCCGCGCGGGTTGCATCTGCCGACCGCGCGGGGCAGGATGCGGCAAAGGAAAGACCCGCAGACGCCGGGCCGGGGAGCAGTCCATCCACATGACGATACGCGCCGTAGTCAAAGGCGTCGGGCACTACCTGCCGGAACGCATGGTCCCGAATTCTGAATTCGAAGCCATCGTCGACACCTCTGACGAATGGATCCGGTCGCGCTCGGGCATCGAACGCCGCCACTTCGCCGCCGAAGGTCAAGGCACCTCCGATCTCGCCACCCGCGCCGCCAAGGCCGCACTCGCCGACGCGGGCCTGCAACCCGATGACATCGACGCGATCATCCTCGCGACCTCGACCCCGGACCTCACCTTCCCCGCAGCCGCCACGATGGTGCAGGCCGCCCTTGGCATGACCCGCGGTTTTGCCTTCGACGTGCAAGCCGTCTGCGCCGGATTCGTCTACGCCCTGACCAACGCCAACGCCCTGATCCTGTCTGGCCAAGCCAAACGCGTGCTGGTGATCGGCGCCGAGACCTTCAGCCGCCTGATGAACTGGAACGACCGCTCCACCTGCGTTCTCTTCGGTGACGGCGCCGGTGCGCTGGTGCTGGAAGCCACCGACAGCCCCGGCACCTCCGCCGATCGTGGCATCCTGTCGACCGACCTCAACTCTGACGGCCGCTACCGCGACCTTCTCTACGTCAACGGCGGCGTCTCCACCGGCACCACCGGTCACTTGGTGATGGAAGGCAAGGAAGTTTTCCGCCATGCCATTGAAAAACTTGCACAAACCGCTCACACCGCACTCGACAAGGCCGGCCTCACACCCGAAGATGTCGACTGGATCGTACCGCATCAGGCCAACATCCGCATCATCGAAGGCACCGCAAAACGCATGCAGGTGCCGATGGACCGCGTCGTCGTCACCGTGCAAGACCACGGCAACACGTCTGCCGCCTCAATCCCCCTCGCCCTCTCCGTCGGCCGCGACCGGGGCCAGATCAAGCAGGGTGACCTGCTGGTGACCGAAGCCATCGGCGGCGGCCTGGCTTGGGGCTCCGTCGTCATCCGCTGGTGAAACGCCTTTAAACACGCGCCCCAAGTGGTTGATATTGACTCGTAAATCCATCCGCCGCATCCTGCCGGAAAATAACACCCGGGGGGGACGTGATGAGCGAGAAGACTTTGACACGGATGGATCTCAGCGAAGCCGTGTTCCGCGAGGTCGGCCTTAGCCGCAACGAATCCGCAGGCCTCGTCGAATCCGTGCTGCAACACATGTCCGACGCGCTCGCCTCGGGCGAGACGGTCAAGATTTCCTCCTTTGGCACGTTCTCGGTCCGCGCCAAATCCGCCCGCATCGGCCGCAACCCGAAAACCGGCGACGAGGTTCCGATCAGCCCCCGCCGCGTGCTGACCTTCCGCCCCTCGCATCTGATGAAAGATCGCGTCGCGGCCGGCAAGAAGCGCTGAGGGAAGGCTCGCGGATGGACAAGTCGCCGGACGCCTTCCGCACGATCAGCGAGGTTTCCGAGGTGCTCGACACCCCGGCCCATGTGCTGCGCTTCTGGGAAAGCCGCTTTCCCCAGATCCGTCCGGTGAAACGGGCCGGAGGGCGGCGCTATTACCGCCCCTCCGATGTGGCCCTGCTCACTGGCATCAAACGCCTGTTGCATGACGAGGGCCTCACCATCCGCGGCGTGCAGAAGATTCTGCGCGAACAGGGCGTGCGCCACGTCGCCGGCCTGACCGACGACCAGATCACCCCCGATGATGCGATCGACGAAACTGTGCTGGCACAGTATCTTGGCGGCACCGACGACGACGCCAAAGATGACGCCGACGACGCACTTGGCCAGCAGACCGTGCTGCCCTTCCCGACACCGGCAGCGAAACTGCCCGAACCTCCGCCGCAGGCCACGGAACCGCCCGCCCAACCACCAGCACCGCGCCCTGCCCCGATGGACGACAGCCAAAGCTTCGCCAGCAGGATCAGGCACTTGCCCCGCGGCAGCCTTAGCGCAAAGCGTGGCACCGTCGCTGGTTTCGCTCGCCAGCTTATCATCTTGCGCACAAAGCTTGCCGACCGCATTGAAGGCGGTCAAGGCTAAGGCGGCGTGTGTGCTTTCCTGCTTGCCCCGGCCCGGAAAACCGGTATGTATCGCCCCGTGTCGGGCCGTAGCGCAGCCTGGTTAGCGCGTCCGTCTGGGGGGCGGGAGGTCGAGAGTTCGAATCTCTCCGGCCCGACCATTGCAAAACCGCCCGCCTGCCTTCCGGTAGCGCGGGCGGTTTCGTATCCAAGGATCAAAGGCCCATGATGACCCCCGGTGTGCTGCCCGCCCAAGCCTTGCGCGATCTTATTGCCACCGGCGCCCTCGCCGCCGACCCGGCCATCCTCGACAACCAGCTCCAGCCCGCCAGCCTTGATCTGCGCCTCGGAACCGTGGCCTACCGCGTCCGCGCCTCGTTCCTTGCCGGCACGGGCCGCACCGTCGAAGACCGGCTGGCCGAGTTTACCATGCACAAGGTCAACCTTGCCGAAGGCGCGGTGCTGGAAAAGAACTGCGTCTACGTCATCCCCCTCGCCGAGCGGCTGGCGCTGCCGCCCGGTCTCACCGCTGTCGCCAACGCCAAAAGCTCGTCCGGCCGCCTCGATCTGCTCACCCGTACCATCACCGACGGCGGGATCGAATTTGACCGAATCCCCGAAGGCTATGAAGGCCCGCTGTATGCCGAGGTCTGCCCGCGCAGCTTTTCCGTCCTCGTCCGCGCCGGGCAGCGCCTGAACCAGATTCGCTTCCGCGCCGGCCACGCGGTCCTCTCTGACGCAGACCTCACCGCACTCCACGCCACCGAACCCCTCGTCTCCGGCAAGGCGGTGATCTCCGAAGGTCTCGGCTTCTCGGTCGATCTCCGCCCCGCCACCGGCGATCTCGTCGGGTATCGCGCCAAACCCCATGCCGGCGTCATCGACCTCGACCGTATCGGCCATTATCCGGTGGCCGAATTCTGGGAGGCGCTGCACACAACCGAAGGCCGCATCATCCTCGATCCCGGCGCCTTCTACATCCTTGTCAGCCGCGAGGCGGTGACGATCCCGCCCGACTACGCCGCCGAAATGGCCCCCTACCTCGCGATGGTGGGCGAATTTCGCGTGCATTACGCCGGTTTCTTCGACCCAGGTTTCGGCCATGCCGCCGCCGGTGGCGCAGGCTCGCGGGGCGTTCTCGAAGTGCGATGCCACGAAGCCCCCTTTGTCCTCGAACATGGTCAAGTCGTCGGCCGCCTCGTCTATGAGCGGATGAGCGCCCGCCCCGAAACACTTTACGGCGCCGGCATCGCGTCAAACTATCAGGGCCAGGGCCTGAAACTCGCCAAGCAGTTCAAGGCCTGACCCCGGCCCCGCGCGCCTGATTTGCTCTTTTCAGAAATACTCCCGCCGGAGGCTCCGCCGCCTGCGCCAAAGCGTCACCATCCGGCACCACGCACCTCCCTCCCCCCTTGTGGGGGAGGGCTGGGGTGGGGGGATGACGTGGGCGCCCGCCTCAGCGCCACAAGCGCCGCGTGACTTTCGCCACCTCCTGCGCCTTGTTTGCCAGATCCTTCGCCCGCCGCGCCTGATCGCGCTCCTCCGGCGTCATCTCGGCCTCAGGCTTGCCTTTGCCAGCCGCATATTTCACGCCCTTGTCCACCGCCGTCTTGAGGAACATGCGCGTCAGCATCCCGATCAGCCGGTTCCAGTCCATCGCTTCAATCCTCGAATAGTTCGCTTTGCCCGGTCGTGGCCTCGTCCTCGTCGTCTCCCGGCAAGGAAAGCCCCGGCGCAGGCCGGTTGTCCAGAAGTCCTGCCGCGCGCAACTCCTTCAAACCCGGCAGATCGCGCGCCGATTCAAGGCCGAAGTGGTCCAGAAAATGCTCTGTCACCACAAATGTCACGGGCCTCCCCGGCGTCATCCGCCGCCGACCCAGCCGGATCCAGTCCAGTTCCAGCAACTGATCCACCGTCCCCCGGCTGACCGCGACGCCTCGGATCTCTTCGATCTCGGCACGTGTCACCGGCTGATGATACGCCACGATCGCCAGCGTCTCGATCGCGGCACGGCTCAGCTTCCGCGTCTCGACCGATTCCCGCCGCATCAACTGCCCAAGGTCCGGCGCGGTGCGAAACGCGTAGGCGTCCCCCACCTTCACAAGGTTCACCCCCCGCCCCTCATAGCGCTTGCGCAGATGCACCAGCGCCTCGGCCGGGTCCGCGCCATGCGGCAGCCGCGCCGACAGCTCCGCCAGCGTCACCGGGTCGGCCATCGCGAACAGGATGGCTTCCACCATCCGCTCCTGCTCGCCCATCGGCGGCGCCTCGAAAAGGCTGGCCTCGTCCTCCATCACGGCTCCCTCCGGCGCAACTGGATCGGCGCAAAGCTGTCGCCCTGCCGCAGCGTCACCTGCCCGCGCTTGGCCAGTTCCAGCACAGCGGCAAAATGCGCCGCCACCGCCGACCGCCGCGCCATCGGAGTCGCGGTCCAGCCTTCCGGCAGAAAGGTCGTCAGATCCGCCCACTCGCCCGCATAGCCGATCAGCCCCCGCATCCGCTCCAGCGCCTGCTCCATGGTGAACACGTGCTCGCGGTCCATGACAAAGGGCCGGAACTCGTCCTTCGTCCTGATCCGCGCATAGGCCCGCATCAGATCCAGCAGCGTCGCGGTATAGGTCACCACCTTGTGGTGCGTCACATCCTCCGGCACGCCGCGCGCAAAGAAATCCCGACCAAGCTGGTCGCGCCCCATCAACCGCGCCGCAGCCTCGCGCATCGCCGCCAACCGCTCCAACTGGAACGCCAGATGCGCCGCCAGATCCTCGGCCGATGGCCCCTCATCCGTCGGATCGGGCGGCAACAGCAGCCGCGATTTCAGAAACGCCAGCCACGCCGCCATCACCAGATAATCCGCCGCAAGTTCGATCCGCAGACTGCGCGCCTGTTCGACAAAGCCCAGATACTGCTCGGCCAGTTGCAGCACCGACACCCGCCGCAGATCAACCTTCTGCGTCCGGCTCAGCGTCAACAACAGGTCAAGCGGCCCCTCGAACCCATCCACATCGACGATCAGCGCTTCCGCTGCCAGCCGCTCGCCCGGTGGCAGCCGCTCCGGCTGGTCCCATTCGTCAGCCATTGGCCAGGTCCGCCATCAGCGCCGGCACATCCACCACCACATCCCGCCGCCACGCCAGCGCCGCCTGCCCCCGCCGCCACGCATCCGGTCCCATCCGGCCCGCAGCCCCGGCAACGGCCTCCATCTCGTCCAGATGCCCGTTGCACTGGAGCGCCACATCCACCCCCGCCGCAATCGACCGTGCGGTGCGCTCGGCCAACGTGCCCTTCAGTGCCTCCATGTTCAGATCGTCGGTCATCAACAGCCCGTCAAACCCGATCTCGTGGCGGATCACGTCGATCAACACCGGGCTTTGCGTCGCTGGCCGATCCGCGTCGTAGGCGGAAAACACCAGATGCGCCGTCATCGCCATCGGCAGATCGGCCAAGGCCCGGAACGGCGCGAAATCCACCGCCTGCAACTCGTCACGGCTGGCCGTCACCGTCGGCAGATCAAGGTGAGTGTCCACATGGCTGCGCCCATGCCCCGGCAGATGCTTCACCACCGGGATCACCCCCCCCGCCAGAAACCCGTCCGCCACCGCCCGCGCCACTTGCGTGACCACCGCCGGGTCGGTCCCATAACAGCGGTTGCGCAGGAACGGATGCGTCACGTCTGACGCGACGTCCGCCACCGGCGCGCAGTTCGCGTCAATCCCCACCGCCCGCAATTCCGCCGCGATCACTTCTGCCCTAAGCCGCATCACCCGCGCTGCCTCGGCAACCGATCCCGCACCCTGCACCGTGTCCAGCGGCGGCGCCCATTCGCGCCAATGCGGCGCCCGCATCCGCTGCACGCGCCCGCCCTCCTGGTCGATCAGCACTGGTGCATCGCGCCCGACAGCCTCACGCAAGGCCGCTGTCAGCCGCCGCACCTGATCCGGAGCCTCGATGTTGCGCGCAAACAGGATGAACCCGAACGGGTCCGCCGCACGAAAGAACGCCAGTTCGTCCGCAGTCAGCGCAAGTCCGGCGCAGCCAAAGATCGCAGCACCGGGGGCCGCGCTCATCTCTGGGCTACCGGTATGCAGGCCGCCTCTTCCGCGACAAAGGCCGCGCAGAACCGCCGTGCATCTGCCTCGCCCTCAAAGCCATGCGCGCGCAGGCGAAAGAACGTGCGCCCGCCACTTTCCGCCGCCTGCACCACCATCGCCTTGCCAGCCATCAGATCGCCAAACCGGGCCTGCAACCGCGCCCAGTCCGCCTTGGCCTCGTCCGCCGTGTCAAACGCACCGAACTGCACCAACCGGGTGCCCGGCGCGATGCTGGCGGCGTCCATTTCGATGGGTGCCGTCGCGGCGTCGGACTCCGCCGCAGGCTCCACCTCGGCAGCGACAGCCACTGCGCCGTCGCGGCCCGGACGCGCCACCGGGCGCGGCGACCGCGTGATCGTGCCTTCCAGCGCCACATCGGCGGTAAGGTCAGGGTCCAATTCGGGCGCCACTTCGGGCTCCGGGTCGCCCGCCAAAGCCTCGGCCAGCGCCGCGGCTACGGCAATCTCGGTCGGATTGGCGCTTTCCGTCACCGGGTCCGCCGCCAGCGCCACATCCGGGTCCGCCCCGGCAGCCGAGGCCGGCAGCGCATCCGGCACCGGCTGGCCTGCCAGCCCCGCGGCATCCTCCATCTCCAACTCCACCGGGCGCGGCGCCAGGATCAGACGGTCAGCAACGGGGGCCGCCGTGCCAAGCGCGGCCACCTCGTTTACCGAAAGTCCCTGATTGTCGACCACTTCGCCGCCGGGGTTTTCCGGGGCCACCCGCATCGGGCCGTCCAGCGCCTGCACCACCGGCACGCCGCGTACGTCGCGCACCGCAAGGCTGTATGCCCAATAGCCCAGTCCGATCACCAGCGCGACCGACGCTACCGCCCCCGCCATGTTGATGTATCGCTGCAGGCTGGCCGCCCGGCCCATTCCGTCTGTGGAAACGCCGCCGCCGAAACCGTCGAAATCCGCGTCTGCCATGTGTCGCCTCTGCTCGCGGGATGGTTGATCCACCCCTGCTTTTCACGCCTGTTTGTCCGGCTGAAAGCGGCTGTTCGCTTAACTCAGCGCATTTCCTCGACCGGAGTGACACCCAAGATACCAAGACCGGCGCAAATAACAACGCCCACGGCTCGTGCAAGGGCGATTTTTGCCTGCGACACGCCGGGATCGTCCTGCAAGAACCGCAAGGACGCATCGTCATTGCCCTTGTTCCACAATCCGTGAAAGTCGGACGCCACTTCGTAAAGGTAAAACGCCACCCGATGCGGCTCGTTGCCCTTCGCCGCAATTTCCACCAGACGCGGCCATTCGGCCAACTTGCGCGCCACGCCGATCTCGGCCTCGCTGGACAACAGGCTCAGGTCGGCATTGGCCAGCACGGCGTCGGTCACGTCGATGCCCGCCTCCCGCGCCTTGCGCAGGATCGAATTCACCCGCGCGCTGGCATATTGCACGTAAAAGACCGGGTTGTCCTTCGACTGCTCCTGCACCTTGTCGAAATCGAAATCCAGCGCCACGTCGTTTTTCCGCGTCAGCATGATAAAGCGGGTCACGTCGGCGCCTACCTCGTCCACCACGTCGCGCAGCGTTACAAACGTGCCGGCCCGCTTCGACATCTTGAACGGCTCGCCGCCCTTCCACAGCTTGACCAGTTGGATCAGCTTGATATCCACCGCAACCCGGTTGTTCGACAGCGCCGCAACCACCGCTTTCAGCCGCTTCACATAGCCGCCGTGATCGGCACCAAAGATGTTGATCAGCTCGTCAAAGCCACGCTGAACCTTGTCGTAGTGATAGGCGATGTCGGGCGCGAAATAGGTCCACGACCCATCCGATTTCATCACCGGCCGGTCCACGTCATCGCCATGCGCCGTGCTGCGGAACAGGGTCTGCACCCGCGGCTCCCAATCGTCCGGCTCCTTGCCTTTCGGCGGTTCCAGCACGCCTTCATAGATCAGCCCCATGCCGCGCAGCGTGTCGATGGCGGCCTCGATCTTGCCGGTGCCGTAAAGCGCCTTTTCCGAGGAATAGACATCCATCTGCACGCCAAGCGCCGCCAGATCCCCGCGGATCATCTGCATCATCATGGCCGTGGCGAACTCGCGCACATCGGCCAGCCAAATCTGCTCGCCCTTGTCCAGCAGGCTCGCGCCATATTTCGCCTTCAGCGCCTCGCCAACGGGAATCAGATAATCCCCCGGATAAAGCCCCTCGCGGATTTCCGGCTCCAGCCCGTTGGCCTCGCGGTAGCGCTCATAGGCCGACCGCGCCAGCACATCGACCTGCGCCCCACCGTCGTTGATGTAGTATTCCCGCGTCACGTCCCAACCGGCATAGGCCAGCAGCCGCGCCAACGCATCTCCGACCACCGCGCCGCGCACATGGCCCACATGCATCGGCCCGGTCGGGTTGGCGCTGACGAACTCCACGTTCACGCGCCGCCCCTGCCCGAGCGACGACCGGCCATAATCCGTGCCCGTCTCCAGCACGGCCCGCACCAGCCCCTGCCACGCCCCGTCCACCAGCCGCAGGTTCAAGAACCCCGGCCCCGCCACATCCGCCCCCGCCACGCGCGGATCTTCCATCAACCGCGCCGCCAGCGCCTCGGCAATCGCGCGGGGCGCCATCCCCGCCGGTTTTGCCAGCACCATCGCCGCGTTCGTCGCCAGATGCCCATGCCCTGCATCGCGCGGCGGCTCCACCGACACGCCCGCAAAATCGAGCCCCCCCGGCAGCACGCCCGCCGCCTGCAAGACCATCAGCTCTGCCACCACCAGCTCGCGAATATCGGCGAAAAGGTTCATTTGATCACATCCCCTGTCATGCCAAAGGCCATGCCAGAGGCGGCGTTAGAGGTCAAGGATCGCTCACCCCGCCCGCCAATCCTCCAGCGCCGGGTTCGCCTCCACCGCTGCCGCCTCAGGCGCCTGGACCGTGCGTTTTCGGAAATAATACGTCTCCCGCGCGCCAAAGTAGAATGCCACCACCGCCCCCAGCAGCCACCAAAGCGGCTCTGGCACCGCGTTCAACCCCACCATCCGGCGCGCAAACGCCACCGGGTCCACCATCGCATAGACAAAAAGCCCGATGGTCCCGAACGCCAGCATTGGCCGCGGCAGCCGGTTCACCCCGTTCACCAGCCGGTCGAACCAGCCAAGCGAGGGGTTTTCATACTCCTCACCCAACTGCCGCAAGGCCGCCATCTGCGCCTCCGCCGACAGTTCCATCCGTTTGGTGGCCGACGGCACGAACACCTCAGCCAGCCCCTTCGCGGCCTCGCCCATCGCCGTCACGGCCCCCTGCGCGCCGACCAGATTGCCGATCACCCCCATGCCGCCACCCGCGCGCGATGCTGCGCCTCGCTCAGGTGATACCGGGGCGCGATGAACTCCTCCGCCCGCACGATCCACCCACCCTTGCCGCCATCCCGCCGCCGCGCGAACTTGCGGCTGGCGGGTCGGCGGTCGCCCAGAGCATAGTAGTAATTCCGCCGCGCGATCCCGTAGGCATCGGCCAGATGCGACGGCGCCGCCTCAAAAGCCATCTGGGCAGCCCGGATCGTCTGCGGCCCCACCTGCCCGTCAGGGTCACAAGGATACCCCATATCCCCCAGCAATCGCTGCAAGATCTTCACCGCATTGCCACCAGCGTTGACATACATGTCAAACACGCTGGCCTGCAAAACCTCCGGCAAGGCACCAAGCCCCGGCCGGGTGAAATAATGCTCGATATAGATGTCCACCGCCTGCGTCCGCGTCAGCGCCCGCACATCGGCCACGTCGATCCGGCTGTCGCGGTTCACGTCGATGCCCAATCGGCGCAGCGTGTGGATCGTGACCCCGTGGTTCGTCGCCCCTCCGGGATCGTCCGGGTCGTTCACAAACCCACCCTCGCGGGCGACAATCGCTTCGGCAATCTCTCTGACGGACCCCATCGACCCCTCCGGTTCAGGCAACCGCCCGACCTTCCGAAATCTCCGTTAACCCCGCCTCACCCCGGCGCGCGCCGCGTCAGCTTTCCGGCTTTGAGGGCTGATACACGCCCTGCTCTTTCAGCGCGTCCACCACTTCCTTCGGCATGTAGGTCTCATCATGCTTGGCCAGCACTTCGGACGCAACGAACGTGCCGCCCTCCATCTGGCCGAGCGCCACCATGCCCTCGCCCTCGCCGAACAGGTCCGGCAAGACCCCGGTATAGCGCACCGGAACTGTCTCATTGGTGTCCGTCACGGCAAAGGTCACAGTGGCCCCTTCGCCCCGCTTCAGACTGCCCTCTTCAACCAGACCGCCGATGCGAAACACCTCTTCGGCCGGCGGTGGCGTCGTCACCACTTCGGTCGGGCTGCGAAAAAAATTGACCGCAGTTTTCGGAACGAAAAAATAAATCGCGGCCACAGCGGCCATCAAAGACAGCGCCGCAAGCGCCATCACCTGCACCCGACGCCGCTTCTTCAACCCTTTAAGGCCCCGAAATTCCCGCTCGCCCGCCATCATCCGCTCCCGTTCCGGTCGCCCGCTTCTACCCTGTCAGATCGGTGCTGCCTTGACCTTGGTCAAGCCCGATGCGTCACGGAAACACCGGTGCCAGCATCAGACCCGTCGTCTCGTCCAGCCCCAGCATCAGGTTCGCGTTCTGGATCGCCTGCCCGCTCGACCCTTTGGTCAGGTTGTCCAGCACCGCAACCACCACCGCCAGCCCCGGTTTTCTGTCACCGATGACGCCCAGATGGCAAAAGTTCGACCCCGCGATATCGCGCGTCGATGGCAGGTTGCCGAACGGCAGAACGCGCAGGAAAGGCTCGTTTTCATACGCCTTTTCAAGTGTCTGATGCACGATCTTCGCGTCTCCCTTGACATAGACTGTGGCCAGGATGCCCCGGTTCATCGGCAACAGGTGCGGGGTGAACTGCACCTCCACCCGCCGGCCGGCCACCTTGGAAAACTCCTGATCGAACTCGCCCAGATGGCGATGTTTGCCGCCCGCCGAATAGCTGTGCGTGCCGCCCGACAATTCCGCGTGAAGGAGGTTCTCCTTCAGGCTCCGCCCCGCACCCGATACCCCCGCCTTCAGGTCGATCAGGATATCGTCAAGGTCGATCACCCCCGCCGCGATCAGCGGCCGCAGCGCGAACTGGCCGGTCGCCGCATTGCATCCCGTCCCCGCCACCAGCCGCGCCGACCGGATTTCATCGCGGTAAAACTCCGTCAGCCCGTAAACCGCCTCGGCCTGCAGATCGGGCGCCGTATGCGCCTGCCCATACCACTTCTGGTACTCCGCCACGTCGCGCAGCCGGAAGTCGGCGCTCAGATCGACAATCTTCAGATCACGCGGCAGCTTGGCAATCACCTCTTGCGTCGTTGCATGAGGAAGCGCGCAGAAGCACAAGTCGACATTGGAAAAATCGATCTCGTCGATCTTCACCAGTTGCGGAAGTTTCAGGTGGCGCAGAAACGGAAACACCTCCGCCATCTGCATGCCCGCCTTGCGGTCTGCCGACAAAGCGACAATCTCCATCGCCGGATGCGTGGCGATCAGGCGCACCAGTTCCGCTCCGGTGTAGCCCGAAGCACCCAGAATGGCGATCTTGTGGGTCATCTCGGCAACCTCCTGCACTCAGCGCACGCGCGGCACCTTTGCGCCGCACCGGGCGGAAATGCAAGGCCGTTGGCAGGTTTCGCTTGGGTGGGCGTTTCCTAACCAAAGATGAATGATCGGACTAACCCATTGTTATCATTGAACCCGAAAAGGTGTCCCACGGTGGGACACCCCCTCACCCGACCGGCACCCACATCACATCCTCGATCCTCGGCGCCCCCGTGGCCAGCATCACGACCCGGTCAAACCCCATCGCGATCCCCGCCGCCGGCGGCATGATCTTCAAGGCCTCGAGGAAATCCTCATCCAACGGATATCTCTCCCCATAGACCCGCTCCTTCTCATCCATCTCCGCCAGAAAGCGCCGCCTCTGCTCCTCCGCATCGGTCAGCTCCCCGAACCCGTTGGCCAGCTCCACCCCGCAGGCATAGACCTCGAACCGCTCCGCTACCCGAGCGTCGCCCTCGACCCGCCGCGCCAGCGCCGCCTCCGCCGCCGGATAGCGGTCCAGGATCGTGACCCGCCCCATTCCCAGATGCGGCTCCACCCGCTCCCCAAGAACCCGGCTCAGCATGTCCGACCACGTGTCGTCCACAGCGCGCCTGACCCCCACCCGGTCCAGCTCCGCCCCCAACCTCGCCGCCGAAACCTCGCCCCCCGAACTGATCGAGCTCATCAGGTCCACGCCCGCATACCGCTCGAACGCCTCCGCAACCGACAGTCTTTCGGGCTCGGCAAATGGATCACAGACGCGGTCCCGGAACCGAAGCTCCCCCGCGCCCGCCGCTTCGGCTGCCAGCCGCAGGAAGGCAACGGTATCGTCCATCAGCCGCTCATACCCCTCGCCCACCCGGTACCATTCCAGCATTGTGAACTCCGGACTGTGCAGCACCCCCCGCTCCCGGTTCCGCCAGACATGGGCAAAGGCATGGATCCTGGTCTCACCCGCGGCCAGCAGCTTTTTCATGGCGAACTCGGGCGAGGTATGTAGAAACATTGTCCGCCCCTCCCCGTCATTCCCGATCGCCTCGGTCGCGAACCCGTGCAGGTGCGCCTCGTTTCCCGGGCTGACCTGCAAGGCGGCGGGGTCGACCTCGGTGAAGCCCTCGCCCACCAGCCAGCCCCTGATCGCCGCCTGGATTCGCCCCCGCGCCAAGAGAAGAGGTCGGCGGTCAGCGTGGCGGGTGGGGGTCCACCAGGGAGCAACGGGTTTCATCTGGAAATTCCAGTCAGGATGGGTTAAGCGCGCGGCGATGCCCATCTACGGGCCAGACAAGTCAACCACAAGGACCGCGCTTTGAAAGTCATCGCCTCCTCGCTCCGCAAGGGCAACGTCGTCGATCTGGACGGCCGTCTCTACGTCGTCCTGAAGTCCGAGAACTTCCATCCCGGCAAGGGCACGCCGACGACCTCGGTCGACATGCGGCGGATTTCGGACGGGGTGAAGGTGGCAGAACGGTGGCGGACGACCGAGATGGTCGAGAAGGCCACGGTGGACGAGCGCGAGTATGATTTCCTTTACGAGGACGGCGAGGGGTTCCATTTCATGGAGCCCGAATCCTATGAGCAGGTCACGGTCCATCCGGACGTTGTCGGCGACGGCAAGGTGTTCCTGACGGACGGGATGAAGGTCTACCTCAAGACCTTTGAAGGGGTCGCCATCGCCATCGAATTCCCGCAGCGGGTGGTGGTCGAGATCACCGAGACGGAGCCTGTGGTGAAGGGGCAGACGGCGTCGTCTTCCTATAAGCCTGCGACCTGTTCGAATGGGCTGCGGGTGATGGTGCCGCCGCATATCGGGCCGGGGACGAAGATCGAGATCAACACCGAGGATAATTCCTACGTTGGCCGATCGAAGGATTGATGTCCCACGGTGGGACATTTTTCGAGCGCAAAAAATTCAATGGCTTAAGACGCACATTAAGCTGTCGTAAAGGTTCGGAGGCACGCCGTCGGGGCGTGCCTTCTGCGTTTTGCGACACCTGATCAGGGGGCCAGCTCACCCGCCTCGATGCGGAACGGCAGGATGTTGCCCGGTGGCGGCAGCGGGCAGATCGCAAAATCGGTAAAGCCGCAGGGCGGGGTGAAGGCGCGGTTGAAATCGAGGGTGATTTCGCTGTCGGTCGCATCCTCTCCGATCAGGAAGCGGCAGGCGGGGTAGGTTGCGCCTGCGGTCGCGTCGCGGAACACGAACATCGGCTTGCCGGATTTCCAATGCGTCGGGGTCAGCGTCACGGGCTTGCCGTCATGCAGAAACTTGGCGCGGTGGGTTACGGTCACGGCGGCGGTCGAGCCGTCTTTCATCGTGACTTCGGCCGCCTGCGGGGCGACGGATTCCCATTTCGCACGCATGACCCAACTGGCGACCGGGGGATACGAGCGCAGGGTCACTGACGGATGCAGCGTCAGATCGCGGACCCGCAGCGCGGGCGTGCCATCGACGGTGTGGAGTTCCAGCAGGAAGGGATCGACGCGAAGCTGCGGGAAGGCGTCAGGAACAGCAACGAAGGGGTGCGCGGCTTCGCCGGGCCGGGCGAAGCTGGCGCCGTCAGGGCCAATGGTCAGAGTGCCGAGAAGATCGGGACCAGAGGGCAGTTCGACCGCTTGCCTGCGCCCGACGAGGTGGGTTCCGGGCGCGAGGTCGATACGGGCAACGAGGTTCAGCCAGCCATCAGGTGCGGTAAGCGCTGCGAGCCGTGCGGCACGCCATTCTTCCAGAGGTTCGCTCATGCCGCCTCGAATTTCACTTGTTTGCGCATGAACTGGGTGGCGCGGTCGCTGACCGCGCGGGGATCGCCCGTGGTGAGGAAGCGCGACGTCTTGCCTTGCCCGACCATTTCGGGGCGGCGGGTCAGATAATCGGCAAGGCTTTCGGCCACGAGGTTGGCTTGGCTGTAGACCTTGACGTCCGGCCCCAATGCCTCGGCGAAGGTTTTTTCCATCAGGGGGTAATGGGTGCAGCCAAGGACGGCGGCTTGCGGATGCGGCATCCGGCGTTTCAGCGCCTCGACGTGGGAGCGCACCAGCGCTTCGGCGAGGATCTCGTCGCCCTGTTCGATGGCATCGACGACGCCGCCACAGGGCTGCGCCTCGACGTCGACGCCGATGGCGCGGAAGGCCAGTTCGCGCTGGAAGGCGCGGGACGCGACAGTGGCGGGGGTCGCGAAGAGGGCGACGTGCTTTACGGCAACCTCGCGCGGTGGCGAATTGTCGCCCCACTGGCGTTCGGTCAAGGCCTCGATCAGCGGGACGAAGACGCCGAGGACGCGCTTTGATTTCGGCACCCAGGTTTCCTGCATCCGCTTCAGCGCGGCGGCAGAGGCGGTGTTGCAGGCAAGGATCACCAGATCACAGCCTTCGGCCCAAAGCCGTTCGGTGGCGGCAGTGGTGAGGTTGAAGATGTCGTCAGGGGTGCGCACACCGTAGGGCGCGTGGGCGTTGTCGCCGAAGTAGACGAAGGGCACATCGGGCAGCCTGCGCGCCACGGCATCCAGCACGGTCAGGCCACCAAGCCCCGAATCGAACACGCCTACCGCCATGATGCTGCCTTTCCTGCCCCGGTGCCCGGATGCCTTGCCCGGCTTTGGGGCAAGCATAAGCTGCCCCGCTGCGCCGTGAAAGAGCGAAGGCGGATCAGCGGGGGTGCGCAGGTTTCAGGACGGATGCATTTACTTGTGGTCAGGTTTCCCTATGTAGGCAGGGCCGTGGTAGCGTATGACAGTGAAGGGGTGGGACAGACGATGGACTGGGACAAGCTGAGGATCTTTCACGCGGTGGCCGACAAGGGCAGTCTGACCCATGCGGGCGACGTGCTGCACCTGAGCCAATCCGCCGTCAGCCGCCAGATCCGCGCGCTGGAGGAAAGCCTGGCCGTGACGCTGTTTCACCGCCACGCCCGGGGCCTGATCCTGACCGAACAGGGGGAGCTGCTGTTCGACGCGACGCAGGCGATGGTCAAGCGTCTGGACGCAACAGCGGCGCGGATCAGGGACAGCGAGGACGAAGTCTTTGGCGAATTGCGGGTGACGACGACGACAGGGTTCGGCACGCTGTGGCTGGCACCAAGATTGGCGCGGCTTTATGAGAAATACCCGGCGCTGAAGATCGACCTGATGCTGGAAGAGCGGGTTCTGGATCTGCCGATGCGGGAAGCGGACGTGGCGATCCGGATGAAGGAGCCAAGCCAGGCCGATCTTATTCGCAAGCGGCTGATGAACATCAAGATGCGGCTTTACGCGACGCCGGAGTATCTGGCGGCTGCCGGCACGCCAAAGACAATGGACGATTTCAGCCAGCACCGGCTGATCAGCCAGCACGCCGGGACGCCGCAGGTGGCAGCCGGAGCGCTGTTGGTGCAGGAGTTGATGAGCCATGACATCCCCTCGACGCTGACGGTGAACAACTATTTCGGGGTGTTGCAGGCGGTGCTGAACCACCTGGGGATCGGCGTGCTGCCCGACTATATCACCGAAGATTTTCCGCATCTTGTCAGGGTGTTGGACGATGTTCAAAGCGCCGAGGTGCCGGTGTTTCTGGCCTACCCCGAGGAGTTGCGACATTCCAAGCGGGTGGCGGCGTTCCGCGATTTCGTGACCGACGAGATCATGACCTACCGCCGCCGTCAGCAGGACGATGCGGTGCCGGCTGAATAAGCCATGCAGGCGATGCATGACGGGATTGCTGCAATGTTGGGCATTGCGGGCTTGTTAGCGCGCACAACCGCCACTAATTCAAGCGGCGAGGAGATGATTGAGTTTCTCTCATCGCCTCATACCTCCCTGTTGGACTTGGCCGAGCGTAATGCTCGGCCTTTTTTTTGGCCGGAGCAGGCGGCTGTTGGGCCAGGCGGGCGGCAAGGTTTGCGTATCGCCGCGCGACGCGCTGAAAAATTGCCGTGAAATCATCGGAGGGCTGACGGAGATGCTTCCCCTGCCCCGGCGCATGGCCTAAGAGGCGGCAAACGAACCGGAGGCGCGCCCGATGTCCGAACCCGCAATCACCCAGGATCTGGTGGCCAGTCACGGGCTGAAGCCCGACGAATACGAGCGGCTTCTGGGGATCATCGGGCGGGAGCCGACGTTTACCGAGCTCGGCATCTTTTCCGCGATGTGGAACGAGCATTGTTCCTACAAGTCGTCGAAGAAATGGCTGCGCACGCTGCCGACGACCGGGCCGCAGGTGATTTGCGGGCCGGGAGAGAACGCGGGCGTGGTCGACATTGGCGACGGTCAGGCGGTGATCTTCAAGATGGAGAGCCACAACCACCCGTCCTACATCGAACCGCATCAGGGCGCGGCAACGGGTGTCGGTGGCATCCTGCGCGATGTCTTCACGATGGGCGCGCGGCCGATAGCGGCGATGAACGCGCTGTCGTTCGGGCTGCCGTCGCACCCGAAGACCGCGCATCTGGTGAAGGGTGTCGTCGAGGGCGTCGGGTCTTATGGCAATGCGTTCGGCGTGCCGACGGTGGGCGGCGAGGTGCGGTTTCACCGCAGCTATAACGGCAACTGTCTGGTCAACGCCTTTGCCGCCGGGTTGGCGGATGCGGACAAGATCTTCTATTCGGTCGCCAGCGGCGTGGGGATGCCGGTGGTCTACCTTGGCGCCAAGACCGGGCGTGACGGGGTTGGCGGGGCCACGATGGCCAGCGCCGAGTTCGACGACACCATCGAGGACAAGCGCCCGACGGTGCAGGTGGGCGACCCCTTTACCGAAAAGCGTCTGCTGGAGGCGTGTCTTGAGCTGATGGCCAGCGGTGCGGTGATTTCCATTCAGGACATGGGGGCGGCGGGCCTGACCTGTTCAGCGGTCGAGATGGGCGACAAGGGCGGGCTTGGCATCAAGCTGCAACTGGATGACGTGCCGCAGCGCGAAACCGGCATGACGGCCTATGAGATGATGCTGTCGGAATCCCAGGAACGGATGCTGATGGTGCTGAAGCCCGAGATGGAGGCCGAGGCGCGGGCAATCTTTGTGAAATGGGATCTGGATTTCGCCATCGTGGGCGAGACGATCCCGGAGGACCGCTTCCTGATCCTGCACGGCAACGAGGTGAAGGCTGATCTGCCGCTGTCGAAGCTGGCATCCTCGGCCCCAGAATACGACCGCCCGTGGGTCGAGACCCCTGCCCCGGCGGCGTTGGGCGCGGTGCCGGCGATTGCGCCGTTGGACGCGTTGCGGGCGCTGATCGGATCGCCGTCCTATGCCCACAAGGCGTGGGTTTACGAGCAGTATGACAGCCAGGTGGGTGCCGATACGGTGGTCGCGCCCGGTGCCGGCGCAGGGGTGGTTCGGGTGCATGGCACGGGCAAGGCGCTGGCGTTCACCAGCGACGTGACGCCGCGCTATGTGCAGGCCAACCCCTTTGAGGGCGGCAAGCAGGCGGTGGCCGAGGCATGGCGCAACCTGTGTGCGGTGGGGGCCAAGCCCTTGGCGACAACTGACAACCTGAACTTCGGCAACCCTGAAAAGCCCGAGATCATGGGGCAGTTCGTAGGCGCGATCAAAGGTATCGGCGCGGCGGTGCAGGCATTGGACATGCCGATCGTGTCAGGCAACGTCAGCCTTTACAACGAGACGGACGGCAAGGGCATCCTGCCGACGCCGACGATTGGCGCGGTGGGGATATTGGCCTCGCTCGACGCGTTGATCGCGGGGCGGCCCGTGGCTGGCGATGCGGCGGTGCTGATCGGCGTGACCCGCGGGCATCTGGGGCAATCGGCGCTCTTGGCCGAGGCGTTCGGGATCGAGGCGGGCGACGCGCCGCCGGTCGATCTGGACGCCGAGCGGGCGACGGGCGAATTCGTGCGCGCCAACCGCAAGGCCATTCGCGCGTGCAGCGACCTGTCGGACGGCGGGCTGGCGCTGGCGGCCTTCGAGATGGCCGAGGGCGCGGGGATCGGGCTGGTGCTGGAGGCGGGCGATATACCGACGCTTTTCGGTGAGGATCAGGCGCGCTATCTGGTGGCGACGGACATGGCCGAGGCTTTGATCGCTGCCGGCAAGGCGGCGGGCGTTGCGGTGGCCGTGGTGGGCCGGTTTGGCGGCGATGCGGTCAGCTTTGGCGCGGACACAGCCCCGATGGCGGCGCTGTCGGC
Source organism: uncultured Alphaproteobacteria bacterium (assembly GCA_963822435.1). Taxonomy (GTDB): domain Bacteria; phylum Pseudomonadota; class Alphaproteobacteria; order Rhodobacterales; family Rhodobacteraceae; genus JAUYQR01. The sequence goes on from CAWGHN010000004.1 coordinate 762,747, forward strand.
GCTGTACCGCACGGCCTTTGCCAAGGCGGTGGCGTGAGTCTGCGTCCGGCGCTGCGGGTCGACTATCCGTTCATCCGGTCTCTGGCACAGCGGCCCGACTATGCGCCCTTCATCACCGATGAGGATGAGGCCCGGCTGGCGTTCTATGCGGCGGACGCGGCGCATCGGTTGCTGATCTGGGAGAATGCCGCGGTGCCTGCCGGTTTTGCCCTGTTTGCCGATGTCGGCGCGCCATCAGGCACGGTTGAATTGCGGCGGTTGGCGCTGGACAAGGCCGGCAAGGGCAGCGGGCTTGGCTTTGTGCGGGCGCTGACCGGGCACGCGTTTCAGACGCTGGGTGCGGCCAAAGTCTGGCTGGATGCAAGTGGCGAGAATCTGCGGGCGCAGACGGTGTATGAGCGGGCCGGTTACACGTTGGAAGGGCGCTTGCGGGCGCATTGGTTTCGCCCGACGCTGGGGCGCAACGTGGATGTGATGCTTTATGGCATGTTGCGGGCTGAGTGGAGCGGTTCGGGCGATGCGGGCTGAGGGCTTGCGGCTGAAACGCGGCGGGCCTACATCTTCTGCAAGCAAACCCGAGGACCTGCCATGCCGATGACCGCGCGCGATATCGAAGACCTGATCCGGGCCAGTTTTCCGCAAGCAAAGATCACGGTCGATGGCGACGATGGTCAGCATTTCGCAGCCGAGGTGATCGACGCCAGCTTCAAGGGCATGAACCGGGTGCAGCAGCAGCGGGCGGTTTACGCGGCGCTGAAGGGCAAGATGGACGGCTCGCACGGCGAGTTGCACGCGCTGGCGCTGACCACCAAGGCACCGGAGTAGGCGCGATGGCAACCGGGGCTGGCCTTGGCAATCTGATCCCCGTCGCGATGACGCTGGTGGGCGTGGTGTCGATGCTGCGCGCGCGGCGCAACCGCAGGGCCGGGCGCGTGGAGACGGATGATACCAGCGAGCGGCGGCAGGCATCCGCTGCGGAAATGGAACGGCGCATGGCCTCGTATCTGGCCGGGCGCGATGTGCGGGCCGACACGGGCCCGGAACCGGAAAGACAGGAGAACGGACGATGAGCGCGTCAGACCAGATCAAGGAAACCGTGGAAAAGAACGATGTCGTTCTGTTCATGAAGGGCACCAAGATGATGCCGCAGTGCGGGTTTTCGTCCCGCGTGGCGGGCGTGCTGAACTTCATGGGGATCGAGTATCAGGACGTGAACGTGCTGGCGGACGCGGAAATCCGGCAGGGCATCAAGGACTTCAGCGACTGGCCGACGATCCCGCAATTGTACGTGAAGGGCGAATTTGTCGGCGGCTGCGATATCGTGACCGAGATGACGCTGTCGGGCGAGCTGGATCAGTTGCTGGAAGCCAAGGGCGTGGCGTTTGACAAGGCGGCGGCGGAAAAGATCCGCGAAGCGAACGCTTGAGATCAGACCTTGAGGGCGCAGGTCAGCAGCGTGGCCTCGCCCTCGGGCGTTTTCCAGTACAGGGTGGCGGTGTCGCCCTTTGTCCACCAGACGTAGTTTGACCCGTCCGATGGCCAGCCATAGCGCGCCCCTGACGCGGCGGGTTCGACCAACAGAGTGATCTGCGCGCCGTCGACATGCAGCACGACCAGGCCGCCGTCGGCACCGTTCACATAGGTCGCCGGAATTTCGACGCCCCGGTCGCAGGTGTAGCGCGCGGTGGTGAAATCGGGCGCGGCATGGGCGGCAGCGGGTAGCAGCACCAATGCAAGCGTAGCCACCCTCATGCGCGGGCTTTTTCTTCGATGCGGGCGGCCATCGCTTCGGCGCGGGCGGCGATTTCGGCAAGGGTTTCCGAAATCTGTGGCGGGATCACGGCCACGTCGCGGGTGGTGACGGGGCGGGCCTCAAGGTCGGCAATCCTGGCGCGGAGGCTGCGCAATTCGTCTTCCAGTGCTGCGGTCTTGTCAGCGAGGAGAAGCCCCGCCATCAACAGCATCTTGGCCTCGGGCAGGCGCCCCATCTGGGCGATCAGGGGTGCCGCTTCGGCATCGAGCATCGCGGCGGCCGAGCGCAGGAAGTGTTCTTCGCCCGGTTGGCAGGAGACCTGAAACGGGCGGCCGCCGATGGTGACTTCAAGATCAGGCATTGCCAGCCTCCACCAGATGCGGCTCCAGCGCCGCGAGGATTTCGTCCATTTCGGCCATCTCGGTCATCCGGGTGGCGCGCAGGGCTTCAAGCTCGGCCAGCATGGCCTTGTTGATGAGGTTGGGTTCCGTCACGCCAGCGGCCTGGGCCTGACGCAAGTGAGCAAGCTGGTCGCGCAAGGTCGCGGCGGTGCGGCGCATGCGTTGCAGTTCAAGCCCCTGCACATCAAGCTGCTGGGTCAGGCGTTCGATCTTTTCCTGCAAGACCCCCTGGCTTTCGCGTTCCTTCATCACGCGGATGCGGTCTTGAAGCTGTGCGGTAAGGGTCTTTTCCTCTTCCAGCTGGGCGCGCAGCGCAAGGTCTGGCGCGGGTGCCGGAGCGGGCGTTGGCGCGACGGGTGCGGCAACCTTTGGCGCGCTGGCCATGCGGTCGACGCCCTTGCCGATCCGCTCCAACGCGGCGGTGATCCGTTTTTCGAGAGCCGTGATGTCCTGCATTCCACACCCCTTACCGTCCGGTGGCACACTGAAAGCGCCCGTCGCAGAGAGTGCGAATCGCACCCGCCCCGGTCAAGCACGATCTTAGCGTGAAACCCGGCGGATGCGACTGGCCTTTCTTCCCAATGCCTTGGGCGACGCGCTTGATATTGCCGGTTCGGGCCGATAGGAGCCATGTCGAACCCCTGCCCTGCCCCTTGCCACGAAGGAATTCGGCCTTGGATATCGCAACTCTCCGGACTGCCAACCCTGACCACTGGATGCGCGCTGCCGCGATCCGGGCGCTGACGCTGGATGCGGTGGCGGCGGCGAACTCTGGCCATTCGGGGATGCCGATGGGCATGGCGGATGTGGCGACGGTGCTGTTTGCCAACCACCTGAAGTTCGACCCCAAGGCCCCGCGCTGGCCGGACCGCGACCGGTTCATCCTGTCTGCCGGCCACGGGTCCATGCTGATCTACGCGCTGCTTTACCTCACGGGGTACGAGGACATGACGCTGGACCAGATCAAGGGCTTCCGGCAGTGGGGCAAGATCACCGCAGGCCACCCCGAATACGGCCATGTCGCGGGGGTCGAGACGACGACCGGGCCGCTTGGGCAAGGGATTGCAAATTCGGTCGGCTTTGCGATTGCCGAGGAAAACCTGCGCGCGCGCTTCGGGGCCAAGATGCAGGACCATTACACCTATGTCATCGCGGGTGACGGCTGCCTGATGGAAGGCGTCAGCCACGAGGCGATCGGGCTTGCCGGCAAGTTGCAATTGTCGCGGCTGATCGTGCTGTGGGACGACAATGGCATCACCATCGACGGCAAGGTGTCGCTGTCGGATGTGACCGACCAGAAGGCGCGGTTTGCGGCGGCGGGTTGGGACGTGTTTGCGTGCGACGGGCATGATCCGGCGGATATCGACCGGGCTTTGGTTGCGGCGAAGGCCAGCACCCGCCCGGCGATGATTGCGTGCAAGACGCATATCGCGCTGGGCCATGCGGCGCAGGACACCTCGAAGGGTCACGGCGCCCTGACGGATGCGGGACAGATGGCGGCGGCGAAGGCGGCCTATGGCTGGACCGCGGGTGCCTTTGAAGTGCCTGCCGACATCAAGCGTTGGTGGGAAAGCCTTGGGGCCAAAGGTGCCAAGGCGCGGGCCGAGTGGGAGGCGCGGCTGGCCGCCCTGCCCGTGGCACGCAAGGCGGAGTTTGAGCGGATTTTCGCGGGAACCGCCGCTCCGAAGCTGGGCGCGGCCATTCGCGCGGTGAAAAAGCAGGCGGTGGCGGATCTGCCGAAGCTGGCGACGCGGGCGGCCTCGGAAAAGGTGCTGGCGGCGGTGAACCCGGTGGCGATGGAAACCATCGGCGGATCGGCAGACCTGACCGGATCGAACAACACCAAGACCGCCGATCTTGGTGTGTTCACGGCCGAAGATCGCAAGGGCCGTTATGTCTATTTCGGCATCCGCGAACATGGCATGGCGGCGGCGATGAACGGCATGGCGCTGCATGGCGGGGTGCGGCCCTATGGTGGCACCTTCATGTGCTTTACCGATTACGCACGGCCTTCGATGCGTTTGTCGGCGCTGATGGGGGTGCCGGTCGTTTATGTGATGACGCATGACAGCATCGGTCTGGGCGAAGATGGGCCGACGCATCAACCCGTTGAACACCTTGCGATTTCGCGTGCCACGCCGAACACGTTGGTCATGCGGCCCGCCGATCTGGTGGAAACGGCGGAGGCGTGGGAGATCGCGCTGAGCGAGGAAAAGCGGCCGACGGTGCTGGCGCTTTCGCGGCAGAACCTGCCTGCGGTGCGCAAGGTGCACAGCAATGCGAACATGGTGGCGAAGGGCGGTTACGTTCTGGCCGAAGCCACGGGCAAGCGGCAGGTGATCCTGATGGCGACCGGGTCCGAGGTGGAGATCGCGCTGAAAGCCCGCGATGCGCTGGAGGCCGAAGGGATCGGCACGCGGGTCGTGTCGATGCCCTGCATGGAGTTGTTTGCCGCGCAGGACGAGGCCTGGCGCAAGCGTGTGCTGCCTGCGGGCCCGGTGCGGATTGCCATCGAGGCGGGCGTGCGGCAGGGCTGGGATCGCTGGCTGCTGGGCGAGCGTGGCCGCGAGGCGAAGGCCGATTTCGTCGGCATGTCGTCGTTCGGTGCCTCGGCCCCGATGGAGCGGCTTTACAAGGAGTTTGGCATCACGGCCGACGCCGTCGTGGCCAAGGCGAAGGCACTGATCTGACGAAAGGCGCGCACCATGCGTGGCTGGCTGAGGGGCTTTGGCCCCGCGATGGGGCGGGCGCAGCCGGTTGACCTGATACGCGCGGGCGGCGGTGCGCTGGCAGGGTTGTTGGCGGCGGCGACGGTGTTGCAGGTTGCCGGAAATGGCGCGGCGCTGATCGCCCCGTTCGGGGCAAGTTCGGTGCTGCTTTATGCGGTGCCGAACAGCCCGTTGGCGCAGCCCTGGTCGGCGTTTGCGGGCAATACCCTGTCAGCGCTGGTCGCGGTTCTGGTGGCGCTGGTAGTGCCGCAGGGGCTGTGGCTGGCGCCCGTTGCGGTAGCGCTGGCGATTGCGGCGATGCTGGCGCTGCGCGCGGTGCATCCGCCGGGGGGCGCGGTGGCGCTGATGGTGGCATTGCAACCTTCGGTCGCTGTGGTGGCGACGGTGGCGATTGGCACGCTGGCGCTGGTCGGTGCGGCGATCCTGTGGAACCTGGCGGTGGGACGGGTCTACCCGTTCCGTCAGCCCGCCAGCCCCGGTCCGCATGGCACCACCGACCCGGCCCCGCAGGCCCGCGTCGGGCTGGACCCGGCGGCGCTGGCGACGATCCTTGAGAACTACCGACAGTCGGCCAACCTTGGCGTGGCCGACCTTGCGCGCCTGATCGGGGCGGCGGAAGAGGCGGCGGCGGCGCGGCACATGGAGGCGTTCACCTGTGCCGACATCATGTCGCGCGATCTGGTGACGGTGGCACCGGAAGCCGGTCTGGCAGAGGTGGCGGGGCTGTTTCGGACGCATGAGTTCACCTCGATACCGGTGGTGCGGGCGGATGGGGTGCTGGCAGGCGTGATCCTGCAGATCGACCTGATCCGCAAGGCGGGAGCCGAGGCTTTGCACCTGCATCGGGGCTTTGCGCGGCTGGTGGGGCGCGGACGACAGCCGGTGACGGCAGCGGATATCATGCAGGTGGCGATGCCGCGTGCCACGCCCGCGACACCGGTCGGCGCGCTGTTGCCGTTGATGGCAGACGGCGGGGCAGAGGCGGTGCCGGTGGTGGTTGACGGGCGGATCGTGGGGATCGTGACGCGCAGCGACCTCGTCTCGGCGCTGGCGCACCGGTTGGCCGAGACGGTGTTTGATCAAGGGGCCTAGGGGTCAGGATCGTCTTCGTTCGGGTCACCGGCGGCGTCTTCGTATTCGTCGCCCTCTTTGATCTCGCCCTCGGCGTCGAGATCGGTCGGGTCGGGCATGCCGTCGTCGTTCAGATCGTCGTTCAACGGCCCGTCATCGGCGCCCAGTGCGCTGGAGGTGATGTCGGCATCGGCGAGCGACGCGTCGGGCAGGCCTTAGTCGGGCAGGCCTTGGTCGGGCAGGCCTTGGTCGGGCAGGTCTTCATCCGGCAGGACACCGCCGGTTTCGGACGCGTCGCCGTCGGACAGGCGGATCTCTCCGGCGTCGGTCAGGCTGGGGGGATCATCGGGGTAGGTCTGTTCTTCGCCCTGATCGACGAGGGTTGGAAACTCGCCGAGATTGCGTTGGAGGAAGGCCTCTTCGATCCGCGGTTTGGCGGCCTCTTCGGGGTCGAGCGTCGGGATATCGACCTCTTCGATGGCGATCCGTTCGCGGGCCTGGTCAAGATAGCGGTCACGCCCGCCTTCGGGCCGACCGGCAGTTTCCCACAGGTGATCGGCGCAGGCGCGCACACGGGTTTCCCAAGCGTTGAAATCGTCAAGGTTCATGGCGGCCCCCTTGGTTGTCAGCGGCTCAACGCGCCGCCGGCAAGCGGGGTTCCGTCAGGGCGTGGCAGACTTCTTGCCGGTGACGGCGGCGACCAGCGGGCCGATGATGCGGGTTGCGACCGGGATCAGAAGCGCGCCGAGGATAAGGCCGAACACGCCGTCAAGCGCGGCGGTGACGACCCATTCTATCGCGCCTTGTGCAGTTCCGGCGGCGGTGGAGGCCAGTGCGGCGATGTGGTCGATCGTCTCGTAAGGCCAGGCCCAGAGATGCGTGACCTCAAGCCCGTGGATCACGATGTTGCCGCCGACCCACAACATCGCCGCCGTGCCAACGGTGGAGAGGAAAGCCATCAGTTTCGGCATTGCAAGCACAAGGCCACGGCCAAGCGCCCTGCCCCCGCTGGTGCGCCCGGTGGCGGCAAGGTGAAGGCCCGCGTCGTCCATTTTCACGATAAGGGCCACGGCGCCATAGACGACGACGGTGATGAAGATGCCAACCACGGCGAGGGTGATCGCCTGCATCCAGAAGCTGGGGCTTTCGATGGTGGCCAGCGCGATGGTCATGATTTCAGCCGACAGGATGAAATCGGTCTTGATCGCCCCGGCAACCTTTTCTTCTTCCAGATGGGCGGGATCGCGGGTGTCGAAATCCTGTTCGACGCCCGCCTCGCTGTGCGGGGCCAGCGCGTGGAACACCTTTTCGGCGCCCTCGAAGCAAAGGTAGGCACCGCCGAGCATCAGCAGCGGCGTGATCAGCGCCGGGGCGAAATGGTCAAGCGCCAGAAGGCCCGGAAGAAGGAACACGAGCTTGTTCTTCATCGAGCCAAGAGCGATGCGCCAGATGATCGGCAGTTCGCGGTCGGCAGAAAAGCCGTGGACGTATTTCGGCGTCACGGCCGCGTCGTCGATCACCACGCCGGCGGCCTTGGCCCCGGCCTTGGTGGCGGCGGCGGCGATATCGTCCACCGATGCGGCAGCCACCTTGGCGATTGCGGCCACATCGTCAAGAAGGGCGAGAAGTCCGCTCATGCTGGTCTCCGGTGTTGCTTCTTTCACTTAGCGCGGGACAGCGCGCGAGGCAAACCGGCATGAGAAAAACCAGCGCGAGACGGGCCTTCACTCCCGCTTTAGATTTGCCGTATAGAACGGGGGCCGGATTTCGGGACGCGACCTTGACAAACACCATCGCGCTATATCTTGGGGCGGCCCTGGCCCTGGCCATCGGAGCGGACATCCTGATCAATGACGGGGTCGGCCTGATGTTCTTGGTGCGCAAGTTCCTTGATCTGGTCGAATGGGTGGTGTTTTGGCGCTGACCTCGGCAGAGTAAGGTTGTAATCGGCGGGCATCTGGCGATGTTACCGCTATCAGGCGACGCTGAGTCGCATCCGGTTGGAGGAAATGTCATGACCGTCAAAGTCGCCATCAATGGCTTCGGCCGCATCGGCCGCAACGTGCTGCGTGCGATCGTCGAATCTGGCCGCACCGATATCGAGGTGGTGGCGATCAACGATCTTGGCCCGGTCGAGACGAACGCCCACTTGTTGCGCTACGATTCGGTGCATGGCCGGTTTCCGGCGACGGTGACGACCGGGGCCGACTGGATCGACGTGGGCCGCGGACACATGTTGGTGACGGCAATGAAGAACCCGGCGGACCTGCCGTGGGGCCATGTCGACATCGTGATGGAATGCACCGGCATCTTCACCTCGAAGGAAAAGTGCCAGGCGCATCTGGAGAACGGGTCGAAGCGGGTGCTGATCAGCGCGCCCGGTGACGGGGCCGACAAGACCATCGTCTACGGCGTGAACCATGACACGCTGACCTCGGCCGATATCGTGGTGTCGAACGCATCCTGCACGACGAACTGCCTTGTGCCGGTGGCCAAGGTGCTGAACGAAGCGATCGGGATCGAAAGGGGGATGATGACCACCATCCACTCCTACACCGGGGATCAGCCGACGCTGGATACGATGCACAAGGACCTGTACCGCGCCCGTGCGGCGGCGCTGTCGATGATCCCCACCTCGACCGGGGCAGCGAAGGCGGTGGGGCTGGTCCTGCCGGAGCTGAAGGGGAAGATGGACGGGATCTCGATCCGGGTGCCGACGCCGAACGTGTCGGTCGTGGACCTGAAGTTCATCGCCAAGCGCGCGACCACGGTCGAGGAAGTGAACGGAGCCATCAAGGCGGCAGCGGACGGTCGGCTGAAGGGCATCCTTGGCTATACCAATGAAAAGCTGGTGTCTTCGGACTTCAACCATGACCCACATTCCTCGGTGTTCCACATGGACCAGACCAAGGTTATGGACGGCACCTTCGTGTCGATCCTGTCGTGGTACGACAACGAATGGGGTTTCTCGAACCGCATGGCCGATACGGCCGTGGCGATGGGCAAGCTGATCTGAGCATACCCTGAAGGCAGGTATTGAGGGGGCAGCCTGAGGGCTGCCCCTTCGTTTTTGCACAAGCCATGCGCTGAACGCATAGCCGCACCGCAGCATCGGGCGTTGTTGGCGGTAACAGACGGGCCTATTTCAGGGCCACGCCGAGAGAAAAAGCAGACCTCGGCGAGATGAAAAGGAAAGACGAAGATGATTACCGCGTTTGACATGCTGAAAACCGCCGCCCGCAATTACGCGCTGTATCGGCAGACCCGTGACGAGATTGCCAACATGCCGTTGGATGTGGCGCTGGATCTTGGCATCTACCGGGGCGACGCCGAGCGTATCGCCCGCGAAGCCGTCTATGGCAAAGCCGCCTGAGGGTTGGCTGACAAAACGACGAAACGGGGGGCCTTGCGGCCCCCTTTTGGTTGTCGCGGTGACTGAGACCGCAGGCGGGCTAAGTCTGGCAGGTGACAAACCAGCAAGGGGCCGAGCAGACGGTCAGCCGAACTTGCGCTTCAGCGCGGCGGCCACGGGCGGAGTGACGAACTTCGACACATCACCCCCAAGCCGCGCGATTTCCTTAACCAGTTTCGATGCGATGGCCTGACGGCGGGCATCTGCCATCATGAACACAGTCTCGATCGAGGCGTCGAGCGCGCGGTTCATGCCGACCATCTGGAATTCGTACTCGAAATCGGCCACGGCGCGCAGGCCGCGCAGGATGATCGAGGCGCCAACATCGCGGGCGCAGTCGATCAGCAGGTTTTCGAACGGATGCACGACGATCTCGCCGCCGGTTCTGGCGGTGATGGCTTCACATTCGGCCTGAATCATCGCCACGCGTTCTTCCAGTGAAAACAGCGGTCCCTTGTCGCGGTTGATGGCTACGCCGATCACCAGCCGGTCGACCAGCGCCATGCCGCGCTGGATGATGTCGACATGGCCAAGCGTCACCGGATCGAAGGTGCCGGGATAAAGTCCGATGCGCATGATGCCGCCCCCCTGCTGCCTTTGCACGCAACAAGATTGCGCGATCCGGTGCAAGAGGCAAAAGCGAGGGCTCAGAAGCCCTTGATCATCCCTTCCAGCGCATCCTTTTCGGCCGCAAGTTCCATCAGGCGGGCCTTGACCACATCGCCGATGGAAATCAGGCCGACCATCTGATCGCCCTCCATCACCGGCATGTGGCGAAAGCGGCCGTCGGTCATGCGTTGCAGCACATCATCGGTGCGGTCATTGCGGGTGCAGGAGACCAGCTTGGCCGTCATCAGCGCATCGACAGGATCGGACAGGCAGGCAGGCCCGCGCCGACCAAGTTCGCGCACGATGTCACGTTCCGACAGGATGCCCGAGACGCGCTTGCCATCGGGCGACACGATCACCGCACCGATGCGGCGCGACGACAGAAGCTCTGCCGTCTTGGCGACGGAGGTGCCAGGTGGCACCGTCACGACCCCGTCGTCACCCTTGGATTTGAGGATCTGTTGCACGAGCATTGACGCCTCCTCTGACATTGGAGGGCAAGCGTCCGCCTGACGGCGGATTCTGTCAAGGGATGGTTTGGGCGGCGGACGCGGCCTCGAGCCGGGCCATTTCGGCGCGGACTTCGCGGGTCAGAAGATCGGCAAAGCGGTTCAGGCGCAGCACCCGCCCGTCACCTTCGTGGCGAATGAGCCAGAAAGCACGGGTCAGGTGGATGCCGGTGGGGATGATGCGGGCAAGCTCGGGCGCGGCGGGAAGCGCGAAGTCATGCACGATGCCGACCCCTGCCCCGTGGCGCAGCCAGTTCAGTTGCACCGAAACGGAGTTCGAGGTGAGGGTAGCAGGCCCCGCGCCGATTTCGGTCAGGTAATCCAGTTCCTTGTCGAAGATCATGTCGGGGATGTAGCCAACGAAGCGGTGGGCTTTCAGATCCTCTGGCCCGGTGATCGGGGCTGCGTTGGCAAGGTAGGTGCGGCTGGCGGCGAGGTGCAGGTGGTAGTCGGTCAGCTTTTGCACGGTCAGGCGGCCCGCTTCCGGGCGCGAGACGGCGATGGCCATGTCCGCCTCGCGCTTCGAGAGGTTGAAGACGCGCGGCAGGGCAACGATCTGCACCTCGAGCCCGGGGTTGGCGTCGCAGATCCGGGCCAAGACTTGCGGCAGGAGGTAGTTGGCGCAGCCGTCGGGTGCGCCAAGGCGGATCTGGCCGGTCAGCCCTTCGGGGCCGGAGAGCGCCTCGCCCGCGCGGTCGAGCGCAACCTCGGCGGCTTCGGCGTGGGGCAGAAGGCGCGTGCCTTCCTCGGTCAGGGCGTAGCCTTGCGGGGATTTGGCGAACAGGCGGGCCGCGATCTGGCTTTCGAGGCGCGCGATGCGTCGACCGACGGTAGCCGGGTCGATCTTCAGCCGCTTGCCGGCGGCGGAGAGGCTTTCGGTGCGCGCAACGGCAAGGAAGATGCGCAAGTCGTCCCAGTCCATCGAATGCCTTTGCAATCTTGCAAAACCTTTTTGAAATCTTGCCTCTGTTTCTGGCATTTCCGCAAGGCTATTGTGTGCGCAACCAAGGGAGAATGGCGATGAGAGAGATCGGTCACTGGATCAACGGGCGCGAAGTCAAAGGCACCTCGGGGCGCTTTGCCGATGTGTTCAACCCGGCCACGGGCGAAGTGCAGGCGCGGGTGGCACTCGCCTCGAAGGCCGAGCTTGACGCGGCCGCGGCGGATGCGGCCAAGGCACAGGTGAAGTGGGGCGCGACGAACCCTCAGCGCCGGGCCCGGGTGATGATGGAATTCGTGCGCCTGTTGAACCGCGACATGCAGAAGCTGGCCGAGACGCTGTCATCCGAACATGGCAAGACCGTGCCGGACGCCAAGGGCGACATCCAGCGCGGGCTTGAGGTGATGGAGTTCTGCATCGGCGCGCCGCAGATGCTGAAGGGTGAGTTCACCGATTCAGCAGGCCCTGGAATCGACATGTATTCCATGCGCCAACCCCTTGGTGTTGCAGCCGGAATCACGCCGTTCAACTTTCCGGCGATGATACCCTTGTGGAAGATGGGCCCGGCCCTTGCCTGCGGCAACGCCTTTATCCTGAAGCCGTCGGAGCGTGACCCGTCGGTGCCGATGATGCTGGCGGCCCTGATGCAGGAAGCCGGTCTTCCGGACGGCGTGTTGCAGGTGGTGAACGGCGACAAGGAGTCTGTCGACGCCATCCTCGACAACCCGGTGATCGCGGGGATCGGCTTTGTCGGATCGACCCCGATCGCGGAATACATCTACGGGCGCGGCTGTTCCAACGGCAAGCGCGTGCAGTGCTTTGGCGGTGCCAAGAACCACATGATCATCATGCCGGACGCCGACCTTGACCAGGCGGCGGATGCGCTGGTGGGCGCGGGCTACGGCGCTGCGGGCGAACGCTGCATGGCGATTTCGGTCGCGGTTCCGGTGGGCGATGCGACGGCGGATGCGCTGATCGCCAAGCTGATCCCGCGGATCGAAAAGTTGAAGGTCGGCCCCTATACCGCTGGAAACGATGTGGATTATGGCCCGGTCGTCACGGCTGCGGCCAAGGCCAACATCCTGCGGCTGGTGGAATCCGGTGTGGCCCAGGGTGCCAAGCTGGTGGTCGATGGGCGAGGCTTCAAGCTGCAGGGCTACGAGGACGGCTTCTTTGTCGGGCCGCACCTTTTCGACCATGTCACGACCGACATGGACATCTACCGCAAGGAGATCTTCGGGCCGGTTCTGTCGACCGTGCGCGCCAAGACCTATGAAGAGGCGCTTGGCTACGCGATGGACCACGAATATGGCAACGGCACCGCGATCTTTACCCGCGACGGCGACACGGCGCGCGATTTTGCCAACCGCGTCAACGTGGGCATGATCGGGATCAACGTGCCGATCCCGGTGCCGCTGGCCTATCACACCTTTGGCGGCTGGAAGAAATCGGCCTTCGGTGACCTGAATCAGCACGGGCCGGATGCCTTCCGGTTCTACACGCGCACCAAGACGATCACCTCGCGCTGGCCCTCGGGCATCAAGGAAGGCGCGAGCCTGAACTTCAAGCAGATGGACTGATGATCTATGGGCGGCGGCGGGCTGGCAGATTTTGTCGGCGTGCTGCCGCCCGGACGATCCAGATCAAGGCGCTGCCCTGCGGATCTGTTAAGCTTCGCTCGACCGGAAGTATCCGGCCAATAGGAGAGCGATGATGTTCACGACGAATGAAGGCACGGTTGATCGGGTGCTGCGCGTGGCCGTTGGGCTGGCGCTGCTGGTGTGGTTCTATGTCGATCAAGGTCAGGGCTTTTGGCACTACGCCAAGCTGATCGGTATTGTGCCGATCCTGACCGGCCTTGTCGGATGGTGCCCACTTTACACCGTTCTGGGCGTGTCTACCTGCCCGATGAAGAAGGCCTGAGGCGGCAAGCTGCCGAAATGGGTGGAACGCGGCACGCAGGTCCGGCATTGGTCAGACACCCAGTTGGAGGCCACCATGCAGACGCTGCGCATCATCCTAGCCACCGCGCTTGCGCTTTCGCTGACGCCGGCGTTCGCGGAGGGAAAGTCCGGCCATTGCCCGCCCGGGCTCGCCAAGAAGGACGTGCCATGCGTGCCACCCGGTCAGGCGAAGAAGCGCGCCGCCTGGCATGAGGGCGATGTTGTCGACCGTGATGATATCCGCCACGTGATCCGCTACCCGGACCGCTACGAACTGCCACCCCTGAGGGCAGGCGAAGAATACGTCGTGATCGGCAACCGCATCGTGAAGGTCGATCGCCAGACCGGTCGCATTTTGACGCTGTACCGGGCGCTGGAGATTTTGCTCGACTGACTATTCCGCCGCCACCCGGCGCGGCTTCAGCATGTCTTTCAGGTAGCGCCCGGTGTGGCTGGCCGCGACCTTGGCGATGTCTTCCGGCGTGCCGGTCGCCACGATCTGCCCTCCGCCGTCGCCGCCCTCGGGGCCGATGTCGATCACCCAGTCGGCAGTCTTCACCACGTCGAGGTTGTGTTCGATGACAACGACGGTGTTTCCCTGATCCACAAGAGAATGAAGAACTTCGAGGAGTTTTCTCACGTCCTCGAAGTGGAGTCCGGTGGTCGGTTCATCAAGGATGTAAAGCGTGCGGCCGGTGGCGCGGCGGCTAAGTTCCTTTGACAGCTTGACCCGCTGCGCCTCGCCCCCCGACAGGGTGGTAGCCTGTTGGCCGACCTTGATATAGCCAAGGCCCACCTCGCACAGCGCATCCATCTTTTCGCGGATCGCGGGGACAGCCTGGAAAAACTCGCGGGCGTCCTCACATGTCAGATCAAGAACGTCAGCTATGCTTTTGTTCTTGAATTTAACTTCCAGAGTTTCGCGGTTGTAGCGCTGGCCCTTGCAGGTTTCGCAGGTCACGTAAACATCGGGCAGGAAGTTCATCTCGATCTTCAGGACCCCGTCGCCTTGGCACGCCTCGCAGCGCCCGCCCTTGACGTTGAAACTGAAGCGGCCGGGCTGGTAGCCCCGCGCCTTGGACTCGGGCAGTCCCGCGAACCAGTCGCGGATCGGGGTGAAGGCGCCGGTGTAGGTGGCGGGGTTTGAACGGGGGGTGCGTCCGATGGCGCGCTGGTCGATGTCGATGACCTTGTCGAGGTGTTCAAAGCCCTTGATCGTCTCGCAGGGTGCCGGGGTTTCATGCGCGCCGTTCAGGCGGGATGCGGCGGTCTTGAACAGGGTTTCGATGGTCAGTGTGGATTTGCCGCCTCCAGAGACGCCGGTGACGCAGACGAACTTGCCCAGCGGAAAATCGGCGGTCACGTTCTTGAGGTTGTTGCCGGAAGCCCCTACAACCGTTAGCTTTTTCCCATTGCCCTTGCGCCGGACTTTCGGCACCGAAATCTCGCGTGCGCCGGACAGATACTGCCCGGTCAGGCTGACCGGATCAGCGGCAACCTGGGCTGGTGTGCCGTGGCTGACGACACGACCACCGTGAACGCCAGCCCCCGGCCCCATGTCGAAGACGTAGTCCGCCTCACGAATCGCGTCTTCGTCGTGTTCGACGACAAGCACGGTGTTGCCGGTGTCGCGCAGACGTTTGAGGGTGGTCAACAGGCGGTCATTGTCGCGCTGGTGAAGGCCGATCGAGGGTTCGTCGAGCACATAAAGCACACCGGTCAAGCCAGAGCCGATCTGGCTGGCAAGACGGATGCGCTGCGATTCACCGCCCGAAAGGGTGCCGGCATTGCGGCTCATCGTCAGGTAATTGAGGCCGACATTCACAAGGAATCCAAGGCGTTCGCGGATTTCCTTGAGGATAGCGCGGGCGATTTCGTTCTTTTGCTGGCCGAGCGTGTCCGGGACCGTGCCGATCCATTCGTAAGCCTCGGTGATCGACATGCGGACAACCTGGCCGATGTGGACGCCGGCGATCTTGACTGCCAGCGCCTCGGGCTTCAGGCGGTAGCCGTTGCAGGCGCCACAGGCGCGGTTGTTCTGGAACCGCTCCATCTCTTCGCGGCTCCACGCTGAGTCCGTTTCGCGGTAGCGGCGTTCCATGTTCGGGATGACGCCTTCAAAGATGCGCTTGACTTGATAGACGCGGCCGCCTTCGTCGTAGCGGAACTGGATGTCCTCGCCACCGGACCCGCGCAGGAAAACCTCCTTCACCACATCCGACAGATCCTTCCACTTGGTCTTCTTGTCAAAGCCGTAGTGGTTGGCGAGCGCCTCGATGGTCTGGGTGAAATAGGGGGATTTCGATTTCGACCAGGGCGCGATGGCGCCTTGCAGCAGGGTCAGGTTCTGGTCGGGCACCACGAGGCGGTCGTCGAAGAACAGCTCCATCCCGAGGCCGTCGCAGACCGGGCAGGCCCCGAACGGAGCGTTGAAGGAAAACAGGCGCGGCTCGATCTCGGCGATGGTGAAGCCGGACACCGGGCAGGCGAATTTCTCGGAGTAGGTGATGCGCTGGGGTTCATCGCCGCTGTCGGCAAGCTCGATCACCGCGATGCCGTCAGCAAGGTTCAGGGCGGTGCGGAAGCTGTCGGCAAGGCGGGTTTCGATGCCCTCCTTCACCACGATCCGGTCAACCACCACGTCGATGTTGTGGCGGAACTTCTTGTCCAGAACCGGCGGATCTTCCAGCTCGTGGAACGCGCCGTTGACCTTGACGCGCTGGAAACCCTGTTTCCTGAGATCGAGGAATTCCTTTTTGTATTCGCCTTTCCGATCGCGGATGATCGGGGCCAGCAGGTAGGCGCGGGTGCCCTCAGCCATCGCCATCACGGCGTCGACCATGTCCTGCACCTGCATCGCGGTGATCGGCAGGCCGGTGGCGGGGCTGTAGGGCGTGCCGACGCGGGCGAAAAGGAGGCGCAGGTAGTCGTAGATTTCCGTCACGGTGCCGACGGTGGAGCGCGGGTTCTTCGATGTGGTCTTCTGTTCGATGGAGATCGCCGGCGACAGGCCAGAGATATGGTCGACGTCAGGTTTTCCCATCATGTCAAGGAATTGCCGGGCATAAGCCGAGAGCAATTCGACATAGCGGCGCTGGCCTTCGGCATAGATAGTGTCGAAGGCGAGTGAAGACTTTCCCGAGCCTGAGAGGCCGGTGATCACAACCAGCTGGTCGCGCGGGATCGAGACGTCGACGCCCTTGAGGTTGTGTTCCCGCGCGCCGCGCACCTCGATGAACTTCTGTTCAGCCATGATCTACCCCGGTTTCACCTGCAAGACATAGGGCGGATCGGGCGAGTCTCCAACCGGAAAAAGTGAACGAAGTGTGAACCTGATGCCTCGATTTGTTGCCTTTCACGCAACGGTCAAACTACCGCCACAGTCGGCGCAGATATATTCGGCCAGGGTCTTGGGCACCCAAGGCCTGCGCAGCGCACAGGGGGCGTCGTGTTTGGCGTGACGTTGGCCGATATCGGCACGGGTCTTGGCTGGTTTGCAGGGATAAACTCCCTATTCATCGCCGCGGCGATGACCTTCGTACTGGTCGTCATTTTCGGCAAGTCCCGCGAGATCGACCGCCACGCGATCGAAAACACCTCGGCCAGCATCGTGCTTTATGTGGTCAATATCGCCATCGGGCTGACGTTCAGCCACGAGATCTTTGGCTTTGCCCGCAAGGCCTATGCGCTGCTGGGAATTCCCAGCCTGCCGGAGGATGTCTGGGCTGGCACGCCGGTGGTGCTGACCTTTGTGCTGGTGATCGTGGTCAAGGATTTCTGCGACTATGTCATCCACCGCGTGATGCACACGACATGGGGCTGGCCCAGCCACGCAGCCCACCACTCCGATACCCACGTCAACGCCTTCAGTGCATTCCGGGTGCATTACCTGGAAATCGTGCTGATGCAGGTGAATTACATGCTGTTACTGAGCTGGTTGCAGTTGCCGCATCTGTACCCGGCACTGGTGACGCTGGTTCTGGCGCACAACATGTATGTCCATATGGATCTGCCCTATACGCACGGCCCCCTGAAATACCTGATTGCGTCGCCGGTGTTTCACCGCTGGCACCACGCCGACGCGCCCGAAGTGCATGGCAAGAATCTTGCCAACATCATGCCGATCTATGACCTGATCTTTGGCACCTACTATGTGCCGGGGCTTTGCGATGCGCCGATGGGCGCGATGGAAAACGGGATCGAGGACAAGAATCCGCTGCTGATTCTGATCTATCCATTCCAGCAATGGGCACGGATGCTGCGGGCCATAGCGGACAAGCCGGGGCGCCGGATCGAACCGGGCGAATAGTCAGCCAACCCGCGCGCGCCGGCGGGATTGCAGTTGATGCACGGAAATACCCGCGAGGCACAGAAGGCAGGCCGCTGCTGTCAACCCCGGTGGGCCGGACGCGGCCAGCAGGGCGGCAAGCACCGGGGTGCCCGTGGTGGTGCCAAGATTACCCAGTTGCGCAACCGCGCCGGCGGCGCGGGCGCGGCCCTCGGGCGTAGTGTTCAGCTCGGGGATGGACGCAAAGCTGGCACCTTGCACGATACCAAGCGCCGCCGAAAGCCAGAACCCGGCCAGAACCATCCCTGCCCCATGGCCCCAGAATACCCACAGGAGGAGGAAGCCGGGGATCGCGGCGGCGTAGCCGTATTGCACCAGAAGGACGGCCGAAACGCGCTGCAAAAGCCGGACACCCAGCGTGAGCGAGACCACGATGGAGGCAATCGGCATCCCGGCGGCGATCAACGCGCGGTGGGTGACGGGCGTTTCCGGCGGGAGGAGCGTGAGGATCGCGACGTAGAGGAAGGTGTAGCAGCAAAACCCCATCGCCGGCGCGGCGAGACGGGGCGAGGCGTAGATGTCGGCGTGCTGGCCAAGGAGGTTGGTCATTGGCGCCGGGGCAGCCTTTGGATCGGGCGGTAAGGTGAGTGCAAGAATCGCCGCCAGCGCGGCCATGAACCCGGCATGACCAAGGAAAAGGCCGACCGGCGTTACGAGCGGACCGATCAGGGCGAGAATGGCGTAAGTGACGCCAAAAAACGAGGACCAGAGGGTCATGGCAAGCGGGCGCTTCGCCTCGGGTGCGAGGGCTGCGATCATGGTGGGCCCGACAACGACGATGGCCAGATGCGAGGCACCCTCGATGATGCGGGAGCCAAGCATCAGGGCATAGGTGGGGAACAGGGATTGCAGCGCCGACATGGCGGCCCCGGCAGCCAGCGCCGTGACGATGGCGCGGCGCGGTCCGATACGGGCGACCAGAAGGCCGGCGGTGGTGCCGAAGATCAGCCCCACCATGCCAACGATGGAGACGACGAGGCCAAGCGCAACCTCGCCGTGGCCGCCGTAGGTGCTGCGCAGGGGTTCGTAAAGGATCGAGATCTTGCCGAACTGGGCGGCCGCACCAAGGCCGGCGCACCACAAGAGAAGGACGAGAAGCATCGGTGGAACGGGGCGCATCGGCGATTGGTAGCCGCGCCGCGCGGGATGCGCCAGTGATCTTGTGGGGCGGCGGCCACAGCCGGCGCACGGCTTTCAGGTCGCTGGCACGGCCCCGGAGGGGCCGCGTGGCTCCCGCTCCGCGGGGATATCTGGCGAAGGGACAGGCCGTCAGATGTGGAGCGCGCGACCGTAGGCGTCGAGCACGGATTCGTGCATCATCTCGCTGAGCGTGGGGTGCGGGAAGACGGTGTTCATCAGGTCTTCCTCGGTTGTCTCGAGAGTGCGGCCGATGAGGTAGCCCTGGATCAGTTCGGTCACTTCGGCACCAACCATGTGGGCGCCCAGCAGCTCTCCGGTCTTGGCATCGAAGACCGTCTTGATCATGCCTTCCACCTCGCCAAGGGCGATGGCCTTGCCGTTGCCGATGAAAGGGAATCGTCCAACCTTGATGTCGTAGCCGGCCTCTTTCGCCTTTGCTTCGGTATAGCCGACCGAAGCAATCTGCGGGTGGCAGTAGGTGCAGCCGGCGATGGAGTTCGGTTTGATCGGGTGCGGGTGTTTGCCAGCGATCAGTTCGGCCACCATGACGCCCTCGTGGCTGGCCTTGTGGGCAAGCCACGGCGCCCCGGCGATGTCGCCGATGGCGTAGAGGCCATCTACGCCGGTGCGGCAGAATTCGTCGGTGACCACATGGGTGCGGTCGATCTTGACGCCGAGTGCCTCGAGCCCGAGGTTTTCGACGTTGCCGACGATGCCCACGGCAGAGATCACGGTGTCGAATTCGTGGGTCTCGATCTTGCCGCCGATCTCGATATGGGCGGTGACGCCCTGCCCCGGCTTGCGGTCAAGTTTCTTGACGCTGGCCTTTTCAAGGATCTTCATGCCCTGCTTGACAAAGGATTTCTTCGCAAATGCGGCGATTTCGGCGTCTTCGACCGGAAGGATGCGGTCCATCACCTCGACCACGGTGGTGTCAGAACCGAGGGTGTTGAAGAAGGACGCAAACTCGATGCCGATGGCACCGGAGCCGATCACGAGAAGCCGCTTCGGCATCCTGGAGGCAACGAGGGCGTGGCGGTAGGACCAGACGAGATCGCCGTCCGCCTCCAGCCCCGGAAGTTCACGCGCGCGCGCGCCGGTGGCGAGGATGATGGATTTCGCGGTCAGGGTTTCGGTGGCCTTGTCGGTTTTCACCTCGACCGTGCCTTTGGCGGGCAGCGTGGCCACACCCATGAACACGGTGACCTTGTGCTTTTTCATCAGGTGGCCGATGCCGCCGGACAGCTGCTTTGCGACCCCGCGCGAGCGGGCGACGACAGCGGGGAGGTCATAGGTGATGCCGGTTGCACCAAGGCCGAATTCCTTGGCGCGGTGCATCAGATGGTAAACCTCGGCCGAGCGCAGCATCGCCTTTGTGGGGATGCAACCCCAATTGAGGCAGATACCGCCGAGGTTTTCGCGTTCGATGATGGCGACCTTGAGGCCAAGCTGGCTGGCACGGATGGCGGCGACATAGCCCCCCGGCCCTGCGCCGATCACGATCACGTCAAAGCCTTGGGCTGCCATCTTTCCCTCCTCAGAAAAAGTAGTTTGCCATTAAACTATTTCATTTCACCAAGCAACAAAGGACGCGCTGCGGCCCTATGCGCCGGGCGCATGGCTGCGAAGCTGGTTGACGATGGCGATGTAGCCGCCCGCGTCGAGGTAGGACTGCTCTTCCGGAGTGCTGGTGCGACCAAGGGCCGTGTTGCGCGTGGGAAAGCGCCCGTAGCGGCGGATGATTTCCTGATGCGCCCGGGCGTGCAGCGCCATTTCGGGATCGGACGCCAGACGGTCGGTCAGGTATTGCACCGCCAGGGTCTGGTCGGCGGGATCTTCGGAATGTTCATAGGGCATGTAGAAGAACTGACGCTCCGGTTCGGGGGCGTTCAGATCCCAGCCCATCGCGACCGCCTTTTTCGCCGCCGCAAGGGCGGCCGGGTCGGTGGCAAAGGCGAGGGCCGTGCCGCGATGTAGGTTGCGCGGGAACTGGTCGGCAACGATGAGGTAGGCGAGCGTGCCGACGGTGCCTTCGGTCCAATGGTCAAGTCCGCCCTCGTGCGCGGCCTGCCAGAGATCGGCGAAGCGGTCCTTCACGGCCGCGTCGATGTCCGGCGTGCCGGCATACCAGCCCTGCGGGCCGATCTCGCCCAGCCAGAAATCCAGAACCTCGACGGGGTCTGACATGCGTGTTCCTCCCTCGGTCTGACAAGACTTGCAGGGAATTGCCGGGGCCGCAACTGCCGATGTCAGGGCCGCGCGCCCTGCCCTTCGGTCAGCACGGCCTCGACCGCGAGAGGCGAGGCGCCGGGGGTCATGCCGCGGAAGGCGCCGGTGACAGTGGGCGCGGCGCGGCGGGTCATCCGCCACAGGGCGTAGGCGGTGAGAGCGATGTAAAGAACCGCGATGAACAGGAAAAAGCCGCGTGGCCCTGTGGTTTCCATCAGATAGCCGGTTGCGGTCGGGCCGAAGATCGCGCCGAAACCGTTCAGGAAGATCAACCCGGCGGAGGCTGCGGCCATATCCTCGCGCGGGAGGAAGTCGTTGGTGTAGGCGATGAGCAGCGCGTAGACCGGATTGGTGATGCCGCCGAGGAGGAAGGCCACCGCAATCAGCGCGGTGAAAGGCAAGGGCAACAGGGCCGCAACCAGCATGGTGACCGAGGCTATGGCGGAAAGCCCCATGATGACCCGCCGCCGGTCGATCCGGTCAGAGAGCCAGCCGACCGGATATTGCAGCATCAGACCGCCGACATAAAGCGCGCCGACGAAGATCGAGATGTCGCGGACCGACAGGCCCGCCTGCGCGCCCCAGACCGAGGCCATGCCGAACATCGCCGAGAAGATGCCGCCGGTCAGCAACATGCCGATACAGCCAAGCGGCGAGATGCGAAACAGCGACGCAAACGGCAGGCGACGCGTGCTGTCGAAGGCCGGGGCGGGCGTCGGGGCCAGCAGGATTGGCAGAAAGGCAAGCGACACGAGGACAGACGGGATGATGAACAGCGCAAAGCCCGACGTGTCGGGCACGTTCAGCAGCACCTGGCTGGCGATGATGCCCAGCATCTGCACGATCATGTAGGCCGACAGCGCCTGACCGCGCGTGTCGTTCGTGGCGGTGTTGTTGATCCAGCTTTCGGCGGTGATGTAGATGCCGGAAAAGCAAAAGCCCGCCAGCACACGCAGCGCGGTCCACACCACCCAGTCGGGAAACACCGGGTAGATCACCAGGATCGCCGAGACAAGCGAGCCGAGGGCGGCGAACACGCGCACATGGCCCACGCGGCGGATCATCTTGGGTGCCGCCCAGGAGCCGAACAGGAAGCCGACGAAATAGGCCGCCATGACGTAGGATAGCTGGTAGGTCGTGAAGCCCTCGACGTTGCCGCGGATGCCAAGAAGCGTGCCCTGGATGCCGTTGCCGACCATCAGCAGCATCACCCCCATCAACAGCGGCCAGGAATGGGTCAGGACCTTGAGCATCGGTGGACTTTCGTCAGAGCGGAAGGGGGAAGCGCAGGACAGCAGCGCAACTCAGAGCGGCAGTGTGAGGCCCGCGCAGCCGTTTGGCAACGCAGCGTGCCTCATAACCGGCATGACACCGGAACCGGAGGCGGCCAATGACCGGGCGCGCGGGATCAGCCAGCGGCCCGGTCATCCGGTATCCCCGGGCGCGGGGATCAGGAGCGAACTGTCGCCGTAGGAAAAGAAACGATACCCTGACGCTATCGCATGGGCATAGATCCGGTCGATGGTTTGCTTGCCCATCAGGGCCGAGACCAGCATCATCAGCGTCGATTTCGGCAGGTGGAAGTTGGTCATCAGCGCATCGGTGACGCGGAAGCGGTAGCCGGGATAGATGAAGATGTCGGTCGGGCCGTCCCAGGGGTGCAGGGTGCCGTCTTCGGCGGCTGCGCTTTCGATCAGGCGCAGTGCGGTGGTGCCGACCGGGATGATGCGGCCGCCCGCGGCCTTGGTTGCGTTGATCTCGGCAGCGGCGGCAGCGGTGACACGGCCCCATTCGGCGTGCATCTTGTGGGTTGTCACGTCATCCACCTTGACCGGAAGGAAGGTGCCCGCGCCAACGTGCAGCGTCACTTCGGTGAAGGTCACGCCTTTTGCGGCAAGGGTGCGCAGCAGAGGGTCGTCGAAATGGAGCGAGGCGGTGGGGGCCGCGACGGCCCCGGCATGGCGGGCAAAGACGGTCTGATAGTCGGTGCGGTCAAGGTCGTCGGCGGCGCGCTTGGCGGCGATATAGGGTGGCAGCGGCATCGCCCCGGCGGCGTTCAGGGCCGCATCGAAATCATCCCCCGCAAGGTTGAAGGCAAGGATAAGGTCGGTGGCGGTCTTTGTGGTGACAGTGGCGGAAAGCCTGTCGGAAAAGCGGATCACCTCGCCCTCGTTCACCTTGCGCAGGGGTTTGGCCAGCGCGCGCCAGCCGGTGGCAGCGGGGTCGAGAAGCGTGATCTCGATCTTTGCCACAGCCTCGCCCCGTGTGCGGTGGCCGAAAAGGCGCGCGGGAATGACGCGAGTGTTGTTCAAAACCAGCCGGTCGCCCGCACGGAAGATGTCCGGCAGATCATAGACGTGGCGGTCGCTGATCCCGTCGCCTTCGGCCAGCAGCAGGCGGGCGTGGGTGCGCGGCCGCGCGGGACGGGTGGCGATCAGGTGTTCGGGCAGGTGGAAATCAAAGTCGGACAGTCTCATCCACCAGAATCCTCGATTTTGGGCGGCGCGGAGCGGAAGATTTCGCGGAACATGCCGGGGGTGAAGATCGACAGCGGGTTGACCGAGACCACCGGGTCGTCGGCGGTTCCGGTCAGGCTGTAGTTGAAGCCGAACATCCCCTCGCCCCGGCGCGAAAAGATCGCACCTATGCCGTTCACAAGGTAGATCGGCGAGATCACGCCTTGCAGCGCAAGTTCCTTGCCGGCGCTGCGGTAAAGCCCGGCGAAGGAAATGCCAAGCGATGCGCCGACGGCGGAGCCTTGGGTGATTTCCACCGCGTCGGGGGTAAGGATGAAGTTCATTTCGCCGTTGTTGAAGGCAAGCCCTTCGCCGTTCAATTGCTCAAGCAGGCCCACTACGGATATCGCGCTGAGAAGTTCGGCCAGGCCGGGGGCATCCTGCACCCGCAGGCGGCTGAAGGTGGCGCGGCCATCGTAATGCCCGGCCGGGCCGCGCGGCACCAGCGTCATGTCCAGCGTGCCACCCCGGCCCTTGTCGAAGATGCCGGCCGCCGCCATCACGGTGCCCGCGTTGTCCGAGGTAATGCGGATCGCGGTGCCTCCGGCTGCCGGGGCGACGGCGCCGTTGACCGCGCCCTGTCCGTTGACCGATGCAGAGAACCGTCCGTTCAGGCCGCCGTTCTGACCAAAGGCACCGCGGAAATCTGTGAAGCTGATCCCGTCTGACACGATCAGCCGGTCAAGCCGCAGCGCAAGCGGGCTGCCACCGCCGGCATCCAGGCCGCCGTCGCCGCCGGGCAACTTGCGAATGTCAAGGCTGCCGCCGGTTACCGCAATGTCGACCGCATTCCCACGACCAGCGCCGGTCAGCACCACCTCGGCATCCAGCCAATCGCCCGCCTGCACCGAAGAGAACCGCGCGGTATCAAGCCCGCCGCCTTCGCGCGTGGTGATCTGGCCCGTCGCCGTGAGGCCGGGCGCGGACAGCGTCATCCGGTCGACCGTTGGGCTGCGACCCAGCGTCGCTTCAAGATCAAGGGCGGCACGGGTCTTTGCGGGCTTGGTGAACGACAGCGCGGGCAACGACAACGTCATCCCGGCCAGCGTGGAGGTCAGGGTAAGGCGGGGCTGTTCGTCCTTGCGCAGGTCAACGTCGATGGCGGCAGGCGCTTCGCCTTTCAGCGTGCCTTGCGGCAGGTCGATGCCAAGGTCACGCAGCGCCAGGTCCGACAGAGTGACGCTGCCGTTGACCCGCGCGCGGCCCTTTTGTTCAGGACCGAAGCCCTGCACATAGGTCACGTCGACCGGCAGCTTTCCAAGCGTGCCACGGCCGGAAAGCTGCAAGCCTTCAGTGTCAACCGCGACATCAACCTCGGGTGCCGCAAGAACGCGCCCGGGAACGAGGGCCGTCGAGCTGAAATTCCGCACCTTGCCCGAAACGGTGTAGGTGATTTCGGGAAAGGTGACGCGCGGCTTCAGCGGCAGGGTCAGTTCTGCGGTCAGGTCGGCAAGGCCCACCCCGAGGTTCACTGGCTGGCCGGCCTTGGACAGAAAGTTGAACGGATCCTGATCCAGAAGCGACAGCGCCGCGGTCAGGTCCGAGCGGGTGACAAGGCTGACCTTGGCGACCGCCGGTTTCTGGGTGATGTCGGGCACCTGAAACACCGAACCATCCGCCTCGATCCGGCCACCTTCGGGGGCGATGACGTGGCCCTTGTCCAGAAACACGGTGTAGATATTGTTTTCCAGCGTGGCGTGGCCGGTGCCATCGCGGATCGGTGGCAACGTCTTGACAAAGCGCACCTCGGTATCGGCAAATTCGTAGCCCAGCGAAAAGCGCGGCGGCTGGCCCGGTGCAAGCCGCAGCGCGGCGGTTACGTCGTTCAGGGTGCCCTGCCCCACGTTCGCCTCAAGCCAGGCGCGAGTCTTGGGCACCGCCGAGACCGGCCACAGTTTCAGCAGTCGGTCGGTGCCAATGCGGTCAAGGCTTACGTCAAGGCCGCCGGACCAACCGCCTTCTGCCGCCGTGATGCTGCCTGACATGTGCAGGCGTTCGTCGCCCTCGGCCAGCGACAACTGCCCGATATCAAGCCGGAACGGGTTCAACCTCAGCCGCACGTCAAGCGCGCCTTGTGAAAACCGGATCGGCTCTTCAAACAGCCCCTCGGGGTCGACCATCACCTTCGAGAACGCGATCTGGCCAAGAAAGGCATCCGGCAGGGCACCCGGCGCAACGGGAGAGCCGTCTGCCGCAAGAAGATCGGTCTGCCCGGTTGCGCTGAGCCGCAACGACGAGCTTTCCACTGACAGGCGCGACAGAGTGATGCGTGCGGCGGCGGGATCGTAGCCCAGCGTCATCTCGGCGGCCTCGAAGGCGATGGGGCGGGCGTCGGGGCCTGGTTCCAGTGCACCCTGCCCCAGCCGCAGTTCGGCACCAAGATCGGCAACCTTGCCGTCGGCGCCGATTTCGGCGGCAAAGCGCCCGGAGATCGGCGCGCGCACAAAGCCAAGCCAGGCCAGGGGCGGCGAGAAGGCGGCGATGTCGGCGGCATCAACCTTGTCCACCGTGGCCGTGACACGGGCCGAGCGCGAGGTTCTGGACGACACCAGCGAAATCGTGGCTTGCGCCGGCACCGCGCCTTCCAAGAGCGTCATGCCCAGTTCGGCCGCCGCTTCGTCGGGGCGGATGTCGATCAGCAGGCGTCCGTCGCCAACATCCCACGCGCGACCGGTGCGGGCATCGCTGAGGGTAAGGGTCAGCCCCTCGGCCTCGATGCGGGCAAGGCTGGACAGGGCCGGGGCCGACAGGATGGCATTTGCCGCGTCCAGAAGTTCGGCTGCGCTTTTCGGCGCGTTGCCACCAGCGATGGTTCCGAAAGCAAGGTCGATCCGCCCATCGGCATCACGGCGCACGGCAAGGCGGGTGCCGATCAGGCGCAACGTGCTGGGGCGGACCTTGCCAGACAAAAGTGCGTGCGGGTCGAAGGACACCTCGGCTTCGGGCAGGGTCAGAAGCGCGCGCCCAGACGCCTGGATCAGCCGAATGTCGGCCAGCCGGAAGCTGGGCACAAAGCTGCGGTCCACCCCCAGTTCGACGCTGCCAAGGGTAAGCGAGGTTCCGGGCGGCAAGCGTGCGCCGGTAAGGCCAGCGTTGAGGCGCGTCTCAAGTTCCGCCACCGCCCAGACCGGGATGCGGACCGATTTGCCGGTATAGGCCAGCGTCAGGAACGCAAAACCGAGACCAAGAACGACGAGGGCAAGAACGACGGTCAGGCTGAACCGGCGGAACCGGTGGCGGCGGGCAAAGCGGGTCTTGAAGCGGCGGGCCTGCTTTGGGGGCGATGCAGGGGCGGGATTGGAGCCATCGGTGTCTGGCGCCCGGTCCGGTTGGGGGGCCAAGTCGGTGGCCGTCTGCGAGGCCACATCTGGGGCCGGTCTTGCGACCTCTGCGTCCTGCATGTCAGCCCGCTTGCCCCGTTGCCGTGTGCCCCCCGGGCTGTCCGTCTGGCGCGGAAAGTCCCGGTCGTCAAAGTCCTGCTGGTCCTTGCCTTTATCTTTGCCCGAAGGCAACTAGAACCGAAAGTAACATTAGTTCAAACAGCAAGGAGCCGCCCATGATTGCCGAAGGTAACGTCGCCCCCGATTTCACCCTGCCGCGGGATGGTGGCGCGACGATAACCCTGTCGGCGCTGCGGCCCGGCAAGGTGGTGCTTTACTTCTACCCCAAGGACGACACCCCCGGCTGCACGCTGGAGGCGCAGGATTTCAATGCGCGGCTGGCGGAATTCACGGCGGCGGGGGCGACGGTGATCGGGGTGTCGAAGGACAGCGTCAAGAGCCATGACAAGTTTTGCAAAAAGCACGGGCTGTCGATCGTGCTGGCCTCGGACGAGGGCGGGCAGACGTGCGAAGATTACGGGGTGTGGCTGGAAAAGAGCATGTACGGCAAGACCTATATGGGGGTGGAGCGGACCACGGTGCTGATCGACGGCGCGGGCAAGGTGGCGCGGGTCTGGCCCAAGGTCAGCGTGAAGGGCCATGCCGACGAGGTTCTGGCTGCGGTGAAGGCGATCTGAGCGGCCTGTCCCACCGTGGGACACTGGCCGGTGTGCAAGTAAAACAAGGGCTTGGCGTGCGGTGTTAAGGGGTTCTTAACCCGCTGCCGTGCCGTGGGGCGGGACCGGGGGACAAGAGCATGGCGGCATCGCTGGCGGACATGGCAGTCGAGGTGCTGACCACCGCCGATGGACGCACCAAGACCGCGCTTGGCCGCGCCCATGCGGCAACGTGGTTTGCGGCGCGCGCGGCGGGAACGCCGCTGCCCGTCGGCACCGCCTTGCCACCCGACCGCCCGGCCCGGCCCGAACGGCCCGAACTTCTGTCACCCAAAGACGTGCCGCGCCGCAGGCCGGGGTCGGTGGAGGGACGCACGGCGCTGTTGCACGCGGTGGCGCATATCGAGCTGAACGCGGTGGACCTGCATTGGGACATCATCGCACGCTTTACCCACACACCGATGCCCGCCGGGTTCTATGACGACTGGGTGAAGGCGGCGGATGAGGAGGCCAAGCACTTCAACCTGATGTGCGACTGCCTTGAGGCGATGGGCAGCCACTATGGCGCCCTGCCCGCCCATGCCGGGATGTGGCGCGCGGCGGAGGACACGGCGCATGACCTGCAGGGCCGGTTGGCGGTGGTGCCGATGGTGCTGGAAGCGCGGGGCCTTGATGTGACACCGGGGATGATCGAGGTGTTCCGCAAGGCAGGTGACGGCGGCGCGGTGGCGGCGCTGGAGGTGATCTACGCCGAGGAAGTGGCGCATGTCGCCTATGGCTCGAAATGGTTCAACTGGCTGTGCGGGCGGGAGGGCAGTGATCCGAAGGATGTGTTTCACGGATTGGTGCGGCGCTATTTCCACGGTGGCCTCAAGCCACCCTTCAATGAAGCCAAGCGCGCCGATGCCGGGCTGCCGCCGGATTTCTATTGGCCGCTTGTCGGCGAAGGCCCCGGCAATCGTTTGAGTGAAGGTTCGGGTGAAGCCTTGGACCGGGCACGGAAAACCGGCGATCTACCCTAGGTTGATCGGCGGATTGTTGCCTATTCAAGCAAGAATACCAGCGGATAATACCGTCCCGTGGTCAAAAATGTTGCGAGCTTGCAACGGGCTGGCTAATCAGGACCAGCCTTGACGGGGTCGTGCCACTCGACGCCCGCTTGAGACGCCCGTTAATCTGCTCGTGATACCGGAGAGACCACAGGATGACCGCAACGTGCTGACGCGCCTCGCCTATCGGATTCACCACCAGCTCGAACACTATCTGCCCGAGCAGCGGCTGTTTCTGAAATCCGATACTGACACGCGATTCATCCGGCTTCGGTCGTCGACCCAGGCGCTGGCGCTCGTGGCCGGCACTCTGGCGCTGGCATGGACGATCGTGGCGACTGCGTTGATCATGATGGACAGCATCGGTGCCGGATCGGCGCGCGAACAGTCTGCACGCCAGCAGGCGATGTACGAAGTGCGGCTGAATGACTTGTCGGCCGACCGCGATCTGCGCGCCGAAGAGGCTGTCCGGGCGCAGGAGCGGTTCAACACCGCACTGGCGCAGGTGTCGGACATGCAAGAGCGGCTGCTGGCATCGGAAGACCGGCGGCGCGAGTTGGAAACCGGGATCGACGTGATCCAGAACACCCTGCGTCGCACCATCAAGGAACGCGACGAGGCGCGCGCCGAGGCTGACCGCGCGGTGCTGGCGCTGAACGAGCAGGTTGGCGGGGCCACCGAAATGGGCCGCGCCGCCGACACCGTCGCGACGCTGGAAATCCTTACCGGGGCGCTGGGCGCGACCGCGCAGGAGCGCGACGCGATGCAGACGGCGGTTGCCGAGGCGCGCGAGCAAACCGAGACGGTCGTGGCCGAAAAGCGCGACCTTGAACTGCGCAACGACGCGATTTTTGCCAAACTGGAAGAAGCGGTCACCATTTCGATGGAGCCTCTGGACACCATGTTCCGCGAGGCAGGCATGTCGCCGGACGATCTGCTGGATGCGGTGCGGCAGGGTTATTCCGGCCAGGGCGGGCCGCTGACGCCGATTTCGGTGTCCACCTCGGGCGGCGGGCTGACGGCGGAAGAAGCGCGCGCCAACGCGATTCTGGGCGGGCTTGACCGGATGAACCTGTACCGGATCGCCGCGTTCAAGACGCCGTTCGCGATGCCGGTCAGGGACAGCTTTCGCTGGACCAGCGGCTTTGGCACCCGCGACGATCCGAAGGGTGCCGGACGGCGGATGCATGAGGGCACCGACATGGCGGGTGCCTATGGCACACCTGTCTATGCCACCGCTGACGGGGTGATCGTTTATGCCGGCTGGGACAACGGCTATGGCCGTTTGGTCAAGATCAAGCATGAGTTCGGGATCGAGACCCGCTACGCCCATCTGAGCCAGATCCGTGTCGACGTGGGACAAAGGGTATCGCGCGGCGACAGGATCGGTGATATGGGCAATTCAGGCCGGTCAACCGGCACGCATCTTCACTACGAGGTCCGTCTGAGCGGCAAAGCCGTGAACCCGATGACCTTCATAAAGGCAGGGAAAAATGTTTTCTAAGAGCCGCATCAACGAGCCCGGCCCGAAGGCTGAAGCTGAGAAGCCAAAAGCCCCGGAGGCGCCAATGATGACCAAACCCGCGATGGATTTCACCCCTTCGGCACCGAAGGGCAAGACCGTCGCGTCTGTCCTGTCGTCGGACCTGACGGTGGTGGGCAACCTGCGCACCACGGGCGACATTCAGGTTGAAGGCACGGTCGAGGGGGATATCCGCGCGCATCTGCTGACGGTCGGCGAAAGCGCCACCATCCGCGGCGAGATCGTGGCTGACGACATCGTCGTCAATGGCCGGGTGATCGGCCGGGTGCGCGGGCTGAAGGTTCGCCTGACCTCGACCGCGCGGGTTGAGGGCGACATCATCCACAAGACCATTGCCATCGAAAGCGGCGCACATTTCGAAGGCTCGGTGCAGCGGCAGGAAGACCCCCTGTCGAACGGTCGGGTGACCAGCGCCACGATGCCGTCGATGCGGCCTGACGCGTTGGCTGCCGGGGATGCGGGCTGATCCCAGTGTGACGGCGAACACCACCATGCGGGCATCGGGTGAACCGGTGCCCGTTTCGTTTTGCCGGCCCGAGGATCGGACGCTGATCCTTTGGGCGGCGATTCTGGCGTCGTCGATGGGGTTCATCGATTCGTCGGTGACCTCGATTGCGATACCGGCGATGCGGACGGCGCTTGGGGCAACGCTGGTGGAGGCGCAGTGGATCAACGCGGCGTATCTTCTGGTGCTGTCGTCGCTGGTGCTGGCCGGCGGCGCGGCGGGCGACCGGTTCGGCACGGCGCGGGTGTTTGTCTGGGGGATCTGGGTGTTCGTGGCCGGGTCGATCGCCTGCGCTATTGCGATGGACCCAGGCCAGATGATCGCGGCGCGAGCGGCCAAGGGGATCGGGGCGGCGCTGATGGTGCCGGGGTCGATGGCGATCATCGCGCGCGCCTACCCGCGGGCAGAACGCGGCCGGGCCCTGGGGCTGTGGGCGGCGGCGTCGACGGCGACGACGGCGCTGGGGCCGGTGCTGGGCGGTGTGCTGATCCATTGGGGCGGCGAGGCCGGCTGGCGGATGATCTTTGGGCTGAACCTGCCCTTGGGGCTGGTGGCTGTGTGGCTGCTCAGGGGCCGGGTGCTGGCCGATGTGGGCCAGCCGGGTGTGCGGGTTGATCTGGTGGGCGCGGCGCTGGCGACGCTGGGGCTTGGGCTGATGGCCTATGCGCTGGCAGTGCCGGAGGCGGGGATCGCGGTGGGGCTGGCGGCGGCGGTGGCGCTGGGGGCGTTTCTGGCGTGGGAGGCGCTGGCCCCTGCCCCGATGATCCGGTTGGGCCTGTTTCG
This sequence comes from uncultured Alphaproteobacteria bacterium, assembly GCA_963822435.1. Taxonomy (GTDB): domain Bacteria; phylum Pseudomonadota; class Alphaproteobacteria; order Rhodobacterales; family Rhodobacteraceae; genus JAUYQR01. Next base: position 794,224 of record CAWGHN010000004.1, read on the forward strand.
CAACCGGGCGTTTGCGATGACGAACGCGGTGACGCTGGTGCTTTATTTCGCGCTGAACGGGGTGATGTTCTACCTGCCGATGACGGCGGTGACGGCCTGGGGCGTGAACGAATTCGAGGTGACGGCGGCCTTCGTGCCGATCTCGGTTCTGATCGGGCTGTTGTCGGCGCAGGCGGGGCGATGGGCGGACCGGTTTGGTCCGGCACCGTTGATGGCGGCGGGGTCGGCGCTGGTGGCGACGGCGTATGGCGGGTTGGCGTTCGTGGCGGTCGGGGCGGCATTCTGGCGCGAGGTGGTGCCGCTGATGGCGGTGGCGGGCGTCGGGTTGGGGCTGGTTGTGGCGCCCCTGACGGCGGCGGTGATGGCCGAGGTGCAGGACGGCGAACAGGGCGCGGCGTCGGGCATCAACAACGCGGTGGCGCGGGTGGCGGGGCTGATCGCCGTGGCGCTGCTGGGGCGGCTGGCCGCGAGTTATTACGGGCCGACGGGTGGGGCGTTGCCGGGGTTTGGCCTGCCGGGACGCGAGGCCGCACATCTGGCGGCAACGGGTGCGGCGTTTGCCCATGTGGCGGCAATCGGGTCGGCAGCGGCGGCGCTGGCGGCGGGATTGGCGCTGGCCTCGCTCAGGCGCGTCAGGTGATGGCGCGGCGGTAGAGGTGCCATGTTGCGTGACCGAGGACCGGGAGCGCCAGGAACAGGCCAAGGAACCATGGCAGCATCGCCGCGAACAGGATCACGCCGATCATCGCGCCCCAGCCAAGCATCAGCACGGGATTTTCCTGCACCAGCGAAAGGCTTTTCAGCATGGCGGTCACGAAATCCACGTCGCGGTCCAGAAGCATCGGCAGGCTGACCACGGTGAGGCTGAAGAGGAGCGTGGCGAAGACCGCGCCGACAACGGTGCCGACCGCAAGCATCGTCATGCCTTCGGGTGTGGTGAAGATGGTCAGCGATGAGGACACGTTGGTCATCGTCGCGCGGCCAAGGAACAGCGCGAAGATCATGTGCGCAAGGAAGTTCCAGAACAGGAAGAACACCACGATCACGGCAGCGATGGAGGGGATCTGGCGATCCTTCTGGCGGAAGATCACGCCGAAGATCTCGCCGGCGCGCAGCGGCTGACCGGTTTCCAGCCGACGCGAGATTTCGTAGAATCCGCAAGCGATGAACGGACCAAGGATCGGGAAACCGGCGCTGGCAGGCAGCGTCCACCAGATCTGGCCCTTGGCGGTCATCGCCCAGAAGATCAGCCAGCCGCCCAGCACATAGACCGCCGCAAAGGCGAGGCCGAAAAGCGGCGCGCGGGTGAAATCGTGCCAGCCGAGGGCAAGGCTTTGGCGCAGGTCGGAGAGGTCAAGTTCATTGACCTCGGGCGTTGCGGGTGGATCGAGCGCGGTCATGGTGCAAGGTTACTCCCCAAGCGAGCCGTCTGGCAAGATTGCGGATCAGTCGAGGTCGCTGCCGAAATCGCCGCGCTTCTTGCCCGAGGCGTTGAGCGCGAGGGTGGCGGACATGAAGCCATCAAGATCGCCGTCAAGGACGCCTGCGGTATCGGACGTCTCGTAGCCGGTGCGCAGGTCTTTGACCATCTGGTAGGGTTGCAGGACGTAGGAACGGATCTGGTTGCCCCAGCCCGCGTCGCCCTTGTTTTCATGCGCTTCGTTGATCGCGGCATTCCGCTTGTCGAGTTCCTGCTGGTAGAGGCGGGATTTGAGCGCCTTCATCGCGATGTCGCGGTTCTGGTGCTGCGATTTGAGCGACGAGGTGACCACGATGCCGGAAGGAAAGTGGGTGATGCGGACGGCGGAGTTGGTCTTGTTGACGTGCTGGCCACCGGCACCGGAGGAGCGGAAGGTGTCGATGCGGATGTCCTTGTCCTGCACGTCAATCTCGATGTTGTCGTCGACGACGGGGTAGACCCAGACCGAGCAGAACGAGGTGTGGCGGCGCGCGGCTGAATCGTAGGGCGAGATGCGGACAAGGCGGTGAACGCCGGCCTCGGATTTCAACCAGCCATAGGCGTTGCGACCGGAAATCTTGTAGGACGCGGATTTGATGCCCGCGCCGTCGCCTTCGGATTCGGATTGCAGTTCGACGGTGAAGCCGCGCTTTTCGGCCCAGCGGACATACATCCGCGCCAGCATCGAGGCCCAGTCGCAGCTTTCGGTGCCGCCTGCCCCGGCGTTGATTTCAAGGAAGGTGTCGTTGCCATCCGCCTCGCCGTTCAGCAGGGCTTCCAGTTCCTTGGCGGCGGCGGTCTTGGTCAGTTCGGTCAGGGCGGCTTCGGCTTCGGTGACAATCTCGGCGTCGCCTTCGGCTTCGCCAAGCTCGATCAGTTCGACGTTGTCGCGAAGGCCCGCGTCGATCATCTTGTAGGTTCCGACCGCATCCATCAGCGCCTGACGGTCGCGCATCAGCTTTTGTGCCTTGGCGGGATCGTTCCACAGATCGGGCGCCTCGATCATCGCGTCGAATTCTTCCAGCCGGTGCGGAGCGGTTTCCCAATCCATCCGCTGCGCCAGAAGTTTGAGCGATTTCTGGATTGCTTCGATATTGGATTGGGTTTCGGCGCGCATCGGGTGATCCTGGCGGGGTGGTTCGGTTTGGGGGTGGTTCAGCGGGCGGTCATAGCGGCAAGCCCGCGCCCCGGCAAGGGTGCGGGCCGGTGGCAGGCTTCGGTGGTCAGTAGAGGCCGCCCGAGGAGACGGTGCCGAAATCGGCCTTTTTCGGCACGACGACGGTCTGGCCGTCGGCATTGGTGACGGTGGCGCTGCTGGTGCCGCCATCGGTTTCGCCGTAGGCAAAGAGCGGCAGGTTCTGGCCCATGGCAAAGCCGCCGTCGACCATCGCGCCAAGGCCGAAGATCGGCTCTTCGCCCTGACGGAAGTATTCGGCAACGACGTTGTCACCAACCGCGTCGTCGGGCAGTTGCTGGCCGGTGAAGCGGTCGATCTTGAGGAAGTAGCCGCCGGGGGGCACGCGGAATTCGGTGCCGCCGTATTTCTTGATCGCGGTCTGCATGAATTGCTGGAACACCGGGCCGCAATAGCCGCCGCCCGAGGCGTTGTCGGCCAGCGTGCGGGGCTGGTCGTAGCCGATGTAGCAACCGGCGGCGATGTTCGAGGTGTAGCCGATGAACCAGACGTCTTTTGCGTCGTTGGTGGTGCCGGTCTTGCCCGCGACCGGGACCGGCAGGTTGATGCCGCGCGCGGTGCCGCGCTGGACGACGCCTTCCATCATCGAGGTAAGCTGGTAGGCGGTGATCGCGTTCATCACCCGTTCGCGGTTGCTGTCGATCGACACGCCCTGCCCTTGTGGCAGGCTGGCTGCGGAGCAATCGGCGCAGATGCGCTGGTCGTGGCGGTAGATGGTGTTGCCGAAGCGGTCCTGCACCCGGTCGACGAGGGTGGGTTCGACGCGCTCGCCGCCGTTGGCGAACATGGAATAGGCGGCGACCATCTTGAAGAGCGTGGTTTCCTGCGCGCCAAGCGCGTTGGCAAGGAAGGGGTTCATCCGGTCATAGACGCCGAAGCGTTCGGCATAGCCCGCGACGGTGCGCATGGTGATTTCCTGCGCGATGCGGATTGTCATCAGGTTGCGCGACTGTTCGATCCCGGTGCGCAGGGGCGCGGGGCCGTAGTATTTGTTCGAGGCGTTCTTTGGCGTCCAGAGGCCTTGCGGTGTGTCGATCTCGATCGGGGCGTCGACCACGATGGTTGCGGGGGTGAAGCCGCTGTCGAGGGCTGCGGCGTAGACGAAGGGTTTGAAGCTGGAGCCGGGTTGGCGGGTGGCCTGGGTGGTGCGGTTGAACACCGAATCCTGGTAGGAAAAGCCGCCCTGCATGGCAAGGACGCGGCCGGTGTTCACATCCATCGCCATGAAGGCGCCCTGCACTTCGGGCACCTGGCGCAGGGACCAGCGATTGAAGGTGCCATCGTCGTTGGTCACGGCGCGGACGAGCACGACGTCGCCCACCGCGACCAGATCGCCCGCGACCTTGGCCTTTTTGGAAAGCGTGCCGTCGGCAAGGCGCTTGCGGGCCCAGGTTACATCGGCGGCAGGGATAAAGTGGCCGTCTTCGTCATCGGCCACGCCTTCGATGCCGATGCGGGCGTCGTTTTCGCCAACCTCAAGCACCACGGCGGGGAACCATGTCTTGACGTCGCGCGGCACTTGCAGGGCGGCAAGCGCGGCGCGCCATGCCTCGTCTGACCCCAGCGCTTCGGGAGGGAGTGTCTGGCCGGTGCCGCGCCAGACGCCCTGCCCCCGGTCGAAGCTTTCCAGTTCGGCGCGCAGCGCGTCGGCGGCGGCGTCTTGCAGTTCGGGATCGACGGTGGCGCGGATCGTCAGGCCGCCGGAGAAGAATTCATCCTCGCCGAAGGTGCCGGAAAGCTGACGGCGGATTTCGTCGGTGAAGTAGCTGCGCGGCGGCAGCGCCTCGCGGAAGGCTTCGAAATCGCCGTTCTGGACCGAACGGAGCGGCTGTTCCTTTTCGGAGAGATAGGTCGCCTCGTCGATATAACCGTTCTGCCACATTTCGCGCAGAACGTAGTTGCGCCGTTCGGTGACACGTTCCTTGGCGGTGACGGGGTCATACTTGCCCGGCGCCTGCGGCATCGCGGCCAGCATCGCGGCTTCGTGCGGGGCGAGCGCCGAAAGGGGTTTGTTGAAATAGGTCTGCGAGGCAGCGGCCACACCGTAGGAATTCTTGCCAAGAAAGATCTCGTTCAGATAGAGTTCGAGGATCTTTTCCTTGGACAAGGTTTCCTCCAGCCGGGTGGCGAGGATGATTTCCTTGATCTTGCGTTCGATCGAACGGCTGCCATCCAGAAGGAAGTTCTTCATCACCTGCTGGGTGATGGTCGATGCGCCGCGCATGGATCCGCCGCGCGACTGCACCGCTTCGACCAGGGCCGCCACCATGCCGCGCGCGTCATAGCCATGGTGGGTATAGAAGTTCTTGTCCTCGGCCGAGACGAAGGCGTGTTTCACCAGATCGGGAATGTCCTCGCTTGCCACGAACAGGCGGCGCTCCTTGGCGAATTCGTCGATGATACGGCCTTCGCCGGAATAGATCCGGCTGATCGTGGCGGGAGTGTATTGCGCGAGGTTTTCGTGGCTGGGAAGGTCACGGCCATACATATAGAAGATCGCGCCCACCGTCAGGGCAGCAAACAGCAACCCCAGCGTCAGCGTGGTGAAAATTCCGCCCAAGGCCGAACCGATGAACCTAAGCAAAGACCACTCCTGTCGGTTGCATCGCCGCAGTATACCAGACGCGGCGGGAGGTCAAAACCTTGCAACGGGGCTGCCGATCACAGGAGCGACAGTTCGCCCCCGATTGCCGGCCTACGGTGAGGCGACGGCACGGACGGCGGCATCCGCGTCGGACCACGCGAGGATGCCTTGCAGGACCGCCTCGGCCATATGTGCGCGCCACTTTGCGTCGGTGATGCGTCTCATGTCACGGGCCGAAGACAGAAATCCGACCTCCAGCAAAAGCGAGGGGATGTCAGGCGATTTCAGCACCGAAAACCCGGCCTGCTGGCGTGGGTGGCGGTGCATCTTCAGCCCAGCTGCCTTGATCGCGGCCACCAGACTGTCGGCCAGCCGGTCGGTGCGGGGTGCGGTTTCGGTGCGGGCCATGTCCATCAGCACTTCGGCCACCAGATCGTCTTGCTCGGTGAGGTCGATGCCAGCCAGCAGATCGTCGCGGTCGTGGCGTTCGGCAAGCGCCGCGGCGGCCTCATCCGAGGCATCGGCGGACAGCGAATAGACGGTGGCCCCCTGCGCCTCACCTTCGGAAAGAGCGTCGGCGTGCAGTGACAGGAAAAGATCGGCCCGCGCTTGGCGGGCGATGGAAATGCGCGCTTCGAGGGGGACGAACAGGTCCTCGTCGCGCGTCATGACCACGGTGAAGCGGCCGTCGCGCAAAAGGAGGTCCTTCAGCTCGCGCGCAAAGGTCAGCATCAGCGCGGCCTCGGTATGACCGTCGCGTTCGGCGCCGGGGTCGATGCCGCCGTGGCCGGGATCAAGCACCACGACGATCGGGCCCGCGCCGCGACGTTCGGCGGGGGGCAGGTTGGCAGGGCTGGGGGGCGCCCATTCGGGCGGTTCGGGGCGGGCCGCGGCGGTGGCAAAGCTGGCGGCATCGGTCGGTTGCAGGCTGAGCCGGATCTTCGCGCCGCTCGCGCCTGTGGCCATGTCGGCGGTGGCGATGCGCGTGGGGCCGGCAAGGTCGATCACCAGACGCGACCAGCCGGGCCGGAACACGCCGGCGCGCAGGCCGCCGACTGCCCCGCGGATCACCAGCCGGTTGATGCCGCGCCAATCCACCTCGCGCACGTCGAGGACAAGGCGCGGGGGCGCATCCAGAAGCCGCACGCGCCACGGAACCGACTGGCTGAGCGCAAGGGTGATGTGCGTCTCGTCGCCTTTGGTGACGACGGAGGAGGCATCTGGATTGAAGCGGGCAAGCGCGGACAGGTCTTGCGCCCCTACCCCGCCGGCAGGGAAAAGGACGCAGGCGAGGGCCAGGAGACGCAAGGCGAGGCGGACAAGAACGATCATCGCCCTTGGTATCTCCTGACCCGGCCCGAATGTAAATTCGGCTTTGTGGCCCGGCGGGTTGGCGGATCACTTTCGCGGGAGACGCAGCGCTGCGCTTGATCTTGCCCCGCAGCACACCCTAAGGTCTTGCGAAACCGTGATGAGACGCCAAAGGATTTCCACAATGAACCGCTTTGCCCTTGGTCTTGCGACCAGCCTTTACGCCACGACGGCCCTGGCCGGGGGACTTGGCGAGATGACTGCCGAAGAGCGGAAGCTGTTTCGTGATGAGGTGCGGGCGTTCCTTCTGGAGAACCCCGAGGTGCTGGTCGAGGCGATGGACGAATTGCAGCGCCGCGACCAGTCGGCCGCCACCGAGCGTGACGCGCAGTTGCTGAAATCCAACGCCGCGGCGTTGTTTGCCGATACGGACGACTGGGTGGGCGGCAATCCGGCCGGCGATGTGACAGTGGTGGAGTTCATGGATTACCGCTGCGGCTATTGCCGCAAGGCGTTTGACGAGGTGAACGAACTGGTCACGTCGGACGGCAATATCCGCTACATCTTGAAGGAATACCCGATCCTCGGCGAAGGCTCCACGATGTCGTCGCAGTTTGCCATCGCGGTTCGGATGCTGCACGGCGATGACGCCTACAAGGCCGCCCACAACGCACTGATGACGCTGCGCGGCGAGCCGACGCCGGATGTGCTGGCGCGGTTGGCGGGTGAGTTGGGCCATGACCCGGCACCGCTGATGGCCAAGATGGCCTCGCCCGAGGTGATGGCGGTGATCAACTCCAACCTGGCATTGGCGCAGACCTTGCAGATCAACGGCACGCCGACCTTCGTGATCAACGACACCATGCTGCGTGGTTATGTGCCCCTGAACGACATGCGCAGCATCGTGGCCGACGAACGCGCCGGGTGAGGTGAGGCGCCGACTGCGATCCCTGCCACCTCAGCCGATGATGTCTGCGAAGGTGCGGGACGGACGCATCACCGCTTCGGTCTTGACCGGATCGGTGTGATAATAGCCGCCCAGATCAACCGCCTTGCCCTGATCGCGGCCAAGTTCCGCGATGATCTTGGCCTCGTTGTCGGCAAGCGCCCTGGCGATGGGCGCGAAATGCGCGGCAAGATCGCTGTCGTCGGTCTGCGCCGCCAGAGCCTGCGCCCAGTAGAGCGCGAAGTAGAAATGGCTGTCGCGGTTGTCGGTCTGGCCGACCCGGCCCTTCGGCGATTTGTCGTTGTCAAGAACGCCTTGCGTGGCGATGTCGACGGCCTTGCCCAACACGCGGGCCTTGGCATTGCCCTTGACGTCGCCAAGGTATTTCAGGCTTTCGCCAAGCGCGCAGAATTCGCCCAGCGAATCCCAGCGCAGGTGGTTTTCTTCGACCAACTGCTGCACGTGTTTCGGCGCCGACCCGCCGGCACCGGTTTCGAACATGCCGCCGCCGTTCATCAGCTTGACGATCGACAGCATCTTGGCCGAGGTGCCAAGTTCCAGGATCGGGAACAGGTCGGTGAGATAGTCGCGCAGCACGTTGCCCGACACGGCGATGGAGTTTTCGCCCTTGCGGATGGTTTCCAAGGACAGGCGGGTGGCCTCGCGCGGGGCGAGGATCTGGAACTTGTCCGCCACCCCGGCAGCCGCGAGGATCGGTTTGACGTAGGTGATCAGCTCGGCGTCGTGCGGGCGGGTTGCATCGAGCCAGAAGATCGCCTGACAGCCTTCGGCCTTCTGGCGGTCGATCGCCAGACGGACCCAATCCTCGATCGGGGCCTTGCGGGTGGAGGCCGCGCGCCAGATGTCGCCTGCGCTGACCCGATGGAGGTGCAGCACGTCACCATTGGCGGCGATCAGGCGCACCGTGCCATCTTTCGGGATTTCGAAGGTGGTCGGGTGCGAGCCGTATTCTTCGGCCTTCTGGGCCATCAGGCCGATGTTCTGCACAGTGCCGGCGGTCGAAGGATCCAGCGCGCCAGTCGCCTTGAAGTAGGTGATCGCCTCGTCATAGATCGAGGCATAGGAGCTGTCAGGGATCACGCAATTGGTGTCGGCGGCCTTGCCATCCGGCCCCCAGCCCTTGCCGCCCGCGCGGATCAGCGCGGGCATCGAGGCATCGACGATCACATCCGAGGGGACATGCAGGTTGGTGATGCCCTTGTCGGAGTTCACCATGTAAAGCGGCGGGCGGTCCTGCATCACGGCGGCGATGTCAGCCTCGATCGCAGCGGCATCGGGCATGGTGGCGACGCGGTCAAGAAGCGCGCCGAGGCCGGAGTTCGCGTCGACGCCTGCGGCACGCAGGGCATCGCCATGCTTGTCAAACACCGGGGCGAGGAAGGCCTTGACCGCGTGACCGAAGATGATCGGGTCGGAGACCTTCATCATCGTGGCCTTGAGGTGGATCGAGAACAGCACGCCCATGCGCTTTGACGCGGTGATCTGGTCGGCAAGGAACGCTTGCAGCGCCTTGGCGGACATGAAGGTGGCGTCGACCACCGTACCGGCAGGATAGGTGACGCCGTCCTTCAGCACCGTGACCGAGCCGTCGTTGCCCACCAGCTCGATGCGCGCCGCGCCGGCCTGCGCGGCACTGACGGTGACCGATTTCTCATTCGCGCGGAAATCGCCCGCCGACATGGTGGAGACATGCGTCTTGCTGTCGGCCGACCATGCGCCCATCGAATGGGGGTTGGCCCTGGCGTAGTTCTTGACCGCAACGGCGGCGCGGCGGTCGGAGTTGCCTTCGCGCAGAACCGGGTTCACCGCCGAGCCCTTGATCGCGTCATAGCGGCGGCGGGCCTCTTTTTCCTCGGGCGTTGCCGGGGTTTCGGGATAGTCCGGCAGATCGTAGCCCTGCCCCTGCAATTCCTTGATCGCCGCCACCAGTTGCGGCCCCGAGGCCGAGATGTTCGGCAGTTTGATCACGTTCGCCTCGGGCGTGGTGACCAAGGCGCCCAGAACCGCCAGATCGTCGTCCTGGCGCTGTGCGGGGGTCAACCGTTCGGGGAAGGCACCGATGATGCGCCCGGCCAACGAGATGTCGCGGGTTCCGACCGAGACCCCTGCCGCCGCAGCGAAGGACTTGATGATCGGCAAAAGCGAGGCCGACGCAAGTTGGGGGGCTTCGTCAACCTTGGTGAAGACGATGTCGGGAACGGAACGGTCGGTCATGTACGGCCCTGCTGTTAGCTTTTGCGATCATGGCATCGGGCAAGGCAGCGACTGGAGGCGCTGCCCTGCCCGACCCTTCTTGCGCAATCTAGACCGCTTGGACGTGCGGCGAAAGCGGCAACTCTTGCGGCGCGCGGCCGGTCAGACGACCTTGACGACGAGCGAGCCCAGACCGTCGATCGCCGCCTCCATCGTGTCGCCGCGCACCACGGCGCCGACGCCCGACGGGGTGCCGGCCATGATCACGTCGCCGGCCTGCAATTCAAAGTATTCCGACAGATACGAGATCATTTCGGGCACTTTCCAGATCATCTGGTTCAAATCGCCCTCTTGCCGGAGCGCGCCGTTGACCTTGAGTTCGATCCGGCCGTGGTCGGGATGGCCCACCTGCGATGCCGGATAGAGCGGGCCGATGGGACCCGAGCGCTCGAACGCCTTGCCGATTTCCCACGGGCGGCCCTGCTTCTTGGCCTCGCCTTGCAGATCGCGGCGCGTCATGTCCAGCGACACGGCATAGCCCCAGACATGGTTCAGCGCGTCGGCGATGGCGATGTTCGAGCCGCCGGATTTCAGCGCAACGACCAGTTCCACCTCGTGGTGCACATCGGTGCTGTGCGGCGGGTAAGGGAACTCGCCGGTCGAATCGAGGTTGTTTGGGTTCTTTTGAAAGAAGAACGGCGGTTCGCGATCCGGGTCGTGCCCCATTTCGACGGCGTGGGCGGCGTAGTTGCGCCCGATGCAATAGACGCGGCGCACGGGGAACGCCCCGCCACCACGGACGGGAATCGACGGGGTCTGCGGCGCTGGGATCACGAAATCGGTCATTTTCCACCTCTTGAGGGAAGGTCTTGGGGCGGAACGTATCGCGGCGTTTTTGCAAAATCAATCCTGCTTGGTCGTGAAATTTGGGGTTAAACAAAACCAATTCACGATTGATTTCACCAAAGATTGCGGTTATCCCTTGTTTGGCGACCGATTGGTAAACCAATTAAGGGTAATGGTTGATGTTCGATCCAGAGTCGGAAACACTTGATCCCGTGGCCCGCCTGCGCGGCTTCATCCACGATGGCGGGTACGCCAGCGGCGGCAAACTGCCCCCCGAACGGCACCTTTCAGACGAACTGGGCCTGTCGCGGGCAACGCTGCGCAAGGCGCTTGATGCGCTGGAGCGTGACGGCGTGATCTGGCGCCATGTCGGCAAGGGCACCTTTGTTGCCGACGGCGGCACGCCCAAGGGCAAGACCAGCGCGATGATCGAGCTTGGCCGCCAACTGACGCCGTTCCGGATGATGCGCGCGCGCCTTGCCATTGAACCGGCCATTGCGCGTGAGGCCGCCGTCAACGCATCGGGCGAAACGCTGCGCAAGATGCAGCGCGCGATCGAGCGTGCGAAGACTGCCACCACCTGGAACGAATACGAGACGCAGGACGACCTGTTTCACCGGTCGGTCGCGGAAGCCAGCGACAACCTGTTGCTGCTGACCCTGTTCGAGCAGTTGAACGAAGTGCGCCGCGCCGTCGCCTGGGGCAGCGTGACGCGCGAGACGTCGCATCCTTCGCCCGACCATTCGAGTTTTCCCGAACACGACGCCATCGCCGCCGCCATCGCAGGGCGTGATCCACATGCCGCCTATGAGGCGATGCGCAAGCACCTTGGGTCAGTAGCCAAGCGCCTTTTCGGAGAGGTGTGAGAGCAGAAAGAGTGCCCGGAGAAAGGCTGACAGGAAGCCAGACCGGGCAAAGCCGGACGTAGACAGAATTCTCAGGGAGGAGAATCATGAACGCCTTCTTTGCAAAACTTGCCGGGGTTGCCCTTGCGACCAGCATGACCGTGTCGGCCGCGCAGGCCGAGACGATCCGTATCGCCTTGGCCGAACCGCCATCGGATGAAATGGCGGCCTTCTTTGTCGCGCTTGACCGCGCCAAGGCCAATGGCCTCGATTACGAGTGGACCGCCTTCGCGGAGGAAGAGCTTGCCATTCAGGCGGTGCTGAGCGGCGACATGGATATCGCCTTTGGCACACCCTACGCCGCGATGCAGCGGTCGAAGGCGCCGGTGCGGATCATATTCCAGTTGTCGAAGCTGGTGTTCTTTCCGGTCACGACCAAGGAATTCAATACGTTGAAGGATCTGGACGGCCAGCCGATCATGCTGCATTCGCGCGGCGGCGGGACGGATTCGATTGCCAACGTGATCGAGACGAAGGAAGGCATCAAGTTCGGCGAGCGGTCCTATGTGCCGGGCTCTGGCAACCGCGTGGCCGCAATGCTGGCCGGTCAGGCAAAGGCGACGATCCTTGATCTGTCGAACCGCAACAAGATCATCGCCGAGGCCGGCGACCGGTTCAACTCGCTGCCGATGTTCGAAGTGAAGGCCAGCGACGAGGCGCTGTTCGCCAACCTTGACTGGATCAAGGAGAACGAAGAGGCCGTGAACATCCTTGTAAAGGCGCTGCACAGCACCTGGACCGACATGGCCAAGGACCCGACCGTCATCAGCCGCGAAACCAACCCGGATGGCCCGATCGGCCAGCTTCCGGCAGAGGTTCTGGCCGAACTGGACGGGTTCTACACCGAAGCCGTGGCCGGCGGGCTTTACGATCCGAACGGCGGCGGCCGCGAGGCGGCAAAGGCTGACATGGAGTGGTATGTCGAAGCGGGCCAGCTTGAAGGCGACCCGGCCACGCTGAACCTCGATGACTTCTGGTACTTTGCCCCGCTTGACGCGGCGATGAAGTAACGGCTGCATCACCAGCCGTCGGCGGCCAGCCCGCCGACGGTCCCCTTTCCCTGGCCCAAGGCGGAACGCGACGTGATCAGACACCGTCCCCTCATGCTTAAGCTGTTGTCGGCCCTGATCGTCTTTGGGGCATGGGAGATCGCCGGGCGCGTCCCCGTCAGCTATGCTTTCCCGACGTTCATCGATTCAATGGCTGCGCTGGCCCGGATGACCTTCGACGGGTCGATCTTTGTGGCCTACGCCGAAACCCTGCAACCCTTGGTCGTGGGCGTCTTGATTTCGGCCGTGTTCGGCATCGGGCTTGGCCTGTGGATCGGGCTGAGCAAAGGCTTCGAATGGCTGTTTTCACCGATCTTCGTCGTGATGCAGGCAGCGCCGCTGGCCGCGCTGATCCCCATTCTGGTGATGGTTTACGGCATCGGCCTGACCTCGAAGGTGTTCGTGGTCTGCATCATGGCGATGCCCGTGATCGTGCTGAACACGGCGTCGGCAGTTCGCAACACACCGGCATCGTTGAAGGAAATGGCGACCTCGTTCCTGGCCCGGGATCAGGATGTGCTGCTGAAGATCATCCTGCCCGCCGCATCGCCGGTGATCTTTTCCGGGCTTCGGCTTGGGGTGTCCGCCGGCTTCATCGGGGCGATCCTGTCGGAGTTGAAGATCACGCCGACCGGGGTTGGCGACATCATCACCTACAGCCGGTCCATCGCTGATTATCCCAGCATGTATGCGGCGATCTTTTCGATCATCCTTCTGGCAGTGATCTTCCTGAACCTGCTTGAGAAGCTTGAAAACGTCCTCTTTGAAGGGAACAACCGTGGATATGCAGCCGATTAAGTCAGACACACGGCAGGCCGTGACCGACAGCGCCGTTTCTGTTCGCAACGTGTCCAAGGTCTATGGCGACGTTCAGGCGCTGAAGGACTTGTCGCTGGAGTTTCCGCGCGGCGAGCTGACGTCGCTTCTGGGGCCGTCGGGCTGCGGCAAGACCACGCTGCTGAAGATCATCGCGGGGCTTCTGGAGCCGACGTCGGGCCAGATCGAGGTGAACGGCACCAAGGTCACAGGGCCGGGACCGGACCGGTCCTTCGTGTTTCAGGATTTTGCGCTGCTGCCTTGGGCCAGCGTGATCCGCAACGTGGCTTTCGGGCTGGAACTGCGCGGCGTCGCGAAATCGGAGCGCGAGGCGATTGCCGAGAAATACATCCGCGAGGTGGGTCTGGCGGGGTTCGAGAAGAAGTTTCCGCACCAGCTTTCGGGCGGGATGCGCCAGCGGGTGGGCCTTGCGCGGGCCTTGTCGGTGAACGCGCAGGTGCTGCTGCTGGACGAACCGTTTTCGGCCGTTGACGAACAGACCCGGCGCAAGTTTCAGGAAGACCTTCTGGAACTGGTGCAAGAACGAGAAGAAGACCTTCATCTTCGTCACCCATTCGATCGAGGAAGCGGTCTACGTATCCGACCAGATCGCCATCCTGCTGCCGCGCCCCAGCCGGGTGTCGGAAATCATCCGCCCCTCCAGTTTCCGCGACAAGAGCGTCGATAACATCCGCCGCGACCCCGAATACCTCGACATCGTCGACCGTATCTGGGCCTCGCTGCGCAGCTACGTGGAGTGAGGGCGGCATGTACGTTTATGGACACAAGCTGCCCGCGCTGTCGTCGCTGATCCTGTGGGCGCTGTTGTGGGAGGTGGTCGGCCGGCTGGGACTGACCTTCTTCATCCCGCCGTTTTCGGAAGTGCTGGTCACGCTGGTCGGGCTGATCCCGACACCGGCGTTCCTGAACGCGCTTTTCGTCACAGCCTATGCGTTTCTAGCGGGCGTGTTCTTCGCCATCATCATCGGGATCCCGGTGGGCATCCTGATGGGCAAGAACCGCATTCTTGACGAGCTGCTGCTGCCTTGGGTCAACATCTTTCTGTCGGCGCCGCTGACCGCGCTGGTGCCGGTGCTGATGGTGCTGTTCGGGTTTGGCACCAAGACGGTGATCATCACGACGGCGCTGTTCGCGATCTGGATCATCATCCTCAACGCCCGCGCCGGGGTGCGGCAGATCAACCGGTCGCTGGTGGAGATGGCGCGCAGTTTTGGCGCCTCGCCGATGGATGCCTTTGTGAAGGTCTATTTCTGGGCGGCGCTGCCGGAAATTCTTGGCGGCGTCAGGATCGGCGTGATCCGGGCGGTAAAGGGGGTGATCATCGGGCAACTGCTGATCTCCATCGTCGGGTTTGGCGCGCTGTTCGAGCTTTATTCCAGCAAGTTCCTGATGGCAGAGTTCTGGGCGGTGCTGATCGTGCTGTTCGGACTGGCCTTCGCGCTGTCGGAATTCCTGGCCTATCTGGAGCGCAAGGTTTCCTATTACGCAGCGGCGCGCTAGACCCGCGATGCGGCCAGATCCGACCTTGAAGGAAAGCATGAAATGACAGCCACAGTTTCCGTCCTGCTTGCCGACAAGGACGCCGGATCGAATGCCATCGGCGCGCCGGGGCGCGCGTGGCTGAGCTATGGCGCGCTGCGGGCCTTGTCGGCCGAGGTAGAGGCCGATCTGCGCCGCTTCGGGATCGGCGCTGCCGACCGGGTGGCGATCGTGCTGCCGAACGGGCCGGAGATGGCCGCGGCCTTTGTGGCAATCGCGCAGGCGGCGGTGACTGCGCCGCTGAACCCGGCCTATCAGGAAAACGAGTTCAGTTTTTACCTGCAGGACCTGCGCGCCAAGGCCATTGTGGTGCCTGAGGGTTATGAGGGGCCGGCGCTTGCGGCGGCGGCGGCCCTTGGCATGGCGGTCCTGCGGTTGCACAGCGACCTTGCCGGACCAGCCGGGAAGTTCCGCCTGAGCGGCGCGGCAGGCGCGACGCCTGCGCCGGCGGGCAAGCCCGGCCCCGATGCGACCGCGCTGATCCTGCACACCTCGGGCACCACGTCGCGGCCCAAGATCGTGCCGCTGCTGCAATCGAACCTTGTGGCATCGGCGGCCAACATCGGTGCCTCGCTGGCGCTGACGCCTGCCGACCGCTGCCTGAACGTGATGCCGCTATTTCACATTCACGGGCTGATTGCTGCCGTCACCGCATCACTTGCGGCGGGCGGATCGGTCTGGTGTGCGCCGGGGTTTGATGCCCTCAAATTCTTTGGCTGGATGAAAGAGGCCGAGCCCACCTGGTATACCGCCGTTCCGACCATGCATCAGGCGATCCTGTCGCGCGCCGCCCGCAACCGCGACGTGATCGAGGCGCATCCCCTGCGGTTCCTGCGGTCGTCCTCGGCATCCTTGCCGGCGCAGGTGATGCTGGAACTGGCCGACACCTTCAAGGCGCCGGTGATCGAAGCTTACGGCATGACCGAGGCGACGCACCAGATGGCCTGCAACCCGCTGCCGCCGCGCGCGCAAAAGCCGGGGTCGGTTGGGGTGGCGGCCGGTCCGCGTCTGCGCATTGCGCATGAGGTGGAAAACCGGCTGGTTGACGGCCCTGGCGAGGTGGTGATTTCCGGCCCGAACGTGACGCCGGGCTATGAGGGCAATCCGGACGCCAACGCGAAGAACTTTTTCGAGGCCGACGGATTGCGCTGGTTCCGCACCGGCGATCAGGGCGCCTTGGACGAGGAAGGCTATCTGCGGCTGACGGGGCGGCTGAAGGAAATCATCAACCGCGGCGGCGAAAAGATCAGCCCGCTGGAGGTGGACGGTGTGCTTCTGGACCATCCTGCCGTGCAGCAGGTGGTGGCCTTTGCGATGCCGCACCCCAAGCTGGGCGAAGAAGTGGCGGCAGCGGTGGTGCTGCGCGAAGGGCAAAATGCGACGGAGCGCGAGATCCGCGATTTCTGCGCTGCACGCATGGCCGATTTCAAGGTGCCGCGCCGGGTGATTATCCTGGATGAGATACCGAAAGGTGCCACGGGCAAGTTGCAGCGCATCGGGCTGGCCGAAAAGCTTGGGCTGGGACAACCGGCCTGAGCCGGGCAGAGGGAAGCGGGCATGAAGATCTGTATCTTTGGCGCGGGCGCGATTGGCGGCTACATGGCGGCCAAGCTGGTGCAGGCCGGCGCTGACGTCAGCATCGTGGCGCGCGGCGCGCATCTGGCGGCGATTCAGGCGCAGGGTCTGACCCTGCTGGAAGAGGGCGCCGATCCTGTGACCGTTCAGGTGCGCGCCAGCGCCGAGGCGGCAGACCTTGGGCCGCAGGACTATGTGATCGTCACGCTGAAGGCCCATTCCGTGCCGCCGGTGGTAGGACGGATGAAGCCGCTGATCGGGCCTGAGACGACCATCGTCAGCGGAGTGAACGGCGTGCCGTGGTGGTATTTCCACAAGATCGGCGGTCCCTTGGAGGGCACCCGGCTGCAGAGCGTCGATCCGGGCAACGTGCAGTGGGACGGGTTCGGCCCCGACCGCGTGCTTGGCTGCGTGGTCTATCCAGCGGCCGAGGTCAGCCAGCCCGGCACCATCCGCCATATCGAGGGCAACCGGTTTTCTCTGGGCGAGCCTGACGGATCGAAGTCCGACCGGGCCGTGGCCCTGTCGCAGGTGTTGCAGGCGGCGGGGATGAAAGCCCCGGTGCGGCCCCGCCTGCGGGATGAAATCTGGGTCAAGCTGTGGGGCAACCTGTCGTTCAACC
The DNA here is from genome assembly GCA_963822435.1 of uncultured Alphaproteobacteria bacterium. Classification (GTDB taxonomy): domain Bacteria; phylum Pseudomonadota; class Alphaproteobacteria; order Rhodobacterales; family Rhodobacteraceae; genus JAUYQR01. The sequence goes on from CAWGHN010000004.1 coordinate 811,306, forward strand.
CGATCTCGGCCTTGACCCATGCCACGCTGGATGTGCTGTGCACCGATCCCGGCACGCGCGATGTGGCGCGGCGCATGATGGTGGAGGCGCAGGAGATTGCCGAAAAGCTGGGCGTCAGCTTTCCGATCGACGTGGAGCGCCGCATCGACGGTGGCGCTGCGGTCGGCGCGCATCGCACGTCGATGCTGCAAGACCTTGACGCGCGGCGGCCGATGGAGATCGACGCGCTGGTCGGATCGGTGCAGGAGTTGGGACGGATCACCGGCACGCCGACCCCGACGGTGGATACCGTCCTTGCGCTGGTCGCGCTGCGTGGCCGAGTGGCAGGGCTTTACTGACGCCGGGACACCGCGGGCCCCTGTGAGGATCGGATGAGAAAGATCGTTGGCACCACCCCTGGCGCAGCACCTGAACCGGCTGTCCTTGCGGTCGTCGGGTCGCGGAAGTGACAGCGTTTCGCATCGCCATCGTCGGGGCGGGCATCGCCGGTCTGGCCTGCGCCCGGGATTTGGTCGAGGCTGGTCTGGCGCCGGTGGTCTTTGACAAAAGCCGGGGCATTGGCGGCAGGCTGGCCACCCGACGGGCCAAGGATGGTCTGCAGTTCGACCACGGCGCGCCTTGTGTCGGGGCCACGGACGCAGGCTTTGCCGAAGCGCTGAGGCAAGCAGAGGTGGACGGGGCCGCCGCGCCCTGCCCCACAGAGATGGTGGGATTTGTCGGGTTGCCCGGCATGTCGGGCCTTGCCAGACATCTTGGACGCGGACTTGATATCCGCACTGAGGTGACGGTCACCGCGGTGGCCGACGAGAGCCAAGGCGGGCGGGTCACGGCGGGCGACCATTCGCACCTCTTTGACCGCGTCATCCTGACCCTGCCTGCGCCGCAAATCCTGCGCCTGCTTGGCACCGGCCATCCCTTTGCGGCCGATCTGGCCACCGTCCGGATGGCGCCCTGCCTGACGCTGATGGCGGCGTTCGCCGGAGGCTCGGACCCTCGCCCCTGCCCGCCCGGAGCCAACCTGCGGCAGATCACGCTGGACAGCGCCAAGCCCGGGCGGGATCGCCGTCTGCAAGCCTGGGTCGCACACGCCACCCCAGAGTTCAGCCGCCTCCATCTGGAACGCGAGATGACCGAGGTTGCGGGGCTGATGCTGCCGAACCTTTGCGCCCGTATCGGGCGGGCACCTGCCGAAGCGGTGCACGCCGTGGCGCATCGCTGGCGCTATGCGCAAGTGGACCGCGCCTTGGGTCGCCCCTTTGTGACTGGCCCGTCAGGAGGGCTGTACCTGGGCGGTGACTGGTGTCTGGGGCCGATGGCGGAACACGCCTGGACCAGCGGACGCGCGATTGCGGCCGAAATCCTGCGCCGGTAGCGCGGCCTTCAGGCCTGGGTCACGCGACGCCTGCGAACCGGTCCCGCAAGATGTTCTTTTGCACCTTGCCCATCGTGTTGCGGGGCAATGCATCGACAAAGACCACCCGACTTGGCCGCTTGAACCGGGCCAGCCGCCCCTCCAGCGCCTTGGTGATATCGGCTTCGGTCAGGTGAGGCTGCCCGGTGGGCACCACGACGGCGGTCACCGCCTCGCCGAAATCCTTGTGCGGCAGACCGATCACGGCGGATTCGAGCACGCCGTCGATATCGTCGATCTCGGCCTCCACCTCTTTGGGGTAGACGTTGTAGCCGCCGGTGATGATCAGATCCTTGGCCCGTCCGACGATGTGGACATAGCCTTTGTCGTCGATCCGCCCCAGATCACCGGTGATGAAAAAGCCGTTCGCGCGCAGTTCCGCAGCGGTCTTTTCCGGCATCCGCCAATAGCCCTTGAAGACGTTGGCACCGCGCACCTCGATCATGCCGATCTCGCCTTGCGGCAGTTGGGTGCCGGTGTCGGGGTCGGTCACGATCACCTCGGTTCCCGGCAGGGGCAGACCCACGGTGCCGGCCACCCGCGCGCCGTCGTAGGGGTTCGAAGTGTTCATGTTGGTTTCGGTCATGCCGTAGCGTTCTAGGATCGCGTGACCGGAGCGTGCCTGCCATTCGCGGTGCGTTTCGGCCAGAAGCGGGGCCGAGCCAGAGATGAAAAGCCGCATCCGCGCTGTCGCGGCGGCATTGAGCGTGGCGGACTCCAAAAGCCGGACATAGAAGGTCGGCACGCCCATCAAGACGGTCGCCCGCGCCATGAGGTCAAGGATGCGGGCTGCGTCGAACTTTGGCAAAAGAACCATCGACGCGCCGGAAAACAGCGTGACATTGGTTGCCACAAAGAGGCCGTGGGTGTGAAAGATCGGCAAGGCGTGGATCAGCACGTCGGATTTGGTGAAGCGCCACGCGTCGCGAAGGGTCAGGGCGTTTGACACAAGATTGCCGTGCGTCAGCATCGCGCCCTTCGACCGGCCCGTGGTGCCCGAGGTGTACAGCAGCGCTGCCAGATCATCCGCGTCGCGCGGCACGGTGGCGAAATTCGCAGGCGCGGTGGCTGCGGCATCGGGCAGGCTGCCGTGGCCATTGGCATCCAGCGTCACAAGGCGCGCGCCGGTCTGTTCGGCAAGCGCCGCGAGTTCAGTGGCACGGGCGGGGTCGCAGACAAAGAGCGCCGGTTCGGCATCGCCGAGGAAATAGGCGACCTCTGCCACGGTGTAGGCGGTGTTCAGCGGCAGGAATACCGCTCCGGCGCGGGCGGTGGCGAGGTAGAGGATGATCGCCTCGGGCGACTTTTCGACCTGCACGGCCACGCGGTCGCCGGGCTTCACGCCCAAGCCGACGAGCGCGTTGGCCATCTGGCCGGTGCGGGCCACCAGACCGGCGTAGGTGATGCGGTCGCCCGCCGGAGTTTCGATCGCGGTGGCGGCAGCATCGGTGATCGAGCGGGAGAGGGTATCGAACAGGTTCGCGCTCATGGCACACTCCTTGGCTGCGGCAAGGTATGTCGCGGCGACTGGGTCTTCGCAACGGTGATGTTGGGTTATTCGGCGGGATGGTCGCGCATGGTGGCGCCCCGAAGTTCTGCTTGCAGAAGCTCCGTCTCGGCCGCCCTTGGCCGCGCGAAACCGGCCAGAAGAAGATAAGCGACGGGTGTGATGTAAAGCGTAGCCAAGGTGGCAAGGCCGAGGCCGCCGACGATGATCCAGCCCAGCACTTCGCGCGCCTCGGCGCCGGCCCCTTGCGCCAGCACCAGAGGCAGGCCGCCCAGCACCGTGGCGACCATCGTCATCATCACCGGCCGCAACCGGACGGTGGCGGCTTGTTCGATCGCGTCGCGGACCGTCGCGCCACGCTCGCGCAGTTGATCGGCAAATTCGACGATCAGGATACCGTTCTTGGCCATGATGCCGACCAATAGCACCAGCCCGATCTGGGAATAGACGTTCAGACTGCCGCCGGTCAGCAAGAGGGCGAAGATCGCGCAGGCCAACCCTAATGGCACCGTCGCCATCACGATCACGGCGGAGACGAAACTTTCAAACTGCGCCGCCAGCACCAGAAACACCACGGCCAGCGCAATTGCGAAGGTCACCAGTAAGCCCGACGAGGTTTCGCCCAGCGTCGCCGACTCGGCCAGCGGAACAAGGCGCATGTCTTCGGCCAGAACGCCGTCCGACAGGGCCTGCAATTCGGCCAGCGCATCACCCAGGGCAAAGTCCGGCGTCAGCCCGGCGCTGATCGGGACCGACCGGCGCTGCGCCTCGCGGCCAAGTTCGGGCGCCACTGCCCGCTCGGTCAGCGTAGCGAAGGAGGACACCGGCACCATGTTGCCATCGCGCGATGCGACGAAGGTGCGTTCCAGATCGCCGGGGTCGTTGACCGGATCGGAGGTGGAGACGAGGCGGATGTCGAAGCTGTCGTCATCCAGAAAGAGCGTACCGACGGTGCGGCCATCAAGCACCGCCTGGAAGGCTTCGCCAAGGCCGTCGATCGACACCCCGAGATCCTCGGCCCGGCTGCGGTCGATCTCGACAAAAAGCTGCGGCTGGGTGGTATCATAGCCAAGCCTGACCTGACCAAAGCGGGGGTCTTTCTCCATCCGGTCGACAAGGGTTCGGGCCACCTCGGCCAGACGCCCGTAATCGTCACCGACGAGCGCCACGGACAGCCCCTGCCCTGCCCCGCGGATGCCAAGCGAGTTTGGCTGGATAGCAAAGGTCCGAACCCCGATCACGCCGCGCAGCTTGCCATTGAGTTCGTCCGCAATGGCCTGCTGGCTGCGCGTCCGGTCGGCCCAGTTGGCCAGCGTCACCACGATGAAGCCCCGGTTGTCCGACCCACCCATTCCCGCGATGGCAAAGACGCTGGTCACCTCGCCCGACGCGCGCAGGGGTTCGACCAACGCCTCGATTTCGCGCATCTTGCCGTCGGTGTAGTCCAGCGATGCCCCTTGCGGTGCCTGCACCGACAACAGGACTGCCGCGCGGTCTTCGCTTGGGGTCAGTTCCTGACGAAGCGAGGCCAGGCTTGCCACCGCCAGCGCGGCGAACAGCACCGCCACCGCCACCGACACGACCGGCGCGGTGAGGCACAGCCGCAAGGTCTTGGCGTAGGCCCGCGCCAACGCCTCGCCGACCGAGGTCATCACGCCCCGGCTTTCGACATGCGGCTTCAACAGGCGCGCAGCCAGCACCGGGCAGAGCGTCAGCGCCGTCACCGACGACAGCAGGACCGCAATCGCCAGCGTAAAGCCGAATTCGCGGAACAGACCGCCGGTCTGGCCCGGCAGGAATGAAAGTGGGATGAACACCGCCGCCAGCGTGGTGGTGGTGGCGAGGACGGCAAAGAACACCTGCCGGGTGCCAAGCACCGCCGCTGCCCTTGCGCCCATGCCTTCGGACCGGCGGCGGACGATGTTTTCCAGAACCACGATCGCGTCGTCGACAACAAGGCCGGTCGCCAGCACCAGCGCCAGCAGCGTCATGATGTTGATCGAAAACCCGACCAGCCAGATCGCCGCCAACGTGCCGACCAGTGCCACCGGCATCGCGATGACCGGGATCAGCGTCGCCCGGGCGTCGCGCAGGAAGATATAGATCACCGCGGTGACGATCAGGACAGACAGGCCAAGTGCAAGTTCAACCTCGCGGATCGCGCCGTCGATGAAATCGGCGCTGTCCGAAGTGACAAACATCTGCACGTCATCGGGCAACAGCGGTTGCAGATCGGCGACCACCTGCCGCACCGCCTTTGAGATCGCAAGAGTGTTGCCGTTGGCCTGCCGGATGATCCCGAGGCCAATGCCGGTCTGGCCGTTTGCCCGCAGCACCGATGCGCCCGGTTCGGGGCCGAGCGTCACCTGCGCCACGTCACCTAGTTTCACGTCGCCGGCGATGCTGAGCGCCTCGATTTCCTTTACCGTGCGGATTGCGGCGGTGGTGCGGACCTGCAGGCTTTGCCGGTCCGAGCTGAGCGCGCCGGCGGGGCTGTCGAAGGCCGCGTCACCGAGGACAGCGCGCAGATCGGCCAGTGTCAGCCCGCGCGCAGCAAGTTGCATCAGGTTCACGTCCACCCGGAACGCCAGTTCCCGGTCACCGAAGATCTGCAGGTCGGCCACGCCGGGGGCCGACAGCAGGCGGCTTTCGGCAAGGTCGCGGATCAGCGCGGTCAACTCGTCTGCCGTGCGTTTCGAGGAGGTGACGGCAATCCGCAGGATGGCATCGGAATCGGCATCGGACTTGACCACACGCGGCGCTTCGGCGGCATCTGGAAGCGTATTGGTCACCCGCGCCACCGCATCGCGCAGATCGGTCGCGGCCACGTCAAGTTCGACATCGTCGCGGAATTCGACGGTCACGCGGCTGGACCCGAACCGCGAGGAGGACGAGATCGACTTCACCCCGGCAATCCGGCTGACCGCACCCTCGACCACGGCCGTCACCTCGCGGTCGATGGTTTCGGGTGACGCGCCGGGATAGGCGGTCGAGACCGAGACCACCGGGCGGTCCACATCCGGCAATTCGCGGACATCCGCGCCCAGAAGCCCGGCCAGCCCGGCAATGACGATGAGCGCGTTCAGCACAAAGGCAAGGATCGGGCGGCGGATGAAGAGCGCGGTGCCGCTGCCGAGGGCGGCAGGATCGGCGGCAGTTTCGGCGCCGGTTTCGTCCGGGGTGCGCGGCATGGGTCAGCTCCTTGGGGCGGCGATGCTGACGTCGGCGCCGGGCCGCAGCGGCTGAACGCCTTCGGTCACCACCATGTCGGTGGGTTCGAACGCCGCGTCGACCAGCACCGTGTCGGCATTGCGCTGCAGGATGCGGATCGGCAGGCGGTTTGCCTTGCCCCCGCGCACCACCCAGACAAAGGCGCCGTCGCCACCCCATTGGATCGCCAGCGGATCGACGGCGGGATAGTCCTGTCCGGTGAACACCAGATTGATCTGGAAGGCCATCCCGGCGCGCAGCCTGTCCTCGGCGTTGCCGATCGTCGCCTCGACGCGCAGCGTGCGGCTGGCCTCGTCCACCCGGTTGTCGACGGCCACGATGCGGCCTTCGATCACCTGATCGGCGGTCGAGATCGCGGTCGCCTGCACCGGATCACCCACCGCGACCAGGGCCGCCAGCCGTTCTGGCACCCGGAATTCCACGATCAGGCTGGAGCGGTCTTCGATCCGGGTGACCGGCGTCGTCGGCGACAGAAGATCACCGACCTGCGGCGCCACAAGGCCGACATAGCCCGCCACCGGGGCCAGAAGCTGGTGGTTGGACAAGTCGCGTTCCGCAGACTGCAGGCCCAACTGTGCCGTGCGCAGAGCCAGTTCCGCCTCTTGGCGCTGCAAGGCCGTGGCGGTGCCCGATTGCGACAGTTGCTGCAAGCGGTCAAGGGTGCGCTGCGCGTCTTCCAGCACAAGGCGCGCCCGTTCGACCTGCAAGTGTGCGGCCTCGGCGTCAAGGTCGGCGATCACGTCGCCCGCCGCCACCAGACTGCCCGGCGCCACGCGGATCGCCGCAAGCCGCCCGGTGATCTCGAAGGACAGGTCCACCGATTGCACGCCCCGCGCCGATCCGATTGCCGACACAACGTCGCGCAGCGCCATCGTCTGCACGGCGTCCGCCACGACCTGCACGCCGCGTCCGCTGGCCGGGCCGCGGTGGAGCGCCCGGCGGAGTGCCTTGATCGTCCGCAGCCTCGGCGGGAACGATTCCCGCCAGTGCCAGCGGCTGCAGCAACCCGACCTGATCCAACCAGGGCCGGGTTCCGGGGACAAAGCGGGCAGAAAGCGGGATCGCCACGAGCGCTATCAACGCCACGATACCAAGCTGCGGAACTAACCTCATGCGCGTGGCCTGCCTTCCAAGTGCAACTGCTTCTTTCCGGTTTCTCCGGGCTTTTCCAAACCTGCCTCATGCCGCCCGAATGGCAAGCCAACAAATCGGTGATCGACGCTTTTGGAACCGGCTTGCATCCCACCGTTCGACAGGATGCCTGCCAAAGGCGCGATCCCGCGGCCCGTCAGTCACTGAGCCCCGGCCGCCTGCCTGCGCAGGCGGCGCAGGTGCCAGCGGTAGATTGCCGGGGCAAGGAGGTAGTCATAAACTGCCGAGGCGATCTGCCGGACCCCTGGAAACCCGACAATCCGCGCCAGCCAGCGATACCGTGGCATGTCAGCCCACAACACGAGGAACGCGGCAATCCCGGAGGTAAGCCGGCCATCCTTCAGCACATACAGCCTGCGCGCGGCGGTGTCGGCATCCAGCCCCCACCGCGCCAGCATGTGCGAGTTCAGGTCATCAAACCGGATCGGCAGGCCATTGGCCGTCGCATAGCGTGCGTAGTGCCGGATTTCGAAGTTGCACACCGGGCAACTGGCATTGAACAGAACGGAGATTTCGGAGTTGGGTTCCATGCGCCTCAGATAGGCCGTTGCGGCGCAAAATCCAGCGTCACGATGCATCCACCAGCGTGCCGAGAAACCGTGAGAAGAGTTCGCCCTGCGAGTTGATGTTCAGCTTTGAATAGATGTTGCGCCGGTGGATCCGGACGGTTCCGGCCGCGATGCCAAGGATTTGGCCGGTCAATTCGGCGGAATGGCCTTGCAGGGTGAATTCGGCCACCTCGCGTTCGCGCGGGGTGAGGATGCCATCACCGAAGCGGCCAAGCCTGTGGGCGATGGCGCGCTGCGGCCGCCCTGCGGCCTTGGGCCCCTGATCCGTGCGAAACTGCAGCGAAAGGCCCGCCCAGTGACGCGCGGCGATGGCGGCCACAAAGGGAAAGAGTGCCTGCAGCGCGAGATACTCCCTTTGGTTGAAAGGCTTTTCTGCCCGCATCAGGGACAGCACCAGAATGGCCTTTCCCGGCAGATCGACGAAATAGGCAATCTCTTCGGCAAGGCCGGTCTGGGCATAGTAATTGCGGTAGTATTCGCCCTGATAAAACCGGTCCGGCGCCAGATCGCGCAGCCGGTAAAGGCCGACGGCGACCGGTTGGGTGGCCGCCAGAAAGAACGGGTCCAGCAGATACGGCCCCGCCTGATAATCGGTGACGAAGATCTTGCGCTTGTTCGGCGGAAAGTCGTCGTAGACATCGAGCGGGGGATTGGTGCCCTGGTAGGCGAACATCACGGTATAGCTGAATGGGGCGACGTGACGCAGCAAGGCGGCCAGCGCACGTGGCAATGCGGGGCTATCCAGCCCGGCCACGACCGCAGCCACCAAGGGCCAGATCGGCGCGCTCATCGGCGCGGCCTGACCAGTGGACCTACCCTATTTGTGATATATACAGCCAAATGGAGTTCTCCTACGCTTTGTCGTGTTTCATAGGATAGACGCGACCCCATGCAAAGCCAGATCGACCCCGGCGCACACGGTCAGACCGGCGACCGCCCGCTGATCGCCGAGTTTCGCGCGGCCACCAAACGCTATGGCGCGGTGCTGGCGGCGGACGCGCTGAGTTTTGGCATCGGCAAGGGCGAGTTCCTGTCGTTTCTGGGCCCGTCGGGCTGCGGCAAGACCACGGCGCTGCGCATGTTGGCGGGGTTTGAAGTCCCAACCTCGGGCGATGTGTTTCTGGACGGCGAGCGAGTGACCGAAGTGCCGGCGTATCGCCGCCCGGTGAACATGGTGTTCCAGCATTATGCGCTGTTTCCCCACATGACGGTCGCCGAAAACATCGCCTACGGATTGATGCAACGCCGGCCGCGCCCGGACCGGGCCGATGTCGCCCGCAAGGTGGACCGTGCGCTGGAAATGGTGCGCCTGCCCGGGTTTGGCCCGCGCCGCATCTGGGAAATGTCGGGCGGCCAGCAGCAGCGCGTGGCCTTGGCGCGGGCGATCGTGAACGAACCGAAGGTTCTGCTTCTGGACGAACCCCTGGCCGCGCTGGACCGCAAGCTGCGCCGCGAGATGCAGATCGAATTGCAGACCTTGCAGCGGCAGCTTGGCATCACCTTCGTCCTTGTTACCCATGACCAGGAAGAGGCGCTGTCGATGTCGGACCGCATCTGCATCATGCGCAGCGGGCGCATCGTGCAGGCCGGGTCGCCCTTGGCGCTGTATGACCAGCCGATCAACCGCTATGTCGCGGACTTTGTCGGGAAATCAAACTTCATCGACGGCGTTGTGTCGGCCCTGTCTGGCGAGGGGGGCCAGATCGAGACCGCCTCGGGTTACCGGTTCGAAGGCCGGGTGTCGGGCGTGCTTGCGCAAGGGACGAAGGCGTCGCTCAGCATCCGTCCCGAACAGATCGACCTTGCCCATTCAGCCCAGGCGGGTGCCGAGCCTGTCACCGTCATCAACCGGATCTTCCTTGGCGAACATACCGAATACCTCGTGCGCCACGCGGGTTTGGGCGATCTTCTGGTGCTGGTTGCCCGACAGGCCGAGGCGGCGGCGGGCAGCTTTGGCCCCGGCGCGGCCGCCTACGTCACATGGAAACCGGAAACGGCGCTGATCCTGCCACAAGATTGAACAGAACCAACCAAAACGGGGAGACTTCAGAAATGACCGACACGATCGACCACATCTCGCGTCAGAAGTTCATGGAAGAGTTGCGGCGGTACCAAAAGGGTTCGGTGACGCGCCGGCATTTCCTTGGCGTGACCGGCCTTGGCGCGGCATCGGCGGTGCTGGGTGCCGCCATGCCGGGCCTGATGCCGCGCGCCGCGCACGCCCAATCCATCGGGGATCGGGTGGTTCTGGCCTCGTGGCCCAACTACCACGACCCGGCCAATTTCGACAGCTTTGCCGCAGAAACCGGGGCGACCGTTCAGTTGAACGTGTTTGGCTCGAACGAGGAAATGCTGGCCAAACTGCAAGCGGGCGGTTCGGGCTGGGATGTGTTCGTGCCGACCAACTACACGATCACGACGTATGTCGAACAGGATCTGATCGAGCCGCTGGATCTGGCCTTGCTGCCGAACTATGACCCGGCCAGCTTTGACCAACGCTTTGCCGCACCGGGCACTGTCAACGGCACGGTCTATGCAGTGCCAAAGAACTGGGGCACCACCGGGTTTGCGGTGAACACCAACAACACCGGGGGAACGACGCCGACCACATGGAAGGAATTCTGGGATCTGACCCAGACCACCTTCTCTGGGCGCACGATGGTGCATGACTACCAGTTGACCACGATCGGCAACGCGCTGAAATACTTCGGCTATTCCTTCAACTCGATCGACCCGGCCGAACTGGCGAAGGCTGAAGAGCTGCTGCTGGCCGCCAAGCCGCACCTGTTTGCGATCAGCTCGGACTACCAGCCCTCGATGCGGTCGGGCGATGCGTGGATGACGATCTGCTGGACGGGCGATGCCAAGCAGATGAACCGCGACATGCCGGAAATCGTCTATGTCCTTGGCAAGGAAGGCGGCGAGCTGTGGTCTGACTTCTTCGCCATTCCGAAGGGGGCGCCGCATCGGGACGCGGCCTATGCGCTGATCAACTATCTGCTCGCCCCCGAGATCAACGCCAAGGAAGTGATGTTCCACGGCTATCCGGTGGCCGATGCCAGGGTGAACGCCATCCTGCCGGCAGAGATGCTGAACGATCCGATCCTCTATCCGGCCGCCGACCTGCTGTCGGCGCTGGAGTTCGGCGCGGCGGCGACCCTGACCGATCCGAACCGGGCGGAGCTGATGGCCCGCTTCAAGGCGGCATGAGACATGCAGCGGCGGTTGTCCACATGGCTGCTTCTGGCCCCGGCGGGGTTGTGGTTTGCAGTCATGCTGGTGCTGCCGCTGTGTTTTGTCGTGGTGTTCAGCTTTGGCGAACGGGAGGCGGCGGGCGGCTACGTCCCCGCCTTCACCCTTGCGCAATACGCCAACCTGCCATCGCGCGGCACGGCGTTCCTGAACACGCTGACGCTGGCGCCCTTCGGGACGGTGCTGGCGCTGCTGATCGCCTACCCTCTGGCCTATTTCCTGGCCATGCGGGCCGATCCGAAATGGCGCACGCTGCTGCTTATTCTGGTCATCGTGCCGTTCTGGACCTCGATCCTGATCCGCAGCTATGCCTGGATCTTCATTCTGGGCGGACAGGGCTTGCCTGCGGTGATCGCGTGGCTGGGCTTTGGGTCGGTGCGGCTGATCAACACGCCGTTCGCAGTCATGACCGGCATCGTCTACGGGTATCTGCCGCTGATGGTGCTGCCGGTCTATGTCAGCCTTGAGCGGCTGGACAAACGCCTGCTGGAGGCTGCGGCCGATCTTGGTGCGCCGCCCCTGCGCAGTTTTCTGCAAGTGACCTTGCCCCTGTCGCTGCCGGGTGTGGCGACCGGCTGCATGCTGGTCTTCATCCTGCTGATGGGCGAGTTCCTGATCCCTGCCATGCTGGGCGGCGGCAAGGTGTTCTTCATCGGCAATGCGCTGGTCGATCTGTTCCTGCAATCGCGCAACTGGGCCTTTGGCGCGGCGGTCGCCGTGACGTTGGTGCTGATCATGCTGGTCACCGTGTCGCTTTACATGTGGCTGATGCGCCGCATGGGTGGCGTGCGCGACGATGTAGCCTTGATGTAAGGGAGCCCCGGATGCGCCTTTATGCCCTTGCGGTCTATCTGTTTCTCTACCTGCCGATCGCGGTCATCGCGGTTTTCAGCTTCAACGCGGGCCGCCATGCCAGCCAGTTCACCGGGTTTTCCGTGCAGTGGTATGGCAAGGCCCTGTCCAATCCCTTTGTCACCGAGGCGCTGTGGACGAGCTTTGTCGTTGCGCTGTCCTCGGCGCTGATCGCAAGCGTGTTCGGCACAATGGCCGCGCTTGCGCTGCAGGGCATGAAGGGCCGGGTGCGGATGGTGGCCGACGCGCTGATCTATGTCGCGGTGATGGTGCCGGGCATCGTGATCGGCATCGCCACGCTGATCGCGCTGGTCACCCTGTTTGGCTGGATCAACCCCCTCTTGGCGCGGCTTGCCCCGGAAGGTCAGGCCCCGCAACTGGCGATGGGCTACGGGTCTTTGATCGCGGCGCACGCATTGTTTTCCATGTCGCTGGTCATCATCATCCTGCGCGCGCGCCTTGCCGGCATGGACCGCAGCCTGATGGAAGCCTCGGCCGATCTTTACGCGCCGCCCTTCGCAACCTTCTGGCAGGTCACGCTGCCGTTGATCTTTCCGGGCATCCTTGCGGGGTTCCTGCTGAGCTTCACCTTCAGCTTTGACGATTTCATCATCGCCTTCTTCGTGGCCGGGTCCGAGACGACACTGCCGATCTACGTGTTCTCGTCGATCCGCCGGGGTGTGACGCCGGAAATCAACGCCATCGGCACGATGGTGCTGGCGGTTTCCCTGATATTGCTGGTTGCAGCACAGCTTACCTTGCGGCGTGGCATCAAGACAGGGGCGCAATGATGCTGCTGGAGGGAAAGGTGGCCTTTCTGACCGGCGCGGGATCGGGGATCGGGCGAGCGGGAGCGCTGGCGCTGGCGCGCGAAGGCGCACAGGTGATCGTCACCGATCTGGACGAGGACCGCGCGACATCGGTCGCGGCCGAGATCGTGGCGGCGGGGGGCTGGGCCGAGGCGATGGCGCTGGATGCGGGCGATGATGCCGCCGTGACAGCCGCGATTGACCGTGTGGCGCACCGCGGTCGATTGGACGTTCTGCATTCTCACGCGGGCATTCAGGTTCCGGGGCGGCTGACCGAGGTGGCGCTGGACGGCATGGATGCGTCATGGCGGCTGAACGTGCGGGCGCATTTCGTGGCCGCCCGCGCAGCGATGCCTCACATGCAGCGCCAGCGCAAAGGGTCGATCATCATCACCGCGTCAAATTCGGGCGTACAGTATGACCGCGGGATGATTGCCTATTGCACAACCAAACATGCGGTCATCGCGATGACGCGCCAGATTGCCGTGGATTATGCCGCCGACAACGTCCGCTGCAACGCGCTGTGTCCGGGCTTTGTCGACACCCCGTTCAACGACGGATTTGAGCGTCAGATGGGTGGACGGGCGGCCTTGGAAAGCTATGTGGCAGGGTCGGTTCCGATGGGTCGGTGGGCATCGGTGAGCGAAATCGCCGCCAGCATCGTCTATCTTGCCTCAGACCAGTCAGGGTTCATGACGGGCCACGCGCTGGTGGTCGATGGCGGAGAAAGCCTGTAGCCGTTTGATCCGCATGAGCCTTGCGGCAGGCGAAGCGGCGATCTCAGTCCGGGTTTTGCGGCGCGGTCGGGTCGGCGCATGGTGCGGCGCAAAACGCAGCCCGCAGGGTGGCGATCACGGGAATGATGTCTGCACGACCAAGTTTGTTGGTTACGTGCTTGCCGTGTCGGGTGGAGCGGACGAGGCCTTCGGCGCGCAACCGCATGAGTTGTTGCGACACACTGGCCTGCGGTTCGTGCAAGGCAGCCGACAGTTCGCCGACCGTCATCTCCCGGTCCAGCAGGCTGCAAAGAATTCGCAGCCTGCCGACATGGGACAACGACTTCAACAACGCCACGGCCCGTCCGGCGGCCTCTGGATCGTCAGGGGCGAAGCTGTCGGTCATGGCGGATCAGTTGAACGCGCAACCGGACTTCACGCCGAGCGCCTTGAACACCATCGCGGCGGGACAGACCCCCGTGAACGACGACTGGATCAGGTTCAGGCCGATGAACACGGTGAACCAGACGAAGAGCGGCGAGACGAAGGCGGTCAGCAGAACGCTGAGCAGAACCATGCAGCCGGCAAAGAGCATTACGGAGCGGTCGAGGGTCATGGCAGTTTCCTTTCAGGGATTTGGGTTGGGGATGGGTGCTTTGGGCTCCCTTCCCCAAGTTTTGGTTGGGCGTCAGCCCGTGGTGGTTTCTTTCAACTTGTCGATCCCCAGCGTTTTCAGCGCGAGCGTTTCGTAGAACGGTTCGGACACGCCCTTGCGCAGCTTGCGGATAAAGTATTTCTCGAAGCCGATCTTGGCCATGTGGACCCATTTGCCGGAAGACGACCAATTCACGTTGCGCGGCGGGATCTGCGGTTGTGCCACGAAGGCCACGCCCCCATCGCCAAAGTCAGCGAGGCAGACGGCGTTCCATGTGCCGACGCGGTCGGGTTCCTTGCCGCGCACCAGATTGCCGATGTTGTGGGCGGTGGCCGTAACCATCGACTCGATCATGAAGCCGGTCTTGGGCACGCCGCAGGGCACGGGCGTCGGGCCCATCGGCGGGATCGCCACGCAGACGCCGACGGCAAAGATGTTGCGGTATTTCGGGTTCTGCTGGTGATTGTCGACGATGGTGAAACCGCGCGGATTGCTGAGGCCTTCGATGCCGGACACCGGCTTGATCCCGCGAAACGCGGGCAACATCATCGAGAAGGCGAAGGGCAGTTCCTTTTCCGCCTTTACGCTGCCGTCGTCGGCAATCTCTTCGACGAACATCTTGCCTTCTTCGACGCGTTTTATCCGGGTCGAGGTCATCCACTTGATGTGCTTGCCACGCATTTCGGATTCCAAAAGCCCCTTGGTGTCGCCCACCCCATCCAGCCCGAGGTGTCCGATGTAGGGTTCGGGCGTCACAAAGGTCATCGGCACGCGGTCACGCACCTTGGCACGACGCAGCGCGGTTTCGAGGATCAGGAGAAACTCGTAGGCCGGGCCAAAGCAGCTTGCCCCCTGCGCCGCACCGATGATGACCGGGCCGGGGTTCTTGACCAGTTCCTCAAACGCGATGCGCGCCTGTTCGGCGTGGTCGATGTGGCAGACCGACTGGGTATGGCCACCATGCGGGCCTAGGCCTTCGATTTCGTCGAAAGCAAGGTCGGGGCCGGTGGCGATCACGAGGTAATCGTAGGCGACGCTGTCACCGTTGACGAGCTGGACGCGGTTTTCCTCGGGGTACAGGCGTTCTGCCGCCACCGGAATGAAGCCGATCCCCTTTTTCGCCATCGTCGGCCCGAGGTCGACGGTAATGTCCTCCCGCTCACGCCAGCCGACAGCGATCCAGGGGTTTGACGGGACGAAATGATACTTCGGATCCTTGGTGACCACGGTGATCCGGTCTTCCGGGCGAAGCTGGTCTTTCAGCTCGTAGGCCATGATGGCCCCGCCCAGACCTGCCCCCAACACGACGACATGTGCCATTTGTTCCTCCAACGCACAGGGTTCAACCGATCCGGCCCCCAACGGGGCCGGGGCCTTTGTTTCGTCAGGTGCGGAACACCCGGTAGATGGCGGGAATGACAAGGACCGTCAGGAGGGTCGATGTCATCAGCCCGAAGAGAAGCGAGATCGCCAGACCCTGAAAGATCGGGTCGGCAAGGATGACCACCGCGCCGATCATAGCGGCCACGGCGGTCAGGAAGATCGGCTTGAAGCGGATCGTGCCGGCGCGGATCAGGCTGTCCACGGTGACGGTGCCTTCCATGCGGATGAAATCCACAAGGAGGATCGAATTGCGCACGATGATGCCGGCCAGCGCGATGAAGCCGATCATCGAGGTCGCGGAGAACGGCGCGGCAAAGAGCCAGTGGCCCGCCATGATGCCAAGGAACGTCAGCGGGATCGGCGTCAGGATGACCAGCGGCAGTTTGAACGACCCGAACTGCGCCACGACAAGGATGTAGATGCCCAGAAGCGCCACGCCGAACGCGGCCCCCATATCGCGGAAGGTGACCCAGGTCACTTCCCATTCGCCGTCCCACAGCAGCGTGGTCTTGGTCTCATCCTCCGGCTGGCCGTTCAGGCGGATTTCCGGCGCGCCGTCGACGCCCTTCAGGGCATCGCCCACGGCCAGCATCCCGTAAAGCGGGGCCTCGAACGCGCCCGCCAGTTCGGCCTGCACCATTTCGGCGGCGCGGCCATTGTGGCGGAAGATCGGGAACGAGGCGCGTTCTTCCGTGATCTGGACGACATCGCCCAGTTCCACGACCCCGCGTGCGCCGGGCAGCGTGTTGGCCGGGATCGGCGTCGTCAGGAACCGTTCGTCCAGAACGCGGTCGCCCTTTGCCCGTTGCAGCACCAGCGGGATCGGGTAGCGCCCCTCGCCACGGTGCGAGTAGCCAACCGTGCGGCCGCCATTCAGCAGAGCGATGGTATCGAAAACGTCGCGCTCTTGCACCCCGAAGAATTCGAGATCATCGCTGGACACCGTTGCCCGCAAACGCCGCGCCGGGTTGCCGAAGCTGTTGTCGACATCGACGATGAAGGGCACCGAATTGAACGCGGCTTCGACCTTGGCGGCGGCGGCGCGACGGGCCTCGGGTGTGGGGCCGTAGATTTCGGCCAGAAGCGTGGCAATCACAGGCGGGCCTGGAGGCGGTTCGACGACCTTGAGCGAGGTGCCTTCGGGCATCGCAACCGCCTTGAGCCGCTCGCGGATTTCCAGCGCAATGGCGTGGCTCGGCCGGTCACGGTCGGCCTTTGGGGCAAGGTTGATTGCCACTTCACCAAGGTGCGGTTCTTGCCGCAGGTAGCTGTGGCGCACCAGTCCGTTGAAGTTGAAGGGCGCGGCCGTTGCGGCATGGGTCTGCACCGAGGTGACTTCGGGAAGCGCAAGGACGATTGCCGCGATGTCTTGCACAACCCGGTCGGTCGCTTCGGTCGAGGCGCCTTCGGGCAGATCGACCATCACCGAAAGTTCGGACTTGTTGTCGAAGGGCAGAAGTTTGACCGTCACGTCCTTGGTGTAGAGGAGACCCAGAGAGCCGAAGGACAAGACCGCAGTCACCAGAAGGAACGCCAGGCTGCGCCCCTTGCTTGCCAGAAGAGGCCGCGCCGCTGCCTGATAGGCGCGTTCCATGAAACCGCCGTGCGCGGCATCGTGGCCACCCATCGTGTCGTCGTGGGAATGGGCAGACATGTCTGCCTTGCCCGCCACCTTGACCATGAGCCAAGGCGTGATCACCACGGCGACAAAGAACGAAAAGATCATCGCAGCGCTGGCGTTCGCTGGAATGGGCGACATGTAGGGGCCCATCAGACCCGACACGAACAGCATCGGCAGCAGCGCCGCCACCACAGTCAGCGTGGCCACGATGGTCGGGTTGCCAACCTCGGCCACAGCGTCGACGGCGGCGCGGGTGCGGTCGCGGCCATCGCGCATCGCCCAGTGCCGGGCGATGTTCTCGATAACCACAATGGCGTCATCGACAAGGATGCCGATGGAAAAGATCAGGGCAAAGAGGCTGACCCGGTTCAGCGTATAACCCATGATCCATGCGGCAAACAGCGTCAGCAGGATCGTCGCTGGAATGACCACTGCCACCACGATGGATTCGCGCCAGCCGATCGCCACCAGCACCAGCGCGATGATCGATACGGTCGCAAGGCCAAGGTGGAACAGCAGTTCGTTGGCCTTTTCGTTCGCCGTCTCGCCATAGTCGCGGGTGACGGTCAGCGCCACGCTGTCTGGGATGATGCTGCCATGCAGGCTTTCGATGCGGTGCAATGCCGCTTCGGCTACGACAACCGCGTTGGCCCCCGCACGCTTGGCCACCGCCAAGGTGACCGCAGGGCTGCGCTGCACTGCCCCTGTGTCGGACCTGGTCAGATGCGAAACGATACGGTCCGAGGTATCGGGAACGAAGGACACATCGGCGACATCGGCCACGTAAACCGGCCGCCCGTCGCGGGTGGTGAGAAGCAGGTTCGCAACTTCGGACGGTGCGGTCAGGGTCTGACCGGCGACAAGATCCACCTGTTCGCCCGCATCCCGCAGCTTACCCGTATTCAAGGTGCGGTTGGCCTGATCGACCTTTTCGGCAAGTTGCTGCAGCGTCACGCCAAAGAGCGCCAAGCGGTCCGGATCGGGGGCGATGCGGATCGCCTCGGTCGCCTCGCCGACCAGATAGGTCAGGCCGACGTCTTCGGTCTTGGCGACCTCGGCCTGCAGGGCGCGGGCGATGCGGGTCAGGTCGTTCGCCGCTACGGTTTGCCCCGGTTTGGCCGACAGTGTGACAGTCAGGATCGCCACGTCGTCGATGCCGCGACCGACGATAAGGGGTTCCGGGATGCCAACAGGGATCCGGTCAAGATTGGCACGAACCTTGTCATGCACCCGCAGGATCGCATCTTCGGCACTGGTTCCAACCTTGAAGCGCGCCATGACCAGCACCGCATCGTCACGGGTATTGGAATAGACGTGTTCGACATCGTTGATGCCCTTGACGATCACCTCAAGCGGTTCGGTGACCAGTTTCACCGCGTCTTCGGCCTTCAGCCCCTGAGCCTGGACATGAATGTCGACCATCGGGACGGAAATCTGCGGTTCTTCTTCGCGCGGAAGCGCGCCCAAGGCGACCAGGCCGGCGGCAAGGGCTGCCACGATAAACAGAGGCGTTAGCGAGGACGCGATGAACGCGCGGGTCAGCGCACCGGCAAGGCCAAGCGGACCGGGCTTGAAGTCACTCATGACCGGCTCCTGCCGCGGGGTTGGTGATGATACGGTCGCCCGCAGACAGGCCGCTCAAGATCTCGACCACTTCGCCCTGGTCGGTTTTGGAGCGCTGGCCCGGCACGACGCTGCGCAGGGTCGGACCGGCGTCGGTTTCCACCTGAACGAAATCCAGACCCGAATTGGAAATGAGCGCGCTGACAGGAACAAACAGGGCCTCGCGCTCCTGCATCGGCAACCGCACCAGCACACGCGCATCGACAAAGCGGTCGGGGGCGCCCTGCACCTCGACGTCGGCAATGACACGGCCGTTTTCGATCAGCGGATAGACCTTGATCAGACGACCTGCCTGAACCCCCGCGACGCCCTCGATGCGGATTTCGGCACCTTCTCGCAGCATGGTCGCATGGCGTTCCGGCACGGCAAGGCGCAAGAAGATGCCTCCGACGCTGATCAGCGCGACAGGCTCGCCCGGCATGACCACGGCCCCGGTCGACACAGGAACATCAAGCACCCTGCCCCCGGCGGGCGCCAGAACACGACCTTCGTCCTGGGTTTGGCGGATCAGTTCGATTTCTGCCTCGATCGACGCGATCTGGCCTTTCAGCACTTCGACCTGCGTTCGCAGCCCGTCCAGCCGCTGGACCGTGCTGACCCCTTGCTTGAGAAGCTGTTCACCGCGCGCAAGTTCGGTTTCAGCATTCGCTAGCTGTGCAGCCTGCGCCCCTTTTCGTGCCTCGAGCGCGGTGAGTTGGAAGGTCAGTTTGTCGTCGGTCACCGTGGCTATCAGTTCGCCTTCGCTGACCACATCCCCTTCGGTGACATTCAGGGCGACCACTGTGCCCCCGATACGCACACGGGCGGGCACACGATCACGCGCCTCGATTCGCCCGTAGACGGCCTTCCACTCTGTCGTCGTGGTGGGCGTGAGGTTCACTGTTTCACCGCTAACCTGCAGCGGCGACAGGAAGATCCAAGGTATTACGATCAGACCAAGCTTCATGGCAACCTCCGAAACATATACATACTAATATCTGAATGTATTGCGTCTGACAAGAGAAAAGTCCGCTGCCGGAAATTGAGGCTGGCGCACTTGGCTTCGGACGCAGCGCCCGACGAACGGTGGTCAAGCCGCAGTCCGCGGTCGACATCGCCGGGGCGTCTTGCCGACGGCTTCGCGGCGTGTGAGACATTGCAAGGCGTGTCAACAGATCCGCCATCACGGGTTGAGGCAAATGGATCGACCCACCGACACCGCGCTGCAATGGCGCCTGATCCGACGCTTTCTTTTGGGCGTAGCGTTGGGAAACCTGCTGTGGGAAGCGGCCCATGTGCCGCTCTACACGATCTGGCTTACTGCGCGCCCGGCCAGCATTCTTTACGCTGTCCTGCATTGCACCGCAGGCGACGTGCTGATCGCCATGGTCACGCTTGGTTTGGCCCTTGCCTGCTGCGGACGAAAGGGCTGGCCAGCGCACCGCTACCGCGCGGTTGCGATCACCACGATCCTTGCCGCCCTGAGCTACACCATCTTTTCGGAATGGCTGAACGTCGAAGTCCGCGCCGCGTGGGCCTATCGCGACCTGATGCCCCGCCTGCCAGTGCTCGGCACCGGTTTGACACCGATGCTGCAATGGATTGTCGTTCCAGCGGCGGCCTTCTGGTGGGCGCGACAGGGTTCAGCGCCAAAGACGACGACAACGAAGACGGCCAGCGGCGCCAAATGATGCGGCTTCGCTCGCACAGGGTTTTCAGTGTCTGCTGAATACCTTCCGGTGTTCATGACCTCACAGATCGACCCGTCGCAGCCGCAAGGCGTTGCTGATGACCGAAACGGACGACAGGCTCATTGCCGCCGCCGCAATCATCGGCGACAGCACCATGCCAGTCGCCGGATAAAGCAGACCCGCAGCGATAGGCACGCCAGCAGCGTTGTAGGCGAAGGCAAAGAACAGGTTCTGCTTGATGTTGCGCAGTGTCGCCCGCGCCAGTTTGCGCGCACGGACTATGCCCATCAGATCGCCACCCAGAAGTGTGATGCCGGCGCTTTCCATCGCCACATCGGCGCCAGTCCCCATGGCGATGCCGACATCTGCGGCAGCCAGTGCGGGCGCATCGTTCACCCCGTCGCCGGCCATGGCGACCTTGTGACCGGCACGGCGCAACTGGTCGATCAAGTGCTTCTTGGCTTCGGGCAAGACACCAGCGCGCACTTCGTCGATGCCGAGCTTCGCGGCGACGGCTTGCGCGGTGCGTTCATTGTCACCGGTGGCCATGATGACGCGCAGCCCCTGGGCGTGAAGGTCGCGGATTGCCTGAGCGGTGCTGTCCTTGATCGGATCGGCCACCGCCACGATACCGGCCAGCGCACCATCGACCGCAATGAACATGGCCGTCTTGCCCGCGGCACGCAGGCTGTCTGCGCTGACCTCCGCTTTTGCGGTGTTCAGTCCCATGTCCCGCATCATCGCCGCGTTTCCGAGGGCGACCGCGCGACCACCGACCTTGCCACGCACGCCCTTGCCGATGACGGCCTCGAAGTCGGCAGCCTGCTGTCGCGCCGCACCCCGCGCCTCGGCGCCCTCGACGATCGCTTCCGCAAGCGGGTGTTCCGAGCCGCGCTCCAGCGCGGCGGCGAGCGACAGCAGATCGGTCTCGGCCACATCCCCAAGCATGACCGTATCGGTGAGTTTCGGCTTGCCCATGGTCAGAGTGCCGGTCTTGTCGACAATGAGGGTGTCGACACCCGCCATCCGCTCCAGCGCCTCGGCGTCCTTGATCAACACGCCCGCCTGTGCACCCCGCCCGGCCGCCGTTGTGATGGAGATCGGGGTCGCAAGCCCCAGCGCGCAGGGGCACGCGATGATCAGCACCGATACCGCCGCCGCAATGGCAAAGACCAAAGCGGGTTCCGGGCCGAAGGTCATCCAGACGACGAACGCGACAAGGGCGACCACGACCACGGTTGGCACGAACACCGCCGACACACGGTCCGCCAGCCCCTGGATCGGGGCGCGCGACCGGCGCGCATGCGACACCATCGTGACGATCTGCGCCAGCACGGTATCGGCGCCAACCTTGCTCGCCTCGATCACCAACGATCCGTTCTTGTTGATCGTGGCCCCGGTCACCGCATCACCCGAAGCTTTCTCCACTGGCATCGATTCACCGGTCAACATGCTTTCATCCACGGACGATCGGCCTTCGATGACAGTCCCATCGACCGGAACCGCATCGCCGGGACGCACCCGAAGGCGGTCACCCTGCATGATATTCTCCAGCGGCGCGTCATACTCCGACCCATCGGGAAGAATGCGCCGCGCGGTCTTTGGTGCCAGATCCAGAAGCGCGCGGATCGCGTCGCCAGTGCGCTCGCGCGCCCGCAGTTCCAGCACCTGACCGACAAAGACCAGCGCCACGATCACGACCGCCGCCTCGTAATACGTGCCGACACCGTGGCCCATCCGGTAGACCTCGGGAAACACGCCGGGCAGAAAGGTTGCGACCAGCGAATAGAGGTAGGCCGCCGCGACCCCAAGACTGATCAACGTCCACATGTTGGGCGAACGGTTCACCAGCGAGTCCCAGCCGCGTCTGAAAAACGGCAAGGCGGCCCACAGAATGATCGGGCTTGCCAGGATGACCTCCAGATAGCTGGCCGTCGGATGACCGATCCAGTCGCGCACCGGCAGGGCCACCAGTTCGCCCATGGTAAGCGCGATCAAGGGAACCGCCGCCGCCGCCGACATCCACATCCGGCGGGTGAAGTCCGTCAACTCATGGCTGGGCGCGTCCGAGGGCAGGATGGGCTCAAGCGCCATGCCGCAGATCGGGCAACTGCCCGGCGCATCGCGAAGGATCTCGGGATGCATCGGGCAGGTATACTGGACAGCGGCAGGAATGGCCGCCTTTGTCGCCGCGCCACGACCGGACGCGTAAAACCACGGATCGGCCTTGAACGTCGACTGACATTTTGCCGAGCAGAAATGGAAGGTCTTTCCGCCGAACTCCTCAGCCCTTGTATCGGCCTTCACGGGGACCGTCATGCCGCAAACCGGGTCGACGGCCGTGGGACCAGCGGGCGGCTTGGTTGGAGGCTCGGCGTCGTGGTTCGCCATATGGTGATGGTCGGTGCCGGCGTGTGGATGTGCAGCGGTCATTGCGTTCTCCTTTCGCGGCCCGCGCCGCGTGAGGGTCGAGTGATGGACCTTGGGGATCACCTTGCAGCTTCCCACTGTGGGAAGGTCAAGAGAAGATTGGGCCAGACAGCGGCACGCTGAAATCGTGGGAAAGACCTCCCGCGATGCGGTTGCGCGGGGCCGGATCAGGCCCTGGACCCAAGCCAGAGCGGCGACGCATTGAGAGAAATCATGGTGCACCCGACACGATTCGAACGTGTGGCCTCTGCCTTCGGAGGGCAGCGCTCTATCCAGCTGAGCTACGGGTGCCGTGCGGGCTGCTTAGCCGAAGGCGCCGAGGGTTTCAACGGCAATAAAGGGCGCCCCGCCCTGCCCGCCCGGGCCGCGTCGGACGAACGCCGCGGATTGTTTCCACAAAAATGTGTTTCAACTGCGCGGTTTTTTGCCGATCCTTTGGTAACCTGTGGGGCGAATCGGTGTTAGGGGGTCTGCCAGTGTCCATTTCCATCAGATTGCGCCGCAAAGGCGCACTTTTTACATCATTGTCCATGATTGCCATGTTGGCAGGATGTGGCGGGGCGGAGGAAAACTTCGCTGGAGGCGGGCTTTTGTCACCCTTCCCCGCGCCCGGACCAGTGGGCATCGACGTGCTCATGGCGGCATACACCCTTCCGGCCAATGTAGTGACGGACACCGCCAACCTTTTGGCATCTACTCAATACATCGTTCAGAATACGATTGGCTGGGGACTGGACCTGTCATCGGGTGAAGTGCTCACAGGACTGAACAGCTATCCCTTGCGATCTTCGGGCGCGGCATTTGCCCATGCCGCCGGGCTGACCGGAGACGGGTCGATCATTGCGGTGTCGGACGATGAATACATCACCGGCTATGACGAGTTTTCCGGATCAAATGAGTTTGTTCTCAACAACCGGGAACTGCCTCTCGATCCTGGCGCGCTCGTCGTGCACGGCACCATCGTTTCGGCGATCGCATTGGGTCAATCGCCCGATTTTATTGGAACGGCACCGGATGCGACCCTGCTGTTCGGCAGCTACGAGACCGACCAGAAGCTGGCCGATGTGGGGAACCAGGCGCTGGCGATGGGAGCTGTCGCGTGGAACAATTCTTGGGGATATCCAGACCTTGGACTGAACCAGACCGACTTCAACACGGCCTTCACCGGCAGCGCAGGTGCTGTGAACTATCTGGACGCTCTGAAGGATTACTCCTCCTACGGCGTTGTCGTCTTCGCGGTGGCAAACGAAGACACCCGGACCAGTTCGACATTGATGGACGGCCTGCCCTATCTGTTGCCGGAATTGGAAGCTGGCTGGATCGCTGCAGTGAACGGGATACCAACCTTCAACGGATCGGACGTCACCTCGGTGCAACTGGTTTCGTCAGCCTGCCTGCAGGCAGCGCGGTGGTGCCTGATCGCGGACGGAGCGTGGAATGTGCCGGACGACACGCTTCAACTTCAAGCGGGCACCGATCTTGTCACCGGATCGTCCTTTGCCGCGCCTCAGATCTCGGGTGCGCTGGCGTTGCTGGAACAGGCGTTTCCGTTGCTGACCCCGCACGAGCTTCGGGTGCGGCTGCTGGCATCGGCGGAGGACAATTTCTTCACGCCGAATGCCTATGTCGAACTCGCTGACGGGTTCAACAAAGGGTACTCATTCGAGTATGGCCATGGTTTTCTGGATATCGAAGCTGCGCTCAAGCCGATTGGCCCGACGGCGATGACACTCGCCAACGGCAACACGGTCACCACCAACGCGGCTGTGCTGGCAAGCGGAACCGGTCTTGGCGACGCACTGGAAGTGTCGCTGGCGAATACCGAACTGCGCGTGAAGGACGCGCTTGCCGGCGGTTTCGTGATGCCCGGCACCGCTCTGACGGCAGCAGCACGCCCCGCCTCGCAGGCCGCGTCGATCCTGTCACGCAGCTTGTCCAGCAACCTGGCGCTGGAGCGGACGGCAGAGGTCAGCGCGCTCGACAACCCGTTCTCGTCGCTGGGCGGCACCACCGCAAACTTCCGCGCACCGGACGGAAACGCCTCGGCGGCGCTTCTGGTGTCGCAGGGCGGCGGCGAAACGGCTGGCGTGCAGGTCGCCCGCCTGCTGGCGGATGGGCCGCTGAAGGTGGAGTTGGGCCTGAAGGTCGCCCGCGACGATGGCCAAAGGATGAGCCTCGACGGAGCCAACGGCGCGATGATGGCGTCGGTTTCGCTGGGCCTGACGCAGGATCTGGGCGGATCGGCCTTTCTGGCGCTGGCGGGCGAAGTCGGCATGACCGACCTTGGCGGATCTACCGTGCTTGGCGATACGGGAACCGCACGGTTCAACAGCCTGTCACTGACGGCGGGACGCAGCAACCTGTTCCAGACCGGAGACCGGCTGAGCGTGGGCGTCGGGATGCCGATTGCCATTGCTTCGGGCGGGACAGTCGTCGATCTGCCGGTCTACCGCCAGGCAGCGGCGGCGGAATTCGAGCCGGTTGCCCTGAACTTTGCACCCGAAAGCCGCCAGATCGACCTTGGCATCAGCTACCAGACCGCGCTTGCCGACGGAGTGGAGATGAAGCTCTCGGTCGCGCATTCCGACAATTTCGGAAACCGCGCCGGGATGACCGACACCGGTGGCGCGCTGGCGATAACCTTCCGCTTCTGACGCAGGCCAAGTGGCGGCCCGGCCCTTGCGGGGCCGGGTTTGCTTATCCCAAAAGGTCGTGCGCCAATTCCAGTGCCGAGACCAGCGCGTCGACCTCTGCCGTGGTGTTGTACAGACCGAACGAGGCGCGGCAGGTCGCGGTGACGCCCATGTGCTGCATCAAGGGCATTGCGCAATGAGTGCCGGCGCGGACAGCGACGCCGCGCTTGTCGAGGATGGTCGAGATGTCATGGGCATGGGCCGCACCATCAAGCGAGAACGAGAAGATCGCGCCCTTGGTGGCGGAATTGCCCTGCACGGTCAGCCAGTTGAGGCCAGCGAGGCGGGCCTGCGCATAGTCCCGCAAACCCCGTTCATGCGCAGCGATGCTGTCCATCCCGAGGCCGGTCAGATAATCGAGCGCGACACCAAGGCCGATCTGCTGGACGATGCCGGGAGTGCCGGCCTCGAACTTCATCGGGGGGTCGTTCCAGGTGACGGTGTCGCGCGTAACCTCGCGGATCATGTCGCCGCCGCCGAGGAAGGGGCGCATCTCGGCCTGGCGGGCCGCAGCGATGTAGATCGCGCCGGAGCCGGAGGGGCCGTAGAGCTTGTGCCCGGTGATGGCGTAGAAATCGCAGCCGATGGCCTGCACATCGACGGTCATGTGGACGGCGGCCTGGCTGCCGTCAACCATCACCGGCACGCCCTTTTCCCGCGCACCGCGGCAAATCGCGGCCACATCGACCACTGTTCCTAGGACGTTCGACATATGGGTGACGGCGATGAGTTTGGTGCGCGGCGTGATCGCATCCAGCACGGCCTGCGGGTCAAGATCGCCGTTCGCGTCGATGTCGACCCATTTCAGCACCACGCCTTGGCGTTCGCGCAGGAAATGCCACGGCACGATGTTGGCGTGGTGTTCCATGATGCTGAGGATGATCTCGTCCCCGGCCTGCAAGCGCGGCGCGGCCCAGGCGTAGGACACGAGGTTGATCGCCTCGGTCGTGCCGGTGGTAAAGACGATCTCGTCTTCGGAAGGGGCGTTCAGGAAGCGGGCAATCTTGCCGCGCACGCCCTCATAGGCCTCTGTCGCGATGGTGGAGAGGGTATGGAGGCCGCGGTGGACGTTGGCGTAATCGTGCGAATACGACTGTGTCATCGCGTCGATCACGACCTGCGGCTTCTGCGCCGATGCGCCATTGTCGAGGTAGACCAGCGGGCGGCCATTGATCTGCCGCGACAGGATCGGGAAATCGGCGCGGATCGTGGTGACATCATACATCGGAAAGCGCCTCTGGCCCCAGGAAAAGCGCGGCCACCAGCACCAGCGCGAAGGCAACGGCAAAGGCGGTCAGGACAATGCCAATGAACACCGCCCCGCGCGAGGTGAAGCGGTGCAGTTCGGCGATGAAGCTGGTCATCAACCAGAAGAACAGCACGAGACCGAGGATGTTGATGATGCCAGCAAGCGGAGGAATGAGGACAAGCGCAAGCAGCTGCACTGCCTGCACCGCCAGCATGATGACCTGCAGCCAGACAACGACGAGCATCGCGTCAGGAAAGCTGCCGGTGCCGCCGCGCGCGCGGCCCACCCGGTAGATCAAGACCACCGAAGCCAGCAGGATAACCCATTGCAGGATCGCCGATCGGATCGGGCTGCCGGTCAGAAAGCCAGCGATCGGATCGGTGGTGGGCGGCAGCATCAGCGTGCCGAGGTGCATGAAGATGGCCGACGCGACGGCGACTAGCACCAGCGCGGCGGTGCGCGCCGGGATCGGCACGCCAAGATCAAGAACGGCACGGATGCCGCGGCGCGGGTCTTCCAGCGTCAGACGACCTAGGGAGACAAGGGTTTCGGCAAGCGTGGGCATCAACGTTCCGCCTCGATCAGCATGAGAATCCAGAGCCAGAGAAACGCCAGCCCCACCACGATGTTCACCGCCCAGAGCGCCGGGCCCGGCCCGATCATTCCGGCGACAAGCCCCTGCAGCAGCATCAGCGGACCGACGGTCGCAAGCGCCCAGAAAAGCGCAAGCCGGGCGCGATACCCTGTGCCATGCCCGCCAAAAACGCGGGCCACAAGACGGCTGATCGCCGCAAGCGCATACCACAGCGGGATCGTGGCAAGGACGGCAAGGCCACGCGCCAAAAGCCTTGGCGCTGTGGCGGTGTCTTGCGCCAGAAACGCCTCACGCGAGGCTTGCGGCCATTGCCCGATAAAGGCGAGGAGCAGGAACACCAACAGAAGCGTAAAGGCGAAGGGTTCGGACACGCCGCGCGCCAGGTGCCGACGGAAGGTAACGCGGGGGCTGCGCCAGCTTTCGACGATGTCGGTGGTGACTGCCATCGTCAGCCTTGCGCCCCGTGCCGGTTGAGCCAGCCTTCAAGGCGCAGGCGGATGTCGTCCGCGATGGCGTCATCCTCGATCTCGCCGATGGCTTCGGCGAGGAAGGCGAGCACGAGGAGCGATTGCGCCGCCCGGCGCGGCACGCCGCGCGACTGAAGGTAGAAAAGCGCGGTCTCGTCAATGGCGCCAGAGGTGGAGCCATGGCTGCACTTCACGTCATCGGCGTAGATTTCAAGCTCGGGCTTGGCGAGGAACTGGCTGGCGCCGTCAAGGAGGAGGGCCTGGCTGATCTGGTAGCCGTCGGTCTTTTGTGCGCCGGGTTTGACGAGGATCTTGCCTTGGAACACCCCGACAGCGCCGTTCTTCAAGACCTTCTTGAACACCTGCCGACTTTCGCAGCGTTCTGCGCCGTGGATCACGAACACGGTATCGTCGTGGTGAAAGTCGCCGTCGCCCACGGCAGCTCCGGCGATGTGGGCGCGGGCATCGGAGCCGGCGAGGTCGATCACCGCCTCGTTGCGGGTAAGGCGGCCGTTGGCGGTGAGGGTGAAGGATTTGAAGGAAGCACCTTGCCCCAGCCGTGCGAAAAGATGCGTTGCGGCCCGGCGTTCATGATCACGGCCTTGCAGCCGGATGTGGTGAAAGCGGGCGCCCGCGCCCACCTCGACCTCCATCACCTTGGTGAAGCGGGCGGCAGCCGGGCCGCTTTCAAGGATGGTCAGGTCGGCCCCTTCTTCCAGCTTGATGCAATGGTGCAGCATCGCATCGGAGTTTTCCGCCCCGTGATGGTAGACCAAGGCGACCGGCTTTGCGGCGTGGCCCTTGGCGCGGATCAGGATTCCGTCGGTGGCGAAGGCTGTATTGAGTGCTGCAAAGGGACGGTGGACGGGCGTCTGGCCGTGGGTTTCAAGCACGCCGTAAAGGTCGCGTGCCCAGTGGATGTGGGCGGTGCCAGCGGTGGACAGACGCTCGATCTCGATCCCGGCGAGGGTGAGGTCGTCGGAGGCGGCGGCATCGAATACGCCATCAACGAACACGACCTTAAGCCGGTCGATGCCATCGAAGGCCGCCGGTTCGTCGCTGTCGTCAAAGCGGCTTGCCGGCATTGCGGTGGCGGTGTTCAGCGCCGAGGGATCGGTGTAACGCCAGTATTCGTCGCGGCGCACCGGCAGGCCCATTGCACCAAGCCGCGCCAGCGCGTCGGTTCGTGCCGCACCAAGCCAGCCGCCATCGGGCAGCGTAAGACCGGCGATGCGGGCGGCAAGCGCGTCGTCCTTGACCTTCGCCAAAGGCATCAGACCACCTCGCCCAGAAGGTCGGCGTAGCCGTTGTTTTCAACCTCAAGCGCCAGTTCCGGGCCGCCGGTCTTGATGATCCGGCCTGCCGCCATGATGTGCACCACGTCCGGTTTGATATGGTCCAGAAGGCGCTGATAGTGGGTGATGACAAGGAACGAACGGCCGGCATCCCTGAGCGCGTTGACCCCGTCCGAAACAAGTTTCATCGCGTCGACATCGAGGCCCGAGTCGGTCTCGTCAAGGATGCACATCTTCGGTTCCAGCATCGCCATCTGCAGAATTTCGTTGCGCTTTTTCTCGCCGCCGGAAAAACCGACGTTGACCGGGCGTTTCAGCATATCGGCATCGATCTTCAGGGTCTTGGCCTTTTCGCGCACGATCTTGAGGAAGTCACCAGCGCTGAGTTCGTCTTCGCCGCGCGCCTTGCGCTGCGCGTTCACCGCCGTGCGGAGGAACGTCATGTTGCCGACGCCAGGAATTTCGACAGGATACTGGAAGGCGAGAAAGAGGCCCGCTGCGGCGCGTTCCTCGGGTTCCATCCCCAGCAGTTCGGCGCCTTCGAGGGTGGCGGAACCGTCGGTCACCTCATAGCCGTCACGGCCGGCTAGGACGTAGGACAGCGTCGATTTGCCCGACCCGTTTGGCCCCATGACGGCATGCACCTCGCCCGCACCGATGGACAGGTCGACACCGCGAAGGATGACCTTGTCCTCTTCCTGAAGTTTGACGTGCAAGTTATTAATCTGAAGCATTTTCGTGTTCCTCGGGAAGAATTCTGGGGCGTCAGCGCGGGTCGGAAAACCAGCTGACGACTTCGGTGAGCATATCGGGTGGTATGGGCCGCGGTTCAACGGTAAAGACCGCCATGCGGCCGATCATCTGATCGAGCGTGGCAAGCCGTTCGACGCGGTGATAGATGCGCCGGCGGTGATAATCGTCGAACAGAACGGTCACCGGACGTTTGGTGCGCAGGACTGTCGCCGCAAGACAGGCAGCGCGAAACCGACCGTCGATGAGCACAAGGTCGGGCGCGGCCATATCAGGGCGATCCCAGACCGACAGAGGATAGCGGTGGAAACTGGCGTGCGATTTGGGGCGGGTTGGCATGCCCCAGTCGCCGGTGGGACCTATGTCGACGTGGTGCATATGAACCGTGCCGGGCAAGCCCGCGACGCGGGCGGCCAGACGGTCTGCCCAGGCTTTGTCGCTTTCAACCGTGAAGATCTGCTTGCCAAGGTCAGCCGCCAGAACGGTGGAGCCGCCGCTGCCATATTCGAGGATGCACGTGCTGGCGGCGTAAAGCTGGGTGACTGCCTCAGCCTCAAGCGGGGCGAAGGTCAGAACGAAATCGTCCGCCGCGCGTGCGCCGCCCTCGGATAGGTCCGGCGCGGCAGACGTCATGTCGTCGCTAAACGCTGTCACGGGATGCGCCTTAACCTACCGAGCCTTCGAGGCTGATCGCGACGAGGCTTTGCGCCTCCATCGCGAACTCCATCGGCAGGGCTTGCAGCACGTCCTTGCAAAAGCCGTTGACCACCAGCGCCACGGCCTCTTCCTCGTCCATCCCGCGCGAACGGCAGTAGAAGAGTTGGTCTTCGTCAACCTTCGACGTGGTCGCCTCGTGTTCCACACGCGAGGAGTTGTTCTTGACCTCGATGTAGGGAACCGTGTGCGCGCCGCACTTGTCGCCGATCAGAAGACTGTCGCACTGGGTGTAGTTGCGGCTGCCTTCGGCTTTGGGGTGCATGGACACAAGGCCACGGTAGGTGTTCTGCGCGCGGCCCGCCGAGATTCCCTTGGACACGATGCGCGACTTGGTGCGCTTGCCAAGGTGAATCATCTTGGTGCCGGTGTCGGCCTGTTGCGCGTTGTTGGCGATGGCGATCGAGTAGAACTCGCCCTGACTGTCGTCACCGCGCAGGATGCAGGACGGGTATTTCCAGGTGATCGCAGAGCCGGTTTCAACTTGCGTCCACATCACCTTTGCCCGGTCGCCCCGACAATCGGCGCGTTTGGTCACGAAGTTGTAGATGCCGCCACGGCCTTCCTCGTCGCCTGGATACCAGTTCTGGACGGTGGAATACTTGATTTCGGCGTCCTTCAGGATCACCAGTTCAACCACGGCGGCGTGCAGTTGGTGGGTGTCGCGCTTTGGCGCGGTACAGCCTTCGAGGTAACTGACATAAGAGCCTTCGTCGGCGATGATCAGCGTGCGTTCGAACTGGCCGGTGTTTTCGGCGTTGATGCGGAAGTAGGTGGAAAGCTCCATCGGACAGCGCACGCCCTTCGGGATGTAGACGAAGGAACCGTCGGAAAAGACGGCGGAATTGAGCGTGGCGAAGAAGTTGTCCGATTGCGGGACAACGGTGCCGAGGTATTGCTTCACAAGGTCGGGGTGTTCGCGGACGGCTTCGGAGATCGAGCAGAAAATCACACCGGCCTTGGCAAGTTCCGCCTTGAAGGTGGTGCCCAGCGAGACGCTGTCGAAGACTGCATCCACGGCCACCTTGCGGGGCTCGTCCGAACCTTCAACTCCGGCCAGAAGCATCTGTTCTTTCAGCGGAATACCA
This sequence comes from uncultured Alphaproteobacteria bacterium, assembly GCA_963822435.1. Lineage (GTDB taxonomy): Bacteria > Pseudomonadota > Alphaproteobacteria > Rhodobacterales > Rhodobacteraceae > JAUYQR01. The sequence goes on from CAWGHN010000004.1 coordinate 843,038, forward strand.
AGTTTGGCATAGGTCGCCAAAAGCTTTGGATCGACATCATCAAGCGACTTTGGCTTGACGGCCATGCTTTTGGGTTTGGCGTAGTAGAACTGGTCCTGGTAGTCGATCGTCGGGTAGTTCACCATCGCCCAGGTCGGTTCGTCCATCTGCAGCCAGCGGCGGTAGGCGGCGAGACGCCAATCCAGCAGCCACTCCGGCTCGCCGTTCTTTTCAGATATCAGGCGGACGATGTCTTCATTCAGGCCTTTCGGCGCGAAGTCCATCTCGATCTCGGTTTCCCAGCCGTATTTGTACTTGCCGGCCATCGCCTGCACGGCCTCGACGGTTTCGCGGTCCACACCTTCGCGCACATCCACTTCGAGGGTTGCGGCGTTGAGGGTAGGCTCAAGTATCGCGGTCATCGTCCCCGTCTCCTTCATGCGGCCCGCGCGCGGGCTTTGGCGTAGGCTTTGGTCCAGACATCGGCGAACCGCAGCACATCGTCTTCCGTAATTCCCGGCCCGATCGACACGCGGATCGCCTGCCCGGCCAAGGCCTCGTCATATCCCATCGCGCTCAATGCACGGCTAGCGCGCACCTTGCCGCTGGAACAGGCCGACCCCGCCGAAACGGCGAACCCGGCAAGGTCCATCGCCATCACCTGTGTCTCGCCCTTCCAGCCGGGCGCGATCAGGCAAAGCGTGTTCGGCAAGCGGCCCGCGCCATTCCCGACAGAAATAGTCTCATTTGCGTTTGCCGACAATGCCAGTTCTAGAATATTTCTAACTTCGGCAACCCGGTCCCAGACACCTTCTGCAAGGTCGCGGGCGGCCGCGCTTGCTGCGGCGGCGAAACCTGCGATGCCGATCAGGTTTTCGGTGCCGGCACGGCGCCCCATCTCCTGACCACCACCCCGCAATTGCGGTGGCACATCGATCCCGCGCTTGATGACCAGTGCGCCGATCCCCTTCGGCCCGCCAAGCTTGTGCGCGGAGACGAGGCCCATGTCGGCGCCAAGCCAGTTGAACGCGAGCGGAATCTTTCCAAAAGCCTGGGTCAAGTCGCAGACGGCAAGGCCTTCGGGAATGTCCTGCAGGATGCCGGTTTCGGAGTTGGCAAATTGCAGGGCCGATCGGCGAGGCTGGGGTACGTCGACGTGACCGTCGGCATCGACGGCAATGCTCGGGTCGCACCACGCGAGGACCGCTTCATGTTCCACTTCGGCACAGGCAAGGCCACGACCCGCGCAGGCGAGCGCGGCGGCCTCGGTCGCGCCGCTGGTAAAGATGATGTCGGCACCGTCAGCCCCAAGCGCGGCCGAGATTTCGGCCCGCGACCGCTCGATCAGCGCCTTTGCTGCCCGGCCTTCAGCGTGGACGGACGACGGGTTGCCGACCACATCCATCGCGGCAAGCATCGCCGCCTTCACCTCGGGGCGCAAAGGCGCTGTGGCGTTCCAGTCAAGGTAGAGGCGGGTCATTCTTCGTCCACCACCCGAAAGAGCGAAGGGACAGCGGGGCATGGCACAAGGTCGTTCTTCACCACGTCAGACAGCCGCACCTGATGCAGGAAAACATAGACATTTGCCGAAAGGCTTTCCCACAACCGGTTTGTCAGGGATTGCGCGCGGCTGCCCGACACCCCGCCCGACGCCCCTGCCCCGGTGTGCATCGCATCAACCGTTTCCTCGACCGCCTGCATCACGTCGGAAATGCGGATCTCGTCCGGAGTCCTGGCAAGTTTGTAGCCACCACCCGGTCCGCGCACCGCCTCGACAAGACCGGCGCGGCGCAGTTTGACGAACAACTGTTCCAGATAGGGGAGCGAGATGTCCTGCCGCTTGGAAATCGCGGCCAGCGACACAAGATCATCGTTGTTGGCAAGCGCCAGATCGGCAAGCGCCACCATCGCATAGCGGCCTTTGGTCGAGAGTTTCATCGCGTTCCCCTTGCCGCCCGCCGCAATCCGATTGACGTAGACCCTTGCGGGCATTACCTCAAGCCGACCCACAAGGCGGCGCGCCGTCCTTAGAATTGTTCTAGTTTAGTCGAGTGAAAGCGTCAAGAAACGCCCGCTCCAACTTGAGAAGTGCTCCATGCCCGAGGTTATCTTTGCCGGTCCCGACGGTCGTCTGGAAGGCCGCTATCATCCGCAGAAGGAACGCGACGCACCGATCGCCATCGTGTTGCACCCGCACCCCGCCTATGGCGGAACGATGAACAACAAGGTTGTCTACAACCTGCATTACGCCTTCTACAACCTTGGCTTCACCGTGCTGCGGTTCAACTTCCGCGGCGTCGGTCGCAGCCAGGGTGAGTATGATCAGGGGATCGGCGAGTTGTCGGATGCGGCGTCGGCGCTGGATTATCTGCAGTCGATGAACCAGAACGCCAAGCATTGCTGGGTGGCAGGTTTCAGTTTCGGCGCGTGGATCGGGATGCAGCTTCTGATGCGCCGGCCAGAGATCACGGGCTTCATTTCTGTGTCGCCCCCGGCAAACCTGTATGACTTCAGCTTTCTAGCGCCCTGCCCATCGTCGGGCCTGATCATCAACGGCACCGCCGACAAGGTGGCCCCGCCGAAGGACACCATCAATCTGGTGAACAAGCTGCACGAGCAGAAGGGCATCACCATCACCCACACGCAGGTGGAGGGGGCGGATCACTTCTTCAAGGACGAAGAGGCGCATATGAAGCCGATGATCCAGACCGTGTCGGATTACGTGCGCAGGCGGATGACGGAGGTTACGCGCTAAGATGTCGGCACTTCAGGCATTGGCAGACAAGCTGGCGGACGATGTGTTGGCCGCCGAGGCGGAACTGGGCGACGATCGGTTCTATGAAAAGGTAAGTCAGGTGCTGCTGGCGGCCTCGCCGACGTTTCAGGAAGCCTACATCACCTCGATCCGGGTGCGGCTGGCGGAGCGCCGGGGCCGGATATTTCTTGAAAAGGCGCTGATGGCCAAACGAAGCGGTGGAGCCATGCCAGAAGCCCCGCCTGACCTGAGCGGCGGCGGGCATTGAGCCAGCGGCTTGAAGCGCAGTTCGCCTTTCTGAACGAGGCGGACCGGCTGAAATCAGTCTTGCGCGCGACAACGCTGGTCGATGGTTCGCGGCCGGAAAATTCGGGCGAACATTCGTGGCATCTGGCGCTTTATGCGCTGGTGCTGGCCGATCAGTCGGCACCGGGCGTCGACATCAACCGAGTGATCCGGATGCTGTTGATCCATGACCTGGTCGAGATCGACGTGGGCGATGTGCCGATTCATTCCGCGAACGGACAGGCCCATGCCAGCGTCGAGACCGCCGCGGCCGAGGCGCGGGCGGCAGAGCGGATCTTCGGACTGCTGCCGCCCGATCTGCGGGCCGATCTTCACGCACTTTGGCAGGAGTTCGAGGCCGCCCAAACGCCGGACGCGGTCTTTGCCAAAAGCCTTGACCGGGTGCAGCCGGTGATGGCGAACCTGATGTCCGGCGGCGGGACATGGGTTACCTACGACGTTACGGCCGAACAGCTTGAGGCGCGCGTCGGTGTCAAGATTGCCAAGGGCGCGCCCGGTTTGTGGGCCTGGGTTCAGCAAAAGGCGCTGAGCTGGTTTCAGCGTTGAACATCCTCGGCTGAAGGGTGGGCCGGAACCTGCGGGTGACAGGCTGCGGGCTCCGGAAAGGGAGCCCTCGGTCGAGGCCGCGCCCTGCACGGTGAGATACTTGTCGCCAAGCCAGTCGAGATGGCCTTCAACATCGTCCATCATCGGGATGAACCTCAGCGAAGGGACGCAACATAACCCCATATTCGAGCAGCGAACCCGAAGGGAGGCCAGCCTGCTTGCCGATTTCGGTATACCATCGCATACCGCCCTTCCCATCACCCGCTTTCTCGGCTATGTCCCGGCCAACCGAATCCCCTGTGAGAGGTCGCCCATGTCGAAGATCAAGGTAGCCAACCCCGTCGTTGAACTCGACGGTGACGAGATGACCCGGATCATCTGGGATTTCATCAAGAAGAAGTTGATCCTGCCCTATCTCGACATCGACCTGAAATACTATGACCTGAGCATCGAGGAGCGTGACCGCACCAACGACCAGATCACCATCGACGCGGCCCATGCGATCCAGCACCACGGCGTCGGTGTGAAATGCGCGACGATCACCGCCGACGAGCAGCGGGTCGAAGAGTTCGGCCTGAAGCAGATGTGGAAATCGCCGAACGGCACGATCCGCAACATCCTTGGCGGCGTGATCTTCCGCGAGCCGATCATCTGCAAGAACGTGCCGCGGCTGGTACCGGGCTGGACCCAGCCGATCGTCGTGGGTCGCCACGCCTTTGGCGACCAATACCGCGCGACCGACTTCCGCTTTCCGGGCAAGGGCAAGTTGACGCTGAAGTTCGTTGGCGAAGACGGCGCGGTGATCGAGCGCGAGGTCTTCGACGCGCCAAGTGCGGGCGTCACGATGGCGATGTACAACCTTGACGCGTCAATCATCGACTTTGCGCGGTCGTCGTTCAACTATGGTCTGATGAAGGGCTGGCCGGTGTACCTGTCGACCAAGAACACCATCCTGAAGGCCTATGACGGACGCTTCAAGGATCTGTTCCAGCAGGTGTTTGACGCGGAATTTGCCGACCAGTTCAAGGCCAAGCGCATCACCTACGAACACCGCCTGATCGACGACATGGTGGCGTCGGCGATGAAGTGGTCGGGTGGTTATGTCTGGGCCTGCAAGAACTACGATGGCGACGTGCAGTCCGATACCGTGGCGCAGGGCTTTGGCTCGCTTGGCCTGATGACGAGCGTTCTGATGACGCCCGATGGCAAGATCGTCGAGGCCGAGGCCGCACATGGCACGGTGACGCGGCACTACCGCGAGCATCAGAAGGGCAAAGCCACATCGACCAACTCCATCGCGTCGATCTATGCCTGGACCGGCGGGTTGAAGCACCGCGCCAAGCTGGATGGCAACGAGGCGCTGATGCGCTTCGCCACCACGCTGGAGAAGGTCACGGTTGATACGGTCGAAGACGGCTGGATGACCAAGGATCTGGCGCTGCTGGTCGGGCCGGACCAGAAATGGCTGACCACGATGGGCTATCTGGAAAAGGTGGACGAGTATCTGAACAAGGCGCTTGTTGGCTGACGCAAATTGGGTCAGTATAGTTGACATATATGCCGTGCAGTGCTAGCTGCGCGGTATGACCACCGCGACCCGCCACAGCCTGATCGAAGATACCCAAGGCATCGCTTTCGGAGTCTGCATGGCGGCGGTTGGCACGCACGTCCTGACGAATATGGGCTTTGTCGCCGGCCAGACCGTGGGCGTAGCGGCACTGGTGTCTTACGGCACATCCCTGCCCTTCCCACTGGTCTATTTTGCCATAAGCCTGCCGTTCCTGTGGCTTGGCTGGCGGCGAATGGGGGCGGCGTTTGCGCTGAAAACCTTCGTCTCGGTGGCCTCGCTCAGCCTTTTGACCGCGCTTTTACCGCGCTGGTTGGAGATCGAGCGGATCGACCCGGCCTTTGCCGCGATCCTTTTCGGCGCCCTTTTCGGCATCGCCGCGCTGGCCGTGGTGCGGCATGGCGGCAGCTTCGGCGGGGTGTCGATCCTGTGGCTGTGGCTCCAGGACCGCACCGGGTTTCAGGCGGGATACGCGCAACTGGTGTTCGATGTGATCCTGTTCGGCGTGTCGGCGCTGTTTCTGGACTGGGACGTGGTAGGCTGGTCGTTCCTCGGGGCGATGGTGTTCAACCTATTCCTTGCCGTCAACCATCGTCGCGACAGGTACATCGCCACATGACCGACCCCGCCCGCCACACCGTGATCGAAGACGCCCAAGGGCTGGCCTATGGCACTATCATGGCGGCGGTGGCGATCGTCCTTTTGACCCACCTTGGCCTTGTGACCGGGCAGACGGCGGGGCTGGCTGTGCTGATCTCCTACGCAACGGGGTGGAGTTTTGGCGCGGTGTTCTTTGTGGTCAACATTCCTTTCTATTACCTCGGCTACCGGCGGATGGGGTTGGCCTTCACGGTCAAAACCTTCCTGTCGGTCGCCGCCCTGTCGGCGCTGACCCTATGGTTGCCCACGCAATTGCAATTCGGCCCGGTGACCCCTTGGCTTGGGGCGGTGATCTTCGGCCTCATGTCCGGTTCGGCCCTGCTCGCGCTGTTCCGTCATGGCGCAAGCCTTGGCGGGATCGGCATTCTGGGTCTGATCCTACAGGACCGCTTTGGCTGGCGGGCGGGCTGGGTGCAACTGGCGTTTGACGCGGTTCTGTTCACCTTGGCGCTGACTTTCCTTGATGCCCGCGCCGTCGCCATCAGCTTTGTGGGCGCGGTTGTGATCAACCTTGTCGTCGCGATCAACCACCGCCGCGACCGCTATATCACCACCTGACAAGGTTCCTCTGGCCTTTCCGGGCTGTCTGCGCTATCGCCGCGCGAAACATACAAACGAAAGAGACCCTCCCGATGGAGCTTCGCAACATCGCCATCATCGCGCATGTCGACCATGGCAAGACCACCCTCGTTGACGAGCTTCTGAAGCAGTCTGGCGCGTTTCGCGACAACCAGGCTGTCGCCGAACGGGCGATGGACAGCAACGACATCGAGCGCGAGCGCGGGATCACGATCCTTGCGAAATGCACCTCGCTGGAGTGGGCAGGTCAGCGGATCAACATCGTTGACACCCCCGGTCACGCCGACTTTGGCGGCGAAGTGGAACGGATCCTGTCGATGGTCGATGGCGTGGTGCTGCTGGTGGATGCGGCCGAAGGGCCGATGCCGCAGACGAAATTCGTGACCTCGAAGGCGCTGGCGCTGGGGCTGCGCCCGATTGTCGTGCTGAACAAGGTCGACAAGCCGGACGCCGAACCAAGCCGCGCGCTGAACGAGGTATTCGACCTCTTTGCCAACCTTGGCGCGGACGACGATCAGCTTGATTTCCCGGTGCTTTACGCGTCGGGCCGGTCTGGCTGGGCCGATGAAAACCTTGACGGGCCGCGCAAGGACCTGTCGGCGCTTTATGACCTGGTGCAGCGCCACGTCCCGGCCCCTGCGCAAGTCGCACGGCGCGGCGAGCCCTTCCAGATGCTGGCAACCACTCTGTCCGCTGACCCGTTCATCGGCCGCATCCTGACCGGACGCGTCGAGGCCGGCACGCTGAAGGCCGGTGACACGATCAAGGCACTTAGCCGCGACGGCGAAAAGCTGGAGCAGTTCCGCGTGTCGAAAGTTCTGGCGTTCCGCGGCCTGACGCAGACCGCGATCGACGTGGCCGAGGCCGGCGACATCGTCACCATCGCCGGCATGTCGAAGGCGACGGTTGCCGACACGCTGTGCGCGCTTGAGGTTGATACCGCCCTGCCCGCCCAGCCGATCGACCCGCCGACCATCTCTGTTACCTTTGGGATCAACGATTCGCCGCTGGCTGGCAAGGAAGGCACCAAGGTGCAGTCCCGCGTGATCCGCGAACGTTTGATGCGCGAAGCCGAGATCAACGTGGCGATCAAGGTCACCGACACCCCCGGCGGCGACGCCTTCGAGGTTGCGGGGCGTGGCGAACTCCAGATGGGCGTGCTGATCGAGAACATGCGCCGCGAGGGGTTCGAACTGTCGATCAGCCGCCCGCGCGTCTTGTTCCGTGACATCGACGGCGTGAAGCACGAACCGATCGAGGAAGTGACCATCGACGTCGATGATGATTACACCGGCCCGGTCATCGAAAAGATTACCGGCCCGCGCAAGGGCGACCTTGTCGAGATGAAGCCGGCGGGAGCCGGCAAGACCCGGATCATCGCGCACGTGCCTTCACGCGGGCTGATCGGCTATCATGGCCAGTTCATGACCGACACGCGCGGCACCGGGGTGCTGAACCGCGTGTTCCACGGCTGGGCGCCGCACAAGGGCCCGATCGAAGGACGGCGTCAGGGTGTGCTGATCTCGATCGAGACCGGGATTTCGGTCGCTTACGCGATGTGGAAACTGGAAGATCGCGGTCACTTCTTCATCGGCGTGCAGGAACCGGTCTATGCGGGCATGATCATCGGCGAACATAACCGCGACAACGACCTGGAAGTGAACCCGTTGAAGGGCAAGCAGCTTACCAACGTGCGCGCCAGCGGCACCGACGAAGCGGTGCGCCTGACGACGCCGGTAAAGCTGAGCCTGGAGCAGTGCATCTCGTACATCGACGATGATGAACTGGTCGAGGTCACGCCGAAATCGGTTCGGATGCGCAAGCGCTTCCTTGATGCGAACGACCGCAAGCGACAGTCGCGCGCAGGATAGATCATGTGGGCGGCCCGGCGCGTGAACCGCTGGTTTCAGAACCTGTGGAACCACACCCGGATGCTCAATCGCATCCGTCGGCGCGCGCCGGATCGAAGGGCCAGGTTCGTACAGCCTGTGCCCCGACCCTTTCGGCTCGGTGTGCTGGCGATCATGAAGAACGAGGCCCATCTGATTGATGAATGGCTGCGGCATTACCTGTCCTTCGGGGCAGACCGCATCTACCTGATCGACAACGGAAGCACGGACGACACCCTCAAAAAGGTCGAACCCTGGCTGGCTGACGGCCGTGTCACTGTCTTGGTTCTGCCCGAGCAGCACAAGCAGGTCGCGCATTACTGGACGGCTTTGCAGCACTTCAAGATCGCCGAATACTGTGACTGGTTGGCGATTGCAGACATCGACGAATTCCTGTTCTGCAAATCGGGAGAGAGCCTTGCGGACTATCTGGACAGCCAAACCAAATTCGATGTGATTTACACGAACTGGACCAACTTCGGCTCCAGCGGGCTGACCGCACAGCCGTAAAGCGTGCGTTCAAGCCTGCAGCGCTGCAGTCTTGTTCTGGACCGTTACGCAAAGACTGTCTTTCGCTCATGGCTTCCCCAGCAAATGGAAGACATCGAAGTGCACGGCATCCGCAATGTCCCACCAAGGCGTGCGAAGATCGCAAATCACGAGCTTCAGATGAACCACTATGTCACGCAAAGCCGTGACTACTGGTTCAACATCAAGATGAAGCGGGGTGACGTGTTCTACCAAGGTCAGGACCTGAACCGTATGGCTGCGCGCTTCGACCAGATAAATGCCGCCTGAAAGGACACATGCACCCGACTACGGGATCTGGTAAACCAGCAGCGACCGCTTCCTTAGGCTGCTGCCGCAAGACGGCACGGCGTGAATTCCTCCAGCAGCACTGTTTCGCCGTCAAAGGTGCAAAAGCTGGACGGGGGAACCTCGATCCAACCGCCCTCTTCAGCCTCCAACGGTTCGGACACCACTGCCATCCCGCCACGGCTTTCCGACCAACGGTGATAAAGCGAAGGGGCGGCCTCATCCGTGGCGTAGCGAACCGCGTAAAGGTTGCGACCGTCGCTAAGCGCCGCGGTCATGCGAAGGTGCGGAGCGGTGCCCTTCTCGCGGGCCAGACGGATGAACCGCGCCGCAGCACGCTCCAGCGCACCGCGCGGGTCGTGGTCCAGACCCTCGGCCAGGGCCACGAGGAACAGCGCCTCGCTGTCGGTGGCCCCTTTGCGCTGAGGGTAAAGCGCATCGGGGATCATCATGTCGGCATCGCGACGGAAGCTGTCGTAGCCGCCGACCTGACCGTTGTGCATGAAGCTCCATGCGCCGTGCGTGAACGGGTGGCAATTGTTGCGGCTGGTCGCGGTGCCGGTCGAGGCGCGAACATGGGCAAGGAAAAGGTGCGACTGCACCTGTGCGGTCAGGCTGCGCAGGTTCGGGTCGGACCAGGCGGGCAAAACATCCCGGTAAAGGCCAGGTTCCGGGCGCTGACCATACCATGCAACGCCAAAGCCATCGGCGTTGATCGCGGAATGGCATTGGGTGGCGCCGTGACTTTGGTGGATCAGGGAATGTCCCGGGCGGCTGATGATCTCCTCAAGGAAGATCGGAGCGCCGGTGTAGGCGGCCCAACGGCACATCAGTCTGCCCTTCCACGGTAAGTCATTTGTCCGGCCTCGCTTTTCTTGACAGTAGCATCAAACGCGCGGCCGGGCGCAAGGTATTGCGTGGCTTTTCAGCAAAACCCTACTCGACCTCTTCCACCACCATAAGATCACGGACCGAAGCCCCTTTGGCATGCGCTAGCGCTGCCTGATAGGCGGGGGAATTGTAACATTCCACCGCCCTTTCCAGACTTGGAAAGCGCGCCACCACATTGCGGGGCCGGTCGTTGCCTTCAAGCTGCACGTAGCGGCCACCGCGGGCAAGAAACACGCCGCCGTGCGCTGAAATAGCCGCGGCGGCGCCAGTGGCATACCGGGCGTAGGCCTCGGCATCGGTGACGTGGACGTGGGCAATCCAAAGCGCTGCTGGCAAGGTCAGCCCTCCATCGCGGCTTCGGCAGCCTTGATTGCCGCGTCTGCAAGACCGATGTCGGCGCCACCTGCCTGCGCCAGATCCGGCCGGCCACCGCCGCCCTTGCCACCCATCGCCTCGGCCGCCGCCTTGACCAGAGTTACGGCAGACAGTCGGGCTGTCAGATCGTTCGTGACGCCCGCCGCAACCGCCGGCTTGCCACCCGTGTCGGCGATCAGCAACACCGCGCCAGAGCCAAGCTGCGCCTTCATCTGGTCAATAAGCGCAGGCAAATCCTTGCCCGAGACGCCTTGCAATACCTGAGCAATGAGCTTCATGCCATTGATTTCACGTGCTTCCGGGCCGCCTGCCTTGCCGCCCATTGCAAGATCACGGCGCAGTTGCGCAACCTCGTTCAAAAGCGCGCGGCGTTCGTCGGCAAGTGCCTTTACCCGGTCCGCCAATTCGGCAGGTGAGGCTTTGAGCGTGGTGGCGATTTCCGCAAGGCGCGCGTCCTGCAGGCGCAGATGGTCAAGCGCGGCCTGCCCAGTTAGCGCCTCGATCCGGCGCACGCCGGCGGAGGACGCGCTGTCGCCCAAAAGCACCATCGCGCCGATGTCGCCAGTGCGGGCGACATGGGTGCCACCGCAAAGTTCAAGGCTGTAGGTCTTGCCGTCGGCGCCCTTGGCAGAACCTTCCAGCACGCCCATCGACACGACGCGGACTTCGTCACCATATTTTTCCCCGAACAGAGCCTGTGCGCCGATGGCGCGGGCGTCGTCGGGCGTCATGATGCGGGTCTCGACAGAAGCGTTCTGACGGATGAACGCGTTTACCTCAGCCTCGACCTTGGCAAGATCAGCGACCGAGACAGCGTGGCCGTGGCTGAAGTCAAAGCGCAGACGGTCGGCGGCGTTCAGGCTGCCGCGCTGTGCGACATGGTCGCCAAGCGCGCGCCGCAACGCCTCATGCAAAAGGTGCGTTGCAGAGTGGTTGGCACGAATCTGAGAACGGCGGGTGTGATTCACCTCCAGCTTGGCGGGTTGACCTTTCAGAAGATCACCTTCCAACACCTTGGCAACGTGAATGAAAACGCCTGCAGCCTTCTTCGTGTCAGTCACCTCGGCAAGGCCCGTGTCGGTGCGGATCAGGCCAGTGTCCCCGACCTGTCCGCCGCTTTCGGCGTAGAACGGGGTCTGGTTCACAACGATCTGAACCGTGTCGCCAGTGGTTGCGGAACCGATCGCAGCGCCGTCCCGGACCAGCGTCGTCAGCACGCCTTCGGCGATTTCGGTGTCATAGCCGAGGAATTCCGTAGCGCCATGCTCTTCGGCAATGTCGAACCAGATGCGTGCGTCGCCTGCGGCACCCGTGCCGACCCAGGCCGCACGCGCCTTTTGCTTTTGCTCCTGCATGGCGTGATCGAAGCCCTGCACGTCAACCTCGCGCCCCTTTTCGCGCAAGGCGTCCTGCGTCAGGTCCAGCGGGAAACCGTAGGTATCATAAAGTTTGAAGGCCGCTGCGCCGGGCAGCGCGCCGCCTTCAGGAAGCCGGGTCAATTCGTCGTCGAGCAACTTCAGCCCGCGATCCAGCGTCTGCTTGAAGCGCGTCTCTTCCAGCCGCAAGGTTTCTTCGATCAGGGATTGCGCCCGGCCAAGTTCCGGGTAGGCAGCCCCCATGCCACGGACAAGCGCTGGAACCAGGCGGTGCATCACCGGGTCTTGCGAGCCGAGCATGTGTGCATGACGCATGGCGCGGCGCATGATCCGGCGCAGCACATAGCCACGCCCTTCGTTCGAGGGCATCACGCCATCGGCAATCAGGAACGAGGTCGAGCGCAGGTGGTCGGCGATGACGCGGTGGTGTGTCTTGCCGGGGCCATCGGGATCAGAGGACGTGGCATGGGCCGATGCCTCGATCAGGCTGCGCATCAGGTCGGTGTCGTAGTTGTCGTGCTTGCCTTGCAAAAGCGCGCCGATCCGCTCCAGCCCCATGCCGGTGTCGATCGACTGCATCTCCAACGGCACCAGACGGCCATCAGCGAATTGTTCGTTCTGCATGAACACGTTGTTCCAGATCTCGATGAACCGGTCGCCGTCTTCCTCGGCACTGCCCGGAGGGCCGCCCCAGATATGGTCGCCGTGATCATAGAAAATTTCGGTGCAGGGGCCGCAGGGGCCGGTTGGCCCCATGCGCCAGAAGTTGTCGTCCGAGGCGATGCGGATGATGCGGCTGTCCGGCAGGCCAGCGACCTTCTTCCAGATCGCGGCCGCCTCGTCGTCAGTGTGGTAGACGGTGACCAGAAGCTTGTCGGGGTTCAGACCGAAATCCTTGGTCAATAGCTCCCACGCAAAGGCGATGGCCTGATCCTTGAAGTAATCGCCGAACGAGAAGTTACCGAGCATTTCAAAGAAGGTATGGTGTCGCGCGGTATAGCCGACATTGTCGAGGTCATTGTGCTTGCCGCCCGCGCGCACGCATTTCTGCGCGGTCGTGGCGCGCTTGTAGTCGCGCGTTTCCACCCCGGTGAACAGGTTCTTGAACTGCACCATGCCGGAGTTCGCGAACATCAGCGTCGGGTCGTTGCGCGGCACCAGGGGTGAGCTGTCAACCACAGTATGGCCATTGCGGCGAAAGAACTCGAGGTAGGTGGAGCGGATGTCGTTCAGCGATGCCATCAAGGGGCCCTTCCGAAGGCAAATCAGCGGTTTCGCCTCCGTTTAGCCCCCCGCGCGAAGGCTGTCCACCACGCGGGCAATATCGTTGTGAAAAAGGCCGGAAGCGGTGCTTCCGGCCCTTGCGTTCACGTGGAGGGCGCGAGGCTACATGTCGACCAGATCGTCGGCGTCTGGCCCGCCGGTCACGTTGAAATCCAGACCGTTGGCGCCACGTATCTTGTCTTCAAGCTCCTTTGCCACGCCGGGGTTCTGCTTGAGGAACAGCTTGGCATTCTCGCGCCCCTGCCCGATCCGTTCATCCCCGTAGGAATACCAGGAGCCGGATTTTTCGACCACGCCGGCCTTGACGCCGATGTCGATCAATTCCCCGGTCTTGGAGATACCTTCACCATACATGATATCGAACTCAACCTGTTTGAAGGGAGGTGCGACCTTGTTCTTCACCACCTTTACGCGAGTCGTGTTGCCGACCACGTCGTCCTTTTCCTTGATCGAACCGATCCGACGGATGTCGAGCCGGACGGAAGCGTAGAATTTCAGAGCATTGCCGCCGGTCGTGGTTTCGGGGCTGCCGAACATGACGCCGATCTTCATGCGGATCTGGTTGATGAAGATCACCATGCAGTTCGACCGGCCAATAGAGGCGGTCAGCTTGCGCATGGCCTGGCTCATCAGGCGGGCCTGGCTGCCCATCTGCATGTCGCCCATGTCGCCTTCGATTTCCGATTTCGGCACCAGCGCTGCGACGGAGTCCACAACCACAAGGCTGACGGCGCCCGAACGGACCAGCGTGTCGACAATCTCCAGCGCCTGTTCGCCGGTATCGGGCTGCGAAATCAGAAGATCGTCCAGATTGACGCCCAGTTTCTTGGCATACTGTGGGTCAAGCGCGTGTTCGGCATCGACAAAGGCGCAGACGCCACCCTTTTTTTGAGCTTCTGCCACGACATGCAGCGTCAGCGTCGTCTTGCCCGAGGATTCCGGTCCGTAGATCTCGATGATCCGGCCTTGCGGCAGACCACCGATACCAAGTGCGATGTCGAGGCCAAGCGAGCCGGTCGACGTCGCCTCGATATCCATCGCCGGGCTGTCGGCGCCGAGCTTCATGATCGAGCCCTTACCGAATTGGCGTTCAATTTGCGCCAATGCGCTTTCCAGAGCTTTCGCCTTGTCCATTCCGCGCTTCCCGTCGAGGTCCAAAAGGTTCGCAACCGCCATGTCTTGTGTCCTTATTTCACAGCCACCCGCAGGCGGCAATCCTGACCTATGTTCCCCAAGTGTTCTCGTTCTTATGAGATCAAATGTAGAACATTTCAACCAAATTCTTTCTGAAACCAGCTTTTGCCTGTTTTGGTTAAAGGATAGTTTACGATGCCGATGATTTTCGGTGGCGGGCGGCAAAAGGGGCGGCGATGCTGGTGTTCTGGGATGAAAGACTGGCATTTCTGGCGACACCGAAGACCGGATCGACGGCGATTGCCGCCGCACTCGAATCACTGGCGACCGTTTCGATTCAACGTCCGCCGCTTCTGAAGCACACGACCGTGCACCGGTATCGCCGATTTGTCGGCCCGTACCTGGAGGCGGCGTCGAAGGACCGCTTTACCTTGGTCGCGCTGATGCGCGAGCCAAGGGATTGGCTCGGGTCGTGGTACCGCTATCGCCAGCGGGAGGAGACCGAGCCGGAGAAGTCGACGCGGGGCATCACATTTGACGCGTTCGTGCACGCGTGGTGTCGCGATCCGCAGCCGGAGTTTGCGAGCGTCGGATCCCAGGGGCGCTTTCTGCGGCCGCGGCAAGGCGAGGGCGTCGACCGGTTGTTTCGGTATGAGGAAATCGACCGCTTTGTCGATTTCCTGGAAGGCAGGCTTGGCTGCGAGATCATCTTGCCGCGTCTGAACGTATCGCCGCCCGGTGCGACCGATCTCTCTCCGGCGACCGCGGCGCTGCTGCACGAGGTGGCTGCGGAGGATTTCGCGCTTTACGGCTCGATAGCAGGGTGAGCGTGTCGCCGCTTTTGCCAAGCGAGGGGCATGACAGGGGCGTGAAAACGGACTAGGCTCAGGCGCAATGGGGCTGAAGACCCCGGGTGAGGCAGAAAGGGCGGACATTATGGTAGAACTTTCGCGACGTGGGCTTCTGGTCGGCATGGGGTCTACGGCCCTGTTGGCGGCGTGCAGCAACGGGATCGGATCGGGCGGTGGCGCGCAGATCGATGCGCGGGTCGATGCGACGCAAGCTTTCCTTGAAGAGCGGTATCCCGGCACGCGGGATCTGGCGGCGCGGTCGGCGGGGGTGCTTTACATGCCCCTGATTACCGAGGCGGGCTTCGGGATCGGCGGGGCTTACGGGCGCGGGGCGCTGCGCATCCAGGGCGCCACGGTGGATTACTATTCGGCCACGAAGGCGTCGATCGGGTTCCAGATCGGGGCGCAGCAATATGCCCATGCCCTGTTCTTCACGACCCCTCAGGCGCTGGAAGAATTCCGCCGGTCGCCCGGGTGGGCGGCGAGTGCCGATATCCGTTATGCGACGCCGGATCAGGGGGCCAGCATCGGCAAGGAGACGACCGAACTTGACCCGGTGGTGGCGCTGGTCTTTGGGCAGCAGGGGCTGATCGCGGGGGCGACGCTGAGTGGCGTGAAGTATACGCGGATCATTCCCTGAGGGGTGGTGTCCCACCGTGGGACACCTTTGCGTCTGTAGAAAGATCAATAACTTAGGCCCGGTGTTTACCGGGCCTTAATCTTTCACTTCAGGCGGCGGATCAGGCTGGACGTGTCGTTCCGCCCCCCGCCCATCAACTGCACATCCTTGTAGAACTGATCGACGAGCGCGGTCACCGGCAGCCGTGCGCCGATCTGGTCGGCGGTATCGAGGCAAATGCCCAGATCCTTGCGCATCCAATCGACCGCAAAGCCGAAATCGAAGGTGTCGGCCAGCATGGTCTTGTGACGGTTGACCATCTGCCACGATCCGGCGGCACCCTGGGCGATCACTTCGACCACCTTTTCGCCGTCAAGCCCGGCCTTCTGGCCAAAGGCCAGCGCCTCGGCCAGACCCTGCATGAGGCCAGCGATGCAGATCTGGTTCATCATCTTGGCCAACTGCCCTGCCCCGCTGTCGCCAAGGCGGCGGCAGATACGGGCGTAGGCGGCCATCACCGGTTCGGCGGCGGTGTAGTCCGCCTCGGTGCCACCACACATGATCGAGAGCGCGCCGTTTTCCGCCCCCGCCTGCCCGCCCGACACCGGCGCATCGACGAAGCCGAGGCCGTGACCGGCGGCGACGGCGTGCAGTTCGCGTGTCACCAGCGCCGAGACGGTGGTGTGATCGACGAAGACGGCGCCCTTTGCCATACCGCAGAACGCGCCGTCGGGGCCAAGGCAGACGGCGCGCAGGTCATCGTCATTCCCGACGCAGGCCATAACGAAATCAGCACCTTGCGCCGCTTTCGCTGGCGTCGCGGCATTGCTTCCGCCATGCTTTGCCACCCAAGCGGCGGCCTTGGCCGGGCTGCGGTTGTAGACCGTAACCTGATGCCCCTTGGCCATCAGATGCCCCGCCATCGGAAAGCCCATCACGCCGAGCCCGAGAAACGCCAGTTTTGCCATGTGATGACCCCGATGATTGCCCTTCATTGCAAGGTGGACTAGGAACCGAACCGAACGTCGCCGTCAAGAACAGGCCCCAAATGTTGACTGCCTTTCGCTGGCTGATCCGAATAGTCTCGGGCCTGATCGTTCTGGCCGTGATCGGGCTGATGCTGGCCTATTGGATCCTGTCGCGGTCGCTGGTCGACTATTCCGAGGATTTCGCCGTGCCGGGCATATCTGCCCCGGTGGAGATCGTGCGCAACAACGACAACGTGCCGCATATCTTCGGCAAGACCGACGAGGACGTGTTCTATGCGCTGGGGTTCGCCCATGCCCAGGACCGGCTGTGGCAGATGACGATGCTGCGGCGCACCGCGCAGGGGCGGCTGTCGGAGGTGTTCGGGCAGGCCACGGTCAAGACCGATGAGCTGATGCGCCGGTTCGATCTTTACGGGCTGGCGCTGGCTTCGGTTGCGGCGCAGGACGCGCAGACCAAGCGCGCGCTGGTCGCCTATTCAGCCGGGGTGAACGCCTGGATCGCCGAGATCAACAAGGGCGCGCGAGGCCGGGGCGCGCCGGAGTTCTTCTTCTTTTCCAACGAAATCGCGGCCTGGGCGCCTGCGGATTCGATCGCGATCATCAAACTGATGGCGCTGCAACTGACCGGGCAGATGGAGAGCGAGGTGTTGCGGGCGCGGATGTCGCTGCTGTTGCCTGCGGACAGGTTGGCGGACCTGTTGCCGGACGATCCGGGGCAAGGCGTCGCCGCCCTGCCCGATTACGCCAGCCTTGTGCCGGAGGTGAAACCGTCGTTCGAGCCGCTGCGGTTTGCCGAAGGCGCGCTGTCGCCGGTGCCGGAACTGGGGTTTTCGGGGGCGTCGAATGCGTGGGCGGCAGCGCCCGGACGGTCGGCGGCAGGGGGCAGTCTGCTGGCGAACGACCCGCATCTTGGCTTTACCGCGCCGTCGATCTGGTATCTGGCGCGACTGGAGTTGCAATCGGGCGGCGTGATCGGTGGCACCATTCCGGGTGTGCCGGTGGTGCTGGTCGGCCGGTCGGACGCTCTGGGATGGGGTTTGACCACAGCCTATGTCGACGATCAGGACGTGCTGATCGAGGAGCTGAACCCGGACAACCCCGAAGAATACCGCACGCCGGAGGGTTGGGCCAGTTTCGAAAAGCGCCAGTCGATCATCAACGTCAAGGACGGCGAGCCATTGACGCTGACCCTGCGCTGGTCAAGGAACGGGCCGATCCTGCCCGGCACGCATTACGACCTTGGGTCGGTAACTCCGGCGGGGCATGTGGCGGCGGTGGCGTGGACGGCGCTGTCGGGGGCGGATACGTCGGTCACGGCGGCGATGAAGTTGATGCGCGCGAAATCGATCCCCGAGGCAATCGAGGCGGGGCGGCTGCATGTGGCCCCGGCGCAAAACCTGATGCTGGCGGATACGAGCGGCATCGCGATGCAGGTGATCGGGGCAATTCCGGCGCGCGATCCCGGGCACAAGTCGCTAGGGCGGATGCCGTCCCTTGGGGCCGAGGCGGTAAACGGGTTCAAGGGGGTCTTGCCTTACGAGGACAACCCGCGCTTTGTGAACCCGACCTCGGGGCTTTTGGGCAATACCAACAACAAGACGGTGGACCGGCCGTTCCCGAACCATGTGAGCTTTGACTGGGGCGATACGCAGCGCATCCAGCGCTGGCTGACGCTGATGAAGGCGCGCGAGGTGCATACGCGGGAAAGCTTCATCGAGGCGCAGCTTGATACGGTGAACCCGACGGCGCGCCTGCTGTTGCCGCTGATCGGGGCGGAATTGTGGTTCACCGGCGAGGCGGCCCCGGAGGGCACGCCCGAACGGCTGCGGCAGAAGGCGCTGACCTTGCTGGCGGAATGGAACGGCGAGATGAGCGAACATCTGCCGGAGCCGTTGATCGCCGAAGCGTGGCTGCGCGCGCTGATGGACCGGCTGATCCGGGACGAGCTGGGCGCGATGGCCGACAGCTTCACCCGTCCGTCACCAGTGTTCATGGAGCGGGTCTACCGTGATGTCGACGGCGCGTCGGTGTGGTGCGACGTGGTGCAATCGGCGGCGGTGGAAAGCTGCGCGGATCTGGCGCGGATTGCGCTGGACGAGGCGCTCTTGCGGCTGTCGGAAACCTATGGGCCGAACATTGAAAGCTGGCGTTGGGGCGATGCGCATCAGGCGACGCATGACCATCCGGTGCTGGGTCAGGTGCCGTTCCTGCGGTATTTCGTGAACATCCGGCAATCCACCAGTGGCGGGGATGATACGTTGCAGCGCGGGAGGACGAAGGGGACCGGGCCGAACCCCTACCTCAACGTGCATGGCGCGGGGTATCGGGGGGTCTATGATTTTGCCGACCCGGACAGTTCGGTGTTCATCAGCGCGACCGGGCAATCGGGGCATCCGCTGAGCCGGAACTACGACGATCTGGGCGAGTTGTGGCGGCGGGGGGAGTATATCCCGATGTCGCTGGACCCCGAGCTGGCGCGCGCGGCGGCCGCCGGAGTGATGGTGCTGACGCCCGAGAAGTAGTCTGGGCGTCAGACCCGCAGCTGGGCGTAGCTGCCTTGCTGGCGTTTGGTCCAGGAGACGGTGATCTGCCAGCCGTCCTCGACCTCGGTTTCCGATTGCACCACGCCTTCGGCGTGAAGCCAGGCGCGCTTGCGGCCCTCGGAGAACGGGAGGCGCACGGTTTCGTCGGTCTTGGCCTCGTCGAAGGCTTGCGACACGGCGGCGAGCAGCGCGTCCACACCTTCGCCGGTAAGAGCCGAGACGGCGTGGAGGCCGGGGCGGGATTGCGCCTCCAGCGCAGCGCGGGCGCTGGGGGGGACGAGATCGAGCTTGTTCCAGACCTCGATCTGCGGCGTGCTTTCCTTGACGCCGAGGGAGGTGAGGATTTCGGCCACATCCTGCGCCTGTTCGGCAGTTTCGGGGTGGCTGATGTCGCGGACGTGGAGGATCAGGTCAGCCTCCAGCACCTCTTCCAAGGTCGCGCGGAAGGCGGCGACAAGCTGGGTTGGCAGGTCGGAGATGAAGCCCACGGTGTCGGACGCAATGATCTTGCGGCCCGCCCCGCCATTGACCGACGGCAGCACGATGCCACGCATCGTGGGGTCGAGCGTGGCGAAAAGCATGTCCTTGGCCAACACCTCGGCCCCGGTCATCCGATTGAAAAGCGTAGACTTTCCGGCGTTGGTGTAACCAACGAGCGCCACCAGCGGGAACGGCACCTTGCGGCGCGAGGCGCGGTGCAGTTCGCGGGTTTTCACCACCTTGTCGAGCTGGCGTTTGAGGCGGATCACCTGATCGTCGATGGCACGGCGGTCGGATTCAAGTCTGGGTTTCGCCGGGGCCGCCAACGAAACCGAAACCGCCGCGCTGGCGTTCAAGGTGGGTCCAGGCGCGGACGAGGCGGGTGCGCTGATAGCTGAGGGCGGCAAGTTCGACCTGCAGCACGCCTTCCCGGGTGCGGGCGCGGTCGGCGAAGATTTCCAGGATCAGGGAGGTGCGGTCAAGCAGTTTGACCCCCCATTCCTTTTCAAGGTTGCGCTGCTGCACCGGCGAGACGGTGCCATCGACCAGCACCAGTTCGATATGGTCGGCCTTGAAGCGGGCCTTCAGCTCTTCGACCTTGCCGGAGCCGATCAGGGTGGCGGGCTGGACGCGGGCCAGACGCACCACTTCGGAGCCGACCACCGCCAGTTCAGGCAAGGCGGCGGCAAGTGCCACCGCTTCGGCCAGCCCGTGTTCGGGCAGCCGGCGGGCGTTTGAGGATTTCAGTGCCGGATGCAGGACATAGGCGCGCGTCGGCGCAGCGGCGGTATCGCGCAGCCGTGCTCCGGCCCGTTCGGGCAACAGGTCGTCGTCATCGTCGGGGCGGTCGGAGATCAGTCTTCCCCTTCATAGAGGCTGATCGGTGCCCCCGGCATGATCGTCGAAATCGCGTGCTTGTAGACAAGCTGCGACTGGCCATCCCGGCGCAGGAGCACGCAGAAATTGTCGAACCAGGTAATCACACCCTGCAGCTTTACACCGTTGATCAGGAATATCGTGACAGGAACCTTTGCCTTCCGGACATGGTTGAGGAAGGCGTCTTGCAGGTTTTGTTTATCGGCGGCCATTGCTTTTTTGCCTTGTTTTTCTATCGCTACGTTCACAGCCCTCGTTGACCGTCCGGACCCGGGGGAGGAACCTTCCCCCGACTTTCCCTTGGTGGCGTGGGGCACACGCATCCATGACGGCCAATTTCAAGTATGGAGTGGCTGCAAAGGAGATTCCAGCGCAAAAATCAGGCCGTTACACTGACACACCGGCCTAACGCCGCCAGCCCGCGGGCGAGACGAGCGCAATCAGCGCCAGCATTTCCAAACGGCCCACCACCATCGCGGCGGCAAGCGTGATCTTGACCGGCGCCGAGAGCCCGCCATAGGGGATGGGATCAAGGGTCGCCACATCGGCCAGCGCCCCGGTGGTGGTAAAGGCCGCAAGGCCAAGGACAAGTGCCGGTTCGAACGCCACGCCGAGCAGCGACAGCGTGCCGACCACCAGCGCGATCGACATGGCAAAGAGCATGAAGAACACCCAGGCCATGTAGGCCCCTTCGCGGCGCAGGCGGCGCGCGTCGGTGCCCCCGCCACCAATGGAAGAGGGGTGGATGATCTTTTCCAATTCGCGCTGGCCTTGGCGCAGAAGCGCGTAGACGCGGAGCAATTTGACCCCACCCGCCGTGGTGGCGACGCCGCCGCCGACAATCGCGAGCGCCAGTAGCAGAAGGCCGGGCGTGCCGAAGCCCGACCAATCGGTGGTGGAGCCCCAGTAGGCGCTTTCATAGCCGGTGGTTGTGAGGAACGATGCCGAAGTGAACACGGCGCCCCAGAGCGCCGCCAGAAAGGCAAACGGATCGTCAAAGCTGCGCGAGCCGGCACCGACCCAATGGCGCAAAAGAAGGACGACCGTGACGGTCAGCAGGATCAGCCCGGCCATGCGCAACTCCGGGTCGGTCAGGAGCGAACGGTCACTGCTGGCGAGGCCCTTGACCGGAAACGCGCGGCGGGTCAGCGCGAAGAAGAAGAACAGAAAGATCAGGAGTTCGCCCGCGATCCCGGAAGAGGCAGAGGCGGTGCCAAGCCCGGCGGTGATGCCGCTGGTCGAGAGCGTGCCCATCGCGTGCACCAGCGCCGTAAGACCGCTGTCGCCGCAGATCAACAGCCCAACCCAAAGCGTGAAGGTAAGCCCGGCATAGATCGGCAGGATTTGCAGGGCATAGCGTGTCAGCCGTTCGGCTGGTTCAGCGATGCGGGTGATCTGGGTGGCGCCCGCCGTGCCACGCCCCGGAACCCGGCCCGAGATCACCTCGGCCCCGCCAAGGTTGAGGGGGGCGAGGATGGCGTAGGCTGCGAGCAGCACCAGAAACCCGCCGAACCAGCCGACGGTGGCGCGCCACAGGTGGATCGAGGGCGGCAGCCGGTCAGGGACGTAGACCGTGGCGCCGGTGGTGGTGAAGGCCGACACCATCTCGAACCAGGCATTGACGAAGGTGGTGTCGGGCAACGCCTGCAGCAAGGGCAGCGCCATTGCCACGGGCAACACGAGGAAGGCCGCGGCGAGGGCCGCCAACTGGCTGCGCGCGGCGTCGCGCGGGGTAAAGGCGGTGGTTGCAATGCCGAGCATCCCGGTAAGGATCAACAACGCAATGGCCGAGTAGAAGAAGTGCCGCGCCAGGGCGCTGTCGTCGAGGACGGCGGCATGCGCGGCGGGCAGGAAGGCCAAGAGCCCGGTCGCCCCGAGAAGGACCACCAGCAGCGGCAGTTCGGTCAGGCGGGCGAACATCGGTCAGAAAAAGTCGATGGAGACCTGCAGCAGGCGCTCCACTTCGGGGACGTCCTTGGTCATGGCGAACAGGGCGATCACGTCGCCGGGATCAATCCTGAGGTCGCCGGTGGGCTTCAGGACCTTGTCGCCCTTCATCACCGCGCCGACGAGGACGCCTTCGGGAAACTGGATGTCGCGCACGAGGCCGCCGGCGATGGGCGAGGTGGACAGGACCTGCGCCTCGATCACCTCGGCCTCGGCGTCGCCGATGGAATAGACGCCGCGCACCCGGCCGTGGCGGATGTGGCGCAGGATCGACGAGACGGTGGTGGCGCGCGGGTTGATGTAGGCGTCGATGTCGAGGGGCGCCATCAGGGGGGCGAGCGTGGGGTCGTTGACCAGCGCGATCGACATGGAGCAGCCGGCCTGTTTTGCGCGCACGGCGACGAGGAGGTTGGTCTTGTCGTCGTCGGTGACGGCCAGGACGGCATCGGCGCGGTCGACGGAGGCCTCCATCAGCTTGTCGATGTCCATCCCGTCGCCGTGCAGCACGATGGTGCGTTCCAGCCGGTCGGCGGCGTATTCGGCGGTGGGGCGGTGCTTTTCGATGATCTTGGCGCGCACCCGGTCGGTGCGGGTTTCCAGCGCGCGCGCCACCGCGAGGCCGACGTTGCCACCGCCGATGATCAGCACGCGTTCCTGCTTTTTCGTTTTCTTGCCAAAGATTTCCAGCGCGCGGTTGACGTCTTCGGAATGGGTGAAGACGTAGATCTGGTCATCGGTGTAAAGCTGGTCGCCGGCTTCGGGCGCGAACAGGCGGCCCTCGCGGCGGATGCCGACGACGATGGCGCGCAGCGTGGAGAAAAGCTCGTTCAACTGGCGCAGGGGGGTGTTCAGGACCGGGCAATCCTCGGTGAGCGCGATGCCCAGAAGCTGCGCGCGGCCGCCCATGAAAATTTCGGTGTCGAAGGTGGCGGGCGCGGCGAGGCGTTGCAGAGCGGCCTCGGCCACCTCGCGTTCGGGGCTGATCACCACGTCGATGGCGAGGCGGTCGTTGTTGGTAAGGTCGCTGTAGAGAGTTTCGAGGTAGTTCTGCGCGCGGATGCGGGCGATCTTGCGTGTGATGTTGAAGATCGAATGAGCCACCTGACAGGTGACCATGTTGACCTCGTCGGAATGGGTCGCGGCGATGATCATGTCGGCGTCGCGCGCACCGGCCTTTTCCAGAACGTCGGGGTGGCTGGCGAAACCGACCACACCCTGCACGTCAAGCGTTTCGGTGGCGCGGCGCACAAGATCGGCGTTCATGTCGACGACGGTGACATCGTTTCGTTCGCCGGAAAGGTGCCGGGCGATCTGCCAGCCCACCTGCCCCGCGCCGCAGATGATGACTTTCATCAAGAAACCCTGGATCGTGCCTGCCGCGCCTGAATGTCAGATCAGAGGGGGCGGGTCAACCGGGGGGTAAGCCCTTGCCCGATCAGGCGACTGTCCGGTGGCCAGCCGACTGGGCATTTGGCTGGAGGCGCTGGCACAAAGCCCAAGGAGGATGCGACGCCGTTTGATCCGGCCAGATCGCTATTCCTCCAGGTCGTCGAAAACCGGGCGGCCATTGCCTTTCGGTGCGCCGACCACGCCCAGCGATTTCAATTTGCGATGAAGCGCGGAGCGTTCCATGCCGACGAAGGTGGCGGTGCGGCTGATGTTGCCGCCGAAGCGGTTGATCTGGGTGAGAAGGTATTCCCGTTCAAAAAGCTCGCGCGCCTCGCGCAGCGGCAAGGTTGCGACCGCACCGCCCAGAGAGATGGCACTGTCCGCCTCGGTTTTTGGTTCGTTGCCGGGGAGTTCGTGCGCCTCGATCGGACCGGAGCCTTCGCCAAGGATCAGCACGCGTTCGATGATGTTGCGCAACTGCCGGATGTTGCCGGGCCACGGCATGGTTTGCAGCATCGCCTCGGCATCGGGTGTCAGGCTGCGGGACGGCAGACCTTGGGTGCGGTGGAACCAGTCGACGAAGTGCTGGGTCAGTTCGGGAATGTCCTCGCGCCGTTCGGTGAGGGCCGGAACCGGGATCGGCACCACGTTCAGCCGATCATAAAGCTCTTGCCGAAAGCGGCCCATGCCGATCTCGGCGCGCAGATCGCGGGTGGTGGAGGAGATCACGCGCAGGTCGACACGCACCTTGTCGGCGCCGCCGACGCGGGTGAACTGCTGTTCGGTGAGGACGCGCAGTATCTTTGACTGGGTGCCAAGCGGCATGTCGGCCACCTCGTCAAAGTAGACGATGCCGCCGTGCGCCTGTTCCAGAAGGCCGGGTTCGACCCCGCGTTCCGCGGTTTCGCGGCCAAAAAGCACCTCTTCCATCCGCTCGGGTTCGATGGTGGCGGAGGAAACCGTGACGAAGGGTGCGCTGGCGCGGTTGGAATTGGCGTGGATGTAGCGCGCGGCCATTTCCTTGCCGGAGCCCGGTTGGCCGGTCAGCATGACCCGGCCATTGGATTTGGTGACCTTGTCGAGATTGGCCTTCAACGTCTTGAACGCGGTGGAAGAGCCGATCATTTCCGACGAGGACACATCCTTGCGGCGCAGTTCCTGATTTTCGCGGCGCAGGCGCGAAGTTTCCATCGCGCGGGCGACAACGACCATGAGCTGGTCGATGTTGAACGGCTTTTCGATGAAGTCGTAGGCGCCCTGCTTGATC
This sequence comes from uncultured Alphaproteobacteria bacterium, assembly GCA_963822435.1. Taxonomy (GTDB): domain Bacteria; phylum Pseudomonadota; class Alphaproteobacteria; order Rhodobacterales; family Rhodobacteraceae; genus JAUYQR01. The sequence goes on from CAWGHN010000004.1 coordinate 868,156, forward strand.
GCGGCGACGGCGATTTCAATGTTTCCATGACCGGAGATAATCACCACCGGGATATCGGGATTGTCGCGCTTTACGGTCTTGAGAATGTCGATCCCGTCCATCCGGCTGTCCTTGAGCCAGATGTCGAGGATCATCAGGGCGGGCGGCTCCTGATTGATCTCGGACATGCAATCGTCGGAATTGCCGGCGAGGCGGACGGCATAGCCTTCGTCGCGCAAGATGTCGCCCACCAGTTCGCGGATGTCCTGTTCGTCGTCAACGATCAGAATGCTCATCTATCAACCTCCTTGCCCGCTTGGGCCTTGTGTCTTGGGGCGCCGCCGGACGAGGCGTGGCAGACGGATTTCCGCCATCGCACCGGGGTGGGCGTTGCCGCCGAATGGGGGGGCATCAAGGAGGGCGAGCGTGCCGCCGTGTTCCTCGATGATCTTCTTGACGATGGGCAGGCCAAGGCCGGTGCCCTTGTCGCGGGTGGTCACGTAGGGTTCGAAAAGACGGGCGCGATCCAGAGGCAAGCCGGTGCCATTGTCCATGATGCGGATGATGGCCTCGCTGTCATCGGCCTCCATCTGGATGCGGATTTCCGGGGCGTGGCCGGGCGGTGCGCCTTTTTCGTGCAGCGTTTCAATGGCTTCGCCAGCGTTCTTGATGAGGTTGGTCAGCGCCTGCCCGATCATTGTGGGATCAAGATCCATGCTGACCGGGGTTTTCGGGATCTCGGAAACAAAATGCACCGAAGGCTGACCGTTGGTCTGCAACAGGACCGCGCCGCGCAGAAGTTCGGCCAGATCGCAGTCGCGGCGGTCGGGCTCGGGCATCCGGGCGAATTTGGAGAACTCGTCGACGATCCGGCGCAGGTCGTTGGTCTGGCGGATGATGACGTCGGTGTATTGTTCGAGGTCTTCGTGATCGCGCACCTGGGAGGCGAACTTGCGCTTGATGCGTTCGGCAGAAAGCTGGATCGGGGTGAGCGGGTTCTTGATCTCGTGCGCGATGCGGCGGGCAACGTCGCCCCAGGCGGCCATGCGTTGGGCCGAGACGAGGTCGGTCACGTCGTCGAAGGCCACCACGAAGCCTTCAAGCCCACCCGCATCGTTGCTGCGCACCGACATCCGGACCAGAAGGCTTTCCAGCTTGCCCTTGCGGGTGAGGCGGATTTCTTCCTGCACGGCGCTGCCGGCGCTGTCACGGAGGCGTTCGAACAGCGCGGCAAATTCGGGGACTGCGGCGGCAAGGGTGGTGCCGGTTGCGCCGTTGGGGAAATCAAGCAGGCGTTCGGCGGCGCGGTTGACGAAATCCACCCGGCCCTCGCCATCCAGGCCGATCACGCCGGCGGTGACATTTGACAGGACGCTGTCGAACAGCCGGCGGCGCAGTTCGGTCTGGTGGTGGCCTTCCATCAACGCCTCGCGCTGGCCTTTCAACTGGCGGGTCATCTGGTTGAAGAGGCGGCCGAGCATGGCGATTTCGTCGTCGCCCTCCTCCTCCATCACCTGCACGTCAAGATCGCCGCCACCGACGCGCTGCGCCGCACCGGCAAGGCGGCCAACCGGGCGCGACAGACGTTCGGCGAACCACAGGCCCAGCCAGACAGCGGCGAGAACGAGGATCAGGGCAAAGCCGAGGTAGATCAGGCCGAAGTTGAATAAGAGGCGGCCCCGTTCGCTTTCAAGCTGGTTGTAAAGCTGGACGGTTTCCTGCGTTTCGTCGAGGAGCGAGAGGATCGAGCCGTCCACCTCGCGGCTGACATAAAGGTAGCGGTCGGCGTAGGCGTCAAGGTGGACAAGGGCGCGGAACTCGTTGTTCGGCCAGTCGGGGATCAGGACGGGCTGGCCTTTGCGGGCCTCGTCAAGCTGGGCGGTCGTTACGGGTTCGAAGTCGAAGAGATAGGAGCGTTCGCCGCGGGTTTGCAGCTCGCCTCCGCCATCGACAAGGTAGGCTTCCTTGAGGCCGCGCTGGATGGCGGCCTGGCCTTGGGTCAGCAGCGGGCGAAGCTGGTCATCCCGCAGGAAGGAGGTGCGTTCCTTGGCGCGGTTGATGTAGGCCGCAAGCGCGATGGCGTCGGCGGTCAGGTCGTCGCGCTGTTCGGCCTCGTAGGCCTGGGCTGCGGCGAGAGAGGAACCGACGACCGAGCGGACGCGTTCGGAAAACCAGCCCTCAAGACCGATGTTCACGGACAGGACCGCGAACACGGCGACAAGGACGGTCGGGGTCAGCGCGATCAGCATGAACACGCCCGAAAGCCGCAGGTGCAGGCGCGAGCCGGCGGATTGGCTGCGCCGGTCGGCGATCATCCGGGCCACGCGGGCAAAGACGAGGGCCGCGATCACAAGGACATAGACAAGGTCGGAAAGGAGGATCAGCCGCAGCGAAGGGGATGTCGCGCCCTGGTTGAACGGGCCAAGCGCGAGGAACGTGGCCACCGCAAGAACCGGGCCGAGAAGCACGAGGCCAAGCGTGACGGCGGTCTGGAAGCGGCGTTGCCGCCGCAGCCGCAAAACCCTTGCCCATACGTCGCTGCGAACTGCGCGTTGCAAGCCTTGCGCCCCACTGACCGGGGTCCATGCGCCCCTTGGCCACTATATCTTGACGGGTGACGATGTGAAACCCAAAAGACACGGGCGATGTGGCGCAGTTACATCAACCCGCCTACATCAGCTTGCGTCGGCGGGTGACGCGGATGTCGAGATCGGTGATCTTCTTGCGCAGCGTGTTGCGGTTGATGCCCAGAAGGTCGGCGCATTTCGCCTGATTGCCGGCGGTTGCATCAAGCGCGATCTCGATCAGCGGGGTTTCCACCTCGCGCAGGATGCGCTGGTAGACGCCAGCGGGGGGCAACTGGCCACCGTGCAGATCGAAGTAGCGCTTCAGGTGGCGGGCGACCGAGGCGGAGAGCTTTTCACCTTCGCCACCGCCGCTGCGCGGTTCGGGGCTGGGCTGGTTGCCAAGCACCTGCTCGATTTCGGATTTGGTGATCTCGGTTTCCGAGGACGTCACGAGCAGGCGGCGAATGGTATTTTCCAACTGCCGCACGTTGCCGGGCCAACTGTAGACGCGGACGAGGTCGCGGGCATCGCTGGACAGGCGGCGCATGGTGCCAAGGTCACGTTCGCCCTTGGTGAGGAAATGCTCGGCCAGCAGAGGGATATCGTCGACCCGTTCACGCAAGGACGGCACATGCAGGGTGACACCGCCGAGACGGTAGAAGAGGTCGGAGCGGAAGCCGCCGGTCTCCATGCGCTGCGCAAGATCGACCTGACTGGTCGCCATGATGCGGGGCGCGTTGTCGCCAAGCATGTCGAGCATCCGCACGACGCGGGCCTGGGTGTCATCGTCGTAATCGGCAACCTCGTCGAACACGATCGAGCCGCCGCGCGCCTTGGCGAGCAGGGTCGAGGGGCCATCGACGCCTTGCAGATCGGCGGACTGGGCCACGACGAAGGGCAAGGTGCGGCGGTCGGAGAAATCGTGGATCGCGCGGGCAATGAGCGATTTTCCGGTGCCGGATTCACCGGTGATGAGGACGGAAAGGTCGGTGTTCATCACGCGCGCCACAAGGCGGTAGAGAGCCTGCATCGCGGTGGTCCGCCCCACAAGCGGCAGGTCGTCGCCGGGATCGCGCGGAGCAATCACGACCTTGGGGCCACGGCGTTTCTGATCGAGCGCGCGGGCCGAGCGTTTCATCAGATCGGGCAGGTCGAAGGGCTTGGGCAGGTAATCGAACGCCTCGGCCTCGGCCGCCTGGATCGCGGTCATGATGGTATTCTGCGCTGAAATCACGATCACCGGCAGGCCGGGGCGCATTTTCGAGATGCGGGGCAGCGCGTCGAGGCCGTTGCCATCGGGCATGATGACATCGGAGATCACAAGATCGCCCTTGCCCTCCTCGACCCAGCGCATCAGCGTCATGAGGGACGAGGTGGCGTGCACCTTGCAGCCCGCGCGCGTCAGCGCCTGGGTCAGCACCGTGCGGATCGTGCGGTCATCATCCGCAACCAGAACAGTGCCATCCATTACGGGGCCTCCTTGAGGGGTTTCTTGTCTTTGGGTGCCATCGGCAGCGAGACACGGAATGCGGTGCGGCCGGGGGTGCTGTCGACCGAGATCCAGCCTTCGTGGTCGGAAATGATCTTGGAAACGAGCGCGAGGCCCAGCCCGGTACCGTTTTCGCGGCCCGAAACGAAGGGCTCGAAGATCTCGGCGGCAATCTCGGGCTTGATGCCGGGGCCGTCGTCGATGATCTCGATCTGCAACGGCAGGGCAGCCGGCTGCCCGTCCTTGCGGCGGATGCGAAGCGAAAGGTCGTAGAAGGTGTGCAGGCGGATCGTGCCGCCGGTCTTGCACGCCTCGGCGGCGTTCTTGATGAGGTTGAGGAACACCTGCATCAACTGGTCGCTGTCGGCGAAGGTCGGCGGCAGCGAGGGGTCGTAATCTTCGGTGATCGTCATGTGGGCCGCGAACCCGACGAGGGCGGATTTGCGGGCGCGGTCAAGCGCGTCGTGGATGTTGACGGGCTTGCGGTCCGGCGGGCGGATGTTGCCGAACTGTTCGACCTGTTCGAGGAGTTTCACGATCCGGCGGGTTTCGACAACGATCAGGTCGGTCAGTTCCTGATCTTCGGGGGACAGGCCCATCGACAGGAGTTGCGCTGCCCCCGAGATGCCTGCGAGCGGGTTCTTGATTTCATGCGCCAGCATCTCGGCCATGCCGATTGCGGATTTGGCGGCGGATTTGACGCCCATCGACCGGCCCAGACGGTCGGCGATTTCGCGCGGCGAAAGGATCAGCATGATCACGTCGGGGTTGTCGTGCATGGGGGCGACGTGGATCGTGCATTGCACGGGCGGGCGTTCGCCGGTGGTCACGTCGACGTCATTGATGTTAAGCGGCGACTGGTTGGCGCGGGCGCGGGTCAGGGCCTCTTCCATCGGTGCGTCGATGGAGAGGCGGTCGAAGGCGGGCTGACCGCGCAACGCCTTTTCCGACGAGTTGAGGAAGGTTTCGGCGGCGGGATTGACCTCAAGGATATGGGCGGTGGCGTCGAGTAGGAGTGCGGGCAGAGGGAGAGAGGCCCAGATCACCCCCGGCACCGGGTATGGCATGCGGTAGGGCGTCATGCGGCAAGCTCCATGTCAGCGAAGGCGTCGCGCAGGAGGCGGGTGACGGCGGCGGGGTCGGTGGCGGTGAGGATGGCTTCGCGGGCGTGGTCAAGGCCCGCCTCCTCGAGATACCAGCCGAGGTGTTTGCGGGCCATGCGAAGCCCGAGGTCGCGGCCGTAGAACGACAGCATGTCGTCGTAGTGGTGCAGGATCATCTCGGCGCGTTCGGTGCCGTCGGGGATGCGTGGGGCCGGGGCGGCGAAGATATCGTGGGCGATTTCGGCCAGCCGCCAGGGCGCACCTTGGGCGCCGCGCCCGACCATCACGCCATCGGCACCAGACAGACGGAGCGCCTCACGCGTCGTGGCGGTGTCGGTGATGTCGCCGTTGGCGATGACGGGGATGGAGACGGCCTCTTTCACCGCACGGATCGCAGCCCAGTTGGCGGCGCCCTTGTAGAACTGGCAGCGGGTGCGGCCGTGGATCGTGATCATCTGCACGCCCGCACGTTCGGCGCGGGCGGCAAGGTCGGGTGCGTTGTGGAGCGTGTCGTCCCAGCCGAGGCGGGTTTTCAGGGTGACGGGGACGCGGACGGCCTTCACCACCGCTTCGATCAGCGTCAGCGCGAGGTCGAGATCGCGCAGGAGGGCCGAGCCGCAGAGCCCGGTGGTCACGCGCTTTGACGGGCAGCCCATGTTGATGTCGATGATCCGCGCGCCCTGCCCTTCGACGAACTTGGCGGCTTCGGCCATCCAGTAAGGGTCGCGCCCGGCAAGCTGCACCGATGTCGCCTGCTCACCAAGGCCAAGTTCGGCGCGGGCGCGGGCCTCGGGGCGGGCACGGACGACTTCTTCGGAGGCGACCATCTCGCTGACCACGAGGCCCGCACCGAAACGCGCTACCATCCGGCGAAACGGCAGGTCGGTGATCCCGGCCAAGGGGGCCAGAAGGACGGGTGGGTCGATCCGCAGGGGGCCGAGGGCGATGGGCAACTGCCTAATCCTTGTGCGCTAGAACCATGAGCTAATGGCGCGATCCCGAGGGGCCAAGCGCATCAGGATAGTTTATGGCTGAAAAACATGCGTTGCACAATTTTTAGGCGCACAAGCCCGATCCCGCGCCAGATTGTCAGGCGAAGCGGGCTGGCCTAAGGATTGAAAAAAGCTGAAGGGAACCCAATGACCATCGCCGTCATCATCGTGGCCGCAGGCCGTGGCACGCGCGCCGGGGGCGAGGTGCCGAAGCAGTGGCAGACTCTGGCGGGGCAGCCGGTGCTGACGCACACGCTTGCGGCGTTTGCCGGGATGGATGTGGTGCTGGCAATCCACCCGGAGGATCGCGCGAGGGCAGAGGCGTTGGGGTCCGGGGCGCGGCTGGTGAAGGGGGGGGCAACGCGGGATGCGTCGGTTCGGGCGGCGCTGGAGGCGTTGGCGGGGTCTGGGGTGACGAAGGTGCTGATCCATGACGGGGCGCGACCGTTTCCCTCGGCAGCGTTGATCGGGCGGCTGGTGGTGGCCTTGGACCAGCATCCGGGCGCGGCCCCTGCCCTTGCGGTGACGGATGCCTTGTGGCGCGGCGAGGCCGGGCTGGTGGCGGGGACACAGGACCGCAGCGGCCTTTACCGCGCACAGACACCGCAGGCATTTCGCTTTGAGGCCATTTTGGCCGCACATCGGGCGCATCCGGGTGGTGCGGCGGATGATGTGGAGGTGGCGCGGGCGGCGGGGCTTGACGTGGCCATCGTCGAAGGCGACGAACAGAACCTGAAACTGACCTTTCCCGGCGATTTCGCGCGCGGCGAGGCGATCCTGAAGGGCCGGATGATGGATGTGCGGTTGGGCAACGGCTATGACGTGCACGCCTTTTGCGAGGGCGATCATGTCTGGCTGTGCGGGGTGAAGGTGCCACATTCGCGCGGACTGCTGGGCCATTCCGATGCCGATGTGGGGATGCATGCGCTGACCGACGCGATCTATGGCGCGCTGGCCGAGGGCGACATCGGGCGGCACTTTCCGCCAAGCGATGCGCAGTGGAAGGGGGCGGCGAGCCACATCTTCCTGCGCCATGCGGCTGATCTGATGGCCAAGCGCGGGTATCGGCTGGCGAATTGCGACGTGACGCTGGTCTGCGAGCGCCCGAAGATCGGGCCGCATGCCATTGCGATGCAAGGGGAATTGGCGCGGATCATGGGGGTTGAGATGGGGCTGGTGTCAGTGAAGGCGACGACGTCGGAGCGGCTGGGCTTTACCGGGCGCGAAGAAGGCATCGCGGCGATTGCCACGGCCGCACTGGTGCGGGCATGAGCCGGGTGTGGAGCATCTTTTTCGGCGTTGGGCTTTTGCGTCCGGCCCCCGGCACCTGGGGGTCGGCGGTGGCGATCCTGCTGGGGTTGATGATCGACCGGAGCTTTGGGGTCTGGGCGCTGCTTGGGGCGACGGTGGCGGTTACCGGCATTGGCTTTTGGGCCTGCGCGCGGGAACTGGCGGGCCGGCCCGGTGCCGACCCCGGCGAGATCGTGATTGACGAGGTGGCAGGGCAATGGATCGCGCTTCTGTTTCCGGCATTTGCGTTCTGGAACATGGGAATGCAGGACTGGGCACATGTGGCATGGCCCGGCTGGGTGGCGGCGTTCGTGTTCTTTCGGCTGTTTGATATCTGGAAGCCATGGCTGGTTGGCTGGGCCGACCGGCGCGAGGATGCGGCGGGCGTGATGCTGGATGACCTGATCGCGGGCGTATTCGCGGGGCTGGCGGTGATGGTGGCTGCGGGCGTGGCGCATGGGGTGATCTTGCGATGACGCCAGAGGAGGTTCTGCGACAGGCCCGGTTCTGGGGCATCCGCATTGCCACCGCCGAAAGCTGCACCGGAGGGATGGTTGCGGCCGCGTTGACCGATGTCGCCGGATCGTCGGACGTGTTCGAGCGTGGGTATGTGACCTATTCCAACGCGGCCAAGGTTCAGATGCTGGGGGTGAGCGAAACGACGCTGGCAGAGCATGGCGCGGTGTCGGAACCGGTTGCGCGCGAGATGGCCGAGGGCGCGCTGGCGCGGTCGGGGGTGGAACTGGCGGTGTCGGTCACCGGGATCGCCGGGCCGGGCGGATCGGAGTTCAAGCCGGAGGGACGCGTGTGCTTTGGCCTGGCGCGGCGGGGCGAGCCGACGCGAGTGGAAACGGTGGAGTTCGGTGCGGTGGGGCGAGCGAAGGTCAGAAAGGCCGCAACGGCGCGTGCGCTGGCTTTGCTGGGCGCGGCGCTCGCCTAGGCTTCGTCAGGATCAGCACCAGATCGAGGGTTTGGCGGGGAGAGCGAGGATGTAGGAGCCGCCGCCGCGCCTGCCGATGGCGACGATCAGCGGCCCGGTTTGGTGGCGGGCCGCCGTGGTGACAAGGTAGGCGGCCCTGACAATCGGGGTGGACACCGCCTATTCCGCTGCGACGGCACCGGGGTTGTTGGGGTGCGTCGTCCAGTTGGCGTAGTCGCTGACGGGTTTGCCGGTACGCAGGTCGATGGCACCTTTCGGCAACTCCTCCATCGTGATGCAATCATCGACCGGGCAGACGTTGACGCAGAGGTTGCAGGCGACGCATTCGTCGTCTTTCACGGTGAAAACGCGGTCAGGCGACATCGCGATGGCTTGGTGGCTGGTGTCTTCACAAGCGGCAAAGCAGCGACCGCAGGAGATGCAGAGATCCTGGTTGATGCGGGCTTTGGTGACGTAGTTGAGGTTCAGCTCTTGCCATTCGACGAAGTTCGGCACGGCGCGACCGACGAGGTCAGACAGCGCCATGTCCTTTTCGTCGAGGTACTGCGACAGGCCCGAGATCATTTCCTGCACGATCTTGAAGCCATAGGTCATTGCGGCAGTGCAGACCTGCACGTTGCCCGCGCCAAGTGCGAGGAATTCCGCCGCGTCACGCCATGTGGTGACGCCGCCGATACCGGAGATCGGCAGGCCGCGGGTTTCGCGGTTGCGGGCGATCTCGGCCACCATGTTCAGGGCGATGGGTTTCACGGCGGGGCCGCAATAGCCGCCGTGCGAGCCTTTGCCGTCGATCATCGGGAACGGCGAGAAGTGGTCGAGGTCGACGTTGGTGATGGATTTCACCGTGTTGATCAGGGACACCGCATCCGCCCCGCCGCGATGCGCGGCCTCGGCGGGCGGCAGGATCGAGGTGACGTTGGGGGTAAGCTTCACGATGCAGGGCATGCGGGAGTATTGCTTGACCCAGCGCGTGACCATTTCGATGTATTCCGGCACCTGCCCCACGGCAGAGCCCATGCCGCGTTCGGCCATGCCGTGCGGGCAGCCGAAGTTGAGTTCGACGCCGTCCGCCTCGGTATCCTCGATCTGGGCGAGGATGGCCTTCCAGCTATCCTCGTCGCAGGGGACCATCAGGCTGATGATCATCGCGCGGTCCTTGTAGTCGCGCTTGACGGATTTGATCTCGCGCAGGTTCACCTCGAGCGGGCGGTCGGTGATCAGTTCGATGTTGTTCAGGCCCAGCAGGCGGCGGTCGGCGCCCCAGATCGCACCGTAGCGCGGGCCGTTGACGTTGACGATGGGCGGGCCTTCGGAGCCGAGGGTCTTCCAGACCACCCCGCCCCACCCGGCCTCGAAGGCGCGGCGGACGTTGTATTCCTTGTCTGTGGGCGGCGCGGAGGCGAGCCAGAACGGGTTGGGGGATTTGATGCCGATGAAGTTCGAGGCAAGGCTTGCCATTGCGTCCTCCTCAGGAAAAGACGGTGGCGGCCGAAGGGGCGGCCAGCGGTCGGGTGATAGGGGATTTGGTCAGAAACCGAGCGCGCGCCAGATCCAGCCGAAGATGTGGCCCGCGACCTCGCCGAACTTCGGCGTGACATAGGCCCAGAGCGCGCAGCCGATGACGTTGACCACCGAAAAGACGAGCGGCGACATTCGCGCCATCCCGGCCATCAGGAACACCACCGCGCGCAACGGGCCGAAGAAATGCCCGATCAGGATTGCAAACGCGCCCCAGCGGCGAAACGCGGCGTTGCCCTTTTCGATCAGGTCGGCATGTTTCGCGATCGGTCGGAACGACAGAAGCGTGTCGCCATAAACCCAACCGATCACGTAGGAAACGAACGAGCCGATGATCGCCCCGATCGTCGCCCCGGCCCAAATCGGCAGAAAGCTGATCTGCCCGGTCGCCACCAGGGCGCCCACGCCCAGGAGGATCGCGGTGGACGGAATGAAGATCGACACCAGCGCAAGATTTTCGCCGATGGCGAACGCCAGTGCTATCCAGAAAGCCCAGGCTGCGTTGTCCCGCACGAAAGCGAGCGTGGTTTCGATGAGCGCGTCCATGGGCCTCGTGGTCCGAAATTTGGCCCAGCGATAGACGCGGGGCGATGGATGCGCAAGCCGGTGTCATGGCTGGCCCATCAACTGCCGGTGGATCGCTTCGGCGGCATCGCGGCCTTCGGCAACGGCGGTGACGGTCAGATCTTCGCCGCCCAGGGCGCAATCGCCGCCGACCCAGACGCGCGCGGCAGAACCGGCGATCTTGCCACCCGCCACGGGAAGGCCGTCTGGCGCGCCGTCAAGGGTTTGGCCGATGGCCTTGAACACCTGATCGGCCTTGAGCGTGAAGGTTTCGGAGGAAAGCGTCAGGCCGTTCGGGCCGTCTTGGGTATAGGCGAACTCCACCGCTTCGGCCCGGCCATCACCCAGAACGCGGACGGGGGCCGCGTTGTGGATGATACGGACGCCGGCCTTGACGGCGTGGTCCTGTTCGTAGCCCGACGCACTCATCTTTTCGGCGCCGCGACGGTAGACGATGGTGACGTTCTCCGCCCCGAGGAGCTTCGATTGCACGGCGGCGTCAACGGCGGTCATTCCGCCGCCGATCACCACCACGTCGCGGCCAACCGGAAGGGTGGAGAGGTCGCCGGACTGGCGCAGTTCTGCGATGAAGTCGACGGCGTTGCGCACGCCGGCCAGTTCTTCACCGGCGGCGCGCAGGGCGTTGACGCCGGCAAGGCCGATGCCAAGGAACACCGCGTCGTAGTCTGCGGTCAATTGGGCCAGGGTCACGTCGCGGCCAAGTTCAACCCCGGTGCGGATTTCGATACCGCCGATCTGCAACAGCCACTCGACCTCGGCTTGTGCAAAGCCATTCGTCGCCTTGTAGGAGGCGATGCCATATTCGTTGAGTCCGCCTGCCTTGGCGCGGCGTTCCAGCACGACGACGTCGTGGCCGTGCATCGCCAGACGGTGCGCGCAGGCAAGACCCGCAGGCCCTGCGCCCACGACCGCGACGCGCAGGCCCGTGGGCACGGCGCGTTTGAACGGGTGGACACCTTTTTGCATCACCACGTCCGTGGCGTAGCGTTGCAGCAGGCCGATCTCGACCGGCTTGCCTTCGGCCGCTTCACGGACGCAGGCCTCTTCGCACAGGGTTTCGGTCGGGCAGACGCGGGCGCACATGCCGCCGAGGATGTTCTGATCCCAGATCGTCTTGGCGGCGGCCTCGGGCGTGCCGGTCGCGATCTGGCGGATGAAAAGCGGGATGTCGATCGAGGTCGGGCAGGCCGTGATGCAGGGCGCATCGTGGCAGAAATAACAGCGATCCGCAGCCACCCGCGCCTCATGCGCATCGAAGGGCGGCGTGTGGTCGTTAAAGTTTGCCTGATAGGCGGCGGCTGGAAGGCGGCCCGGAACGATGCCGGGCGTCAGCGGGCTGTTCGTCATCGGTCGCGTGACCTCCCCTTGTTTCCCTGAACGAAAGGCTGGCACAGGTTCTTTTTTTTATCAAACGGTAAATTTTTGGCGGAAGGGTTTTTTGTGTAGCCGGCCCGGTTGGCGGGAAAACTGCCCAAAACAGCGGCACCAAGATCGCCGCTTTTCAGCCATGACGGCCTCGCGTATAAGCGCCAGACGCAACGCTGCGCGAAACGCGCGGCCAAGAAACGTCAAATGGCAGAGGACGGCATGAGCAAACAGAACCCGGACGCAGACGTCGCCTTCATCTCGGCGCTCGCAGAACTTCTGAACAAGAACGATCTGACAGAGCTTTCGGTGAAGCGCGAATACGGCGAGGATGACAGCCTTGACGTGCGCGTGGTCAAGCAATCGAACATCGTTTCGGTGACGACCGCCGCCCCTGCCCCGGCGCAGCATTACGCCCCTGCCCCCGCTGCCGCTGCAGTTGCCGCCCCTGCGGCACCAGAAGATCCGGCGCAGCATCCGGGTGCCGTCACCTCGCCGATGGTCGGCACGGTGTATCTGTCGGCCGAACCGGGGGCGACGCCGTTTGTCGCGATCGGCCAGGCGGTGACCGAAGGCCAGACCGTGCTGATCATCGAAGCGATGAAAACCATGAACCACATCCCCGCGCCGCGTGCCGGCACGGTCAAGCGCATCGTCGTCGAGGATGGATCGCCCGTCGAATACGGCGCGCCCTTGATGATCATCGAGTAGCGCCATGTTCGAGAAAATCCTGATCGCCAACCGGGGCGAGATTGCCCTTCGCGTGATCCGCGCCTGCCAGGAAATGGGGATCAAGTCGGTCGCGGTGCATTCGACCGCCGACACCGATGCGATGCATGTGCGGATGGCGGACGAAAGCGTCTGCATCGGACCTGCGCCAAGTTCGGAAAGCTATCTGTCGAAGGCCGCGATCATCTCGGCCTGCGAGATCACGGGCGCGCAGGCGGTGCATCCGGGCTACGGGTTCCTGAGCGAGAACGCGGCCTTCGCGCAGGCGCTGGAGGACCACGGGCTGACCTTCATCGGGCCGTCAGCGGAACATATCCGCATCATGGGCGACAAGATCACCGCCAAGGAAACCGCAAAGGCGCTGGGGATTCCGGTGGTGCCGGGGTCGGACGGCGGCGTGGCGGACTTTGAAAGCGCGATTGGTGTGGCGGCGGGGATCGGGTTTCCGGTGATCATCAAGGCGACCGCCGGGGGCGGCGGACGCGGCATGAAGGTGGCCAGGAACGCCGAAGAGCTGGAAGTGGCGTTCCGCACCGCGCGGTCGGAGGCGAAGAACGCCTTTGGCAACGACGAGGTCTATATCGAGAAATACCTGCAAAAGCCGCGCCATATCGAGATTCAGGTGTTCGGTGACGGCAAGGGCAAGGCGGTGCATCTTGGCGAACGGGATTGTTCGTTGCAGCGCCGCCACCAGAAGGTGTTCGAGGAAGCCCCCGGCCCCGCCATCACCCCGGCGATGCGGGCGCGGATCGGCAAGGTTTGTGCCGATGCGGTGGCCAAGATCAACTACATCGGCGCAGGCACCATCGAGTTTCTCTATGAGGACGGTGAGTTCTATTTCATCGAGATGAACACGCGGTTGCAGGTGGAACACCCGGTGACCGAGGCGATCTTTGGCGTGGACCTTGTGCGCGAGCAGATCCGTGTGGCCGCCGGGCTACCGATGTCGTTCACTCAAGACGAGCTGGAGATCAACGGCCACGCCATCGAGGTGCGGATCAACGCGGAGAAACTGCCGAACTTCTCGCCCTGCCCCGGCCGGGTGCGGATGTTCCATGCGCCGGGTGGGTATGGTGTGCGGATGGATAGCGCGCTCTATTCGGGCTATTCGATCCCGCCCTATTACGACAGCCTGATCGGCAAGCTGATCGTGCATGGCCGCGACCGTCCCGAGGCCTTGTCCCGTCTGCGCCGGGCGTTGGGGGAGTTGGTCGTGGATGGCATCGACACGACAACGCCGCTGTTCCACGCGCTATTGGCAGAACCAGACATCCAGTCGGGCGAATACACCATCCATTGGCTTGAGAAATGGCTCGCCAACCAGTTCGGCAACTGAGCGAAGGGGCGGCACCCGCCCCTTCCCCGCGCTGATGCAGATCGGCCCGCATCCCGACTTGACGCCTGAAACCCTGCTGCGCGGGTATGCCTTGGGGATATTCCCGATGGCCGAAAGCCGCGACGATACCGACGTGCATTGGGTCGATCCGCGCCACCGGGGCATCCTGCCGCTGGACGGGTTTCACATCTCGCGCAGTCTGGCCCGCCATATCCGGCACGCCGGAGTGACGGTGACGGCGGACCGCGCCTTTGACGCGGTGGTGACGGCCTGCGCCGACCGTGAGGAGACCTGGATCAGCCGCCAGATCCAGACGCTGTACCGTGCGCTGCATGCGGCGGGGTTTGCTCACAGCCTGGAGGTCTGGGAGGGCGACGCGCTGGTGGGCGGTGTCTACGGGGTAAAGCTCGGATCGGCGTTCTTTGGCGAAAGCATGTTCTCGCGCCGGACCGATGCGTCGAAACTGGCGCTGGCCTGGCTGGTGGACAGGCTGCGGGCGGGCGGCTTTACACTGTTCGACACGCAGTTCCTGACGCCACATCTGGCCAGCCTTGGCGGCGTGGAAGTGACACGCGGGGCGTATCACCGGATGTTGCAGGACGCACTGGGGCGAAGTGCGACGTTTGACCCGCCGGGCTATTCGCCCTCGCCCTCGGGCGTGGTAGCGGGCTCTGCGCCAGCGGGCAGCACGCAGCGCAGCACCCAGACATCGTAACGCGGGTGGTCGAGCGCGGACAGCGCGGGACTGGAGGCAAGCATCCAGCCGGAAAACACCGTCTTTTGCAGCCCACCGTCAACCATCGTCAGATGCGCCTCGGCGTCGGAGGCGGGGTTGTCGGTGGGGTAGCGGCAACTGTCTAGCTGCACCACGAGGCGGCCGATCTTGGCCGATTGACCGCGGCTGAGTTCAACGTCGCCGGTTTCGCTGGTCAGTTTATCAAGCCAGCGCAGGGTGCCGCCTTCGGCTTCGGTGTAGGTCTGCGCGGCGGCCGGGGTGGCCAGCAAGGCGACGAGGACCAGCGCCTTCATGGCGTGGCCGTTCCGTCCGCGCTGTCGCCGCCGACGAATTTCATCAGAAGGGTGATCAGACTGACCGCGCCTTGCGTATCCTCGATCTCGGCCCCCGGCTCGAGGTTTTCCAGCGCACCGCCGGGGATGATCTCGACGAAGTTGCCGCCCAGAAGCCCTTCGGACGAAATCAGAATCGCGGAGTCTGTCGGAAGCTGGATGGTATCCTGCAATTCAATCCTGGCGTCGGCGAAGAAGGTTTGCGGGTTAAGCGTCAGGTCGGTGATGCTGCCAACCTTGACGCCGGCAAGCCGCACATCCGACCCGATGGTGATACCTTCGACCGAGCGGAAGCTGGCGGTCAACGGGTAGGTTCCGGCCTCGCGGGCGAAGCCTGCACCGTTTGCGGCGTAGAGGAAGAACCCCGCCGCCACCACCATCACGGCCGCGCCGGCCGCAATCTCTGCGCGCTCATAGGCCATCACTCGGGCTGCCACGCCTCGTAGTCGCGCCGCGCGACCGGGTCAGCCTTGCGGATCGAGCCGGGTGGCGCATAGGCGGTGTCGGTGCCGGTCATGTTCGCTTCGTGGGTCTTTTCCCAAGGCTTGTGCTTGAGCGGCGCGACGGTCGGCGGCTGGTCAAAGGTGTGGTGCAGCCAGCCGTGCCAATCGGGCGTCACGCGCGAGGCTTCCATATCGCCGTTGAAGATGACCCAGCGGCGCTTGCGATCACGGGTTTCGTAGAAGATGTTGCCCGCCGCATCTTCGCCCACCTTCACACCGTTGCGGGCGGTGAAGATCTGGGTGCCCAGCGTCTGGCTGTTCCACCAGGTCAGAAGACGTTTCAGGAAATACATGCGCAAGCCTCCGTGATTGCTTTCATATGACCGAAACCGCCCGCAAGGTCTAGGGTCAAGCCGGGCCTGCGGCGGGTTGGCGCAAAGGAAAAGGCGGGCAAACGGCCCGCCTTGATCCACCGCGCAGGAATGGCCGTTCAGGCCTTCACGGCGTCTTTCTTTTTCGTCTCGGTGTAGACCAGCATTGGCTTGGCGCCGTTGTTCACCGCCTCGTCCTTGACGACCACCTCTTCGACGCTGTCCATGCCCGGAAGTTCGAACATGGTGTCGAGGAGAATATCCTCCATGATCGAGCGCAGGCCGCGGGCGCCGGTCTTGCGCTTGATCGCGCGCTTGGCAATGGCGGTCAGCGCGTCGGGGGTGAAGGTCAGCTTGGTGCCTTCGATTTCGAACAGACGCTGGTATTGCTTGACCAGGGCGTTCTTCGGTTCGGTCAGGATCGTCACCAGCGCTGCCTCGTCCAGGTCGGTCAGGGTGGCGATCACCGGCAGACGGCCGACGAATTCCGGGATCAGACCGAATTTCAGCAGATCTTCCGGTTCAAGTTCCTTGAAAAGTTCGCCCACGCCGCGTTCCTCGGGGCCCTTCACATCAGCCCCAAAGCCGATGCCCGACCCCTTGTTGCGCTGCGCGATGATCTTTTCCAGACCAGCGAAAGCGCCGCCGCAGATGAAGAGGATGTTCGTCGTGTCCACCTGCAGGAATTCCTGCTGCGGATGCTTGCGGCCACCTTGGGGAGGCACTGATGCGACGGTGCCTTCCATGATCTTCAGAAGCGCCTGCTGCACACCTTCGCCGCTGACACGTCGCGGGTGATCGAGGGGTTGTCGGACTTGCGGGTGATCTTGTCGACCTCGTCGATGTAGACGATGCCGCGCTGCGCGCGTTCGACGTTGTATTCGGACGCCTGCAACAGTTTGAGGATGATGTTTTCCACATCCTCGCCCACGTAACCGGCTTCGGTCAGCGTGGTGGCATCGGCCATCGTGAACGGCACGTCAAGGATGCGGGCCAGGGTCTGCGCCAGCAGGGTCTTGCCGCAGCCGGTGGGGCCGATCAGGAGGATGTTCGACTTCGACAGTTCGATATCGGTCTTGGACGAGTGGTTCAGCCGCTTGTAGTGATTGTGCACCGCCACCGACAGAACCCGCTTGGCGTGGATCTGGCCGATCACGTAATCGTCCAGCACCTTGCAGATATCGCGCGGCGTCGGCACCCCGTCGGAGGACTTCAGACCCGAGGTCTTCGTCTCCTCGCGGATGATGTCCATGCAAAGTTCGACGCATTCGTCGCAGATAAAGACTGTCGGCCCCGCGATCAGCTTACGCACCTCATGCTGGCTTTTGCCGCAGAAGGAACAGTAAAGCGTATTCTTGCTGTCGCTGCCTGAATTATTCGCCATCCGCAGTCCTCTAGCCGCTGTCGCCAAAACTGACCGGGATCGTGGTCAGCGAGTGTTGTGCGGAGCTTAGGCCAAGCCCGAAAGCTCCACAATCGCAAATCGCCCCGCAAGCGTCATGCAGACGCGGGGCGCCGTGTCACTTGGACGTGTCGTCCGCCTTGCCACGGCTTTCAAGGATGCTGTCGATCAACCCCCAGGCCTTGGCATCTTCGGCGGACATGAAGTTGTCACGCTCCAGCGCGGCTTCGACCGCCTCGTAGGTGTTGCCGGTGTGCTTGACGTAGATCTCGTTCAGACGGCGCTTCAGTTTTTCCGTCTCGCGGGCGTGGATCATGATGTCGGTCGCCTGGCCCTGATAGCCGCCCGAGGGCTGGTGAACCATGACGCGGCTGTTCGGCAGTGAAAAGCGCATCCCCGGATGCCCCGCCGTCAGCAGCAAGGAGCCCATCGAGGCCGCCTGCCCGATGACCAGCGTCGAGACCTTCGGCTTGATGTACTGCATCGTGTCGTAGATCGAGAGGCCCGAGGTCACCACGCCGCCGGGCGAGTTGATGTACATCGAGATTTCCTTGGTCGGGTTTTCCGATTCAAGGAACAGAAGCTGGGCACAGATCAGGCTGGACATGCCGTCATGCACCGGACCACCAAGGAAAATGATCCGCTCCTTCAGCATCCGGCTGAAGATGTCGTAGGCACGTTCGCCCCGGCTGGTCTGTTCGACGACCATGGGGACGAGGGTATTCATGTAGTGGTCTACCGGATCGCGCATCTGAGCCCTGCCTCTGTCATTCGTGTCGGAATATCGCCTGAAGTGTTGCCAGAGTCTTAGTGGCGCGTCGCGGGGGCCGCAAGGGCGGGTCTGCAAAACGCGGCGAGCCGCCTTGCCGCAGCGCGCGGTCGGCTTAAACCCACTGCATGACAGATTTCATTCCTCTTCCCACCCGCGCGGCAGGAATGGCGCGGCTGCACGACTTTGTGCCGCGTGCGGGGCTGGCCTACGCGGCGAACCGCAACCGCGACGTGGCGGGCCATCCGCATGTATCGGGCCTGTCGCCCTGGCTGCGGCACCGGCTGGTGACTGAGGCCGAGGTGATTGCAGCGGTGCAGTCGACGCATCCCGGCGGTGCGGACAAGTTTCTGGCCGAGGTCTGGTGGCGGACCTACTGGAAGGGCTGGCTGGAACTGCGCCCTGCGATCTGGTCGGGCTACCGGCAGGGGCTGCACGCGGCACTGGACCGGGTGCAGGTCGAAGCGGGCCTTCGGGCGCGATGGGAGGATGCCTGCGGGGGGCGCACCGGCATTGACGGGTTCGATCACTGGGCGCGGGAACTGAGAGCGACGGGCTATCTGCACAATCATGCGCGGATGTGGTTCGCCTCGATCTGGATATTTACGCTGGGGTTGCCGTGGGAACTGGGGGCGGATTTCTTTCTGCGCCATTTGATCGACGGAGACCCCGCGTCGAACACGCTGAGCTGGCGGTGGGTCGCGGGGCTGCACACGCCGGGCAAGACCTATCTTGCGACGGCTGACAACATAGCGCGCAACACCGAAGGGCGATTTGCGCCTCAGGGGCTGGCAACAGTTGCCCTGCCGTTGCAGAGTACGCCGCACCCTGCCCCACGCCCGGCACCGTTGGGTGACACGCCCGACCCGACCGCACTGGCGTTGATCCTCATCACCGAGGAGGATTTGTCGGCCGAGCCGGTTGCGGCCTGCCCCGTCGCGGGGATTGCGGTGCTGAGCCATCCCGCCGGGCGGTCGCCGTTGGCCGTGGCGCCTGGCGTGCTGGCGTTCACCACAGCGGCCCTTGATGACGCGCTGGCGCGGCTGGCGGCGCCGCAGGCGCGACGGTTCGGGGCGGCAGAGCTTGCCGCGCTGGTCGACCACGCGGCAGCCTTGGGCGCGCGCCAGATCGTGACGGCCCATGCCCCGGTCGGGCCGGTGGCGCGGCTGCTGGCCGAAGTGCAAAGGCTGGCCGAGCCGCGTGGCCTGTCACTGGTCAGGGTGCTGCGCCCGCATGACCGCGACGCGTGGCCCCATGCCACCCACGGCTTCTTTCGGTTTCGCGAGGCGGTGATGTGACGGTCAGCGCCCGAACACGCGCCGCGCCAGAATGACGCGTGACACCGTGGTGACGATGCAAAGACTACCGAACACCCAAGCGGCCGGGACGAACAGGGCAGGCCACATCGCGATCACCAGAAAGAACGCGATGGTTTCGGTGCCCTCCAGCAGGCCCGAGGTGAAGTAGAGCGACTTTTCGCCCCGACTGCGGGTTTCCAGACCACGCTTTGCCGCCAGCACCGCATAGCCCAGAAAGCTGGCGCCGTTGGCATAAAACGTTGCCAGCAGGAACGCCCCCGCCACGCCATTCACCGCCGGATCGCGCAGCACGAAGGCCAGTGGCACCGCGCCGTAGAACACGAAATCGCAAACGATATCAAGAAAACCACCAAAATCGGTCTTGCCGCGCGCCCGCGCCACCGCACCGTCCAATCCATCGGCCAGTCGGCTGGCAAGGATCGGCAGCACCACGATCAGACCCGCCTCTCCCGTGCCGATCAGCGCGGCGGCAAGCAGCCCGATGGCCAGCCCGGCAAGGGTCACGCCGTTTGCATGGGCCCCACGGTTGGCCAGCCAGACGCCGCCGCGATTAAGTGGCGCATCGATCAATCCGCGCATGAAACCGTCCAGCATCCGTCGCTCCGCATCTGACGCCGGCGACAAGACCATGTCGCCCGTGACGAGGCCAGTCACATTGGCGTTGCCCGCTGCGCAAGGGTCTGCCGAAACGGGAGAACGCGGCCAGCGAAGCTTCGCCCCTCGCGTGCGACGCATCAACCCAACTATCGCCACACATCACATTTCCCGCCATCTTTTGCCTTAGTCTGGCCCCAGACTCCCGCAACGCTGCCGGTGTTGCCACCTGTGGGAGAAATCTCTATGTCGTTCCGCCTGTCTTTTGCGGCTGCAATCACCGCTGCCGTCGTGTCGGTCACCGCTGCGCAAGCCGCCTGCAACATTCCGGCGAACTCCGGCGCGATGCAGGCCGAACTGATCGACCACCTGAATGCCGAGCGTGCCGCGCGCGGCCTGAAACCTCTGCGCCTGTCGCCCAGCCTTGACAAGGCGGCGCAGGGGCACGCCTGCGACAATGCCAAGCGCCAGTCGATCAGCCACGTATCGTCGGACGGCAGCCAATTGCAGAATCGCCTGCGCCGGGCGGGCTATGCCTACAGGACCGCCGCCGAAAACACCGGGCGCGGCTTTGCCACCGGCAAGCGCGCCGTGGAATGGTGGATGAATTCACCCTACCACAAGAAAAACATTCTGATCGGCCAGATGCGTGACGTGGGCGTGGGCATTGCGATGAGCGCGGCCCCCGACAGCCGCCTGCATTGGATCATCGTGATGGGCAAATCGAAGTAGGCGTCAGCGCGCGATCTGCAATTCGGCCTTGAGGCCGCCCATTCGGTCACTGTGCAAAAGGCGCAACATACCGCCATGGCTCATCGCGATATCGGCCGCGATCGAGAGGCCAAGTCCTACCCCGCCGCCCCGGTTTGGGTCGCGCGCACTGTCCAGCCGGGAAAACGGCCGCAGCGCCTCATCGCGCTGATCGGGCGGGATGCCGGGACCGTCATCTTCGACCGCGATACGCAGCGCAGTGTCGGAAAACTGAAGTGACACCTCGACGCGCCGCCCGAAGCGCTGCGCATTGCCGATCAGGTTCTCAACCGCCCGCGTCACCGCCTGCGGCCGCATCATCACCGGGGATACCCTGCCCTCAACCACCGCCAGCGTGACAACCCCACCACCGCGCCCGGCCGCTGCGACCACGCCGCTGACCAATGCCACGGCATCGAAAGCGATCATCTGCTCCATCGCATCGCCGCGCGCAAAGGACAGGAATTCGTCAACCATGCGTTCCATCTGGGTCACATCGGCCAGCAGTGCCTTGACGTCGTCATCCTCGGGCATCAGCGACAGACCGAGCTTGAGCCGTGTCAGCGGTGTGCGCAGATCGTGGCTGACCCCCGACAGCATCAACGTGCGCTGTTCGATCTGGCGTTCGATCCGGGCGCGCATGTCAAGAAAGGCGCGCCCGGCTGCCCGCACCTCCAGCGCGCCGCGCGGACGGTAGGTGACGGCGCGACCCTTGCCAAAATCCTTCGCCGCCTCGGCCAGCCGGGTGATCGGCCGCAACTGGTTGCGCAAGAAGGCGTAGGAAATCACCGTCATCAGAATCGAGGTGAAGATCATCAGCACCAAAAGCTGATGCGGATTGGTTGCGGCCATCCGGCTGCGGGGCAACTTGACCTGCACCGGGCCTTGCGGGCTGTCGAACAGCAGGTTCATCACCCGCTCGGGGTCGGTCACGTCGGCCGCCCTGAGGCCGGGCAACTGGGTGCGCAGAGTGTCGATGATGACGCCGCCCGACAGATCGAACGCACCGCGACGGTCGGCGGTCGGCGCATCGGGGCCGGCAGGCAGCGTGACCGTCAACTCCAGCGGCCCGCCAACCGCTACGGCCCGCTGCTTTGCTTCGGCAAGCGATGTGCCCTTGGCCACCTCTTCGAGAAGAAAGCCGAGGTCGATTGCCACACCTTGCGTCATCTGCCGGGTGACGCCTTCATAATGGCGCTGGATGAATGCGGTGGACACGACAAGCTGGATCGCGACGATGGGCACGATCAGGATCAGGGCGGCACGCCCGTAAAGGCTGCGCGGGAGGATACGTGGAAACAGAGCCATCGCCCGAAAGCCTAGCCGCAGCGCCGGCGCTTGGAAAGGCCGGTCTGGCCGAAGCCATCGCCGACCCGGAGCTGCGGGTGCGCCGGGTGCGCGCAGCCAATCCGTCGCCCCTGACCGCAAGCGGCACCAACAGCTACATCATCGGCAGCGGTGATGTGGCGATCATCGACCCTGGACCGGCGCTGCCCGGGCATCTGGACGCGATCATCGCGGCACTCGAGACTGGCGAGAGGGTCAGCCATATCGTCGTGACCCACGCACACCTTGACCATTCCGCGCTGGCACCGGCCTTGGCCGCCCGGACCGGGGCAGAGGTGCTGGCTTTCGGGCGTGCGACCGACGGGCGCAGCGCGGTGATGGCGCGATGGATTGCAGGTGGCGCTGCACCGGGAGGCGGCGAAGGACTGGACCACGGCTTCCGCCCGGACCGGCGCCTCGCAGACGGCGAAACCCTTTCCGGCGCGACATGGTCGGTCACGGCTGTGCATACGCCGGGCCACATCGGCGGCCACCTCTGCCTTGCGGCAGGCGACCTTCTGTTCAGCGGCGATCACGTGATGGGTTGGGCAAGCAGCCTCGTCTCGCCGCCCGACGGCGACATGACGGATTACATGGCATCCCTCGCACGGCTGCAGACCGGGGCGTGGCGCCGCCTGCTGCCGGGGCATGGCGAGCCGGTGGATACCCCCGCCGACCGCATCGACGCACTTCTTGCCCACCGCCGTGCCCGCGAGGCCGCAATCCGCACCGCATTGGACAGCGGCCCGATGGGCTTGGCCGCACTGACGGCGCGCGTCTATACCGACACGCCGGAAAGTCTGATGCCAGCAGCTCGCCGCAACACCCTGGCGCATCTGATTGATCTGCATGGCAGAAATCTGGTCAGTGCCACGCCAGCACCTGGCCCGGAAGCGATTTTCCAGACCGCATGAGCAAACCCGCAGTTTTGCCGGTTTTGCCCCTTGCCGCCCTATACACACCTTGCTATACGGCCCCCGTGTTCCGGCGTAGCTCAGCGGTAGAGCAGTTGACTGTTAATCAATTGGTCGTAGGTTCGATCCCTACCGCCGGAGCCAAAGCTTCCTAGCTACATAAAGAAGATAAACGGGCGATCACTTTCGCCCGCTTCGTTCATTTTGCCCATGTTCAAGATTGGTTTACCGCAGACCCAGGCTTCGGCAAGACTATCCACGGTGGGCTCGCGTTTCGGGTGCGGCCGAGGGGCAAAGACGGCGTCATTCATCTGTGTCGGTCTCTGGGCCTGTGTCCGAAGGTTTCATGAAATCGCGCAGAGCATTGGCGAAATCCCTGAGCCGCGTCTCGACATTGGCGTTCACCGAGCCGTCCTCGAAAGCGCCGTTGCCGCTGCGGGCGCCTGCAGGCAGGCCGGTCAACACTTCCATCGCCTCGTCAATGTGGGAGATCGCATAGATCCTAAACCGGCCCTGCGCCACGGCCTCGATCACATCGGCGCGCAGCATCAGGTTGCGGACATTGCGGCGCGGGATCAGCACGCCCTGCTGGCCGGTAAGACCGCCTTTGCTACAGGTGTCGAAGAAGCCTTCGATCTTTTCGTTGACCCCGCCGATCGGTTGCACCTCGCCCATCTGGTTGATCGAACCGGTAATCGCGAGCGATTGCGAAATCGGGATGCCGGCCAATGCCGACAAGAGTGCACAAAGCTCGGCTGCCGAGGCGCTGTCGCCTTCTACCTCGCCGTAACTTTGTTCGAACCCCAGACTGGCCCAAAGCGAAAGGGGAACGTCGCTCGCATAGTGTGTGGCAAGATAGGACGACAGGATCAGCACGCCCTTGGAATGGATCGGCCCGCCCATCCTCACTTCCCGCTCGATGTCGATGACCTTTCCGCTGCCCATGCGCACCCGTGCCGTGATGCGCACCGGCAGACCAAAGCTGAAAGGCCCGCTGCTGGTGACGGTAAGTCCGTTGACCTGCCCGACATGACTGCCCGACGTGGAGATGATCAGCGTGCCTTCATGGATCAGGTCTTGCAGGCGTTCGCGCGCCCTGTCTGTGCGATGCTCGGCTGCCGCGCGGGCTGCGGCGACCTGTTCGGCGTCAATGACGGGTTTGCCGCCGGACGCGGCAAGAAAGTCGGCCTCGCGCAACAGATCCCACAAGGCACCGATCCGCAACGACATCCGGCCCTGATCCTCGGCGGCACGGGCCGCAACGTCGACAAGCGCGGCCACCCCGTCACGGGTGACCGGGCGAAGGTCGTCTCGCTTGCATGCTCCGGCGACCATGCGGGCGAACAGGACCACGCTTTCGGGCGTTCGGGGCATGTCGGGACTGAAATCGGCCCCAACCTTGAACAAGCGCCCGAAATCGGGATCGTGCAGCGTCAGCAACAGGTGCAGCAGCGCGTCACCAACCAGCACCACCCGCACTTGCAGCGGGATCGGCTCCGGTTCAAGGGAGCCGGTCGAGATCAGGCTCAGCATTTCAGCGGCAGAGCTGATCCTGATGGCACGCGTTTCCAGACAGCGCTTCAGCGCCTCCCATGCGAGGGGTTCACTGAGCAACCGCATTGCATCGAGAACAAGAAAGCCTCCGTTCGCCCGATGCAGCGCACCAGGCCGGATCAGCGTGAAATCAGTGACCAGCGCACCCATCGTCGAGATATGATCCAGCTTGCCGATCAGATTTGCCAACGATGGCAAAGGCTCGGTGACAATCGGGGCGCCGGCTGCGGTTGAAGGATCGTTCGAGACCATGACGTTGACGGCATAGCGGTGAAGTGCTGGGTCTTCGTGGACACCCGTCCTGGCCACTGGAAACGGACCTTCCTGCCGTCGATTGCCCAGACTGAGAAACAAATCGGCGTTTTCGATCAGATCCGCCCGCAGTGCTGACAGGTGCTGCGTGATCGCCTCGATGCCACTGAACGCGGCAGACACGCTTTCCAGCGCATCATCCACCGCCTGAGTGGCCATTTCGGCGTTCAAGAGGGCAACTGCCGCGCGATGGTCCTTTTCCAGTCGTGGGATCGACTTGAGATACTTTTCAAGATCCCTCTCGGTCAGATCGACGGCGGCTTCGATCTTGTGGCGCTCGTCTTCGGTCAGCTTGGCAAAGTCATCCGGTTTGATCACCTCGCCGTTGCGCACACCCGCGATGGCGAACCCCATCGGCGTTCGCAGGATCGTCACGTTGCGCTGATGCGATTTTTCCACCAGCTTTTCGAAGGTGTCCTGTTTGCGCGCTGCCAGCCGCTGCTCGAAGCTGCTTCTGCGGCTTTGGTATTGCTCCGAGTCGAAAAGGGCAGGAATGTCGTTGGCCAGATCATCGACCAACGCTTGCATTGCCTTTTGCAAAGGTCGCGCGGTACCGGGTGGCATTGCGACAGCCTTGGGCCGATCCGGACCGGCAAAGTCATTCACGTAGACCCAGTCCGATGGAACCGGTCGTGTTGCTGCTTCGGCTTCGAGCAGGGTTTGCACTGCCGAATGGCGCCCTGCCCCGCTGGGACCAAGGACAAACAGGTTGAAGTCGGAATGTCGGATCCGCGCCGCCGTGCGGATTGCACCCAAGGCGCGATCCTGCCCGATCAGACTGTTCAAGGGTTCCAAAGACGCTGTGGTCTTGAAATCCAGCAGGTCTGGATCGCAACAGACCTTCAGGTCGTTCATCGTAAGCAGGGACGCTGTAGCGGCGCGGTCCGTGGCTTCGCTGCTGGCTGATCTGCGGACCATTCATGCTGCCTTTGTCGCTTGCCGTCGATCCGACCGAGCCAGACAGACAGACGCAAGGCGCGGCTCTGGCGTTCAATCGGGCATAAGGCCGAACTCTTTCGGCCACATTGACAAAGATCAATGAGGCTTGGGTCCGTTATGTGTCCGGGTCTTTCTCGGGGGTCAAAAGGAGGGCGATCAGTGCCGCAATCCCAACCCCGGCTGCGGCCCACGCCTCCAGCCGCTGTCTATTCTTGTTCGGCATCAGCAGAAGGACGAGATCGACCAGCATCGTCAACCATGCCGCTGCTTGCCGCCGTTTCGCCGCGGCCCGCGCCTGTGCCCGCAGGACGAGGGCAATCGTCAAGGCCAATCCAAAGAACCCCAGACCAACGAGCCCCAGCGCACCGGGAAGCCCCGTCACCGGAACCAACGCCGCAATCGCAGCGCCAACCAGAAGCACCCCGCCGGCGAGGCCTGCAAGCACCATCATCAGGGCCAGCCCGATCTGCACGCCGATCCGTGCCATCACCGCGCGACCGCGGCTCAATTCCGACGCGAGAAAAGCAGACCAACCAGCACCCCAAGGCATAGCACCCCGGCCAGCGAGGCCAAAGGGTGCGCACGTACATCCCCTTCCAGCCCCTTTTGCAGCGCTTCAATCCTTTGGCGCATCTCTTGAATGGTGCGCAGCGCCTCGTCCGGCGCTTCCCCGGTCACAGCTTTGGCGCGCGTTGCCAGGTCCTCGGCTTGCAGGGCGCCGTAGCGCTGCAATGACTCTGCCAATGACGTGACATCGGCGCGAAGCTGCTGGAATTCTTTCATCAGATCCTCACCAGCCGTTTCACGCGTCGACCGGGATTTCGTCTTGTTTTCGGACCCTAGCATCACAATCCCTCGCGTTCTGAAGTTCAGCTAGCGTAACACAGTGGCGCGAAAGTATCCGGCGATTTGCGTCATTCATGGCATCTGCCATCTTTAGCGGCCCGCCATCAGCGCGATGAACCTGAAAAGCTTTGCATTGGCATGGCGTTGCAGGCAAACCGTGCCCAAACTGATTTAGCGCAAAGACATCGTTCAAAACGCCGCGTCTAACACGCTGGCGACCATACCCGAGGATGACCCATGAAGCTTCCCTATCAATCTGCCCATCAGGAATTGCACTATCTGGACCGCGCAGGGTGGCTGCGCGCGGCCGTTCTTGGCGCGAATGACGGGATCGTCTCGGTCTCATCGCTGATCGTGGGGGTCGCTGCGGCGGACCCGAGCCGTGCAGCAATTCTCATTGCCGGGGCAGCGGGCCTTGCGGCGGGGGCCATGTCGATGGCAGCGGGCGAATATGTTTCGGTCTCGTCGCAATCCGATGTCGAACGCGCCGACATCGCGCGCGAACGGCAGGCCCTGATCGACACGCCCGAAGCGGAGGAGCGGGAGTTGGCCTCCATCTACGAATCCCGCGGGCTTTCGCCCCAGACGGCGGCGCTGGTCGCCCGCGAACTTTCCGAGAAGGATGATCTGGGCGCCCACGTCCGCGACGAACTGGGTCTTTCCGAAGTTCACGCTGCAAACCCGCTGCAGGCGGCGCTTGCGTCGGGGCTGACGTTCACGGTTGCGGCGGCCGTGCCAGTGGTTGCGGCGGCGGTGGCCCCGGAGGCCCAGATCATTCCCGCGGTGGTGATTGCCACGCTGATCAGCCTCGCCGGGCTTGGGGCGATCGGCGCGCATGCCGGGGGGGCGCCGAAGCTGAGGGCAACCTCCCGGGTCCTTTTCTGGGGTGCGGCCGCGATGGCGATAACGGCGGGTGTCGGCCGTATCTTCGGGGTATCGGTGTAACACGCGGCGACCTACACCGTGTCACGACAAAAGCATCCGTCTTGCGCACCATGGCGGTGTGCGCCCGGTTGATCTTGCGTTTTGCGACAGGGCAGCGACACTACCTCTGTCTTGTCGTGCCATCAGGTTCCGGCCTGTCGCTCGGCAGGGTCTCGGGGAACATCGGTCAGTATCGCCTGCAATCCGGGCCAACCGCATGTGGACAGACCACCTCGTTCAGTGCCAGCAATTCGCGATGCAGTTTTCGGCGCAATGCGGCGGGAAAGGTTTCCAGGCCTTCGACCTCGATCACAAAGGATCCGACGCCGCCGATCACCGCAGAGCGGTAGTATTCGCCAGGCCTCGCGTCCTTGTCGGCAATGGCAAGGCCATTGATCGTTATGCCACGGTCTAGGGCGTTCATGCGCGCAGGTTCAAGCGCGACGCCGCGCGAACGCCCCGTCATCGTATTGGCGCGCCCGTCGCCCGAGATGTCCAGCACCCTACGGTCTGCACATCGTCCATCTTCCTCGAACAGTTCCGTCGCGGCCAGGATGCCAACCCCGATGTCGGTGTTGCCACTGATCCTGCGTGCCGTTGCAGCCAGTCGACCGGCAAAGCCCGCAAGGTCATCACTTGATGTGACGCGCTGCCACGAGACGATCTGAACGCCGTAGGCACTGTCGGCCCAGAACAGCGATGCAAGGTCGACCACCCCGGCGTCGTCAAAAGCCGACTGCACCACCGGGTCCATCAAGGCCGCCACATATCCGGCCTTCTGAATTGCAAATTCCGCGTCTGAAATGCTGCCCGATGCATCCATCGCCAGCACCAATGCCACATCCGCACAAGCGGCGTGACCAGTGCCGTAGCCAAAGGACCAGCAACACACGGCCACCGAAACACCTCGCCCAATACGGCGCATAAAGCACTCCATGTACCCTCCAAAATCATGCGTTCTCAATAATTGTCCCCTGACCATAATGGGCAGGCGTTATGCGAACGCATCGGGACGGCGCGCTGGGGTTTGCTGGAGCGTCAATTTTCCTCTGCGCAAACGTTATATGCGCGTAAATTTTTGTTGACCGTGCAAGGACAGTCCACACATCGTGGAAAGACAATCCGGGAATTGAAGGGAAGCGGCCATTCGCGATGATCCTGCGCATCCCCGGGCACAGTTGCGATTGCTTGGTGCCTGCGACATCCGGGGCAGCGCGGGCGTTGCATTGGCCCAACCCGGCCGAAAGGCTATCGCGCTTTTGGCCTATCTTTGCCTTGCGCCGGGCCAGCGGGCCCCGCGCGAAAAACTGGCTGATCTGCTTTGGCCCGATCGGCCAAGCACGCAAGCCCGCAACAGCCTGCGTCAGACCATTTCGTTGATCCGCAAACTTCCCATCGGCCAAGAAGATCTGCTTTTGTCGGACCGTGATCATGTCGGGCTGGCGCCGGGTGGCCTTTGCTGCGACGTGGTGAGCCTGATCGAGCTTTGCGAAGGCCAGAAAAGCGACGCTGGCGACCAGATTTCTTCGCTTTACCAAGGCCCGTTCATGGATGGCTTCTTTTCCGGAAGCCCGATCTTCGACGATTGGGCCGCTGCCACCTGAGGCAGGATCGAAACGGTCGCCGTCCCAACGCTGCACGAAGCGGCCCGGACCTGCCCGCCCGAGAAAGGTCTGACGCTGCTGCGCAAGCTGCTGGACATCGACCCCACGCGCGAGGCGACCTACCAGCTTGGCATGGAACTTTATGCCGTTCGGCGGCAGCGGGATCAGGCGCTGCGGCTGTTTGAATCGATGAAGGCAATGCTGGCGCGGGAATATGGTGTTGGGCCCAGCCATGAAAGCGAACGCATCCGGCAACGCATTCTGGATTCCCTGCCCTTCGAGCGGAGTGAAGGCACCGCGATAATTGGCGCGCGGGGCAGCAAGATGACGGTCCGCGTGCGTCTGTTCGAAAACCTGTCTGCGACAACCGGGCTTGATGGCTTTCTGAAGGGTCTGCTGGAAGCAACGGTGATCGAACTGTCGCAGATCAACGAAATTACCGTGTTGCAAGATGGCCAGCCGTCAGATCCCGCGGATGTAGTGCTCAGCGGCAGCCTTTTGGCAGGCGGGTCGCAAATCCAGCTTATCACGCGGGTCACAGACGGCGCGACCGGTCGCCACCTTTCGGGCGAGCGGTTCCGCATCTCGCTGGACGACCAGGTGTCTGCGCTGGAGGGTATCGCCGAATGCGTCGCGCTTGCGACCAGGTTTGAGTGCCTTCACCACCGCTGGCAATTGCGTGATCTGACGCCCGTCGATGATTTTTCCGTTCGGCTGTTGGTGCTGAAAGCGCATTGTCGTTACTACGAACTGACCGCCCCTTCGTTGCGAGACGCGATCCGCCTTGCCGAACAGGCACTGGAGACTGATCCGAAAAGCTTGCGCGCGCAGCGGGTGCTGTCGCTGGCCCTGACCGGCGCGATGGTGCAAGGCGTGATTGCGCGGGATGTGGTAACCGTCCGCCGGGCAATCGAACTGGCGCGCGGCGTGGCGCAGGCGGTTCCCGAAGACGTGTTCACCCGCTGCGTTCTGGCTTGGGCTCTTGGCAACGATGCACAGCACGAAGCGGCGGTCGAAGAATTGCGCTACGCAATCCAGCTCAACCCGCGGTATTCCACCCTGCATTCCGACCTTGCCGAACACTACGCCCTGATGGGCTACATCAGCGAGGCCTTGTCCGAGGTGGAGGAAGCCATCCGCTTGAGCGACGAAGACGTGGTGTCATACTGGCGCTATCACACGGCCGCAGTGGCGCAGTTCGCCGCCGGCAACTACACCGCTGCCCTGCACAACGCCCGCCGGGCGATGCGGGCCAAACCGGGGCTTCTGCGCGGTGCGGTCTATCTGGCAGCCTCGGCGGCCGCGCTTGGGCTGGATGATGAGGCAACCCGGGCGGTCGATCGGATCAAGCGCGAACATCCCGACCTGACGCTTCAGAACCTGACACCGGGCCTGGTTCCGCGCTTCGTGCACGATATCCACCATCAGCAGTTGATGACCCATTTACGGGCTGCCGGGCTGACCTGAACGCACCCGCCCCTGCCGCGCCTAGCCCTTGCAGCGCGCAACAGCACCGCCTTGCCGGCTCCATTCGGCATACCAGGTCTTGAACAACTTGAACTGCGCCTCGGCGTAGCCGCGTTGGCTTGCGCTGAGTTCATCCGTTTCGATGAAGTTCAGCGCATATTCCATTTCGCCCTGCAAGAACAGCATATGCTTGAAATACAACACAAGATCCGGGCCTTCATCAAAGGAGGAAAGCACCTGGAACGCGGCCTCAAGCTCCAGCGCTTTCTGACGTGCTTCCACGTCTCCCGCAGCAGCCGCCCGAGAAAGATTGCACAGTGTCAGCACTTCATGCGGCAACACGACGCCAATTCCGGTGATTGCCCCCACAGCGCCGCAGTTGACATACCCATGCACGACGCCGGTATCCACGCCGACCATCAAGGTCACGTCATCATCAGCCGAGGTGATGAATTCACCAGCATAACGCGTGTCTGCCGGGCCGCCGAATTCCTTGAAACCCACCAGGTTTGGATGTTCGGCGCGCAAGGCGTTGAAAAGGTCCGCCCGGGTCGCAAACCCGTAGTAGGGACTGTTGTAGATGATCGCCGGCAGATCAGGTGCCGCCGACAGGATCGCCTTGAAGTGCGCCCGCTGTGCCGCAGGCGAGGGGCCGCGCGACAACACGCGGGGAATGACCATCAGGCCATGCGCACCGACCTTGGCCGCATGCCGGGTAATCGCCACTGCCGACGCTGTGTTGATTGCGCCG
The DNA here is from genome assembly GCA_963822435.1 of uncultured Alphaproteobacteria bacterium. GTDB lineage: Bacteria > Pseudomonadota > Alphaproteobacteria > Rhodobacterales > Rhodobacteraceae > JAUYQR01. The sequence continues at coordinate 899,402 of CAWGHN010000004.1, forward strand.
GTGCCGACGATCACCTTGACGCCCGCATTTACGAGACGCTCCACCCCTTCCATCCGCTGCGCGTCGGTCAAGAGCGGCCAATCACCCATCGACCCGCAGTAGACCACGGCGGACATCCCCGCAGCGATCAACTCCTTGCCCTTGCGGACCAAGGCATCAAAATCAGGCGCGCGGTCCGGTGTGCAAGGGGTCATCAGTGCGGGAATGACACCTGAAAAGATATCGGCCTTCATGCGGGGCTCCTGTGGCAACGTCCGATGATCGCAAAAGCGTACGGCGGGGCGGTGCCCGGATTCGCTCTTCCGCTATAATACATAATGTATATTTCTTGTCGACAGGTTCCTTGCGGCCTAGAGCTGGATGTTCTGCCGTTGATCCCACGACAGCAGTTTCTGGATCTGAGTTACGATCTGATCGGCATGAGCCTTGGCCAGACGGTCCGAGGTTTCCACGTCGCGGGCGGTTATCGCCGCGATGATATCTTCGTGCTCTTCGATCACCGAGGGCGGCGGGCGATCGTTGAAGGACTGGTAGTACAAGCGCAAAAGCCGCCGACCATCGTCCAGCAGCCGCTCGAACAGCGCCCGATAATAGGGGTTCCGCCCGGCTTCGGCTATGGCTGCATGGAAATCGCGGTTCGTCCCGATCATCGCCAGCGCATCGTGGTTGGCGACAGCGGCGGCAAAGTCTCGCTGGTGGGCCTTGATCACCTCCAGATCGCCCGCCTGCCAATTCTGCGCGGCCAGACGGGTGGTCACACGGTACATCAGCGTGATCGCATCAAAGAAGGTGTGCAGGTTCAGAAAATCTATGTTCGACACCATTGTCGATCGGTTCGGCAGCGTGTCGATCAGACCCTCTGTGGCCAGTCGCGCCAAGGCTTCACGAATGGGGGTGCGTGACAGCGATAGCCGCTCTGCCAACTGGACCTCGTCGATCGGGCTTCCGGGCGGAAGGGTCAGGTCCAGAATCTCGGTGCGCAACAGGTCGTAGGCCTTTTTGACCCCAGAGCCGCGCTTGCGTTCGGGTATGGCAGCGGCAGTGTCATCCATCGAAAGCCCCCTCACGGTCGACTGCATGATTAGGGGGCTACCGCAGGCAGATCAACACCTCTCCAGCGTTTCGCCACTGAGGGGGCCCCCGAACCGGGCAGGCCTGAAATCGCGCCGTTTTTTCTGGCGTCTGACAACGATTTTTCAGCCATGCGGCCGGATTCGATCACACAGCGCCCGGACAGTCCGCAAGCCGTGTGAAACCCAGCCGTCCGCGTGGATGTGCCCGGGACTTAGTATACAAAAAGTATATTTCTTAGATTTTATCTTGTGCCACACGGGGTCGCAGAACATAGTTTGTTCAGGATAACGGCCTGTCGAATCAATAAACAATGATACCAACGGGAGAGTTACAGATGAAAACATCCATCATTCTTGGCAGCTTACTTGCCGCAACATGCCTTGGAACTGCGGCATCCGCAGACAAGCTTGACGACATCATGGCATCCGGAACGCTGCGCTGCGCGGTCGTGCTTGATTTTCCGCCCATGGGGTCGCGCGACGCGGATAACAACCCGATCGGCTTCGACGTCGATTATTGCAACGATCTTGCAAAGGCCTTGGGCGTAACTGCCGAGATTGTCGAAACGCCCTTCCCCGACCGTATTCCCGCGCTTGTCTCCGGTCGTGTCGATATTGGTGTGGCCTCCACCTCTGACACGCTGGAGCGCGCCAAGACGGTCGGATTCACCATTCCCTATTTTGCCTTCACCAACGTGGTTCTGACCCGCGAAGGCGCCGGGATCGAGAAGTTCGAAGATATGAACGGCAAGACTGTCGGTTCGGTCAGCGGCACCTTCGAAGGCATCGCGCTGGAAGAAAACGTCAAGGGCTGGGGCGCGGGTGAGTTCCGTCCCTATCAAAGCCAGGCCGACGTGTTCCTCGCGTTGTCGCAGGGCCAGATCGACGCCACGGTCGTCACGTCCACCGTGGCTTCTTCGATCGTCGAAAGCGGGCAATACGAAGGGCTGGTCATCAAGGGGGATGCCCCCTACCCCGTGGACTATGTCGGCCTGATCGCGCTGCGTCAGGAATACGGGATGCTCAACTATCTGGACCTGTTCATCAACCAGCAGGTCCGCTCGGGCCGGTATCAAGAGCTGTATGACAAATGGGTTGGTGGGGCCGCCCCAAAACTGACAATCGACAACGTCTACCGTTGACATGATCTGACGCCAAATCGGAAAAGAGGGCACAACGCCCTCTTTTCTAACTTGGACCCTCCGCAACGAGGACGTGCCAGAATGTTCAACTATACCTTTCAGTGGCGCCAAGCCCTTCAGAAGCTTCCGTTGCTACTGGATGGCGCACTGGTGACCTTGCAGATCGCGTTGATGTCGATGGCCATGGGCATCGTCTTCGCGGTGGTCCTCGCGGTCGCGCGAAACTCCCGGTCGACGTGGGTTTCGGCGCCAGCCACCGCTTGGGTCGAGGTGTCGCGCAACACGCCCGCCTTGTTTCAGATCTACATGGCGCACTTCGGCCTTGGCTCGTTCGGGATCCATCTTAGCCCCTATATAGCCCTGCTGGCTGGCATCACCTTCAACAACGCCGGCTATCTGGCCGAAACCTTTCGCGGCGCCTTGCGCGCCATTCCCGGCACCCAATTGCGCGCGGCCCGGTCGCTTGGCATGCCTTCGCTTCAGGCGTTTCGCCTGGTCATCATGCCGCAGATGTTCCGTATCGCGTTTCTTCCTACGACCAACCAGATGGTCTGGGCCATCCTGATGACATCGCTTGGCGTCACCGTAGGAATGAACAGCGATCTTGCCGGCGTGACGCAGGACATCAACGTCCGCAGCTTCCGAACCTTTGAAATCTTCGCAATTGCGGCGGTGATCTACTACCTGATCGCCAAGGCGGTGACCCTTGGCGCACGCCTTATGGCCGCGCGTCTGTTCCGGTATTGAGGGGGTGGCCAATGTTTGACACCGCACTGACCCTGAGCGACCTGATGTTCCTTATCAAGGGCGCGGGCATGACGCTGGCCGTCACCTTCTTTGCGGTGACGGGCGGCACCTTGCTTGGGCTGCTGTTTGGCGTGCTTCGCGCGCAGATCAGCGTATGGGCCGCCCTGCCCCTGATCTTTGTGCTTGATGTGTTCCGGTCGGTTCCCCTGCTTATCCAGTTGGTCCTCGCCAATGCCTTTCAGGCGATTGCCGGGCTGAACATGCCGCCCTTCGCCACCTCGTGCATTGTGCTGGCGCTTTACACATCAGCCTACTGCACCGAAATCGTGCGCGGCGCGATTGACGCGGTGCCGACGGTGACGCGCCGCGCCGCACGGTCGCTGGGGCTGAGCTGGGGTCAGGACATGCGCTACATCGTCTTTCCGATGGCCCTGCGGGTGGCCCTGCCAAGCTGGATCGGCCTGACCCTTGGCGTGATGAAAGACTCCGCGCTGGTTTTGTGGTTGGGTCTGATCGAACTGCTTCGATCGGGTCAGATCCTTGTCACGCGGCTGCAAGAACCGATGTTCATCCTGATGGTCGTAGGCGCGATCTATTTTCTGATGAGCTTTCCCATAGCCCGTCTGGGTGGCCAGCTCGAAAAAAGGTGGCGCGAAAATGATTGAGATAAAGAACGTCTACAAATCCTTTGGCCCGCTCGAAGTGCTGAAAGGCGTCAACCTGAGCGTGGAAAAGGGCGAGGTGGTGTCTGTGATCGGGGGGTCTGGATCTGGCAAATCAACCCTTCTGACCTGCATCAACGGGCTGGAGCCGATCAATTCCGGCACGATCCTTGTTGACGGGGTGGAAGTTCACGCCAAGACCACCGACCTGAACTTGCTGCGCCGCAAGATCGGCATCGTCTTCCAGCAGTTCAACGCCTTTCCGCATCTGACCGTTCTGGAAAACGTCACCCTCGCGCCGCGCAAGGTGCTGGGAATGAGCAAGGCCGAAGCCGAAGAAATCGCGGTCAAGCAACTTACCCACGTGGGATTGGCCGACAAGCTGTCGGTCTATCCGGGACGCCTGTCTGGCGGTCAGCAGCAACGCATGGCCATAGCCCGCGCGCTGGCCATGTCGCCAGCCTATGTGCTGTTTGACGAGGTCACCTCCGCCCTCGACCCGCAGCTTGTGGGCGAGGTGCTCGACACTCTGAAGCTGTTGGCAAACGAAGGCATGACGATGATCTGTGTCACGCATGAAATGAGCTTTGCCCGCGATGTATCTGACCGGGTGGCGTTTTTCCACAAGGGTGTGCTGGCCGAAATTGCGCCGCCGGATCAATTCTTCAGCGCGCCACAGCACCCCGAAACCCGCAATTTCCTGTCCAACATCCGCTAGCAGAGGCCGCAAGATGACCAACCAGGCGATTATCCCTGGGGCCGCGTCCGGCCCGGTTCTGGCCTGCGCGGAAGGCCTCAGTTTCTGGGGTGGGGTCGATCCCCTGACCGGCATCGTGATCGACGCACACCATCCGCTTTGCGGACAGTCGATTGCAGGAAAAGTCCTTGTGATGCCGACGACGCGCGGGTCTTGCAGCGGCAGCGGCGTCATGCTCGACCTTGCGCTGAATGGCATCGCGCCCGCAGCGTTCATCTTCCGCGAGGCCGAGGATGTCGTCACGCTTGGTGCGATGATCGCAGGCCGGATGTTCGACCGCCCCGTCCCGGTGATCCGGCTGTCACCCGATGAATTCGCGATTGCCGCAGCAGCCCACACTGCCGAACTGACCGACACCGCCCTGATCGTCGACGGCACGGCCTTGCCGCTGAACCCGCTGCCTGTGGCAACGCTGGACCTTACCCCCACCGACCGCGCGATGCTGGCCGGGACCGACGGCCCCGCCCGGCGCATCGCCATGCAGGTGATCTGCGCCATGGCCGCACTTCAAGGTGCTACCGCCCTGGTCGATGTTACACAGGGTCATATCGACGGCTGTATTCTGGCCAATACCGCCAATTTGCGCTTTGCCGAAACGATGGCGGAAATGGGCGGGCGCGTGTTGGTTCCCACGACGATGAATGCAATTTCTGTCGATCACGGAAACTGGCGGACGCAAGGCGTGCCGCCCGACTTCGGCCTTCGCGCCGCACGACTGGCAGACGCATACGTGAAGATGGGCGCCCGCCCCACCTTTACCTGCGCGCCCTATCTTCTGGAAACCGCCCCCGAAGCAGGCGAAAACATCGGCTGGTCGGAATCCAACGCGGTCATCTTCGCCAATACCGTGCTTGCGGCCCGCACCGTGAAACACCCCGACTACCTTGATCTCTTCATCGCGATGACCGGCCGCGCGCCGCTGTCTGGCGTCTACCTGCCCTCCAACCGTGCCCCGCGCCTGCGCATTCACATCGACCTGCCGCCCGGCCATGACGACGCGCTCTGGCCGATGATCGGCTACATTGCCGGGCAGTTGGCGCCCAACAGTATCCCCCTGCTGACCGGGCTTGAGGCGACCACGCCATCGCGGGACGACCTCAAGGCGATGTGCGCGGCCTTTGGCACCACCTCTGCCGCGCCGATGCTGCATGTTGCAGGTCACACGCCGGAAGCGGGCGATTTTCCAGAACCGTCTGACAATGTGACCGTGAGCCGCGCTGATCTTGCCCGCGTCTGGGCCGAACTGAACCGAGGCCCCCGGAAGATTGATCTTGTTGCCTTCGGAAGCCCGCATTTTTCCCTGTCTGAATGCCGTGCGCTGGCCGACCTGGCGCATGGGCACCGGGCCGAAGGCACCGCAATCATCGTCACGGTTGGCCAGAATGTGCTGACCCAGGCCCGCGCCGACGGCACGCTGGCGCGGCTTGAGGCGTTCGGGGCGCAGGTATTTCCTGACATTTGCTGGTGTTCGATCACCGAACCGCTTCTGCCCCCGCAGGCTCGAAGCCTGATGACCAATTCGGGCAAATACGCGCACTACGCGCCCGGTCTGTCGGGCCGCGACGTTCGCTTTGGGTCACTGGCAGACTGCGCTGAAACGGCGCGCACCGGATCAGCGCCCGCAGCCCCTCCGGCCTGGCTGCAGTTGGCATGACAGTCGCCACAAGGTCGCTGACCGCAGTTCATCGCCCACAGACGGCGCGCGCCTTGTCAGGATTGCGCCACGGCAATTTACTCAGTCACGGCAGTTTCCAGATAAGGGCGCAGCAGCGTCCAGCAGGCAGCACGGGCGTCGGTTTCTGACAGAAGCGTCGGCTCCACGCAGCGCTGCACGCCAAGGCCGTCGACCAGACAGATGAAGGCCGATGCGACGGCTTCGGCGTCAAAGCCCGCTGCCGCAGGGGCAGCCTCGCGCAGCACGGCGGCAATGCTGGCACGGTATTGTCCGTAGCGCGCACGGTGTTCGGCGCGCAACACCGGGTTGGTGGCGATCTCGCCCCAAAGTGTCAGCCAGACGTTCAGCACATCCCGGCTGAACAGCGCGGGCGACACCAGCGCCTCGATCAGCGCGTCGATCGGGGCAAGACCGGGACGCGGGGCAGAAATCGCGGCAATCCATTCGCCGTACATCCGGCTGTAGACCGCCGCCAGAAGCCCGTCCATCGACCCGAAATGATGCGTGATCAACCCGCGCGACACACCCGCCTCGGCCACAATCTTGTCGACGGTAAAATCGCGGATGCCGCCGCGCGCGATGCAGGAGCAGGCGGCATCTTCCAAAAGCGCCCGCCTGTCCTCGGCGGATAGGCGGGCTTTCTTGCGAGTTTGGTCTGTCAAGCGCCCACTCCGTCAGGCCGTGCGGAACGCGACCGGGTCAGGGTGCCCGTCAGCAAGGATCACCGGCACCAGATCGGCGTCGTGAAGTGCCAGATAGGGCTCAAAACAGATGAAGATGAACCCCCCCGACTGTTCCATCAGATCCTCCATCGTGTTGAACATCGCGCGGCGCTTTTCGATGTCCTGTTCGGTGGTAGAGGCCTGGTAAAGGCTTTCATACTCCGCATTGTCAAAGAATGACCAGTTGTAGATGCCGATCTGGTCGGGACGGAACCACACAAGGTTCTCCGTAGGATCGATGCCGCCGGCAAAGTTCATCAACACCAGTTCCACCGACTTGTATCCCTCGCCGGCGGTCTTGTCGCCAAGCGCCCAGTAGGCGGCATCCTCGACCGGCTGGATGTTGATGGTGATGCCAGCCTCTGCAAGATTGGCCTGGATGATCTGGGCGATGGTCTGGCTGGTGCCGTCGGTCAGGGCGTAGAGGTTTAGCTCCAGCCCCTCGGACCCTGCCTCGGCCAGCAGCGCCTTCGCCTTTTCCACATCCCGCGCAATCAGGTTCTGCGCCCGCGCATAACCGGACGTCGGCGGCACCACACCGGTCGACCGTGCGACCAGCCCGTCATAGGCGCCGTCCAGCACCGCCTGCCCGTCATAGGCATACTGGATCGCCTGACGCACCCGGATGTCCTTCAAGGGTTCGGCGTTCATGTTGATGGTCAGCCACGCATAGCGCGTGCCCGGCGCTTCGATCAACGCGGCCCCTTCGGGCATCGCGCCTTTCAGTTGTGCTGCTGCCCCCACCGCCACGCGGGTAAAATCATAGGCGTCGGCTTCATAGGCCAGTTGTGCCGCCTGATCGTCGGTGACGATGTAGAACTCCACCCGCTCGAAGGCCGGCTTTTCGCCTGTCCAGTCGGGATTTGCCTTCAGCGTGACCTTCTGGTTCTGCTCCCATGTATCGAAAAGATAGGGTCCGCATTGCGCAGGAATTTCGGTGGTATAGCTGCCTCCGGCTGCCTCGACCGCCTTCTGGCTGACGATATGACCACCGTAATAAGGTAGTGCTATGATCAGGAAAGGCGCGAAGGGCTCGGTCAGGTGGATCACGCCGCTGCGGTCGTCGATCACCTCGACCTCTTTCAGCTTTTCGAACTGATAGGCCCAGGCGCTGTCGGACCCTGCAATCCGCTCGAACGAAAACTTCACATCCGCCGCCGTGACCGGACCGAAATCGCCCGTCCATTTCAGCCCGTCGCGCAAGGTGAAGGCAAGGCGCGTGGCGTCCAGCCATTCGATCTTTTCGGCAGCCCAGGGCCGCCACTGGTTGCCCTCACGCATGTCACCCAGACGCACCAGCGTCACGTTCGTGCAGCGCGGGATGATGTCGTCCAGTTCGCCAATGATGCCGAACGGGTCCAGCACCTGGAAATCCGAGCTGACGCGCAGCCGCAAGGTGGTGCCCTCGGCGGCCCAGGCAAAGCGCGGCAAGGCGGCTGCGGCGGCAAGGCTTGCCCCGGCGGTCTTCAGAAATCCGCGACGGTCAGTGCTCCAGTGCATGGTGGTCTCCCTGTTCCTGATGTTGATCGGCGAAATGGCAGCGGGCAAGACGCCCGGTGGTGGTTGGGCGCAGGTCGGGCGCGGTAAGCCGGCAGAAATCGCGCGCCAAAGGGCAGCGGGTATGGAACTCGCAGCCCTTCGGGCGACGCAGGATCGAGGGCACCTCGCCCCGAATGGCAAGATCGGCGCGTCGTTTGCGCGGGTCGGGCTTTGGTTCAGCGGCAATCAGGCTGGCGGTGTAGGGGTGCGCGGGGGCAGCAAAGACCTCAGCCGTCGGCCCCTCCTCAACCACGCGGCCAAGGTAAAGCACGACGATCCGGTCCGCGACATGGCGCACAAGGGCAAGGTTGTGGGTGATGATCAGATAGGCAAGACCCATGTCACGGCGCAGGTCCGCCATCAGGTTCAAAACCTCGGCCTGCACCGACACATCAAGCCCTGCCGTCGGCTCATCCGCAATCACCAGCCGCGGTTTCAGGGCCAGCGCCCGCGCCACCCCCACTCGCCGCGCCTGCCCGCCCGACAATTCGTGCGGGTAACGGTGCGCGATGGCGGGCGGCAGGCCCACGGTCGCCAGCAACTCGCGCGCCGTGCGGGCCGGGTCGGGCAGCGGCTGGCGATGAATGCGGAACGCTTCGGTCACCAGATATCCCACCGTCAGGCGCGGCGACAGTGAGGCGGTGGCGTCCTGAAACATCATCGCGGCATCGCGGCGAAGGCGGGCAAACCCGTCGCGCCCTGCCACCGCCGTGCCGTCGAACTGCACCGAACCGGCGCTGATCGCCTGCAAGCCCATCACCGCGCGGGCAAGCGTGGTCTTGCCCGACCCGCTTTCGCCCACCAGCGCCACGCTTTCCCCGCGCCCGACCGAGAGGGTCACTGCTTGCAGGATCGGCAACCCAGCGCGTGACAGAAATCCGCCAAGCGGCAGATCAACCGAAAGGTCCTGCACCTCCAGCACCGGGATCATTCCGCCCCCCTGTGGCAGAGCACCGACCGGCCCTGCCCCATCACCCGGCGCGGCACCGGCTGCCTGCAAACTGCCAGCGCCACCCCGCAACGCGGCTCAAACGCGCAGCCCGGCGGTGGGACCACAAGGTCCGGCAATCGCCCGGCGATTGTCGGCAAACGGCCCGAGGACGGGTCCACCACCGCTGGGTCGCAGGCCAGAAGCGCGCGGGTATAGGGATGCTGCGGATCGTGGAAGATCGCGTCGACCACGCCCTCCTCAACCACCTCGCCCGCATACATCACCGCCACCCGGTCACAGAGTTCGGCGATCACACCCAGATGGTGCGTGACGATCACGATGGCCCCGTCGAACGTGGTGCGCAAATCGCGCAGCAGGTGGATGATCTGCGCCTCCATCGTCACGTCCAGAGCGGTGGTCGGTTCGTCCGCGATCAGCACGTCGGGCTGCATCAGCAGCGCCGCGGCAATCGCAACCCGCTGCCGCATCCCGCCCGACAACTCGTGCGGAAAGCGGCCAAGGCAGCGCGCGGCATCAGGGATGCCCACCCTGTCCAGCATTGCGGCCAACCGGTCTGGCCGGGCCAGCGACGCGTCATGCGCACCTACAAAATCGGTCAACTGCTGCCCGATGGTCAGAACCGGGTTGAACGCGGTCATCGGATCTTGAAACACCATCGCAACCGACCGGCCGCGCAGGGCGCGTTGTGCCGCCGGGGCCAACCGCAGCATGTCGGTCCCGTTCAGCCGCACCGTGCCCTGCCCCACCCGAGCGGCCGGCGGCAGAAGGTTGATCATAGCGGCAGCGAGGGTAGACTTACCACAGCCACTTTCGCCCATGATCCCAAGCACTTCGCCCCGCGCAACCGACAGCGACACATCCCTGACCGCCTGCAATGCCCCGCCCGGCATGGCATAGGCGACCGACAGGTTCTGCACCTCAAGCACCACCGTCATGCCCATCGCCTTCCCGCAGCGCGCGGGTCAAGCACGTCGCGCAACCCTTCGCCCAGAAAGGTGAATCCCAACGTCGCCAGGACCAAGGGGATGCCCGCGACAATCACCACATGCGGCGCCTGCCGCAGCGACGTGTAGCCCTCGGCCAGAATGTTTCCCCAGGACGGCGACGGCGGCTTGACCCCAAGGTTCAGGTAGCTCAAGCCCGCTTCCAGCATGATGACCACCGGAATGTCCATGCAGATCAGGATCACCAGCGGCCCGGCCACATTGGGCAGAAGGTGGCGAAATATGATGCGCCCGGGCCCGGCCCCCATTGCACGCACCGCCAGAATGTAATCCGCCCCGGCCAGCGTCAGTGTCTGGGTCCGGATCAACCGCGCATAAGCGGGAAACGACACCAGTACGATCACCAGGATCAGCGTCAGCGTGCCCGGCCCAAGCACGGTGATCACCGCCAGCGCAAAAAAGATCATCGGCAGCGACGACAGGCTGTCGAACACCAGCACCAGCCCGCTATCCAGCCAGCGCGGCCCGTATCCGGCAACCAGCCCAAGCACCATCCCGATCACCCCCGCAATCCCGACCGAGGTGATGGCAATGCCAAGTGCCAGCCGCGCGCCCCAGATGATCCGCGACAGCAAGTCCCGCCCCAGATGATCAGTCCCCGCCCAATGCGCAGCCGAAGGCGTCAGGAACTTTGCCTTCACATCCAGCGCAATCGGGTCGTAGGGCGCGATCCACGGCGCCAGCAGCGCCATTGCGACGAAGCTGACCACGATGACCAGTCCCGCCAGCCCCATCGGATCGGCCAAAAGCGCACGTCCGATGCCGCGTCTGGCAGGCAAAGCCGGGTCAACCACGAAGGACATCGCGCACCCTCGGGTCAAGCCGTGCGATCAAAAGATCGGCGGCGGTAACGATCATCAGGTAAAAGGCTGTCATGAACAGCACCGTGCCCATCACCACCGGATAGTTGCGTTTTTCCACCGCCGCCGTGATCAGCGTGCCGATGCCGGGGCGGGAAAACACGCTTTCGACAAAGACCGCACTTGAAAGAATCCCGCCAAACCCAACTGCCAGAACGGAAATGGTCGGCACGATTGCCACCCGGAGGGCATGACGAAAGACGATGTCGCGCTCTGACATGCCGAAGGCGCGGGCGGTGCGGATGTGGGGGGCCTCCATCACCTCCAGCATCGAGGCGCGAACGAGCCGCGCGAGATACCCCACCCAGCCGAGCCCCAGCGCAAAGGCCGGAAGGATCAGCGCGCGGGCCTGACTGCCAAGGTCGCCCGCCTCGCCCGCGCCGATGGCAGGCAGCCAGTTCAGCCAGACCGCAAAAACGATCAGCGCATAGATCGCAATCACGAAGGACGGCACCGAAATCACGCTGACCGACAGAACGCCAAGCAAACGGTCCACCGCCGTGTCGCGCCAGACAACGGCCGCGCAGCCGAGCAGCACGCCCAGCACCAGCGCCCAGCCCAGCGCCACTACGCCAAGGATCAGCGTGTTCGGAAACACCTCCAATATCTGCTCCAGCACCGGGCGCTTCGACCAGACATCTGTGCCAAGATCGCCCTGCAACACATTGCCAAAGAAAAGGGAAATCTGTGTAACGATCGGCTGGTCCAGCCCCATCCGCTCGCGCAGAGCCTCTTTCAGTTCCGGGGTCGCACGAGGGCCCAGCGCCAGCGACGCCGGATCGCCCGGCACCAGAAAGACCATGCCATACATGGCCGTCATAACCACGATCAGGATGAGGAGCGACAGCCCCACGCGCCGGATCGCATAGGCCAGCATCAGCGCGGCCCGCCTGTGCGCTCAGATATGGTCACGCGGTATCCTTTCGTTCCAGTCGCGGGCAAAGACCTCCGCCCCGTTTTCGGTGATCCGCAGGCGCATGGTCACGATGAAATGCGTGGCATCGCAGGTAAGCGAGCCTTCGCTTTCATGGGTGATCACGCCATCCGGTCGCTCGATCCGCACAGTATACCGCGTCTCGCAAGTCGCACTCAGCGGATCGCCTTCGGTGATGCGGTAGCGTGCCAGACCGGTGCCAACATGCGTCTGGCATATGGCTGGCAACTGTATGGCATAATTCCAGCGCGGAAAGTCCACGACGCTCTCGCCGGTCAATAGATCGCGTGTGACCGTGCGGCGGATGACCGGGGCCGAGGGATCAGGCGGAAGATCGTGCTGCGGGTCGGCCTCTGCAGCCTCGGGCGGGTCGAAGGCGCGCAAGGTTGCGTCTTCGGCGCGGGGCGGGCGGACGGGCAGTTCCAGCGCGCTGTCGCCAAGGTGGACGGTCAGGGTCGCCAGTTCCGGCGATGGCCAGGCGATGGGCCAGTAGACGGTCGATATCGACACCGCGATCCGATGCCCGGCGGGAAAAGAATGTGCGATGTCGTCCAGATCGACGACCGCCGTCTCCACCTGCCCCGGCACCAGCGCCTGCGGCGTGCCGTGGCCGTGACGGTGGCAGAGGTTCAGATGGCCAACACCAACGCGGGTCGAGGCACCGGACGGCGCCACATCGTTTACCCGCACCGACACCAGCGCAAAGGGCTTGTCGCTGGCAAAACGGAGATGCAGTTGCGGCGCGCCAAGGATTTCCAGAGGCTCGGCCAAAGGCTCGGTGACAAAGACCAGCGACCCGCCGTCATCCTCGCGCTGATCTGTCGCCCACTCCGCCTCGTCGCCGTAACGGCCAACCTCGCCCGCCGTCAGCCCGACCCAGAGCGGCGAGCAGATGCTGGCCGTTCCCGATCCTTGCCCGCCCAGACGACCGTTCGCGCCAAGCGCCATGCGCTGCGGCTGGATGCGTGGCGACGGCCATTGGTCCTCGCCCACCCAGCGCCCCGGCCGTTCGCGGTAGCAGGTTTGCGGCGGCACATGGTCTTGCATCCAGGCCCGCAGCATCGGCTCATCCATGATACCGGTGTCGCGCCCCTTCAGCCAGTGGTCGCACCAGCGCAGCACTTCCTGGAGCCAGCCGATTGCAGGCTCCACCGTCACCGAATGGGGGAACGAATGCGCCCACGGCCCGATCAGCCCCCGGCGCGGCCCGGAAAGCCCGGCCAGCAGACGCGGAACCGCTTCGGAGTAATTGTCGGCCCAGCCCGATACCGCATAGACCGGGATGGTGATTTTCGAGAAATCCTCGCAGACAGACCCCTGCCGCCAATAGTCGTCGCGGGACTGGTGCTCCAGCCAGTGCAGAATCCAGGGCCGGTTCGCCTCGCGCCGTGCCGCCCACATCGCGCGCCACGCTTCGCCCACGATCACCGGATCGGGTGGCAAGTCCTGCATCGCGAACATCGTCGAGGACCAGTCGAAGTTGTCCTTGGACAGACACCCGCCGACCCAGTGGATGTCGGTGGCATAGCGGTCATCGGTCGAGCCGACCGTGATGATCGTCTTTAACGCCGGTGGCTGGCGCGCGGCGATCTGCAAGCCGTTGAAGCCGCCCCAGCTGATCCCGTACATCGCGACCTGCCCGTCGCACCACTCCTGCCGCGACATCCAGTCGATCGCCTCCACCCCATCCAGCTGTTCCTGAACCGAGTATTCGTCGTGCAGCACGCCTTCGCTGTCGCCCGTGCCGCGAATGTCCAGCCGCAGGCAGGCGTAGCCGTGCCGCGCGAGGTAGCGGTGCATCTTTTCGTCCCGCGCCCGCGTGCCGTCACGCTTGCGGTAGGGCAGGTATTCCAGAATGACCGGCACCCGCCCTGCCCCTTCGGCCCGCCAGAGCCGCCCCGCCAGCCGTGTGCCATCGGGCATGGGAACCCAGATGTTCTCCTCCTCGATCAGGTCGAAAGGATAGTCGGTGCGGATATCCATGCCCTTGCCCATCAGTTCATCGGAGCCCCGCCTTCGGCCTTGCGGCGGGAGACATAGGCGCTCAGCGCCTCATCGACAGCAGGGTCGAGAACCGGGTCCACATGCGCTGCCAGCAAGTCCTTCCAGACCGTATTGGCACGAGTGCGGGCGTCGACGCTGCCTTTCAAAAGCCAGTTCGGATGGTTGTCCCAGTTCGACAGCATCGGGGTATGAAACGCGGTTTCATACCGCGCCATCGTGTGCGCCGTGCCGAAGAAATGCCCGCCCGCCCCGGCCTCCAGTATCGCGTCCAGCGCCAGCGCGCCGGGGTCGGTCGCCAAAGGCTCGAAATAGGCATCCATCATTTGCAGCATCTCGGCATCGAGGATCAGCTTTTCAAAGCTCGCGGTCAGCCCGCCATGCAGCCACCCCGCCGCGTGGTTCAGAAGATGCGCACCGCCGGTCAGCGCGCCCCACAGCGCCATCTGGGATTCGTAGGCCGCCTGCGCGTCCACCTCGTTCGCCGCCGTCACGTTTGACGACCGGAAGGGCACACCGATATGGCGGGCAAGCTGGCCCGAGACCTGCGCCGCCTTGGCGTATTCGGGCGTCCCGAAGGCCGGACTACCGCTGCGCATGTCGACGTTCGACGTAAAGCCGCCATACATCACCGGCACCCCCGGCCGCACGATCTGGGTGAGCACGATCCCTGCCATCGCCTCGGCATGTTGCAAGACCAGGGCGCCCGCCAGCGTGACCGGCGCCATTGCGCCTGCCAACGTGAAGGGCGTGATGACGTTCACCTGCCCATGCGCCGCCATCGCGATCAACCCCTCGGCCATTGGCACGTCAAGTTGCAGGGGAGAGTTCGTGTTGATGATCCCCAGCAGCACCGGCCGGTCCCGCAGCCCCTCGGGCGTCGTCCCCAGCATGATCGCGGCCATCTCGATCCCGTCCACCGTGCGGGCGTGGCCGAGGGTCTGGGTCTGCCAGCTTTTGTCCACCAGCCGGATCTGCGCGTGATAGATGTCCAGATGCCGAGTGTTGGCGGGCAAGTCCAAGGGCTCGAACGGCCCGCCGCCTTCCTGATGGATCACGTTCAGCGCTTGGATCAGGCGCATGTAGTCGCACATCTCGGCAAAGCTGCCGTCACGGCGGCCCTTGTCGTTGCACATCACATAGGCCGGGCCGCCGACCGCGCCATAGACGCACCAGCCCCCGCCAACCTTCAGGTTCCGCGCCGGGTTTCGCGCCTCCAGCGTAAAGCCCGCAGGCACCGTCGTCAGCCGCTCGGCCACGAGCCCCGCATCCAGCCGTACCGTCTCGCCCTGCACCTCTGCCCCGGCACCGGCGAACAACTCCCGCGCAGCCGGATGCAGGACGCGCATCCCTTGCCGCGAAAGCACATCCAGCGCGGCGGCGTGGATCGCGGCCACCTGATCGTCGGTTATCACCCTGACGGGTGGCATCAGCCGTTCCACCTGACCGAAGGGCCGCTGCGGCACCCCGCCGACCGCCCGGTCAGCTTGCCGCCTGCGTCCCTCGGCCCGGCTCATTCGGCGGCCTGTGGGATCTGGAAATCCCGCGCGGCAAAGGGTGCGTCCCGCCGCACCATCACCTGCGCCACCCCCAACTCCCGCGCCGTCTTGTGGCCCTGATAGACTGCATGGACGATGGCGCCGGGTGCATTGGCATCCCCCGTCAGATGCAGCCGCCCCGGCACCGCATCCACCGCCAGCGCCTGGTGCAGCGCGCTGCCGCCCGCCCGGTAGCCAACGATCACCAAGGACCGCATCGCAATGCGCCGCTCCTCGCCGCTGAAGATCTGCGCCAGCCGCAATTCCTCGCCGTCAAAGCCGGTCACGACTTCCAGCGTCCGCAGCGCAATGCCCTTGGCCGCGAACGACTGATGCACCAGGGGCTGCTCGTTGGTCATGAACCCCCAGGCCGCCGCCGCCCCCGCCGTGGTGATGTAGGTCACGCCAAGATGGGCAAGCGACTCCGCCACCGCCGATCCGAGGTAATAATTGTCGTAGTCGAAGACCGCGACTGGCCCCTCTGGCACGACCCCTGCGGCCAGATCGTCGGGCGTGTAGATCCGCGGTGCGACCAGCGGCCCCGCTGGCAATTCGTTCGCCCCGCAAAGATGCGGCAACCAGCGCGCGCCTGTGGCCACAACTACATGATCGGCCCCGAACTCGCGCACGTCCTCTGCCGTCAGATCGCTTTCGGGGTAGAGCAAGACGTTCGGCAACTTGCGCAACTGCCCCATCCGGTAATCCACCACGCGGTGCCACTGGCCAAGCCCGGGCAACCGGCTTTCCCAGCGCAAGCGCCCGCCAAATTCGCGTGCCCGGTCCGCCAGCGCCACCTGATGCCCGCGCCGCGCCAGCGTCAGCGCAGCCTCGAGCCCCGCCGGGCCGGCACCGACGACCAGTACGGACCCCGCGCCATCCTTGCGCACCACCTCGGGATGCCAGCCCCGCCGCCATTCCTCGCCCGCGGTCGGGTTCTGCGTGCAGCGCACCCAGACACCATCGTGCCATGAGGAAATGCACAGGTTGCAACCGATACATTCACGAATGTCCTCGACACGGCCTTCCTCGATCTTCTTCGGCAGGAAAGGGTCGGCAATCGACGGTCGCGCGCCGCCGATGAAATCCAGCACTCCACGGCGGATCATCGACACCATCGTGTCCGGGCTGGTGAACCGCCCGACGCCTACCACCGGCTTGTCGGTCACCGATTTCAGGAAATCGACCACCGCCTCGTGGCTGCCTTCAGGCGTATAGCGGCTGGCCGCGCAATCGAATGCGGAATAGTCCATCTTGACGTCAAAGAGGTCCGGCGCATCCTTCAGGTGTCCGATCACCTCATGCGCCTCGGTCGGCGCCACCTCGGATGGCCGCGCGCGCAACTCCTGCATCGACATCCGCAGCGCCACCGCACAGCGCCCGCCCGTCGCCTCGCGCACCGCGTCGATCAACTCCTCCACCAGCCGCACCCGGTTGCGGACGGAGCCGCCATAAGCGTCGGTGCGCTGGTTATATTCGGGCAGCAGGAACTGATACGGCAGATAGCCCATCCCGGCGTAGACATAGAGGATATCGAACCCTGCCCGTTCCGCCAGCACCGCCGCATCGGCATGCCAGCGGATCAGCTCGCGGATATCGCCCGCATCCATCACCTTCGGCCGGGCCGACGACATGAACGGCACATGCGTCGCCATCCACGGGATGCCCGACGGCGACAGAGGCGCATGGCGGCTGGTGCGGTTCACCGCCGCCGCCCCGCCGTGCCACAACTCCACCGCCGCAAGCGAACCGTGCTTGTGGACGGCATCAGTCATCAGCGCGTGGCTGCGCAGGTCGGCCTCGTCCCACAGCGAGGCAAAGGGAAACGGGCTGTCGTCCGATGATGGGTGCACCGAACAGGCGCCCGTCGACACCACCGCCCAACCGCCTTCGGCCTTGGTTTCCCGAAATGCCGCCCGCACATGCGGCGCGGCGTTGGTCATGCCTGACGCGTGCGGCACCTGGAAAAAGCGGTTCCGCGCCAGCTTCGGCCCGATCCGGACGGGCTCGAACAGAACATCATAGCGGGGATCACGGGACATGCCATCTCCTCGGTCGAGGCGCTACTGAACGGTTGTACAGTATCAGCGTCATACCATATGGCAAGCATTTCCCGCATCCGCGCGAAACAGGCGCTCAGAGGGTCACGTCAATTTTATGCAGAAGTGCTTTCTGACCGGCTGGTCGATACGCCATGTGCCGGTGAACCCCGGCTCTACGACAAACCCGTCGCCGGAGCGCAGGGTGACCGGGGTGCCACCGTCAGGCGTGATGGTGATCTGCCCGTCGATCAGGTGGACGAATTCATAAAACTTGTAGCGGGCGTGCCATGTGCCAACTGTCGCCGCCCAGGTCCCGCTGATCACGCTGCCGTCGATCGAGGTGTGCTGCACCCAGGTTTTCATCGTCGGATGCCCCTCGACCTTGGTCCAACCCTCCAGGTCGGTCAGCATCGGCTCGGGTCCGGGCGCGGGAAAGCGGAAAACCATGTCGCTCATGTCAGTCCTCTCTGGTCAAGGTTCGCCCCGTCCTAGGCCCCCACCGCCATGCTGGCAAGGCTGCCTGTTCGGCCCGGACATTGCGGATCGCCCGGGTTTTTGCTTTAAGTGCGGGGACCACGGCAGGAAAGGACCGCCCATGTTGATCCGCGAGGCAACGGCTGCCGACGCGCCCCATCTTGTCCGTTTCATCAACATGGCGGCGGATGATCTGCCGCTTCATTTCTGGCAAAGGTCGGTCGGACCGGCGGGCGACCCCTGGGCCTACGGTCAGGAACGCGCGGCGCGGGATACCGGCAGCTTTTCCTACCGCAATGCGTGGCTTGCCGAACAGAAAGGCGAGGTCGCTGCCTGCCTGCTTGGCTATCCGGCCGAAGATGCACCCGCCGATATCGCGCCCGACACCCCGCCGATCTTTGTGCCGCTGTTGCAGCTTGAGGCGCTGGCACCGGGGTCATGGTATCTGAACGTACTGGCGACCTACCCGCAGTTTCGTGGCCAAGGCTGCGGCAGCGCGCTTCTGGCCCATGCCGAAGCCCTTGCCCGCGACGGCGGCTTTGCCACGATCAGCCTGATCACCGCCGACACTCACACCGACGCGCGCAAACTTTACGCCGGCAAGGGCTACCGCAAGGTGGCGGAGCGACCGGTGGTCAAGGACGACTGGCAGGTTGATGCCAAGACGTGGATCCTGATGACCAAACCGATCACCGGCTGATGCTCACCCATGCCCAAGCCCAAGGATCGCCCGCGCTTCGGCGGGCGTCGCAACCGGGCGGCCATGCCGCGCACAAATCTCCGCCGCCCGGCGAACCAGCGCCGCATTCGACGGTGCGAGGGTGCCGCGGTCCAACCGCACGTTGTCCTCAAGGCCGGTCCGCGCATGGCCACCCTTGGCAATCGACCACTCGTTGATCACCAATTGCGCCGGTCCGATCCCCGCCGCGCACCATTCAGACCCAGGTGCCAGCCGGTTCAGCGTTTCGATGTAGAACTCAAGGATCCGCTCGTCCGCCGGCATCGCATTCTTCACGCCCATGACGAATTGCACGTAGATCGGGGCCTTCAGCCGCCCGTCACGCTGCATCACGGCGGCCTGAACAATATGCGAAAGATCAAAGGCCTCGACCTCGGGCTTGATGTTGTAGGCGAGCATTTCCGACGCCAGCCAATCCACCAGATCGGGCGGGTTTTCATACACCCGCGTCGGAAAGTTGTTCGACCCAACCGTCAGGCTCGCCATATCGGGGCGCAAGGGCAGCATCCCGCCCCGCTCCTTGCCCGCCCCTGACCGCCCACCGGTCGAAAACTGCACGATCAAACCGGGGCAATGCGCCCGCAACCCTTCCATCAACCGCCCGAAACGGTCCGGGTCGCTGGTCGGCTTGCCCGCATCGTCGCGCACATGGCAATGCGCAATGCTGGCCCCGGCCTCGAACGCCTCGTGCGTCGACTCGATCTGTTCGGCGATTGTGATCGGCACCGCCGGGTTGTTCGCCTTGGTCGGCAATGATCCGGTGATCGCCACACAAAGGATGCAGGGCTTCGTCATTGGCCTTTCCGCGACAGCACGAAATCGAACGCCAGATCAAGGAACGGCCCGTCGAACCCCGAGGCGGGATCCTCCATCGGCTGGAACTTGGCCATCAGGCTTTCCTTCACGCCAAACACCGCGTCCGAGCGGATATAGGGATCGTCCGGGTCGAAAATATGCGTCACCAGCCGATCATACCCTTCCGCCTCGACGATGTAATGCAGATGCGCGGGTCGGTACGGATGCCGCCCCAGCGCCGCCAACAGCTTGCCCACCGGGCCATCGTCCGGGATCGGGTAAAACTTCGGTTTCACCCCCCTGAAGTGGTAGCTGCCGTCCGGGCCGGTGCGGAACACACCGCGCAGGTTGAATTCGGGCTGGATGCCCTTTTGCTGCACATCGTAAAAGCCTTCGTCGTTGGCCTGCCAGACGTCGATCTTGGCCCCCGAGATCGGGTTGCCGTCGGTGTCGAGGATGCGGCCATGCACCCGCATCGGTTCGCCCTTCTGGTCAAGGCAGATGTTCGCGCCCATCGGCAATTCCGGTGCATCGGCCACATGGAACGGCCCCAGCACCGTCGATTCTGACGCGCCCGAAGGTTTGCGGTTGTTGATCGCGTCAACCAGCATCGACACGCCGAGGACATCGGACAGCAAGATGAACTCCTGCCGCCATTCGTTGCACATGTGCCCCGTATCGGTCAGGAACATGATGGCCTTGAACCACTCCTCCTCGGTCGGCTCGATCTCTTTCACCGCCTCGTGCAGCTTGCGGGTAATCACCTCCATCACCGCCTTCAGGCGCGCGTCCTTGGCATTGGCGTTGCGGCTGGTGACGACTTCAGCCGAGTTTGCTTCGGTGAAGAAGCCCTGTTCGCTTGTCATCTCAATGCCCCAGAATGGTGGACAGAACGCGGCCCAGATCGGCCTGCGGGTTCGCCGTCAACCCGTCGCTGCGCCACGCCACATGCTGGTCTGGCCGCACCAGAAGGCAGCCCGCATCGCGAATTTCCCGCGCGCGTGCCCAGTCGCCGCCATGATCCTCGATGGCGCAGCGCGGGCCGATCTTGACCACGCGGATCGGCATGCCAAGCCGCGCCGACAGAGCATCGGCCGCCGCACTCCACGCCTCGCCCCCGATCCCAGTGATAAGCGTGAACTGCCCTTTCCCGGTCAGATCCAACGTCGAATGTTTGCCGCCCGTCCGGTCATAGACCCAGACGTGAGGGATACGCGCACCGGGGTAAGTTGTTGGCTGATAGTGCAATTCCATATCCCCATTCGGCACGGGCGGCTGCCCCTCTGCCACTACGGCACCTGAGGCATAGCGCTGGTTCATCTCCACCCCGTGGCAGTCGAATTCGTATTTCTTGAACTCGATCGCCTTGCGCAAAGCCTCGCGCTGCGCTTCGGCCGCCGGGGTCGCATCACAGCGCGCCGCCATGTTGCGCTGGATCTTGTCGTGATCCACACCGCCGTCCATCCCCAACGCCTCGAAGATCGGGCCGAACTCGGCAATCGACTGGTTCGCCCGCGTCACGATCTGCCGCGCAATCGGGGCGCGCTCGGCGGAATAGCTGTCCAAGAGCTTCGGCGTCGCCTGCCCCTTCACCACCGCCGCCAGTTTCCACGCAAGGTTGTAGCCATCCTGGATCGAGGTGTTGGACCCCAAGCCATTCGACGGCGGATGGCGGTGCGCCGCGTCGCCCATGATGAACACGCGGCCCTTCTGCATATGCGTCGCAAAGCAGTTGTTCACCGTCCAGGTGTTGGCCGAGATCAGGTCGATCTCCAGCGTTGGATCGCCCACCAACTGCCGCGCCACCTGTGTCGCCATCGCCGCATCGACCACCGGCGCGGGCTGGTTGATGTCATAGCCCCAGACGATCAGCCATTCGTTCCACGGCCGCACCATCCGCACCAGACCCATCCCGATGCCGCCCACATCCGCACCGGGCTGCATCACCCAGTAAAGCACGCTTGGCCGGTGCGCGACGTAACGCGACAGGTCCGCCCGGAACAGGATGTTCATGCTGCCGCCGACACCCATCTTGCCTTCAAAGGGCAGGCCAAGGTGCTCGGCCACAAGCGAATTCCCGCCATCCGCCCCAACGAGGAACTTCGACCGCACGGTGAAATCCTTGCCCGTCAGCCGGTCGCGGCAGGTGGTGGTCACGCCATCATCGTCCTGCACATGGCTCAGGTATTCCGTGCTCATCCGCGCCTGCGCCCCGCGCGAACAGGCGGTCTTGAACAGGATCGGCTCCATGAAGGTCTGCGGCAGGTCGTTCATCTCGCAAGGCGACGACATCAGGTGTTCCGCCTTGGACAACGGCGAGGTGCCCCAGCTTTGCATCCGCCCCAATTCCTCGCCTGCAAGGCTTTCGCAAAACACGTTGTTGCCCATCAGGTCCTGCGGCGTGGCGTGGATCATCGCCTCGGCCTCCACGTCCTGCCCAAGATCGCGCAGCACCTCCATCGTGCGCTGGTTGGTGATGTGCGCGCGCGGTGTGTTCGACAGCCATCGGTAGCGGTTGACCACCATCACCTCGACCCCATAGCTGGCCAGAAGTGCCGCTGTGGCAGACCCTGCCGGGCCGGTGCCGATGACAAGAACGTCGGTGGTGATATCTGCGGTCATGGTGTCGTTTCCCTGCGGTTGACGCTGCCGCCGGGCAAAACCGGCGGCAGAAAAGTTCAGGCGGTGATCCAGCCGTAGCGGGCGGTATCCTTGCCCGCGTAGTCAGGATCGAGATAGATGAAAAGCCGGGTGATCTTGCCATTCGTCACGGTAAAGCAGTCGCAAAACCGCCCCGCACCCCATTTCGGCGTATCGGCAACCCACGGCCCGTCGCGATGCTCGCCCTCGCTGGTGCCCTCGACGGCAAAGCTGTCGCTGCCGTTCATGTACCAGGTGAACCCATCGTAATGGTGCTTGATGCCCTTCAGCGTCCCGCCCACATCGGTGAACATCTGGATCACCTCGGCCTTGCCCCGCGCCACACCCCATTTCGGGAAAAACACCTCGGCGTCTTCGGAAAAGTGGTCAAAAAGCCCAAGTCCCGTCGTTGGCGACACACCGCCCGCATCCAGCGACTTGAGGTAGCTTTCGGCAATAGCCTTGCGGTCGTCATCCGTGGCGGACTGCGCCACCGCACTGGTGGCAAGTCCCGTCGCGGCGGCTGCGGCAACGGCCGTCAAAGCATCGCGACGGGTAAGAGTTGTTTCACTGGTCATAAGGTCATCCTCCCTTCGGTGATTGCTGACCCGACATCGGGTCGATTGGCAAAAGGCGTCTTTGCACGGGAAAAAGGTGCAGGCCGGTCCGCTCCGACAACAGGCCCCAAAGCCCGCGCGGGGCGAACAGCATCACCGCGATGGCGATCAGCCCCAGCGTCAGCAGATACCACGCGCCGTAATCGGCCAGCGTCGATTGCAACACGTAGAACACGATCACCCCAAGGATCGGCCCCTCCAGCCGCCCGATCCCGCCGATGACCACGATGAAGATCACGTACGCCGTCCAGTCCGTCACGCTGAACGCCGCATCGGGCGAAATGCGGGCGGTCTGCACATAGATCAGCGCGCCGGTTATGCCGGTGACGAAGGCCGCAATCAGGAACACCGCCCACTTGATCCGCCGCGCATCGACGCCCACCGATTTCGCAGCTTCGGTGTTGTCGCGCACCGCCGCCAGCGCCAGCCCCAGTCGGTTGCGCAAAAGCCAGTAGATCGCCGCGATGGTCAGCGCCGCCAGCGCCAGCGCCAGCCAATAGGCAAGGATATCCCGCGCCGCCGCCTCGCGCACACCGAACAGGGCGCGCACCGCATCCACCCCGATGATGTCTGACGTCGCCTCGCGCGGCAGCGACGTGCCGGTGCCACCGCCCAACGCCTTCCACTGTGCGACCAGCAGCCGCGTCACCTCGGCAATCACCCAGGTGCCGATGGCGAAATACGCGCCTTGCAGACGGAACGCGAAAAACGCCGTCGGCACCGCCAGCACCAAGGCCGCCAACCCGCCCAGCGGAATGGCCAGAACCGGGTCCATCCCCCACAGGATCACGCCCGCGAACATCGCATAAGCGCCAATCCCGACAAAGGCTTGCTGGCCGACGCTCACCAACCCGCCATAGCCCGCCAGCAAGTTCCAAAGCTGCGCCAGCGTCAAAAGCGTAAGGATCGTGAACAGGTCTTGGATCACATCACGCGGGGCCAATGCCGGCAGCGCAAAGCCCACCGCGATCAGGGCGATAGCGGCAATCCCTGCGATGCTGCCGGTCCGGGTGCGGGTGACGACGCGGTAGGCCATCAGTCCACCGCCCGCGGAAACAGGCCACGCGGCCGCACCAGAAGCACCACCAGAAACGCGATATGCCCTGCCAGAATCTGCCATTCCGGGTTGATCGCGGCCCCCAGCGTCTGCGCCACCCCGATGATGATGCCGCCCGCCAGTGTGCCCCACAGACTGCCAAGCCCGCCGATGATCACCGCCTCGAACGCATAGATCAGCCGGGCCGGACCGATCGACGGATCAAAGTTCGCCCGCATTCCCAGATACAGCGCCGCAATCGTCACCACGACCATCGCCAGCCCCGTCGCGATGGCAAAGATGCTTTTCGGCGCAATTCCCATCAGGCTTGCCGTCACCGGATCGTCGCTGGTTGCCCGAAACGCCCGCCCGAGTGCGGTGCGGTAAAAGATCTGGTTCAACCCGATGATCACGGCCACGGCGGTGGCAAAGGTCAACAGCGGCATCCACCCCACGGTGACGATCCCAAGGTTCACCGACGCGCTTTCCAGCGGCCCTGCCGGAATCCGCTGGCTGTCTGCCGTGAACGCCTCCAGCATCCCGTTCTGCAGCGCGACCGACAGCCCGAATGTCACCAGAAGCGGTGGCAATATGTCCTTGCCCAAGACACGGTTCAGCACGAACCGCTGCAGCGCCCAGCCAAGCACGAACATCACGGGCGCCGCGATCAGCGCCGCCAGAAACGGGTTCAGCCCGAAGGTCGAGGTGATGAGCAGGATGGCAAACGCCGCAAAGATGATCAGGTCGCCATGCGCCAGATTGACCAGCCGCATGATCCCGAACACCAGACTCAAGCCGGCCGCAAACAGGGCATAAAGACCGCCGAGCAGTATGCCCTGCACGATGGTGTCGATCCAGATCATGCCGCTTCCCCGAAATACGCCGCATGAATCGTCTCGCGGCTGACTGTGGCGGCAGGGGCCGCCAGCGTCACCCGCCCCTCCATCATGCAGTAAACCCTGTCCGCCACCGAAAGCGCGCGCCCGATGTCCTGCTCCACCACGATGATCGCCGCCCCCGATGCCTTGATGCGGGGCATCGCGGCGTAGATGTCGCGGATCACCACGGGGGCGAGGCCAAGGCTGATCTCGTCACACAGCAAGACCTCCGGGTTCGACATCAGCGCGCGACCGATCGCCACCATCTGTTGCTGCCCACCCGAAAGGGCCGTGCCGGGAACGAGGCGCTTTTCGCGCAAAATCGGGAACAACTCGTAGACCGAGGCCAAGTTCCACGGCCCCGCCGTCCGCCGCACCTGACCGCCGATCAGCAGATTTTCCTCCACCGACAACGACGGGAAGAGCTTGCGCCCCTCCGGCACCATCGCAATACCGCGCTGCATCACCACCTCGGCTGGCAGCGCACCAATGGGTTCGCCCCGGTGCAGCACCATTCCCGCCTCGTTGCGAATGACCCCGGTGATCGACCGCAAGAGGGTGGATTTCCCCGCACCATTCGCCCCGATGATCGCAACCGTCTCACCAGCCGCCAGCGCGACGTCAACTCCGAACAGAGCGCGGAACTGCCCGTAAGCGGCTGTCAACGTTCTGGTTTCCAGGATCATGCCTCGATCCCCAGATAAATCTCACGCACGTCCTTCGAGGCCATGATCTCGTCCGGCGCACCGATCCCGATCACCCGGCCGAAATCCAGAACCAGCAGCCGCTCCACCACCGCCGTCAGCGCGTGCAGCACATGTTCGATCCAGATGATCGTCATGCCTTGCGCGTGCAGCCCCTTGATCGTCGCGATCAGCGCCTGACACTCCCCCTCGGTCAGCCCGCCGGCGATCTCGTCCAAGAGCAGCAATTCCGGCCCCGTGGCCATCGCCCTGGCGAGTTCCAGCCGCTTGCGATCCAGCAGCGACAGCGCCCCTGCCTGCGTATTGGCCAGCTGCAACAACTCGGTGTCCTCAAGAATGCGGATGCAATCCTCCGTCACCGCCGCCTCGGACCGCCCGCGCCCGAAGCTGGCCGCGACGGCGAGGTTCTCATAGACCGTCAGCCCCTCGAACGGCTGCGGGATCTGGAAGCTCCGTCCCACGCCCATTCGCACCCGGTCCATCGCCGGACGGCGCGTCACGTCCTGCCCCAGAAACGTGATCCGCCCGGCGTCTGGCGCGAAATTCCCGGTAATCAGGTTGAACAGCGTCGATTTTCCTGCCCCGTTTGGCCCGATGATCCCCAAGGCCTGCCCCTTCGGAACCGCAAACGACACCGCATCGGTGACCTTCAAGGCCCCAAAGCTTTTCGACACGTCCTGCAGCTCAAGAAGGTTCATCCGCCGCTCCGGTTGGCCCCGGCCCGTTACAGGCCGGGGGAAAGGTCTCAGGCAAGGGCTTCCATCACACCGCCCGTCGGGATGTTGGGCGCGGTCTGGTTGTCAACGACGACCAGCGTGAACGTCCCGTCCGCATTGCGCCGCCATTGCCCACCCACCAGTTGCGTCTTGCAGACGTTGGCCGCGGCGAAGGGCGGCAGGTTCGCCCCATCCCACGCCACCTTGCCGACCATCGTATCCATGCTGGTGGCCGCAATCGCCGCAGCCACGCCTTCGGCATCGGTCACGTCGCTGACCCGGCCCATGACGTTGGTCGCCACCTCGAACAGCGAATGGATGAACCCGATCGGCTGGGTCCAGGGCCGGCTGGTCTGCGCGGTGAAATCCGCCGCAAGATCGCCCGCCGACACGCCAGTCAGCGAGGATTTGAACGGGTGCGTGTTCGACCACCACACCTCGGACGACAGGTTATGCCCGGCCTCGCCCAGTGCCTCGACCGACTGCGGGAACAGGATCGCCTTCGCCACGGTGATGATCTTCGGGCTGAAACCCTGCTGGATCGCCTGATTGCGGAAGGTGGTGAAATCGGGCGGGATCACCACGCCGGTCA
The DNA here is from genome assembly GCA_963822435.1 of uncultured Alphaproteobacteria bacterium. Lineage (GTDB taxonomy): Bacteria > Pseudomonadota > Alphaproteobacteria > Rhodobacterales > Rhodobacteraceae > JAUYQR01. Next base: position 926,238 of record CAWGHN010000004.1, read on the forward strand.
CGATCTCGGCGTTCGCCGCCTTGAACGCGTTGATCTGGGCCGAGAAATCGTCGGTCAGGTTCTGGTAGCGGCCCGGGTCGGTCAGGCTGTAACCCGCCGCCGCAAAGCCGGGGCCAACGCCCACATTCGGGTCGCCCCAGGCGTTGCCGTCGCCGTCGTTGGGGAAGAGGCCGCCAACCATCTTGTTGGTCGGCACCTGGTTCCACATGTTCAGGAACACCGCGATCACGTCCTCCAGCCCCCAGAAGTAATGGAAGGCAAAGTCGAACGGCTTCCACGACGCCGGATCACCGGGGTTGCCCTGCTGGCCGATGAACCACGGCTGCCACGGTGCCATCGTGGAAATCACCGGCATCCCCTCGGCTTCGCAGGTCGTCGCCACCGGGTTGGTGTTTTCGGGCGTGGAGGCGACCAGCATCAGGTCGATCTCGTCGGAAACGATCAGTTCCTTGGCCACTTCCGCCGCCCGGTTCGGGTTCGACTGGCTGTCCTTGACGATCACCTCGAAGTTCTTGCCCGCCTCGGTCGCAAGAAACGCCTTGATGTTGTAGGCGTCGCTTTCGGCAAAGCCGGCCAGCGGCCCCGATTGCGGGCTGACGTAGCCAAGTTTGATCTTTGCACCCTGTGCGATGGCCGGCGCGGCAAGGCCCGAAACGGCAAGCGTCAGACCGGTGGCAGCGCTGGAGCGCAGGAATTTCCGTCTGGTAATCATGGTATTCCTCCCGTTTTGTCAGTTGGTTGGACGGCGTCCTTCATACGCCGCCTGAAGCAAGGTCCGCATCTCGTCGCGGCTGAAGGGCCGCGGGTTCCAGTAAGGGTTCTGCAAGGCGATATCCGCCGCACGGTCCAAGTCGGGCTCCGTCAGGCCAAGGTCGGCTAACCGCATCGGCGCCCCGAGCCCCTGCGCAAAGTCCCAAAGTCCCGCGCCGGCCGGGTCGCCGAACACGTCCGAGATCGGCGCCAGCAACTCTGCCACCGCCGCCGCATTGAACGCGGTCGTGTGCGGCAACAGCACCGCGTGCGTTTCGGCATGTGGCAGCCCGAACGATCCACCGAGCACATGCGCCAGCTTGTGATGCAGCGCCATGGTGACCTGCCCCAGCATCGTCGAACAGCACCACGCCGCATAAAGCGCATCCGCCCGCGCCGCGCGGTTCACCGGATCGGCCACCAGCACTGGCAGCGAACGCTGAAAAGCCCACATCGCATCGCGGCACATCGCTTCGACCACCGGGTTACGGTCGGGCGCGTAGAACCCTTCCATCGCGTGGGCAATCGCGTTCAAGGCCGAGGTCACGGTCAGACCCACCGGCAGGCTCGAGGTCAGATCGACATCATAGATCACAACCTCAGGCCGGATCGCCGGATCGCGCCGCGTGGACTTGGCACCATTCGCCGTCTCGCCCAGAATATCGGTCATCTCCGACCCGGCATAGGTCGTCGGGATCACCACCTGATCGGCACCGCACCGGACCGCAATCGCCTTGCCCAGCCCCGTCGTTGACCCGCCGCCAAGACTGACCACACAAGTGGCCCCCGATGCGCGGTAGGCCGCCAGCGCAGTTTCGGTCACATCGGTCGGCGTGTGCATCGCCGCCCCCGCGAACACCCCCACGGACAGCGGCCCCAGACTGTCAGCCAGCGCCTGCGCCTGATCGCTCTGGTGCGGCGTCGAAAGGATCAGAGCGCGCTGATGTCCAAGCCGCTCGATTTCAGCGCCCACCTGAGCAAGCGTGCCCGATCCGAAGATCACCCGCGTCGTCAGCCCCGGAAAGGTGAAATCCCGCGTCATCTTGGCGCCTCCATCCGCGGCGTCCTGCCCTCGCCAAGATCGGTCAACATCGCCGCCAGCATGGCGATTTCCGCCGCCGACACCTCGTGCGCGCGTCCGGGAAAGACATCAGCCCGCAACGCCACACCCTGCGCCCCCATATCCGCAGCCGCGTCGGCAAAAGCAGCGAGCGGAATCCACGGATCCCGGTCGCCGCCCGTCAGATAGACGGGCAAGCCCGGCGCCGCCGCCAAAGGCCGGTCGTCACTGGCCAGCCCAACCCGGCACCCGGTCAATGCTGCCACCGCATCCGGGCGCGCGCGCCCCGCCGATGCAAGTTCCAGCGACAGGCAGCCGCCTTGCGAAAACCCCGCCAGCAACAGGGGCGCCGCACTCGCCCGCCGCAGGTTTGCAATCGCCGCCTCCACCTGCGACAGCGACGCGGCCAACTCGGCCCGCGTTACGTCTGTCAAGGCATCCACCGCCCGCGCCACATACCAGCTTCCCCCCGCCGCGCGCGGCAACGCATACGCCACGTCCTGCGGCAGATGGCGGACCACATGGTCCACCATCGCCTCGGGGCTTTGCCCGCGGCCATGCACAAAGACGCAAAGCGCCCTTGCCCCGGCCACTGCTGCCCCGAAATGCAGGACGTCAGCCATTCAGAAGTCCGCCGCTTCCAGACCCAGCATCAGCTCGGCCCGGCGATCCTCGAACCACGGCGGGAACACCAGCGACTGGCCGATGGCATCCGGCGCCTCGTCCTTGGCCCAGCCTTCCGGCACCGTCCATGCGATCTCGAACAAGGCGCCACCGGGCGACCGCACATACATCGACTTGAAGTAGTTGCGGTCCTTCTGTTCGGACACGTCGGTAAAGCCCATACCCTCCAGCCGGGCCTTCAGCGCGATCTGGTTCTCCTCGGTCCCGGTGTTCAGCGCAAAGTGGTGAATGGTGCCGCCCGCCAGCATCCAGGTGCCCTGCTTTGATATGCGATCCTCAATCACCTCGACCACCGAATGCGGGCCAAGGTTGTCGGGGACCGAATACATCCGGCCTTCGTCGCTGTTGGCCTCCAGCTTCAGCCCGACCCCGCCTTCGACAAATTCGTTCATCGAATCAATATCGAAGACTGCGACCCCAGCGCCATAGATGCCCCGGATGGCGGTCTGCGCCGTGGTCCCCGCCGCAGGGTTCACGATCGGCGCGCGGGTATCGCCGGGGTTTTCCACCAGCTCGTGTGGAATCCCGCAAGGGTGCGCAAAGATCACCCGCGTCAGGCCGAACCGGCTGCCCTTGGTCGCCGGGATGCCATGGGCGTTCAGTCGATCCACCCAATAATCCGCGGCGCCAACCGGGATCGACTGCATGATGGTGCGGCTCTGGTTGGTGCCGCGACGGCCATAGATGCCGGGTTTCTTGAACGGGAACGTGGTAATGATGGTCGACGCATCGCCATGCCTTGACCCGTAGTAAAGGTGATAGACCGGAATCGTGCCATCGAACAGCACCGTGCGCTTCACCGAATAGAGGCCAAGCGTCTTGGTATAGAAATCATAGTCTTCCTGCGCGCCATCGGTGGACAGCGTCAGGTGATGGTAGCCACTGACGAGAGCCTGGGCCATGTTCAGCCTTCCTTTCGTTTGGAGTGTGGAATGGGCGTTGCAGCCACGCCGCTGCGCACCAGAACTAGCGTTAGACCAAGGGCATGCCGCCCCGCGCCCAAGGGGCGGAAGTCGGCCAGCAATTCCGGGCGCACGCCAAACAGCGCGTCATGGCCGATGGCGGGATCGGCGCGGTCGAAGATATGTGTCGTCAGCGTCTGATACCCCGGCGCCGTGACGCGGAAATGCAGATGGGCTGGACGTTCCAGCCTGAGGCCAAGCGCGTTCAGCAACCGGCCTACCGGGCCATCCTCGGGCAAGGCGTAGCCCTTCGGCTTTACCGTGCTGAACCGCACCCGCCCCTCGGCATCGCACCGCAACCGGCCACGCAGATTGAACTCCGGCTGCAAGTCGGGGTCTTGATTTTCATAGCGGCCCAGCGCGTTCGCGTGCCAGACCTCGACCAAAGCCTCGCGCACCGGCGCGCCATCAAGTCCGCAAAGCTGCAGCTCAACCGCCAAGCCTTCGCCGATCCCGTCGCGCGACAGAGTGGCGCCTTGCGGTAGGTCTGGCACATCCTCGCGGTAAAACGGCCCCGGCAAGGTGTTCGGCGTGGCCCCGTCGGGGCGCGGGCAGTTCAGATCCTCGACACGGGTGGAAACACCGATCACATCGGCCAGCAGCACCCACTCTTGCCGCCGCGCATCAGCGCTGTGACCCACGTCGGTCAGGAATTCTATCACAGCGCGCAATTCGTCGGGCGAGGGTCGCAGATCCGAGATCAGGTCATGGATACGCCCTACCACCGACAGAAACGCATGGGGCAGCCGCGCATCGCCTGCCTGCGCCAGCCGCAAGGTCAGGTCGGACAGCACGTCAGGCAGCTTTGCGTCAGCCGATCCATCCATCTGTCCTCGGGCCTCCCCTCCCGCAAGAAAGAAGATGGCGCGTTCCGATGAAAAGCTGGATGATAATTGCGCGCAATACTATATCACATTGCTATGAAACTGAGCGAAGCCCATCTGATGCAGCTTGCCGCCGTGCTGGATGCGGGCAGCGTCAGCGCCGGTGCGCAAGCCCTTGGCCTGAGCCAACCCGCCGTCAGCCGCTCGCTCGCCATGCTCGAAGCGCGGATCGGTGAGCCGTTGTTCGTCAAGGGCCGCCGCCCGCTGCAAGCCACCGCCCTTGGCGCGCAGCTTGCCGCCCACGGCCGTGCCATCCTCACCGCCTCGCGCCGCGCCTCTGATACCGTCAAGGGCTTCATGACCGGTACCAAGGGTCTGGTGCGCGTCGGTGGCGTGCCGTTCTTCATGGACGCGATGATCAGCCGGATGGTCGCCGATTTCCAGAACCTCGAACCCGACGTGACCGTGCAGCAAAGCTACGGCAACCTGCCCGACCTGTCGGGAGCGCTGGAAAATGACCTGATCGACCTTGCCATCGTGCCGATGGGCGCACTTGACGCCGCACCGGGGTTCGAGTTCACCGAAATTCTGCCGGGCCGCAACATCGTGTCGTGCCGCCCCGGCCATCCCCTTCTGCGCAAGCGCAGGCTTCAGATCTCTGACCTTGGCGATTTCCCCTGGGTCGCCCCCCTGCCCGGCTCGCCCTTGATGTCCGATCTTCATTCGATCCTCCTTGCCAATGGCATGTCGGACATCAACATCCGCTACTCCGGCGGCAGTTTGATGAGCGTGATCAACTACATGGCCGAAACCAATGCGCTGGCCGTGCTGCCGTTTTCGGTCGTCTTTGCCCAGCGCAAGGAAAACCGGGTCACCGTCCTGCCGTTGGACATTCCGCAGCCCAATCGCAGCCTTGGCATCCTGCGCCGCGCGGCAGGTCAGCGGTCGCAGGCGGCGGACCGTTTTGCAAGCTACGTCAACACCGCTTTTGACGACCTCAAGCATCTGATCAAACGTCACGAAAACGCGGTGGTCTGGGGCCGCTAGGGCGTGACCCACGGCACCACCGCGATCCTCAGGGGGCGCAGCGCCCGCAGCAAGGGATGCGACACCGCCCCCGCCATCGCAAGGCCACTTCTCCTCACGAAGACGCCCGTGCAACGGCCAGACGTTGCGCCAGCACAACGACGCCCGGGCCTGCCGGCCGCAGGCTGATACTCTGGCACAATGCCGCTTCGGAGCCACCATGCGCCGCCCCAACATGGATGATCCAGACCTTCCGCTCGGTGTGATCTTCGATCATTGGCCACAGGTGGCCTCGCTCTTTCTCGGGTATGGCATGGCCTGCGTCGGCTGCCCCATCGCACCTTTTCATTGCGTGTCCGACGCCTGCCACGACTACGGTCTTGACGAAGCCACCTTCCGTGCAGCGCTGACCGACGCGGCCAGCAAGACGCCCTGACCCATGAAACGCCAAGCGCAGCGAAATCCTGAGCAACCTGCGCGTGCGCTTCTTGCAAAGCGTGGAACCGCGGTTGCCCGTCCACTTGCACGCTTGGTGCCTGCGTTTGTCGTGCGGGTGCGGCTGAGACGTCCTCAGCGCCTCTTTTCCAGCGGGACCTGCACCGTCATCCCGCCGGGCCACACCAGGCGCGCGCGGCGGTCAGGCCCAGCGCTTTGGGTGCTTTTGCCCTCTGAACCCGGCCTTTGGGTGACGGCCACGCTTTGGACGCCGGGGCCTTGCCTTGGTCTTCGCCCGCCTCGCGCCGATCCTTCCTGCCCGACACCAGCCGCCGCGTGCCTAGCCCGCAGCCCCGCTCAGCATCACCAGCCGGTGTGGCGCCGTGACCGTGATCTTGCGCCGCTCCGACAGCACGATCCCGTCCCGTTCCCACCCGCTGAGCAGCCGACTGACCGTGTGCAGCGTGCTCCCGGTCATGTCCGACAGGTTCTGCCGGGTGATCGGCATCCCGATCTCGATCCCGCCCTCGACCTTGCGCCCCGTTTGCGTAACCAGCCGCAGGATCGCGTTGGCAATGCGCTGCTCCACCTGCTGGGTCGCCATCTCGACGATGCGGTTGTTCATCTCGCCGACCCGGTCGCCCACGATCCTATAGGTCTCGGTGGCAAAGCCCTCGTATCTTTCCACGAACACCGGCCACAACCGGTTTGGCCAGGCCAGCGCCACACAATCATCGGCCGTCATCGCCGTGGCGGGGTAGGTCGTGCGCCCGATCGCCGCGCCAATGCCGAACAACTGCCCCGGCGCGATATGCAGCGCGATGATCTGCTCGCCACCGGGTGTGGTCCGCACCACCCGGATATGCCCATCCAGAAGCAGAAAGAACCGCTCCACCGCCATCCCCTCGCTGAACACCGCAACCCCACCATCGAACCGCAGCGCCTGCGCTGCATCGAGGATCTCGCGGATCTGCGCCCGCTCCAGCTTGCGAAACGGCGGAATGCCAGACAGCAGGCTTTCGTCAAGTTTGTGCAAACGTCGCTTCCCATGTTGTGGCAGCACAACGAACTGCCGCGAACTCTAGCCTAGAACAGGGTCAAGACCAATCACCACCGCACCTGAAAGGACGCCTGATGTTTTCCAGACTGATCGCCACCGGCATTGCCGCCATGCTGATCTCCACCGCTGCCAGTGCCGCAAACATCGAGGTGCACCTTCTGAACAAGGGCACCGATGGCGCAATGGTGTTCGAGCCGGCCTTCGTCAAGGCCGCCGTCGGCGACACCGTTACTTTCATCGCAACCGACAAGGGCCACAACGTTGAAGGGATCGAGGGCATGCTGCCAGAAGGGGTCGAGGCATTCAAAAGCGACATGGGCAAGGACTATGTCCTGACCCTGACCGCCGAAGGCCTCTACGGCGTGAAATGCACGCCGCACTACACGATGGGCATGGTCGGCCTGATCCAGGCCGGCGCGCCGGTCAACCTCGACGCCGCCGCCGCCGTCACCCACAAGGGCAAGGCCAAGACGCGGTTCGAGCCGCTGTTTGGCCAGGTCGCCCAATGACAGAGTGACCCACAGGCAAAAAGGCGGCCTCCGGGCCGCCTTTTTGCGTTGCCTGTGTCGTGGTGTTGCCCTTCTCAACCATCGCCATCACGCACCAGCCGAAAGCCAAGGTAATCCGGCGGGACGCCCGCCGCACAGCCACCGACCCGCGCATCGCGGATGAACTCGATGATGAAGGCACGGTGCTTGCCCTGCACCGCGCGCACCCCGCAATAAGACGACCGCTGCGCGATGCTGCGGCCATCGGCACTCAGCGTGCCGTTTTCAAAACAACTGTCGGTCCATTCCCAGACGTTGCCCGCGACATCCGCGACACCGCGGTCATTCAGCCCGAAATGCCCCTGCGGATGGTGCGCCAGATCCGCCGCGCCGCGCAGCTTCACCTCGCGCGCGTAGCTGGCAATCCAGCGGCGCGAGGGGTCGGCAGCCAGCGACGCATCACCCAGCCCGTCCGACACTGCCCGATCACCCGCTGCCCGCAACCACTCGGCATCGCTCGGCAATCGCCAGGCTTCGCCGGTCCGGCGCGACACCCACGCGGCATAGTCCGTCGCGTCGGCGTAGGAGATGCCGGTCTGGGCCGCGCCCGCCACCCCGCCGGTGGGGGCCGTGCGGCACGCACCTTCAGCCACGCAAACCGCGTAATCGGCTTCCGACACCTGATATTTCATGATCTCCAGCGCGCCCACCGCCCGCTTTTCCTGCGGCGCATCGACGACCTGCGTGCCTTGGCGGAATTCTCCTGCAGGACGGTAAGTCTGCACACCCGCCGCGATCCGCACCATTTCAGGCGGCTCGATCGGCATGGTGCGGGTCCAGTAAAACAAGGTGCCGCCCGCAACCAGAACGGCTGTGGCGGCACAAAGACCAAGGGTTGCACGGCGTCGCATTGTCACCCTTTCCGGCCAATGAAAATGAAACGGGGCGACCAAGAGCGGACCGGGCCACCCCGCCAAGGTTCCGGTGGATTACGGCAGCGCGCTGCGGCCCTCATGCAGCGCGTCATATTCCATCGGTGCCACGACCTGTTCCATCAGATCGTTGTTCCAGGTGCCGCCCACGATGACATGCGCGGTGGCCCCAAGGTTCACCGCCTCGATCAGGTTGTGGTTGACGTAGGCGTAGACCCCCGGCTGCAGGAAGGTGTAAAGCGCCGCCCCCGCCGATCCGCCCCGGATGAACCACGTCTCCTGATCCCGCAAAGGCAGGTTGTTGAACTTGCCATGTTCCCAAACCAGATCGCCATGCCCGCCAATCAGATGTGGGCGGCTGTCGCGGTTGGCCTGGCTGTGAACGAAGAGCACGGTTTCCCCCTGCTCGGCCTCCAGCGCGCTTTCACCCGTCAAAGCCCCGACCCGCCCGTTGAACACCACATGGCTTGGCACCAGCTTGTTCATCACCTCCAGCATGTCGGCATAACCTTCGCCTGCATCCGCATAGCGCTTGAAGGTGCCATCCTCATTGCGCGGCACATAGAAATCGCTCTCGCCGATGTAGTAGACCCGGTCATAGCTGACCGGCTTGCCCAGATGGTCCTTCAGCCCGTCGCGCGGCAGTACCATGACACAGCCCGACATGCCCGACACCACATGCCAAGGGATCATCGGACCGCCCGGCGCGCAGTGATACACAAACACGCCGGGGCGCGTGGCCTTCCAGCGCAGCACGGTCTTTTCGCCGGGGTTGATCAGCGTCAGCGACCCACCGCCCAGCCCGCCCGTTGCGGCGTGAAAGTCGATGTTGTGCTGCATCATGTTCTCGGGCGAGTTGTACAGCGTCAGCTCCACATAATCGCCCTCATGCACCACCATCATCGGGCCGGGAACCGAGCCGTTGAACGTCATCGCCTGCACCCAGGCGTTTTCGTCCAGTTGAAGCTCCTTCTCGACGATCCGCATCTCGAATTCCACGACCTCCGGCCCGGTCGATGCCACCTGATCGTGCGCATGCACAAAGGGCGGGCGCACCAGCTTGACCTTGCGGCGCGGCAGGCTGGACAGGTCGACCGGTGGCGCGCCGGATGTGTCCGTCACCTCCTCGGCCCCGGCTGTCTTGATGACAAAGGGGGCGGCGGCGACCAGGGCGGCCCCCATCAGTGCGCTGCGTCTCGTGAACATCGGCTTTCCCCTTGTCTTCCATGTGTCCTCAGCGCCAACCATAGCCTGCAGGCCGCCGGCCTTCCTTGTGCTGCCACAACGTTCGGCGCGATGGGCACGCCCGTGCTCAATTCCCCGCCGCCCGCGCCCGCGCCCTCTGCGAAGCGTGTTGTGCTTTGTCCGCCCATCTGCAAAAAACTTCCCATGCAGGCACCAAAGCGGACATTTTCGGTTCCCCCGGTCGGCGGTGGGGCGGCGACCGCCGGCCCGTCTGGCAAAGACATCGACACATCCGGCACCGGTCGCGTGCTGCTGTTGTGGGGACTCTGCCTTCTGCCGATGATCCTGTTTGCCGGTTTTGCCGCCGACCAGCGGAAGGCCTCGCTGGCAGCGGGCGAAATTGCCGTCCTGCGCACCATTCAGGTGATGGAGGAACACGCCCTGCGCGTGTTCGAGGCGCAGCAACTCATCATCGACCAGGTCGACCAGTATCTCGGCGACATGAACTGGACCGAGATCCGCGCCTCGCAGGCCGTCCACCTTCGCCTCAAGGAACTGTCGGAGCGCAGCCCGCACGTCGACGGCCTGTGGCTGGTTCCGCCAGACGGGCGCACCGCCAATAGCGCCGACTTTTTCCCGTTCCCTGACGTGTCGGTCACCGACCGCACCTATTTTCAGGTACTCAGCACCCGCGACGAACTGCACTACGGCGAGATGATCAAAGGCCGCACCAAGGGCACCTTTAACTTCAACCTCAGCCGCAGACGCTCGCCGCGCGACACCTTCAACGGCGTGATCCTCGTCACCTCGTCGCTGGGCTATTTCACCGATTTCTGGCAGCAGGCCAGCGAAGGCGATTTTGCCGCCGGCCTGTTCCGGCAGGATGGCGAAATCCTCGCCCGCTATCCAATGCTGGAAACCCTGCCGCACTCGCTGTCTGAAAACTCGCCCCTGCTCGCTGCCATGCAGCGCGGCGACGACGGGGTGTTCCGCTCGATCTCGTCGCTGGACGGCGAAGATCGGATCTACGGCTTTTCCCGGATTGGCGACACGCCACTGTTCATCGGCTACGGCATCTCCAACGCCCAGATCCTTGCCAACTGGCGCAGCGAAATGCTGCGCATGGGCCTGATCGCGTTGATGGCAACGGTGTTTCTGGGCGCCACCGCCACCACCATTGTGCGGCAGAACCGAAGGCTTGGTGCCACGGCCCTCCTCTGGCGCCGCACCGCCACCGAACTGGAGCGCGAGGTCGACAAGCGTGTGCGCGCCGAAGATGTCGCCACAGAACGCAAGCGCCTGCTTGACGAGGTGCGTGGACTGACCGCACAGCGCCAGAGCATCCTTGAAAACATCGCCGAAGGCGTGATCGCGCTCGATGCCCGGGGCCGCGTGATCTATGCCAACCGCGACGCGACCACCCTCCTTGGCCCGTTCTCCGGTGCCGATCATGCCTTCACAAGCCTTGTCGCCACCGGCCGTATCCGCGCCGTCGATGGCAGCGACCTTGGCCCCGCCTCTGCGCCCGACAACGCCCCGCTGCGCGGCGAAAACCTGCCGGAAACCGAATTTCTGGTGCAAGGTGAAACCGGACACTCGGCAATCTGCTCGTTCCGCGGCGGCGCAATCTTCGGCGCCGATGGCAAACCCGAAGGCGCCGTCCTTACCTTCTGGGACATCAGCGAACGCAAGCGCGAGGCGGAACGCCGCGAACTGCTGATGCGCGAACTGGACCACCGGGTGCGCAACATGCTGGCCACGATCATGGCGATGATCCGCATCAGCAACCTGCCGCAGCAAAGCAAGGAGGCGTTCATCGCCTCGCTGACCGGGCGGGTCGCGGCGATGGCGCGCACTCACGGCGTCCTTTCCGAAGGCCAGTGGAAAGGCGCCACGGTCGGCCGCATCGTCGCGGACGAGGTAGCCAGCATGGCCGACGCCCGCCAATTGGTGATCGACGGCGACCCCGATCTGCTGTTGCCGCCAAAGCAGGCCGCAGACCTTGCGCTTGCGCTGCACGAACTGGCAACCAACGCCACCAAACACGGCGCCTGGTCGGTGCCCGAAGGCAGGATCACCCTGGCCTGGACCAGCGCCCCCTCGGCCGAGGGTCGGCTCTTGCGGGTGCGCTGGCAGGAATCCGGCGGTCCGCCCATTCTGGCCGCTCCCATCCGAAGGGGGTTCGGCACCAGCCTGCTTCACGGTCTGTTCGCCAACCATGACGGCGTGACGCTCGACTACGCGCCCGGCGGCTTTTCCTGCACCATGTCGGTGCCGATCGAAGCCGGCCTTGGCACGCCGCTTCCCGTCGAACCTCGCGCCACCGATCCGCAATCCCCCAAGCCGGGGGCATCACTGGCCGGGCTGCGGGTGTTCGTGGTCGAGGATGAAGCGGTCGTCCGCCTCGACCTCGTGCACATCCTGCGCGACGCCGGCGCGATCATCGCCGCGGAATCCGGGTCGCTCGACGATGGCCTCGACAAGGCCCGCGCCATCGACTTTGACGCCGCCGTGCTGGACCGCAACCTTGGCGGCGTCAGCAGCCTGCCCCTCGCCCGACTGGCCGAGGAAAAGGGTGCGGCCATCGTCTTTGTCTCCGGCTACCGGTCCGATGCACACGAGGCGCTGCCCCATGTCGCAGGCCATATCCACCTGCAAAAGCCGATCACACCGCAGGGGCTGGTCGCGGCCATCCTCGCCTCGGTCGCCACACGCCGCAGCCGCGCCTAGGCCGGGGCGGCTTACGCCACGCCCGCCGCCCGCGCCAGCACCCGCAGGCCCGCCACAAGGTCGGCCTCGGCGGTATCCTCCTCGAACGCATGGCTTATCCCACCGATCGACGGCACGAACAGCATCGCCACCGGCATCAGCCGCGCCACGTTCGTCGCGTCATGCAGCGCGCCCGACGGCATCACCCGCCAGCGCCCCGGCGCCACCGCCTCGGCCGCGGCCTCCAGACGGCCGCGCAAGGCCCGATCCATCGCCACCGGCTCCAGCATCATCACCGGTCCGCGTTCCAGACCAAGGCCGATCTCGCCCGCAACCTCGGCCAGCACCGCCTCGATCACGCCGCGCATCCGCACCAGACGGTCGCTATCACCATCGCGCCACTGCACCGAAAACCGCACTTGTCCCGGCACGATTGATGCTGCGTTCGGTGCCACCGCCACATGTCCGATGGTCCACACCGATTGCGGCGTGACCACGTTGCGCAACCGGTCCTCCAGCCGCACCGCAGACCGCGACAGCCCCTGAAACGCATCGCGCCGCAAGGCCATCGGCGTCGTCCCGGCGTGGTTCTGCTGGCCGGTCAGCGTGACCGTCATCTCGCGGTAGCCAACGATATCGCTTACCACCCCGATCTGCTCACCCGCCGCATCCAAAGACGGCCCCTGTTCGATGTGCAGTTCGATGAACCCGGTGAACTGGCCCGCGTCGACGTCCGGCCCCACCCGGTGGCCCAACACCTGCCTCGCCTCGGCCAGCGTCACACCATCGGTGTCCGCCACCGCATCCGCCTCGGCCAAGGTCAGCGCCCCCGACCACACCGCCGACCCGGTGGTGCCGCCGAACCGCCCCTCTTCATCCTGAAACGACACGACCGAAATCGCCGGTCCGCCCGTTTCACGCGCCGCCCGCGCCACCTCCAACGCCGCGATCACACCCAACGCGCCATCCAGCCACCCGCCTGTCGGTTGTGTATCCGAATGTGACCCCAGCAGCAGCGACGGCCCCTCGGCCAGACCAAAGAGGTTCCCGATCGCGTCAAACCTTGGCACCAGCCCCGCCTCGGCCATCCGGCCCGCCAGCCAGTCCCGCGCGGCAATGTCGGGCGCCGAATAAGCCGGGCGGATCACCCCCGTCCCGGTGCGGCCAAAGTCGCGCAGCCGGTGCAAGTCGGCCAGAAACCGTGCGGCATCGACCATCGCCGTCAATCCTGCAAGAAGATCACGTCGCGCGCGGCAAAGCTGATCTCGGCCGCGCTGCCAATCGGCGGCGGCGGCTGGTCGGGCCGGTTGAACGTGTCCAGCGCCACCACCCCGTCACCGACCCGCGCCCTGACACGGATCACCGACCCCAGGAAGTGCACCTCGTTGATGGTCGCCGGCAACACCACCTCGCGCCCCTCGGCCCGCCCCAGCCGGATCGCCTCTGGCCGCAGCGCCAGCGTCACCGTATCGCCGCGCTTGGCCGTCAGCGCACCGCGGCCCAAGCTGAAGCTCTGCCCCGCCACGGCAACCTGCCCCGCCTCCGGCGTTTCCACCGTTGCAGGCAGGGTATTCAGCGTGCCCACGAAATTCGCCACGAACCGGGTGCGCGGCTTGTTGTAAATCTCGAACGGGGCGCCCGCCTGTTCGGCAATCCCCCCATTCATCACCACGATGCGGTCCGAAATCGACATCGCCTCTTCCTGGTCATGCGTCACGAAGATCGTGGTGATGCCCAACTCGCGCTGGATGTCACGGATCTCGTTGCGCAAGGAGACCCGCACCTTGGCATCCAGCGCCGACAGCGGCTCGTCCAGCAAAAGCACACGGGGGCTCGGTGCCAACGCCCGCGCCAGCGCGACCCGCTGCTGTTGCCCGCCCGAAAGCTGGAACGGAAACCGCGCGCCCAGCTCGCGCAACCCGATCAGGTCCAGCATCTCGGCCACCCGCCCCTCCCGCTCGGGCCGCGCCACGCCCTTCACCTTCAACCCGAAGGCCACGTTGTCCGCCACCGTCATGTTGGGAAACAGCGCATAGGCCTGAAACATCATCCCGATCGCGCGCTGGTTCGCCCGCTGCCCGGTCACATCCTGCCCGTCGATGGTGATTGCGCCCGAGGTCGGCGTCTCGAACCCCGCGACCATCCGCAACACCGTGGTCTTGCCGCAGCCCGAAGGCCCAAGCAGCGACACGAACTCGCCCTTCTCGATCTCAAGGCTGAAATCCTTGACCACGCGGTTCGCGCCAAAGGTCTTTTCTAGGTTCGTCAGGTCAAGGAACGCCATCAGGCTTTCGCCCTTTCGTGCTTCGAGAAACGGGTGACAAGCTGGATCAGCCCCATGCAGGCCCAGGTGATCGCAAAGGCGATCACCGCCAGCGCCGGCGGCTCATAGGCACGGTTCGCCCCCAGAAGCTGCATGAAGGGGCCGAACGCCGGCCGGTTGAGCAGCGCCGCCATCGTGAACTCGCCGATCACGATGGCCAGCGTCAGGAACGCGCCCGACAGCACCGCGACCAGCACGTTCGGCAGGATGATCCGCGCAAGGATGGTGAACCACCCCGCCCCAAGGCTTTGTGCCGCCTCGGTCAAGGTGCCAACATCAATCGTCCGCAACCCGGTATCCACTGCCCGGTACATGTAGGGCAGCGCCAACGTGGCATAGCCCATCGTCAACAGGATATCGGTGCCAACGGCCGACCCGGTCAGCGGCAGAAAGGACGAGGTATTGTAAAGCCGGATATAGCCGAACACGATGACGATAGCCGGAATGACCAGCGGCAACAGCGTGATGAACTCGATCACCGGGCGCGCCTGGGGCAGCTTCAGCCTAACCCAGTAGGCCGTCGGCACCACCAGAAACACACCAAACACGATGGTCGCCGCCGCCAGCGTCAGCGAATAGCTGAAGGTGGCCCAGAACGTCGGGTCCTCGAACACCCGCATGTAGGCGTCGAACGAATAGACCCCGCGCCGCATCTTCAGGCTGAATTCGGTCATGCCCACCAACGGCAACAGAAAGAACAGACAGCCGAGGATCAGCGCCCCCCACGCAACAAGGCGCGTCATTTCAGCCACCTCTCCGACCGTGTGCGCAAGACGATGTAGACCACATTCGCCATGCCCGTGATCACGATCATCCCGAAGGCCAGCGCGTAGCCGAGGTTGGGGTTGCCCAGCACATCCCCCCTGATCTGCGCGAACAGCTTGATCGGCACGATGTTCAACTGCGGCCCGGTCAGCGCAAAGGCCGTCGCCACCGCCCCGAACGCATTGGCGAACAAAAGCGCAAAGGTGCCAAGCAGCGACGGAAACAGGATCGGCAAAGCCACCATCCGCCAATACTGCGCGCCTGTGGCCCCCAAGACCTCCGCCGCTTCACGCCATTCGCGCTTCAAGCCGTCAAGTGCTGGGATGATGATCAGGATCATCAGTGGGATCTGGAAGAAGAGATAGGTGACGACCAACCCCCAGAAACTCAGCAGATTGAAGCCGTAGGCGCGCAAATTGATGCCGAACTCTGTCTTCAGCCACAGCGTCACCAACCCTGCGGGACCAAGCGTCGCGATGAAGGCAAAGGCCAGCGGCACGCCCGCAAAGTTCGACGCCACGCCGGAAAACGTCAGAAGCGGCCCGCGAACACGCTTCGGCAAACCGCCGAACACCACGGCGGCGGCCATCGCAAACCCCACCGCACAGCCCAGAAGTGCTGTGATCAGCGACAGTTTGATCGACGTCCAATAGGCGCTGCGGATGGAATCGGTGTTCAGGTCGATCAGGTTTTGCAACGTGAACCCGCCTTCGGGCGTCTGGAACGCCCCGACCACGATCTTCATCGTCGGCAAGATCAGGAACAGCACCGCAAAGGTCACGAACGGCAAGATCCCCAGCCATTCCAGAGGAAGCCGGAACTTCGGCCGTCGGTCAGGGCGGTTATCAGCCATCGGGTCCCCTCGTCTGTCGGTCTTCCGGTGCGTCTGGCGGCCCCGGTAAGGCGCACCCCGCCCCGGAACGTGCCGGGACGGGGCGCTTGCGTTCAGATCACTCGACGTTGGCGCCGACCGTCGCGTCCCAGCCACCGGTGACGGCGGCCTTGTTGGCGTCGACCTCTTCCAGCGTCGGGAAATAGGCGGCCTCATACGATGCAGCCGGCGGCAGCGCGTCCAGCAGTTCCTGCGGGATCTTGCCGGCAGCGGCCATCGCGTTGAAGCGCGCCGGGTGGCAATAGCCCTTCAGCCAGCCAAGCTGGCCCTCGTCGCTGTAAAGGTACTCCATCCACAGCTTCGCGGCATTGGGCTGCGGAGCAAAGGCGGAAATTGCCTGCACATAGACACCGGCCAACACGCCCGATTTCGGCACGATCACCTCGACCGGGGGGTTTCCGGCCAGCGTGTCGCGGGCCGCCAGCGCATTGTAGTCCCACATGATGACGATGGGCGTGGTGCCCTGCGCCAGCGTGCCGGCCTTGCCGATGACGGGAACAAAGTTGCCCGCGTCATTCAACTGCTTGAAGAACTCGAGCCCGGCCTTGCCAGCCGCCTCGCCCGGGGCCGCGCCAGTGGACATGCCAGCCGCCAGCACCGCCAGAATAGCCTGGTTCGACGCGCGCGGATCGCCTGCCAGCGAAACCTGACCCGCATATTCCGGCTTCAGCAAATCAGCCCAGTCCTGCGGCGGGTTCGGCACCAGGTCCTTGTTCACCAAAAACGACATCACGCCGTAGTAGTCACCATACCAGTGGCCCTCGGCATCCTTGATCGCGTCCGGAATCTCGGCCCAAGTCGCAACCATGTGCGGCTGGGTCAGACCCTCGGCCTTGGCTTGCGGTCCGAAGGCCAGACCCACGTCGATGACGTCAGGTGCCTGCGGGCCCTTGTTGTCCTTGTTGGCCTTGATCGCCTCGATCTCGTCCGCCGAGCCCGCATCGGGGTTCAGTTCGTTGACGGTGATCTCGGGATATTTCGCCTTGAAGCCCTCGATCACGGCGCCGTAACCGCACCAGTCATGCGGCAGCGCGATCGTGGTCAGCATGCCTTCCGCCTTGGCGGCGGCTTCGATCTCGGCCAGCGACTGGGCCGAAGCGACGGTGGCCGACAGCATCGCCACAAGGCTCGCCGTCATCCCGAACGCAGATTTGATGGTCATCGTCTTGATCCTCCTGTTGTTGGCCCGCCCTCCGAACGCTTCCGACTGAACCATGCGGTCAGCCCGCGTCCGGGGATTGCCTTGCCGTAGGCTGGCATCACTTTGTTACGCGGCAACGACACTGGATTCCAGTACTACGTTTTCCGAAAACAAATGTCTGTCTTGCGCCCGAGTGAGCCC
The DNA here is from genome assembly GCA_963822435.1 of uncultured Alphaproteobacteria bacterium. Lineage (GTDB taxonomy): Bacteria > Pseudomonadota > Alphaproteobacteria > Rhodobacterales > Rhodobacteraceae > JAUYQR01. Next base: position 943,675 of record CAWGHN010000004.1, read on the forward strand.
AGCCTTTAACCCCGGCGGCTTGCACACCTGAAAATGGCCGCCGGACTACCCGGCGGCCATCGTCGCAGTGCGGATCTCTGGTCGCTGGCTTATTCGGCGGCTTCCTTCGGCGGGGCGTCGTCGCCACCGGCAGCGGGCTTTGGCTTTCGCGGGCCGCGCGGGCGGCGGGTGCGCTCCTCGCGCGGCGCTGCATCGGCTGCCGGGGCGTCCTGATTGCGCGCCTCGGGTGTCTCGATGAGGCCGCTGTCATCGCCGTCACCAAGGTCGATCACCTCAACCACGGCGGGCTGCTCTTCAGACCCGCGATCACGCCGCTCGCGGTCATCGCCACGATACTCCGTCCGGTACTCGCCGCGATCCTGACGCTCGCTGCGCTCCGGCCGATCGGCCGACCGCTCGACGTTTCGCTCCACAATCCGCTCACCGCCCCGCTCTCCCGGCCTGTCTCGGTCATAGCCACGATCATTGCGCGGGTCGTTGCCACGGTCGCCACGCGGGTCGTTGCTGCGGTCGCGGTAGTCCTGCCGGTCGCGGTTGCCGTTCTGGGTGTTCTGCTGGCCGCCACCCTGCTGTCCACCCTGCTGGCCGCCACCCTGCTGGCCACCTTGCTGGCCGCCTTGCTGGCCGAACTGCACCTGTCGGGCTTCCTGCTCGGCCGCCATCTCGCGCATCGCTTCGGCCAGCATCCGGGTATAATGCTCGGCGTGCTGCTGGAAATTCTCGGCAGCGACCCGGTCGTTCGACAGTTGCGCATCCCGCGCCAACTGCTGATACTTTTCGATGATCTGCTGCGGCGTGCCACGCACCTTGCCTTCGGGACCCGAAGAATCAAAGACGCGGTTGATGATGTTGCCGAGGGTGCGCGGGCGGTTCGCCTTGGAACGCGAGCGGGACTTGGAAGAGCGCATCTTGTCCTTTGATCCAGATTATCTGGCTTCTGCCCCGCCTGAGCACCCGTCTGGGCGGCTCGAATTCTGGCGAAGGGGCGTGGTTGACGCGGGAGGGAGGAAGTGACCCCTCACCTCGCGCGAGTTGGGTTAAGCACAGCGGGACAAACCTGACAAGGAGAATCTTCGCATTCCCTCACCCCGACTGGCGCGCCGTGACGATCCTGTCGCGTCCGTCCATGTCCGGGCGCACCTTGATGTCGCAAAGACCTGCCGCCGCAAACAATGCTGCAACCGCAGGGCCCTGCGTCGGCCCGATCTCCACGATCAGACGCCCGCCGGGCTCCAGATGCCGACCGACACCTGCCGCAATCGCGCGGTAGGCATCCAGCCCGTCGCCGCCGGGCGTCAGTGCCAGATGCGGCTCCCAGTCGCGAACTTCGGGCGCCAGACCGGCCATTTCGGGCCCCGAAATATACGGCGGGTTCGACACGATCAGATCGAACCGCCCAACGACACTCGCCACCCAGTCCGACCGCTGAAACACCGCGCGAGGGCCTATTCCCAGCCCCTCGGCGTTCCAACGCGCAACCTCCAGCGCCGGTTCCGACAGATCGACGCCCACCCCCGTCGCCCCCGGACGTTCCCCCAGCAGCGTCACCAGAATCGCACCGCTGCCGGTGCCAAGGTCCAGCACCCGCGCGAAATCCGCCTCCAGCGCGGCGGCGATCAGGGTTTCCGTTTCGGGACGCGGGTCCAGCACATCGGGCGTCACCCGGAAGCGCCGCCCCCAGAACAGCCGCTCGCCCACGATCTGTGCCACCGGCTGACGGCCTTCGCGCGCAGCCACCGCCGCCTCGAACCGGACCTCGGCCTCCGCTGTCAGCCTGTCCATCAGATGCAAGGTCAGCCGGTCCGCGCCAAGGCCCATCGCAAAGGCCAGAAGCCTGCGCGCGTCGCCCGCAGCCGCCTCGACCCCCGCCGCCTGCAACCGCGCCGCCGCAACGGCCAGCGCCTCGGCGGCGATCAACCTTCCATCTCCGCCAGCTTCTCGGCCTGATCCTGCGCCGAAAGCGCGTCGATGATCTCGGAAAGGTCGCCCGCCATGATCTGCGGCAGCGCGTACAGCGTCAGGTTGATGCGGTGATCCGTCATGCGGCCTTGCGGGAAGTTGTAGGTCCGGATGCGTTCGGACCGGTCGCCCGAGCCGACCTGTGATTTCCGATCCGCAGCCCGCGCCGCGTGAACCCGCTCGCGTTCGGCCTCGTAAAGCCGCGCGCGCAACACCTGCATTGCGATTTCCTTGTTGCGATGCTGCGATTTCTCGGCGCTGGTCACGATGATGCCCGTTGGCAAATGGGTGATCCGCACCGCCGAATCCGTCGTGTTGACATGCTGCCCGCCTGCGCCCGATGCGCGCATCGTATCGATGCGGATGTCGGAAGCCGGGATATCGATATCCACCTCCTGCGCCTCGGGCAGCACCGCCACGGTCGCGGCAGAGGTGTGGATACGCCCCTGCGCCTCGGTTTCCGGCACGCGCTGCACCCGGTGCACGCCGCTTTCATACTTCAGCCGCGCAAACACCCCCTCGCCCGAGATCAGTGCCACCAGTTCTTTCAACCCGCCAAGGTCGGAAAACTGCTGCTCCAGCACCTCGAACGTCCAGCCCATGCGTTCGGCATGGCGCTGGTACATCCGCGCAAGGTCGGCGGCAAAGAGGCTCGCCTCCTCGCCCCCGGTGCCGGGCCGGATTTCAAGGATCGCGGGCCGCGCATCGGCGGCGTCCTTCGGCAGCAAGGCCAGCCGCAGCGCCTGCTCCATCTGCGGAATACGCGCCCGCAGGCGGGGAATCTCCTCCTCGGCCAGCGCCTTCATCTCGGGGTCGGCCAGCATCGCCTGCGCCTCAGCCAGATCGTCAAGCGCGCGGCGATAGGCGGCAACGTCGTCGGCCACCGGCTTCAGGTCGGAATATTCCCGGCTGATCCGGGCAATTTCAGCCGGTTCCGCCCCGGCATTGAGCGACGCTTCGAGAAACTCGAACCGCTGGGTGATCTGCGCAAGCTTGTCTAAAGGAACCATGCAGGGGGGTTTGGCGTGGAAGCGCCAGCCGGTCAAGAGGGACCGGCCTTGGGGGTTTCACACCCCCAAACCCCCGTGGGATATTTTCGCAAAGAGGAAGATCAGAGCCGCGCTTGCCAGTCTTTCAGGCGCGCGCCGTTGATCCCCATGTCGCCGCGGCCAAAGCGCAGGCGGGCGAAGATGTAAACGCCGTCCTCGCGGGCCTCGGCCGTGGTGTAGTCGGGAAACCCCCAAAGCGCGCTGCGCGTGACCCATGTTATGCGCCCCGTCTCGGGGCTGCCGGCCAGCCGCACCGTGCGCGGCGTGGCAACCGCCACGGCATCAAGTGCAGCGAGAAGTGCTGCGGGCGGGCGCGCAGGGTCGGTCAGGCGCAGCGTGGCCCAACCGTCACCCGCCACAACTTCGCCCCATGGACCCTCGGCCTTTGGGGACACATGCCAGCGCCCGATGTCGGATGGTGCCAACCGCACATAGGCCGCGAAGGCCAGAACCAGCCCGATAAGGAGGTAACTTGTCACGCGCACTGCTCCTGCCACCGCTTCTCCTTCTCCGCTACCACGGATTCATCTTTGGGTCCGCGCCCAGTGGTACAGGCAGATCAGCTCATACGCCACATGTGCCCCGGCAATCGCCGTCACCCCCGTGGTGTCATAGGGCGGCGACACTTCGACGACATCGCCCCCGACCATGTTGATCCCCGCCAGATCGCGCAACGCCGCCGCCGCCTGCCAGCTGTGCAGCCCACCCCAGACCGGAGTTCCCGTGCCGGGTGCTGCCGCCGGATCAAGGCAGTCGATGTCAAAGGTCACGTAGGTCGGCTTGTCGCCGACGATGTCCCTGGCCTTCGCCACCGCCGCCGCCACGCCGCGCTCGTGCACCTCGCGCGCGTCGATGACGTGGACACCAAGGTAATCTTCCGTCGTAGTGCGGATGCCGATCTGGACCGAGCGTTTGGGATCAACGATCCCGGTTTTCACCGCCTTGTACAGCATGGTTCCGTGGTCGATCCGGCTCAGGTCGTCATCCGGCCAGAGGTCGGAATGCGCGTCGAAGTGGATCACGCCAAGGGGACCATACTTTTCCGCAAAAGCCTTCAGGATCGGGTAGGTGATGTAGTGATCGCCCCCCAGCGCGACCGTCCCGGCACCCGCGGCAAGGATCGTGCGGAAATGCGCCGTCAGCGTATCGGGGAAATCCGACACTTTGGCATAGTCAAAAGCGCAGTCGCCATAATCGACGATGCTCATCTCCTCCAGCGGGTTGGTCGGCCAACCATAGGGCGGATCGAACGGCATCAGGCTAGATGCCTCGCGGATCGCGCGCGGGCCAAACCGGGTGCCGGCACGGTGCGTGACCGCCTGATCGAACGGCACTCCGGTAATTGCAAGATCGACCCCGGTCAGGTCTTTCGTGTAGGTGCGGCGCAGGAAACTCGTCGCGCCGCCGAACGCGTTCTCAAACGCATACCCCCGGGTGGATTTGCGGGTGAACGCAGTGTCGACCTGCGTCTTTGCATCTTCAAGTGCCATGGCTGTCTCGGATTGGTTCAGGCGCGCAGTCGTTGCAATCGGAGACGCGCGGATCCGGTCAGGGACAAAAGCCCGATCACCAGGGACAAGTCAAGCCTCGCGACCCACGCGCAAGCCACATGCACAGACCGCGCTTTGTGCGCCGCATTCTGCTAGTCTGCGGTGCGGGCACCAGCCCGGTGGATCGGACCCGAGGATTTCATGACGCGACACATCATCTTCACCCCCGATGCCGCAAAACCGCCCGCCACCTATTCCCAGGCGGTCAAGGCCGCCGGTCTGGTCTTTGTCTCGGGCACCGGCCCCGCCGATCCCGTCAGCGGCCAGATCGTCGGCACCACCATCCAGGACCAGACGCGCCAGTGCCTGACCAACATCGCGATGATCCTGCGGGCGGCGGGAACCTCGCTTGACCGCGCCGCCAGCTTCACCATCATCCTTGCTTACGAGGATGATTTCGCCGGCATGAACGAGGAATGGCTGCGCTGGTTTCCCACCGATCCGCCCGCCCGTCAGGCCGCGAAACTGCCGGTGCGCGTGGCCGGGCTGAAGGTGTCGATCGCCTGCATTGCCGAGGCCTAGCCGATCCGGAACCCCTCGCGCACCAGCTCGTCGGTCACTTGGACGATCGCCTTTTCCAGCGTTTCGGCCACAAAATCCACGTCCCTTTCGGTGATCACCAGGGGCGGCGACATCACGTTCAGATGCCCCATCGGCCGCACCAGCAAGCCCATCGCCTCGGCGGCATTGGAGATGCGCTTGGATTCCCCCGCCTCGTCCGGCAACAGCGCCTTCGTCGCCTTGTCGGCCACGCTTTCCACACAAAGCATCAGCTTGCGCCCCCGCACATCGCCGATCAGCGGCAGATCGCCCAAGGCCGCCATCCGCGTCTCGAAATAGCCGCCCACCCGCGCCGCCTGCGCCAAAAGCCCCTCGCGCTCCATGATCTCGATGTTCTTCAATCCCGCCGCGCACGACACCGGATGCCCGGAATAGGTGAACCCCGCGGTGAACCAGCGCGACCCGTCCGCCGCCATCGCATCCCACATCCGGTCCGAAATGATCAGCGCCCCCAAGGGCACATAGCCTGAGGTCAGACCCTTCGCCGTGCAGATCATGTCCGGCTGCACGCCGAACTCCTCAAGGCTGGCGAACCAGTGCCCAAGCCGCCCGAACGAGGTCACGACCTCATCCGCGATAAACAGGATGTCGTGGCGCTGGCACACCTGCCACATGCGCAACAGGTACCCCTCAGGCGGTACGATCACCCCGCCCGACGCCTGGATCGGCTCCGCGATGAAGCCGCCGATGCGGTCCGCCCCGACCCGCTCGATCAGCGCCTCGAACTCCGCCACCAGCCAGTCGCAGAACGCAGCCTCGCTCATCCCCTCGGGGCGGCGATACGGGTTCGGCACCGACAGATGATGGATGCCCGTCTCCTTGTAGCGAAACTCCGACACCCGGTCGCCCGGCCGCTTGCCCACCGACTGCGCAAGATAGGTCGACCCGTGATAGCTGTAATCCCGCGCCACGATGTCGGTCTTGTCGGGCCGGCCCATGCAGGTCTGATAATAGGCCACCGTCCGCACCGCGGTATCCACCGCCGTCGATCCACCCGTTGTGAACATCACCCGGTTCAGATCGCCGGGTGCCAGCGCGGCCAGCTTCGCCGCCAGCCGCGCCGACGGCTCGTTGGTCATGTCGACGAAGGTGTTGGAAAACGCCAGCCGCTCCGCCTGCGCCCCGATCGCCTCGGCCATCTCGCGCCGCCCCAGCCCGATGTTGGTGCACCACAGCCCGCCCACCGCATCGAAATACCGCCGCCCCTCGGCATCCCACAGCCAGGCACCCTCACCGCGCGAAATCACCAACGCGCCTTCTCGCTCGAACGGGCCAAAGTTGGTCCAGGGGTGCAGCGCATGGCTGCGGTCCATCTCCCAAAGGTCGTCCGGCGAGGGCGAGTTCAACGCAAGCGAGGCGGTCATGACATTCTCCATCTTCGACCCGAACCTAGCATTTTGATCAAATTATGGCCACCCCCACCAACGTGCAAAAGCTGGCGCCCGCGCGGCCTCGAGCGGGCAAAGGTTGATCCGGCGCACCGCACTTCATCCGCGCGATTCGTCCCGTTTCCGCTTTGCCAAACATCCCCTGCCGAGCAGACCCGAGCCGATCCGGGCCCTGCCCGGTCGGCGAGATGAAGCCGTGCGCCGGGCCTGCCCGGCGCTCAATTCATCGGCCGCCGGTGCTTCGCTACAGCAGCCCCTTCACGCCAACGGCTGCGCCCGTTCCACCAGGGCGGCAAAGAAACTGGCCCCGACCGGTGCCGCCTCGTCGTTGAAATCGTAGGCCGGGTGGTGCAACCCCGCTCCCGGCCCGATGCCCATGAACAGGTACGCCCCCGGCCGCGCCTCCAGCATATAGCTGAAATCCTCCGACCCCATCTCGCGGTTGGCCCGCGCGTCCACCGCCTCCGGCCCCACCACTTCGCGTGCCACGGCGGCGGCGAAGTCCGTCTCCTCCTCGTGGTTGATCGTCGCGGGATAGCCCCAGTCGTAGTCCACCCGCGCCCGCACCCCGTAGGCCGCCGCATGACCCTCCACGATCTCGTGGAACCGCCTTTTCAAAAGCGCCCGCACATCCGGCTTGAAGCAGCGGATCGTGGCGCAAAACATCGCCTCCTCTGGGATGATGTTGCTGGCCGTCCCGGTGTGGATCTGCGTCACCGACAGCACCGCCTCGTCCAGCGCATAGACGTTGCGCGGGATGATCGTCTGCATCGCGCTGACCATTCCCACCACCGCCACCACCGGATCGACACATTCATGCGGCGTCGCCCCATGCCCGCCCTTGCCCGTGATATGCACATAGGCCGTGTCGACCGACGCCATCAGCGGCCCCGGCGTGGTGTGGAAATGCCCGAACGCCACGTTCGGCGCATTGTGGATGCCGTAGACCTGCCCGATCCCGAAGCGGTCCATGATCCCCTCCTGCACCATGACCTGACCGCCGCCGCCATCCTCCTCCGCCGGCTGGAAGATCAGCGCCACCCGCCCCGAAAACCGCCGCGTCTCGGCCAGATACTTGGCCGCCCCCAGCAGCATCGTCACATGCCCGTCATGGCCGCAGGCATGCATCTTGCCCTTCACCGTCGAGGCATGTTCCGCCCCGGTCAGCTCCTCGATCGGCAGCGCGTCCATGTCGGCGCGCAAGCCAATCGTCCGGCCATCGCCCTGCCCATTGATGATCGCCACGATCCCGGTCTTTGCGATCCCCTCGTGGATCTCGTCCACCCCCATCTCGCGCAACCGCGCCACGATGAACGCCGCCGTCTCATGGCACTCGAAGGCCAATTCCGGGTGCCGATGCAGATGCCGCCGCCAGCCCTTCATTTCTTCGGCATAAGAAGCGATACGGTTCAGAACGGGCATGGCAGGATTCCTTCGCGGGTCTTTGTCAGTGTTTGATCAAATCTTAAAACTCCGGTGGCCGCAATGTCAGAACCCGCTGTTGACGATCCGTTGAACGCCACCGGCATCCCCCGTCTTCTTGCCATCATGGCCCGCCTGCGCGATCCCGCCACCGGCTGCCCGTGGGATATCGAGCAGACCTTCGCCACCATCGCCCCCTACACGGTGGAAGAAGCGCACGAAGTTGCCGACACCATCGAACGGCAGGCGTGGAACGAGTTGAAAGGCGAACTCGGCGACCTCCTCTTCCAGACCGTCTATCATTCCCAGATGGCGGCCGAGGCTGGCCTTTTCACGTTCGCCGACGTGACCGAAGCGATCTCGACCAAGATGATCGACCGTCACCCCCACGTCTTCGGCACCCAGTCCCGCGACAAGACCGCCGCCCAGCAAACCGCAGACTGGGAGGCGCAGAAGGCCGCCGAACGTGGCGCCGCCCGAACGCTGGATGGCGTTGCCCTGTCCCTCCCCGCCCTGACCCGCGCGCTGAAATTGCAAAACCGCGCCGCCCGCGTCGGCTTCGACTGGCCCTCCACCGCTGACGTGCTGGACAAACTCACCGAAGAGGCCGCCGAACTCGTCGAAGCCCGCGACACCCTGACCCAGGCCGAGATCACCGAGGAAATGGGCGACCTGCTCTTTGTCATGGCCAACCTCGCCCGCCACCTGAACGTCGATCCCGAAGCCGCCCTGCGCGCCGCCAACCAGAAATTCACCCGCCGCTTCCAGCGCATCGAAGACGGGCTCGCCGAGGCGGGAAAGACCCCCTCCGACAGCGATCTTGCCGAAATGGACCGCCTCTGGAACCGCGCCAAGGCCGAGGACAAGGCGGCAAAACTCACCCGATAGGGCGCTTCCCTCCCCGCTCGTGGGAAGGGGGGCCACCCCCACCTTGACCGCGCCCCGACTAATTCCCGACTTCTTCTGTCGGTCTCTCTTGACCAAAGTAAAAAACTCAGGTTTAACCACCCGGCAAACACAACCCGGAGCCTGACATGCTGCGCCTTTCGACCCTTGCCCTTCTGGCCCTCTCCACCCCCGTCCTCGCGCAAGAGGTCAACGTCTATTCCCACCGCCAGCCGGAACTGATCCAGCCGCTCGTCGATGCCTTCACCGCCGAAACCGGGATCACCGTGAACGTGGCCTTTGTCGACAAAGGCATGGCCGAACGCCTGCAGGCCGAAGGCGACCGCTCGCCCGCCGACCTCGTCCTCACCGTCGACATCGCTCGCCTGACCCAGATCGTTGACGCCGACGTGACGCAAGCCGTGCAGTCCGACGTGCTGGAGGCGAACATCCCAGCCGCTCTGCGCGATGCCAACGATCATTGGTTCGGTCTCACCGCCCGCGCCCGCATCGTCTACGCCTCGAAAGACCGCGTCGCCGACGGCGAGGTCACCACCTACGAAGACCTCGCCGATCCCAAGTGGAAAGGCCGCATCTGCACCCGCTCCGGCACCAATGACTACAACGTCGCTCTCACCGCCGCCGTCCTCGCCCACCACGGCCCCGAGGCGACGAAAGCCTGGCTCGAAGGCGTCAAGGCCAACCTCGCCCGCAAACCCGATGGCGGCGACCGCGATCAGGTCAAGGCCATCGCCGCCGGGGAATGCGACATCGCCATCGGCAACACCTACTACATCGGCCAGATGCTCGCCGATCCCGAACAGAAACCTGCCGCCGAAACCGTGCGCATCGTGTTCCCCACGTTCGAAGGCGGCGGCACCCACCTCAACATCTCGGGCGTGGCGATGACGAAATCCGCCCCGAACAAGGAAAACGCGCTGAAATTCATGGAATGGCTGTCCGGCGACACCGCCCAGAAGATCTACGCCGAAACCAACTTTGAATACCCCGTCAAACCGGGCGTCGAACGCTCCGCCCTCGTCGCTTCGTGGGGTGACTTTACCCCCGACAACAAGCCCCTGACCGACCTCGCCGCCCTGCGCGGCGACGCGCTGAAACTGATCGAAGAAGTCAACTTCGACGGCTGATCGCCACTCACCGACACCGACCAACCGAAGCCGGCACTCTGCCGGCTTCGTGCATCCTGCGCCACGCGGCATTGCCCCCCTCGGCGCAATCCATTTTGAGATAGGCTCTGGCCGAGCCGAAAGGTCCAGAGGTGAAGCGCGGCAGGTTCACCGAAGGCCAGATCATCGGCCGTGTGAAAAAGCACGGTGAGGCATTCCAGCGCCACAGGTTCCAGCGCCATGCCGACCGGGGTATCCGTCGCCGATCTGTGTCGCATGCACGGGATCGGCGCTGCGCCTGTGTGCAAGTGGAAAGCCAAGTATGGCGGCATGATGTCAGCCAAGCCAAGCGGCGGAAGGCGCTCGAGGACGAGAACGCCAAGCTGAAGCGGCGGCTGGCCGCACCGATGCTCGACATGGCGGCGATGAAGGAACGGCTGTCAAAAAATGCAAGGTCCGCCCCGTGTTTGCAAGGTTGCCGTGCGTGGCCGTCCGGCTTGCGCAAATGTATCCGGCCTGTGATCAGTCAGCCGCTTTTGGCGGCCAGGCCTTGATGCGATCCGCGCCTCGGGTTCCAGAGGAATGGTGCGAGCCCGGGCAGGCTTCCGGGCCGATCAGCGCTTTTGGTGCGGCATCGAAGAAGGTCATCAACCTGTCGTCCGCGAACTTCGCACGCTGGATCACCGCTCCGGCGGCATTCAGGGCGACGACGTCGAACACCTTCGTACCGATGTCGCTGCCGAAGGCCGTCGCCTGAGGGTGAGGCCACGGGATGAGCCAACGGCGGGCGTGCCGGGGGATCGGCTATCGGCGGCTGCATGTTTTCCTGCGCCGCGAGGGCCATGCGGTGAACCACAAGCGCCTGTTCCGCATTTACCGCGAGACGTGGCTGCACGCGCTCCGCCGTGGCGGGCGCAAGCGGGCCATCGGCGCGCGGACCCCGTGGCGGTGCCGGTCGAGGCGCGCGGCAAGCCCGGAACCGTCGTCAGCGATAACGGCACCGAGTTCACCTCGAACGCGATCCTGACCTTCGCCGACGACCGCAAGATCGACGGGCATTGCATCGCGCCCGGCAGGCCCACACAGAACGCCTTCATCGAGGGCGTCAACGGCCGCCTGCGAGACGGGCTTTTGGACAAGACGCTGGTCCCGTCCCTGCACCTTGCCCGCGCCACGCTCGCGGTCTCGCGCACGAAAAAACAACACCAAACGCCCCCACCCGCGTCTCGGCTGGCAGACGCCTGCCGCGTCCGCTCAGACCTTCACCCCGCAACGGGGCCGGCCGCTCCACAACCTGCAAGGCTCCGCGCCAGCCCCCGTTGCCCAACACGTGAAAACCGGCAAAACTCAAACCAGGTGCCTCGCCCACGCTGAATAATGGTTGGGGGCAATGAAACACAGCCTCGCTGACCGAGCCTGGCCTGCCCTTCGAGTCCGGGATCGCCGGGCATGAGCTGACGCCCGTTGCAGCGATCAAGCGCATCGCACATTCCCTTGTCCTGTCTGCATTCAGTCCGACATTTGCCACGAATCTGGTGTCAATCAGGATCTGCAACCAGAATCAGGCGCGAATGATGGACACTCTGCACAGCCTTGCCGCCAGCTACTACGCCCACGCGCAGTCCGTCTTCCTGCAAGCCTTCCACGCCGAAAGCCGCCTTTTCTACCTCTACCTCGTCACTTCACTCCTCTTTGCATGGGTCATCTGGCACCGCGCCCGCGCCGCAAACCGCGAAACCGAACCCTTCCTGCGCTTCCTCTTCCCCACCCGCGTCTGGAGCAATCCCTCCGCCTGGCTCGACCTGCGCTACTTCTTCTTCCACCAGTTGCTCGGCAACTTCGCCATGCTCGGCGTCAGCCTCGCCGTGACCGTCTTCGTCTTTCAAGCCCTCACCGGCTTCGACGGGCTGCAAGATATCCACAACGCCACCGTCATCGACGGCTGGCAAGGTGCCGCCCTCGCCATCGGCTTCATGACCATCTCCTTCGTCGTCTCCGACTTCACCGCCTTCTTGCTGCACTACCTCCAGCACAAGATCCCGCTCCTGTGGCAGTTCCACAAGGTCCACCACAGCGCCGAAGTCATGCACCCGCTGTCGAACTTCCGCGAACACCCGATCGACGAGCTGGCCTACCACACCGGCATCGGCGCCACCTACGGCGTCGTCGTGGCGCTGGCCGTGCTGACCATCGGCTACGTCCCCGACATCCCCCTGATCCTCGGCGTGCCGATCTTCGTCTTCCTCTTCAACGTCGCGGGCTACAGCCTGCGCCACTCGCACATCTGGCTGCGCTGGCCGGGCCGCTGGTCGATGGTCTTCCCCTCGCCCGCCCACCACCAGGTCCACCACTCCAGCCACCCCGACCATCTCGACAAGAACTTCGCCTTCTTCTTCCCGATCTGGGATGTGATCTTCGGCTGCTACATCATGCCCGACGACAACCGCGACGTGAAATACGGCGTCACCGAAAAAGACCGCGGCCACGAGCTGAACTCCTGCGTCCGGCTCTACGCCCTGCCGTTCCGCGACGCCTGGCGCCTGCTCACCCGCAAACGCCCGAAAGCCCCCGCGCAAGACCCCGCCACCCCCGGCTGACCACTGGACATCCCCCCACCCATCGGCTTTCCTCGCCCCAAACGCAGGAGCCGCCCATGTCCCACCCCCGCCGCATCATCATCGACACCGACCCCGGCCAGGACGACGCCGTGGCCATCCTCCTCGCCCTCGCCTCGCCCGAAGACCTCCACGTCCTCGGCATCACCGCCGTCGCCGGCAACGTCCCCCTCCCCCTGACCGAGCGGAACGCCCGCATCATCGTCGACCTCGCCCGCGCCAACACCCCCGTCTACGCCGGCTGCGACGCCCCCCTCGCCCGCACACTCGTCACCGCCGAGCATGTCCACGGCCAGACCGGCCTCAACGGCACCCCGCTGCCCACCCCCGTCACCCCCCTCCAGCCCCAGCACGCCGTCGACTTCCTGATCGACACCCTGCGGCGCGAGCCTGCGGGCACCGTCACCCTCTGCCCCCTCGGCCCCCTCACGAACATCGCCACCGCCTTCACCCGCGCCCCCGACATCATCCCCCGCGTGGCCGAGATCGTGCTGATGGGCGGCGGCTGTTTCGAGGGCGGCAACATCACCCCCGCGGCCGAGTTCAACATCTACGTCGATCCCGAAGCCGCGGACATCGTGTTCAAATCCGGCGCGCCCCTCGTCGTGATGCCGCTCGACGTCACCCACAAGGCCCTCACCTCGCGCGACTGGGTCGAAGGCATGCGCGCCCTCGGCACCCCCGTCGGCAACGCCGTCGCCGCCTGGACCGATTTCTTCGAACGCTTCGACACTGCCAAATACGGCTCCGAAGGCGCCCCCCTGCACGACCCCTGCGTGATCGCCTACCTGTTGGAGCCCGCCCTCTTCCACGGCCGCCACATCAACGTGGAAATCGAGCTTGCCAGCCCCCTCACCCTCGGCATGACCGTCGCCGACTGGTGGCGCGTGACCGGCCGCGAGCCGAACGCGATGTTCATGGGCGGCGTGGACCGGGACGGGTTTTATCGGTTGCTGACGGAGCGGTTGGGGCGGTTTTGAGGGGGGAGCAGTTATGATATTCTGAAGTAGTTTAGCCAGTCCTCAGCAACGGCCGATGGTATCCTCTTTGGATTATGCGTCCCGCCGAAGTGACCAAATAGACCGCTGAGATCACTCCAGTTGTCACTCCCGTCTGAAACGCCATTTCTACAAATATACTTCCAACAGAAATAGCGAACCATAACCGGATGCTTATAGTCCGGGTTGTACTCTCCATTCTCAAGCGTTCGACTAATTCTTTCCCGCGTTGCCCCAAAATAGTTCTCTAGTTCATGCTCTGAGATTGTGGCCGAGGCCAATTTATCGAACATTCCGGGCCGGATCACACGAGTGATTACCAATGTTGCCGTTGCAATCTGCCACGCAGCAAAGTTGTTCGAGTCCACCGCCTTGCTAGGCAAAAGAGAAACATAAGACAGTATCTTACCAACATCTCGCACGGAAATTGGCGTTGATGACCTAATCATGGAGAGCTGCTCGACAACCTCGTTAAGAAAATTCTTGGGAATCTCCATTTGCTGCCCAACGTGCATAGCGTACTTGAGAAAGGACGGTGTCCTTTCATGGTCGCCAATGTGATCTGGCAGGGACATAGACAAGCTAATGAACTTTTGCAGATAGGTGGTTGCATCAATCTGTGCACCGTATCGTACCTTTACAGTATTTTCCAACGCTTCTACATTAGTCCCAAGAATGAAGTGGACATTCTTCACCGTGAAGAAATGCTTAACGACTTCCAGCACTTCGAGTGCATAATCAGGACGGCATCGATCAAGTTCATCAACAACGATGACAAGTCGGGTATCAACTCCGTCTTGACCAGAAGTTGTCAATGCTTCAATCGCATTGCGAAACTCCTCCATCGCTGCTTGGCGCCCGCGTTCACGCTTCCAAAATTCATCCAGTGCTTGTTCTGCCTCATCTCCCAATGCTTTGAGGCCTTGGTCCCACAGTTCGTCAACTAGAGCGCTCCCACCTGCAGCGGCCAAAGCAAGGCCGACACGGGCGGTTGGCCGAATTAAGCCAAACGCGATTCTCTGAGCGGCTTTTAGCTTGGACTGACCTTGCTTCGGGATTCTGCTAGATATCGCGCCAAGTAGAGCAACAAGAGGGTCAGAACCATAGTCACTCTGAAAGGCATCAAAATAGACGGTTAGAGCAGCTCCACCATTTACCTTGCTGTGTGCGGCTACCCATCTCTTAAGAAAGTATGTCTTTCCAGACCCCCATCTTCCGTCAAGTGCAACCACTATTGGATCAGAGATCTCCTCAAGAAGTTTGGACAGGGCCTTGCTGGCTTTTTCTCGACCAAGCAAATCTTGCTCGAAAACGGTTTCGTAAATTTCAACATCATCATCTGGTGGCAGAAAGCGCATGGACTGGAATTACCTCACATCCTGCAATTCTCATGAATTTAACCTCTAGTATCCTTGGTAGCAAGGCCAACCATGACCGCGACAATTCTAAGAAAGCTTTTGTCCAGTGTAAGCTCGAAACCTTCAGACGGCCCTTGACAATCCTCTTAACAAACCCCTAACACCCAAGAATTCCCCAACAAAATCAACACCCTTTTTCATGTCCCACCGTGGGACACGAACAGCGGAAGCCACTGCGGCCTCCCTACCCCAGGGGCAGCACCACCGAAAACCGGCTCCCCTCGCCCACCACGCTCTCCACCCGCAGCCACCCCCGGTGCCGGCTCACGATATGCTTCACGATGGCCAGCCCCAGCCCCGTCCCCCCCTTCTCCCGGCTCCGGTGGCTATCGACCCGGTAGAACCTTTCCGTCAGCCGCGGCAGATGAACGGCCTCGATCCCCTCGCCCTCGTCCGCCACCTCCACCCTGACCGCCCGCCCCCGGATCGTGTCCTCGAACCCCACCGTCACCCGCACCTCCCCCGCGCCGCCATACTTCACCGCGTTCTCAATCAGGTTCGTGAACACCTGCGTCAGCTGGTCCCCGTCCCCCGCCAGCTCCACCGGCCCCGCCGCGCTCACCACCAGCCGCGCCCCCGACGCCTCCGCCAGCGGCGCCAGCGTATCGACCACCCCCGCGATGATCCCCACCAGCTCCACCCGCTCACGCGGTCGCACCCGCTCCTCCGCCTCGACCCGGCTCAGGTGCAAAAGGTCCTGCACCAGCCGGTTCATCCGCCCCGCCTCCTGCTCCATGATCCCCAGGAACCGCTCCCGCGCCACCGGGTCATCCTTCGCCGCAAACCGCAGCGTCTCGATGAACCCCATCAGGGCGGTCAGGGGGGTGCGCAGCTCATGGCTCACATTGGCCACGAAGTCGCGCCGCATCTGCCCCGCCCGCTCCTCCTCGCTGACGTCTCGGAACACGCAAAGCACCGTCTGATCGCCCAGCCCCGAGACGGTCACGAGGTAGGTCTCCTCCCGCGCCTCCCGCGACAGCACGCAGCGCACCTCCTGCACCACCCCGCCCGCCTGCACCTCTGCCACCGCCTTCAGCAGCGCCGGATTGCGGATCGCCAACGCCAGATGCCGCCCGACCAGCCCCTCACCCAAAAGCCCCAACGCTGCCTCGTTTACCTGCAACAGCCGATCAAGCGGCCCGACGGCGATCGCGGGCAGCGGTATTCCGGCCAGCATGCGGACAATGAGGTCTGAATTCACAAGATTGTCTCACGCTTAAGTTCAAAGGCCTCGGAATCGATCCGGATGTGCCATCCCTAGGCCACAATTTGGGGCAATTCGATATGGGTTAGTTGTGTTGTGAAGGTGCCCGGCTGTTCGACCGACGTCCCGTTGCGCGAGGTGGTGGTGATCTTCCCGTGTCATATTATCAGCAGTTTTCCTGGCATGCCTTCTGCAAGGGCATCTCGGTCATGAACATCGAAGCAACCCGCATGACCATCGGTTTCGGTCCGGGCGCAGTGCCGTCGGTGCCGGCATACGCCGAAGGGGTGACCAGCGTCGCCTTTTCCGATTTGGTGCATGGCACAGTGGATTTTGCCAACTGTGCCCTCGTTATCACGCCGCTGTTCGGGCCGGGCTTCGACGCGATCGAACTGCTGGAGCAACTGGCAGAGACGCCGTTCTGCGGCAGCGTTCGGGTCGAGGCGCCAAAGTTGCCGAACAAGCGCCTTGTTTTGCGCGAGCTTCGCTCGGTCGCAGACCGCAGCGGTATAACCGTGGAATTGGTCGAACTGATCTGACCGATCAGCAGGCGGCCAAGCCGTGTCGGAACCGCCGCGCGTTGGCCTGATAGCCTAGGGCCGATTGCAAAAGCCGCGCCTGCGCGTCAGCGTCAAGCATCCGGATCACCTTTCCGGGCGCACCCATCACCAAGGCGCCATCGGGGATGACCTTTCCTTCAGTAACAAGCGCGCCAGCGCCAATCAGGCATCCTGCACCGATCCTTGCACCGTTCAAGACCGTGGCGCCCATCCCGATCAACGTCCCGTCACCAATCGTGCAGCCATGCAGCGTCGCCCGGTGGCCGATGGTGCAATCACGCCCGATGGTCAGCGGATAGCCCAAGTCGGTATGCAGCACGCAGGCTTCCTGCACGTTCGATCCCGGACCGACGCGAATGTCCTCGTTGTCACCGCGCAGGGTTGCACCGAACCAGACCGAGCTTTCCGCCCCAAGCACCACCCGGCCGACAATGTTGGCATCGGGAGCGACCCACGCGGACAGACTGATGTCGGGCAGGATCCCCTGAAGGGCATAGATCATCTTGCGACAAACTCCTCGTTCAAGCCGCGCACGAATTCCGCAAGCGCTGGCTGGCGGTCGCGCCGCAGACGCTGGCCCTGCACAATGGTCTTGAGGTCCTCGAACGTCGCATCAAGGTCGGTGTTCACAAGCACGAAATCATATTCGGCCCAATGGCTGATTTCATCGCGGCTTTTCGCCATCCGACCGGCGATCACCTCGTCGCTGTCCTGCCCGCGTCCGCGCAGCCGACGCTCCAGTTCCGCAATCGACGGCGGCAGGATGAAGATCGACACGACGTCATCGCGCATCGACTGCTTGATCTGCTGACCGCCCTGCCAATCAATGTCAAACACCGTGTCACGGCCCGCCTTCATCGCCGCTTCGACCGGACCGCGGGGTGAACCGTAGAGGTTTCCGAACACCTCGGCGTGTTCCAGCATGTCGCCGGCGGCGACCATCGACTGAAAGTCATTGCGGCTGCGGAAGTAATACTCGCGCCCGTCGGTTTCCCCCGGACGCGGCGGCCTCGTGGTTGCCGACACGGAAAACCGCATCGTCGGATCCCACTCCATCAGCATCCGCGACAAAGTGGATTTGCCGGCACCCGAAGGCGACGACAGGATCAACAGAAGTCCGCGGCGGATCATGACCTATTCCACATTCTGCACCTGCTCGCGCATCTGATCTATGGTGGTCTTGAGGTCAAGCCCGATGCGGGTCAGCGCCAATGCCTGCGCCTTGGAACACAAGGTGTTCGCCTCGCGCATGAACTCCTGCATCAGGAAATCGAACTTGCGTCCCACCGGGCCGCGTTCCGCCAACAGTGCGCGTGCTGCGTCGACATGCGCTGTCAGGCGGTCCAACTCCTCCTGCACGTCGGTCTTGACGGCGATCAGGGCCAGTTCCTGCGCAAGGCGCGCTTCATCTACGCTGCCGACGGCTTCCAGAACCTTGGCAAGCGCGTCTTTCAGCGCCTCGGTCTGGCTGTCGCGCCGGGCCGCCGCCTCGACCGTCGCAAGGCGCGTCAAGTCGGCAATCCGGTCAAGCTGGGCGGCTATCACCTCTCCAAGGGCCGCCCCCTCGGCTTTTCGCATCACCGTCAGATCAGCAAGGATCGCCGGCAATCCTGCCAGGATCGCGTCACGCAGCTGGGCGGTATCCGGATCAGCCGCGCTGATATCCACGATGCCACGCATCGACAGGACATCCGCCGCCGACGGTCGTGCCAGCATCACGCCTGCGGCCGTGGCTGTGGCTTCGATCCGCGCCAGGGCCGCCAGTGTTGCCGCAAGCGCCGCCTCGTTCAGCCGCAGGGAATCGGTCGCCTCGGTGGTCACATCACGGCTGACCTTCAGGGTCAGACTGATGCTGCCACGACTCATCGCCTTTTGCAGGTCGGCGCGCAGGGCCTGTTCCAGACCATCTATCCAGTCCGGCACCCGAAGCCGCAGGTCCAGTCCCTTGCCGTTCACCGAGCGCACGTCCCAGCTCCAGCTGTAGCCCACCCCAGCTCCGCGCCCTGCGGCGAACCCCGTCATCGAAGTGGTCATCCCAGCCCTTCCCGCCTCGAACGAAGCGATGTTTACCATTTGATTAGATTTTCGTCCGAATCCCTGCTGCCGGGTGTAACTTGGCGCGAAGTCCGACAGAAGACGCAAGCAGCGCCCTCCGGTTCGGGAAACACCGCTTGTCATCAGAGGTCAAGATGGATGCCGGCATCTTTGGAACACCCCGCCCACCAATGCCGCACCTGGGCGGCGGACCTGCCGCTCTGGTGCGGGGATATTGGGAAGGCCTGCGAGTGGGCGGTGGGATTCCCGCGCGCACCGCGATTGATCCGCGCGGGCTGAGTGGTGCGCTCGACCGTGTGTTTCTTGCGGAACAGATCGGTGCGGGCCTTGCCCAGGTTCGGCTTTCGGGAACCCGCGTGAACGAGCTTTCCGGCATGGATGTGCGCGGCCTTCCGCTTTCCTGTCTTTTCCAGTCAGACACGCGCACCGAGCTGTCCCGCGTTTTGGAAGGCGTGTTTCAGGGCCCGCGGGCGGCCGAACTGCATCTGACCGCCAGAAAGGAGCTTGGCCGTCCGCTGCTGGCGGCCCGCCTGCTTTTGCTGCCCCTTCTGGACCGGGCGGGCAACTGCACACTTTTGCTGGGGTGCTTTGACACCGGCGGCGAAATCGGGCGTGCCCCTCGCCGCTTCGACATCCTGCGGTCGGTGGAGGAGCGGTTGCTTTGCGCCACCGACCCCGCGCCAGAGCCCGCTGCGCAAAGCGCAAAGGCGGCGCAACGCTACCTGAGGCTGGTCTACTCGGCCGACTGACAGCACTGTCACCCGGCCGAGAGCGGTTTGAGCCTAGAACGCCACGCGGCGCGCGGCTTCGCGCTGCGACGAAAGCTCTTCGGCCACAAGGAACGCCAGTTCCAGCGACTGGCTGGCGTTCAGGCGCGGATCACAGGCGGTGTGATAGCGGTCCGACAGATCCTCGTCCGTCACAGCGCGCAGGCCGCCGGTGCATTCGGTCACATCCTTGCCCGTCATCTCGAAATGGACGCCGCCCGGAACCGTGCCTTCCGCCTTGTGGATCGCAAAGAACTCACGCACTTCGCGCAGCACGCTGTCGAACGGCCGGGTCTTGTAGCCGGTCGAGGACTTGATCGTGTTGCCATGCATCGGGTCACAGGACCACACGACATTGGCGCCTTCGGACTGGACCGTCTTGATCAGGCGCGGCAGATGTTCGCCCACCTTGCCAGCCCCGAAACGGGCGATCAGGGTCAGGCGGCCCGGCTCGTTTTCCGGGTTCAGCTTGGCCATCAGCACCTTCAGGTCATCCGCCGTAGTCGACGGGCCGCATTTCAGGCCGATCGGGTTCAGCACACCGCGCGCGAATTCGACATGTGCGCCGTCAGGCTGGCGCGTGCGGTCACCGATCCAGATCATGTGGCCCGATCCGGCAACGTTCTGGCCAGTGATGCTGTCCACGCGGCACAGGGCCTCTTCGTATTCCAGAAGCAGCGCCTCGTGGCTGGTGTAGAAATCGACGCGGCTCAACTCGTTTGCTGTTTCGCTGTTCACCCCGGCGGCGTTCATGAAGTCGAGCGCATCGGAAATGCGGTTTGACAGTTCGCGGTAGCGTTCGGCCTTGTCATGTTCGGCAAAGCCAAGCGTCCAGCTGTGCACCCGGTGAATGTCGGCAAAACCGCCGGTCGAGAACGCGCGCAGCAAGTTCAGGCTGGCCGCCGCTTGGGTATAGGCCTGCAGCATCCGCTGCGGATCAGGGCGGCGGGCTTCGGGCGTGGCGTCAAAGCCGTTAATGATGTCGCCACGGTAGGACGGGTATTCCACGCCGCCGATCACTTCGGTCGGCGCGGAGCGCGGCTTGGCGAACTGGCCAGCCATCCGACCAACCTTGATCACCGGAACTTTGGCTCCATAGGTCAGCACGACCGCCATTTGCAGCATGACGCGAAACGTGTCGCGGATGTTGTCAGCGGAAAACTCGGCAAAGCTTTCGGCGCAATCACCGCCTTGCAGCAGGAAGGCCTTGCCTTCTGACGCCAGCGCCAACTGCTTTTTCAGACGCCGTGCCTCGCCGGCAAAGACCAGCGGCGGATATTTGGCAAGCTGGGCTTCCGCCGCTTTCAGCGACCCTTGATCGGGATAATCCGGCATTTGAACTCGCGGCTTCGCGCGCCAATCCGATTTCGTCCATCCCTTTGTCATAGGCCGTCTCCAGTCATTCAGGCATTTCGCCAGCCGTATACGCCGCGCAACCACCCTTGCAAAGGGCGTTTGGTCCAAATCCGGCGTTTCGACCCTTGCTAAGGCCCCGGTTTTCGGGTTCGGTGGCCCGCAAACGACACGAACAGGTCGCAGACATGACGCTCCCCCCTCGCAAAGCGACGCAAACCACCAAGGCCGCAACACCACGGCGCTTTGTCTTTCTGCTGCTGGACAAGTTCACCATGATCAACTTTGCGGGTGCGATCGAACCCCTGCGGCTTGCCAACCATGTCGTGGGCGAACCGCTCTACACTTGGGCTCTATGTGGCGAAGGGAGCGAAAAGACCTGCTCCAACGGGGCGACTTTCAAGCTCGATTTCGGGCTGGAAGAGATCGAGCGCGAAGACACCGTGCTGGTCTGCGGCGGCATCGACATCCAGCGCACCACCACCAAAGGCGTGATCAGCTGGCTGCGGCGCGAGGCGCGGCGCGGCGTTACCATCGGCGGGCTTTGCACGGGATCCTACGCGCTGGCCAAGGCAGGCCTTCTGGATGGCAAGAAGGCGACGATTCACTGGGAAAACCAGGACGGTTTTGCCGAGGAGTTCGAGGATGTGAAGCTGACGAAATCGGTCTTCGTGATGGACGGCAACCGCTGGTCGACGGCGGGTGGGATCTCCTCGATCGACCTGATGCTGCGCATCATCGCCTCGGACCACGGCGAGGATCTGGCCAACAACGTCGCCGACCTGATGATCTATTCCACCATCCGCACCGATCAGGACACCCAGCGCCTGTCGATCCCGACCCGGATCGGTGTGCGGCATCCGAAGCTGAGCCAGGTCATCCAGATGATGGAGGGCAACATCGAAGACCCGATGTCGCCCGCCGATCTGGCCGAGGAAGTGGGCATGTCGACCCGTCAGCTGGAACGCCTGTTCCGCCGCTACCTCAGCCGCAGCCCGAAGCGGTATTATATGGAACTGCGGCTGCAAAAGGCGCGCAACCTGTTGATGCAGACCGACATGAGCGTGATCAACGTGGCCCTCGCTTGCGGTTTTGCCAGCCCGTCGCATTTTTCCAAATGCTACCGGAGCCACTACAACACCACACCCTACCGGGAACGCGGCACACAAGGCGGGCCGGGCATCGGCGCGCGCCTGTCGATCTGATTACTGCGCAGGCGCCATCCGGTAGGCGGCCCCATTATAGACTGACACAAACCAGATTGACCCGTCCGGCGCTTCAACCACGTCGCGCACACGCCCTGTCTCGGGCGTACTGATCCGCTCTTCGGCATAGGCATCCTCCGGGTCCAGCCGCGAGATGTAATCGAACTTCAAACTGCCGGTAAACGCGTCGCCAGCCCATCCCGGGACCAGCACGCCCGAATAGAAGGCCAACCCCGACGGCGCTATCGACGGGTCCCAATAGAACACCGGTTGCTCCATCCCTGGTTTCGCCTGCCCCTCGCCGATCTGACCGCCGCCGTAATCCTCGCCATAAGCAATCACCGGCCAGCCATAGTTTCGCCCCGCCTCGATCCGGTTCAATTCATCCCCTCCCTGTGCGCCATGTTCCACGACCCAAAGCCCGCCTTGCGCATCCGATGCCATGCCTTGCGGGTTGCGATGCCCCAGCGAATAGATCCCCGGCAAGGCATCGGGCAGCACGGTGGCGGGGCTGCCATCGCGGTTAAGGTGGATGACCTTTCCTTCGGCACGCATCAGATCTTGCGCCTCCAGACCGTCGGGCCCGGTGCCGCGGTCACCGATTGAAAGAAAGATCGTTCCATCCGCCGCCTCTACCACGCGCGATCCGAAATGCCGGCCACCGCTGCCGCCCTCGGGCGAGACGAACACCTCCGTGAACCCTTCCAGCCGGGTGCCATCCGCGCTCAACACGCCCTTGCCAAGCGCGGTCCCGGCACCGCTTTCTTGCGGCTGCGAATAGCTCAGCCAGAGTTCGCGGGTTCGCGCGAAATCGCGCGGCACCATGACGTCAAGCAGGCCACCCTGCCCCTCGGCATAAACTTCCGGCAAGCCGGACACCTGAATGGGCGCAGCACCGGGCGCGGCAAACAATTTCAGCACTCCGTCCCGTTCAGTGACAAGAAAGGCGCCATCCGGCAGGAAACCGATTGCCCAGGGTTCGTCCAGCCCCTCGGCCATTGCCTCGATCCGCATCGGGCCGGCGCTCGTCTCGGCCACGCCTGCAAAGGCCCCGCTGGCACCAAGCGCCAGCAAACCCGAAAGAATTCGCACCGATCTCCGCATCCGAAACCCCCGCACAATTTAAACAATCGGGGCAGATGTAAGCAGCCTTGCCGGGTATTCCAGCAACGCATCGGAAATGTGACCGAAGCCAGCCCTGGCGGGAACCATCGCCCGATTGTAAGCGTTTTAGGTGCTTTTCTTTTTACAGACGTGCAACTAGTCTCCCCGGCAGGATTTCGATCCAATATGGGAGATACAAATGAAAAAACTGCTTCTGGCGACTGCCGCAACCGCCCTCATGGTTGGCGCCGCCCAAGCCGAGGAAATCAAGCTCGGCATCTTCATCGGGTTCACCGGCCCGATTGAATCCTTGACGGGACACATGGCTGCTGCTGCCGAACTGGCGATGAAGGAAGCGTCGGATTCGGGCAAGTTCCTGAATGGCACGACGGTTGTGGGCGTCCGCGCGGACAGCACCTGCGCCATCGACACTGCGGCCGGCACGGCCGCGGCTGAGCGTCTGATCACCGCCGAAGGCATCAAAGGCATGATCGGCGGCGACTGCTCGGGCATCACCGGCGCAGTCTTGCAAAACGTGGCCCGCCCGAACGGCATGGTCATGATCTCGCCCTCAGCCACTTCGCCCGCGCTCAGCACGGCCGAAGACGACGGCCTGTTCTTCCGCACCGCGCCGTCCGATGCGCGCGAGGGCGAAGTCATGGCTGACATCCTGACCGAAAAGGGCGTCAAGTCGATTGCACTGACCTACACCAACAACGACTACGGCAAGGGTCTGGCCGAAGCCATCGCCAGCGCCTTCACCGCAAAAGGCGGCGTCGTCACGATCAACGCCCCGCACGACGACGGCAAGGCTGACTATTCGGCCGAAGTCGCGGCTCTGGCCTCGGCTGGCGGCGACCTTCTGGTCGTTGCAGGCTACCTCGATCAGGGCGGCAAGGGCATCATCCAGGCCTCGCTCGACACCGGTGCCTTCACCACCTTCGGTCTGCCCGGCGGCATGGTTGGCGACAACCTGCCGAAGAACATCGGCCCGGCACTTGACGGCTCCTACGGCCAGGTCGCCCAGTCGGACTCGCCCGGTGCAGCCATCCTGACCGAAATGGGCAAGACCGCGCCGACCCCGTTCGACGCGACCTCGCCCTACTCGATGGAAAGCTATGACGCCGCTGCGCTGATCATGCTGGCCATGCAGGCTGCAGGGTCAACCGACCCGAAGGTCTACAAGGACAAGGTTCTCGAAGTGGCGAACGGCCCGGCTGACGGATCGGGCGTCAAGATCCTTCCCGGCGAAATCGCCAAGGGTCTTGAGTTGATCGCTGCCGGCACCGCCATCGACTACGACGGCGCCTCGGGCGTGACGCTGATTGGACCCGGCGAAAGCGCTGGTCGCTACAAGCAGTTCGAAGTCAAGGGCGGCGTTTACGAAACGATCCAGTTCCGTTGATAGCAACCGTCTGAACACCAAGCGCGGCCCGGGTTCCATCCCGGGCCGCTGCCACTACTAGACCAGCCCGCCTGCCGCCGCGCGTCAGGAAAGAGGCCAGGCGCATGGGGAAGACGAATGATAGTTGTCGAAGACCTTCACCGGCATTTCGGCGGGTTTCACGCTGTTGATGGGGCGTCCATCAAGATCGAGACCGGCTCGATTACCGGCCTCATCGGCCCGAACGGCGCGGGCAAGACCACGCTATTCAACGTGATCGCGGGCCGCCTGCCGCCGACCAGCGGCAAGGTCTACATGGACGGCGAGGATATTACCGGCCTGCCGCCGCACACCCTGTTTCACAAGGGCCTGTTGCGCACTTTCCAGATCGCCCACGAATTCAGCTCGATGACGGTGCGCGAGAACTTGATGATGGTGCCCCCCAATCAGGCGGGCGAAACCCTGTGGAACACGTGGTTTCATCGCGGCAAGGTTTCAGCCGAAGAGCGCCTCATCCGCGACAAGGCCGACGAGGTGCTGGATTTCCTGACCATCAGCCATCTGGCCGATCAGAAAGCATCAAACATCTCCGGTGGCCAGAAAAAGCTGCTGGAACTTGGCCGCACCATGATGGTCGACGCCAAGATCGTGTTTCTGGACGAGGTTGGCGCAGGCGTGAACCGGACGCTTCTGAACACCATCGGCGACGCCATCGTGCGGCTGAACAAGGAACGCGGCTACACCTTCTGCGTCATCGAACATGACATGGATTTCATCGCCCGCCTGTGCAACCCCGTGATCTGCATGGCCGAAGGCAAGGTGCTGGCCGAAGGCACCGTCGAAGAGGTGAAAAGCAACGAGCGTGTGATCGAGGCCTACCTCGGCACCGGCCTCAAGAACAAGGTCAAGGAAACTGCGCATGGCTGAACCGTTTCTGATCGGCGAGGCCATGACTGGCGGCTACGGACCGGTCGACATCCTACATGCCTGCACCATCGCCGTCGAAAAGGGCCAGATCGCGGTGATCGTGGGCCCGAACGGTGCGGGAAAATCCACCGCGATGAAGGCGGTCTTCGGGATGCTTCCCCTGCGCGGCGGGCAGGTAAAGCTGGCGGGCGAAGACATCACCGCCCTGTCACCGCAAGCGCGCGTCGCAAAGGGCATGGCCTTCGTGCCGCAGACGCAGAACATCTTCACGTCGATGACCGTCGAAGAAAACCTCGAGATGGGTGCCTTCCTGCGCCGGGACGACATCAAGGGGACGCTGGATCAGGTCTACCACCTGTTTCCGATCCTGAAGTCCAAACGCTATCAGGCGGCGGGCGAACTGTCGGGTGGTCAGCGCCAGCAAGTTGCCGTTGGTCGCGCGCTGATGACCCAGCCCAAGGTGCTGATGCTGGACGAACCCACCGCCGGGGTCAGCCCGATTGTGATGGACGAACTTTTCGACCGCATCATCGAGGTTGCCCGCACCGGCATTTCCATCCTCATGGTGGAACAGAACGCGCGCCAGGCGCTCGAGATTGCCGACAAGGGCTTTGTCCTTGTCCAGGGCAGCAACCGCTTTACCGATACTGGCAAGGCGCTGCTGGCCGACCCCGAAGTCCGCCGCAGCTTTCTGGGGGGGTGACAATGAAAGCCCTGCTTGTTCTGATGGCCTGTCTTCCCACCGCCGCACTCGCCGACATCGAATGCACCATCGCCCGGCAATGCGGTGGCGGCACTTGCGAAGCCTTTACCGGCGGACCGATGCTGTTGCACGACGCCGGTGATGGCGCATGGGAGGTCAGCCTCGGTGGCCAGATCTACCAAGGCTACCTTGCTGCCGATGTCCCGGAAGGCGGCGAGCTTGCCATCATGATCCCGCCACAGGCCGGCATGTCAGGCCTCGTCTCGGTCTTTCCCGCCGGCGAGGCTGCCTTTACCGCCCACGCCCTTGGTAATGGCGAGGTAATCGCAATCACCGGTGCCGGCACATGCAGCGGGGTTGGCGGATGAAGACGAAACAGATTTTCCGTCCGGACATCCAGTCCCGGACCCGTCGATCCGGAGAACGGTGATGGACTATGTGAACGCCCTGGTGGCATTTCTGAACTTCGTGTTCATCCCTGGCCTCAGCTACGGCGCGCAGATCGCCCTTGGTGCGCTGGGCGTGACGCTGATCTACGGAATTCTGCGTTTCTCCAACTTTGCGCATGGCGACACGATGGCCTTCGGCACCATGTGCGCCATTCTGTTGACTTGGTGGATGCAGTCGGTTGGCATCAGCTTCGGGCCGCTGCCAACCGCGCTGCTTGCGCTGCCGGTCGCCATCGCCCTTACGGCGGCCTTCGTGCTTGGCACTGACCGGGTGGTCTACCGTTTCTACCGCCGCAAACGCGCCAATTCGACCATCGTCGTGATCGTTTCGCTGGGCGTCATGTTCGTGATGAACGGCATCATTCGCCTGATCATCGGGGTGGATGAACAGAACTTCACCGACGGCGCGCGCTTCGTGCTGAACCCGCAGGATTTCAAGGCGGCCACCGGCCTTGCCGAACCGCTTGCCATCAAGACGACGCAGGCTGTCACCGTGATCACCGCAATCGTCGTCGTGGCCTTGATGTTCTGGTTCCTGCAAAAGACGCGCACCGGAAAATCCATGCGTGCGTTTTCCGACAACGAGGATCTGGCGCTGCTGTCCGGCATCAATCCGGACCGCGTGGTTGCCGTGACCTGGATCATCGCGGCGGCCCTCGCAACCATCGCGGGGGTGCTTTACGGCCTCGACAAGAGTTTCAAGCCGTTCACCTACTTCCAGCTTCTGCTGCCGATCTTTGCCGCCGCCATCGTTGGCGGCCTTGGCAATCCGCTGGGCGCCATCGCCGGCGGCTTTGTCATTGCCTTTTCCGAGGTGATCGTCACCAACGCCTGGAAGAAGATTGTCACCTACCTGGTTCCGGAAAGCATGGCGCCGGACAGCCTCCTTCAGCTTCTGTCGACCGACTACAAGTTCGCGGTCAGCTTCGCGATCCTGATCATTGTGCTGCTGTTCATGCCGACGGGTCTGTTCAAGGGGAAATCGGTATGAACCGCAATATCATCCTGTTTGGCATCGTCGCGCTTTTGTACCTGCTGACCGGCTATTTCCAAAGCTGGAACCTGTCGCTGACCATCCTGAACACCGCGCTCATTGCCACCATCGCGGCTTTGGGCGTGAACATGCAGTGGGGCTATGCGGGCCTTTTCTCGACCGGCGTGATGGGCTTCACGGCCCTTGGTGGCCTCGCCGTGGTGCTGGTCTCGGCAAAGCCAAATGCGGAAAACTGGGGGGCTGGCGGACCTGCGATCCTGATGGGCCTCTTGATCGGTGCAGCCTCGATCGCGCTGGCGATTTTTACCTACAACCGCCTAAAGCCGGGGCGAAACCGCAACCTGATCGTCGCCGCGATCCTGATCGGCGGTTTCTTCCTGTTCCGCGGCATCTACGACCCCGCGGTCATCGCGGTCGAAGCGGTGAACCCACAATTTGCCGGCAACATCGGCGGCCTTGGCCTGCCATCGCTTCTTGCCTGGCCTGTGGGCGGGCTTCTGGCTGCCATTGCGGCTTGGGCCATCGGCAAGACCGCCCTTGGCCTGCGCTCGGATTACCTTGCCATCGCGACGCTCGGCATTGCCGAAATCGTCATCGCCTTCATCCGCAACGAAGACTGGCTGGCGCGCGGCGTCAAGAACCTGATCGACCTGCCCCGACCCTGGCCGGTGCCCTACGAAGTCAACATGCAGAAGGATCCCGGCTTCATCGACTTCGTTGCAAATTACGGTCTCGATCCGGCGAATGCCTCGACGATTTTCGTCAAACTGCTTTATGCTGGAATGTTCGGTATCGTGCTGCTGATCGTGATCTGGCTGTCCGAACGTGCGTTGAACAGCCCCTGGGGCCGGATGATGCGCGCGATCCGCGACAACGAGGTTGCTGCCGAAGCGATGGGCAAGGACGTGACCCGCCGCCACCTGCAGGTGTTCATCCTCGGCTCCGCCGTGATCGGCTTTGCCGGCGCCATGATGACCTCGATGGACGGCCAGTTGACCCCCGGCACCTACAACCCGCTGCGCTTCACCTTCCTGATCTGGGTGATGGTGATCGTCGGCGGATCGGGCAACAACTGGGGCACCGTGCTTGGTGGGTTGCTGATTGGCTGGCTTTGGCTGGTGGTCGAATTCCTCGGCCCGAACCTGATGGGAATCCTCACCTCTGGCCTGACTGAGGGGCCACTGAAGGCACACCTTATCGACAGCGCGCAGCACATGCGGCTTTTGACCCTGGGCGTGATCCTGCTTCTGGTGCTGCGGTTCAGTCCACGCGGTCTGATCCCGGAAAAGTGACGGCCATCCGCGACATTTTTTGTCGCGGAACGGCATGACTTTCCCCCTGCCCCGGCCAATCTGCGACCGGGGCAGTCCAGGGAGTAGCGCCATGAAAACCCATACCCGCGTTGTCGTGATCGGCGGCGGTGTCGTCGGATGTTCGGTGCTGTATCACCTGACCAAGCTTGGCTGGTCCGACGTGACGCTGATTGAACGGTCCGAACTCACCTCCGGCTCCACCTGGCACGCGGCAGGCGGTTTCCACACGCTGAACGGCGACACCAACATGGCCGCGCTGCAGGGCTACACCATCCGCCTCTACAAAGAGCTCGAGGCGATCACCGGCATGTCCTGCGGGTTGCACCATGTCGGCGGCATCACCCTTGCCGACAACAAGGAACGTTTCGACCAGTTGAAGGCTGAACGCGCCAAGCACCGCTACATGGGCCTCGATACCGAGATTCTCGGGCCGGAGGAGATCAACAAGTTCACCGACGGCATGGTCAACCTCGAGGGCATCGTCGGCGCGCTTTACGACCCGCTTGATGGCCACCTCGACCCGTCCGGCACCACCCACGCCTACGCCAAGGCCGCGCGGATGGGCGGGGCGGAAATCATCCTGCACAACCGCGTACTGGAGACAAACCCGACCAAGGACGGTTGGGAGGTCGTTACCGAAAAAGGCACCATCACCTGCGAACATCTGGTCAACGCCGGCGGCCTTTGGGCGCGGGAAATTGGCGCAATGGCTGGTGTTTACCTGCCACTGTTGCCAATGGCACACCAATACCTCGTCACCGACGACATTCCTGAGATCATGGACATCCTGAAATCGGGTCGCGAATTCCCGCATGTGATGGACCCCGGTGGCGAAAGCTACCTGCGGCAGGAAGGCCGCGGTCTTTGCATCGGGTTCTACGAAAAACCCTGCGAACCTTGGGCGCTTGACGGCACACCTTGGAATTTCGGCCACGAACTGCTGAACGAACAGTTCGACAAGATCGAAGACAGTGTCAATTTCGCCTTTCGCCGCTTCCCGGTCTTGGAGCGCACCGGCGTCAAGCGCGTGATCCACGGCCCCTTCACCTTTGCCCCCGACGGCAACCCGCTTATCGGCCCGGTGCAGGGCCTGCGCAACTACTGGTCCGCCTGCGCCGTCATGGCCGGCTTCAGCCAAGGCGGCGGCATGGGCCTCGCCCTTGCGCAATGGATGATCGAAGGCGAGGTGGAACGCGACCCGCGCGGCTTCGACGTCAGCCGTTTCGGCACCTGGACGACGCCGGGTTACACCGTGCCGAAGGTGATCGAAAACTACCAGATGCGCTTTTCCGTCGGATACCCCAACGAGGAACGCCCCGCTGCCCGGCCTTTCCGCGTGACGCCGATGTACGACAAGTTCACCGAACTGCGCGCCGTCTGGGGCCAGCAGTACGGCCTTGAAGTTCCAAACTACTACGCACTCCCCGGCGAGCCTGTGTATGAGACGCCCACCTTCAAACGCTCCAACGCGTGGGAAGCGACCCGTCAGGAGGTCATGGCCGTGCGCGAAGGTGTCGGCATCAACGAAGTGCAGAACTTCGGCAAGTACCGCGTCACCGGCCCGAACGCCCGCGCTTGGCTGGACCGGATCATGGCCGGCAACATCCCCAAACCGGGTCGCCTGTCTCTGACCCCGATGCTGGCACACTCCGGCAAGATCATCGGTGACTTCACCGTGTCCTGCCTGTCGGAAACCGAATTCCAGCTAACCGCCAGCTACGGCGCGCAAGGCTGGCACGAACGCTGGTTCGAGCAAAACGCAATAGACGGCGTGAAGGTGGAAAACATCTCCGACGCTCGCTCCGGCTTTCAGATCGCTGGCCCAAAGGCGCGCGAACTGCTGTCGCGCGTCACCCGGTCGCACGTTTCCGGCGATGCGTTCAAATTCATGGACGTGCGCCGCATGACCGTGGGCATGGCCAACTGCATCGTCCAGCGCGTCAGCTATACCGCCGATCTTGGCTATGAAATCTTCACCGATCACATGTCAGTTCGCCACCTGTGGGACGTGCTGACCGAAGCTGGCAAGGACCTCGGCATCCGTCCGTTCGGGATGCGTGCTATGATGTCCTTGCGCCTCGACAAATGGTTCGGGTCTTGGGGCCGCGAATTCAGCCCCGATTACACGCCGATGGAAACCGGCCTTGACCGATTCATCCGCTGGAACAAGGCCGCCGACTGGATCGGCAAGGCCGCTGCCACCGCTGAAAAGGCCTCTGGCCCGAAGCGTCGGCTTGTCAGCTTTGTCGTTGATGCGGACGATGCCGATGTCGTGGCATGGGAGCCGATCTGGCTTGATGGCGCCGTCGTGGGCTTCTGCACCTCGGGTGGATTCTCGCACTTCACCGGTCTGTCAGTGGCGCAAGGTTTCCTGCCGGCCGACCGGGTGCAGGACGGACTTGCGGTCGAGATCGAAATCCTCGGCCAGCGTCGGCCAGCGAAGGTCCACCTTGCGCCGCTTTTCGATGCCGATGGCGCACGGATGCGGGGCTAGGCTTGACAGCGCGGGGCCGGGGCGAGACCTTCGGCCTCATGCAGCCAACTGTTCACATCGCCATCCTGGCTGCGGGCGCCTCGTCGCGCATGCGCGGGCGTGACAAGCTGTTGGAACCCATTGCCGGAGTGCCGCTGATCAGGCGTATCGCCGAAGCGGCAATCGCCACCGGCCAACCGGTCTACGTCATGCTGCCGGCCAACGATACCCAACGCCGCGCAGCGCTGGACGGTCTGCCTGTCTTGGTGATTTCGGTACGGGATGCCGAACGCGGCATGTCGCGCAGCCTGATGCGCGCGGCGCGCACCGCCACCCGCCGCTCGGCCGCCGCCCACGACGGGCTGATGATTCTGCCGGCCGATATGCCCGGCTTTACGCCGGCCGCGCTGACCCTGATGATCGACGCATTCCTGTCGGCTCCGACGCTGGTCCACCGCGGCACCGATGCCTTGGGAAAACCCGGCCACCCGGCGATCTTTCCAAAGGACTTGTGGCCGGCCGTCGCTGCGCTTGAAGGCGACGAAGGCGGTCGCGCCGTGCTGCGCCAGCATCAGGCGCGGGTCCGCCTCACACCGCTTCCCGGAGACATGGCGACGCTCGACCTTGACACACCCGAAGACTGGGCGGCCTACCGCGCGTCAGGCCGATAGAAGCACCCGCACCTCGTGCGTTTTCAACGTCAGCCGCGACGCTTCGAACGCCTGCTCGTCGACGGCAAGTGCAGGAAAGATCGTCAACACTTCGTCGCGCACCGCACGATCCATCTCTGCCACCATGCGGCGCGCAGGCTGGAAACTTTCGGTCCACAGCCCGTCGGACAGGATGATTTCGTGCCGATCAAACAGCACATGCACATAGGTTACTCCGGCGGCTGGCAACACTTGGGTCACGCCCACTTGGCCGACCAGATGCCGGGCGGCGACCAGCACCTCGGCGTCACCAAACAACAGTTCCGCCCGCGCCGAGGAGACAAGCACCCGGTGTTGCGGCGACAACAGCATGTCGCGCAGCGGGCCGTCCCCACCCAGGGCCTGTGCCGCGATCTTCACTGGCCTGAGGTCGGGTTGCGCCAGCAACTCGGCAGCCGACAACCGGCGCTGGCCCGCCCAGCGCACCGGCTGCAAGCCATTGTCTCGCGTCACCACCAGATCACCGGGCTGCAACCGCTCCACCGCCACCGGGCCCTTGTCGGTCTCGATCAGCGTTCCGGCGGTGAAACACGGAATGATGCTTTCGATTTCGGTGAAGGTCATCGTGCCGACAACCGTCGTTCCGTTCGGCGCGTAGAAGGTGATCGTGCCGGATTCAAGCGTCGAATAGACGATATCGACTCTGCTCCAGCCATAGGCCTGCAGGTCAAGCACGTCGAAATCGTTTGGCGCGCCGATCCCCGCGCCGCCGCCACTTACGGTTTCAACCGTGGCGCCATTGTCGGCATCCCCCGCGCCGATGATGATCGTGTCATTGCCATCGCCGCCGGAAATGCTGTCGGCTCCGGCGTCGCCGCGCAGCGTATCGTTGCCAGCCTCACCGAACAGCGTGTCTCTGTCCGCGCCGCCCCGCAGGCTGTCATTGCCATCGCCGCCATAAAGGGTGTCTGTGCCACCGTCGCCAAGGATAGTGTCGTTGTCCCCCTCGCCCCAAAGCGTGTCAACGCCCTCACCGCCAACAATGGTGTCGTTGCCCAAGCCACCCCAGATGACGTCATTGCCTGCGCCGCCATCCAGATAGTTGACCCCGGCGATGGTGTTGACACCGCTGAAATCATCGATCGTGTCGTCACCTTCCCCCCCAAAGACGGTATCGTCACCGGAGCCGTAAAGGATGCTGTCGTTGCCACCCAGACCGGAAAAGACGCCAGAGCCGGAGTCCCCGGTGATCGAGTCGCCAAAACTGCTGCCGGTGATGTTTTCGATGCTGGAAAGGGTGTCGTTGCCGCTGCTTCCGCCGGTGACCGCGTTTGTCACCAGGCTGGCAGTGATCCCAGACGTTGTTGTGGTGCTGTAATCGGCGGTGTCACTTCCAGCGCCCCCGATCAGCTGGTCATTGCCGCCAGAACCGACAAGGGTGTCGTTCCCGTCTCCGCCACTTAGCGTTTCGGCAGACCCGTCGCCCGTGATCGAATCCGCCTGAGTGGACCCGATGACAACTTCGATATCTGCCGAAACGATATCACCCTGCGCATCGCCACCGACGCCGGCACCACCACCCACGGTGACGGCAATCCCGACAAGGCCAGGAGACGACGAATAGTCGGCAGTGTCGGTGCCGTTACCCCCGATGAGCAAGTCTGCCCCCGCACCACCGATCAGGGTGTCGTTTCCAGTCCCGCCGTTCAGCGTGTCATTACCAGCCCCGCCTGTCAGGACGTTTGCGCTGTTGTCCCCCACAAGCGAGTCGTTGAAACTTGAGCCGGTGAGGTTTTCGATTGAGGAATAGCTGTCTCCGGCCGCATCGCCGCTGACGCCACCTGACGCAAGGTTTGCCGAGACAGCCCCGCCGCCCTCATAACTCGCCGTGTCGGTGCCGTTGCCCCCAACCAGCCGGTCGCCACCAGCCCCGCCAATGAGGGTGTCATTGCCATCGCCGCCAACCAGCGAGTTGACGCCGCCGCCACCCGACAGAATGTTGTCGCCTGCGTCCCCCGTCAGGGTATCGGCGTTGTTGGAGCCGATGACGTTTTCGATCCCGATCAGCGTATCACCGGCCGAATCGTTCGTGCCCCCGCCGACACTCGTCTGAAGGTTGACGACCACGCTGCCGGTTGCGGCGGCATAACTGGCGGTGTCGTTATCGCCCCCACCATCCAGACGGTCACCGCCGGCGCCGCCGATCAGCGTGTCGTTACCCGCGCCACCCAGCAGGCTGTCTACGCCCGCTCCGCCATCCAGAAGATCATTGCCGTTGCCGCCGACAAGTGTATCGTTCCCGCCAAGTCCGACGAGGGTATCGTTGCCATCCTGGCCGCTCAGAGAATCCGGGCCAATCAGGTCACCCGTGATCGAGTCGTCGCCGCTGCCGCCACTAAGAGTTACCATGCCTGACCCGACCCCATCATTCGCGTGCAACCACCTGCACTAGAACGCGCGCAATCTTGCGGCCCGATGGTGACCAGAACCTTGCACGCCGATAAAACTTTCCACACAAACTTCGCTGTGCAGCGACACGTAACGACCGTGGCGCTGAGTATGTGAGAAACGGCGCGTCTGGCAAGCGTCGCGCGCCTTTATGTGCAGCCAACCGTGCTGAAAAGCCTCATTCTGATAGGCCCTCGGCATTCTTTTGCGTAAGTAAGCGTCGCTGCGGGCGAGCCGGCTTGCTGCCACTCTCAGCCTTCAGTGCGGGGAAAAGCTCAAATATCTCCAGCCGCTGGGCGTTGCCGACGGCCTTCAGACAGTGATTGTTCGGCTCGACGCTTTCCGTCCATGCCCCGCTCGACAGGATCACCTCGTGCCGGTCAAACATCAGATGGAAATAGGTCATCCCGCTCGACTGCACCATTTGCACGGAAAGACCTGCGCATAAATGCTTGGCGGCGACCAACACTTCAGGTTCACCAAACAGCAGCGACGTGCAGTCGCCCGCCATCAGGACACGGTGATTTGGCGACACCAGCCGACCACCCCACCGGGCAATGCAGGCTCCGGCGACTGTGGGTCACTGACTCCGAGCCTGGAATGAATGGTCTGGCTGAGCATCAGTGGGTTTGGCGCAAGATCCGTTTGCCGAACTTTTCAGATACGCCCAGCACAGGGCTTTGCCGATTGTCTTGCCTTCACAGCGTTGCGATCAGGCCAATGCGCCTGCGGCATCGGGCAAAGCGTCTGGAGATTTATGGTGCCCGAGGCGAGACTCGAACTCGCAAGCCTTGCGGCGGAGGATTTTGAATCCCCTGCGTCTACCATTCCACCACTCGGGCACGACGGGTGGTTTAAACGGCAGCGCAGCCGCCGTCAATCAAGTCAAAGCGTGTTGGTCTGGAACGTGTCGCAGTCTTCCAGTTGCCCCGACTGATACCCGGTCACGAACCAGCGCGACCGCTGTTCCGACGTGCCATGCGTAAAGGTATGCGGCATCGGGCGCTGGCCTGCGTTGGCCTGCAACGTGTCGTCCCCGATCTGGCGAGCGGCGTTCACCGCCTCTTCCAGATCGCCACGTTCGATGGTGCCAAGCGATTGCTGCGCCTCACGCGCCCAGATCCCAGACAGGCAATCCGCCTGCAGTTCGACCCGAACCGAGATTTCGTTGCTTTCCGCTTCGCTGACCTGCTGGCGCACCTCGTTGGCCTGGCCAAGGATACCAAGCTCGTTCTGAACATGATGACCGATCTCGTGCGCCACTACATAGGCCGCCGCGAAGTCTCCCTTCGCACCAAGCCTGCGCTCCAGCGTCACGAAAAAACTAGTGTCCAGATAGATCTTGCGGTCAGACGGGCAGTAGAACGGCCCGGTCGCTTCGGACGCACCGCCGCAGGCCGACTGGGTGCCCTGCTTGAACAACACCAGCGTCGCAGGCCGATAGGCGCGCCCCAGTTGTTCTTGAAAGACTTTGGTCCACACCTCTTCGGTATCGGCAAGGGTCACTGAAACGAACTCGCCTGCAGCCTGATCTTCCGCCGTCAACTCCACCGCAGCGCCACGCTGCCCAGTGGCGCCCGGATCATTCAACAAGGGCGTCAGATCGACGCCAAGGAAATAGCCGATGATGACGATGGCCAGCACCCCGACCCCGCCGACACGGCCGGCACGGCCACCGCTCATGCGGCGCCGGTCCTCGATGTTGTTGCTGCCGCGACGGCCCTTCCATTCCATGCCTGACCCTTTACCGATGGTGCGGCTTGCCGGTCGTCTGACCTCGCAGGCGTGCCGCCATGTGTTAACCGAAAATCGCAAGAAATGCGAAAATGACAGGACCATTCCCCGCACGCTTAACGCAAAGTCTATCGGCTTCGTTCCGCTCCAGAAAGCCCTTTCACACGCATCTTTCAGCAATGCGTGACTTCCCACTTCCCGCTGGCGCCCCTATGGTCGCGCCAGATTTGCAGCGGAGAGGTCCATGACACGCACCCAACTGTCCCGGCTGGCCGCCGCCGGATCGGCGGCACTGCTGGCCGGAGCGTTCGCCTTCCAATACATCGGCGGCCTCGCCCCGTGCCAGCTTTGCCTCTGGCAACGCTGGCCGCACGCGGCGGCAGTCCTGATCGGCGTCCTGATGCTGGGGCTTGGCTGGCGGGTGCTGGCGTGGGCCGGCGCGCTGGCAGCCCTTGCATCCGCCGCGATCGGCGCGTTCCACGTCGGCGTCGAACAGAAATGGTGGGACGGACTTGCCTCTTGCACCGCAGGCTCGATCGAGGGGATATCCACGGCAGACCTTCTGAACCCCGATGTCGTCGTCGCTGCGCCCGTGCGCTGCGATGAAATCGCTTGGGCGCTGGCCGGCATCTCGATGGCCGGCTGGAACATGATCCTGTCGCTGGTGCTGGCCGCGATCTGGGTGATGGCCGCACGCACCAAGGCCTGACGCAGCCGCCTCCTACCCCGCCAGCCGCTGATATTCCTGCAAGGCAAAGCGGTCGGTCATGCCAGAAACATAGTCCGCCACGATCCGGGCCAGTTCCACATCGCCCTTCGCTGCCGCAATGTCCGCCTGCCATTCTGTGGGCAATAGCGACGGGTCGCGCAAGAACAGCGGAACCAACGTGTCGATCACTTCGGTCACCCGCGCGCGTTCCAGCATCACCGAAGGGGCGCGATACATCCGGGTGAACAGGAACGACCGGATCACTTTCAACTCCTGAAACAGCGGCTTGGAAAAGCGGATGATCGTGGTGCCCATATGCCGGATGTCATCCACCGATTTCGGCTGCGCCGCAGCCAGCCGGTTCTGCGCCACCGCGATCACGTCCTCCACCATCCGGCCAAACACCCGCCGCAGCGCCTCGTGTCGACGGCGCATCCTGTCCAGCCCGGGGTAAAGCCGGTCCACCTCGGCAAACGCCGGGCCGGTCACCGGCAACTCCATCAGGTCTTCCTCGCTGAACAGCCCCGACCGAAGGCCGTCGTGCAGATCATGGTGGCTGTAGGCCACATCGTCGGCAATCGCCGCCACCTGCGCCTCGGCCGAGGCGTGGGTGGACAGTTCCAGATCCCACTCCGCGTTGACCTCGGCCAGGGCATAGGGCAGCGGCCCCTCGTGCTTCTTGTCGGCATTCGGACCGGTCACCGGGCCATTGTGTTTCGCAATGCCCTCAAGCGTTTCCCACGTCAGGTTCAACCCGTCGAAATCGGCATAATGCCGTTCCAGCCGCGTCACGATGCGCAAGGCCTGCGCGTTGTGGTCAAACCCGCCATAGGGGGCCATCAGCCGCTCCATCGCGTCCTCGCCAGTATGGCCAAAGGGCGTGTGGCCAAGGTCGTGGGCCAGCGCCACAGCCTCGGCCAGGTCGGTGTTCAGCCCAAGCACCCCCGCAACCGTGCGCGCGACTTGCGCCACCTCGATCGTGTGGGTCAGGCGGGTGCGGTAGTAATCGCCCTCGTGTTCGACGAACACCTGCGTCTTGTGCTTCAACCGCCGGAACGCGCTGGAATGGATGATCCGGTCCCGGTCCCGCTGGTAAGGCGAGCGGAAGGACGACAGGTGTTCCGGCCAGCGCCGCCCGCGAGAAGCGTCAGGCTGGCAGGCGAAAGGTTCAAGCATCGCAGCCTCGCTTGTGGGGCGCAGTCTGGTGACCTATATTCTGCGAAGAACCGGAAGGATACGGGAACAGCCATGGAACTCACACTCCCTCCGCGCGTGACCGACCGCGCCTTTGCCCGCCTTGCCGAAATCGCCGAACTCACCGGCGATGCGCGCGCCTTGCGCGTGGCCGTCGATGGCGGCGGTTGTTCGGGGTTTCAGTATGACATCAAGCTGGATGACGCTGCTGCCGATGATCTGGTGCTTGAAAAAGATGGGCAGCGGGTTCTGGTGGATCAGGTGTCGCTGCCGTTCCTGTCAAACGCGGTGATTGATTTCACCGAAGAACTGATCGGCGCGCGCTTTGTGGTGCAAAACCCGAACGCCACCTCAAGCTGCGGCTGTGGGACAAGTTTCTCGATCTGATCGCATTTCCGCGTGACCTCGCGCGTGGCCGGTCTATCTCTCGGCCAAGCAAGCGGGAGACATGGGATGCCGGTCACACTCATTCTTGGATCGGCACCGATGGCAGCGGCCGCGCGCGACTGGCCGCGCATGCCGTTCGACCGGGTGCTTGCCATCAACAATGCCCATGCCATTCGGCCCGACTGGGATGAACTGATCTACCCGCATGACTTCCCGGCCGACCGGATTCCCACAACTCGTCCCGGCCAGCACCTTGTCACCGAAACCGAATTCGTGTCGGCGCAGAACGCGCTTGGCGGCTTTGTCTACGCTGGCGGAACAATGGCGTTCACGGCCGCCTACTATGCCCTATTTTCGCATCAATCGACGGTCATCTCGGTCTTTGGCTGCGACATGGTCTATCCCAAGCACGGCAAGACTCATTTTTACGGCGAGGGTACCGCTGATCCGCTGCGCGCGGATGTGACGCTGCGCTCGCTCGAGGCAAAATCGGCGCGCCTGTTGGTGATTGCGGCGATGCGGGGTGTGGCGATGGTGAACCTGTCGGCCGGCCCCTCGCGCCTGATCTTCCCGCGCGCAACGCAAGGGTCGGTGGCAAAGGCCAGACCGTTGCCATTCTGCCCCGACTTCGCGGCGGCTGCACTCGCGGCCGAAACGGCGCTTGGCTATGTCGTGCCATCCGGCCGTTACTGGGAAGAGGCAGAGCGGTTCGACCCGGCGGAACTTGACCGGATCGACGCGCTTTGGCTGGCCTCCGCGACCGTCCCCTGGCAGCAGACCGCTTGAAGCCCGCATAGGTCCGGGCCTAGAACAGTGCCAACGGAGGACCGCGCATGAAACTCGCCACGTTCAACATCAATGGCATCAAGGCGCGGATCGAGGCGCTGCCGGCCTGGCTGAACGCGGCACAGCCCGATGTGGTTTGCCTGCAAGAGATCAAGTCTGTCGACGCAGCCTTCCCTCGCGAGATGTTCGAGGCAATGGGGTATGTCGTTGAAACGCACGGCCAAAAAGGCTTCAATGGGGTCGCCATTCTGTCAAGGCTGCCGTTGGGCGATGTGCGCCGCGGCCTGCCGGGTGACGAGACTGACGACCAATCCCGCTGGATCGAGGCGGTTGTGATAGCAACGCGTCCGATCCGGGTCTGCGGGCTCTACCTGCCGAATGGCAACCCCGCCCCGGGGCCGAAGTTCGACTATAAACTCGCCTGGATGGCGCGGATGGAAGCGCGTGTTCGCGCCCTTCTGGCCAGCGAAGACCCCTTCGTCTGCCTTGGTGACTACAACGTCATCCCGCAACCCGAAGATGCCAAAAAGCCCGAGGCGTGGGTGACCGACGCGCTGTTCCTGCCCGAAAGCCGCGCCGCATTTCAGCGCATCGTAAATCTTGGCCTGACCGACGCTTTCCGCGCGATCACTGCTGGAGCGGGGCATTATTCCTTTTGGGACTATCAGGCTGGCGCGTGGGAACGCAACAACGGCATTCGCATCGACCATATCCTCCTTAGCCCGCAAGCCGCCGACCGCCTGATCGACTGCCGGATCGACACGGCGGTCAGGGGTGGCGACAAGCCGTCGGACCATGTGCCGGTCTGGGCCGAACTGGCGGGCTAGTCAGGAACTCCGGCCTGCGCCCTGCGTCACGTCATGGCCATATAACCAATCAAAGCGCCCGAGCATTGCGCTGGGCGCAACCTGCCCCATCAACCGCAGGCCGGTATGTGCCAGCGACCGAAGTGGCCCACTCAGGTGATAGGCCCGCGCGTTACCGTTTGCCGCCGCGACGATCCGGCCGGTGCGCGCCTGACGCCTCGCCTGGAATGCAGCAAGGCCGACCGCAGGCGTGTCATGGGTCGCCAGCGCCTCTGCCAGCACCCACGCATCCTCCAGCCCCATCGACGCTCCCTGGGCCAGAAACGGCAGCGTCGGATGGGCGGCATCTCCAAGGATCGCGGCCGCTCCATGCGGCGTGGCCCGAAACCATGTTTTGGCCACCGGATGCCGGAACAGCCCCCAAAGCCAAGGGTCCTCGACCTGCTCCAGCCAGCCCCGCACCCGTGGACCAAACTCCTCGAACGCCAGCCGCAGATCCATCGAATCGTCGCGCAGCGACCAGCTTTCCTCGGCCCATTTCCGGCGCTCTTCGACCGCCACGATGTTGCGCAACGCGCCGCCTCGCAGCGGATAGCTGACCAGATGCCGACCCTCCCCCATATGCACCTCGGCCACCGGCGCCGCCCCCGCGTCGCACGGGATCAACGCGCGCCACGCAACCTGATGCGTGAAGAACGGCTTTTCCGGTCCGTTCAGCGCCACCCTCAAACGCGAATGCAGCCCGTCCGCCCCGATCAACAGCCCCGCCTCCTGCCACGCTCCCGCAACCGACAGCCGCGGCCGCGGACCGGACACATCGACGGCATCGACGCGCTGCAACAAGCGCAGCGTAACCCCGGCCTCCTCCGCGCCCCGCAGCAAAAGTGCGATCAGGTCGGCGCGGTGCAGGAAATGATACCCCTGTTCGGGCCGCAACCGCCCGACCTCCAGCCGCGTTACCAGCGCGCCCGACATCCCGTCGCGCAGGTCCACCGCCTCTGCGCGCAGTGACGACGCCTGCAGCGCATCGCCGAGGCCAAGCGCACGCAAGACGCAGGCACCGTTCGGCGAAATCTGCAACCCGGCACCCACCTCGCGGATGGCATCAGCCTGCTCCAGAACCGTAACCGAAGCGCCGCGCAGGGCCAGCGCCCGCGCTACCGCAAGCCCCGCAACCCCTGCCCCAAGAACGGTGACGGATTGCCCGATCAGACTCATGGCTTACCCCCGAAATGACAACGCCGGGCGTATTGCCCGGCGTCAAGTTTCCGCCTCTGTCCGATGTTTCGCAAGCTCAGTCGTCGCGGTGCACCTTTTCGCGGCGCTCGTGCTTTTCCTGCGCTTCCAGCGTCATCGTCGCGATCGGGCGGGCATCCAGCCGTCGCAGGCTGATCGGCTCGCCGGTCATCTCGCAATAGCCGAACTCGCCGTTCTCGATCCGGCGCAGCGCCGCATCGATCTTTGCCACAAGCTTGCGCTGCCGGTCCCGCGTGCGCAGTTCAAGCGCGCGGTCGGTCTCTTCCGATGCGCGATCCGCGATGTCGGGCACATTGCGCCCTGAGTCCTGCAAGCTGTCGATGGTTTCGGCGGACTGGTCGAGAAGTTCCTGCTTCCAGACAATCAGTTTGCGGCGAAAATACTCAAGTTGCCGGTCGTTCATGAATGGTTCGTCTTCGGCGGGACGATAATCGTCAGGCAAGAACACTTCGGCCTTCATCGAAACTCTCTCCAAATTGCCGGATCGCTCCGACAGGTGGGCTTCTGTCATGATGCGCTCCCGTTGGCGGGCATTTAGCGTAAGGCGCAGGCAATGTCACTAGCGGTTGCGAGAATTTGTCGTGACCGCTAGGCTCGCCCGGCCCGCCCCAACCAGAGCCTTGATCCTCAATGAAATTCGCCTCGACCGCGACCTATGTTGCCACCGAAGACCTGCGCGTCGCCGTCAATGCGGCGGTAACCCTTCAGCGGCCCTTGCTGGTGAAAGGTGAACCGGGCACCGGCAAGACCGAACTTGCCCGCCAGGTGGCGGCCGCACTCGACCTGCCGCTCGTTGAATGGCATGTAAAATCAACCACAAAGGCGCAGCAGGGGCTTTACGAATACGATGCCGTCAGCCGCCTTCGCGACAGCCAGCTTGGTCCCGGCCTTGGCGGCGAACGGGTCAGCGATGTGCGCAACTACATCCGCAAGGGCAAGCTGTGGCAAGCTTTCGAGGCCGAAGGGCGGGTGGTGCTTTTGATCGACGAGATCGACAAGGCCGATATCGAGTTTCCGAACGACCTTCTGCAGGAACTCGACCGGATGGAATTTCACGTCTACGAAACCGGCGAGACAATCCGTGCCCGCCACCGCCCGGTCGTCATCATCACGTCGAACAACGAAAAGGAACTGCCCGACGCTTTCCTGCGCCGCTGTTTCTTTCACTATATCCGCTTTCCTGATCTCGACACCCTGCGCGCCATCGTTGCGGTGCATTTCCCCGGCATCAAGGACGCCCTCCTCACTGTCGCGCTGACCCAGTTCTTCGAACTGCGCGACACCCCCGGCCTGAAGAAGAAACCGTCCACCAGCGAGGTGCTGGATTGGCTGCGCCTGCTGCTGGCCGAAGACCTTGATCCCGCAGACCTAAAGCGCGACGGAAAGACCAGCCTGCCAAAGCTGTATGGCGCGCTCTTGAAGAACGAACAGGATGTGCAACTGTTCGAACGCCTCGCCTTTCTTGCGCGCAGCGGCCGATGAATTGACCTTTTCCAACATCACCGAATCGGTCCTGAAAGTCTTGATTTCATCAAGGGATATCACCTGCGCCCGCCCCAAAACCCATGAGCTTTCGCCACGGCTGAAACAAAGCGTGAGACGAAATCGAACATCTGGATACGGCAACCACTTTAACCGCCACAGGTAGTGCCCCGAAATTACGTCAAAATTCCGGAATTGACAGCGGAGCACCCCACTCCTGAGACTGCTTACAGCGCCCTGTCTGCCCGGGGTGCGCCACAGTCCCCGCGAGTGCTGCCGCATGCGCTTTATATATCTTATGGCTGCCATCGCCCTGTCCGCCTGCGCCCCTTCGGCACAGGTGTCCAAGGCCCGACCAACCACCGGCACAGAGGTCAGCTTTGCACCGCTGCAAGGCTTTGCCCCACAAAGCTCCAGCCGCAGTAACGCCGAAATTGCCCGCGATTTTCTCGACCTCTCCTTCGCGATGGAAAGCGGACGCAGTCTGCCGATCCTCACCCGGTTCGAAGGCCCGATCAGCATCCGCCTGTCTGGCAGCGTGCCGCCAACCGCTCCACGCGATCTGGCGGTCCTGATCGCCCGCCTGCAATCCGAAGCTGGCCTTCCCGTCACCGCTGCGTTCCACGATGACGCATCGATCACGGTTGAATTCGTGCCCCGCGAAGCGCTGCGCCGGATGGCGCCTCAGGCGGCCTGCTTTGTCGTCCCGAACGTCTCGTCGCTGGCTGAATACCGCTCGCGCCGCGGGTCCGAGGCCGTGGATTGGGGCGCAGTGACGCGCCGCACCCGTGCCGCGATCTTCGTGCCCGCCGATACCAGCCCGCAAGAGGTGCGCGACTGCCTGCACGAAGAAATCGCGCAAGCGATCGGGCCTTTGAACGACCTCTATCGGTTGCCGGACTCAGTCTTCAACGACGACAATTTCAATTCGGTTTTGACCGCCTTCGACATGCTGATCCTGCGGATCTACTACGCGCCCGAATTGCACAGCGGCATGACGCGCGACACGGCGGCGGCACTCGTTCCCGGGCTGGTCGCGCGTTTGAACCCCGCCGGTGCCGGCATGGGTAGCGCCAGCGCAGGCCCGACGCCGCGTGCCTGGACGACCGCAATCGAAACCGCACTCGGGCGGAAAGGCAGCACCGCAGCCCGCCTGAAGGCCGCCGAGCGCGCAGTCTCCCTCGCCCGGTCCGAAGGGTGGGCTGACAACCGCCTTGCCTTCAGCTACTTCGCCCTTGGGCGGCTCAGTGCGGGCTCCGACCAGACCCGCGCGCTTGGCGCCTTTTCCGCAGCCGCTGCGATCTACGCCCGCCAACCCGGCGGTGAAGTCCACGTCGCCCATATCGAGATGCAACTGGCCGCAATGGCCCTTGGCACCGGCACCCCGGCCGAGGCGATCCGTCTCGCGGACCACGCCATGCCAATCGTGCAACGGCATGAAAATGCGGCACTTCTGGCCACCCTCATGCTGATCAAGGCCGAGGCGATGGACCGGCTTGGCGACACTGTCGGTGCGGCGGCGCTCAGGCTCGACAGTCAGCCGTGGGCGCGCTATGGCTTCGGCTCGGATACGGTCGTGAAAGCCCGGATGCGCGATATCGCGGCGGTGGCTTCAGGCGGCGGCAAAGGCTGAAAGCGGGGCATCTGGCCCCCGGAAAAGGGGGCGGTGTGATCGTCATCGGCGGGTTCATCTTCGGGGCGTTGCTTGGCGCATTCACCGCGCGGCGGCGCGGCGGCAAACCCGCCGATATGGCGCAATATGCCGCCGGCTTCGGTATTGCATTCTGCCTCCTCGGCCTCTTCCTCACCATCTTCCTCGAGCGGATGCTCATGAGGTAACCAATGTTCCTGCCCCTCTTCCAGACCCTGCGGACCGAAGGCGTGCCAGTCAGCCTTCGTGAATTCCTCGGGTTTCTCGAAGCCGTGGCGGCAGGCCTCGTGACCTATGATCCAACCGGCTTTTACTTCCTCGCCCGCACCACGCTGGTGAAGGACGAACGCCACCTCGACCGCTTCGACCG
Source organism: uncultured Alphaproteobacteria bacterium (assembly GCA_963822435.1). Taxonomy (GTDB): domain Bacteria; phylum Pseudomonadota; class Alphaproteobacteria; order Rhodobacterales; family Rhodobacteraceae; genus JAUYQR01. Next base: position 988,612 of record CAWGHN010000004.1, read on the forward strand.
GGCCTTCGCCAAAGCATTCGAGGGGCTGGAGGCGATCCGCGCCGATCAGGTGCTTGAGGCGCTGGACCTGCCGCGCGAGTGGCTGGAAAAGCTGGCCGAAAAGCATCTCTCGTCCGAAGAGCGCGCCGCCATTGCGGCACTTGGCGGCTTTGACGCGTTGATGGAAACCTTGCGCCAGCGGCTCGCCGAACAAAAGTCCCGGCATCAGGGCGGCTCGAAATGGGTGGGCACCGCCGGCACCTCGCCCTTCGGCGCCTATGGCTACAACCCCGAAGGCGTGCGCATCGGGCAGGACCAAAGCCGCCACCAGCGCGCGGTCAAGGTCTGGGACAAACGCGAATTTCGTAACCTCGCCGACGATGTCGAACTTGGCACCCGCAACATCAAGGTGGCCCTGCGTCGCCTGCGCAAATGGGCCCGCGACGGGGCCGCAGACGAGCTTGACCTCGACGGCACCATTCGCGCCACAGCCGAACACGGCTGGCTTGACGTGCAGACAAGGCCAGAACGGCGCAACGCGGTGAAGGTGCTGTTGTTACTGGATATCGGCGGGTCGATGGACCCCTACGCCAAGGTGATGGAGGAGTTGTTCTCCGCCGCCCGCGCCGAATTCAAGCACCTCGTGACCTTCTACTTCCACAACTGCATCTACGAAGGCGTCTGGCGCGACAACCGCCGCCGCTGGGATGCGCAAACCCCGACCTGGGACGTGCTGCGCACCTACGGCTCCGACTACAAATGCATCATCGTCGGCGACGCGGCGATGAGCCCTTACGAAATCCTCCACCCCGGCGGTGCCAACGAACACTGGAACACCGAGGCAGGGCAGGTCTGGCTGCGCCGGGTCAGCAAGCAGTGGCCGCATCACCTGTGGATCAACCCGGTCCCCGAGACCGGGTGGCAACACAGCCACTCCACGCGCCTGATCCGCGAAATCTTCGACGGAAAGATGGTGCCGATGACGTTGGAAGGCATCGGCAGGGGGGTCAGGCAACTCGGATGATAGACCTTTGGCGCGCGCGGCCCTGGCTTTCCTCTGCCTTCCTGCTGGCCTGCGCAGTGACGCTGTTCTTCCTGCTTCGGCTGGTGGTGCAGACAGTCTACTGGCAAACCCACCAACAAGTTCCGGTCCAGCCCTGGATGACAGTCGGCTACATCGCACGGTCCTGGGATCTGGACCCGCGCGCGCTTGACGCCAAGGCCGGTCTGCCCCTGCCCGAAGTGAAAGGCCACCCGCAACCCTTGATCGAAATTGCCCGTGACCGGGGCGTGCCGGTGGCCGACATAATCGCCGAGGTTGAAGCCGCCGTCGCCGCCCTGCGCACCGAGCGCGGCGAATGACCGACTGGCTCCTTGCCCTTGTGCCGCAATACGGGCTGTGGCTGCTGGCTGCGACAACATTCCTTTCGTGCCTCGCCCTGCCCTTTCCCGCCTCGATCCTGATGCTGACGGCAGGCGGCTTTGTCGCGGCCGGCGACCTTGCGCTCGCTCCGACCCTCGCTGCCGCCGCCGGTGGCGGTATCGCCGGCGACCAACTTGGCTATTGGGCCGGGCGCAGCTTCGGCGCACGCCTGCTGACCCGGCTCAAACGCGATCCGGCCCGTGATCGGCTTCTTGCAAAGGCCGTCGCGATCATGGACCGGCGCGGCACCGGCGCGGTCTTCCTGACGCGCTGGCTGTTCAGCCCGCTGGGGCCGTGGATCAACCTGACCGCCGGCAGCACCGGCTATGGCTGGCCGCGCTTCACCACCGCAGGCGTCGCTGGCGAAGCGGTCTGGGCGGGCCTTTACGTCGGCGCAGGCTACGCCTTTGCCGGCAATGTCGCGGCGGCAAGCCAGATGCTCGGCTCGGTGCTTGGCGTGGTGGCCAGCTCTTCGGCGGTGGCCATCCTCGGTTATTGGCTCTATTCGTCGCAGCGGTCGGGGGTTTAAACCGATGCACGCCACCCCATATCCGGCCCGATGATGAAGTTCCTTCCCCTCCTCCTCGCGGTTGCCTACGCGGTTCTGATGATGCGCTTTTCGGTCTGGCGCACCAAGAAGATGCTCGACCAGCAGTCCAAGCCGCTGACCGATCCCGCCATCACCCGCCTCGCCGCCCAGATGGCCGAGGCGCTGGAAGTGCCGCAGATCAAGGTCAACGTGTTCGAGGTTGAACCGGTCAATGGTCTTGCCGCTCCTGACGGTCGCATTTTCCTGACCCGCGGCTTTCTCAATCGCAAGATCCGTGGCGAGGTCACTGCCGAGGAACTGGCCAGCGTCATCGCGCATGAAATGGGCCACGTCGCCCTTGGCCACATGCGCCGCCGGATGATCGACTTTACCGGCCAGAACGCCGTATTTGTCATGCTCTCCGCCCTTCTGAACCGTTTCCTGCCCTTCATCGGCATCTGGCTCGCCAATATCATCTCCACCGCGCTGATGGCCCGCCTGTCACGCCGTGACGAATTCGAGGCCGACGCGTATGCATCCGCCCTGCTGATCAAGGCCGGCATCGGCACCGGCCCACAGAAAAGCCTGTTCCGCAAGCTCGAAGCGCTGACCCAGAACCGCGCCGAAGGCGTGCCGGCATGGCTGCTCAGCCACCCCCACGTCAACGAACGCATCGCCGCGATCGAGGCGAACGAGGCGCGCTGGCTGGGCTCCGTGCAAGGCTCCTGAGCCCCGCTCGCCCTGCCACCTGGACATGCGGCAGTATAGTCCGCACCATTCAGCCGCAACGCGCGGAAAGGGCTTGCTGAGCCGCCAAATACCCCCGCCTCGCCGCGCTGAAGGCGCGTGTCGATGGCAAACCCCCGTTCCGGCTGAACCGGACAATCCTTTCGGCCAAGTCCTAATCAGCCAGTGCCTTGCCCAACCGGTAAAGCCGCGCGCGTTTCATCAGCGCTTTCAGAGCAATCGGCTGGCCGGAAATCGCTTCGGCCTTGCCGCGCACACCCTCCACCACCCGTGCCACCTCGGCCGGATGATGCGAGTGCAATTCCCACAGAAAGCCGTCCGGGTCGCGCCGCGCGATACCTTCCGCAGCCAGCACATGGCCAGGAAAATCCTGCGCGTTGAAAGTGACAATGGCGTCGGCATGGCCCGCAATCGCCACCGCCAGCACATGCACGTCATTCGGGTCCGGCAGCAGCAGCCGCGCCTCGATGTCTGGCCGCTCTCGCACGACCGCGCGCGGAAAGGCCGCGCGCACCAAAGCCGCCTCGCCTTCGGCGACCGCTTGCGCGCCCGCACCCAGCTTGGCCGTCGCACGCGTCCATTCCCGCAGGATGCGGTCAGATATCAGCGGCTCATAAAAACCCGCAGCCGCCACCCCCAGCAGGATCTCGCGCATGACCGTCGGGTAAAGGACGCAGGCGTCCAGAACCGCCTTCATCCGTCCAGCCGGAAGACCAGCGCCTTGAGGTAGGCGCTTTCGGCCAGTTGCGGCAGCATCGGATGGTCCGGCCCTGCAAATCCGGTGTGGATCAGCTGCGCCCGCCGCCCGCCTCGCCCGATGCCTCGGGCGCTGGCGTTACGGAACGCCTGCAAATCCGCCGCATGGCTGCACGAACACAAGACCAGATAGCCCCCCGGCGCCACCACATGCGCCGCCAGCCGCGCCAGCCGTTCATAGGCCCGCAGGCCCGCCTCCAGCGCAGGCTTCGCGGGCGCAAAGGCCGGCGGGTCGCAGATCACAAGGTCATAGCTGTCGCCCGCTTCGGCCAGCGCCTCCAGCACCTCGAAGGCATCGCCCTGCCGCGTTGTGAAGCGATCCGCGAAACCAGAAGCCTCGGCCCCCTTCCCGGCCAGTGCCAGCGCCGGCGCCGAAGCGTCAACCGCCAGAGCACTTTCCGCCCCATTCGCCAGCGCTGCCAGGGCAAAGCCGCCGACATGGGTGAACACGTCCAGCACCCGCGCGCCCTTCGCCAACCGCGCCGCAAAAGCATGGTTTGGTCGCTGGTCAAAGAAAAGCCCGGTCTTCTGCCCGCCCATGACATCGGCCATGTAACTGGCCCCGTTCATCGGCACCTCCAGTGGCCCCTCGACCGCACCCGCCAGCACCGCCATCTCTTCGCTCAAACCCTCCAGGCCCCGCGACCGGCCCGTGCCGTTCTTGACCACGGTGGTCACCCCGGTCACCGCGATCAGCGCAGCCGTCAACGGCGCAAGATGCGCCTCGGCCCAAGCGGCATTCGGCTGGATCACCGCCACATCTCCGAACCGGTCGATGATCAGGCCGGGCAGATTATCCGCCTCGGCATGGACCAACCGGTAGAATGGCTGGTCGTAAAGCCGCGCCCGCATTGCCAGCGCGCGGGACAAACGCGCCTCGAACCAGGCCTGATTGATCACCGCCTCTTCGTTGCGGTCCAGCATCCGGGCAATGATCTTCGACTTCACATTGACCGTGACGAGCCCCAATGCCCGACGCTCGCCATCTTCCAGAACCGCCAGCGCACCGGGCACCAAAGACGAGGTCCGCCGGTCGGTCACCAACTCATCGGCATAGACCCAAGGAAAACCGTGGCGGATCGCCCGCGCCTCGGCCTTTGGTTTCAGGCGCACGGTGGGCAGCAGGCGGGCGGGGGGTGTATCTTGTTCCATCCCCCTCCCTTACCCGGTTCGGCCCGCGCCGGAAAGCCCCGCCCCAACCGCTTTCCCTTGCACAGACACCATCCCCGGCCCACATTCGGGCAAAGCCACATCAATATCTTGTTAGCGCTAACATCATCTGCTAAACCGTCCCTGTCCGCAGCCGGAGGCCGTTTTCCATGTCGCTTCACCCGACTATCGCCCGTGTCACCGACCGTATCCGTGCACGCTCGGATGCCAGTCGCGGCCCATACCTTGACCGGATGGCCAAGGCGGTCGCAAACGGTCCGGTCCGCGCGCATCTGTCCTGTGGCAATCAGGCCCATGCCTATGCGGCGATGGGCGACGCAAAGCCCGATCTCGCCGGAACCACCAAACCCAACATCGGCATCGTCACCGCCTACAACGACATGCTCTCGGCACATCAGCCGTTCGAACGCTACCCCGACATCATCCGCGCCGCTGCAAGCCTGGCCGGTGCAACGGTGCAGGTCGCCGGCGGTGTGCCCGCCATGTGCGACGGCGTAACCCAAGGCCAGCCGGGGATGGAGCTTTCGCTCTTCTCGCGCGACGTGATCGCCCTCGCCGCCGGGGTCGCCCTCAGCCACAACTGCTTTGACGCCAGCCTCTATCTCGGCGTCTGCGACAAGATCGTGCCCGGCCTCGTCATGGCCGCCGCCACCTTCGGCCATATACCGGCGGTGTTCGTACCTGCCGGTCCGATGACCTCCGGCATCGCGAACGATGAAAAATCCCGCGTCCGCAACGCCTACGCCGAGGGCAAGGCCAGCCGTGAAGAGCTGATGGCCGCCGAAATGGCCAGCTATCACGGCCCCGGCACCTGCACCTTCTACGGCACCGCCAACACCAACCAGATGCTGATGGAATTCATGGGGCTGCACCTGCCCGGCACCAGCTTCGTCAACCCCGGCACCCCCCTGCGCGACGCGTTGACCGTGGCCGCAGTGGAACGTGCCGCCCAGATCACCGCCCTCGGCAACGATTTCCGCCCGGCGGGCGAGATCCTCGACGAACGCGCCTACGTCAACGGGATCGTAGGTCTGATGGCGACGGGGGGCTCCACCAACCTCGTCCTCCACCTGCCCGCAATGGCCCGCGCCAGCGGTGTGATCCTCGACCTGCAGGACTTCGCCGACCTCTCCGAGGCCGTGCCCCTCATGGCCAAGGTTTATCCCAACGGCCTTGCCGACGTGAACCACTTCCATGCCGCCGGAGGCCTTCAATTCCTGATCGGTCAGCTTCTTGATGCTGGCCTCCTCCACCCCGACGCCAAGACCATCGCCGGTGATGGGCTGGCCAGCTACCGCCAGGAACCCACGCTCGAAGGCGGCAAGCTCGCCTGGCGCGACGGGCCGAACGCCACGCTGAACGAAAAGATCGTCCGCCCGGCAAGCAATCCTTTTGCCGCCTCGGGCGGGCTGAAGCAACTGACCGGGAACCTCGGGCGCGGCGTGATCAAGGTCTCTGCCGTCGCCCCCGAACGCCATGTGATCGAAGCGCCTGCCCGCATCTTCCACAGCCAGGACGCCGTGAAAGCCGCTTTCAAGGCGGGCGAGTTCACCGGCGACACCATCGTCGTCGTCCGTTTTCAAGGGCCGCAAGCCAACGGAATGCCCGAACTCCACTCGCTGACGCCGACGCTGTCCGTCCTGCAGGATCGTGGCCTCAAGGTGGCCCTCGTCACCGACGGCCGCATGTCCGGCGCCTCGGGCAAGGTTCCGGCAGCGATCCACGTCTCGCCCGAAGCGGCGGCCGGCGGCCCCCTCGCGCGGCTAAGGGACGGTGATCTTGTCAGGCTCGATGCGATCGCGGGCACCCTCACCTGCCTCGCCCCCGATTTCGATAGCCGCACGCCGGTTGTCGCCGATCTTGCCGCCAACGAATTCGGCATTGGGCGCGAACTTTTCGCCGCCTTCCGCCGCAACGTTGGCTCTGCCGATACCGGCGCTGCCCACGTCCTCTGAAGAGCGCCCCCACCGACCAACGCCTCCATACCCGCCCGCCCCCACGCCGGGGCATCAAGGAGCCCGCCATGACCCCCGCCGAACAATCCCGCCAAGCCGCCGAATTCTGCCGCCTCGCCCCGGTGGTGCCGGTTCTGGTGATTGACGACATCGCGCATGCCCGCCCCTTGGCCGAAGCGCTGGTCAAGGGTGGCCTGCCCGCGCTCGAGGTGACGTTGCGCACCTCCGCTGCCCTCGATGCGATCCGCGCAATGGCCGAAGTGCCGGGCGGCGTGGTCGGCGCAGGCACGCTGCTGACACCCGCAGATGTAAAGGCGGCCAAGGCGGCAGGTGCGCGGTTCGGCGTGTCGCCCGGCGCGACCGAACGCCTTCTGGACGCCTGCGCCGAGCATGACCTGCCGCTTCTGCCGGGCGCCGCAACCGCATCCGAGATCATGGCGCTGCTGGAAAAGGGCTATACGGTGCAGAAGTTCTTTCCCGCCGAACAGGCTGGCGGGGCCGCCTACCTGAAATCCATCGGCTCGCCCATCCCGCAGGTCAGCTTCTGCCCGACCGGTGGGATCAGCCTGAAGCTCGCCCCTGACTACCTCGGCCTGAAGAATATCCTGTGTGTCGGCGGAAGCTGGGTTGCACCGAAAGACGCGATGGCACGCGGCGACTGGGCAGCGATCACCACCCTTGCAGCCGAAGCGGCAGCACTCGCCTGCTAAAGCCCGACGCGCGCCGCGCGGCCGCCCTTGCGCCGGGCCGGGTCCGGCGCCGACAGCCCGTCGTGCAGCACCTTGCTCATCGGGTGGTCGGGGTGCTTCGGCGCGTATTCTGCAATCAGCACGCGCAGCGCATCCGGTGCATGGAAATCCACCGGCAGGCTCAAGGCCCAGTCCATGAAGATCGACCGGCACTCGCCCGCCGTGATCCCCTCGATCGCGTAGCTTTCGCGCACCAGACCCTTCGGGTCGGCCTCACTCAGTTGCATCGCCCGTCTCCCCATGACCGCCCTCACCAACCCGTGCCGCAATCACTGCCTCTGCCTGCGCCACCGCCGCTTCCAGCCGCGCTGACAGCCCGTCTGCGTCCGCAGCGCCGGTTTCGCGCAAAAGAAAGCTGCGTCCACCCTCGCCCAAGCTGGAAAGGTTGAGCGTCCGGTCGGTCAAAAGCCGCGTGCCGCAGTGCAGCCGCCACAACAGCCTGTAGGCATCCGCCAGCGCCGTCTGTTCCGGTTCCGACAGGATACCCGTCGCCCCCGCCGCCAACTGCCGCTCGACGCTGCGCGCGGGGCTGCCCGCCATCAACGCCACCATTTGCGCGCAAAGTTCGATGTCCATCAGCCGCCCCGGGCCGTTCTTGGCCTCCCAACTGCCACTGGCCGGTTTGGCCGCCTGCAATCTACCCCGCATCGCCGCGACCTCGGCCCGCACCGCGGCGCCCTGCCCCTTGCGCGCCAGAAGGTCCCGGCGAAACGCCTCGACATCGTCTGCAAGGCCCGCATCGCCGGCCAGCACCCGCGCCCGGGTCAGCGCCAGATGCTCCCACGTCCAGGCTTCGGCTTCCTGATAGGTCTTGAAACTGTCAAGCGACGCCGCCACCGGCCCCTGTCGCCCCGAAGGCCGCAACCGCATGTCCACCTCGTATAGCCGCCCCTCCGGCATCTGCGCGGTCAGCGCCGTCACCAGCGCCTGCGTCAGCCGCGCGAAATAGGGCCGCGTCGCAAGAGGCCGTGCGCCGGTGGAGCTTTCGGCCCCTTCGGCATCGTAGATCACGATCAGGTCCAGGTCCGACCCCGCGTTCAACCGCGCCGCCCCAAGCGACCCCATCCCCACCACCACCGCGCCGCGCCCCGGCGCCGGCCCGTGCTTGCGCGCGAAATCCGCCGCCACCACCCCCCAGATCGCGCCGATGACCGCCTCGGCCAGATCGGCGTATTGCTTGCCAGCCTCGAATGCGTCAATCAGCCCGCGCAAGTGATGCACCCCGATGCGGAAATGCCATTCCTTCATCCAGCGACGCGCCGAATCGAGCCGGCCTTCGTAATCTGCCACCCCGTCCAGCCGCCGCGTCAATTCCGCCTGCAGTGCCCGCACACCCGGCCATTCACCAAAGAACGCCCCCCCGATCACCCCGTCCAGCACCGCCGCATTGCGCGACAGATACCGCGCAAGTGCGGGCGAGGTTCCGGCGATGTCGATGATCAGTTCGACCAGCGACGGGTTCGCCTCGAACAGTGAGAATATCTGCACCCCCGCAGGCAACCCCGCCAGAAACCCGTCCAGCGCCACCAGCGCCTCGTCCGGATTCGCAGCGCGCGCCAGCTGCCGCAAAAGCTGTGGCCGCAGCCGCCGAAAGATCGCCTGCGCCCGCTCGGACTTCAGCGCCGGATAGCTTTGCCACCCCTTGGTGATCGCCCGCGCGCTATCCGAAAGCTCCGGGCCGTCCTCCGCCGCACCGGGGGTAAAGAAGCCTTCGGTCAACCGGTCTGTGCGGTTCAACCGGTCCAGCAGGCCCTCGCGAAACGCGGCCTCGTCCTGCCCGCAAAACGCGGCAATCCGCGCCACGCCCTCGGCTGATGCGGGCAGCGAATGGGTCTGCGCGTCGTTCACCATCTGCAACCGATGCTCCAGCTCGCGGTGTGCACGGTAAAGCTCGGTCAATTCCGCGGATACCTCGCCCGGAATCCAGCCTTGTGCCGACAACGCCGCCAGCGCCGGAACGGTACGCCGGTCGCGCAGCGCCGGGTCGCGGCCTCCGGCGATAAGCTGACGGGTCTGGGTAAAGAACTCGATCTCGCGGATGCCGCCGGCCCCCAGCTTCAGGTTATGCCCTTCCACCGTGATCGGCCCACGCAAACCCCGATGTTCGCGAATGCGCAGCCGCATGTCATGCGCATCCTGGATCGCCGCGTAATCCAGATGCTTGCGCCATACGAACGGCACCAGCGTCTTCAGGAACCGCTCGCCCGCCGCCAGATCACCCGCGCAGGGCCGCGCCTTGATATAGGCCGCCCGCTCCCAGGTGCGGCCATGACTTTCGTAATACGCCTCCGCCGCCGCCATTGACAGGCAGACCGGCATCACGCTGGCATCCGGTCGCAACCGCAGGTCGGTGCGGAACACATAGCCGTCGGTCACATCCGACAGGATCGCCGTCATTCGCCGCGCCACGCGGATGAACGCCGCACGCGCTTCCTGCTCGTCACCGGGATAGCGGGTCTCATCAAACAGGCAGATGAGGTCGATGTCCGAGGAATAGTTCAGCTCCCCCGCCCCCATCTTGCCCATCGCCAGCGCCACCATCCCCGCCCCGCGCGCCGCATCGTCAAGCGTTGCACCGGGCAGCTTGCCGCGCCGGATTTCCGCCTCGACCAGCGCGGTCAACGACAGATGCACCGCCCGATCGGCCAGCCCGGTCAGCGCCCCGGTCACGGTTTCCAAAGCCCAAAGCCCACCCAGATCAGCAAGTGCGGTCAGCAATGCCGCCCGCCGCTTTGCCCGCCGCAGGGCATCCGGCAGCGCCTCCAGCGCGGTGCCATCCAACCCAGCCAGAAGTGCCGCAAACGCGGGCTCGGGATCGTCCAACGCCTCGCGCAGCCAGTCTGTCTCACGCGCCATCAACCCCTTCAGATACGGGCTGCATCCTGCAACCGCCGCCAGAAACTCCACCACTTCAGGCGCAAATCCCGGCACGGCCGCGCGGGCGTCGGCGGCAGCGGCGGTATCGAACGGGATCGGTTGGCGGATAAGACGGTCGGCGAAGGTCATTTCTCAAGGATGGTCGCTGCCACGGGCGCGGTCAACGGCGATCGGTTTGCCCAAGGCTTGCGGCGCATCACCAGTTGCGGCCATATGCGCCAAGCAAGGGAGCTCGATATGTCGAAAAGTCTGGCGCGCGTGCGGGCGGCCCTGCAGGCAGCGGGGCTTGACTCCGTGCCACTGGAAATGCCTGGCGAAACCCGCACGGCCGCGGATGCCGCCGCCGCCGCAGGCTGCGCACTTGACCAGATCGTGAAGTCGGTGGTGTTTCAAGGTGGCACCAGCGGAAACCTGTTCCTGTTCCTGACCGCCGGTGGCAACAAGGTCGACACGACCGAAGCCGCTGGACTGGCGGGCGAGCCGCTTGCCCGCGCCGATATCGCCACAGTCCGCGAAGTGACCGGGTTTGCGATCGGCGGCGTCGCACCGATCGGTCACCTGACGCCCCTGCCGGTCTGGATCGACCCCACCCTTCTGGCCTTCGCCACCGTCTGGGCCGCCGCCGGCACGCCCCGCCACATCTTCCCCGTCAACCCTGCCCGACTGCAAAAGGCCGCCGGGGCCACCGCGGCCCCTTTTGCAGAAAAGTCTGTCACGCCAGAGGCTTGACCTCACATCGGCGGACAGATGTAAATTATCTTCACATAGCCCTTGAACCGCAGGCACCGCAGGAGCATCTTGCAACATGTGAAAGACGTTCACATCCACCGCAACACCGGGAGTTCACCGCCGATGCACAGCTACCCCGATACCGCCCGGACCGGCGGTCTGTCCTCCTTGCCGCGCCGGGCCGAAGGCTGGCTTGACCAACGTGGCAAATGGGCCTGGATCGCCACCACCGTCCTCGCCTTCATCGTCTTCTGGCCCGTGGGCCTTGCGCTTCTGGTCTATATGATCTGGGGAAAACGCATGTTCAGAAATTCGTCCTGCGCGCACCGTCACGACCGTCACGCCCGCCGCTGGGGCCCTGACGTCTACCGCTCCACCTCGGGCAACTCTGCCTTCGACAGTTACAAGGCCGAAGCGCTGCGCCGCCTGGAAGAAGAGCAGCAGGCCTTCGAGGCTTTCCTGCAGCGCCTGCGCAACTCCAAGGACAAGTCGGAATTTGACACGTTCATGGAAGAACGCGCGCGCGCCAATCAGGCCGCCGATGCAGCGCCCGAAAGCAAACCCGTCGAAGGCCCGCGCCCCGGCGAGTATTGATCCTGCCGCTGCGAACCGTCGCCCCATTCCGCCCCGGCGGGATGGGGCTTTTTGTTGCACACCTGCGGCAAACACAGTGCTTGGCGGAACGCGCCGGGCTTGCTAGGCTGCATCTCGTAATGTGACAAGCCCTCCCCTTTCATGCGCCATACGCTTCCCCTCGCGCCCCAGTTTTATGTGACGGCTCCGCAACCATGCCCGTACCTTGTCGGGCGCATGGAACGAAAGCTATTCACCGCCTTGCAGGGTGACCACGCCCAGCGCCTGAACGATTCCCTGTCCAAACAAGGCTTCCGGCGCAGCCAGAACGTGCTTTACCGCCCGTCCTGCGCCGAATGTTCTGCCTGCCTCTCGGCCCGCATCCGGGTGGCCGATTTCGAACCCTCGCGCACCCAGCGCCGCATCCAGCGCAAGACCGCCGGATTGCGCCGCAACGCCACAAGCCCCTGGGCAACCGAGGATCAGTTCACCCTCTTCCGCCGCTACCTCGACAGCCGCCACGCCGACGGCGGCATGGCCGACATGGACATCTTCGAATTCGCCGCGATGATCGAGGAAACCCCGATCAAATCCCGCGTCATCGAATACACCCGCCCCGCGGGCGAAGGTGAACGTGGCCGCCCGCTGGCCGCCGTGTGCCTGACCGATGTGTTCGACGACGGCCTCAGCATGGTCTACAGCTTTTACGACCCCGATCTTGCCGACCTGTCGCTTGGCACCCACGTGATCCTTGATCACGTCGCCATCGCACGCGAGGCTGGCCTGCCTTACGTCTACCTTGGTTACTGGGTGCCGGGCAGCCGCAAGATGGGCTACAAGGCCAGCTTCTCGGCGCTGGAAATCTACAAGGGCGGCGAATGGCGCGATCTGGGTGACCCGGCCGATCACCGCGCCGATCTGCACCCCCTGTCGGTCGACCCGATTGCCGAACAGGTCGCGCGGATCAACCTGCCCGACACCCGCGCCCCCGACACTCGCGTCAACGACCCGCGCCCCCTCACCGCCCGCACGGAATGACCTCGCGCGCCCGGATCGCGGCTGTGGCTCTGGTGGTGCCGGATTATGACAGCGCGATTGCCTTCTACACTTCTACGCTCGGGTTTCGTCTTACCGAAGACATCGACCAGGGCGCCAAGCGGTGGGTCACCGTCGAGCCGCCCGGCGGGGGTGCGCGGCTGGTTCTGGCACGGGCCGAAGGCGCGGCGCAAACTGCCGCAGTCGGAAACCAGACCGGCGGGCGCGTCTTCCTCTTTCTTCACACCGATGATTTTCACCGTGACCACGCCGCGATGCTGGCCGCTGGCGTCATGTTCGAAGAACCACCCCGGCATGAACCGTATGGAAGCGTCGCCGTCTGGCGCGACCCCTTCGGCAATCGCTGGGATCTGATCGGCCCACCCCTTTGAACGAAAACGGGCCGCACCCTGCGGTGCGGCCCGATCTTGTGCTTGTCTCGCGAACTTACCCGCGCGGGCGGTTGCGGATCATGAAGGTGTCAAAGGTGTATTCCGCCACCTGGTTCCACAGGTTTGCCTCGTTGCGGTAGGCCTGCTGGCTTTCAAAGATCGCCTTGAAATCCGCGTTCTCCGCCGAAATCTGCGCGTAAAGCGCGTTTGCAGCCTCGAACGCCTTGACCATCACCTCCTCCGGATACGGTCGCAACTGCGCCCCGCCCGCGATCAGGTTGCGCAGCGCCGCCGGGTTCTTCGCATCATACTTGGCCAGCATCGACTGGTTCGTGGTCGCTGCGGCCGTCGCCACGATCGCCTGATAGGCCGGTGGCAGTTCGTTCCACTTCGCCAGATTGATCATGTAGTTCAGCGTCGGCCCGCCTTCCCAGAAACCGGGATAGTAATAAAACGGCGCCACCTTGTTCAGGCCAAGTTTCTCATCATCATAGGGGCCGACCCACTCTGCCGCGTCGATGGTGCCGCGCTCCAGCGCCGGATAGATCTCGCCGCCCGGAATCTGCTGCGGCACGACGCCCAGCGCCTCCATCACCTTGCCGCCCATGCCGCCGATGCGCATCTTCACACCCGCAAGGTCGGCAACCGAGGTGATCTCCTTGCGCCACCAGCCGCCCATCTGGACGCCGGTATTGCCGCCCGGAAAAACATGCAGCCCTTCCTTGTTGTAAAACGCGTTCATCATGTCGATGCCGCCGCCGTGGTAATACCAGGCGTTGATTCCGCGTGCGTTCAGGCCGAACGGAACCGCCGTTCCCAGCGCGTAGACCGGGTTCTTGCCCCAGTAGTAGTAGGACGCGGTGTGCGCGATCTCGACGGTCCCGGAGCCAACCGCATCCGCCGCCTCCGGCATCGGCACGATCTCACCTGCCGGGAACGGCTGGATCTTGAAGTTGCCGTCCGTCGCGTCCGACACGATCTTGGCGAACTCGTCCGCCGCGCCATAAATCGTATCCAGCGTCTTCGGGAAACCCGACGTCAGCCGCCAGCTTACCTTCGGCGCGGCTTGCGCCAACGCCGGAGCAGCCAACGCAGCCGCCGCCGAGCCGATTGCTGCGGTCGTCAGGAAATTCCGTCTTTTCATGTGCTTACCTCCCAGTAGGCTTTTGATGTGTTGGATCGTTCAGGTCACGGCGTCACCGGCCCCCCAAGATCAAGATCGAGGGGCGGCATTTCAAGGTCAGGCATCGGAATGGCATCAAGCTGTTCGGTCACCGACGCCGCATCCAGCAGCACCGGTTCGGTGATGAAGCTGTCGACAATGCCCGGAAAGGTAATGATCAGCGCCACAAGGATCAGTTGCAAGATGATCCACGGGATCGACCCCAGATAGATGTCGCGGCTCTTGATTTCCGGAGGCGCGATGCCGCGCAGGTAAAACAGCGCAAAGCCGAACGGCGGGTGCATGAACGCCGTCTGCATGTTCACGCACAAAAGCACCCCCAGCCACACCAGATTGATATCCAGCGCCTGAGCCGTCGGGATCAGCAAGGGGATCACGATGAACACGATCTCGAAGAAATCGAGGAAGAAGGCGATGAAGAAGATGAAGATGTTCACGAAGATCAGGAACCCGATCCGCCCGCCCGGAATGCCCGACAGGATATGCTCGATCCACTTGCCGCCGTTCACCCCCTGAAACACCAGGCTGAACACCGTGGCCCCCACCAGAATGAAGATCACCATCGCGGTGATACGCATCGTGCCGTCCGACGCCTGCCACACCATCTTCCAGGTGAACCGCCCGTGCGCCAACGCCAGCAGAAGCGACCCGACCGCCCCCATTGCCCCGGCTTCGGTCGGCGTCGCCAGACCCATGAAGATCGTCCCCAGCACCAGAAAGATCAGCACCAGCGACGGCACCATACCCCAGGCCAGCTTGGCCGCCAGCGCGCGCCCCCGCAGCGTCCGCGCCTCGGCCGGCAGCGCCGGCACCTTGTGCGGCTGAAAGATCGACACCAACAGGATGAAGCCCGCAAACAGCAGCACCTGCGCAATCGACGGCCCGATCGCCCCCAGATACATGTCACCCACCGGCACGCCCAACTGGAATGCCAGCACGATCAGCACCAACGAGGGCGGAATGACCTGCGTTATTGTCCCCGAGGCCGCGATCACCCCCGTACCGATCCGCATATCATACCCATACTTCATCATGATCGGGATCGAGATCATCCCGATGGCAATCACGCTCGCCGCCACCGTCCCGGTGATCGCCCCAAGGATCGCGCCGACAAAGATCACCGCATAGGCCAGACCGCCCGGCACATTGCCGAACAACTGGCCAAACCCTTCCATCAGATCTTCGGCAAGGCCCGATTTCTCCAGCACCACGCCCATGAAGGTAAAGAACGGAATTGCCAGCAACAGGTCGTTCGACATGATGCCGAACACCCGTGCCGGCAGTGCCTGCAGGAACGCCAGCCCGAAATATCCCACCTCGATCGCGATGAACCCGAAAAACAGGCCCAGCGCCGACAACGAGAATGCAACCGGAAAGCCGACAAGCAAAAAGATGATCAGCCCGCCGAACATGGCTGGCGCCAGATAACCGTATTCAAGCATCAGGCGACCTTTCCGATCATTGCACGGGTTTTTCGTATGACACGTCCAGCACGATAACCCCGCGCAGCGCCGCGACCCGTCGGATCAGTTCGGCAATTCCCTGCAACGTCAGCAGCGTGAACCCCAAAGGCAGCAGCATCTTCGCCGGCCACACCGGCAGGCCACCGGCGTTCGCCGATCCCTCGCCCGCCACAAAGCTGGCATAGGCCCAAGGGTAGCTCATCTCCAGCATGATGACGCAGACCGGAAAGAAGAACACCACAAACCCGAACACATCGACCCACAGCTTGTTGCGCTCGGTCATGTTGCCGTAGAACAGGTCCACCCGCACATGCTCGTTCAACTTCAGCACATGCGCCGTTCCCAGAAGGAACATGCCGGCAAACATCTGCCACTGGATTTCCAGAAATGCGTTGGACGACATGTCCAGCGTATAGCGCGAAATCGCGTTCAACGCGCTGATCAGGCAAGCGGCGGCCACCAGCAGCGCTGCCAACACGCCGAAAGCCTTGGTCACCCGGTCAATGCCGGATGCGAGAGACAATAATCTCCGCAACAGAACCCCCCCTGGTGCAGCCACTAATCGTGCCGCTTGCATGAACTATGCGCATCTCGCGTCCCGGTCGCAAAGGAAAGTTGCGATGGCCACGACCGAACACGATCACGTTACCGAAAGATTAGCGCGCTTTTTGAAAAGAAAAGCCAGATAATGCGCGGGAATCCGCGATTGAGCTGCCACGGACGCAATCATTTCCCGCTCACGCTTTAGAAGCGACCTTCAGAAATGCAAAAAGGGGCGCTCAGGGCGCCCCTTCCTTGGTCTGAAACGCAGCGATCAGATCAGACCTTCCGCCTTCATCGCGGCCTGCACCGCGGGCCGCGCCGAAACCTTTTCGCGCAAAGCCACGATCTGCGGGAATTTGGCCAGGTCATGCCCGAATTTGTTCGACCAGTTGGTCACGGTGAACAGATAGGCGTCTGCCGGAGTATAGCTGTCACCCGCCACCCAGGCGCGGCCCGCTGCCAGACGGTCCTCGACAACTTGCAGCCGTGCATCCAGCAGCGCCATCTGCTTGGCCTTCGCCTCACCCTCGATGCCATGGAAGAACGGCGAATAGGTCTTGTGAACCTCGGTCGCGACATAGTTCAGCGCTTCTGCCATCCGGGCCCGCGCCACCGTGCCGTGCGCCGGCAGCACGCCCGGACGCGCGGCATCCATCACATGCTGCATGATCGCCACGCCCTCGGTCAGCACCTCGCCGCCGTCCATCGCCAGCGTCGGCACCGCGCCGCGCGGGTTCACCGCCCGGAAATCGGCACCAGTCTCGGTCACTTTGTCGCGAAGGTTGACCTTCTCGGCAGTGAAAGGCACTCCGGCCTCGTTCAGCGTGATGTGCGATGCCAGCGAACACGCGCCGGGCGAATAGTAAAGTTTCATCTGGATTTTCCCTTGTCCGCCACGGCTACGCCCGGCTGCAAGCCCGTGTTATCCGGCGGCAATGCCGACGTCGCCCGCAAACACCGCTCGCTGGCGCGCACGGACCGTGCTTTTTTGCCGAAAAGAGTGAATATTGCGCGGGGCCGCCACGCTTCGCAACAATTGTTCAAGATTGCCCGGCATCTGCGACATTTTCTGTTTGCAAATCCCATTGACGCCCGCCATACCGCCGCCTAAGTTTCGTCCGAACACGAGGGGAGCGGCCAATGGCCCGAATTCTTGTCATCGTAGGAAGGACGCGCATGGGCCGGTAACGGTTTGACCATACAGGTTCCCATGCGCCCCCGATTGAAACCCGGGGGCTTTTTGTTGCGCGAAGGAGACGAAGTCATGACGAAATCTATGTCCGGTGCACGGATGGTGGTTCAGGCCCTCAAGGATCAGGGTGTCGAAGTCGTGTTTGGCTATCCCGGCGGCGCCGTGCTGCCGATCTATGACGAGATCTTTCAGCAAAACGACATCCGCCACATCCTGGTGCGCCACGAACAGGGTGCCGTGCACATGGCCGAAGGCTATGCCCGGTCCACCGGCAAACCCGGCGTCGTCCTGGTGACCTCCGGCCCCGGTGCCACCAATGCCGTGACCGGCCTCACCGACGCGCTGATGGACTCGATCCCGCTGGTGGTTCTCACCGGCCAGGTTCCGACCTTCATGATCGGCACCGACGGCTTTCAGGAAGCGGACACCGTCGGCATCACCCGCCCCTGCACCAAGATGAACTGGCTGGTGAAGGACACCGCCAAACTTTCTGAGACCATCCACCAAGCCTTCCACGTCGCGATGAAGGGCCGCCCCGGCCCGGTGCTCGTCGACATCCCAAAGGATGTGCAGTTCGCCACCGCCGACTACACGCCGATGGACAAGGTCAAGATCCCGCATTACCAGCCGAAAACCGTGGGCGACCCCGACCAGATCGCCCGTCTGGTCGAGATGATGGAAACCGCCGAACGCCCGGTGCTTTACACTGGCGGCGGCGTCATCAACTCCGGCCCGAAGGCCAGCCAGCTTTTGCGCGAACTGACCGCCGCCACGGATTTCCCGATCACCTCCACCCTGATGGGCCTCGGCTCATACCCCGCGTCGGGCAAGAACTGGCTTGGCATGCTCGGGATGCACGGGCTTTACGAGGCCAACCTCGCAATGCACGGCTGCGACCTGATGATCAACATCGGCGCCCGCTTTGACGACCGCATCACCGGCCGGATCAAAGACTTCAGCCCCCGGTCGAAGAAAGCCCACATCGACATCGACCCCTCCTCGATCAACAAGGTCGTGCGGGTGGATGTGGGCATCGTCGGCGACGTGGGCGAGGTGCTGGCCGAAGTGCTGCGTCAGTGGAAGGCGCGCGGGTCAAAGACCCACAGGGAGGGCCTCTCGAAATGGTGGCGCCAGATCAACGACTGGCGCGCCGTGAAGTGCCTGACCTACAAGAACTCCACCACGACGATCAAACCGCAATACGCCCTCGAACGGCTGGAGGCGCTGACCAAGGGCCGCGACCGCTACATCACCACCGAGGTTGGCCAGCACCAGATGTGGGCCGCCCAGTTCCTCGGTTTCGAAGACCCGAACCGCTGGATGACCAGCGGCGGGCTTGGCACCATGGGCTACGGCCTGCCCGCGTCGATCGGCGTGCAGATCGCGCACCCCGAAGCGCTGGTGATCAACGTGGCGGGCGAGGCGTCGTGGCTGATGAACATGCAGGAAATGGGCACCGCGATGCAGTTCCGCGCGCCGGTCAAGCAGTTCATCCTGAACAACGAACGCCTCGGCATGGTGCGCCAGTGGCAGGAACTCCTCCACGGCGAGCGCTATTCGTCGTCCTGGTCCGAAAGCCTGCCGGATTTCGTGAAACTGGCCGAGGCTTTCGGCTGCAAGGGCATCAAGTGCTCGGACCCGAAGGATCTCGACGACGCGATCATGCAGATGCTGGATTATGACGGCCCGGTGATCTTCGACTGCCTCGTGGAAAAGCATGAAAACTGCTTCCCGATGATCCCCTCCGGCAAGCCGCACAACGAAATGCTCTTGGGCGACGCGGATACTCAAGGGGTGATTGGCTCCAAGGGTGCGGTGCTCGTATAAGCCGGCGGAGCGGGGGCCAGCCCCCGCGCCCCCGGGATATTTTTCGACAGATGAAAGGGGTGCGCTATGGCGCCGCTCAATATCAAGAAGGGCTCGTCGAGCCACTCGGCCTACGATCTGCGTGATCCGAACGCCGAGGTGATCGAACAGCATACGCTGGCGGTGATCGTCGACAACGAAAGCGGCGTTCTGGCGCGGGTGATCGGGCTGTTTTCCGGGCGCGGCTACAACATCGACAGCCTGACCGTGGCCGAAGTGGACCACGAAGGGCACAAAAGCCGCATCACCATCGTCACCCGTGGCACACCGCAGGTGATCGACCAGATCGAGGCCCAGTTGCGCCGCATGGTGCCGGTGCATGACGTGCACGACCTGACCGCCGAAGGCCCAAGCGTGCAGCGCGAACTGGCGCTTTTCAAGGTGGCCGGCAAGGGTGCCGCCCGCGTCGAAGCCCTGCAACTGGCCGAGATCTTTCGCGCCAACGTGGTCGACAGCACGCTGGAAAGCTTTGTGTTCGAAATGACCGGAACGCCCGAGAAGATCGACGCCTTTGCCGATCTGATGCGCCCCCTGGGTCTGCTGGAAATCGCCCGGACCGGTGTCGCGGCGCTGGCCCGCGGCGTCTAGGTGTTGCTCGGCGTGTAGAGGTAATCGCGCGTCACAGGCACCGTGTAACGGCCCTTGGCAAGGTGCAACTGGTGGATCACCAGATGCGCCTCGGAAAAGCTCAGCTCTGCCGATTGCAGATAATAGCGCCACATCCGCACGAAACGGTCGTCCTGCAACTGCCGGATGCGGTCGATGTTGCGGTCGAACCGTTTCAGCCATTCCTGCAAGGTGCGCTCGTAATGACCGCGCCAGACCTCAAGGTCGGCAAGGATCATCCCGGTCTTTTCCACCACCCGCATCGCCTCGGATACCGCCGGGCAATACGCGCCGGGGAAGATATACTTGTTGAACCACGGCGAGATGGTGGTCGGTGGTGACCAGCGGCCGATATAGTGGATCAGCGCCACGCCATCTGGCGTCAGCAGGTCGGCGACCTTCTGGAAATAGGTGCGCAGGTGCGGCAGTCCGACATGCTCCATCATGCCGACCGACACCACACGGTCGAACCGTTCATTGACCGCCCGGTAGTCCTGCAACCGAAACTCGACCTGATCCGACAGTCCCGCTTCTGCCGCGCGGCGGCGCGCTTCGGCCAGTTGCACCTCTGACAGGGTGACGCCCACCACCTGCGCCCCGTGATCGCGCGCCAGCGCAATCGCCAACGTGCCGAAACCACAGCCGATATCCAGCACCCGCATCCCCGGACGCAACAGAAGTTTCGCGCCGATATGCGCCATCTTGGCGGTCTGCGCTTCTTCCAGCGTCATGTCGGGGCGGCGGAAATAGGCGCAGGTGTATTGCTTGGTGTCGCCCAGAAAAAGATCATAAAGCTCGTCCGAGATGTCGTAGTGATGCGCCACATTGCGGCGCGCAATGCCGACATGGTTCCAGATCGACCATGATTTCGCCCGCGCGGCCAATGTGGCGATCTGCCTGAAAGGCGGCCAGACCTTGCGGCCCCGCGCGTTGCGCAACGCAAATGCAATCAGGCTGCGGATGTCATCCTTCGCGATGGTCAACCGGCCATCCATATAGGCCTCACCCATCGTCAAATCGGGGCGGGCAAAGAACTTTCGCGAAAACTGCGGATCGTGCAGCGTCACCGCGACCTCGGGCCCGTCGCCCGGACCGATGTGATGCGTGGCTCCGTTCGGCAAGGTAAGGTGTATCGTCCCGGTGCGAACACCGAAGCGCAGGAAGGCAATCAGCAACCGATCCCACATGACAGCCCCGTCGTAACATGGCCGCTTTGCGCCACGATACGCCCAACGCAGGCAGGTCGCAACGGTTCCCTACTGACCTCGGAAACGGGACGGGCGCTTGGCAAGAAAGGCCGCGACGCCCTCGCGGAAATCCTCAGTGGCGCCGCACAGGCCCTGCAACCGCGCCTCGAGCGCAAGCTGCGCCGCAAGGTCACGGTCAAAGCTGCCGTTCAACGCGGTTTTCAGCGCCTTGAAAGCCATCGTCGGCCCGCTTGCCAGATGCGCCGCCCGAGCCGCCACCACGCCTGCAAACTCCGCGTCCGGCACCGCTTCCCAGATCATCCCCCAGTCAGCCGCCTGCCGCGCACTGATCCGGTCGGCAAACAGCGCCGCCCCCATCGCCCGCGCCATTCCCACCACACGCGGCAACGTATGCGTGCCGCCTGCGTCCGGGATCAGCCCGATGCGGGTGAAGGCCTGAATGAAACTGGCGCCTTCCGCCGCGATCACCACGTCGCAGGCCAGCGCCAGGTTCGCCCCCGCCCCGGCTGCCGTGCCATTCACCGCCGCGATCACCGGCACCGGCGCCTCGGTGATCGCCATCAGCATCGGCACATATTCATCGCGCAGCACCGCCTCGACATCCAGGCTGCCGGCATCCGTCAGGTCCTGCCCCGAACAGAACGCGCGCCCCTCGCCTGTCAGCACGATCCCACGCCCGCCATGTGCCGCCGTCAACGCAGCCGTCAACTCGGCCCGCATCCGGCCTGACAACGCATTCATCACGTCCGGCCGGTTCAGCGTGATCGTCGTCACGCCGCCTGCTTCGCTGACCCTGATCGTCTGCATCACTGGCCTCCGTTTGCCCGACCTTAGCCGCAGAACAAAGCGGGCCAATCGCTCCGTCGCGCTAACCCTTCAGGATTTCCCGCAGCCGCGCTTCATCGCTGTCGCTCAGCTCGACCTCCGGCGTGCCAACCCGGCGCCGCTGCGTTGCCACCGCGATGCCCAGCCCCGCCAGCAACAGCGTCGGCCCCGCCAGCCACAGGATCAGGTTCGACCCCTCCGGCGGCGGATTGAACAGCACGAATTCGCCGTAACGCGCGACGATGTAATCCACCACCTCTGCATCGCTGTCCCCCGCCACCAGCCGCTCGCGAATGATGATGCGCAGGTCGCGGCTGATCGGGGCCACGCTGTCGTCGATGCTTTCGCCTTGGCAAACCGGGCAGCGGATATCGCGGCTGATCGCGCGCGCCCGCGCCTCAAGCACCGGATTGGGCAGGATCTCGTCCGGCTGCACCGCCAGCGCCGGGCTTGCCATCAGCAAGAGCGCCAGAACCAGCCGCTTCATTCCGCCGGAACCCCGACCGCCGCCACCTTGCGCGCGCCCGCCGCCACCCGGTAGCGCCGGTCGCTCAGCGACAAAAAGCCGCCCAGCGCCATCAGCAGGGCCCCGCCCCAAAGCCAGTTGGCAAAGGGCTCTACGTAGCTACGCACCGCCCAACCGCCATCTTTCTGCGGATCACCGATCACCAGATAGATGTCACGCAGGAAACTATAGTCGATCGCGGCCTCGGTCGTTGGCATCCCTGCCACCGGATAGATCCGTTTTTCCGGGAACAGTTGCGCCACCTGCGCTCCGTCCCGCATCACCGTCATATCCGCCATCGTCGACACGTAGTTTGGCCCTTGCACTTCGTTCACCGCGTTCAGGGTCACCTCATAGCGGCCAAGCGGGAACGTCTCGCCGATCTGCACGATGCGGATATCCTCGACCTTCCACGCGTTCATCGCCGCCACCGCAAAGACCGTGATCCCCAGCCCCGAATGTGCCGTCATCTTGCCCCAGTCGGCGCGCGGCAACCGCGTCAGGCGCCCCAGCCGCTCCGCCACCGCACCGCGCCCGGTGCGCGACCAGATGTCGGTCAACGCACCGAACACCACCCAGGCGCCAAGCGCCGCGCCCACCGGCCCCAGCGCCGACCGCCCGGTCTGCATCGCAAACGCAAGGCCACCCAAAGCCACCGCCAGCAGCGCCGCGCCCCAAAGTGACCGCAGGTTCCGGCTGGCATCCGCCCGCTTCCACGCCAGCATCGCGCCCAATGGCAGGATCAGCGCCAAGGCCACAAAGAACGGCGTGAAAGCCGCGTTGAAGAACGGCTCGCCCACGCTCATCGTCCGCCCCAGCAACATTTCCACCACCAACGGCCAGATTGTCCCGATAAACACAACAAACGCCGACACCGCGAGCAGGATGTTGTTGGCAATCAGCGCGCTTTCCCGGCTGACCACCGCGAACAGCCCCTTCGCCTCCATGGCACTTGCGCGCAGCATGAACAGCAGCAGCGCGCCCCCGGTGAACACGCCAAGGATCATCAGGATGAACACGCCCCGCTCAGGGTCATTGGCAAACGCATGGACGCTCGTGATCACCCCTGACCGCACGATGAATGTGCCGATCAGGCTGAACCCAAAGGCCATGATCGCCAGCAAGATCGTCCACGCCTTCAGACTTTCACGCTTTTCCACTACGATGGCGCTGTGCAACAGCGCCGCCGACAACAGCCACGGCATGAAGCTTGCGTTCTCCACCGGGTCCCAGAACCAGAACCCGCCCCAGCCAAGCTCGTAATACGCCCACCACGACCCCAGCGCGATCCCGATGGTCAGAAACACCCACGCCGCCAAGGTCCACGGCCGCACCCAGCGCGCCCAGGCCGCATCGACCCGGCCCTCGATCAGCGCCGCCACCGCAAACGAAAACGCCATGCTCAGGCCGACATAGCCAAGATACAGAAACGGCGGATGAAACGCCAATCCGGGGTCTTGCAGCAGTGGGTTCAGATCCTGCCCATTCATCGGCGGCACGTCCATCCGCCAGAACGGGTTCGACGTGAACAACATGAACAACAGGAACGCGACCCCGATCATGCCTTGCACGGAAATCACCCGCGCCTTCAGCGTGTCGGGCAAGTTCGACCCGAACCGCGCCACTGCCGCGCCATAGACCGCCAGGATCAGCACCCACAGCAAAAGCGAGCCTTCGTGGTTCCCCCAGACGCCGGAAATCTTGTAAAGCATCGGCTTGTCGGTGTGCGAATTCGCTGTCACCACGCTTAGCGAAAAGTCTGATACCACAAAGGCATAGGTCAAGGCCGCAAAGGCAAACCCCACCAGCAAGAGCTGGATCACCGCCGCAGGTTCCCCCACCGCCATCATCCGCGCATCACGCCGCCAGGCCCCCCACATCGGCAGGGTGGATTGAATGATCGCAACCGAAAGCGCCAGAACCAGCGCAAAGTGTCCAAGCTCGACGATCATGCCCATCTCCAATGTTGCGATGATGATAGGCGCTCTGCCCTCCAGTTGAAAGGTGCTGCGCCGATCCGTCGCGCAGATGTCAGCGAACCATTGGCCGCATCCCTACCACCCAGGCGTTCCGCGGCTTCACTCCGCCTCGTCGAGTGGGGATGGGGGCGGGTGGCCGCTAGCGCCGCCCCGCTTTGCGCGTGCTCAACAAAAGGTTTGTCTCCGACGTCGTCACCCCCTCAAGGTTACGAATTCGCATGATCGTCTCGTCCAGCTCCTGCAAGGTCTGCGTGCCCAGTTCCGCGATCAGGTCCCAGCGTCCATTGGTCGAATGCACCGCCTGCACCGTGGGCATCCCCTGCAACCGCGCCATGATCCGCTCCGCGCCTCGCCCCTCGATCCCGATCAGGATCAGACCGCGCACCGGGGCCGCACTTACATCGGCCCGCGTCACCACGGTGAACCCCGCAATCTCGCCCCGCTCCGCCAACCGCTCCATCCGCGCCCGCACCGTGGCGCGGCTTAGGCCCAGCCGCTCGGCCAGTTCCGACAGCGCCGCCCTCCCGTCGCGGCGAAGTTCGGCAATCAGTCGCAGGTCAGTATCGTCCATCATGCGCAAGTTCCCCGCCGTTTCGCACAACGCGCTATCCGAACCGACAATAACATCGCTATGATTTGCCGCAACCTGGAACCATCCTCCCCCGATCAAAGGAGCCTGCCCATGTCAAAGACCATCCTCATCGGTGCCCCCGTCGACAGCGGCCAACGCCGCCCCGGCTGCCTGATGGGCCCCGCCGCCTTCCGCGTGGCGGGCCTGACGCAGGCGATCCGCGACCTTGGCCATCTGGTGCAGGATTGGGGCGATCTTCCCATCCCTGAGGTCGACCCCGTGGCGCACCCGAACCCCGCCGTCCATTCGCTGGCCGAAACGCTCTACTGGACGGATGCCTTGGCCGACAAGGTTGACGACGCGCTTTCCGAAGATGGCTTCCCGATCATTCTGGGCGGCGACCATTCGCTGGCCCTCGGCTCTGTCGCCGGTACCGCCGCCTACGCCGACCGTCAGGGCCGCCCGCTCTACCTGATCTGGCTCGACGCACATTCCGATTTCCACACCCCCATCACCACCACCTCCGGCAACCTGCACGGAACGCCGCTGGCCTATATCGCCGGCCGTGACGGCTTCGACGCCTTCCCGCCCTTCCCCGCCCCCGTGCCCCCCGACCACATCTGCCTCTTCGGCATCCGCTCGGTCGACCCGGCCGAACACGCCGCCCTCCTCCAGCACGACATCGCCATAAATGACATGCGCACGCTGGACGAACGCGGCATCATCGCCCCGCTGCGCGAATTCCTCGACCGGGTCCGCGCCGATGGCGGCATGTTGCATGTCTCGCTCGACGTCGATTTCCTCGACCCCCTGCTCGCCCCCGCCGTCGGCACCACAGTCCCCGGCGGCACCACCTTCCGCGAAGCACATCTGGTGATGGAACTGCTCCACGAAAGCGACCTCGTCACCTCCCTCGACCTGGTCGAGCTTAACCCCTTCCTCGACGACCGCGGCATGACCGCCCGCCTGATGGTCGATCTCGTCGGGTCGCTGATGGGCAAAAAGGTCTTCGACCGCCCGACACGATCCAAATAGGCCGGAGCAAGAAATGCTGAACCTCGTCCCCTTCGTCTCCGTCGACCACATGATGAAACTGGTCCACAAGATCGGCATCGAACGCGTCCTCACCGACCTCGCGCTTGAGATCGAGGCCGACTTCCGCCGCTGGCCCGCCTTCGACAAGACCCCCCGCATCGCCAGCCACTCCGACGTCGGTGTCATCGAACTGATGCCCACCTCGGACGGCGAAACCTACGGCTTCAAATACGTCAACGGCCACCCCTCGAACATGAGCCGCGGCCTGCAAACCGTTACCGCCTTTGGACTTCTGGCCGACGTCGCCACCGGCTACCCGCTTCTCCTCAGCGAAATGACCATCCTCACCGCCCTTCGTACCGCCGCCACCTCGGCAATGGCCGCCCGGCACCTCGCGCCCCCGAACGCCACCACTATGGCGATCATCGGCAATGGTGCCCAAGCCGAATTCCAGGCCCTCGCCTTCAAGGCGATCTGCGGCATCACCCACATCCGCCTTTACGACATCGACCCCGCCGCCACCGAGAAATGCGCCCGAAACCTCGCCGGTCGCGGCCTGACCGTCACCCCCTGCACCACCGCCGAAGGTGCCATCCTCGGCGCCCAGATCATCACCACCGTCACCGCCGACAAACAGCTCGCCACCATCCTCACCGACAACATGGTCGGCTCCGGCGTCCACATCAACGGCGTCGGCGGCGACTGCCCCGGCAAGACCGAGCTGCACCGCGACATCCTCCTGCGCTCCACCATCTTTGTCGAATACCCGCCCCAGACCCGCATCGAGGGCGAGATCCAGCAGCTTGCCCCCGACCACCCCGTCACCGAGCTTTGGCAGGTCATTGCCGGCACCGCCCCTGGCCGCACCGGCGCGACCGAAGTCACCCTCTTCGACAGCGTCGGCTTCGCGATCGAGGATTTTGCGGCCCTGCGCTACATCCGCGCTCAACTGTCCGCCACCGGCCTCGCCCAGCAGCTTGACATGATCGCCGATCCCGACGATCCGCGCGATCTTTTTGGCATGCTTCTGCGCGCAGCATAGAAAAAGGGGGCCGCAGCCCCCTTTTACTCGTTACTCCAGCCTGTCAACGCGTCAGCACCGGACGATCAGGAACGACCACCCTTCTTGCCCGCTTCCGAGGCGCGCTCACGGTCGTTGGCAAAGTTGCCGCCCGACGCTTCGCCGCCCTTGCGACCAGCTTCCGCTGCCCGCTCCGGGTCGTTCTTGAAGTTGCCTCCCGAAGCCTTGCCGCCCTTGCTGGCAATTTCACGCTGCTTTTGGTCATCCATCGAGGCAAAGCCGCGTTTCGACGTGTCATTACCTTGGTTGGCCATGGTAATTCTCCTGGGTTGATCCGACAGGGTTCACTGCCTGCCTGTCCCCCAACGCTCTACGCCGCAATTTGTTCCGTTTTTCGTCCCCTATTTAATGCAGGCGCAGCTCGCCCACGACATTGCGCCACTCTCCCGGTGCAATCAGTTTGCGGTGTGTGAACCGCACCGAATGCAGCGGCCCCTCGACGTTGCCCTGCCAGAATTCGATGAACTTGAAAAGTTGCGGATAATCCGGCGCAAGATCATACTCTTGCCAGATGAAGCTGTTGATAACACTGCGATAATCCGGCATCCGGTAGTACAGCTCCGCTGTCGTCAGCCCATAGCCCTTCAGCATCAATTCGGTTTCGGTTTTCGGCATCTGCCAACCCTTGTTTTCCTGCCATGTGGCGAATCTTGGCACAGTTGCAGGAAAAATCAATGATAACAGTCTGTTGTCACTATCCGTTGGCGGCTGCCAAACCCAGCGCAACCCGCCATTGCACCCCATAGCTTGGATGGTGTAGTCTCTGCACAACTAAATCTTGACCCAAGATCGAAGGCTGATCCCATCGTGGCCGATACCCCGGAAGACACTGATAAAAAAGAAGAAACGCCGGAGCGTCCGGTCTACACCGGCCCGCAGATCGACATCGCGGCCGAGATGAAGACCGCCTACCTCGATTACGCGATGAGCGTGATCGTCTCCCGCGCCATTCCCGACCTGCGCGATGGCCTGAAACCGGTGCACCGCCGCATCCTTTACGCGATGCACGAATCTGGCAACACCCACGACAAATCCTACCGCAAATCGGCCCGCCCGGTGGGCGACACGATGGGCAAATACCACCCCCACGGCGACAGTGCGATCTACGACGCGCTGGTGCGCATGGCACAACCTTTCTCCATGTCGCTGAAACTGCTCGACGGCCAGGGCAACTTTGGGTCGATGGACGGCGATAACGCGGCCGCCATGCGCTACACCGAAGTGCGGATGGACAAGCCCGCCGCCTTCCTTCTGTCCGACATCGACAAGGAAACTGTCGATTTTCAGGACAACTACGATGGCAAGGACAAGGAACCGACCGTCCTTCCCGCCCGCTTCCCGAACATGCTGGTCAATGGTGCTGGCGGCATTGCCGTCGGCATGGCCACCAATATCCCGCCCCACAACCTCGGCGAGGTGATCGACGGCACCCTTGCGATGATCGACAATCCCGACATCAGCATGGAAGCGCTGATGGAGATCATCCCTGCCCCCGATTTTCCGACCGGCGGCTTGATCCTCGGCCGCTCCGGCGCACGGAAAGCCTACCTCGAAGGGCGCGGTTCGGTCATCATCCGCGCCCGCACCCATATCGAAGAGGTCCGCAAGGACCGCTACGCCATCATCGTCGACGACATTCCCTATCAGGTGAACAAGTCCACGATGATCGAACGGATCGCCGAGATGGTCCGCGAAAAGCGCATCGAAGGCATCGCAAACATTGCCGACGAATCCGACCGGATCGGTGTCCGCGTGGTGATCGAACTCAAACGCGACGCGACCGCAGACGTTGTGCTGAACCAGCTTTTCCGCTTCTCCACGATGCAGATCTCGTTCGGCTGCAACATGCTGGCCCTGAACGGTGGCCGCCCCGAACAACTGACACTGCGCGACTTCCTCAGCTATTTCATCACCTTCCGCGAAGAAGTTGTCGCTCGCCGTACCGCCTATGAACTGCGCAAGGCACGCGAACGCAGCCACATCCTCTGCGGCCTCGCCGTCGCCGTCTCCAACGTGGACGAGGTGGTCCGCACCATCCGTGCCTCCGCCGACGCCGCCGAAGCCCGCGAAAAACTGATGACCCGGCGCTGGCCCGCCCACGACATTGCCGATTACATCAAGCTGATCGACGATCCGTCGCACACGATCAACGAAGACGGCACCTACAACCTTTCCGAAATCCAGGCCCGCGCGATCCTCGACCTGCGCCTGCAGCGCCTGACCGCCCTCGGGGTCAAGGAAGTCACGGACGAACTGGAAGAACTGGCCGCCAAGATCAAGGATTACCTCGAAATCCTGGGCAGCCGCGACCGCATCATGGCGATCATCTCCGAGGAACTGCGCGAGGTGAAAGCCCTCTTCGCCGTCCCCCGCCGCACCGAGATCGTCGACTGGGCCGGCGACATGGAGGACGAAGACCTCATCGAACGCGAAGATATGGTCGTCACCATCACCTCCGGCGGTTACATCAAGCGCACCCCCTTGGCCGAGTTCAGGTCGCAGAACCGTGGCGGCAAAGGTCTCGCGTCGATGCAGACCAAGGACGACGACGTGGTGACGACACTTTTCGTCGCCAATACACACACTTGGCTCCTGTTCTTCACAACGGATGGCATGGTCTACAAGCTGAAGACGTGGCGCCTGCCGCTCGCTGGCCGCACCGCCAAAGGCAAGGCGCTGGTCAACATCCTGCCAATCCAGCCCGGCGTTTCCATCGCCGCCCTGATGCCCGTCGACGTGCCCGAAGAAGACTGGGCCACCCTGCAGATCGTCTTCGCCACAAGTGACGGCGACGTTCGACAGAACGACCTTTCCGACTTCACCAACGTCATGCGCAACGGCAAGATCGCGATGAAGCTGCCCGACGGGATCACCCTCGTCAACGCCGCCATCGCGGACGAGAACGACGACATCATGCTCGTCACCCAAGCTGGCCGCGCGATCCGCTTCTCCACCACCGAGATCCGCGTCTTCAAGTCGCGCGGCTCGACCGGTGTGCGCGGCATCCGCCTTGGCGACGGCGACCGTGTCGTCTCCATGTCGATCATCCGCCACTTCGAGGCCACCCCCGAGGAGCGCGCCGCCTACCTCAAGCAGCGCCGCCTGATGGCCGGCATCACCGAAGAAGATACCGACGACGAGGAAGAAACCGTCCCCGCAGGCCAGCTTTCCCCCGACCGCTACGCCGAAATGTCCGCCGCCGAAGACCTGATCCTCACCATCACCAAGGGCGGCTCCGGCAAGCTCTCCTCGTCGCACGACTACCCCGTGCGCGGTCGTGGCGGCATGGGCGTCAAGGCCATCTCACCCGGCCCGCGCGGAGGCCGCATCGTCGCCTGCTTCCCGGTCGACCTGTCCGACCAGATCATGCTTGCAACCGACAGCGGCCAATCCATCCGCGTTCCGGTCGACCAGATCTCGTTCCGCTCCCGCTCGGCCGGTGGCGTCCGCGTGTTCAACACCGGCGGCGAGGAAGAGGTCGTCTCTGTCGCCCGCGTCGCCGAACAGGGCGATGACGAGGCTTGAGGAAAGGCTCGCGGCCCTTGCGGCCGCGGGCGAGACCATCACCTACGGCGCCCTCGCCCGAGAGCTTGATCTGCGCATCGGCGACCTCACCGCCGCCCTCGAAACCCTGATGGAAGCCGACGCTGCCGCAAACCGTCCCTTCCGCGCCGCGCTCTGCGCCGCCCGCCTGTCGCCCGACACTCTCCCCGCACAAGGGTTCTTCGCCAAAGCCACCGCCCTTGGCCGCTCCGCGCCAGACCCGGTCGCCTTTACCGCGGCCGAACGCGCCAGACTCCGCACCAGCGCACAGTAATCCTACCGCCGCGCGCCTATCCGTCCCACGCGCACTCGGCTAAAGATCGCTCGACCGCCAAGCAGCGGCAAACCAAGGGACACTCACATGACCGCTCTCAACACCTACGCCCCGCTCGCCGCCCGCATCCTGATCGGCGCACTCTTCCTCATCGCCGGCCTCGGCAAACTTGGCGACGTTGCCGGCTTCTCCGGCTACCTCGCGTCGGGTGGCCTGCCCGCCTTCCTCGCCTGGCCTTCGGTAATCTTCGAAATCGTCCTCGGCCTCGCCCTGATCGCCGGCTTCCAGACCCGCGTCTTCGCGCTTCTCGGCGCTGCCTTCTGTATCGTCGCGGCCTTCCTTTACCACTTCAACCCCGCCGATCAGATGCAGATGGCCATGTTCCTGAAGAACCTCGCCATCGCTGGCGGCTTTATCCTGCTTGCCTCCGTTGGCGCCGGTCGCTTCGCCGTCGACAAGGCCTGAACCGGGGCCAAGGCGACAGCCTGACGCCTTTTCAAAGCCGTCAAAACCGCCTAAACCGCCGCCATGAACACACTTCACATCATTGGCGGCGGCATGGCCGGGTCCGAAGCGGCCTGGCAGGCAGCCGAAGCGGGCGTTCCCGTGGTCATCCACGAAATGCGACCCACGGTTGCCACCTTCGCCCACCGGACCGGGCACTTCGCCGAAATGGTCTGCTCCAACTCCTTCCGCTCGGATGACAGCGAACAGAACGCCGTCGGCCTCCTGCACTGGGAAATGCGCGCCGCGCGTGGGCTCATCATGGAAATGGCCACCGCACACCGCCTGCCCGCTGGTGGCGCCCTCGCCGTCGACCGAGACCCCTTCGCCGAAAGCGTCACCGCACGCCTGAAAGCGCACCCCCTGATTTCCGCGTCTTATGAAGAAGTTACCGAACTTCCCTCATCCGGCAACTGGATCATCGCGACCGGCCCCCTCACTTCGACCGCGCTGGCCCAAAGCATCCGTGCCGCCACCGGAGCGGATGCTTTGGCTTTCTTCGACGCCATCGCCCCCATCGTCTATGCCGACAGCATCGACATGGGCACCGCATGGATGCAGTCACGCTACGACAAGGGCGAAACCGAAGATGAGCAAAAGGCCTATATCAACTGCCCGATGACGCGCGACGAGTATGAGGCCTTCATCGACGCCCTCCTCGCCGCCGAAAAGACCGAGTTTCACGAAGGCGAAACCGCCGGCTATTTCGACGGCTGCCTGCCGATCGAGGTGATGGCCGAACGTGGCCGCGAGACGCTCCGCCACGGCCCGATGAAGCCCGTGGGCCTGACCAACGCCCACAACCCCACTGTCAAACCCTATGCCGTTGTCCAGCTTCGCCGCGACAACAAGCTTGGCACGCTTTACAACATCGTTGGCTTCCAGACCAAGATGAAGTACGGCGCGCAAACGTCCGTTCTGAAAATGATTCCCGGCTTGCATGAGGCAAGCTTTGCACGGCTCGGTGGCATCCACCGCAATACGTTCATCAACTCACCGACCCTCCTCGACGACCAGATGCGCCTGAAATCGCACCCGCACATCCGCTTCGCAGGCCAGATCACCGGCGTCGAAGGCTATGTCGAAAGCGCCGCAATGGGCCTTCTGGCCGGTCGCATGGCCGCAGCCGAAATCAAGGGCGAGACCCTGCCGCCACCGCCACCCGAAACCGCCACCGGTGCGCTCATCACCCACATCACCGGCGGGGCCGAGGCCAAGACCTTCCAACCGATGAACGTCAACTTCGGCCTCTTCCCCCCGATCGACGCCAAGGGGGGCCGCAAAGGCCGCGCCGTGCGCTACAAGGCCTACACCGACCGCGCCAAAGACGCCTTCACCCAGTGGCTCGGGTAACCCGCTTCGCCCCCTCGCCGACCGGCCCCCTGCATCTGGGCCACGCCTATGCCGCGATGATCGCCGCCGCGCGAGGTGACCGTTTTCTCCTGCGCATCGAGGATATCGACACCGCCCGCTGCAAGCCGGATTGGGAAGCGGCGATTTACGAAGATCTTGAATGGCTTGGCTTGCGTTTTGAAACTCCGGTCATGCACCAGTCCGCCCGCATCCCGGCCTATCGCAATGCGCTCGCCCGCCTGATGGATATGGGCTTCACCTATCATTGCACCTGCACCCGCGGCGACATCCGCGCCGCCCTGTCCGCCCCACAGGAAGGCGTCCTCGGCCCCGATGGCCCGGTCTATCCCGGCACCTGCCGTGACCGCCAGCACAGCGAAGGCGCCCTGCGGCTGAACATCGGCAAAGCCATGCAGGCCGTGGGGGCAATCCACTTCACCGAAACTGGCACCCGCCCCGGCGATCACATCTTCGACAGCGCCAATATGACAACCTGCGTTGGCGACATCGTCCTCGCACGGCGCGATATCGGCACCTCCTATCACCTCGCCGTGGTGGTGGACGACGCGGCCCAAGGCATCACCGAGGTGACGCGCGGCGAAGACCTGTTCGATGCCACGCCGATTCACGTTCTTCTGCAACGGCTCCTTGGCCTGCCGACGCCCGCCTACCACCACCACCGCCTGATCCGAGACGATCACGGCAAACGCCTCGCCAAACGCGATGACGCCCGCGCCCTGTCAAGATACCGCGCCGAAGGCGCCACTCCCGCCGACATCCGCCGCATGGTGGGGTTACCAAAGGGTTAATTCTCTCCCTAACCCTTTGATATATCATACATCTCCAAATGTCCCACCGTGGGACACGGCAAGGATCTCCACCTCCGCGCCGCCCCGAACCGCCGTATAGAAACAGCTCGTACGCCCGGTATGGCAAGCCGGCCCTACCTGCTCCACCAGAACCAGCAGGCAATCCCGGTCGCAATCCACCCGCATCTCGACCAGCCGTTGATGATGCCCCGAGGTTTCGCCCTTCACCCAAAACGCCCCCCGCGACCGCGACCAATAGGTGACCTTCCCCGTCGCCAGCGTCGCCGCCACCGAAGCTGCGTTCATCCAGGCAACCATCAGAACCTCGCCCGTCGCCGCCTCCTGCGCCACACAAGGCACCAGACCAGCCGCGTCATACTTCAAGGTGGCAGGATCAAAGCCCAACACAGTTCTCCTTGGCGACAGCCCTAGGCCGGATTACATAAGCGCTACATGAAGGACAAGCCATGAGCGACAGCGACCTCATCCAGCTCTACTCCGGTCGGATACTCGAACTGGCCGCCAACATCCCGCACCTCGGCCGCCTCCCAGCGCCCGACGGAACCGCCCGCAAGCGCTCCCCCCTCTGCGGCTCCACAGTAACCGTGGACGTGACGGTCAAGGACGGCCACGTCACCGAGTTTGCTCAGGATGTAAAGGCCTGCGCCCTCGGTCAAGCCTCTGCCGCGATCTTGGGACAGGTCGTCATCGGACGAAACCTTGCCGAATTGACCGCCGCCCGAGATGCCCTGAAAGCCATGCTGAAGGACACAGGCCCGGTGCCAGTTGCTCCCTTCTCCGGCTACGAAATCCTCCTCCCCGCCCGCGACTACAAGAACCGCCACGCATCGATCCTCCTCGCCCTCGACGCCGTCTGCGAGGCGGTCGCTCAGACTGAATGAAAAAAGCCGCCGCGGTCACAAGGACGGCGGCGGCCAAGGAACGGCTCTGAGGATCATGCAGGCGTCACCACGAACACGTGGGGGACAGACGCCCGCTGCTTGGGGACCAGAGCGCGGGGCAGAAATCAGGCGAGGCCGGGCATCGAAAGCACGGCGAACAGCAGAACGAACAACGCAACGACACCTACAGTATCCTCGACAGCGGTTGCTCGATCGCGGTTGATGATAGCTATCACGGTCTGAAACATGATGTTCTCCTGTTTGTTGCTATATTGTTCTCACTTCCGCAGCGATGTGTAAAGAACTTTTTAGCAACTTATCAGAACATATATGGAACTATCCGACAGAGATCAGCCTTATCGCCCGCTCATGGTCCAGCATCCACAGCAGCAGGCGCGCGGCCAATCCTCGCGGGCTTGAAAGCGTCGGGTCATCCGCAAGCAGTTTTCTGGCGTCCGTCTGGGCGGTTGCCATAAGGCCAGATTGCCGCTCCAGATCGGCAACGCGGAACCGTGGCAAACCAGACTGGGCGGTGCCAATGAGATCACCGGCACCACGCATCGCAAGGTCTTCCTCGGCGATACGAAAGCCGTCTTCGGTATCGCGGATGGTCTTGATGCGCCGTTCGCCGCTGTCGCCCAAGGGCCCCTGATACATCAGTACGCAGGTCGATGCGGCGGTCCCCCGCCCGACCCTGCCCCGCAACTGATGCAG
Organism: uncultured Alphaproteobacteria bacterium; assembly: GCA_963822435.1. GTDB lineage: Bacteria > Pseudomonadota > Alphaproteobacteria > Rhodobacterales > Rhodobacteraceae > JAUYQR01. The sequence goes on from CAWGHN010000004.1 coordinate 1,023,682, forward strand.
TTGTGAAAGACCAAAGACTTCGGCCTGCTCAATCACCATGATCGAGGCGTTGGGCACATTGACACCCACTTCAATCACCGTAGTCGCCACCATGACTGCCGTCCGGCCGGCAACAAATCGCGCCATCGCCGCATCCTTTTCCGCCGCTGGCATCTGTCCGTGAACCAGGCCGACCACTCCATCGCCCAAAGCCGCACGAAGCTGCTGGAACCGAGCTTCGGCGCTTGCATAGTCCACGACTTCCGAATCTTCGACCAAGGGACAGACCCAATAGGCTTGACGACCGTCAGCAACGGCTTGTGCAAGGTGGGCTACCACTTCGTCCATCCGTGAAGTCGACACCAGAACCGTCCGGATCGGCTTTCGACCGGCCGGCTTTTCATCCAGAACCGACACGTCCATGTCGCCATGCATGGCCAGCGCCAATGAGCGCGGAATCGGGGTGGCGGTCATGACCAGCACATCGGCAGCCTCACCCTTTGCACCCAGTTCCATTCGTTGAGCCACGCCAAAGCGGTGCTGCTCGTCCACGATTGCCAGTCGAAGATCTCGGAAATGTACGTCTTTTTGAAAAACAGCATGGGTTCCGACCAGTATGTCGATCCGTCCCGCCGCCAGATCGGCCAACTTCACCTCGCGCTCGGCGCCCTTGTCACGGCCCGTCAGCAGAGCAAGGCGAACACCCGCCGCGGCGGCCAGCGGCTCCAGCCCCTCGTGATGCTGCCGCGCAAGAATTTCGGTCGGAGCCATCATGACTCCCTGCCCGCCGGCCTCGACCGCGATGACAAGCGCCAGAAACGCCACGAGGGTCTTGCCCGAACCGACATCGCCTTGCAAAAGGCGGTTCATCCGCAGCGGTGCAGCCAAGTCAGCGGCAATTTCGGCGACCGCTCTGGTCTGCGCACCTGTCAAGGCGAAACCTATGCTTTGCAGCACCTTGCGCTGCAAGGCTCCGGTCCCGACGCTGGCGTTTCCCTTACCACGACGCAAGGAGGCGCGGGCAAGCGAAAGCGTCAACTGGTGTGCGAAAAGTTCGTCGTAGGCCAAGCGGGCGCGCGCTGGATGCGTGAAAACCAGGCCCGAGGCGTCTTGGGGCTGGTGGGCTGCCAGCACTGCAGCGCGCCAGTCGGGCCACCCTTCGCGGCGCTTCAGTTCCGCGTCGATCCATTCGGAAAGAACCGGCGTGCGCACGAGCGCCGCAGACACCGCTTTCGATACCGACCGCTGGGTCAGGCCCGCCGCCAGCGGGTAGACCGGCTCGAAGGTGGGAAGTTCGCTGCCCTCTTCCGGTCGCAAGACGTGATCAGGATGCACCATCTGTGCGATGCCATCGAATAACTCGACCTTCCCCGAAACCAGACGCCGTTGACCGGTGGGCAACAGGGTCTGGAGATAGCCGCCGCGCGCATGAAAGAAGACGAGTTGAAACTCAATCTGGCTGTCGCGCACCATCACCCGGTACGGCCCGCCCTTTCGACGCGGCGGAAAATGCGCGCCGACCTCGATCTCGACGGTCAGCGTCGCTGGGGGCACGACATCGCGGACCGAGGCGCGCCGCGTGCGGTCAATGCCGGACGCAGGCAGCAAATACAGCAGATCCTTTGGCCGTTCGACCCCGAGGGCTGCATAAGCCTTTGCGGTTTTCGGGCCGACCCCGTCCAGCGTTTCAAGCCCGGCATAAAGCGGATACAGGATTTCCGGTCGGCTCATGCGACGCCAACAAGCGCAAGCCAGGCGTCTTCGTCTATCGTCAGAACGCCCAGCCGCGCGGCGTCCTTGGCCTTGGAACCAGCGCCCGGTCCCGCGACCAAAATATCGGTCTTGGCACTTACGGACCCGACCACCTTGGCGCCAAGCGCCTCGGCCCGGGCTTTCGCTTCCGCGCGCGTCATCTTTTCCAAGGTGCCAGTGAAGACGACGGTCTTGCCAGCAACGGGGCTGTCGACGGGCCCCCGGTTGGCAACCGGCTCCACCGTCAGATGCGCGACCAATGCGTCAATCGCGGCACGTTCGGCCGGATTTTGAAAGGCTTCTACCAGGCTTGTCGCCAGCACCGTGCCAACGCCATCAATCGCGGTCAGTTCAGCCCACTCCACGCTGCCGGGCGTGGCAATTGTCACCGCGGCCTCGAACGTCGTCCAGGTTCCGTAGTGCCGGGCCAGCAGACCAGACACCACCTCGCCCACATGCCGGATGCCAAGCGCGAAGATCAGTCGGTCAAGCCGGATCTGCCGCCTCGCCTCGATTGCCGCAAACAGATTGCTGACCGAACGATCGCCGAACCCGTCACGGTTCTTCAATTTTTGCAATGGGTTGCGCGCATCTCTTGCCGCTAGAGTGAAAATGTCCGCTGGCGTTTTTACGGGCAGAATGGGATCATTGTAGAACAACTCGATCTGCTTGGCCCCCAGCCCCTCGATGTCAAAAGCCCCGCGCGCGACGAAGTGCTTCAACCGCTCCATCGCTTGCGCCGGGCAAATAAGGCCGCCCGAGCATCGCCGCACGGCATCGCCCTCTTCGCGCAGTGCCGGGCTATGGCATTGCGGGCAGATTTCTGGAAAACGGTAGGGCTGCGCGGCATCGGGGCGGCGCTCCAGATCGACATCGGCGATTTTGGGGATCACATCGCCCGCGCGGTAGACCTGCACCCAGTCACCGACACGAATGTCCTTGCCGCCGCGGATTGGCAGGCCCTTGGCGTCTCGTCCGGCAATGTAATCCTCGTTATGCAAGGTGGCGTTTGACACGACGACCCCACCCACCGTGACCGGCGTCAGGCGCGCGACAGGTGACAGCGCGCCCGTGCGGCCAACCTGGATGTCAATCGCCTCAAGCCGCGTCCAAGCCAGTTCGGCGGGGAACTTGTGCGCCAGCGCCCAGCGCGGCGTCGTCGAGCGAAACCCCAGCCGCGCCTGCAGATCCAGCGCATTCACCTTGTAGACCACACCGTCAATATCATAACCAAGCGTGGCTCGCTGCGCTTCGATGGCGCGGTAATGGGCCAGCATCTGGTCAGGCCCGTCACACAGAACGGTCAACGGATTTGTGCGAAACCCAAGCGCATTCAGGCGGGCAATCGCATCAAGCTGCGTGGTAGCGAGCGGTTCCGACACCGCGCCCCATGCATAGGCAAAAAAGCGAAGCGGACGTCGGGCCGTGATCGCGGGATCCAGTTGGCGAAGGCTACCAGCCGCTGCGTTCCTCGGATTGGCAAAGGGTCGTTCGCCCTGCGCAGTCTGGCGGTCGTTCAGTGCCGCAAAGTCGGAATGCGCCATGTGCACTTCGCCCCGCACTTCCAGCACTGCCGGCGCATCGGTCAGCCGCGCCGGGATGTCACTGATCGTCCGGGCATTTTCGGTAACATTTTCCCCGATCTCACCGTCGCCGCGGGTGGCTGCCATCACCAGCACCCCCTTTTCATACCGCAACGAAAGAGAGAGGCCATCAATCTTGGGTTCAGCAGTGTAGGCAATCGAGGACGACATCCCCAGGTACTTGCGCACCCGATCGTCGAATTCGCGCACCTCGGTGTCGGCAAACGCGTTTTCCAGCGACAGCATCCGGACCGAATGTACAACTTTCCCGAATCCTTCCGCCAGGCTGCCCCCCACGTGCTCGCTTGGGGAATCAGCGCGTTTGAGAGCCGGAAAGCGCGCCTCTATCGCACGGTTGCGCACCTTCAGCGCATCATATTCGGCGTCCGAAATCCTCGGCGCATCCAAGGTGTGATATGCTAGGTTTGCAGCAGTCAAAGCCTCTGCCAACCGGGCAAGCTCTTCACGCGCCTCGGCTTGCGTCAATGCCTCGACCGGCCTCTTCGTCATGTCGCCTCCCGCGTTTTGACCGCAAGGTTAGGCGGGAGCCGATCCGAGGTAAAGGTCAGGCGCTGGCAGCCAGACGCGGCAAGGCTTGCGACGGCGTCACCGGATCGCGCAGGACATAACCCCGTCCCCAAACGGTTTCGATGTAATTCGTCCCACCGGTCGCTTCGGACAGCTTCTTGCGCAGCTTGCAGATGAAGACGTCGATGATCTTCAACTCGGGTTCGTCCATGCCACCATACAGGTGATTGAGGAACATCTCCTTCGTCAGCGTGGTCCCTTTGCGCAAGCTCAACAGCTCCAGCATCTGGTATTCCTTGCCGGTCAAGTGAACCGACTTGCCCTCCACCTCAACCGTCTTGGCGTCAAGATTGACAGCAACCTGACCGGTCCGGATGATCGACTGGCTATGCCCTTTCGACCGGCGGATGATGGCGTGAATGCGGGCCACCAGTTCTTCGCGGTGGAACGGTTTTGTCATGTAGTCGTCAGCCCCGAAGCCAAAGCCTTTCAGCTTGTTTTCAGTATCATCAGACCCGGTAAGAATGAGGATCGGAGTTTCGACCTTTGACAGACGAAGCTGGCGCAAAACCTCATGTCCGCTCATGTCGGGCAGGTTCAGGTCCAGCAGGATCAGATCGTAATCATACAGTTTTGCAAGGTCGATACCGTCCTCGCCCATGTCGGTGCAGTAGACGTTAAGGTTGGCATGGGTGAGCATTAGCTCGATGCTGCGCGAGGTCGTCGGGTCATCTTCTACAAGCAGAATGCGCATCGTTGGAAACTCCGCTCCGTTATGTTCATCGTTAATACCCTTGCTTTGCAATGGTTAACCGAGTGTTACTTTGACAGGAAGCGAACAATAAACAATCTAAAGTTGTCGGTATTTCTGGATCGCTGTCACTTTGAGGCCCTGCTCGCCGTGGCGTTCGACGGCAGAGCGCCAGAGGGCGAACTCCTCTTCGGAAAGCGCGTATCGTTCCAGCGCTTCCGTTTGTGAGATCAGTCCGTAGATCACGGCTTTCACGACAATCGCCTTGCGACTGGCAACCCAGCGCGAAGTATCCGCTGCCGGAAGATCGGCGCGGGTGATCAGCGAGCCATCCGGCAAAGTTACCTGGCGCGGCCCGTCGACGCGTTTGAGATACATGGCTGAACCCTCGTTGATTTCTGATCAGAGTGATGGTTCAGGCTTAATCAATCCTGAAACGAGGGGTTGAGAGTGCTTGGCATTTTCATATATTCCCAACCATTCCCTTTACCCGGAAATTCTCCATGCCGCGCGACCTGACGCTCAATTCCCTTGGACTGCCGAAGCCTCCGTCCGAAACGCGCGTTGTCGTCGCTATGTCAGGGGGCGTCGACAGTTCGGTTGTGGCGGCGATGCTGGCGGACGAGGGTTATGACGTCGTGGGCGTCACGCTGCAGCTTTACGATCACGGCGCGGCGCTGGCGAAGAAGGGAGCTTGCTGCGCGGGGCGCGACATCCATGATGCGCGACGGGTGGCTGAGGCGATGGGATTTCCGCATTACGTGCTCGACTACGAGAACACTTTCCGCGAAGCGGTGATCGAAGAGTTTGCTGACGCCTATCTTGCGGGGGCGACGCCAGTGCCCTGCATCCGCTGCAACGAGCGCGTGAAGTTCAAGGATCTTCTGGCGACGGCCAAGGACCTGGAGGCCGACTGCATGGCGACGGGGCACTATATCCAGCGCAAGATGGGAGCGTTGGGGGCAGAGTTGCACCAGGCGGCGGATGCGGCGCGGGATCAGTCGTATTTCCTGTTCTCGACCACCGCGGAGCAGCTGGACTACCTGCGGTTCCCGTTGGGGCATCTGGCGTCGAAGGCGGAGACGCGGGCTTTGGCGGCGCGATATGGGTTGTCGGTGGCGGACAAACCGGACAGCCAGGACATCTGCTTTGTTCCGAACGGCGATTACGCGGCGGTGATCGAGAAGCTGCGGCCGGGGGCTGCTGATCCGGGCGAGATCGTCGATCTGGCGGGCAATGTGCTTGGGCTGCACCGGGGGGTGATCCACTACACGATCGGGCAGCGCAAGGGCTTGGGGATCGGCGGGCTGGGCGAGCCGTTGTATGTGGTGCGGCTGGACCCTCAGACGCGGCGGGTGATCGTGGGGCCGAAGGAAGCCCTGTCGACGCGGGTCATTCCGGTGAGGGAGATCAACTGGCTGGGGGATGAGGCGTTCGACAGCCGGGCCGAATGGAACCTTGAGGTCAAGGTCCGGTCCACCCGCGCGCCGAGGGAGGCGATCCTCAGGCCCCTGTCGGCCACCGAGGCGGAGGTCGAATTGATCGTGCCGGAGGACGGCGTGTCGGCCGGTCAGGCGGCGGTTTTCTATGCGCCTGAGGGTGGGCGGGTCTTTGGCGGCGGCTGGATCTGGAAGGGTCGGTGAGGGTGTCCCACGGTGGGACATTTTTCCGACCCAATGATTTCAATGACTTGTCTTGCCCATTAATCCTTTGTCAACGATTGGATGCCTGATGCGGTGCTTTTTTCTGACCCTTGCGCTTGTGTCCCTGCCCTTCGGCGCGATGGCGGATGCGCGGGACGAGCGCGTCAAGGTGGCGCAGGACTACGTCACGATGGCGCTGGCCGATTTCGACATGGATGCGCTGATCGCCACGATGTGGGCGCCGGTCGTGGCGCAGGTCGAAGGCAGCGGCGTCACCGTCACGCCCGAACAACGCACCAAGATCGACACGCTTTACAAGGACACCTTCGCCGCGCCGATGGCCGCGCTGATGCAGGAGCAGGCCGGGTTGATGGCCGACATGATGACGCTGGAGGAGATCACCGCGCTGCGGGATTTCTATGCCACGCCGGAAGGCCGGTCGGTGATGGCCAAGCTGCCGCAACTGACGCAGGCGCAGCAGCCGGGCGTGATGAAGCTGATAAACGACAAGATGCCTACGCTGATGCCGAAGGTGCTGGAGATCGTCAACACGGCCCCCTGACCCCCAAACGGAAGGTCGGGAACACCAGACTTGCCACATCGGGCCGCTTCGGCCATGATCGTCTTACCTTCGTATTTTCGAAGGCAGACGATCTTTATTCTCGGAGCAATTTGATGACCAAGATGATGACGGCGGTTCATTCCGCCACGGCTGTGCCATATCCTGCAAGCCCCGCCACCCTGCACCGCAAACTGACACTGGCGGATGCGCAAGCCGCCTTGAACCGGGTGCGGGGCATCAAGCTGACGGCGGCCTTGCTGCGCCACCTGCCCGCCCTTGTCGCGGTGATTGACCGGGGTGGAGTTGCGCTGTTGCCAAGTGCCGTTCTGCGCGAGACGGCAATTGCGCTGGGCGCAAGCGGTGCGGGCGTGGCGGACGTTGAGGCCGAGGCGTTCGCGATTGTCGGCGTGGCCTGCACCTATGGCCGCGCGATGGGGCAGATCGGCAAGCCAAGTGGCACGCGCGAACTGGCGCTGACGTTGGATGACGAGGGGCTGCATCTGGCGGCAGCCGCACGACACCTGGCGTAAAGCGGGTTTTCCTTGCCAGACGTCCCGCGTGGGTCAGGCATGGGTCGGGCGTGCGACAACCTTAAGCACCGAACGGGCCGCCCTGAGGCCCGGCGGCTCGCCTCCCTTGCCAAGGCGCTGCATCGTCAGGCGCATGGCGTCGGTCTGCGCGGAGCCATCCTTGATCAGTGCCAGCAGCGCCGGGGCAATCAGGTCGGCGCGGCACCGGTCGCCAAGAAATTCCGGCACGACGCGGGTTTCCGAGACGAGGTTGACGAGGGTGACGGTGTCGATCCGCGCGGCGCGGCGCATCAGCCAATAGGTGACGCGGTTCATGTCATAGGCGATGACCATCGGGCAGTCGTTGGCCGCCAGTTCCAGCGACACGGTGCCGGAGGCGGCAAGCGCCACATCGGCGGCGGCAAAGGCCGCGCGTTTCAGGGCGGGGTCTTCGATGATCTGCGGGGCGACGGGCCAGCCTTGCGACAGGTCGCGCACCAAGGGCGCGACGTGGCGCACGGTCGGAAGGGCAACGCGAAGGTTCGGATGCACCGCCTTGATCGCGGCGAGGGTTTCGCCGATCACCGGGGCGAGGCGGGTGACTTCGGCCTTGCGCGAGCCGGGCAAGGCAAGAAGGAGCGGGCCGTCGCCTTGCATCAGAGCGGTTTCCGAAGGTGTGGCAAGGGGTTCGGCCACGACCGGGTGGCCGACGAAATCGCAGGTCATTCCGGCGGTGGTCATGTAGGGCGGCTCGAACGGCAAAAGGGCGAGGACGTGGTCGATGACCTTGGCCATCCGGGCGGCGCGACCGGGACGCCAGGCCCAGACCGAGGGCGCGACGTAGTGGATGGTGGGCAGGTCGGGGCGCGCGGGTTTGACGATGGCGGCGACGCGCAGGCAGAAATCCGGGCTGTCGATCGTGACCATCGCGGCGGGGTTCGCGGCAAGGGCGGCTGCGGCCGATTGCGCGATGCGGCGTTTCAGGGCGAAGTATTTTGGCAAGACTTCGGCGATGCCCATGATGGACAGCTCTTCCATCGGGAAGAGGCTGGTCAGCCCTTCGGCCTGCATCAGGGGGCCGCCGATGCCTTCGAAGCGGACGCCGGGGTGCAGGGTTCTCAGGCCCTGCATCAGCGCGGCACCAAGGCGGTCACCCGAAGGTTCGCCCGCGATCAGAAAGAATTTCACGGCCGCGACCAGAGGAAAAGGCCAAGCTCGGCGGCAAGGGTGGTCATCGCGGGGGGATCAAGGCAGATGACATGGCCCGCCTGCCACGCGATGCCGGCAAGCCCCGCCGCGGCGGCAAGGTGCAGCGTGCCGGGGCCAAGGGTGGGCAGGTCGATGCGCAGGTCTTGCCCCGGTTTGGCGGCCTTGTAGAACACGCCTTTGCCTTGGGCGGCATCAGGGCGGAGCGTGTTGGGAAGGCTTGCGACAGAGCGCAGCATCGCGTCGGTGCCCGGAAGCGCCTCGACGGCGAGACAGAGGCCCTGCTGGACGACCGCCCCCTGCCCCACGTCAACCGCGCCCAGGGCCGCGACGATGGTGGCCGCGCGGGCAGCATCGGCGGTGTCGGTCGGGGTGGCCTGGCCGTGCAGGAAGCCTGCGGCGGGCAGAAGGTCGGGCGCAAGGTCGCCGACCCCGGCGATGGCAAACCCGGCGTCTTCAAAGATCGCCAGCACGGCGCGCAGCGCGCCATCGTCGCCACCCCGCATCGCGGCGATCAGCGGGGGCAAAAGCTCGGCAGTGAACGGGTCGATCAGTGCCGGATCAAGACGCGGGCGCTGGATCGCACCGGCAAAGGCGACGCGGGTGACGCCACGGTCTTGCAGATCGCGCAGGAAGGGGCCGAGACGTTCGATGCGAAAGCGCAGGTCGACTTTGACGCCTTCGGGGGTGAAGGCGTCGAAGGCGGCGATCAGCGGGCGGTCGGGCATCGCCAGCGTCAGGGCGCGTGGCAGGCTGCCGGTGCCGACGATCAGCGCGGTGGTCACTTGGCCCCCTTGGGCGTCAGGAAACTGCGGTCGCTGGCGGACAGGATGAAATCGGTCATCTCGCGGACATGCGGGCTGTCGGTTTCCTCGCCCAGCCGGCGGGCGCGGTCGAGAAAGGTGCCTTCGCCCTGCGAGAGCATCTGGTAGGCGGCGCGCAACGCCGTAATGTTTGCACGGTCGACGCCCCGGCGTTTGAGGCCGACAAGGTTCAGCCCGTCAAGCTCGCCCCTCGGGGCCTGCACGAGGCCGTAGGGGATGACGTCGTTGGTGACCATCGTGACCGCGCCGATGATGGCACCTTGCCCGATGCGGACCCACTGGTGGACGCCCGACAGACCGCCGACGATGACGTCGTCGCCAAGCACGCAATGACCGGCGATGGCGACGTGGTTCACCAAAATCACGCGGTTGCCGATCTGCGCATCGTGGCCGACATGCGCGCCGGTCATGATGAGGACGTCGTCGCCCACCCGCGTCACGCCGCCGCCGCCTTCGGTGCCGGTGTTCAGCGTCGCACCCTCGCGGATGCGGCAGCGGGCGCCGATGGTCAGGCGGGTGCGTTCGCCGGCGTATTTCAGGTCTTGCGGCACCTCGCCCACGGTGGCGAAGGGGAAGATCACGCTGTCTTCGCCCACATCGGTCCAGCCGGTGAGGACGGCGTGGGATTTCACCGTGACGCGGGGGCCGAGGGTCACCTCGGGGCCGATCAGCGCGAACGGGCCGATCTGGCAGCCTTCGGCCACATGCGCGCCGGGTTCGACGACGGCGGAGGGGTGGATCGTGGCGCTGGGATGGATGGTCATGCCTTGGGCACGTCGAACATGGCCATGAAGGTCGCCTCGCAGGCCAGTTCGCCCTCGACCTTGGCGTGGCCTTCGAATTTCCAGACCTTGCCGCCGCCGCGCAGCGCGCGGACGTGGAGTTCCAGGACATCGCCGGGCACCACCTTGCGGCGGAATTTGACGCCATCGACGCCCATGAAGAACACCTTGGCTTGTCTGTCGACAAGGCCCATCGACAGGCCGACAAGGATGCCGGAGGTTTGCGCCATCGCCTCGATGATCATGACGCCGGGAAAGATCGGCATGCCGGGAAAGTGGCCCTGAAACTGCGGTTCGTTCAGCGTCACGCATTTGATGCCGACGCAGCTTTCGTTCAAGACGATGTCGCGCACCTTGTCGATCAGAAGGAACGGATAGCGGTGCGGAATGATCCGCTGGATCAGATCCAGATCTGCGGTGGTGGCGGCGGCGCTTGCGTCCATCTTGGTTTCCTTCGTTTCCCCGGCGGCTGGAGCGCCTTCACACCCATGCCTTGTAGCTAGCAAGTAGCAGGCCGGGTGACAAGTTGGGCCGTCAGGGCGCAGGCTTCGGGGCTGTTGCCAACGGCGGGGCACTTCCGGCACCCAGCACACTGTCGACGCGCTCAATCGCAAGGTCGGTCACGTCGATGGCCGACAGAGAGAGGATGATCGCACCCTTGTCGATGATCACTACGGCGGACTGGTCGGCCAGCAGTTCACCCAGCACCGGAACGGCCGATTGCAGGAACCGCTGGCGGTCGACATCGCGCGCGCGGGCGATGTCGCGGGATTTCGCATCCTGTTCGGTGCGGATGCGTTCGACCTTGGTGTCGAAGGCTGCGGCGAGGCTGGCGAATTCTTCTTTCGGGGTATTGGGCCGCCGCGCGGTGAGAGCGCGCTCTTCGGCCTCCAACTCTTTTTCGATGCGCAGGTTTTCGGCGGCAAGCGCCGACACGGCCTCTGCTTCGCGTGCCATAGTGGCCTTGCCGAAGGCCGATTCCGCAAAGAGCCGGTCCTGATCCAGCGTCAGAATGGCGGACTTTGGCACAGGGTCAGGGGCCGCGTCCTGCGCCACGGCACCCAGCGGGGCGATGCCGAGGACAAGGGCCAGGACAGCGGCGCGCAAGGCAGGACTGCACGCCGCGCGCCCCATCAGAACTTGGTCGAGATCGTCAGGTCGAAGGTCTGTTCCCGGTCCAGCTCTTCTTTTTTCAGCGCATGGCTGAAGTTGAAGCGCAAGGGACCAAGCGGCGTGGTCCAGAACACCGACAGGCCAACCGCGGCGCGGGGCTTGAAGCTGTCATCCACGGTGCCGGCGAGGCCAGCGGTGTCATCAAGGCTCCAGACCGAGCCGACATCAAGGAAGGCGCCGCCCGTGATGCCGTATTCTTCAGGCAGACCCAGCGGGAAATCCGCCTCGAAACGGGCGACGGCGAAGGCGTTTCCGCCAAGCGCGTCATTCTCGGTGCCGTCGCGCGGACCGATGCCGTTCGGCTCGAAGCCGCGGATCTTGCCGTTTCCGAAATAGCGCTCCGTCACGCGCGAGCTGTCGTCGCCAAGGGTGGAAATCAGGCCGCCCTCGAAGATGCTGCGGATCGTCACCTCTTCGTTCAGGACCTTGGTTTCCGCAAGGGCGAGAGCCGACGTCTGGATATACTTGGTGTCGCCGCCAAGACCGGCGAAATCCTGACCGAAGCGCAAGAGGATGCCGCCATTCGGATTGAGGCCGGTGATGCGGGTGTCATATTCGTAGGTGTAGCCCAGCGACCCTGTCAGCAGATCGCCACGAGCTACCTCGCGCTCGATGATCGGCGAGTTGCCGGTGTATTGCGACAGCCGGTCTTTCGAGAAACGCAGGCGCACATCAAGCCGCGACTGTTCGCCGACCGGAAAGCCGATGCCGGTGGTCAGGCCGATGTTGCGGGTGTCGTACAGCGAGTTGTCGCTGTTGGAGGTGCGGTAATACGCCCCGACCGTAAAGCTGAGATCGCGGCCAAGCAGCGCAGGTTCGGTGAAGGAGAACGCGGAGTTCTGATTGTCGGTGCCGGAATTGACCGAAAGCGACAGGCGCTGACCGCGCCCGAGGAAGTTGGTTTCGGAAAAGCCGACGTTCAAGCCGGCACCATCGGCCACGGAATACGAAAGGCCGAAGCTGAGCGAACCGGTGGGCTGTTCTTCGACGCCAACCTTGACCACAACCTGATCGGCGGCGCTGCCGGGTTCGGCGTTGACCTGTGCATCGGAAAAGAAGCCCAGCGCGCGGATGCGTTCGGCGGACTGACGGATTTCACGCGGGTTGAAGGGGTCGCCCTCGACGGTGCGGAACTGGCGACGGATGACCTGGTCAAGCGTGGTCGCGTTGCCTTCGATGTCGATGCGTTCGACGAAGATACGCTCGCCCCGCACGATCGCGAACTGGATGTCGAGCATCTGGCCGCGTTCGTTGCGGGTGACGCGCGGTTCGACGCGAACAAAGTTCAGCCCCTTGCGCAGCGCCAGGCTTTCCATTCGGGTGATGTTGTTTTCGATCAGCGCGGGCGTGTAGGTCTGGCCCGAGCGAATATTCTGCACGGCTTCGAATTCGGCCGCGTCAACGCCTTCGACCTCGGACACGGTAGAGGTGGCGCCGATCTTGAAGGGCAGCCCTTCGCGGACGGTGAAAGTAACGAAGGTGGCATCGCGTTCGCGCGACACTTCGGCGGTGGCGTCAAGGATCTGGAAATCGACGTAGCCGCGCGACTGGTAGAAATCGGTCAGCATCTGCTTGTCGAGGTCCAGCCGTTCGGCGACGAAGGTGTCGCGCTGGATGAGGTTGCGCAAGAAGCCGGCCTGCTTGGTTTCCAGCACCTGCCGCAAGCGGCGGTCCGAGAACGCGCGGTTGCCCGAGAAGGACAGACGCTCCACCTCGACAACCTTGCCTTCGGTGATCTCGAACACAAGGTCGACGCGGTTTTCGGAGCGGCGGATGATCTTGGGCGTGACGGTTGCGGCGATGCGGCCCGACACACGATACGCCTCGGCGATCGCGGCGGCGTCGGATTCGGCGAGGCTCGGGGAATAGACCCGGCGCGATTGCGACTGCACGAGGCCGGAGAGGTTTTCATCCTTGAGGCGCTTGTTGCCTTCGAAGTTGATGACGTTGACGATCGGGTATTCCTGCACGCGGATCAGCAGGGTCGAGCCTTGCGGCACCAGTTCGACGGTTTCGAAGAGGCCGGAGTTGGCGATGCGCTGGTAGGCGTCGTTCAGGGCGGCGGCGGAGACCTCGTCGCCACGCTTGATTCCTGCGTAGTTGACGATGGTGGCGGCGTCGACACGGGTGTTGCCCTCGACCACCAGGTTCGAAAAGCTGAAAGTCTGCGCGAAGGCCGGTTGGAGGAACGGTGTGGAAACCGTTGCACTGCCGAGGAAAACCGCCGTGGCCAGCAGCCGCACCCTCATTCCGGCCCGGATCGTCCGCCCGCTGGCCGTGCCAAAGGTGTTCTGCATGATCGGTCCCCGTACTTCCACAACGCTAACCGTTGACTAGCGGGAAAGCGGAGCCTTGTCAAAAGCCTGCGGTCGATGTGGATAACTTTCCCACATGTAGTGGTCGGCGGCGGAAATCCGCCGGTCGTGGCGCAGGGGGGTCACACGCAGAAGATGTCGTTCGTCAGGGCAAAAACCATCAGCGACAGGATGATGGCCAGACCGATCGACATCATCACGCGCAGCGCGCGGTCCGAGGGCGGGCGGCGGGTGACGGCCTCGTAGGCGTGGAACACCAGATGGCCGCCATCCAGCACGGGAATCGGGAACAGGTTGAGGATGCCGACGCCCAGCGACAGCACCGCGACCATGCCGATGAAGCTTTCAAGGCCATTGCGCGCCGCGTCGCCCATCGTTTCGGCCATGCCGATCGGACCGGACAGGTTGCAGGTGCTGATCTGCCCGCTGATCAGATGGGCAAGGCCCGAAAAGGTGGTGGTGACCATGCGCCACATCTCGGATGCGGTGAGGGTCACGAGCTCGCCCGCGCCGACCGACCGGCTGGCGGGTTCGAACACCAGGCCGCTGGCAAGGCCGATCTGGTATTTCTCGACCAGCGCGCCGCCCTCGCCTTCGGTGGCGCGGATGCGCGGGGTGAGGGTCAGATCGAAGGTCTTGCCGTCGCGCCAGACGGTCAGCGGCACCGGTTCGCCCTTGGAAGCGTTCACGATTTCGGGGAGCTGGGCGAACACCGTCACGTCCTGACCGGCGGCCTTGAGGATCACATCGCCTTCCTGAAGCCCCGCATCCATCGCAGCAGAACGGATCAGGACCATCGACACCAGCGGCGGATAGGGATGCGGGCCTTTCAGGGTAATCTCTTCGGAGCCCCGGCGCACCGTGTAGTCGATTACCGGATCAGGCGGCAGGGCGGCGCCCGCGTCGCGGAAGGCAGTAAGGTCGGGGGTCGGAATGCCGTTCAGGGCAACGATCACATCGCCTTCCTTGATCGTCTCGCCCACGAAGGGGGTTGGCATCAGCTTGCCCACGGTCGGTTCCTGCTGCGGCAGGCCGGTCCACAGAAGAAGGCCTGCAAGCACCACATAGGTCAGGATGAAGTTGAAGATCGGCCCGGCCGCGACGGTGGAGGCCCGCGCCCACAAGGGCGCGCCGGCCATCGTGTGGCGACGTTCGCCGGGGGTCAGGCCGGACACATCGGCGGGCCGCACCGACGAGGCATCGGCGTCGCCCAGAAACTTGACGTAGCCGCCGAACGGCAGGGCCGCCAGTTGCCAGCGGGTGCCGCGCGCATCGACCCTGCTCCAGATCACCGGGCCGAAACCGAGGGAGAACACCTCGGCGTGGATGCCCGACCAGCGACCGACGATGTAGTGGCCGTATTCGTGGACGAAGATGATGATCGACAGCGCCACGATGAAGAAGAACACCGTCCAGATCGTGCCGCCGACACTTGCGAAGATTTCCATTGTCTAGCGGTTCCTTCCGATGCGGTGCGCGTTCTCGTTAGCGCGTATCCTTGCCAGATGGTCCGTCTGGACGACATCCTCAAGGGTGGGCAATGCGTTTCCAAGCGAAAGCTGGCCGGAAAGATCATCGAGCGTGCCTTCGACAACGCCCGCCATGTCCATGAAGCCGATCCCGCCGCCCAGGAAATGGTCGAGCGCGGTTTCCTTGGCAGCGTTGAAAGCGGCACCGGAGAGGCCGCGCACGGCCATGACTTCGCGGCAGAGGCGCAGCGCCGGGTAGCGGGCCAGGTCGGGGGCGCGGAACGTCAGCGTGGCGACCTGCGCGAAGTCGAGCCGGGCCACGGGCAGTTCGGCGCGCACCGGCCAGTTCAGAGCATAGCCGATGGAGTGGCGCATGTCGGGCGCGCCCATGTGGGCCATGATCGCGCCGTCACGGAAGCCGACCATCGAATGGATCAGCGATTCGGGGTGCAGGATCACCTCGATCTGGTCGGGTTCGACGCCGAAGAATTCGCGCGTTTCGATGACTTCGAGCGCCTTGTTGAACATCGAAGCAGAATCGATGGTGATGCGCTGGCCCATCGCCCAGTTCGGATGCGCCAGCGCTTCCTTTACCGTGGCGGCGGCCAGCGCCTCCATCGGCCAGTCGCGCAAGGCACCACCCGAGGCGGTCAGGATGATGCGTTCGACCGACGCAATGTCTTCGGCGTTCAGCGCCTGGAAGATGGCGGAGTGTTCGCTGTCGACGGGCAGGACGCGCGCGCCGTGGCTGGCTGCGGTCGCCATCAGAAGCGGGCCTGCGGTGACGAGACTTTCCTTGTTGGCAAGCGCAAGCGTGCTGCCGTGGCGCAGGGCGCGAAGGCCGGGGACAAGGCCAGCGGCACCGACGATCGCACTCATCACCCAGTTGGCGGGGCGGTCGGCCGCATCGGCGATGGCCCCTGCCCCGGCGGCGGCCTCGACGGTGCTGCCGGCAAGGGCGGCGCGCAGGGCGGGAAGGTCGGCCTCATCCGCGCAGACGGCGATTTCGGCGCGCAGGGCGCGGGCCATTTCGGCAAGGCGGGCAACGTTGCGTCCGGCCGTCAGGGCCACGGTGCGATAGGTCTGCGGCCCGCCTGCCCGCATCACAAGGTCGAAGGTCTGTTCGCCGATGGAGCCGGTGGCCCCGAAAACCGAAATGCTGCGCATCAGCGAACCAGTTCCGGCAGGGGCAGCGGGGCGGCAAGGCCAAGCACCATGACGGCAACGATGGCGACGATCAGAGCATCGAACCGGTCAAGCACGCCGCCGTGGCCGGGGATCAGGGTGGAGGCGTCTTTGACGCCACAGCGCCGCTTGATCCAGCTTTCCCAGATGTCGCCCATCTGCCCGGCAAAGCCGACGGCGACCGACAGGGGTACGAGGGCCAGGGTGCCGTAGCCCGCCGCCCAGAAGCCGACACCGACCAGCGCCGCGCCAACCCAGCCCGCAACCGTGCCGGACCAGGTTTTCTTCGGGCTGACAGAGGGCCAGAATTTGGGCCCCCCCATCGTGCGCCCGACAAAGTAGCCCAAAACGTCGGAGATCACGACGATCAGCACCAGCCAGATGATCACCGGCGTGCCCGCGCTTGCCCGCAAGTCGATGAGTCCGTAGCCCGCGACCATGATCGCAACGGAGTAAAGGCTGGAGAGCCGACGGTCGCGCCGGTCGGTCAGTGCGATGGCAAGGGCGGGGACAAGGAGGAAAGCGGTGGCGAAGCCGTCGGGAAAGATAAGGGTGATGGCAAGGCTGATTACGGCAAGGGCAGCAAGGCCGAGCGGCGTGTTTTCACGGGCCGGGGCGGTCATCTTGGCCAGTTCCCACATCATCGCGCCGGTCAGGAGGATGACGAGGACGGCGAAGGACGGCCCGCCCAGCCAGATTTCGGCCCCGCCAACCGACACGAGGACAACGGCAGACAGGGCGCGCTTGCGCAGGTCGGACCAACGCCCGACGGGTCGGCCCGGAGGTATCGAGGTGACGGCAGGATCGGCGGCCGCAGCCTCGGCGGCGGCTTCGGCGGCGACATCGGCGGCGGCATCAACGCCAGGCGTCGGCACGTCGGGGTCGCCCGGTGCTGTCATGCGATGACGGCGCCGAAGCGGCGTTCGCGGTTGGAATAGCGGTTGATCATCGCGCCAAGTTCGTCGGGCGTGAAATCGGGCCAGAGCGTTTCGGTGAATTCGTATTCGGCGTAGGCTGCCTGCCAAGGCAGGAAGTTCGAGGTGCGCGTCTCGCCGCTGGTGCGCACCACAAGATCGGGGTCGGGCAGCCCGCCGGTGTCAAGGCGCGCGGCAAGGGCGGCTTCGGTCAGATCGGAGGGGCGCAGGAGGCCGTTGGCCACCTCTTCGGCGATCTTGCGGGTGGCGCGCAGAATCTCGTCGCGACCACCGTAGTTGATGGCGACGGTCAGGTTCAGACGGTCGTTGCCGGCGGTGCGCGCCTCGATCCCGGCCATCAGGCGCTGGAGTTTCGGGTCAAGCCGGCTGCGTTCGCCGATGAAGCGCATCCGCACGCCTTCGGCGGCAAGGCGGTCGGCCTCGCGTTCGATGTAGCGCGCGAAAATCGCCATGAGACCAAGGACTTCTTCGGTCGAGCGCTTCCAGTTTTCGGTGGAAAAGGCGTAGAGGGTGAGCCAGCGGATGCCGAGGCCGGGGGCGGCGCGCACGATCTGGCGCACACGTTCGGCGCCCTTGCGGTGGCCCACAAGCCGCGGCAGGCCGCGGTTGGTGGCCCAGCGGCCGTTGCCGTCCATGATGATGGCGACATGGTCCGCCGGGCGAAAAATAGTCTCAGCGCGCAGGTCTTTGGACAAAGGACCCTCCCCAACAGAATTGAGGCTTGGGTCTAGCGACGAATTGGGCCCAGATTGTGGACATTTTCCGGCTCAAACCTGCATTATTTCCTGTTGTTTCGATTCCAGCGCCCGGTCCACGGCGGCGATGGCCTTGTCGGTCAGTTCCTGCACCTCTTCGGACCACATCTTCTGGTCGTCCTCGCCCATGCCGGCGGATTTGGCCTTCTTGATCTGGTCCATACCGTCGCGGCGGATGTTGCGGATCGCAACCTTGGCGTTTTCGGCGTAGCCGGCGGCGACCTTGGTCAACTGCTTGCGACGCTCTTCGTTCAGTTCCGGGATCGGCAGGCGAATCAGCGGACCGTCGGTGACCGGGTTGATGCCGATGCCCAACTCGCGGATCGCCTTTTCAACCTTGGAGATCATAGCCTTGTCCCAGACGTTGATCACCACCATCCGGGGTTCCGGCACGTTCACGGTGCCAAGCTGGTTGATCGGCGTCATCTGGCCGTAAGCATCGACCATGATCGGATCGACGATCGATGCCGAGGCGCGACCGGTGCGCAAGCTGGCGAATTCATGCTTCAGCGCATTCATCGCGCCGTCCATCCGGCGCTGCAGGGCATCGGTGTCGATGTCGAGGTCGTCGTTCGACATGGGATCGCTTCCTTCACAACTGCTCGCCCCCGGGCTGCGCCGGGAGGGGGTGGTTTCGCGCTCTATAGCAGCAAGCGGCTGGGGCGGTATAGGGTCTAGACGGCGCGGCGCGTCAGCCGTGCACGCGGGTGTAGGTGCCGCGCCCGGCGAGGATGCCGCAGAAACCACCCGGTTCATCAAGCGAAAACACGATGATCGGAAGATCGTTGTCGCGGGCAAGCGCGATGGCCGAGGCGTCCATCACGCCGAGGTGCTTTTGCAGAACCTCGTCATAGCTGACGTGTTCATAGCGCTTGGCGTCGGCGTGTTTCTTGGGGTCCTTGTCGTAGACGCCGTCGACCTTGGTGCCCTTGAAGATCGCCTGACAGGCCATTTCCGACGCACGCAGCGTGGCGGCGGTATCGGTGGTGAAGTAGGGGTTGCCGGTTCCGGCGGCGAAGATGCAGACGCGCTTTTTCTCAAGATGACGGACAGCGCGTCGGCGGATGTAGGGCTCGCACACCTGATCCATCGGGATCGCGCTGATCACGCGGGTGAAGACGCCGATCTGTTCCAGTGCGGATTGCATGGCCAGCGCGTTCATCACGGTGGCGAGCATCCCCATGTAATCGGCGGTGGTGCGTTCCATGCCTTGTGCGGAGCCCGCGAGGCCGCGGAAGATGTTGCCGCCGCCGATCACCATACAGATCTCGACCCCGAGGTCGCGGACCGATTTGATTTCCTGCGCGATGCGGGCGACCGTGGGCGGGTGCAGGCCGTAGCCCTGATCGCCCATCAGCGCCTCGCCCGATATCTTGAGCATGACGCGAGTGTAGGTGACCCCCGATGAAGCGGCTGGTTCGGACATGGGATCCCCCGTATATGGTTCTGGATTTGGTTGCTGGCGCAAAATGTCGCAAAACGCCGGAAGGTTCAACCTGTCACGAGCGGCGGAACGGGGGCCAGCCCCCGCACCCCCGGAGTATTTGAGGAAAAGAGCAAGGTGGGTTCGGTGTGATGAGCTTGGCCGGCATTTCGCGCGAGGCCCCGGTGCTGATCGCCGGGCCGACCGCATCGGGCAAATCGGCGCTGGCGATGGAGATCGCGGCGCGTGACGGGCGGGTTGTGGTCAATGCCGACGCCTTGCAGGTTTATCGCGAGTGGCGGATCTTGAGTGCGCGGCCAGGCGAGGCCGACGCGGCCGCCCTGCCCCACGCGCTTTACGGTCATATCGGGGGCGGCGACGACTATTCGGTTGGGCATTGGCTGCGGGAGGTGGCACCCTTGCTGGCCCGCCCGGTGGTGATTGTCGGCGGCACCGGGTTGATGTTTCGGGCGCTGACCGAGGGTTTGGCCGAGGTGCCTGCGGTGCCGGCAGAGGTTCGCGCGGCGGGCGACCGGTTGCGGGCGGCGGAGGGCATCGGGGCGCTGGTGGCAGGGCTGGACCCTGCGACCGCCGCGGCGATCGACCTGCGCAACGGCGCGCGGGTGCAGCGGGCGTGGGAGGTGTTGCGAGCCACGGGGCGGGGATTGCTGGACTGGCAGCAGGCGACACCACCGCCGCTGCTGGCGTTGGCCGGAACAGAGGCGATCGTGCTGGAGGCGGAGGTGGGCTGGCTGAACGCGCGGATCGACCGGCGTTTTGGGCAGATGCTGGCGCAAGGGGCATTGGACGAAGTGCGCGCCGCCATGCCCGCCTGGGCGCCGGATCGGCCCTATGCCCGCGCCATCGGGGCGCGCGAGTTGGTGGCCTATCTGGACGGTCGGATCGACCTTGACACTGCGGTGGCGGAAGCGACGCTGGCGAGCCGGCAATACGCCAAACGTCAACGCACCTGGTTTCGCGCCCGGATGTCGGGGTGGCGGCATCTGGCGGTGCCGTGAGGCGGGCGGCACCGTCTGCGGGGTTTTCCACAGATTTATGCACAGGTTTCGGTGGTCGGGGGGTGAACGTCGCGTTTCAAGCATCGGTTTCGTCTTGGTAATCCGTGTGTGGCGCGATTAAGGTCATGGCCAGATTTCGACCGCCGATTATGGACGTCCGATTCCCATGCCCCTGCCCGCCCCGACCTCTTCGCTGCGACTGGTCGCGATTCCGCGCTTGTCGGCGGCTGGGCGCTGGCGGGTGGAGGCGATGCGGTCAATCTCGGAACCGTGCCTGTTGTGGTTCACCAAGGGTCAGGGGCGGATCACGATTTCGGGCGTGACGCGGGGCTACACGGCGCACAACGCCATCTTCATTCCGGCAGGCGTGATGCATGGCTTTGAGGCCGGGCCGCAGGTGTTTGGCACGGCGGTGTTCTTTGGCCGCGACTGTGACGTGACGCTGCCAAAGGTGCCGTTGCACCTTCGGGTGCGCGAGGTGCATGCCCAGCAAGAAGCCAACATCCTGCTGGACGCCATCCAGCGCGAGATGGACAGCGACGTGCCGGCGCATGACCGGGCGACGCGGCATTACCTGGGGCTGCTGGGGGTGTGGCTGGAGCGGCAGGCGAAAAAGACCGATGCCGATGCGCCGCGCACCGATGCGACGCGGCGGTTGGTGGCGCGCTATACAGCGCTGCTGGAACGCAACTTCCGGTCCGGCATGGGGGTGGCGGAGTTTGCCGCCGCACTGGGCGTGACGCCGACGCACCTGACGCGGTGCTGCAACATTGCCTGCGGACGTTCGGCGCTGGCGCTTTTGCAGGACCGCCGCATCTTTGAGGCGCGCAAGCTGCTGGCCGAGACGCGGATGCCGGTGGGGCGCATCGCGGAAAACCTCGGGTTCAACTCGCCCGCGTATTTCACCCGGGCGTTCCAGCATCTGACCGGCAAGTCGCCATCGGCGTTCAGGCGGGCATCCTGAGCGGGTGGTTGCGGGTGTGCGCGCCGGGCTTGTGCAACCGCTTGCACGAAACCGACGCAAAGGCGTCGCGTTTCAACAACGAGTGTCGCAAATGAGCGCTCGTGTGACGAAAGCAAGCGTTGACGTGCGCTCGAAAAAGATGCGCAATGCGCTGCGTGGGTGCGCAGGAAGTGGCCCGGGTGTGCTGTCTGAAAAGCCCGGTCTTCGGCCTGCGCCATAATCAAGAAACGAAAAAGACCTGTCAGGGAGATGACAATGACGAAAGAGATGACCGCAGCCGGATTGCACCCGGCAGCAAGCATGTATGCCGAAGAACTGAAAGCCGGCAAACTGAGCCGCCGCGAGTTTCTGAGCCGCACGACCGCACTTGGTGTGTCTGCCGTGACGGCCTACGGGCTGATGGGCATGTCGGCCCCGGCGCGGGCACAAGACGCCAAGATCGGCGGCGTGATCCGCTGCGCGATGGAAGTCAAAGGCACCAAGGACCCGCGTCTGGCCGACTGGCCGCAGATTTCCAACATCTACCGTGGCTGGCTGGAATACCTGATCCAGTACAACGCCGACGGCACGTTCGAAGGCCGCCTGCTGGAAAGCTGGGAAGCCAACGCCGACGCGACCCAGTACACGCTGAAAGTGCGTCAGGGCGTGACCTGGAACAACGGCGAGCCGTTCACCGCCGATGACGTGGTGCGCAACTTCGCCCGCTGGACCGACGGCAACGTCGAGGGCAACGCAATGGCCAGCCGTTTCCCCGGCCTCGTTGACGAAGCCACCAAGACCCTGCGCGAGGGCGCGGTGGTCAAGGTTGACGATGCGACGGTGCAGTTGAACCTGTCGGCCTCGGACGTCGCCGTGGTTCCGAACCTGGCCGACTATCCGGCTGCCGTGGTGCATTCGAGCTTTGTCGACGGCGCAGACCCGGCGACGAACCCGATCGGCACCGGCCCTTACGTGCCGCAGGAAGTCTCGGTCGGCCAGAAGGCCGTTCTGGTGCGCGCGCCGAACCACACCTGGTGGGGTGGCACGGCACCGCTGGACGAAATCCACTACATCGACTTCGGCACCGACCCGTCGACGATGGTTTCGCTGGCGGGATCTGACGAGATCGACTGCAACTACGAGACCGTCGGCGATTTCATCGAGCAGCTTGATGCGCTGGGCTGGAAGAAGCTGGAAGTCGTTACCGCGGCAACCATTGTGGTGCGGATGAACTCGGCGTCGAGCGAGCTTTACAAGGACAAGGCCGTGCGTCAGGCGATCCAGCTTGCCGTCGACCCGAAGGTCGTTCTGGAGCTGGGCTACAGCAACCTTGGCACCACGGCGGAAAACCACCACGCCTGCCCGGTTCACCCCGAGTATGCCGCACTTCCCCCGCAGGTCATCGACCCGTCCAAGCTGAAGCCCGCGCTGGAAGCGGCTGGAATGGCCGACGCCGAGATGGAAGTGATCTCGCTTGACGATGGCTGGGAGGCGGCCACCACGGCCGCCGTCGTGGCGCAGTTGAAGGATGCCGGCGCGAACGTGAAACACACGGTCATGCCGGGCTCGACCTTCTGGAACGACTGGCAGAAGTACCCCTTCTCGTCCACCACCTGGAACCACCGTCCGCTGGCGGTGCAGAACATGTCGCTGGCCTACACCTCGACCGGTTCGTGGAACGAAACGGGCATGGCCAACGCCGACTTCGACGCCGCCATGACCAAGGCGCTGTCGCTGGCCGATGCCGATGCCCGCCGCGAGCAGATGGTGACGCTGGAGACGATCCTTCAGGACGAAGGCTACATCATCCAGCCTTACTGGCGTTCGCTCTTTGCGCATGTGAAGGAAGGCTTCAACGTCGAGCGGCATCCTTCGAACGAGCATCAGCACTACAAATGGTCGGTCGCCTGATCGCTGGCTGACATAACCGGGCGCGCCAATGAGCGCGCCCGGCCTTCCTCTCCATGATCTGTCCCGTTGCCGTCCCGGCGGCGTGAAGCCCCTTGGCGCAGAGGTGTAGCCATGCTGATGTTCGTTGTCCGGCGCCTTGGTCTGATGATCCTGACTGCGCTGGCCCTGACCTTTATCGTTTTCTTCCTGACCAACCTTCGCCCCAACCTTGAAAAGTTGGCGCGCACCGAAGGCTCGGTGCGGATGTCGGAAGAAGCGGTCGATCAATGGATCATCCAGAACGGCCACGGCGGATCGGTCTTTGTTCGCTATGGCGAATGGATGGGTCTGATGCCCGGCTGGGTGCTGACCGACGAAAAGGGCACGGTGCGCGGACGCTGCATCACCGCGGCCAACACCCCCGAGACCGCCCCGCGCTATTGCGGCGTCTTGCAGGGCGACTGGGGGTTTTCGACCTTCTTCAAGAAGCCAGTGCTGGATTCGCTGGGCGAAAAGCTGGCGGCGACGGGGTGGCTGATGCTGTCGGTGATGCTGGTGATGGTGCCGGCCTCGCTGTTGATCGGCGTGCTGTCGGGGATGCGCGAGGGCTCGCGCACCGACCGGGCGCTGTCGACCTTTTCCATCGCGTCGACGGCAACGCCGGAATATGTGTCGGGCGTCATTCTGGTGGCGCTCTTGGCCTCTCCGGTGGTGGGGCTGTCGCCATTGTTGGCAAGCTGGGGCTGGATCGAGGGCAAGACACTGTTTCTTGGCACCGCGACCTCGGCGATCGACGACATCACCTTCTGGAACTTTACCCTGCCGGTGATGACGATCGCGCTTTACGGCATCGGCTATATCGCCCGGATGACCCGCGCCTCGATGACCGAGGTGATGACGGCGCAATACATCCGCACCGCGCGGCTGAAAGGCGTATCCTTTGGCGCGGTGGTGGTGAAACACGCCCTGCGCAACGCGCTGATCGCGCCCTTTACTGTGATCATGCTGCAGTTCCCGTGGCTCTTGAACGGTGTCGTGATCGTGGAGACGCTGTTCAACTACAAAGGCTTTGGCTGGACGCTGGTGCAGGCGGCGGGCAACAACGACATCAACCTGCTCTTGGGCTGTTCGGTCGTTGCGGTGTTCGTGGTGCTGGTGACCCAGTTGATCTCGGACGTTGGCTACGTCTTCCTGAACCCCCGCATCCGTTTGTCCTGAGGAACCATCATGGAAGACCTACTCTCCTGGGGACAGATCTTTGGCCGGATGGCCTCGCAGTTCCTGCCGGTCTGGGTGGCGCTGGTCGTCACTTTCGCTTTGTCGATCACGTTCAAGCGCAGGCTGGGGCTTTACGGCAAGCTTTTCGACAGCGTCGTGGGCATGATCGGCTTCGGCATCGTGATGTTCTGGGTGTTCACGGCGCTTCTGGCCAACATGGTGATCACGCATGATCCGTTGGCGCAGTTGTCGGGCCTGAAGAACGCGGTGCCGGGATCACTGGTGCCGAACCCGGGCGACGGGATCTATCCCTACTACCTTCTGGGCGGCGACCATCTGGCGCGTGACGTGTTCAGCCGGATGGTGATGGGCGCGCGGTCGGTGCTGTCGATCGCCCCGGCGGCGACCGCTTTTGCCTTCATGGTGGGCGTGACGCTAGGCCTGCCGGCGGGATACTTCGGTGGCAAGTTCGACACTGTGCTGTCGTTCATCGCGAACCTGGTGCTGGCCTTTCCGGTGATCTTGCTGTTCTACCTCTTGGTCACGCCGGAAATCCGGGTGACGGGCATCCCGGTCTATCTGGCGGCGGTGCTGTTCATCTTTCCGATCCTGTTCTTCTCGATCCTGTTCAACGCGCGCTATTTCACGAACCCGCCACGGCGGAACCTTTACGTGGGCATCGTGCTGGTGATCGGGTTCTGGGCCTATTCGGGGCTTGCCTTCAACATGGACCCGCTGGGCGTCTGGTCGATGGAACCGAACCTGCTGAACGTCTTTGTGTCCGTGGTGTTCGTGAATTCGCCCACCGTGTTCCGCATCGTGCGGGGCATCGTGATGGACCTGAAGGCGCGCGACTATGTGGCGGCGGGCCAGACCCGTGGCGAAGGACCCTGGTACATCATGCTGTGGGAGATCCTGCCCAACGCACGCGGTCCGCTGATCGTGGATTTTTGCCTGCGCATCGGCTATACCACCATCCTCCTCGGCACGCTGGGCTTCTTCGGCCTTGGCGTGTCGCCCGACAGCCCGGACTGGGGCTCCACCATCGACGACGGGCGCAAGCTTTTGAACCTTGTGCCGCACCCCGCCGTCGTCCCTGCCCTGGCGCTGATGAGCCTTGTGCTTGGCTTGAACCTTCTGGCTGACGGCCTGCGCGAAGAAAGCCTGAAGGACTGACGGCTTTCATCTGTCCATAAGTATCCCGGGGGTCCGGGGGCTGGCCCCCGGTCCCGCAATCGATCTCCCGCACTTGAACCAAACGCGAGGCTGCCATGACCAAATCCGCAGACACCGCCTGGGACCCTTCGAAACCGATCCTCGAGATCGACCATCTGTCGATTTCATTCTTCACGCGGCTTCGCGAAATTCCCGCCGTGATGGATTTTTCCTGCAAGGTCATGGCCGGCGAGGCGATGGGACTGGTTGGCGAAAGCGGCTGCGGCAAGTCGACCGTGGCGCTGGCCGTCATGCGCGACCTTGGCAAGAACGGCAAGATCGTCGGCGGCACGATCAAGTTCAAGGGCCGTGACCTGACGCACATGTCGGAAGAAGAGCTGCGCCATATCCGCGGCTCCGAGATCGCGATGATCTATCAGGAACCGATGGCGTCGCTGAACCCGGCGATGAAGATCGGCGCGCAACTGGCCGAAGTGCCAATGATCCATCAGGGCATGTCAAAGGACGATGCCTGGAAGCTGGCGCGGCAGATCGTGGCCGACGTGCGCCTGCCCGACCCCGACCGCATCATCAACGCCTACCCGCACCAGCTGTCAGGCGGCCAGCAGCAGCGTATCGTGATCGCGATGGCGCTGATGTCGAAGCCGGCGCTGCTGATCCTCGACGAACCGACCACCGCGCTTGACGTGACGGTCGAAGCGGGGATCGTCGATCTGGTCAAGGATCTGGGCAAGAAATACGGCACGTCGATGCTGTTCATCAGCCACAACCTTGGTCTGGTGATGGATGTCTGCAACCGCATCTGCGTGATGTATTCGGGTGAGGCGGTGGAAACCGGTGCGGTCACCGAAGTGTTCGAGGAGATGCGCCACCCCTATACCCAGGCGCTTTTCCGCTCCATCCCGCTGCCCGGTGCCGACAAGAACGCCCGACCGCTGATTTCCATTCCCGGCAACTTCCCCCTGCCGCATGAACGGCCCAAGGGCTGCAACTTTGGCCCGCGCTGCGACTATTTTCAAAGCGGGCGCTGTGATGCTGGCGAAATTCCGATGTTTCCGGTGCCGAACAGCGACCGGCACGAGACGCGCTGCGTGAAGTGGCAGGAGATCGACTGGCTGGCCGAACCGGCCAAACGCGCGGTGAAGCAAAAGGCGCCAATCGGCAAGGTTGTCCTGAAGATGGAGGATCTGAAGAAGTATTATTCGGTGTCGTCCGGGGCCTTCGGCGGCGGGCTGAAGAAGGTCGTCAAGGCGAACGAAACGCTCAGCTTCGAGGCGCGCGAGGGCGAGACGCTGGCGATCGTGGGCGAGTCTGGCTGCGGCAAGTCGACCTTCGCCAAGGTGTTGATGGGGCTGGAAACGGCGACCTCCGGGTCGATCCTGCTGTTTGATGAAAATGTGCAGTCTACCCCGATCCAGCAGCGCAACACCGATACGGTCAGTTCGGTGCAGATGGTGTTTCAAAACCCGTTCGATACGCTGAACCCGTCGATGACGGTGGGCCGGCAGATCATCCGGGCGCTGGAAATCTTCAAATACGGGTCCAGCGACGAGGACCGCAACCGCCGGATGCTGGAACTGCTTGATCTGGTGAAACTGCCGCGCGCCTTTGCCGACCGGATGCCGCGGCAGTTGTCTGGCGGGCAGAAGCAGCGCGTCGGCATCGCGCGGGCCTTTGCGGGCGGCGCCAAGGTCGTCGTGGCGGACGAGCCGGTGTCGGCACTGGATGTCAGCGTTCAGGCCGCCGTGACCGACCTTCTGATGGACATCCAGCGCGAAAACCGCACCACGCTTTTGTTCATCAGCCACGACCTGTCGATCGTGCGTTACCTCAGCGACCGGGTGATGGTGATGTATCTCGGCCATGTGGTCGAGATGGGCACCACCGATCAGGTGTTCCAGCCGCCCTACCACCCGTACACCGAGGCCCTGCTGTCGGCGGTGCCGATCGCCGACACCAAGGTGATCCGCAAGCGCATCGTGCTGGAGGGCGATATTCCGTCGGCGATGAACCCGCCGCCCGGCTGCCCGTTCCAGACGCGCTGCCGCTGGAAATCGCAAGTGCCGGGTGGGCTGTGCGACCGGGAAATGCCGCCGGTTCAGGTGCTTGAAGGCGGTCACAACATCAAATGCCACCTGTCGACGGAAATCCTGCAACAGATGGAGCCGGTCATCAAGATGGCGGCGGAGTGACCTTCGCCAAGCCAAGCCAGCCACGGCATTTCTGCATGGCTGGTATGCAAAGGCGATGATGCCTTGAGCCGGTCAATGAGAGTATGGGGTAGGTCCGCCGCAGGAGTGCGGTATTTTATGGAGCATCGGCACGCCCCTGCCAGGGCCGGTCCGGAAGGCCAGCGAACCGCCACACGGTTTCAGCGCCACCATCATCATGACATCAACAGATCCGCTTAACCCGCCTCGCCGGGACACCTCGCAGTTGGCCCTTTTCGACGAGGACGAACTGGACATCGCCGATTATCTGCGTGACGAAGCAGAAGACAGTGTTCCCGTGCCAGCAAAGCAAGGCTTTGGCGCCCTGACGATAGGTGCGGTTGGTGTGGTCTACGGCGATATCGGCACCAGCCCGCTTTACGCATTTCGCGAAGCGCTTGCGCCGGTGGCGCGCGGCGGGCAGGTGGCGCCCGGCGATATTCTGGGCCTGCTGTCGCTGCTGATCTGGACGTTGATCGTGATCGTGACGGTGAAGTATGTGCTGTTTCTGTTGCGCGTCGACAACCGGGGCGAAGGCGGTGTGCTAGCGCTTTACACCATGGTGCGACTGGCCATTGGCCGCCGGTCGGTGCCGATCCTGTCGTTGGCGATCATCGGGGCGGCGCTGTTCTTTGGCGATGCGGTGATCACACCGGCGATCTCGGTGCTGTCGGCCGTGGAGGGGATGGAACTGGTGATGCCGGGGTTGGACAGCCTGGTGGTACCGATCACTGTGGGCATCCTTTTTGCGCTGTTCATGGTGCAGCGCAAAGGCACGGCGGCCATTGCGGGCGCGTTCGGTCCGGTGACCGTGCTGTGGTTCCTGACGCTTGCCGGGCTGGGCCTGTGGCATATCTGGGGCAACCCGGCCGTGGTGTCGGCGTTCAATCCAGCCTGGGCCGTTGCGTTTCTGCTGAACAACGGCGCGATTTCCTTTGCCGTCCTGGGGGCGGTGTTTCTGGCGGTGACGGGGGCCGAGGCCTTGTATGCCGATCTGGGGCATTTCGGGCGGCGGCCGATCATGGTGGCGTGGCTGGCGCTGGTGTTTCCGGCGCTGTTGCTGAACTATCTGGGCCAGGGCGCCCTGGTGCTGTCAAACCCTGAAGCCGCGGAAAACCCGCTGTTTTCCATGGTTCCGCCGGCTGCCCTGCCGATCTTTGTCGTGCTGGCGACGGCGGCAACCGTGATTGCGGCACAGGCCGTCATTTCGGGCGCGTTCTCGATGGGGCGGGCGGCGATCCAGCTTGGCCTGCTGCCACGGCTGACCATCCGCCATACCTCGGCCGACCAGAGCGGGCAAATCTATATTGGCACCATCAACTGGCTGCTGTTGTTCGGGGTTCTGTGGCTGGTGCTGACGTTCCCGTCGTCGGCCGCGCTGGCCTCGGCCTATGGGATAGCGGTGACCGGAACCATGCTGGTGACAACGGTGCTGGCGTTTTTGTATTTGCGGATCGCCGGGATCGTGGCCCTGCCGGTGGCGCTGCTGCTGACGGCCCCGATCTTTGCGCTGGAATCAGTGTTCCTTGCGTCGAACCTGACCAAGCTGTGGGACGGGGGCTATGTGCCGCTGGCGATCGGGTTGATGCTGGGCGTGACGATGTGGGCCTGGTGGCGCGGGACGCAGCTTGTGCTTGGCAAATCGCACAAGCAGCTTGTTTCGCTGGATGGCTTCGTGCGGGCGATGGACCGCAGTTCCGTGCATATCGTTCCGGGGACCGCATTCTTTCTGAGCCCCGACCCCGATGTCGCGCCGTCGGCGTTGCTGCATAATCTCAAGCACAACCGTGTTCTGCATGAACGCAACGTGATCCTGACCATCGAGACGCTGCGCACCCCGCTTGCCGATCCGCAGGAGCGGGCGAGCTATGAGGTGATCGGCGACCGTTTCGCACGGCTGACGCTGCGGTTCGGTTTCATGGAAACGCCAAACGTGTCGCGCGCGATGAACCACGCGCGCAAAGCCGGGCTGCGGTTCGACGTGATGACGTCAAGCTTTTTCCTCGGTCGCCGCAGGCCGGTGATTACCGGTCCAATCGGGGTGAAGCGGGCGCTGGACCGGATTTATGCGCTTTTGACCCGGTTTGCTGCCGATCCGTCGGATTTCTATCACCTACCCCGTGACCGGGTGGTCGAACTGGGCGAGCGGGTCGCAGTCTGACAGATCAGCCAAGGATTGCGGCGACGTAGGTTTCGGTTTCGTCAAACGGTGGCACGCCGTCATGCGCCTCGACCGCGCCGGGGCCGGCGTTGTAGGCGGCCAGCGCCAGTTTCCAGGTGCCGAACTTGTCGAACATCATGCGCAGGTAGCGCGCACCACCGTCGAGGTTGGCGTGTGGATCGTTGATGTCGACGCCCAGAACTTGCGCCGTGTCAGGCATCAGTTGCGCAAGGCCGGTGGCACCCTTGACCGACACAGCGCCGGGGTTCCAGCCGCTTTCCTGCTGCACAAGGCGCAGGAACAAGTCCTCGGGCACCCCGTGCTTGCGGGCGGCGGCGCGGGCCACTTCAAGGTATTCGCCCTTGTAGCTGCCGCGGTAGCTGGGCAGCCCTTCGGTCGTGTCGGCGCCCTTCTTGCCCTTGGGCGTCAGACGAACCGAACCGCTGTATTGCTTGGCCAGTTTTTCATCGAGCAGTTTCGACTGCGAGCGGAACACATCGGTGCGGGATTTGGTCGACAGCGAAAGATCAAGACCGCCAGCAGACGCAGGCACAAGGGCAAGAAGCTGCCCCATTGCCAGCACTGCAAAGCCCAAGACCAGACGACGCGCCATTCCCTACCCATACGCGACCACAGCGGCCGCCTGCAGCCGCCAGTGGGCGGAACGCTGCGAACTATAACGTCCCGCTGTCGATTTTCCACCCCCGAAACGGCTGCTGACAACGACACGCGGGAAGTTGCCAGCGGCCTTGGCGACGCCTTGGTTGCAGCGTGACCGTGGGATCGGTATAGGATTTTTGTTAACCAAGGCACGGCATTCTGCCCGGGCCAAAAAGGAATCAGGGAGAGTGCCATGGCGGGGTCGGTCAACAAGGTCATCATCGTCGGAAATCTGGGCCGCGACCCGGAAGTGCGCAGCTTTCCCAATGGCGGCAAGGTAGTGAACCTGCGCATCGCCACCTCGGAAACGTGGCGCGACAAGGCCAGCGGCGAGAAAAAGGAACGGACCGAATGGCATTCGGTCGCGATCTTCAACGAACCGCTGGGCAAGATCGCCGAGCAGTATCTGAAAAAGGGTTCTACGGTCTACATCGAGGGGCAGCTGGAAACCCGCAAGTGGCAGGACCAGTCGGGTGCGGACCGCTATACCACCGAAATCGTGGTGCGCCCCTACCGCGGCGAACTGACCTTGCTTGGCGGCCGGGATGGCGGATCAGGTGGTGGCGGCGGGGGCGGATACGACGACCGCAGCGGCGGCGGCTATGACGATTACGGTTCGGGCCAAGGTGGTGGATCAGGCGGTGGGTCGGCTGGCGGATCGGGCGGCGGCCGGGGCAGCAGCGCGCCATCGGGTGGCCGGTCGGACATGGATGACGAGATCCCGTTCTGAAGCCGTCGCGTCGAGCAAAGCTGGCACTGGACCCTGCGGCTGACATTCCCTATATAATCGCTCAACAACTCGGGCGATTGCAGGAAAAGCCATGACCTCCATGCCGGATCAGATCGAAGGCGCGCCGCTGATCAAGCCGTCGACCACGGACCATCCGCTTTATGACCAGGTCGTCGGCGCCTGCCGCACCGTGTTTGACCCGGAAATTCCGGTCAACATCTTTGACCTCGGGCTGGTCTACACGATCGAGATCGGGCCGGAGAACGAGGTTGACATCACCATGACCTTGACTGCCCCCGGCTGCCCGGTGGCGGGGGAAATGCCCGGCTGGGTCGCCGAAGCGGTCGAACCCCTGCCCGGTGTGAAGCAGGTTGACGTGCACATGACTTTCGACCCACCGTGGGGAATGGACATGATGTCGGACGAGGCAAAACTTGAACTTGGGTTCATGTAGCCTGGTGCCTTGAACGAAAGGCTGCGGCAGATTACCTTTGGCGCAAGAGAAGGACGTGTCCCATGTTCGGAATTCCTGGAAAAGCCGCCGTCACCATGACCCCCGCCGCCCGCACCCAGATTGCGCGGCTGATGCAAAAGCAGGGCTCGTCGGGCCTGCGCATCGGCGTCAAGAAGGGTGGCTGCGCGGGGATGGAATACACGATGGACTATGTGGCCTCGGTCAACCCGCTGGACGAGGTGGTGGAACAGGACGGCGCGCGGGTGATGATCGCGCCGATGGCGCAGATGTTCCTCATTGGCACCGAGATCGATTATGAGACCGGTTTGCTGGAAGCCGGGTTCAAGTTCCGCAATCCGAACGTGGCAGAGGCCTGCGGCTGTGGAGAATCGATCAAGTTCAAGGACCAGCCCGCCGCGTGAGATCTGAGAGCGCTCCGCCCCCTCGCCGCGCCGGCCTGCCTCCTGAGGATATTTGGCGAAGGGGAAAGCCTTGGGGCTTTTCGTTCCGGGACCGAGGCGCTAGGTCTGGGCGACCGCAGCGGGGAGACGGGCAATGCAGAAGCTGGCAGCCGGAAACTGGAAGATGAACGGCAGCTCGGCTGCGTTGGCCGAAGTGACGGCGCTGATCGCAGCGCACCCTGCCCCGAAGTGCGAGATGCTGCTGTGCCCGCCGGCGACGCTGGTGGCGCAGATGGCTTGGGCCGCAAAGGGATCGTCGCTGAGCGTGGGTGGTCAGGATTGCCATCCGGCAATGTCAGGAGCGCACACCGGCGACATTTCGGCAGCGATGCTGAAGGATGCGGGTGCAAGCCATGTGATCGTCGGCCATTCGGAGCGGCGGACGGATCATGGCGAGACGGACGCGTTGATCAAGGCCAAGGCCACGGCGGCGATTGCGGCAGATCTGGTGGCCATCGTCTGCATCGGCGAGACCGAAGCCGAGCGGGATGCCGGACGCACGCTGGATGTGATCGGCAGCCAGTTGGACGGATCGTTGCCGCAGGGGGCCACGGCGGCGACCACGGTGATTGCCTATGAACCGGTCTGGGCGATTGGCACCGGGCGGACGCCGACCTTGGCCGAGATTGCCGAAGTGCATGCCTTTATCCGCGCGCGTCTGGCCGCGCGGATCGGGGCCGAAGCTGCCGGGGTGCGGCTGCTCTATGGCGGGTCGGTGAAGCCCTCGAACGCGGTGGAGATTTTCGCCGTGCCGAACGTCGATGGCGCGCTGGTTGGCGGGGCCAGCCTAAAGGCCGCGGACTTCGGTGCAATTGTCGCGGCGCTTGCGTCCTGACGACATGGGTGTGTCGCGGGCGGGCCTGCGACGCGCTGCGCCGCCACCTAGAACGATTGCATGACCATGACCGCCACGGCTCCGGGCCGCTCGCTGCTTATCGCCAACCTCATTTGCCTTGCCTCGATGGTCATCTGGGCGGCGGGGTTGCCTGCGGCTGACCTCATCGTGCCGCACATGCCGCCCTTGGCGCTGACGGCGGCGCGGGCGATTCTGGCGGCGGCGGTGCTGGTGCCGATCTGGTGGGCGGTGGAGGGGACGGCAGCGTTGCGCGGGGCAGACTGGCTGCGCGGGGCGTGGGTCGGGTTTGTGACGCTGGGGCTGGCCTCGGTGACGGTGATCATCGCGCTGACGCTGACCGACGCGGTGACAGTGGCGATTGTGACCGCAGTGATGCCGGTGGCCGGGATTGCCTTGGAGTGCGTGGCGGACCGGCGGCCCTTTACGAAAGCCGTCGCCATCGGGCTTTTGCTGTCGATTGCCGGCGGGCTGGTGGCGCTGGCGGGCAACATGGGGGCGATCGACTTTGGCCTTGGGGCGCTGGCGGCGCTGGCGTCGGTGCTGTGCTATACGTGGGGATCGCGCGAGACGGTGAAGGCATTGCCGCATCTGACCTCGCTCGGTCGTAGCGCGGTGACGGTTGGTGGTGCGGCGGTGGTGATGCTGATCGTGGCGCTGGGCGACGGGCTGGTGCGCGACGCCTGGCCCACCTGGGGGGCCATCGGCGCGCGAGAGGTCATGGGGCTGGTGATCTTTGGCATCGGCTCGATGGCGGTGAGCCAGCTTCTGTGGATCATCTCGGTCGGGCGGATCGGGATCGGCGCAGCGAGCCTGCACATGAACGCGGTGCCGTTCTATGTGATGCTGATGGTGTTCCTGTTGGGCGGCGCGTGGAGCTGGTGGCAGACGGCGGGCGCGGTGATCGTGGTGGCGGGCGCGCTGATCGCGCAGGGGCTGCTGCCGCTTCGGAGAGGATGATGCAGCGGCTTGTCCAATCACCGACGGAACCCGCGTTCGTGCAGGACCCCTACCCGTTCTATGAACGCGCGCGGGCGGCGGGGCCGTTCTTTCATTGGGTGGATTACGACCTTGCCTGCACCGGCAATGCGGCTGCGGTGAATGCGATCTTTCGCGACCGCCGCTTCGGACGCGAGGCGCCGGAGCCGCTGATGGTACCGCCGCATCTGGCGCCGTTCTATGCCGTCGAGGCGCATTCGATGCTGGAGCTGGAGCCGCCGCGCCACACCCGGCTGCGCAGTCTGGTGTTGCGCGCCTTCACCTCACGCCGGATTGCCGCGCTGGAACCCGAGATCGCCGGGCTTAGCCACGCGCTGATCGACCGCCTTCCCGCCGGGCCGTTCGACCTGTTGCAGGCGTTCGGGCAGCCATTGCCGGTGGTGATCATCGCGCGCCTCTTGGGCGTGCCGGAGGCAATGGCACCAGACCTGCTGCGCTGGTCCAACGCGATGGTGGGGATGTATCAGGCCGGCCGGACGCCCGCGATGGAGGCGGCGGCAATTGCGGCCACCGAAGCGTTCGTGGCGTTCCTGACCGGCTATATCAAGGAGCGGCGGGCGCGGCCGGCGGATGACCTGATCACCAGCCTGATCGCCGCCGAAATGGAAGGCGAGCGGCTGTCGACCGAGGAGCTGATCTCGACCTGCATCCTGTTGCTGAACGCAGGCCATGAGGCGACGGTCCACACCATCGGCAACGGGGTGAAGACGCTGCTGGAAACAGACACCAAGGTGGCCCTGCTGGCAGACCCGCAAGCTGCGGTGGAAGAGGTGCTGCGCTTTGACCCGGCGCTGCACATGTTCACACGCTGGGTCTATGAGGAGGTGGAGGTGATGGGCCACACCTTCAAGCGCGGCGACCGGGTGGCGTTGCTGCTGGCGGCGGCGAACCGAGACCCGGGGGTCTGGGAGGAGCCGGGGCGGTTCTGGCCAGAGCGGCGGATGAAGGCCAACGTCAGCTTTGGGGCGGGGCTGCATTTTTGCGTCGGCGCGCCCTTGGCACGGCTGGAATTGCAGACCGCGCTGCCGATCTTGTTTCAGCGGATGCCGGGTCTGCGGCTGGTGGAACCGCCGCGTTATGGCGACGTCTACCATTTTCACGGGCTGAATAGTCTGATTGTGCGGGGCTGATCGGATTAGCCCCCCTGAGGGCGCATCTTCTTGATGACAGCGGCACATTTTGCAGGTTCGTCCCGGCTAAGCTTGAAGTTTGGAACGATGACACCGAGTGCAATGGTGCAGCGCACACAAACCGTTTCGCCTTCACCAACGGTGACGGCAAAGTCGTTTGGGCTTTCCGAGGTGGTGGAAAGGACATGACGGCCCGGGGCAACCGACAAGGTTATCTTTTCACCCTTGGTGCATTTTCCGACGAGCGTTCCGTCAAGCCAAGCCTGCGGCTGGATCATGGGATTGACCAGACCCTCATACCCCTTGCCGCGATACAGTATTATCTGACCGTCCTTGGCCATCAGGATGGACGGTTGCGCAAGCAAAAGGAACACAAGAAGGGTCACGGGCAAACGTAGCATTCACGTCCTTACTTAGGTTTTGCGTGGTTCGACGTTACGTCATGCAAGGTTAAAACGGCAAGGCCGTCGTCGATTTGATCTCTTCCATGCTTAACAAGGCGGTGACGTTGTAGATCTTCACCTCTGAAATCAGCGCCTGATAGAACGTGTCATAGGCCCGCGCGTTCTTGACCCGCACCTTCAGGATATAGTCGATATCACCGGCCAAGCGGTGCGCCTCCAGCACCTCGGGGCGTTCGCGCAGGGCCTTGAGGAACTTGCGCTGCCAGTCCGCCTCGTGTTCCGAGGTGCGGATCAGAACGAAGAAGCAGGCCTCCAGCCCAAGCGATTCCGCATCGAGGATGGCGGTGGTGCGGGTGATGACGCCCTGTTCCTTCATGCGCCGGATCCGGTTCCAGACCGGGGTCTTCGACGAGCCGACCTTGCGCGCGATTTCGTCCAGCGACTGCTCGGCATCGGCTTGGAGTTCCGACAGGATTTTCCGATCCAGATCGTCGAGTTGGGCCGCCATTCACCTGATCCTTATTCTGACGGAACGCTGTTCCGATAGGGCAAAGTATCGGAACAAACGTCCTTATCTGCAAGGGCCACTACCGCAAAGCGGGGAAAATCTTCTATATTGAGGGACTGACAACAGGGATTTTCCGATGCTTGAGCCCACGCCCCCCTTTGCTGTGCAGTTTGTCGGTGCCGGTCCCGGCGCGGCGGCGCATCTGACGCTGGGCGCGCTGAAGGCGCTGACCGAAGCAGACGTTGTGATCTTCGACCGGCTGGTAGGTGCCGAGGTGCTGGCCCTGATCCCCGCGCATGTCGAGCGGGTGGATGTCGGCAAGGAAGGGTTCGGGCCTTCGACCCCGCAGTCCACGATCTGCGAACTGATCGTCACGCACGCCATGAGCGGCCGCCGTGTGGTGCGTCTGAAGGGCGGCGACTGCGGTATCTTTGGCCGGCTGGACGAGGAAATCGAGGCGCTGGAAGCAGTGGGGATCAGGTTCGAGATCACCCCGGGCCTGACGGCTGCCAGCGTGGCTGCGGCGCGCATCGGGCAAAGCCTGACGCGGCGCGGGCGCAATGCAAGCCTGCGCATCCTGACCGGGCATGACATGGCGGGCTTTGCCGAACAGGATTGGCGTGGGCTGGCACACGCCGGTGAAGTCGCGGCGATCTACATGGGCAAAGCCTCGGCCCGGTTCATTCAGGGGCGGCTTATGATGCACGGCGCGGCGGCTGATACCCCGGTAACTGTGGTGGAAAATGTCTCACGCGCCAATGAGCGTGTGACCGGCGCCACGCTTGCCGCCTTGACGCAGGCTGTCGCGGGTGCGACTGGCCCCGCAATCATCCTCTATGGTCTGGCACCGCGCCGGGCCATAGCCACCCTGCCCCAGTTGAAAGAGGCCTTCGCATGAGCCGCCGTTTCACCCCGAAGGTCGTGACCGCCAACCGTTTGCGCGAAGGCGATGTGGTCTACCTCACCGCCGATGACCGCTGGTCGCCCCTGCACCACGAGGCCGAGTTGATCGACGACGAAGCGCACGCGCAGATGCGGCTGTTGCACGCGGCGGCACAGAAGCTGGTGGTGGTGGGTGCCTATCTGGCAGATGCCAAGGCGGGCGCGAACGGACCGGAACCGACGCATTTCCGCGAGGCCTTCAGGACCCGCGGCCCGTCGAACTACAACCACGGCAAGCAAGCCGATCTGGCAGGGTAAGGGCATGTATTCCTATTCCGATTTCGACGAGGCCTTTGTCCGCACCCGTGTTGCCCAATTCACCGATCAGGTGGAGCGGCGCCTTGACGGCAGCCTGACGGAGGATGAATTCCGCCCGCTTCGCCTGATGAACGGGCTTTACCTGCAACTGCACGCCTACATGCTGCGCATCGCCATTCCCTACGGCACGGTTTCCCCGCGCCAGATGCGGCAATTGGCAATGATCGCCGACACCTGGGACAAGGGCTATGGCCACTTTACCACGCGGCAGAACATCCAGTTCAACTGGCCGAAGCTGCCCGATGTGCCGGCTATCCTGCAGGCCTTGGCCGATGTCGAGATGCACGCGATCCAGACCAGCGGAAACTGCGTGCGCAACGTCACGGCGGATCATTTCGCCGGGGCCGCGGCGGACGAGATCGACGATCCCCGCCCCTATGCCGAGCTTCTGCGCCAATGGTCGACCGACCACCCGGAGTTCCAGTTTCTGCCGCGCAAATTCAAGATCGCCATCACCGGCAGCCCGAATGACCGCGCCGTGACACGGGCGCATGACATCGGCCTGCGCATGGTACGCAATGCGGCGGGTGAACCGGGGTTCGAAGTGATGGTGGGCGGCGGTCTGGGACGCACCCCGATGATCGGCATCACAGTGCGGGAGTTCCTGCCCGAAGCCGACCTGTTGCCGTATGTCGAGGCGGTCCTCAGCGTCTACAATACGCTTGGCCGGCGCGACAACAAATACAAGGCGCGGATCAAGATCACGGTGCACGAGACGGGCGCCGAGGAAATCACCCGGATGGTCGAAGAACGGTTCGCCGAACTGCGGCCTGCCTTCGGCGGGGCGGATCAGGCGCTGCTGGACGATATCCGCGCGGCGTTTGCACCGCCCGCCTTCCGCAATGGGCCAGTCGATGGGTTCGATGCCTTCTACAGGGCCGACCCTGTGTTTCGGGCCTGGGCCGATACAAACCTGTCGGAACACCGCAACGCGCAATATGCGATCGTGACGATCAGCCTGAAGGCGCATGGTGCAACACCGGGCGACGCGACATCCGACCAGATGCGGTTGATGGCCGATCTGGCCGAAAAGTATGGACACAGCGACCTGCGCATCAGCCACGAGCAGAACGTCATCCTGCCGCATGTCCACAAATCCGATCTGCCAGCGGTGCATGCCGCGTTGGCGCAGACCGGGCTTGGCACGGCGAACGTCGGGCTTCTGTCGGACATCATCGCCTGCCCCGGCATGGATTATTGCAGCCTTGCCACCGCCCGTTCGATCCCTGTCGCGCAGGAACTGGCGACGCATTTCGAAGAGCTGAAGCTGGAAC
The DNA here is from genome assembly GCA_963822435.1 of uncultured Alphaproteobacteria bacterium. Classification (GTDB taxonomy): domain Bacteria; phylum Pseudomonadota; class Alphaproteobacteria; order Rhodobacterales; family Rhodobacteraceae; genus JAUYQR01. Next base: position 1,062,406 of record CAWGHN010000004.1, read on the forward strand.
ACGAGATCGGGCCGCTGAAGATCAAGATCTCGGGCTGCATCAATGCCTGCGGGCATCACCATGTCGGGCATATCGGAATCCTCGGCCTAGACCGCGCGGGTGTGGAAAACTATCAGATCACACTGGGCGGCGACGGCACGGAAACCGCTGTGATCGGTGAAAAGACTGGCCCCGGCTTTGCCTATGACGAAATCGTGCCCGCGATCGAGCGTATCCTGCGCGCCTATCTGGGCCTGCGGCTGGAGGCTTCGGAAACCTTCCTGCAAGCCTATCGCCGAGTTCGGGCTGGAGCCGTTCAAGGCGGCGCTCTACGGCTCGGAAGGCGAAAAAGATGCCGCGTGATCTGCACTCCGGCCCGGTGGCGGAACGGGTTGCGGCGCTGAACGCGCGCTACAAGCACCACTCGGCCACGGCGGTGCTGGAACATGCCTTGAAGGACGATGATCTGGGCCGGGTGGCGCTGGTGTCGTCGTTCGGGTCGGAATCGGTTGTGCTGCTGCATCTGGTCAGCGTGATTGCCCCGGAAACGCCGGTGCTGTTCGTCGATACCCGGATGCTGTTTCAAGAGACGTTGGATTACCAGCGCGACCTGGCCGAACGGCTGGCGCTGTGCGACATCCGCACGATCCGCGCCAACCCGGCGCGGGTGGGGTTTGAAGACCCGGATGGCACCCTGCACCAGTTTTCGACCGACGCCTGTTGCAATGTGCGCAAGGTGGAGCCGCTGGAGCGCGCGCTGTCGACCTTCGACGGCTGGATCACCGGGCGCAAGAGGTTCCAGAACTCGGACCGCGGCACGATCGACTTCTTTGAAAACGAGGGCGACTTCCGCATCAAGGTGAACCCCTTGGCGCATTGGGGCCGTGAGGACCTTGAGGAATACATGGTGGAGAACCGCCTGCCCCGGCATCCGCTGGTCGCCAAGGGCTACCCGTCCATCGGCTGCGCGCCCTGCACGAGTGCGGTGAAGCCCGGCGAAGACCCCCGTGCCGGTCGCTGGCGCGGGCAGGCGAAAACCGAATGCGGCATCCATTTCATCGACGGCAAAGCCGTGAGAACCCCGAAGGAGAGCGCGGCATGAGCGTGATCGTGACCGACGCAGGCTTTCGGCCTGCAAACGAGGTGCAGGCCGTAACCCTGGCCGATCTGGCCGCGCATCAGGGCGTGCTGGACCTTGCCCATACAGATGATCCCGAGGCGGTGGCACCGTATCTGGCCAACCTTACGCTTATCCGCGTGTCGTTTCCGGCATTCAATGACGGGCGCGCCTTCACGGTCGCGCGGCGCCTGCGGATGCTGGGCTACCGGGGCGAATTGCGCGCAACGGGGCCGGTGATCGCGGATCAGTATGCGATGGCGCGGCGCGTCGGCTTTGACGCGGTGGAAATCCCCGACGAGTTGGCCGCGCGCCAGCCCGAAGACCAGTGGAAGTTCCGCGCCGACTGGCGCCAGCACGACTACCAATCAAGGCTGCGCGCCTGAACTCCCAGCAACTCGGCGATGCGCCGCGCGTCGGGCTTTCCCCCCGCGCGGCTTTTGCCTTAAGAGAGGGTCGTCCCCATGACGGAGCTTTCCCCAGTGACCACGCCCGAAGCCGCAGCAAAGCCGCACCTGCCCGACGCCCAGACGGTGACTGCCGTGACCCATTGGACCGACCGGTTGTTTTCGTTCCGCGTGACGCGGCCGAAATCACTGCGCTTCCGGTCGGGTGAGTTCGTGATGATTGGGCTTCTGGGCGACAACGGCAAACCTTTGCTGCGCGCCTATTCCATTGCCTCGCCGGCGTGGGACGAGGAGCTGGAGTTCTACTCGATCAAGGTGCCGGACGGGCCACTGACCAGCCGGCTTCAGCATATCAAGGTCGGCGACGAAATCATCCTGCGCCCCAAACCCGTGGGCACGCTGGTGCATGACGCGCTGCTGCCGGGAAGCAGGCTGTGGTTTCTGGCGACCGGCACCGGGATTGCACCCTTCGCCAGCCTGATGCGTGAGCCGGAGACCTATGAGAAATACGATCAGGTCATCATGATGCACACCTGCCGCGAGGTGGCGGAGCTGGAGTATGGCCGGCAGTTGGTCGAAAGCCTGAAGGACGATCCGCTGATCGGGGAACTGGTCGGCGACAAGCTGAAGTATTACCCGACGACCACACGCGAACCCTTTGCCCAGATGGGCCGGATCACCGACAACCTGACCAGCGGCAAGGTGTTTGCCGACCTTGGGCTGGCGCCGATGGATGCCGAGGAGGACCGCGCCATGGTCTGCGGCAGCCTTGCGTTCAACCACGATGTGAAGGCGGTGCTGGAGGGGTTCGGGCTGCGGGAGGGAGCGAATTCGGAGCCATTGGAATATGTGGTCGAAAAGGCCTTCGTCGGCGACGGGATCTGAGCGTCCCACCGTGGGACAAATTTCGGCGGCAGAAAAATCAATGGCTTGCGGTGCCGAGTTAGGAAACCGTTAGGAATTGCCCGACCCGTTGAAACAAAAAAGGCCGCCGGAACCATGTTCCCGCGGCCTTTGGTTTCAAAGCGTCGAAGCCAGATCAGAGACCCAGCGCGGTGCGGACCTGAGCCACGGTGTCGGCAACCAGCGCGGGGTTCGCGCGGGCAGCTTCGACAGCGGTCTTGAGCGTGGTCTTGGTCGCGTCGTCGAGGGTCGAGCCGTCGATCAGCGCCACGACGCTGTCAGCGTTGAAGGCGGCCGGATCAAGGGCTGCGGCAGCGTCGGTCACGGCCGCGGTCGCGCCTTCCACGGCAGCGGTGGCGCCTTCCACGGCGTCGGTCGCAGCGGCGGCGGCATCGGCAGCGGCGGCTTCGGCAGCGGCGGTTGCGGCGGCGGCAGCTTCGGCAGCGGCAGCTTCGGCGGCAGCGGCTTCGGCAGCGGCGGCTTCAGCGGCAGCGGCAGCCTCGGCTTCGGCAGCAGCGGCAGCAGCGGCGGCTTCCTGTGCGGGCTTGTAGCTGAATTGGTAATACCCGCCGGCGGCGAGCAGGATGATGACGGCACCGATGATGACGTTTCTGTTCATGTGATATTCTCCCATAACCGGAGGGTCCGGATGCGCGGTCATATGGCAGTTTGACTTACCGTTGAAAAGACCGCTGCGTTAAATCGGCTGAAAAAGCCCGGTTTGTCGCGGAATGAGCCTCATTCCGCGGCGGTTGGCGGTTGAAGTGGCGCGGTGAGGGGTCTAGATTGCCGCCGCAACCGACAACAACCGAAGGACGCTTGCCATAGCCCGCAGACCGCACAATGCCCCGCCCCAGCGCGAAACCGGACCCCGGATCAATGACCGCATCCGGTCGCCGGAGATCCGCCTGATCGGCGCGGATGGTGAAAACGTCGGCGTTGTTACCCCGGCCCGGGCGATGGCCCTTGCTGAAGAGGCGGGGCTGGACCTCGTCGAAATCTCGCCCAATGCCGAACCGCCGGTCTGCAAGATCATGGACTTCGGCAAGTTCAAATACGAGACGCAGAAGCGCGAGGCCGAAGCGCGCAAGAAGCAGAAGATCATCGAGATCAAGGAAATCAAGTTCCGGCCCGGCACCGACACGCATGACTATGACGTGAAGATGCGGTCGGTGGTGAAGTTTCTGGAAGAAGGCGACAAGGTGAAGGTCACCCTGCGCTTTCGTGGCCGCGAAATGGCGCACCAGGATCTGGGGCTGGAATTGCTGCGCCGTGTCGAGGAAGACGTGGCCGCGATCGGCAAGATTGAATCCTTCCCTCGGCTGGAAGGCCGCCAGATGGTGATGATGATCGGACCGAAGTGACGGTCTGACCCACAGGACGATGTGAAAGCCGGGCCTACGCCCGGCTTTTGTCTTTTGGCTCGCGGGCTTGTGGCCGGGTGGGGATTTCCTTCAACAGCCCGCCCACCCCCATCGCGGCGATCTGGTCATCGCCCACCGGCAAGGCGCAGGCCAGCCGTTCCAGAACCCAATCCGCGCCGTTCAGGGCCGGGCTGCGGGCACAGCCGGGAAGGCCGATCACCGGGCGGTCGCCAAGCTGACCCACGAACAGAAGGTTGCCCGGATCGACCGGCATCCCGAAGCGGGTGACGGTGCCGCCCGCCTGGCGCAGGCCTTCGGGCGCGGTGTCGTGCAGGTCGGAGGTGGCCGAGCCGGTGAGGATCAAGAGCATCTCACCCGACGCGGTGCGCAGCGCGTCGGCCACGGCGGCGGTCTGGTGCGGAACCGTGACCGTCTGCACCAGCGCCATGCCAAGGGCTGCAACGCGCGCCGCGACCGCCCTTGCGCCTTTGGCGGCGAGCTTTTCCTCCATGCCCGGCACTTCGGTCAGGATCAGGCTTGCGGTGCGACGCTGGACCGGCAGGACGCGGATCGCGCCGCGCGCAACCATGCAGGCTTCGGTCAGGGCGGCGGCGGGAACGGCGTAGGCGATGATCTTGACGGTGCCGGTCAGCACGCCGCCGGTCACCCGGGTCAGCGGCGGCAGCGTGGCAAGCGTGAGGGCGGGGTGGATACGGTTGAGCGCGTGGATCGCCGCTGTGTCAAGGTCGGCCAGCCCGGGCCCGACGGCGTTGAGGTTGACGCGGCCGGTGAAGGCGGTCGACACCGACAGCCCCTGCCCCGCCGGATCAGGCACCAGCGCCGCTGCAAGGCGTGCGGCGGCCTGGTCCTCGGCCACGTCGTCGGGATCGAGGCGGGCGACCGTAACCTCGGCCAGACCAGCGGCGGCGAGGCGGGCGATGTCGGCGGCGCCAAGCACCCCCCCCTTGCGCAGCCGACCATCGGGCAGCGGCACGGAATGGGCGAGGATTGCGCCCTCTGCCTGATCGAGCGGAACCGGACCGAAGCGCATCAAAGCCTCAGGGCGGCGGTGATCTGGGCCATGATGCTGACCGCGATTTCCGCGGGGGTCCGCGCGCCGATGTCCAGGCCAACGGGGGCGGCGATGCGGGCAATCTCGGCTTCGGAAAATCCGGCGGCGGTCAGGCGATCAACGCGCTTGGCGTGGGTTTTCTTGGACCCGAGCGCACCGATGTAGAACACCGGGGCGCGCAGGGCAAAGCGCAGGGCGGGATCGTCAAGCTTCGGGTCGTGGGTCAGGGTGACGATGGCGGTGCGGGCATCGGGGGCGAGTGTCGCCAGCGCGTCGTCAGGCCAATCGTCGAGGATGGTCTGGCCCGGAAAGCGCGCGTCCGAGCCAAAGGCGGCGCGCGGGTCGATGAGGGTGATTGCATAGCCGCAGGTGTGGGCGATGGCGACGAGGGGTTGGGCGATGTGGACAGCGCCGACCACGATCAGGCGCAAGGGCGGGTTATGCACGGCGATGAGGCGGCCATCGTCCTCCAGGCCCGAGCGGTCCGATTTCAGGCGCGCGTCGACGGCGGCATCCGCCCCGGCGGGGATAAGGCGGCGCGTCCAGGTGTTGGTGTCGGTGACCAGCGCCACGGCGCGTGGCGCGGCGCGTGCGGCAACGAGGTCGGCCAGCAGCGGCGCGGCAAGTGCCTGATCGCCCTCGCCCACCGGTTCCACCAGCACGCGGATCGTGCCGCCACAGGCAAGGCCGACGGAAAACGCGGTCTCGTCGGTGACGCCGAAGGTCAGGATGCGGGGGCGGCGGTCGGCCAGCGCCTCCAGCGCCTCGGTCACGACCGCGCCTTCGACGCAGCCGCCCGAGACCGAGCCCGTCATTTCGCCATCGCCAGACACCGCAAGCTGGCTGCCGGCCTGGCGCGGGGCGGAACCCCAGGTTTCGACCACCGTGGCAAGTGCCGCGCCCTTGCCGTCGCGGTGCCAGCCAAGGGCGGTTTCGGGGATGCTGTCATGCGCGGCGCGGTTGGTCATGGCGGGGCCTTTCGTTGGCGCTGAGGATAGGCTTGCCGCCCCTGCCCTTGCCAGAGGATTCCGCACGAATGGAACGGGGCGCGGGATTGCTCCCACGCCCCGCGTTTCGGTGAAGGCCGTGCTGGATCAGCGGGTGGCGGTCCGCATCAGCGGGCTGATGACCCGCACCTCGACCCGGCGGTTGCGCGGCTCGTTGGCTTGGGTGTCGACCAGAAGCTCGGTTTCACCGTAGCCCTGGATCACCATGTTTTCCGGCGGAATGTCGAAGTATTCCGTCAGTGCCCGCGCCACCGATTCCGCCCGGCGGTCAGACAGCGCGAGGTTCATCGCAGCCTTGCCGGTGGCGTCGGTGTGACCTTCCACGAGGAAGATCTCAGCCGGGTTTACATCCAGCAGATCCTGCATCACGCGGCCAAGGTCGGCCAGATTGCGTGCCTCGTCGGCGGCGATGGCAGACGAGCCGCTGGCGAAGGTGATGCTTTCGACGTCGATCGTGGCCGCAAGCGCCCGAACCTCGGGGATGTCGCGGATCTGGCGGAGCGAGAATTTGCGTCCGGCACGTTCGGCTTCGACGGCCGCAAGTTCCAGCTTGAGGGCGGCATCATTGTCCTTGGACGAGATGACGATGCGCTTGCGCGGCTTTGGCAGATCCTCGACATAGACGACCTCCTCGGCGGCAAGATCGTCGATCAGGATCATCTCGCGGCCAAGGCGGTCGTATTGCGCGCGGCGCAGGACGCGGCCGGTTGCATCGCGGATCGTGACGACCTGCGTGCCGTCGGCGCGTTCCACGATCGTGCGGGTCGAGCCGTCACCGTAGGTTTCAGTGCGCACGGTGGAGCCGGGCTGGCGGATGATCGAATCGTCATCCTTCAGCACACGGTAGGTGCCGTCAGGTTGCAGCACGATCACGCGGTCCCCGGTGTTGGAGACGACACGACCGCCACCAACCCCGTCAACCGGGCCTTCGTTCACGACCTGACCGCCATCAGCCGGCGGCTGGGCCGCACGGATCAGCGCGCCCACGGTCAGCGCGCCAAGCACCACAAGCCCCGCCTTTTCCAGATCGGACAGCTTGTTGCGTTTGCCTTCCGACACGGCGACCGGGGCTGCCGCGAACTCTTCGCCCGAGGTGCGGACGTTATCGGTGGTCAGCACTTCGGTGACCGCGCGAACGGCGGCGGCGGGCGCTTCGGTTTCCAAAAGCGAGGTGCCTTCGGCCGGAGCAGGCTGTTCGGCCAGGGTTTCGGCAGCGCCGAGGGTGGCCGGGTCAACGGCCGTGGGGTCAGCAGACAGCAGGTTGGTCAGCGTTTCGACCTGCGTTTCGGTCACTTCGGGTGCGTCAACCGGCTCTGCTTCGGCAACCGCCGGATCTTCGGGCGCGGTGGCAAGGCCAGCGGCCGGATCGACCACCTGGCCGTCGTCGGTGACAGCAAGCTCGGCTTCGGCTTGCGAAAACGCGGCGGCGTCAGCGGCGGCTGCAGCTTCGGGATCTGCCGGTGCCGCTTCGACACCTGCCTCGGCTGCGGTTGCGGGGCCTTCCACAGCCGGTTCTTCGACGACAGGTTCTTCGACCACAAATTCCTCGGTGGCCGGCACGTCGACTGCCGGTTCTTCTGCCACAGGTTCTTCTGCCACAGGTTCTTCTGCTACGGGCTCTTCGACCGCTGGCTGTTCAGCAACCGGTTCTTCAAGCGCAGGCTGTTCTGCAACCGGCTCTTCGGCGACCGGCGCTTCAATCGCAGGCACTTCGGCAGCCGGTTCCTCGGCCACAGGTTCTTCAACAACCGGTTCTTCGGCTACTGGTTCTTCAACGGCGGGCTGTTCTACCACGGCGGGTTCTTCCGCTGCGGGTTCTTCAACCGGGGCTGGTTCGACCGCGCCTGCGGCGGCTTCGGCCTCGACTTGCGCAGCGGCTGCGGTGGCAGCGTCTGCCTCGGCTGCCGTGGCGGCGGCTTCGGCTTCGACCTGGACCTGGGCCTGGGCCTCGGCTTCGGCGGCGGCAGCATCGGCGGCGGCCTGGGCTTCGGCGGCGGCCGCAGCGGCGGCGTCGGCCTCGGCTTGGGCGTTTGCATCAGCTTCGGCGGCGGCGGCCGCGTCAGCGGCGGCGGCAGCCTGCGCCTCGGCCTCGACAGCGGCGGCAGCGGCCTCTTCGGCCTGCTGGGCTTCTACGGCTGTTGCTTCGGTCGCTGCGGCGGCTGCGGCGGTGGCTGCGGCAGCGGCGGCCTCGGCTTCGGCGGCGGCTGCCTTGGCAGCCTCGGCCTCGGCCAGCGCGGCGGTGATTGCATCAATGTCGCAAGGCAGGTCGGCGGTCGGGATGCAGAGCACCGAACCATCCGGTGCCAGAACCGAGCCGTCTTCGGCAAGCGTCTGGGCAAAACCCGGGAGCGTTCCCATGGGCGACATGGCTACGGACAGCGCCGTTGTGGAAATCAATAGTCTTCTCATGACAAATCCTCTTCTGCCAGACCATGCACAACGCCCAATGATTCGCATCGGTTCCGTGGCAGGCCTTTCTCGGCCCTGACGTAAGCGCGCCATCGCGGTGATAAGCGATATCACGGCTGCGAAAGGCGATAACGTCGGGTTATTGTTCGCTTAGCATTGATCCGGCCGTTCTGGCCAGTCAGCCCGGCCCGATGAGCGCCATGAGGCGCGCCTTTTCGCCGGTGTCGCCGGGATCGGAGATCGCGCGGCCAAGGTCTTCGAGCGAGGCTATGGAATGGCTGGCGCGGAAGCTGTCGACATGGGGCAGCATGGCGCGGATACCGCTGGCCTTGGGGGCAAAGCCGGTCCAGCGCAGCAGCGGGTTCAGCCAGATCAGGCGGCGGCACGACAGGTGCAGGCGCTGCATCTCAGTGGCCAGCGCGCCGGTCGGATCGCGGTCGAGGCCATCGGTAATAAGGAGCACGACCGCCCCCTGCCCCAAGACCCGGCGCGACCAATCGCGGTTGAAGGCGCGCAGGCTGGCGCCGATGCGGGTGCCGCCGGACCAATCCTGCGCCTCGGCCCCGGCGGCGTTGAGGGCGGCATCGACGTCGCGGGTTTTGAGGTGGCGGGTGATGTTGGTCAGCCGGGTGCCGAAGGTAAAGGCGTGGACGCGCGCCCAGCCCTGCCCCTTGCGGTTGGCAACGGCGTGGACGAAGTGCAGCACCATGCGGGAATAGTCGGACATCGAGCCCGAGATGTCGCACAGCACGACAAGGTTCGGCCAACGCGTGACCGGGGCCTTGCGGGCAAGCCGCGTGATCTCGCCGCCATGGCGGAGCGAGAGGCGGAGAGTCTGGCGCAGGTCGACCGCCGGGCCGCTGAGGGCCGCACGACTGCGGCGGGTGACGAGCGGTTTCACCGGCAGCGCGAGCCGGGCCAGCATGCGCTTGGCGTCAGCCATGTCCGCGACCGACATCAGTTCAAAATCGAGCGTGCGAAGGCGTTCCTCGGCCGACATGGTGGCGGTGGCGTCGATCTCGATCTCGTCACCCGGCGGGGTGTCGGTCTGCGGCGCGGGGGGCGGGGTGGTGCCGTCCAGCAGCGCCTCGGCGGCGCGGCGTTCGGCGGGGGCGGCGGGGCGGTCTTCCTGAACGCCGCGAATCTGCGGCAAAAGCATCGACATCATGTGTTCAAGGTAGCGCGGGTCGCGCCAGAAGAGGCGAAACACTTCGCGGAAGATGCGGCGTTCTTCGGGGCGGCTGACGAGGCAGGCTTGCAGGGTGTGGTAGAAATCCGTGCGGTCGGTGAAGCCCGCCGCCTCGACCGCGCGGATGGTGTCGACGACGCGGCCGGGGCCGATGGGCAGGCCGGCCTTGCGCAGCGCCCGGGCGAAATGGGTGATGTTGTGGGCCAGCTTGCCATCTTCGGGCAGATCGAGGGGGGCGTAGTCAGTGGCCATGCGCGCGGACCCGGGCAAGGTTCAGGCGGTGGATGCTCTCGTAGGGCGCGAACCAGGTGAGGTTGCCGGCGGCGAGGTCAGGCGCGAGCAGGTCTTGCAGCGGCATGTCGGTGGGGCTTGTGAGGTGGGTGACGTAGCGGAGGGTGGCGTCGATCAGGCCAGGGCCATAGCCGCCCGAGGCGATCACATCGGGGTCGCCGTGACAGGGCAGGATGTGACGGGGACGAAGCGCCTTGAGACGCGCGAGGTCGGTCAGGTGGGTGGCGAGGTGGTCAGGTTCGGCGACATAGGTGACGGTGTCTTCGAGCGTGTCGCCGGCGAGGAGGATGCGGGCGTCGGGCAGCCAGAGGACGGTTGCATCGTCGGAGTGGATGTTGACATGGAGGAGGTCGATCCGGGTGGGGCCGAGGGTGAGGGTGAGGCGGTCCTTATAGGTTGTTGTGGGCACGATCAGGGGGCGGATCGGGGGCCAGCGGGTGTCGGATTCGAGATCCGCCCGCTGCGCGACGAGGTGGGCGGAGGTCTGGGCAGAGGCGATGATCTGGGCGTCCGCGAAGGCTTCGGTCCCGGCGATGTGGTCGCGGTGCCAGTGGCTGAGGATCACGCGCAGGTGGCGGATGCCCAAGGTGTCGAGATGCGCGCGGATGGCGTGGCCGTGCGCGAGGGTGGTGCCGGTGTCGTAGACGATGGCCTCGTCGTTGTGGATCAGGGCGTAGCTTGCGATGCCCAGCGACAATGCGCCGTCATCAACCCAATTGTCGCGGGAAGCGAAACGATAGCCGGGGACGCGGCCATCGTAAAAGACGAGGATGCCGGGGTGCGGGGTGAGGATGCGCAGATGCATGGCGGGCCTTCGGCTTCTGGGCTGGCGCCGGGGGCTGTCTGCCCCCGGACCCCCGAGGATATTTCAAGACAGATGAAATCAGGTGGGGGTCAGGTCGCGGCGCACGGTGTCGAGGAGGCGGGCGGCTTCGGAGCCTTGCAGTTTCTGGATATCGTCCTGGTATTTCAGGATCGCGCCGAGCGTGTCGGCGATGACTTCGGGCGACAGTTGCACCACGTCGAGGGCGAGGAGGCATTTCGCCCAGTCGATGGTTTCGGCCACGCCGGGGCGCTTGAACAGGTCTTCGCGGCGCAAGGCCTGCACGAAGGCGACCACCTCGCGGCTGAGGCTGGCGCTGGCTTCGGGGGCGCGGGAGCGGAGGATGGCAAGTTCGCGCTGGAAATCGGGGTATTCGACCCAGTGGTAGAGGCAGCGTCGTTTCAGGGCGTCGTGCACCTCGCGCGTGCGGTTGGAGGTGAGGATCACGATGGGCGGTTCGGGCGCCTTTATGGTGCCAAGTTCGGGGATCGTGAGCTGGAAATCGGAGAGGGCTTCGAGCAGGAAAGCCTCGAACGGTTCGTCGGTGCGGTCAAGCTCGTCGATCAGGAGGACGGGAGCGCCGCCGGGCTGCGGGCGCATCGCGGCCAGCAGCGGGCGCTCGATCAGGTAGTCTTCGGTGAAAAGCTCGGATCTGAGCGCGTCGCGGTCGCCGGCCCCGGTCGCCTCGGCGGTGCGGATCGCGATCATCTGGGCGGCGAAGTTCCATTCCGCGACGGCGGAGGCGGCATCGAGGCCTTCGTAGCATTGCAGGCGGATCAGGCGGCGGCCAAGACCGGTGGCGATGGCCTTGGCAATCTCGGTCTTGCCAACACCTGCCTCGCCTTCGAGAAACAGCGGGCGGCCGAGTGTCAGGGACAGGAAGACGACGGTGGCCAGCGCGCGGGAGGCGACGTAGCCCTGCCCTGCCAGCAGGGTTTCCACAGCGTCGATCGAAGTTGGGGTGGCGGTCACGGGATGCTCCGTTCGGATGCGGCATGGTTGGCCGGGGCAGCGGGTGCGGTCAAGGTGGCATTGTGGGCCTCGGTCGCGGCCCAAGCGCGGAACGAGGTGAGCGGGCCGCGGGCCGGGCGGCTTTGCGGCCAGACCAAGTGGTAGCTGCCCAAGGCCGGGATCGCCGGGCCGTGGATCGGGATCAGGCGCCCTTCGGCCAATTCGCGCTGGATGAGGAAGGTGGGAATGAGGGCGAGACCGAGGCCGTGGACCGCGCCTTGGGTCAGGGTGGCGAACTGGTCGAACATCATGCCGGGCGGGCGCTGGCCGGGCAGCCTGTGGTGCGCAAGCCAGCGGCCCCAGTCGCCGGGGCGGCTTTGCATCTGCAAAAGCGGGTGGGCGAGGATGTCGTCGGGGCGCGCGAGGGGACCTGTGAGGGAGGGGGCGGCGACGGCGAGGATGTCTTCGTCCATGAGTTTCAGGTAATCGACGCCGGGCCAATCCTGCCGTCCATAGTGGATTGCGGCGTCAAAGCCCGAGCCTTCGAAATCGAACGGGCGCAGACGGGTGGAGAGGTTCACCGTGACCTCGGGGTGCGCGCGGGCGAAGGAGGCGAGGCGGGGGGCGAGCCAGTGCATGCCGAAGGCGGGCAGGATGGCGAGGTTCAGGCTGCCGCCGGTGGGGTTGGCGCGCAGGGTGAGCGAGGCGGAGGCGAGCGTTTCAAGGGCGCGGCGGACCTCGGCCACGTAATCCTCGGCCGCCGGAGTGAGGCGCAGGCGCTGGCGGTCGCGGTTGAGGAGCGTGACGCCAAGCTGGTCTTCGAGCGATTTGAGAGCGCGGCTGATCGCGCCTTGGGTGAGCGCCAGTTCCTCGGCCGCGGCGGAGGCGGTGCCGAGGCGGGCGACCGATTCCAGCGCCATCAGGGCGGCGATGGAGGGCAGGTAGCGGCGGGGAAGCATTATGAGGTTTCCTCATGAACCTGCGACAGGGTTTCGATAGAACGGACGGCGCGTTTCGTGCAATCCTTTCGGGAAGATTGATGGAGATTGCCATGCTGGACGCACCAAAGCTGAAATCGAAGGACGCACCGGATCTGGGGCGGTTCGACTGGGAAGACCCCTTCCGGCTGGAGGATCAGCTGACCGAGGAAGAGCGGATGCTGCGCGACGGGGCGCGGGCCTATGCGCAGGAAAAGTTGCAGCCGCGCGTCGTGGCAGCCTACCGCGACGAGACGACGGACCCCGGCATTTTCCGCGAGATGGGTGAAATGGGCCTTCTGGGCGTGACGGTGCCGGAGGAATATGGCGGGCTGGGGGCCAGCTATGTGGCCTACGGTCTGGTGGCGCGCGAGGTGGAGCGCGTCGACAGCGGCTATCGCAGCATGATGAGCGTGCAGTCGAGCCTGGTGATGTATCCGATCTACGCCTATGGCACCGAGGCGCAGCGGCTGAAGTTTCTGCCGAAGCTGGCATCGGGCGAATGGATCGGCTGCTTTGGTCTGACCGAGCCGGATGCGGGGTCGGACCCGGCGGGCATGAAGACGACGGCGAAGAAGACCGCCAATGGCTATGTGCTGAACGGCGCGAAGATGTGGATTTCGAACGCGCCGATTGCGGATGTGTTCGTGGTCTGGGCCAAGTCCGAAGCACATGGTGGCAAGATCAAGGGCTTCGTGCTGGAGAAGGGCATGAAGGGCCTTTCGGCGCCGAAGGTCGGCGGCAAGCTGTCGCTGCGCGCCTCGATCACGGGCGAGATCGTGATGAAGGACGTGGAGGTGGGCGAGGATGCGTTGCTGCCGTTCGTCGAAGGGCTGAAAGGGCCGTTCGGCTGCCTGAACCGGGCGCGCTATGGCATCAGCTGGGGCGTGATGGGGGCGGCGGAATTCTGCATGCATGCGGCCCGGCAGTACGGGCTGGATCGCAAGCAGTTCGGCAAGCCCTTGGCGCAGACGCAGTTGTTCCAGTTGAAGCTGGCAAACATGATGACCGAGATTTCGCTGGGCCTGCAAGGCAGCCTGCGCGTGGGTCGGCTGCTGGACGAGGCGAACGCGGCGCCGGAGATGATCTCGATCGTCAAGCGCAACAATTGCGGCAAGGCGCTGGACGCTGCCCGCTGGGCGCGGGACATGCACGGCGGCAACGGGATTCAGGAGGATTTCCAGGTGATGCGCCACATGGTGAACCTGGAAACGGTGAACACCTACGAGGGCACGCATGACGTGCACGCGTTGATCCTGGGCCGCGCGATCACCGGGTTGCAGGCGTTTTTCTGATTTGGCCCGCTGGCGCCGGTCGTGCTAACCCATGACCGGCGCATGGGTTGGGGCGTCGGAGCCTCCGGCGGGGATATTTTGGGACAGATGAAACGGGCGGCGCAATGCGGGTGACGGCCGTGCTGACGGTCAGGAACGAGGCGACGTTCCTGCTGGAATGGCTGGCGCATCACCGGGCCTGTGGGTTCACCGATTTTCTTGTATTTTCAAACGACTGCACCGATGGCACAGATGCGATGCTGGACCGGCTGGAGGCGATGGGCTGGCTGACCCATGTCAGGAACGACGGGCCGCATAAGGAAGGGCCGCAATGGGCCGCGCTGAAGCTGGCGGATCGGCATCCTTTGGTGCGGGGCGCGGACTGGGTCTTGTATTTCGACATTGATGAGTTCGTGGACATCCATGTTGGCGGGCGAACGGTGGGCGATCTCTTGGCCGCGCTGCCCGATGCCACGGCGATCGCGCTGACCTGGCGGTTTTTCGGCAACGCCGGGGTGGTGGAGTATGAGGATCGTCCCGTCACCGAGACCTTCACCAAGGCCGCACCGGCGGTGCTGCACTGGCCGTGGCGGGCGGCGCTGTTCAAGACGCTTTACCGCAACGATGGCAGTTATGGCCGGCTTGGCGTTCACCGGCCACGCAACCCGGATGGGACGCGGCTGACCGACCAGCGGTGGTACGACGGATCGGGGCGCCGGTTGCCGGCAATCTTTCACCGCGAGCGCATCTTCTCGGACCTCGGGCGCGACAATTTCCGGCTGGTGCAGTTGAACCATTACGCGCTGGGATCGATGGAAGGCTTTGTGGTGAAATGCGACCGGGGCAGCGTTTTTCCCGGCGTGACAGGGTTGAACATGGACTACTGGGTGGAGCGCAATTTCTGCGACGTCGAGGACAGTTCGGTGCTGGCGCTGGACAGCCGCGCCGACCGTCAGGCACTGCTGGCGGACGCGGTTCTGGGGCCGCTTCACGCAGCGGCGGTAGCCTGGCGCAAAGCCCGCTTCCTGGCGCTGATGGGCGAAGAATCATGGCGCAGTCTGTTCGGCCGAATGCTGATGACACCTCCGACGCGGGCGATCAGCGCCGAGGAGGCCCGGCTGGTCTGGCGGCACGCGATCCGGCAAATACCACCTGAGGATGAATAACTCTACCTCTGCGCGAGACGCTGCGACTGCACGAAACAATGGCCCTTGGTTGTTTGTCAAGTGATGGCCCCGTTTACGCTTTCCCGGCTTGTCCGGAGCGCTTTGACAAAGGAAATTGGGTCCAGAAGCTGATTTTTTCTTTGGAAGTTCTTTACACCATGTCCGATTGGGATGGCCTCACTGCGGAAGCGACGCCAGACTGGTTGCGCGCCATGACGCGGCTGACCGAAGAGGATGGCGATCTGTTGCCTTTGGGCGACCGGCACTGGGCTTTCTTCGTGGAGCAAAAGCCGGTGCTTCTGGTCACGTTCGAGGACGCTGGCGCGATCCGCGAGCGTGAAGGCAACCTGCCTGCGCATCAGGCATTGGCCCATTCGCGCGGCTGGTCGCATCTGTGCATCATATCGGAAGGCGAGACCTGGTGGCGCGATCCGGCGGTCTACCGCTATTTCGACCGGTTGGTGGACGACGGGTTCCTGGAAGATTTCGAGCGCGTCGTGTTCTACGGGGCGGGCATTTCGGGCTATGCGGCGGCGGCCTATTCGGTGGCCTCGCCGGGGGCGGAACTGTTGCTGATCGCACCACGGGCCACGATGGACACCTCGCTTGCGCGCTGGGACGACCGGCATCTTGCGGCGCGGCGGCTGAACTTCACCGACCGCTACGGCTTTGCCCCCGACATGACCGAAGGCGCAAGCAAGGTCTGGCTGATCCACGACCCCTACAACATGCGCGATGCGATGCATGCGGCCCTGTTTCGGCGGCCCTATGTGACGGTGCTGAACGCGCCGCACACCGGAGAGGCGACGGAAGACACGCTGGTCGAGATGCAGGTGCTGGACCGGTTGCTGGCGGCCGTGATGGACGGCAAGCTGACGCCCTACGGCTTTGCGCGGATGTGGCGCGGGCGGCGGTCGAACGCCAGCTACCTGCGCGCGATTCTGTATACAGCCGAACGCAGCGGGCATCCACAGCGCGAGGTGATGATCTGCCGGTCGGTCACATCGCGATTGCGCGCCCCCCGGTTCCAGCGACGTCTGGCGGAACTGACGGGCGGGTGATCAGAACTCGGGCCGGCGGTTGAGGTCTTCGGTGCGGGCCAGCGTCATGTCGCGCAGGCAGGTGTAGATCAACAGGGGTTCGGCAGACCCACCCCGCATCGGGTAGCCTGCGACGGCACAGTTGGCGTCCCGAAACGCGATCCAGGCGCGCTGGGCATCGCGCAACATGCCGGTTTCTTTTGCGAGATCTTCGGGCCGGTCGGCGAGCGTCTGCTTCAGGTCGGCCATTGCGCTTTGATAGGCTTTGTTCAGCGCGGTGTCGGCTTTGGACCACTCCTGTTCGGCGCAGTCATTCATCTCGATCTGGGTCATGGCGGCGTTGCAGTCGACCTCCTGTCCGGTGACCGGGGTTGCGAGAACGACAAGCAGGGCGGCAAGGCGGGTCATTGCAGGCTCCGGGTTTGGGGTTTCGGCATGATGGCCCGCCCTGCCCTGTGATGCCACTGGAAACGGGGTCGGGTTTGCGCTACCCGAAGGCTCATGCATACTTTGACCCTCCGCCGCCCCGACGACTGGCACCTGCACCTGCGCGACGGCGCGATGCTGAAGGCCGTTCTGCCCGAAACAGCCCGGCATTTTGCGCGGGCGATCATCATGCCAAACCTCGTGCCACCGGTTGTGACCGGCGACGAGGCGCGGGCCTACCGCGACCGGATTCTGGCGGCTCTGCCCGAGGGTGCGACATTCGAGCCGTTGATGACGCTGTATCTGACCGAGGCGACGGACGCGGGTGATGTGGCGGCGGCGGCGGCGGCGGGGTTGGTTCGGGCGGTGAAGCTTTATCCCGCCGGGGCCACCACAAATTCCCACGCCGGGGTGCGCGATCTGGACAAGGTGCTGCCGGTTCTGGAAACAATGGCGGACATCGGCCTGCCGCTTTGCGTGCACGGCGAGGTGACGGACCCGTCGGTTGACATTTTCGACCGCGAGGCCGTGTTCATCGATACAGTGCTTGACCCGCTGCGCCGCCGCGTGCCGGGCCTGCGCATGGTGATGGAGCATATCACCACCGAGGAAGGCGTGGCCTACGCCCGCGCCGGCGGTGACACGCTGGGTGCCACGATCACGACGCATCATCTGGTCATCAACCGCAACCACATCCTCGCCGGGGGGATCAGGCCGCATTACTATTGCCTGCCCGTGGCCAAGCGCGAAAAGCATCGGCTGGCGCTGCGCGCGGCGGCGGTGTCCGGCGAGGGGCGGTTCTTTCTTGGCACCGACAGCGCGCCGCATGTCGATGCGCTGAAGGAACATGCCTGCGGCTGTGCGGGCTGCTTCACCGCGACGAACACCCTGCCGATCCTTGCGCATGTGTTCGAGCAGGAGGGCGCGCTGGACCGGCTGGAAGCCTTTGCCAGCCTGAACGGCCCGGCCTTTTACCGGCTGGCGGCAAACGAGGCGCGGATCACGCTGACAAAGCGCGACATGGTCAATGCCTTCCCCGAAAAGATCCTGTCCGAGGCGGGGCCTGTCACCGTCTTCAACCCCGGTTTCCCCGTGCATTGGCACGTCGAGCCCTGATTGCGAGCCCTGCCGATGATCCCCTCAAGCTTCCCCCCCGCCGCCGAGATCGCCCGCCTGACCGCGCGCGCGCTTTTGGAAATCAAGGCCGTGCATTTCAACGCCAAGACGCCGTTCACGCTGGCCTCGGGGCTGCCCTCGCCCACCTATATCGACTGTCGCAAGCTGATCTCCTATCCGCGCATCCGGTCGATGCTGATGGATTTCATGGTGGTCACGGTGATGCGCGACGCGGGCTTTGAGGCGTTCGACAACATCGCCGGGGGCGAGACGGCGGGGATTCCCTTCGCGGCACTGGTGGCCGAACGCATGGCACTGCCGATGACCTATGTGCGCAAGAAACCGAAGGGCTACGGCCGCAACGCCCGCATCGAAGGTGCCATGACCGAAGGCCAGCGGGTGCTGCTGGTCGAGGATCTGACCACCGATGGCGGCTCGAAACTGTCGTTCGTCGATGCGATCCGCGACACCGGGGCCACCTGCGCCCATACGGCGGTGATCTTCTATTACGGGATCTTTCCCGAAACCACCCAGCGTCTGGCCGATCATGGCGTGGCCTTGCACTATCTTTGCACTTGGTGGGATGTGCTGGCCGAGGCGCGCGCGCACGGCAGTTTCGACGCAGCGACGTTGTCGGAGGTGGAAGCCTTCCTGACAGCGCCGCGCGCCTGGCAGGATGCGCGCAAACCCGCCTGACCGGCGGGCTTTCCTGTGCGCAGCCCTGTGCAGCCTTTGTGGATAACAGGATTCGGGCGTCAACAGGCGGTGCCGTTCTGCGTGCCAGGCCCCAAAGGTGGTGGCCGACTCGGCCCTGCCCGGTTATCCTCAGACTTATACTTGGCCCATGCACCGATCTATCAGGTGTTGCCGGCACATCGTTAAGGGCGCAAGAGACGCTCGGATTGAGGGAGTAGATGCACATGGCCGACTTGGCTGCAGTCAGGCAAATCGTCCCCGCCGCATCCATTGCTGGCGCGGAAACCGAGGTTCTTCCGCACAACATCGAGGCCGAACAGCAGCTTCTGGGTGCGATTCTGGTCAACAACGACGTCTATGACCGGATCTCTTCGGTGGTGAAGGCCGAGCATTTCTTCGACCCGGTGCACCAGCGCATCTACGAAATCGCGGCAGCGCGCATCCTGAAGAACGCCCTCGCCTCGCCGGTGACGCTGAAGGCCTTCCTCGAAGAAGACGCGGGCCTGAAGGATTTGGGCGGCCCGGCCTATCTGGTGCGCCTTGCGGGGGCGGCGATCTCGGCCTATGCGGCGCGCGATTACGCGCAGATGATCTACGACCTCGCGGTGCGGCGTGAACTGATCCAGCTTGGCCGCGACATCGCGGCGCAGGCGGCCAAGGTCGCGGTCGACAGCGAGCCGAAGGACCAGATCATCGAGGCCGAACAGCGGCTCTACAAACTGGGCGAACAGGGTGTTGCCGAGCGCGGATTTCAAAGCTTTCTCAAGGCCGTAACGGACGCGGTGAATGTCGCCAACGCGGCCTACCAGCGCGAAGGCGGCCTTGCCGGCATCTCGACCGGCCTGATCGACATGGACCGCAAGCTGGGCGGCCTGCACCCGTCCGACCTTCTGATCCTTGCGGGTCGTCCGTCGATGGGCAAGACCTCGCTTGCCACCAACATCGCCTTCAACATCGCCAAGGCGCACAAGCGCGGGCGGATGCCGGATGGCGGCGAAGGCTCGGTCGAAGGCGGCGTCGTCGGCTTCTTCTCGCTGGAAATGAGCGCCGAGCAGTTGGCCGCGCGGATCCTGTCCGAGGCCTCGGAAGTGCCGTCCGAACAGATCCGCCGCGGCGACATGACCGAACAGGAATTCCGCCGCTTCGTCGAGGCGGCCAAGGCGCTGGAGGCCTGCCCGCTTTACATCGACGACACCCCTGCCCTGCCGATCAGTCAGGTCGCGGCGCGGGCGCGACGGTTGAAGCGCACGCATGGCCTTGACGTGCTGATCATCGACTACCTGCAGCTTCTGAAGGGCACGTCCAAGGAAAACCGGGTTCAGGAAGTCTCGGAAATCACGCAAGGTTTGAAGGCGATTGCGAAGGAACTGAACATCCCCGTAATTGCGCTGTCGCAGCTTAGCCGGGCGGTGGAAAGCCGCGAGGACAAACGGCCGCAACTCAGCGACCTGCGCGAATCCGGGTCGATCGAACAGGACGCCGACGTGGTGATGTTCGTCTACCGCGACGAATACTACCGCGAGCGGGAAAAGCCGGGCGACCACGAACTGGAAAAGATGGCGCAGTGGCAGACGATCATGGAATCGGTGCATGGCAAGGCCGAGGTCATCATCGGCAAGCAGCGCCACGGGCCGATCGGCACCGTGGAACTCAGCTTCGAGGGCCGCTTCACACGGTTTGGCAACCTCGCGAAACCGTGGCAAGGGTCGGGCGGCCCCGACGTCGGGTTCTGACCACCACCGCATCCGACCACAGCTTTGCTCTTTTCAAAAATACTCCCGCCGGAGGCGTCCCACGTCTGCAGCCCCCGCCACGCTGTGATGCCAACTCACGGCAGCGCCGCAGGAGGGGGTTCGAAACCGCCGAGGGCGGCTCCCCTTTCGCAGGGCGGATTGCTGGGGCAATGTGATCGCAACACGGGGGAGGACAGGTATGGATCTGGGACTGACGGGCAAGGTCGTGATCGTCACCGGCGGCGGAGCCGGGATTGGCGGCGCGATTTCCGAAGCGCTTGCGGCCGAAGGTGCGATCCCCGTGATCGTCGCGCGCCGCGCGCCCGAGGCAGGCTTCATCGCAGCGCTTACCACGCGCCAGCCGCAGGCCAGCGTCGTGATCGCCGATCTTGCGCAGGACGACGGCTGCCGCACAGCTGTGGCCGAGGTGCAGCGTCGCTTTGGGCGGATCGACGCCTTGGTCAACAACGCCGGAACCAACGACGGCGTCGGGCTTGAGGCGGGACCGGAGGCGTTTCGCGCCTCGCTCGATCAGAACCTGTTGCATTACTACACGCTCGCCCACCTGTGCCTTGACGATCTGAAGGCCGCGCGCGGCGCCATCGTCAACATCTCGTCGAAGACCGCGCTGACCGGCCAGGGGTCCACCTCGGCCTATGTCGCGGCAAAGGCGGCGCAACTGGGGCTGACGCGGGAATGGGCGGCGGCATTGGCACCGCACGGCGTGCGGGTGAACGCGGTGATCCCGGCCGAGGTGATGACGCCGATGTATGCGCGCTGGCTGGAAACCCTGCCCGACCCGGACGCGGCCCTCGCCACCATCACCGCGCGCATTCCCTTGGGCCAACGAATGACCGAAGCGGCAGAAATCGCCGCGACCACGGTTTTCCTGTTGTCGCCCAAATCGGGCCATACCACGGGGCAATGGCTGTTCGTCGACGGCGGCTACGTGCATCTGGACCGGGCGCTGGGGCGCTAGGCGGCGGCGGGTCAGGCCGGACGGCGGATCGGATCGGCCAGCAATCGCAGGCCATTCAGCACCACCAGCAGCGTGCCGCCTTCGTGGCCGACGACGGCAAGCGGCAGCGGCAGGTTGAAAAACAGGCCGCCCGTCACCAAAACCAGCATCGCGCCGATGGCAAAGGTCAGGTTCTGGCGGATGATCGCGCGGGTGCGGCGGGCCAGCGCATGGGCCGCGGCAAGGCGGCCAAGGTCATCGGCCATCAGCGCCACATCCGCCGCCTGCAGCGCCACTTCGCTGCCCGCCACCCCCATCGCCACGCCGACGTCTGCCCGGGCCAACGCGGCGGCATCGTTTACCCCGTCGCCCACGAACGCCACGGCGCCGCGTTTCGCCGCCGCGTCAACCAGCGTGACCTTGTCGGCGGGAAGCAGGCCCGACTCGATCTCACTGTCCTTCAGCCCAAGGGCAGCACCGATTCGGGCCGCCACCGGCGCGCGGTCGCCGGTCATCATCAGGATGCGCGCGACGCCCCCGGCCTTGAGTGCGGCCAGCCCCGCGCGGGCGGTCGGCCGCAGGTCATCGGCAACGGTAACCGCGCCCAAAAGCCGGTCACCGCGCCCGGCGAAGATCAGCGTTTCGGACCCGTCGGCCATGGCTTGCAGATCGGGCGGCAGGGTCGCCCCCATCCGTTCCCGCATGCGCGCGTTTCCAGCCCAGATCGGGCCGAGGGCATCAACCCCGCTGATCCCTTCGCTGGGATTTGAGGTGACATCGCGGACCGCGATCGGAATGACACCCCGCGCCTCGGCAGCGCGGCGAAGGGCACCGGCAATGGGATGTTCGGACTGCGCCTCCAGCCCGGCGACAAGGGCAAGGAAAGCGTCCTCGTCCCCTTGCAGAGCAAGGATACCGGTCACTTCGGCCTGCCCGGTGGTCAGCGTTCCGGTCTTGTCGAAGGCAAAGGTCTTCACATCGGCCAGACGCTCCAGCGCGGCCCCGCCCTTGAACAGAACCCCACCCCGGGCCGAGGCGGACAGTGCCGACAGGATCGCCGCGGGAACCGAGATCACCACAGCGCAGGGGCTGGCCGCCACAAGCAACGTCGCAGCGCGGTAAAGTGCGTCGTCCAGCGTCCAGCCAAGGCCAAGGAGGACGGCAAAGGCCAGCACCGCCCCGGCAAGCACCGCGATGGTGTAGCGCTGCCCGAACCAGTCGGAAAACCGCTCCGACGGGGCTTTCATCGCCTGCGCCTCGGTCACAAGGCGGATCATCTGGGCAACGGTGCTTTCGGCCAGCCCCCGCGTCACCTCGACCGTGAGGATTCCGTCAAGGTTCACGGTGGCCTCGTGAACCGACGCGCCCGGCGCCTTCAACCGAGGCTCGGATTCTCCCGTAATCGTGCTTTCGTCCAGATGCCCCGTGCCCTCGACGATCCGCCCGTCAACCGGCACCCGCGCGCCCGGGCGCAGGATCACCTGATCACCCGGGACAAGTTCGGCCACCGGCACCTCGCGGACCTCACCGTCCGCAAGCCGCAGCGCCGTTTCGGGGCGCAGTTGCATCAGCGCCTCGACCGCGCGGCGGGCCTTGCCCATCGCGCGATGTTCCAGCGTGCCGGAAACGGAAAACAGCGCCAGCAGCACCGCGCCTTCCAGCGCCGCGCCGACGCCGGCGGCGGCCAGCGCTGCAACCACCATCAAAAGGTCGATGTTCAAGGTGCGCCGCTGCCAAAGATCACTTAATGCCGAGCGCAGCGGCGGCACGCCTCCTGCCAGATAGGCCACGACCAAGGCCCCGCCCACCAGACCGAGCGGCAGCGGCTGGACCGTAGCATCAAGTGCGGCAATGCCCAGACCCGCCCAGGTCAGCACCGTCAGGGGCACATCGGCGTCGCGTTCCGGCGCAGCGTCATCACTTTGATCATGCGCCATGTCGTATCCTTCTTCGGCCAGCCAAAAGGCCACTCCATCGTCCGAACTTCGGCGGCCGGATGCAACCCCTGCCCCGCGCCCCCATGTTTTTCCTTGACCCAAGCCCTGCCTCGGTCGAAACAGCGCGCATGGCAACCGCGACCCTCACCATCGACCTTGACGCCGTCGCGGCCAACTGGCGCGCGCTTGACCGGCTGTCGGGGCCAGAGGTGCAGACCGCAGCCGTGGTCAAGGCCGACGCTTACGGATTGGGCGTTACCCGCGTGGCGCGCGCCTTGGCGCAGGCGGGTGCGCGGCGGTTCTTCGTGGCCTACGCCGAGGAAGGCGCGGCCGTGCGCCAGGCGCTTGGCCCCGGCCCGCAGATTTCGGTGCTGTCGGGCCACATGTCGGGTGATACCGAGATGATAAACGACCTTGATCTGACGCCGATGTTGAACAGCCTGGAACAGATCACCCGTCATCTGGAAGCGCTGCCCGGCCACCCGTTCGGCGTGCAGCTTGATACCGGGATGAACCGGCTGGGCGTCGAGATGCTGGAGTGGCAGGCCGTCGCCTCGATTCTGATCGACGCAGGGCCGGCCTTGTTGATGAGCCACCTGGCTTGCGCCGACGAACCCGATCATCCGCTGAACGCCACGCAGCTTGAGGCGTTTCACGAAATGACCGACGGCACCGGCATCCCGCGCTCGCTGGCGGCGACGGGCGGCATTCTTCTCGGGCCGAAGTATCACTTCGACCTGACCCGTCCCGGGATCGGGCTCTACGGCGGGCTGCCCTTCGATACCTCGGTTCGCGCCGTCAGCCTTGGTCTGCCGGTGATCCAGACGCGCGAGGTGGCCCCCGGCGAAAGCGTGGGCTACGGCTGCACCTGGACGGCCGATACACCTGCCGTGATTGCCACGGTTGCGGGCGGCTATGCCGACGGGCTGCCGCGCACCTTGTCCAACGCCGCGATGCTGTGGGACGGTGACATCCCCTGCCCGCTGGTTGGCCGCGTGTCGATGGACCTGATCACCGTCGATGTGACCCATCTGGCCGAGGTGCCGAAGTCGCTTGATATCCTGTGTGCGCACCAGACGGTCGACGATCTGGCCGACGCTGCTGGAACCATCGGCTACGAGATCCTCACTTCGCTAGGCCCACGCTACCTGCGCCGCTATCAGGAGCGGACGGCATGAACCTGGCCACCTTGCTGGCCGCCCTGTTCGCCGCCATTGGCCGCCCCGTTCTGGCAGCCCTGACGTCAATCGGGCGGGTCACGCTTTTTGCCGGCGCCATCCTCGGGCACATCCTGCGCCCGCCGTTCTACCTGCGCGAGTTCGGCCAGTCGGTGCTGCAGATCGGCTGGTTCTCGCTGCCGGTGGTCGGTCTGACCGCGATCTTCACCGGTGGCGCGCTGGCCTTGCAGATCTATGCCGGCGGGTCGCGGTTCAACGCGGAAAGCGTGGTGCCCTCCATCGTGGCGATCGGCATGGCGCGAGAACTTGGCCCAGTTCTGGGCGGATTGATGGTGGCGGCACGGGTCGCATCCTCCATCGCCGCCGAAATCGGCACCATGAAGGTGACCGAACAGATCGACGCGCTTGTTACCCTTTCAACCAACCCTTTGAAATATCTTGCGGTCCCCCGCGTACTTGCGGCGACCCTGGCGATGCCGGTGCTGGTCGCGGTGGGCGATGCGATCGGCATCATGGGTGGTTGGCTGGTGGGCATCACCCGGCTTGATTTCAACTCTGCCGCCTACCTCAAGAATACCGCCGATTTTCTGGAACCGTGGGACGTGGGCTCGGGCCTGGTGAAAGGCGCGGTGTTCGGCTTCATCGTGGCGCTGATGGGCTGCTATCACGGCATGAACTCCGCTCGTGGCGCGCAAGGCGTGGGCGCAGCAACCAAGGCCGCCGTGGTGTCCGCCTCGGTCCTGATCCTTGCCGCGAACTATCTGCTGACCGAAGTGTTCTTCACGACATGATCACCCTGACCGGCGTGCAGAAAAGCTTTGGCGCGAACCGGGTGCTGGCCGGGGTGAACCTGACGATCCCGTCCGGGCAAAGCATGGTGATCATCGGCGGGTCGGGCACCGGGAAGTCAGTGCTCTTGAAGTGCATCCTTGGCCTTGTGCGCCCGGATGGCGGCCAGATCACGCTTGACGGGCAGGATGTGACCAAGGCCGACCGCGATGCGTTCCTTGCGCGGTTCGGGATGCTGTTTCAGGGCGGCGCGCTGTTCGATTCGCTTCGCGTGTGGGAAAACGTCGCCTTCCGTCTGCTGCGCGGCGCAAAAGCCCTGCCCAAGGCTGACGCGCGCGAGATCGCCATCGGCAAACTGCGCCGCGTCGGGCTGAAACCCGATGTGGCCGACCTCTTTCCCGCCGAACTGTCCGGCGGCATGCAAAAGCGCGTCGGCCTCGCCCGTGCCATCGCGGCCGAACCCGAGATCATCTTTTTCGATGAACCGACGACCGGGCTTGATCCGATCATGGCCGGCGTCATCAACGAACTGATCCGCGAGATCGTGATGGAAATGGGGGCGACGGCCATGACCATCACCCACGACATGTCCTCGGTCCGCGCCATCGCCGATCGGGTCGCGATGCTGCACGCCGGGATCATCCAGTGGACTGGCCCAGTCAGCGAAATGGACGCAACGCCAGACGCTTATGTCCAGCAATTCATCCACGGCCGGGCTGACGGGCCGATTGCCAGCGTCAGGTGACAGTCTTGGTTTCCCCTGCTTCAAACATCCCGCGGGTGGTCCGGAGGGTGTGAAATCCTCCGGTCCCGCCCCAGACCAAGGGACCGGCCATGCGGTATCTGAACCTCGCTCTACTGATCCTGTTTCCCGTCGCATGGTTTGCACCCCTGCTGCGCGCCGCCCTTCTTCCGGTCTTTGGCATGGACGAGATATCCGTCGTCACCGGATTGCAAAGTCTTTGGGAAACCGACGCGGCACTGGCGCTGCTGGTGACGTTCCTGGCGATCTTCGCGCCCTACGCCAAGACCATCGGCCTGGCACTTTTGCATTTCGGACTGCTTTCACCCCGGACGCTGCCGGCGCTCAATCTCTTGGGAAAGCTGGCGATGGCGGATGTCTTCCTGATCGCGATCTATATCGTGCTGGTGAAGGGCGTCGGCATGGTCACCGTCGAGCCGGCATGGGGGCTTTACCTCTTTACCGGCTGCATCTTTGCCTCGGTGCTGATCGCCTGGCAAAGCGGGGGGCGCGAAACCGCGCCTTGATGCTGCCCAGCTTTCAAGGCAGGGTCGGTGGCGATGAAACAGACCGCTGCCTTTGTTTGCACCACCTGTGGCGCGCCCTATCGCAAATGGGCGGGCAAATGTGACGCCTGCGGCGGCTGGAACACCATCATCGAGGAAACCCCGCTGTCCACAGGGCCAAAGTCGATGGGGGCCAAGGGGCGCACCATAGCGTTGAGCGACCTTGCCACCGAAGAAAACCCGCCGTCCCGCGCGTCGTCGGGCATTGGCGAACTGGACCGTGTGCTCGGCGGCGGGCTGGTCCCCGCTTCGGCCATCCTCGTGGGCGGCGATCCCGGCATAGGCAAGTCGACGCTCCTTCTGCAAGCGGCTGCAAGTTTTGCCCGCACCGGTTTGAAGTGCATGTATATTTCCGGCGAAGAGGCTGCGGCGCAGGTGCGCATGCGGGCGGCACGGCTGGGCCTGCAGGATGCGCCGGTGATCCTTGGCGCGGAAACCAACCTGCGCGACATCCTGACCACGCTGGATGCCGAACGCCCTGCCCTTGCGATCATCGATTCGATCCAGACCATGTGGCTTGACCAGGTCGAGGCCGCCCCCGGTTCGGTCAGCCAGGTGCGCGCCACCGCGCACGAGCTTGTCACCTTTGCCAAGCGGCGCGGCGTAGCGGTGATCCTTGTCGGCCATGTCACCAAGGATGGCCAGATCGCGGGCCCGCGTGTCGTGGAACACATGGTCGACACGGTGCTTTACTTTGAAGGCGAGCGCGGCCACCAGTTCCGCATCCTGCGCGCGGTGAAGAACCGCTTTGGCCCCTCGGACGAGATCGGCGTCTTCGAGATGACGGGCGCCGGGCTGGCCGAGGTGGCGAACCCCTCTGCGCTTTTTCTGTCGAACCGCGACCAGCCGGCACCGGGCTCGGCGGTCTTTGCCGGTATCGAAGGCACCCGGCCAGTGCTGACGGAAATCCAGGCCCTTGTGGCCCCCTCCACCCTTGGCACGCCGCGTCGCACGGTTGTCGGGCTTGATTCGGGGCGGCTGTCGACGATCCTCGCCGTGCTTGAGGCGCGCTGCGGCATCCCCTTCACCGGCCTTGATGTTTTCCTGAACGTCGCCGGGGGCTTGCGCGTCAGTGAACCGGCGGCGGATCTTGCCGTCGCGGGCGCGCTTTTGTCGGCACGCGAAGATGTGGCAATTCCGCCAGACATGGTGCTTTTCGGGGAAATCAGCCTCTCTGGCGCGCTGCGCCCGGTTGGGCAGACCGAAAACAGGTTGAAAGAAGCCTCGAAACTTGGTTTTTCACACGCGACGGTGCCAAGCCATTCCAAGCTGGAAGGGGCCGGCGGGATCACGGTGCGCCAGATGCCCGATCTCACCGCCTTTGTCGGCGAAATGTTCGGAGCAGGCTAAGCAGGGCATGACAGGACGAAACGGGGACGACGCATGGAAAATTTGACCGCAGTCGATGGCGGGGCGGCTCTGATCGTGGTGATCTCGGCGATCCTGGCCTTCTCGCGCGGGTTGGTCCGCGAGTTGATGGCGATCCTCGGCTGGGTGGGCGCTGCGATCCTGGCCTTCATCTTCGCGCCCTCGGCACAGCCGCTGGTCAAGGAATTGCCCGTGGTCGGCGAGTTCCTGTCAGACAGTTGCGAACTGTCCGTCGTCGCGGCCTTTGCAGGGGTATTCGCGATCGGCCTGATCGTGGCGGCGCTGTTCACTCCACTGTTTTCTTCGGCCGTGCAACGCTCGGCTCTTGGTGGCATTGACCAGGCGCTTGGCTTTCTGTTCGGCGCGCTGCGGGGTGTGCTGTTGATCGCGGTCGCCTTCATCGTTTATGACCGTGTGCTGTCAGATCAGGCCATCCCGATGATCGACGACAGCCGCACCGCCAAGGTTTTCGCCAACTTCCAGGCCAACATCGACGAAAACATCCCCACCGACGCCCCCGGCTGGATCGTTGCCCGCTACAACGAACTGACCGATGTCTGCGTGCCGGGCGGCGCCGAAGTCGCACCCGAACCGGCACCCGAACCGGCACCGGCCCCGGCCAACTGAGCCGCCGCGATGCGGCATTACGGGCGTGACACTGGCGCGGCGGTGGCCTAAAGGAAGGCACGCCTTGCGCAAGGAGTCGCTTCCCATGCAACCGTTCCGCTCGCACCCCTTCGATGACGACAAGCTGAAGGAAGAGTGCGGCATCTTCGGCGTGGTCGGCGTTGCCGACGCCTCGAACTTCGTGGCACTGGGCCTGCACGCCCTGCAGCACCGCGGCCAGGAGGCTGGCGGGATCGTCAGCTACCATCCCGACCAGGGGTTCAACTCTGCCCGCCGTTTTGGCTATGTGCGCGACAATTTCACCAAGTCCGACGTGATGGACACACTACCGGGCAGCCTTGCCATCGGCCATGTGCGCTATTCCACCGCCGGATCGAAAGGCTCGACCGCGATCCGCGACGTGCAGCCCTTCTTCGGCGAGTTTTCGATGGGCGGCTGCGCCATTGCGCACAACGGCAACCTGACCAACGCCTCTGCCCTGCGGCGCGAACTGATCGAGCGCGGGTCGATCTTCCAGTCGTCGTCCGACAGCGAATGCATCATCCACCTGATGGCGCGGTCGATCCAGAAGACGCTGGCCGAACGTATCAAAGACGCGCTGCGTCGCGTCGAAGGCGCGTTCTCGGTGGTCGCTATGACGCGCACCAAGCTGATCGGCGTGCGCGACCCCTTGGGCGTACGCCCGCTGGTCCTTGGTCGCCTTGGCGACCACGGTTGGGCACTGTCGTCAGAAACCTGCGCGCTTGACATCATCGGCGCCGATTTCGTGCGCGAGATCGAGCCGGGCGAAATGGTGGTGATCGAGGGCAACAAGGTGGACTCGACCCGCCCCTTCGCCCCCGCCAAATCCCGCTTCTGCATCTTTGAAAACGTCTATTTCAGCCGCCCCGACAGCATCATCGGTGGCCGGTCTGTCTATGAAACCCGCCGCCAGATCGGTGTCGAACTGGCGATTGAGGCCCCCGTCGATGCCGATCTTGTCTGCCCTGTACCCGACAGCGGCACCCCTGCCGCCATCGGCTACAGCCAGCAATCCGGCATCCCCTACGCGATGGGCATCATCCGCAACCAGTACATGGGCCGGACCTTCATCGAACCGACCGACAGCATCCGCAACATGGGCGTGCGGCTGAAGCTGAACGTCAACCGTGCGCTGATCAAAGGGAAACGGGTGATTCTGGTTGACGATTCCGTCGTGCGCGGCACCACCAGCCGCAAGATCAAGGACATGATCCTTGAGGCGGGCGCCGCCGAGGTCCACTTCCGCATCGCGTCGCCGCCCACGGCCTGGCCCTGCTTTTACGGCGTCGACACGCCTGAACGCTCGAAACTCCTTGCCGCGACGATGTCTGAGGACGAGATGCGCGACTGGATCGGCGTAGACAGCCTCAAGTTCATCTCGCTTGACGGCCTTTACCGCGCGGCTGGCGAGGCGGCCGGACGCGACGCCGCGAACCCGCGGTTTTGCGACGCCTGCTTTTCTGGGGATTACCCCGTCGCACCCTCCGACAAGATCGAAGAAGGCTTCGAGATGAAGGCAGCGGAGTAACCCCTGCCCTTGCCATTTGCTCTTTTCAAAAATACTCCCGCCGGAGGCTCCGACTGCCCCGCAAGGAATGACGCATGACCGAAAAGATCGCCCCCAAAGTGGCCCTTGTCACCGGTGCCTCACGCGGCCTCGGTGCGGCGCTGGCCGAACAACTGGCACTGCGCGGCTGGCAGGTTGTGGCCGTGGCCCGCACGGTGGGCGGGCTGGAAGATCTGGATGACCGCGTGAAGCGCGCTGGCCAGCCGGGTGCGGGCGGGCTGACGCTGGCACCGATGGACGCGACCAACGACGATGCGATGCGCCACCTCTGCCGGTCGATCTTTGACCGCTGGGGCGGGCTTGGCTTGTGGGTTCATGCCGCCATTCATGCCGCACCCTTGTCTCCGGCGGCGCATCTGGACCAGAAGGATTGGGACAAGTCGATCGCGACCAACGTCCGCGCCACCGGGATGCTGATCCCGATGGTCGAGCCGCTGCTGCGCGCCCACGGCGGGACGGCGATTTTTCTTGACGACGCACGGGCCGGGCAGCCGTTCTTTGGCGCCTATGGTGCCACCAAGGCGGCGCAGATCGGGCTGGCCCGAAGCTGGCAGGCCGAGGCCGCGAAACACGGGCCGCGCGTGGTGATCGCGACGCCAGCGCCGCTGCCGACGGCAACCCGGGCGCGGTTCTTCCCTGGCGAGGACCGCTTGAAGCTGGGCGATCCGCAGGTCGAAGCCGCGCGCATCCTCGACGCGCTGTAGCGCGCTGAAGATCGGGCGACACTTGTCCCGCCCGGCGTTCAGATGGTCATGCCGTCAGCGCCGTGTCTATGGCCTGCCACAGCACGTCAACCGGCTCTACCCCGACCGACAGTCGGATGAACCCTTCGGCCACAGCATCACCCCATCGCGCACGGCGTTCGGCGGCAGAATGCGTGCCGCCAAAGCTGGTCGATTGTTCGACCAGAGGACAGCGCGCAAGAAAGGCTTCTGCCGTGCCGGCGTCGTCAAGTTCGAAGCCGATCAGGAACCCGCCATTCGCCATCTGACGCCCGACCGCCCAGTGCGACGGATCACCCGGCAGACCGGGATAACGCACGTTCCTGACGGCAGCGTGTGCAGCCAGCCGTTCTGCGATGATCGCAGCACTTGCGCACATCCGCTCCAGTCGGACATCCAGAGTTTCAATTCCGCGGTGCGTGAGGAACGCCTCAAACGGCCCCGGAATAGCCCCTGACATCCGCCGCCAGTCTCGCACACGTTGCATCCGCGCAGGCTCACGCCCGGCGACATGGCCGAACAGCACGTCCGAATGGCCAGCCGGTGCCTTGGTATCGGCGGCGACGACAAGATCGCAGCCAAGGTCGAGCGGCCTTTGCAGCAACGGCGTCATCGTGGTGTTATCGGCGATGACCGTAGCGCCCGCAGCCTTTGCCCGTGCGGCAACGGTCGCGATGTCCACGACGTCCAGACCGGGGTTCGACGGGGTTTCCAGATAGATCACGGCGGCACCAGCAAAGTCAGCCGTCGCATATTCAGCAGTGGCAATCGCGTGAACGTCGATCCCGAGGGGCTTCAGGAAACCTTCGGACAAGACCCGTGTGACGTAGTATCCGTCTGACGGAATGACCAGCCGATCGCCCGCTTTCAGCGTGGCAAAAAGCGCGGCCGAGATCGCGGCCATGCCAGATGGAAAGCTGACCGCCTCCGCATCTTCGAGGATCGAAAGCTGGGCCTCGACTGCGTCCCAACTTGGGTTGCCGTTGCGGCCATAGAACTGCCCGCCCGATTGCACGCTTGGCAAATGGAACGTGGCCGACGCCACGATCGGCGGTATCACCGGGTCGCCCTGCCCCAGCGTGGCCTTGCGGTGGTGCAGGAGCGTTGCCATGCGGCGGGCGGTGTCGTCAGTCAGGCTCATTGCTGTGTCTTTCCCGCGTCACTCAAGCCGTGCCGGGAAGCCGGGGGCGCGAAGGTCGGTGCCGAGCAGATCCTCCAGCAGTTTTGCAATCATCGGGGATTGCGCCTCGCCGCCGTAGGCTGCCTTGGCCGCGATGTAGGTCTGGTTCGTCATCGAGGCGAGGTCGAGCGGCACGCCGAATTCCTTGCCAAACCCCAAAGCAAAGCTGAGGTCCTTGAGCGCGAGGTCGATGTTGAAGGCAATGTCGTACGAGCCGTTCAGGATAAGCGCGCCTTCGGTTTCGTGGACAAAGGAATTGCCCGAAGACGCCTGAATTGCATGCCATGCCTGCGCAAGGTCAAGACCACCGCGTTTGGCCAGCATCAGCGCCTCGGACGTGGCTTTCAGGTGGATGAAAGCCAGCATGTTGGTGATGACCTTGATGATCGAAGACGACCCGAGCGGCCCCATGTGGAAGATGCGGTCGCCCATCGCCTGCATGGCCGCGTGGTGCAGATCGAAAAGGTCGCGGTCGCCGCCCGCCAGCATGGTGATCTTGCCCTGATAAGCCAGATGCACGCCGCCGGTGACGGGCAGTTCCATCATCCGCACCCCGGCCTGGCTGGCGATGGCGGCCAGTTTCAGCACCTCGTCACGGCCCAAGGTGGACATTTCCAGCCAGTGTGCACCCGGCTTCATGTGGGGCAGGATGTTTCGCAGCACGCGTTCGGACACGGCCGGGGACGGCAGGCAGGTCAGGACGTGATCGACCTGCCCGGCAAGCGCCTCGGCGCTGGTCGCAAGGGCCGCGCCCTGGGCGATCAGCGGGTCGGCAAGGGCGGGATTGAGGTCATAGACCGTGACCGGAAAGCCCGCCTTCAGCAGGCAGCCCGCGCAGGCGGCCCCAAGATTGCCGAGGCCGATGTAACCGTAGTGCATGGTGTCCCTGTCCGTCTTTATGGGGCGGCTTGATGGGGCGGCGGCTGCACGCCGCCGCCGTCGGTTTCATTCGCCGTAGCCGACGATGCCCTTCACTTCGCAAAAGTCGTGGATGCCCCAATCGGCGTATTCGCGGCCATTGCCGGACTGCTTGTAGCCGCCGAACGGGGCAGAGGTATCCCAGTCGGGGTAGTTCAGGTTGATCGTGCCGGCGCGCAGGCGGCGCGCGACAGGCTTGGCATCCTCGACCGGGCCGGCGATGTAGGCGGCGAGGCCGTAGATCGTGTCGTTGGCTTGGGTGATCGCATCTTCGATGCTGTCGTAGGGCTGGATCGCGAGGACCGGCCCGAAGATTTCTTCCTTGGAGATGGTCATGGAATTGACCACGTCGCCAAAGACCGTGGGCCGAACGAACCAGCCGCGGTTGAGGTCGGCCGGGCGACCGACGCCGCCGGTGACGAGGGTGGCACCTTCGTCGATGCCAGCCTGGATCAGGCGCTGCACCTTGTCGAACTGAAGTTTCGAGACGAGCGGCCCCATGACGGTGGCCTCATCCCGCGGATCGCCAACCTTTATCGCCTCGGCAGCTTCTTTCGCCGCTGCAAGGGCCTCGGCGTGCCGCGCGCGGGGCACCAGCATCCGGGTCGGCGCATCGCAGGATTGGCCAGTATTCGACATCACGGCGGTGACACCGGCGGCGACGGCTTCGGCGATGTTCGCCGTGGGCAGGATGATGTTGGGGGATTTGCCGCCCATTTCCTGCGCCACGCGCTTGGCGGTGGGGGCGGCGGCGGCAGCGATCTGCGTGCCGGCACGGGTGGAACCGGTAAAGGACACCATGTCGACCTCGGGGTGCGTCGACATGCGCGCGCCAACCTCGGGCCCCGCGCCGTGGACGAGGTTGAACACACCCGGCGGCACGCCCGCATCATGGCAGACCTGCGCGAAGAGGGTGCCGGAAAGAGGGGCGATTTCGGACGGCTTCAAGACCATCGTGCAGCCTGCGATCAGCGCCGGGGCGACCTTGCAGGCGATCTGGTTCATCGGCCAGTTCCACGGCGTGATCAGCGAGCAGACGCCGATGCCTTCGTAGATGATCCGGGTGGTGCCACGATTGTATTCCCAGACCATTTCCTCGGCGGCCTTGATCGTGGCCTCCATGTGGACCTGACCGGCCCAGGCCTGTGCGGCACGCGCCCAGGTGATCGGCGCGCCCATTTCGGTGGACATGACCTGAGCGAAGTCTTCGTAGCGATCGTTGTAAACCTCCAGCACCCGCTTCATGACGGCGATGCGTTCGGCGACCGGGCGGTAGGTCCAGCTATCGAATGCGGCACGGGCAGCGAGGATGGCGCGGTCGGCGTCGGCTTCGTTGCCCATCGCGACTTCGCAGACGATTTCCTCGGTCGCGGGGTTTTCGACACCCATCCGCGCTTTTGAAATGGGGTCGACCCACTGACCATTGATGTAGAATTTCAGCATGTTGGCGGGGATCATTGAGACCTCACTTGAAGTAGATGTTGTATTTTGCCCGGATCATTGCGTCGATTTCCGGATCGATCCGGCTGCCAGCCTTGGCGAGAATCGCATTCTTGCGGGCAATCGCGGTATCAAGCAACAGGGGTTTGCCAGCCTCGTTCCATTCCTTTGGCGACATGCGGTTGCCGACCTTGGGATAGATGTATTCGGTCTGCATCAGACGCAGCGTCTGGTCAGAGCCAAGGTAGTGGCCGGGGCCGCCAAGGCAGACCTCTTTCATCGCGTCAAGCGAGGTGGTGTCGGGGGTCACGTCGATGCCGCGCACAAGGCGCATGGTCTGGCCGAGAAGGTCGTCGCCAAGGACGAGCGACTCAAGGCAGAAGCCAAGGAGCGAGGCGTGCATCCCGACCGCCTCGTAGCACATGTTCAGACCGGCAAGACCGGCGAGG
Source organism: uncultured Alphaproteobacteria bacterium (assembly GCA_963822435.1). Taxonomy (GTDB): domain Bacteria; phylum Pseudomonadota; class Alphaproteobacteria; order Rhodobacterales; family Rhodobacteraceae; genus JAUYQR01. The sequence goes on from CAWGHN010000004.1 coordinate 1,096,808, forward strand.
GCGTTGGTGATGCCTTGCTCCCACCCGGCCTGCATGTCGGGGAGTTTGCTGTCGCTGATGCCCGAAGCAGCGCCGCCCGGCAGGTCGTAGAAGCGGTGCATCTGGGCGCAGCCTGCGGTCAGAAGTGCCTGTTCGGCGCTGCCGCCGGACATCGCACCTGTGCGCAGGTCACTGACGAAGGGCCACGTGCCGAAGATGCAAGGCGCGCCCTTCTTGATCGAATTGGCGTAGACGACGCCGGCCAGACATTCCGCAACGGCCTGCACGATAGTCAGCGCGATGGGGGCCGGAGCGGTAGCCCCCGCCTGCCCTGCGGAGAGGAGCAGCATCGGCATGCCACGGCGGATGCAATCCTCCATCGTGATGCAGGATTCCTCGGCGAATTTCATCGGGGGGACGACGAAGCAGTTGGAATTGCTGACGAACGGGCGTTCCAGCCACTTTTCCTCGCCACCCGCAACCATGTGGATCAGGTCAAAGCAATCGGCAACATGCGCGGGGTCGGAGAACGAGGTGCCGACGTGTTTGACCGTGCCCGACAGGCTGCCGTAGAGGGTGTTGAGATCCATTTCGCGGTTATCCACCACGTCGCGGCAGACCATCGTGCGCTGGTAGAAGTGGATGTTGTCGAGGTTGTCGACGAGGCGGGCGGCATCATAGAGGTCTTGCGCGGTCGAATCGCGGTATTCCAGCGTGATCGGGTCGACGATATGCACCGCAGCGCCAGCCGTGCCGTAGTGGACGTTGCTGCCCGACAGGTGCAGGTCGTAGCGCGGGTCGCGGGCGTGGAGCGTGATGTCGCGGGCGGCGACGGCCAGCATGTCTTCGACCAGCGCGCGGGGAAAACGCAGGCGGCCGTCGTCGCCTTGGATCGCGCCGGCTTTGGTCATGATCTCCACCCCCGAGGGCGGGGCTTGCGAAAGGCCGATCTGTTCCAGCGCATCAAGGGCGGCCGCGTGGATCTGGCGCACGCCTTCGTCGGTCAAAGGCTTGTAGCGGCCGCCAGGCATGCCGGGGCGGACGGGGCGCACATCGTCGCTCAGTGGAGCCGCGCGCATCGCCACGCGGGCCGAGCGGCCGCCGGGGCGGCGAGCGCGGGCGGGTTCGCAGATGTCGCCAAGGTCGGTCATGATGCGTTACTCCCGCAGGTCAAATCGTCGATTTCGGTGAAGCAGGCCGTTCCGCTGCCGCCCCGCGCGGATGGCGGCTCATGCGCGCACCCGTTCGGATTTAGGATCGTGCATCGGAGCGAGCGAAGCGACGGCCTTGTGACGCTGACCGGCAACCTCGATCTCATAGCTGGAACCAAGGATATCGGCGTCGGTCTGACCCTTGCACGGAACATAGCCCATGCCGATGGCACCGCCGAGGAAGTGGCCATAGTTGCCCGATGTGACAGGTCCGACGATCTGACCGTCACGGACAAGGGCTTCGTTGTGGAAGAGAAGCGGCTCGGGGTCGACCAGACGAAACTGGACAAGCTTGCGCGGCACGCCGTCCTCCTCGCGCCGCAGCACAGCCTCGCGACCGATGTAGGCGGGTTTCTTGCGGCTGGCGGTAAAGCCGAGGCCCGCGTCAAGAACATGGTCTTCGTCGGTGATGTCGTGGCCCCAGTGGCGGTAGGCTTTCTCGATACGGCAACTGTCGAGGGTATGGAGGCCGCAGAGCTTCAGCCCAAGGTCCGCCCCCGCCGCCTCGATCGCCTCGAACACATGGGCGGTCTGGTCGGCGCTCACATAAAGCTCCCAGCCAAGCTCGCCCACATAGGTGACCCGGTGCGCGCGGGCAAGGCCCATTCCCGCCTCGATTTCGCGTGCGGTGCCAAAGGGGTGGGCGGCGTTGCTGAAGTCCGCCGGGCTGAGCCGCTGCATCAACGCGCGCGATTTCGGCCCCATGACGCAAAGCACGGATTCGGCGGCGGTCATATCGGTGATCACGGCAAAATCTTCGCCGACATGGGCGCGCAGCCACGCGAGGTTGCGTGGCAAGGTAGCGCCGGGGACGACCAGCAGGTAAGCGGTCTCGGAGAGCCGCGTCACGGTAAGATCGGCCTCTATCCCCCCGCGATCATTGAGGAACATGGTATAAACGATGCGGCCCGTGGCCACATCCATCTCGGCCGAGGCGACGCGGTTCAGAAAGCGGCAGGCGTCCCGTCCCTCGACCCGGATCTTGCCAAACGAGGTCATGTCGAAAAAGCCGACGCCCTCGCGCACTGCCATGTGTTCGGCGCGCTGGTTGTCGAACCAGTTCTGCCGTTTCCAGGAATAGCGATACTCTCGCTCTTGCCCGTCATTGGCGAACCAGTTGGCGCGCTCCCATCCGGCAACCTCACCAAAGACCGCCCCACGGGCCTTCAGGTGATCGTGGATCGGCGAGCGGCGCACCCCGCGCGAGGTGACGACTTGCCGGTAGGGGAAGTGATCGGCGTAAAGAAGGCCAAGCGTTTCGGACACCCGCTCCTTCAGGTAGCTGCGGTTGCGCTGGAAGGGCTGGGCGCGGCGGATATCGACCTCCCACAGATCGAAGGGCGCCTCGCCCTCGGTGATCCAGTGCGCCAGCGCCATGCCAGCCCCACCCGACCCGGCGATGCCGACCGAGTTGTAACCCGCGGCCACCCAGTATCCGCCCAGTTCCGGCGCCTCGCCCAGATAGTAGCGATCGTCCGGGGTAAAGCTTTCCGGACCGTTGAAGAAGGTGTGGATGCCGGCGGTCTGGAACAGAGGCAGGCGGTTCATCGCGTGTTCGAGGATCGGCTGGAAGTGGTCCCAATCCTCGGGCAGCGTGTCGAACATGAAATCGTCGCGGATGCCCGACTGGCCCCAGCCCGTCATGCCCCAAGGCTTGGCCCGGGGCTCGAAGGCGCCGACCATCATCTTGCCTGCGTCAGATTTGTAATAGGCGCATTCGTCCGGCACCCGCAGGACGGGCAGATGGCCAAGCCCCTCGACGGGTTCGGTGACAAGGTAGAAATGCTCGCAGGCATGCAGCGGCAGGGTGACGCCCGAAGCCTCGGCCAGGTCACGCCCCCACATGCCGCCGCAGTTCACCACGACATCGGTGGCGATGTGGCCGGGTTCGCCATCCGCGCCGATGTAATCGACGCCGGTGACACGGCCCGCCGCCTTCGTCACCCCAGTGACCCTGGTATGCTCGAAAATCTGCGCGCCGCGCATCCGGGCACCCTTGGCCAGCGCCATCGCGATGTTGGCCGGATCGCATTGGCCATCGAGCGGCAAGGCCACCGCCCCCACGACGCCCTCGATGTTCAAATGCGGATACTTCGCCTTCGCCTCGGCCGGCGAAATCTCGTGCACCTCGACATCGAAGATCCGCGCGACGGTGGCTTGGCGCAACAGCTCCTCATGGCGCGCCTCGGTCAGCGCCACCGAGATGCTGCCCACCTGCCGCATCCCCGTTTCCACCCCGGTTTCAGCGGCAAGCTTGACGTAAAGATCGGCGGAATACTTCGCCAGCCGTGTCATGTTGGCAGACCCGCGCAATTGCCCGATCAGCCCGGCGGCGTGCCATGTGGTGCCGCTGGTCAACTGCTTGCGCTCCAGCAGCACCACATCGCTCCAGCCCATCCTGGCCAGATGATAGGCCACCGAACAGCCCGACACCCCGCCCCCGATGACGACCGCCCGTGCCTGCCTTGGAATCTCAGCCATTCATCTGTCCTCAAATATCCCGGGGGTCCGGGGGCTGGCCCCCGGTCGGCCCGTCACGCCTTGATCCGCTCGTTTTTCGCATCCCAGGCCGCGCCAAGGCCCAGCACTTCCGCCGCCAGCCGCTCGCCGTAAACCTCCACCTCCAGAGCCGTTCCCGGCACCGCAAGATCGGCCCTCAACATTCCCAGCGCCACCCCATGCCCGACGCGGTGGCCCATTGCGGCCGAAGTCACCTCGCCGACGATGCGGCCCTGATGCCAAAGGTTGGCCATGTAAGGCGGGTCGGCGGGGCCGGTGGCAACCTTCAGGGCGACGAAACGTTTGGTCACGCCGCGCTGTTTCTCGGCCGCAAGCGCTGCCTTGCCGGGAAACTCCTTGGTCCAGTCGATGAACCGCTCGAGGCCGCCTTCCAGCAGCGAATAGTCGGTGGACAGATCACCCTTCCAGGCCCGGTAGCCCTTTTCGATGCGCAGGCTGTTCAGCGCCCGCATGCCGAACGGCACCGCGCCGCTTTGCAAGAGCGCGTCGTAGATCGTTTGCGCATCGGCCCGGTCGCAATGGATTTCCCAGCCAAGCTCGCCCGCAAAACTGACGCGGACAAGTGCCACGTCGCGGCCCGCAACCTTGGCGAAATACTGGATCGACAGCCACGGCAGCGACAGGTCGGCCTCGGTGATGGGGGCGAGGATATCGCGAGCCTTCGGGCCGGTGACGATGAAACAGTGGATGCGGTCGGACCAGTCTTCCAGCGTCACGCTGTCGGGCAAGCCCCGGCGGATCAGGTCGGCATCGTGCTTTTGCGCGACGGCGGCGGTAATCACGCCAATGTCTTCATCGTTGAACGGCAGCACCGTCATTTCGGTCACGATCCGGCCACGCGCATCGGCGAAGTAGGCCAGCCCGATCTTGCCGTCGGGTGGCAGGCGGCTGGCGGTCAGGCTATCCAGATGCGCGCGGGCACCGGGGCCGGAAAGGCGGAGGCGGGTGAAGCCGGGCAGGTCCAGCACCCCTGCCCCGTCGCGCACGGCAGCACATTCGGCGGCGATGCGGGCCTCCCACGGGCCGGCGCGGTTCCACGTCTGCGTCGCCTCCCACGAAGTGTCGTCACCGGGGTGCGCGAACCATTCGGCGCGTTCCCAGCCGTTGTAAGGCGCCATGACGGCGCCCAGGGCCTTCACTCGTTCATGCACCGGCGACAGTTTGCGATCGGGGGCTGCCGGCCAGCGTGCCATCGGGAAATGCATCCCGTATTCGTGGCCGTAGACCTCCATCCCCTTCTGGACGCAGTAGTCTTGATCTTCCCAGCCGGTGAAGCGGCGTGGGTCGCAAGACCACATGTCCCATTCGGTGCCGCCTTCGGTGACCCATTCGGCCAGAACCTTGCCCGCGCCGCCGGCCTGACAGATGCCGAAGGTGAACACACAAGCCTCGAACGCGTTCGGAACGCCGGGCATCGGGCCGATCAGCGGGTTGCCGTCCGGGGTGTAGGGAATCGGGCCGTTGATGACCTTGGTCAGCGCGGCCTTTTCCAGCAGCGGCACGCGGGCCATCGCGTCGGCGATGTACCATTCCAACCGCTCCAGATCGTCGGGAAACAACTGGAACGAAAAGTCCTGCGGGAACGGGTCGTCGGGCGTGTTCCAGTGCGCGCGGCAGTTGCGTTCATACGGGCCAAGGTTGAAGCCGTGCTTTTCCTGACGCAGATAGTAAGAGCTGTCGACGTCGCGCAGAAGCGGCAGCTTGCCCCCGGTTTCGGCCGAATGGGCGGCGATTTCGGGGATGGTGTCGAACAGCATGTATTGATGGCTCATCACCATCATCGGCAGGTCGCGCTTGAACATCTTGGCGACTTCGCGGGCGTAATAGCCGGCGGCGTTCACCACGTATTCGGCGCGGACCTCGCCTTTTGGGGTGGACAGCACCCACTCCGTCCCGGTCCAGCGCGCGTCGGTGACCGGGCAGAACCGTTCCACCCGCGCGCCAAGGTTGCGCGCACCCTTGGCAAGCGCCTGGGTCAGTTGTGCCGGATCAATGTCGCCATCATAGGGGTCGAAAAGTGCGCCGGACAGATCGTGGGTTTCGACGAAGGGATACTTCGCGCGGATTTCGTCAGGGCCGAGGATCGCGAGGTCCATGCCTTGCGTGCGTCCCATGCCGACGACACGCTTGAATTCCTGCAACCGCTCCGGCGAATGGCCAAGGCGGACCGACCCGGTCACGTGATAGTTCATCGGGTAATCGACCGCCGCGCCGAGGCCGCGGTAAAGGCCCGCGGAATAGCGCTGCATGTTCATGATCGACCACGAGGCCGAGAAGGTCGGCACGTTGCCCGCCGCGTGCCAGGTGGAACCGGCGGTCAGTTCGTTCTTTTCCAAAAGCAGGCAGTCGGTCCAGCCAGCCTTGGCCAGATGGTAAAGGCACGACGCCCCGACAGCGCCGCCGCCGATGATGACCACCCGTGCGCTTGCAAATTCGGTCATCGTTGCCCTCCCGTTTCTTCGCGCCACTATCATGCCGCGTGCGGTGGCTTTCAATTCGGCAAACGGCAGCCTATTGATCGAAGAACCCGATCAGAGGACGCCATGCAGATCGAGCTTCTGGATACCTTTCTTGACCTTGCCGAAACGCGCAGTTTTCACCGAACGTCGGACCGGCTGGGGATCACGCAATCCACCGTGTCGTCGCGCGTGACGGCGTTGGAACAAGCTGTGGGGTCGCGGCTTTTCGACCGGTCGCGGGCAGGCACGGATCTGACGGCAGAGGGCAAGCGGTTCGAGCCGCATGCCCGCGCCTTGCGCCACGAATGGAACGAGGCGCGGCGGCGGATCCAGATTCCGCAAGGGGCGGCGCATCTGGTGCGACTGGGCATCCAGAACGATCTGGCGGCGCTGTATCTGGGCGACTGGATGACGGGGTTCCGGCAAGCTCTGCCCGAAGCCGCGTTCTACATCGAGCCGGATTACTCCAACCAGATGTGCGCCGATCTGCTGACGGGAATTCTGGATTTCGCGGTGATGTTCAGCCCCAAACCGCACCCCGACCTGCATTTCGAAAGTGTGGGCGATGTGGGGTATCGCATGGTTTCAACCGATACCGATCGCTTGGCAGAGGTGACGGCGGATCGCTTTGTCTTCGCCCATTTCTCGCCCGCGTTCGAGGAAATGCATCGCCAGTTGACGCCGGGGCTGGCGGGGGCCGCCGTTTCGGTGGGCCAATCGGCGTCGGTGGTTTCACTGCTCATGGCGATGGGCGGGTCGGGCTATGTGCTGGAAAAGACCGCCGAGGCGTTGACAGCGGGTGGCTTCCGGCTGGTGGCGGATGCGCCGGTCTTGCGCCAGCCGGTGTTTGCGGCGCTGCACATCCGGCACCGGATCGCGCCGTTGCACCGGCGGCTGGCGCAATTGGTGGCACGGCATCTGGCCTAGAACGTCATCTGCACCCGATGCCCCGGCGCATGGGCAAGGCGGACGTAGGTAACAGGGCCAAGGGTGCCGAAGGTGGTGCGCTCGGCGATGAAAAGCGCGGTGCCCAGGGGTACGCCAAGGACGGCCGCTTCGCGCAATGTCGCGGCTTCGGCAGTGAAGGTGATGTCGCCGGATACGAGGCTGACATGGGTCACCAGCCATTCGTTGGCGCTCAGCGCGCCGAAATCGGGGGCCGTGTTTGGCAGGACGGCGGGGTTCAGCCAGCGGTCTTCCAGCACATAGGGCCGCCCGCCTGCCATGTGCAGGGTTTCCAGATGGCGCAGGATGGCACCTTCGGGCAGACCGAGGCGCGAGGTGACGGGAACCGGGGCGGGGCATGTATCGTCGGCCAGAAGGTCGAAACCGTGGGTCAGGCCCTTCGCTTCCACATCCTGCCGGATCACCGGAATATCCAGCTTTGCGCGGCGGACGGGAAGTTCGGCAACCCGGGTTCCGGCGCGTTTCTTGCGTTCGATCACGCCCGCCTCGGCCAGATCACGCAGCGCACGGTTGACGGTGGCGCGGGCGACGTTGAATTCCTGCGCAAGGCTTTCCTCGCCGGGAATAAGTCCACCGGGAGGCCATTGGCGCGCGCGGATGCGGCGCAGAACCTCGGCGCGGACCGCTTCCCATCCGCCGGTCATGCGCGGGCCTTGAGGGCGGAAAGGCGGCTGCGGTAGCGCGCTTCGATCCGGTCACGGGCGATGTGGCGGCCGGATGCAACGATGTGGCGGCCTGCGGTCCACAGGTCGCGGACCGGGCGCTCACGGCTGGCGAATATCCATGCGTCAAGAAGGGTATCACCGGACTGATCCTCGACATCCGACGTGTCGGGAACCATCAAGTCCGCCCATCGGCCCGGAGCGATGGCCCCCGATCTGCGGCCTGCGGCCTGAGCGCCACCCTGAAGGCTCGCGTCCAGAAGCACGCGACCTGTCGAACGGCTGGCATCGGCTATCACGGCCCGGGCTTTCTGGCCAAGGCGTTGGGAATACTCCAGCAGCCGAAGTTCGCCGGTCAGCGAGATTTGCACGTTGCTGTCGGTGCCGACGCCAAGCCGCCCCCCAGCGGCCTGCCAGCCGGGGCCGTCAAAGATACCGTCGCCAAGGTTCGCCTCGGTGATTGGGCAAAGGCCGGCAACCGCGCCGGTTTTCGCCAGTCTGACGGTTTCACCGGGCTGCATCTGAGTGGCGTGAATCATGCACCAGCGCTGGTCGACGGGCAGATTTGCAAGCGCCCATTCGACCGGGCGGGCGCCATAGGCGGCCTGGACTTCGGCCACCTCGGCCACCTGTTCGGCGAGGTGCAGGTGGATCGGGCCCTGGTTTCGGGCAACCTCGACCAAAGAGGCGCGGCTGACGGCGCGGAGAGAATGGGGAGCAACGCCAGTGCCGTCGTCGGGACGGGCAAGGGCTTGCCGGGCGGCGGCGTGCAGGGCCTGAAAGCGGTCGAGGTCGCAGCCAAACCGCAATTGCCCGCCAGCCAGAGCCCGCCCATCGCAGCCGCCCTGTTCATAGAGCACCGGCAGCAGGGTCAGGCCAAACCCCGTGTCGGCAGCGGCGGCGGCGATACGAGCCGAAAGCTCGGCGGGATTGTCGTAGGGCGCACCGCCGGGCTGGTGGTGAAGGTAGTGAAATTCGGCAACCGCAGCATAGCCCGCCTCGGCCATCTCGATCATCGCGAGGGCGGCGATGGCCTCCACGTCTTCGGGGGTGAGATGGTCGAGGAAGCGGTACATCAGGGTGCGCCAGGTCCAGAAACTGTCCTGCCCTGCCGTCCGCGCCTCGGTCAGCCCGGCCATCGCACGCTGAAAGGTGTGGGAGTGAAGGTTGACCGGCGCCGGCAGGATAAGTGCGTGGCGCTCACCTTCGGGAGCGGTGTTGGCGGTGACATCGGTGATCCGGCCCTCGGAGACCGTGATCCGCACATCCTTTGCCCAACCGTCCGGGAGCAGGGCAGCTTGCGCGTGCAGGATCATTTTGGCCTCGCTTGACATACGCAGTTATGTATAGACATATTAGCCAAACACGCAGACATAAAGCAAGGTCCCAATGTCGCTGCTCCTGACCGATGCCACACTTGCCACGATGACCGGTGGCTATGGGCTGATCCCTGACGGGGCGGTTGCCGTCGCGGACGCAAAAGTTGTCTGGGTGGGAAAATCTGCAGAGATTCCGTCGCCATACCAAAGCTTTAGCCGCATGGGCTGCGGAGGACGCCTGGTTACGCCCGGCCTCATTGACTGTCACACCCATGTGGTCTTTGGCGGTGACCGCGCGGCCGAGTTCGAGATGCGGCTGAACGGCGCAAGCTATGAGGCGGTCGCGCGGGCCGGAGGGGGGATTCTGTCCACGGTGAAGGCAACGCGGGCAGCATCCGAAGCGGAACTTCTGGCAACCGCCCTGCACAGGATTGACCTGATGATCGCAGCAGGCGCGACAGTGGTCGAAGTGAAGTCGGGCTATGGGCTGACCGTGGCGGACGAGGTCAAGGTGCTTCGTGTCGCGCGCGCCATGGCGGACGCCCGGCGCGTGCATGTGGTGACGACGCATCTGGCAGCACATGCCATTCCGCCCGAATTCTCCGGCCGCGCCGCTGCCTATATCGCGGAAGTCGCAATTCCCTCGCTGCGGGCGGCCCATGCCCAGGGGTTGGTCGATCAGGTCGACGCGTTTTGCGAGGGGATCGCGTTTTCACCCGCCGAACTGCGCCCGCTGTTTGCAGTGGCGGCAGAGCTGGGCCTTCCGGTGAAGCTGCACGCCGAACAATTGTCGGACCTCAAGGGCGCTGTGATGGCCGCTGAACACGGCGCGCTGTCGGCGGACCATCTGGAATATCTGGCGGCGGATGGCGTGGCGGCGATGGCAGCGGCGGGGACGGTTGCGGTGATCCTGCCGGGCGCGTTCTACACGCTGCGCGAGACGCAGGCCCCGCCAATCGCCGCCTTGCGCGCGGCGGGGGTGCGGATGGCGGTGGCGACCGACATGAACCCCGGATCGTCGCCAATCGCCTCATTGCCACTGGCGATGAACATGGCCTGCACGCTTTTCCGCCTGACACCGGAAGAGGCGCTGATGGGCGCGACCGTCCATGCGGCGGCGGCGCTCGGGCTGGCCGACCGGGGCCGCATCGAAACGGGCCAACGCGCTGACCTGTGCATCTGGGAGGCGCGGAATCCGGCGGAACTGTCTTACCGCATTGGCGCGACCCCGCTTCATTCCCGCATTTTCGGAGGCGAAATTGACCGCTGAAATCCTGAACCCCGGCCGCACCACTCTGCGGCAACTGGAACGCATCTGGCGCGAGGCGGCGCCTGCGCGGCTGGACCCTTCGGCCAAGGCGGGGGTCGTGGCGGCGGCGGCGCACATTGCCCGCGCGGCGGCCGGGACGGCGGCGGTCTACGGCGTGAACACCGGGTTTGGCAAGCTGGCCAGCCTGAAGATCGCACCGGAAGATACTGCCACGCTTCAGAAAAATCTGATCCTGAGCCATTGCTGCGGAGTTGGTAAGGCGATGGAGCCGGCGACCGTTCGGCTGATGATGGCGTTGAAACTTCTGTCCCTCGGGCGCGGGGCGTCTGGCGTGCGGTGGGACATCGTGACGTTGATCGAAGGCATGCTGGCCAAGGGCGTGGTGCCTGTGATCCCGGCGCAAGGCTCGGTCGGGGCGTCGGGTGACCTGGCCCCCCTTGCCCATATGGCGGCGGCGATGATCGGTGAAGGCGAGGCGGTTTTCGCGGGCGAAACGCTGGCGGGTCGCGAAGCGTTGGAGCGGGCTGGGTTGCAGCCAGTGGTGCTGGGCCCGAAGGAAGGGTTGGCGCTGATCAATGGCACACAGTTTTCGACAGCTTACGCGCTGGCAGGGTTGTTTGACGGCTGGCGCGCGGCGCAGACGGCACTGGTGACAAGCGCCATGTCAACCGACGCGATCATGGGCTCCACCGCGCCACTTGCGCCCGAAATCCACTCGCTTCGCGGCCATGCCGGGCAGATCGAGGCGGCAGCGGCGATGCGGGATCTGCTGGACGGCTCGGAAATTCGCGAAAGCCACCGTGAGGGCGATACGCGCGTGCAGGACCCCTACTGCATCCGCTGCCAGCCGCAGGTAACCGGCGCCGCGATGGACGTGCTGCGGATGGCCGCGCGGACGCTGGAGGTGGAGGCAAACGCAGCGACGGACAACCCCCTTGTTCTGACCGACGGAAAAATCGTGTCTGGTGGAAACTTCCACGCCGAACCCGTTGGCTTTGCAGCAGATATGATCGCGATGGCCTTGGCCGAGATTGGCGCCATTGCGCAGCGGCGGGTGGCATTGATGGTCGATCCGGTGCTGTCATTCGATCTGCCAGCGTTCCTGACGCCGAAGCCGGGGTTGAACTCTGGTTTCATGATCGCCGAGGTTACGACAGCGGCTTTGATGAGCGAAAACAAGCATCTGGCGCATCCGACAGTGATCGATTCCACCCCAACCTCAGCCAACCAGGAAGATCACGTCAGCATGGCCGCCCATGGCGCGCGGCGGCTGGTGCGGATGAATGCAAACCTGCAGGCGATCCTTGGGGTCGAGGCTTTGTGCGCGGCCCAAGGCATCGGGTTCCGCGCGCCGTTGGAAACCTCGCCCCCGTTGCAGCGGGCCGTTGCGCGCATCCGCCGCGACGTGCCGGCGCTGGAAGATGACCGCTACCTTGCCCCCGATCTTGCCGCCGCCGCCCTGATGGTGGCCGACGGCAGCCTTGCCCACGCCACCCTGACCCCTTTGCCGGAGCTTTGACATGACCCGCCACAACACCCGCGACATCTATCCCGCGACCGGCACCGAGATCAGCGCGAAAAGCTGGCTGACCGAGGCACCCTTGCGGATGCTGATGAACAACCTGCACCCGGATGTGGCGGAAAATCCCCATGAACTGGTGGTTTACGGCGGCATCGGGCGGGCGGCGCGGACGTGGGAGGATTTTGACCGGATCGTTGCCAGCTTGCGCGATCTGGAGGCGGACGAGACGCTTCTGGTGCAATCGGGCAAGCCTGTGGGGATCTTCCGCACCCACAAGGACGCGCCGCGGGTGCTGATCGCGAATTCGAACCTCGTGCCGCATTGGGCGACGTGGGACCATTTCAACGAGTTGGATAAGAAGGGTCTGGCGATGTACGGCCAGATGACGGCGGGGTCATGGATCTATATCGGCACGCAAGGCATCGTGCAGGGAACGTATGAGACTTTTGCCGAAGCAGGGCGGCAGCATTACGGCGGATCGTTGAAGGGGCGCTGGATCCTGACCGGGGGCCTTGGTGGCATGGGCGGGGCGCAGCCGTTGGCGGCGGTGATGGCCGGGGCGTGCTGCCTGGCGGTAGAGTGTGACGAGACGCGGATCGATTTCCGCCTGCGCACCCGCTATGTCGACGCGAAGGCGCGAACGCTGGACGAGGCTTTGGCGATGATCGCCGAGTGGACGGCAGCGGGCGAGGCGAAGTCGGTCGGCCTGCTGGGAAACGCGGCGGATGTGTTCCCGGAACTGGTGCGGCGGATGAAAGCCGGGGGTGTGCGGCCAGACATCGTGACGGACCAGACGAGCGCCCACGATCCGTTGAACGGCTATTTGCCGCAGGGCTGGACGGTGGAGCAGGCCAAGGCCGCGCGCGAGACGGACCCAAAGTCAGTAGAGCATGCCGCGCGGGCGTCGATGAAGACCCATGTCGCGGCAATGGTGGATTTCTGGAACGCAGGCGTGCCGACCTTGGATTATGGCAACAACATCCGGCAGGTGGCGCTGGATGAAGGGTTGGAGAACGCGTTTGCGTTTCCGGGGTTCGTGCCGGCCTATATCCGGCCGCTGTTCTGCCGGGGGATCGGGCCGTTCCGGTGGTGCGCCCTCAGTGGCGACCCGGAAGATATCTACAAGACCGATGCGGCGATGAAGCGGCTGTTCCCGGCGAATGAGCACCTGCACAACTGGCTTGACATGGCGCGGGAGCGGATCGCGTTTCAGGGGCTGCCGGCGCGGATCTGCTGGATCGGGCTGGGTGACCGGCACAGGGCGGGGCTGATGTTCAACGCGATGGTCGCGAGCGGCGAGTTGAAGGCGCCGATCGTGATCGGGCGGGATCATCTGGACTCGGGGTCGGTGGCGAGCCCGAACCGGGAGACGGAGGCGATGAAGGATGGGTCGGACGCGGTGAGCGACTGGCCGCTTCTCAATGCCTTGTTGAATACGGCGTCGGGGGCCACTTGGGTGTCGCTGCATCATGGGGGCGGTGTGGGGATGGGGTTCAGCCAGCATTCCGGCATGGTCGTGGTGGCCGATGGCACCGAGGATGCGGCGCGGCGGCTGTCGAATGTGTTGTGGAATGACCCGGCGACGGGGGTGATGCGGCACGCGGATGCGGGGTATGAGATCGCCCGCGATTGCGCGGTGGAACATGGGCTGCGGTTGCCGGGGATCTTGTGATGTCCCACGGTGGGACATTTTCAGAAGCGTTTGTCTTCAAACGGTTGATGGGAGCGTTAAGGGGTTGTTAACCGCTTAACGCTCCTGCGCGCCTTTGCCGGAGAGGATGCGCGGGCGGGCTTTTTCGATGCGATTGAGCCGGGTGGCGGAGGTTTTTGCGCCCGACAGGAGGATCACGTAGCTGCGCTGGCGGCCGGGGGTCAGGCGGTGGAACGCCTCGGCAAGGTCGGGGTCCATGTCGAGGGCTTCGATCAGTTCGGGGGGCAGGTCGATATCGGTTTGCGGTTTCGCGGGCAGAACCCCGGCCTCGGCGTAGCCCATCGCCTCGGCCAGATAGGCGCGGATCGTGGGTTCCATTGCACGGGGCGCACCGGGGTCGGTGAAGCGCAGGCTGTCGGGGTGCTGGGTGTTCGGGCCTTGGCGTTCCAGGGCGCGGTCGGGGTCTTGCAGCAGGGCCGCATTGAAGAAGTTCAGCCGGAAATCCCCGCGCAAGGCACCGATCAGGGCAATGTTGCGACCGGCGTGCATGTAGCAGGGATGGCCCCATTTCACCGTCTCGGTCAGCCCCGCATCGCGGCAGATGCGGCGCAGGTCGGCGAGGCCTGTGGCCCAGAGGCGGGTGGAACAGTCGGGCATCGCGAAACGGACGCAGCGGCCGCAGCCGAGGGTGAAGTAGTCCTCGATGTCGGTGATCATCGGCTTTCCTTCCGTGAGCCCCCCTCCCCATCCCTCCCCCACGAGGGGGGAGGGAGGCGCTGGGTGAGGCGTCGGTCAAAGGCACGCAAGGTGTGCAGTGCGATTTGATGCGGTCAAGAACCTCCCTCCCTACTTGTGCGGGAGGGATGGGGTGGGAGGCGGTCAGAGCCAGATCGGGTTCGACCAGGCGCGTTTGCCGGCAGCGTCGATCACCGCGACGCGGAGCCAGGGCGAGGCGTTGAGCCGAGCGAGCGGGACGGAGGCGCGGGTCATCGAGTGACCGTGGACGGCCTTGGCACCAGTGCCGTGGCCCAGTGCGACGACGGAGGCGGCGGCGGAACATTCGACGGTGACATGGTCGCCTTCGACGGTGACGCTGCGAATTTCCGGGCCCTTGGGAGGAGTAGAAGGCACCGTCCTTCAGCGCCTGCAACAAGGCTTCGGGCGTGTTTTCGGTGGCTTTCACCATGACCCAGCCGCCAAAATGGTCGGGCTCGTGGAAATGCGCATCGTCGGTGGCGATGAGGCTGAGGCGGCGGCCTTCGGTCAAAAGAAGGTCGGCGATGGCGGCACCATCGGGGCGGTCGCAGCCGGTGGCGCAGCCGTGGTTGTAGATCTCGACCGCGTGGGCGGCGGTGATCGAGCGGGCGTCGGCCAGCGTGAGGCCGGACCATTGCGGGTGCGCGACGGCGACGAAGGCACCGGCAGCGACGGCGCGGGCGGCGATTTCGGGCCCCGATTCCTGACCCGCGACGGGCAGGAAGCCGGGCGCGTTCGAGGGCGCGAAATCGGGCGGCAGGCCAACGGCGAGGATGTGCCAAAGTTCGCCGTTCGACATGGCGCCGGAGTGCAGTTCAGCGCCGAGGATGGTGGTGAAGCCGTCGCTGCGGAAGGGTTTGGTGTCGACGATCGGATAGCCGTAGGTGCCGATGAAATGGTCGGTCAGGGCAAGGAAATCATAGCCTTCGGCACGGTAGCGGCGGCAGACCTCTTCGGGTGCCAGCACCCCGTCGGAGCGGGTGGAGTGGGTGTGGATGTTGCCGCGCCAGAACCGGCCGGGGTTGGTGAAGGCGATGTGGGTGGTCATGGTTGCCCTTTGATCAGCACTTGCAGGTCGGCCACGTTGGTGCCGGTGCCGCCCGTCATCAGAAGATCATCCGAGGCGGCAAGGCAAGGGTTGCTGTCGTTTTGTGACAGGCGCGCGACAGGGTCGACGCCCTTGGCGCGCATTCGGGCGAGGCTGCCGTGATCGACGAGGGCGCCTGCGGCCTCGGTCGGGCCATCGCGGCCATCGGTGCCGCCCGAGAGGAACACCCACGGGGCGGGCCAGGTCTGCGCCTCGGCCAGAAGTGCAAGGCGGAGGGCCAGTTCCTGATTGCGGCCGCCAAGGCCCCTGCCCTTCAGCACGACCGTGGTTTCGCCGCCAAAGAGCGTGATGCCGGGGCCGGAGGCGGCGATGCGTTGGGCGGCGTCGGCCACATCGCCGATCAGGGGGGCGTCGGGGACGTGTGCGCCGGGGGCGGCGGCGGCCATCGCGAGGACGGATGTGCGGTTGGAGCCGATCAGGAGGTTGGTGGCGGGCGGCAGGGGCGGCAGCGGGGCCTCGGGCGCGGTGAGGTGGGCGCGGACGGAGGCGGGCAGCGCGTCCCAGAGGTGGTGGGCGTGCAGGATCGCCGCGGCCTCGGCGCGGGTGCCCAAGGGGGCGACGGTGGGGCCGGAGGCGATGGCGCGGAGGTCGTCGCCGATGACATCGGACAGGATCAATGCGGTGACGTGGGCCGGCGCTGCGGCACGGACAAGGCCGCCGCCCTTGAGGCGTGACAGTTGCTGGCGGACGAGGTTCATCTGGCTGATCTCGGCCCCCGAACCAAGGAGCAGGCGGTTGACGGCGGCCTTGTCCTCGAGGCTGACGCCAGCGACCGGGGCGGGCAACAGGGCCGACCCGCCGCCGGAGATCAGCGCGAGGACGTGCTGGCCCGGCTGCATCCGCGACAGTCGGTGAAGGATGTGGGCGGCGGCGGCGGCACCGCGGGCGTCGGGGACCGGATGGCTGGAGGCGAGAACGGTGGCGCCGTGGAGGGGCGCGGCGTTTTCGTCATTGGTGACGACGAGGGTGTCGGTCGGGCCGTAGTGCTGCAGGGCGGCGCGGGCCATCGCCGTTGCGGCCTTGCCGACGCTGAGGATCAGGTCGGGGCGCGGCAGGCCGGGCAGCGCCTGCGCCACGGCACGAAGGGGGTCGGCCGCAACGAGCCCTGCGTGGAACAGACGGGTGGCTTCGGCCCGGAGCATCGCGTTTCCTTTCACGTTCGACTGATCCTTGCCCGTTTGATGCAAAATCGACAAGGTTCCCCTCGCTGGTGAACTGGGTTCATGGTATTCTTTTGCAATCATACGTTGAGTGGAGAGACTGATGTCGCTTGATCATTTCGACCCTGTCACCGAGCCGACTGCGGTTGATCTGCCCGAGACAGTGGATGCGGGTGCCATGATGGAGCGGGCGGCGGCGGCGGCGGCGTTCCTGAAGGCGTTGTCGCATGAGGGGCGGCTGATGATTCTGTGCCATCTGATCTCGGGCGAGAAATCGGTGACCGAGCTGGAGCAGCTTTTATCGTCGCGGCAGGCGGCGGTCAGTCAGCAACTGGCGCGGCTGCGGCTGGAGGGGTTGGTCTATGCCCGGCGTGACGGCAAGTCGATCTACTATTCACTGCAGGACCCCAAGGTGCTGCGGATGATCAGCCTTGTGCATGAGATGTATTGCGAAGACTGACGCCTATCCCCGACCGATGTAGGGCATGTCGCGGGCCATGATCGTGACGAAGGGCGTGTTCACGTCCAGTGGCAGGCTTGCCATGTGCAGGACCGTCGCCGCGACATGCGCCACGTCCATCACCGGTTCGGCGCGGATGCTGCCATCGGCTTGCGGCACACCTTGGGTGAAGCGGGCGGCCATGTCGGTCAGCGCGTTGCCGATGTCAATCTGAGCGCAGGCGATGTCGAAGCGCCGTCCGTCGAGGCCGAGGGTGCGGGTCAGGCCGGTGACCGCGTGTTTCGACATGGTGTAGGGCGCCGAGCCGGGGCGCGGGACATGGGCGGAAATCGAACCGTTGTTGATGATGCGCCCGCCTTGCGGGGTCTGGTGGCGCATCAGGCCAAAGGCGGCACGGGCGCAGAGGAACATGCCGGTGATGTTGGTCTGGCTGAGGCGGAGCCAGTCGTCGACCGCGATCTCGTCGATCGGGGCGCCGGGAAGCGAGATGCCGGCGTTGTTGAAGAGAACGTCGAGCCGGCCGAAGCGCGCCTTGAGGGCGGCGAAGGCTGCATCGAGGGCGGCGGGGTCGGTCACGTCACAGGGCAGGATCAGCGCCTCGTGGTCGGCGGCGGTTTCCTGCAAGGCGGAGTCGCGGCGGCCCATCAGGGCGACCTGCCAGCCTGCGGCGAGAAAGGCCTTGGCGGTGGCGCGGCCGATGCCGCTGCCGGCACCGGTGATCAGGATGGTTTGTGGCATGTCGGTCCCCCTGCCCTATGGTTAGGCGGTTCGGCGCGGGGCGTCCAGAGGATCGGCCCGAAACCTCAGGCGGTGCGGGTGGTGCGCCGGGTGAGAATCTGGCGGCGGACAAAGGCGGCGATGAAAAACGCGGTCAGCACGAGGATGATCGTCGGGCCGGTGGCACTGTCGAGGTAGAAGCTGGCCCAGGTGCCGATCAGCATCGAGGCAAGGCAGACGATGACCGCGACGATCAGCATCCGCCCGAAGCTGCGCACGAGGAGGAAGGCGATGGCACCGGGCGAGATCAGAAGGCCGATGGCGAGGATCAGACCGACCGATGACAGCGTGGCCACGATGGTGAGAGAGAGAATCGCGAGCAGGCCGTAATGGAGGACGCCGGTTCTGAGGCCCGAGGCTTGCGCTTGGGCCGGGTCGAAGGCGTGCAGCATCAGATCCCTCCATTTCAGAAGGAGGATCAGCGTGACGGGGCCGGCGATCAGGGCGGCGGTCAGCAGGTCTTGCGGGCCGATGCCGAGCATGTTGCCAAAGAGGATGTGGTCAAGATGCACTTCGGTACTGATCGAGGTGTAAAGCACGATGCCAAGGGCGAACATGCCGGAGAACACCACGCCCATCACAGTGTCCTGCTTTACCCGGCTGTTGCCGGAGAGGTAACCGGTGGCAAGGGTGCAAGCCATGCCCGCGACGAAGGCCCCGACCAGAAGCGGGATGTTCAGGATATAGGCCAGCACGATGCCGGGCAGGACGGCGTGGCTGACCGCATCGCCCATCAGCGCCCAGCCTTTCAGGACCAGAAAGCACGACAGGATCGCAGTCGGGGGCGCGACGATCAGCGATATCCAGAAGGCGTTCTGCATGAACGGAAACTGGAAGGGCTGGAGGAGCGCGTCGATCATGTCAGCGCCTTTGCGGCCTTGCGGCGGCTGGCGAGAAGCCCGTGTTTTGGGGCGAAGACGAAGGCTGCAAGGAAGATCAGGGTTTGCAAAAGCACGATCACGCCGCCGGTCGCCCCGTCGAGGAAGAAGCTGATGTAGGCACCGAGAAAGCTGGTTCCGGCCCCGATGGCGACGGAAAGCGCGATCAGGCGCGGAAAGCGATCGGTCAGGAGGTAAGCGGTGGCCCCCGGCGTGACGACCATCGCCACGACGAGGAAGGCGCCCACGGTCTGCATCGCAGCGACGGTGGAGGCGGAGAGGAGGGTGAAGAATACCACCTTCAGCACGTCAGGCTTGAGGCCGATGCTGCGGGCGTGGGTTTCATCGAAGAAGGTGACCATCAGGTCTTTCCATTTCGCCACGAGGATCACAGACGAGATGATTCCGATGAGCGCCAGTTGCAGGGTGTCTTCCGGTGTGATGGCGAGGATGTTGCCCATTGTGATGGTCTGGATGGAGACGGAGGTCGGGACGATCGAGATCAGAAAGAGGCCGAGGCCGAAGAACGAGGTGAAAATCAGGCCGATGATGGTATCGACCTTGAGGCCGGAGCGGCCGGAGAGGAAGAGCATCGCGGCGGCGGCGAGGCCACCGGAGAGGAACGCACCAAGCGCGAAGGGCAGCCCGAGGATATAGGCGCCCGCCACACCGGGGACGACGGAATGCGAAAGCGCGTCGCCGATCAGCGACCAGCCTTTGAGCATCAGATAGGCGGAAAGGAACGCGCAGACGCCGCCGACGAGGGCCGAGACCCACATCGCGTTGACCATGTAGCTGTAGGCGAAGGGTTCAAGCATCGGCGGGACGGGTGTTGAGAGGAGCGCGTTCCGCGCCGGTTTTTTGTCTCGCCTCTGCGCGCCATGGGCGCGCAACCGGCTTGGGCGAAGGGCCTCCGGCGGGGATATTTGAGAACAGGTGAAGGGGTTTGGTCATGGGTCGCCCTTGCGGCCGTAGTGCACGAAGGGGCGTTCGTCATCGGTGATGATGCGGACCTCGCGGGTGTCGTCGTCCTCGTGGAGGTCGGTGCCGCCGAGGGTGAAGTGGCGCAGGACGCCGCCGAAGGCGGCTTCGAGATTGGCGCGGGTGAAGATCGTTTCGGTCGGCCCGTAGGCGAGGACGGTGCCTTTGACGAGGACGGTGCGGTCGCAAAACTCAGGGACCGAACCGAGGTTGTGGGTGGAGACGAGCATGACGCGGCCTTCGGCGCGGAGTTCGCGCAGGAGGGCGACGATCTGGCCTTCGGTTTTCACGTCGACGCCGGTGAAGGGTTCGTCGAGGAGGATGATCTGGCCCTCTTGCGCCAGTGCGCGGGCGAGGAAGACGCGTTTTCGCTGGCCGCCTGAGAGTTCGCCGATCTGGCGGTGGGCGAGGTCGGCCATTCCGACGCGGGCGAGCGCCTCGGCGACCTTGGCGCGGTCGGTGGCCGAGGGCCGGCGCAGGAAGCCCATGTGGCCGTAGCGGCCCATCATCACCACGTCTTGGACGAGGACCGGGAAGGTCCAATCCACCTCTTCGGCCTGCGGGACATACGCCACGAGGTTTTCGCGCAGGGCTTCGGCGACGGGACGGCCAAGCAGGCGGATCGAGCCGCGGGCGGAGGGGATGAAGCCCATGATCGCCTTGAAGAGCGTGGACTTTCCCGAACCGTTGACACCGACGAGGGCGGTGATCGTGCCGCGCGGGACCATGAAGCTGGCGTCGCGCAATGCGGTCAGGCCGTTGCGGTAGGTGACGGTCAGGCCCTCGGCAAGGATGCCGCCGGCGGGGCCGGTGGCGGAGGTATCGGCGGTCAGGTCGCGCATGGGGTCAGTGGTCCTGTGTCGTGAGGCCCTTGGCGATGGTCTCCGTCGTGACGCGGAGAAGGTCGATGTAGGTGGGGGTCGGGCCGCCCGGTTCGGACAGGCTGTCGACGTAAAGGACACCGCCGAAGGCAGCGCCGGTTTCGCGGGCGACCTGTTCGGCGGGGGCGCTGGAGACGGTGCTTTCGCAAAAGACGGTGGGGATCGCGTTGTCACGCACGCCGTCGATCACGGCGCGGACCTGCTGCGGGGTGCCTTGCTGGTCGGCGTTGATCGGCCAGAGATAGAGTTCCTTCAGGCCGAGGTCGCGGGCAAGGTAGCTGAACGCGCCTTCGCAGGTGACGAGCCACCGGGAGGCTTCGGGGAGGGCTTCGATCCGGGCCGTGAGGGGGGCGATTTCGGCGGTGAGGCGGGCTTTGTAAGCGGCGGCGTTGGTGGCGTAGGTGGCGGCGTTGGCGGGATCAGCCGAGGCGAGGGCGCGCTCGATGTTGTCGATGTAGATCAGGGCGTTATCGACGCTCATCCAGCTGTGCGGGTTGGGTTTGCCTTCGTCGTCGCCGCTGGAGATGGCAATCGGGGTGACGCCGTCGGTCAAGGTGGCGGAGGGGATGTCGCCAAGGTTGGCGAGGAATTGTTCGAACCAGCGTTCAAGGTTGAGGCCGTTCCAGAGGATGAGGCCCGCATCGCTGGCACCGACGATATCCTGCGGGGTGGGCTCGTAGCCGTGGATCTCGGCGCCGGGTTTGGTGATCGAGACAATGTCGGCGGCCCCGCCGGCGACGTTCCGGGCCATGTCGGCGATGACGGTAAAGGTGGTGACGACCTTGAGGCGGTCTTGTGCGGCGGCGGGCAGCGTGGCGAGGGCGGCGATGGTGGCGAGGAGGAGGCGGCGGGTCAGGGTCATGGCGTGGGTGGTTCCGGTGCTGGTCACCCCATGTAGATGCGAAGCGTTCGCAAAAAAATCAAGGGTAGCTGAGAATGGTTCGCAGAAAGGGCTGAGCGAGCAAAGCCACCCACCAGCGCCAGTCGTGGCGTTGGCAGGCGCGGGTCATCAGGAGGGGGCTTGCTGGGCGGTCCGGGTGAAAGCGGGGGTTTCACACCCCCGCACCCCCGTGGGATATTTGAGCAAAGAGGAAGGTGTGGCGGCGGTGTTGCGGCCAGGGGCGCGCAGGCTATTCGGCGGCTTCGGCTTGTTGCGCTTCAAGCTCGGCGGCCTTGGCCTCGACTAGCTCGACGATGTGGTCGACCATGCGGTCGTTGCCCATCGTGTGGCTGGTCTTGCCGGCGAGATACACCATGCCCTTGCCTGCCCCGCCACCGGTGAAGCCGATGTCGGTCATCAACGCTTCGCCCGGGCCATTCACGACGCAGCCGATGATCGAAAGGCTCATCGACGTGGTGATGTGGGCGAGGCGGTCTTCGAGCGCGGAGACGGTCTTGATGACGTCGAAGCCCTGGCGCGCGCAGGACGGGCAGGAGATGATGGTGACGCCGCGGTGGCGCAGGCCGAGGGATTTCAGGATCTCGAAGCCGACCTTCACCTCTTCCACCGGATCGGCGGAGAGCGAAACGCGGATCGTGTCGCCGATGCCCATCCAGAGGAGGTTGCCAAGGCCGATGGCGGATTTGACCGTGCCAGACTGAAGGCCACCGGCTTCGGTGATGCCGAGGTGGATCGGCGCATCGGTTGCCTCGGCCAGTTGCTGGTAGGCGGCGGCGGCGAGGAACACGTCGGAGGCTTTCACCGAAATCTTGAATTCGTGAAAGTCGTTGTCCTGCAACAGCTTGATGTGGTCGAGGCCGGATGCCACCATCGCTTCGGGGCACGGTTCGGCGTATTTTTCGAGCAGGTGTTTTTCGAGCGAACCTGCGTTCACGCCGATGCGGATCGAACAGCCGTGGTCCTTGGCGGCCTTGACGACCTCTTTCACGCGGCGGGCGTCGCCGATGTTGCCGGGGTTGATGCGCAGGCAGGCGGCGCCAGCCTCGGCGGCCTCGATCGCGCGTTTGTAGTGGAAATGGATATCGGCCACGATCGGCACCGGGCTTTCGGCGACGATTTCGCGCAGGGCGCGGGTCGAGTCCTGATCCGGGGTGGAGACGCGGACGATGTCGGCCCCGGCGACAGCGCAGCGCTGGATCTGTTCGATGGTGGCGGCGATATCGGTGGTGAGCGTGTTGGTCATGGTCTGCACCGAGATCGGCGCGTCGCCCCCGACCAGAACCTTGCCGACACGGATCTGCCGCGAGGCGCGACGGTAGATGTTGCGCCAGGGGCGGACGGGATTATGCGACATGGGGCCGGGCCTTTGGAAACTGCGACGGGTGCAGGATACCGGGACGCGCGGGGCGCGGCAACTGTCAGGCGGTCGCGGCGGGATTATTCCGAAATGGAGACTTCGGGCGCGCCTTCGATACCGCCTTCGATGGGCGCAAGGCCTGTCGCATCGGCGGTGGCGAACCTGGCGAGGTCTTCGTCGGCGGTGAGGTCAGCCTGCGCGAAGGTCTGGGTCAGCGCCTCGGGCGAGAGGGCCACATCCTTGACCACCTGCGCGCCGGGGGCGGCGGGGCCATAGGTCACGCCGTTGACGACAAAATAGACCGAACCGGAGTTGCCGGTGCGCAAGACAGCGGCCGCCTCCATCTGCGGCACGGTGTAGCGTTCGCCGGCGTCGAGGATTTTTTCGAAAAGCACGGTGCCATCGGCGGCGTTGACACGCACCCAGGACGGACGGACTGCGAGCACCTCGATGCCGGGCTGCACGTCGGCCACGACCTTCAGCACTTCGGATTCGATGGCGGCTTCGGTTGCGCCGGCGATCTGGACGGACGCGAGCGCGCCTGTTTCACGCGGGTTGATCGCTGAGATCGGACCATCGCGCGAGGTCAGCACCGGCACGTCGAGGGCCTGCGGGCGGTAAAGACGGTCCATCACATCGACGGAGGCATCGCCTTCGGCGCTGGCAATGGATTCGGTGGCAGGTTCTTCGGCGGGCGCCGCAGCGACGATCTGCGGCGCGGGCGCGGTGGCACCTTGCAGCGGGTCGATCTGGGCGACAACGCTGGGGGCTTCGTCGACGGGAGCCAATTGCACGCGCTGGACTTCTTGCAGCACCGACCAGCCGCCGTAGCCGATGGCACCGATGAGGGCAATCAGGACCGCGATGGAGCCGACCGCGCCGGGCTGTATGCCGGAGAGCACACTTTCCCCGCGCGGCACGAAGGTCGCGTTCGGGTTGGCGAGGGGATCGGAGAATTCGGACCGCGCGCGCGCCTTGATGATGCGCTGTGGCGAAGCGTTGGCCGACATGCCGTGCGCAACCTGAAAGCCCGCTTCGGCGCAGAACCGCTGAAAGGCCCATTCCGGGTCCATCGCCAGGTAGCGCGCGTAGGAACGGACGTAACCGGCGACGAAACCAGGGGATTCGAAGGCCGACACATCGGCGTTTTCGATGGCGGCGATGTAGGTGGCCTTGATCTTGAGGTCGCGCTGGACGTCGAGCAGGGATTTGCCAAGCGTGGCGCGTTCGCCTCGCATGACATCGCCCAATCGCAACTCGAAGTCGTCAAAGCCCTTTGGCTTTTCCTCTTCGGTCGTCGAAGGTTTCGACCTCCAACCGATCATCCAGAACCTGTCCCCTCGGTGCGCACTGACGTTCGAGTCGCCGTCCCTAACGACTCACAGGGCGTCGTATTGGCCAAACCGTAGCACAGGGCAAGGGTTTTTGCACATGCGAGAAAGGTCAGCCGACAGCCTCGGCGCGATTTAGCGCACAATGGCTCCACAGCGCGTCCATTGCCTTGATGAGGGCATCGATGGCCGGGGCGTCGTGGACCGGCGAGGGGGTAAAGCGCAGGCGTTCGGTGCCGCGCGGGACGGTGGGGAAGTTGATCGGCTGGACGTAGATGCCGTAGGTTTCCAGCAGCATGTCGCTGAGCATCTTGCAATGGATGGGGTCGCCGACATGCACGGGCACAATATGCGAGCCGTGGTCGATGATCGGCAGGCCAAGGCCCTTGAGCCGGAGCTTCAGGATGCGGGCGGTGGTCTGGTGGGCGTCGCGCAGGTGCTGGGCGGTTTTCAGCACGCGCACGGAGGCCGCCGCACCGGCCGCCACGGCGGGGGGCAGCGAGGTGGTGAAAATGAAGCCGGGGGCGTAGCTGCGGACCGCATCGCACATCTTCGCAGATGCAGAAATATAGCCGCCGAACACGCCGTAGGCCTTGGCCAGCGTGCCATTGATGATGTCGATCCGGTGCATCTGGCCATCGCGTTCCGCGACCCCTGCCCCGCGCGGGCCATACATGCCGACGGCGTGAACCTCGTCGAGGTAGGTGAGGGCGTCGAACTCATCCGCCAGATCGCAGATCGCCTTGATCGGGCCGAAGTCGCCGTCCATCGAGTAGATCGATTCGAAGGCGATGAGCTTTGGCGCGGCGGGATCGTCGGCGGCAAGGAGCGCGCGCAGGTGGGCCACGTCGTTGTGGCGGAAGATGCGCTTTTCGCCGCCACCGCGCCGCACACCTTCGATCATCGAGGCGTGGTTCAGCGCGTCGGAGTAGATGATGAGGCCGGGGAAGATCTGGCGGAGGGTGGAAAGCGTGGCATCGTTGGCGATGTAGGCGGAGGTGAAGACGAGAGCGGCTTCCTTTTGGTGGAGGTCGGCAAGTTCAGCCTCCAGCCGCTTGTGGTAGACCGTGGTGCCGGAGATGTTGCGGGTGCCGCCCGAGCCTGCGCCGGTGGCATCGAGCGCCTCGTGCATCGCGGCGAGGACTTCGGGGTGCTGGCCCATGCCGAGGTAATCGTTGCCGCACCAGACGGTGATGTCTTTTTCGCTGCCGTCCGGGCGGGTCCAGACGGCGTGGGGGAACTGGCCCTTGCGGCGTTCGATGTCGATGAAGGTGCGGTAACGGCCTTCGTCGTGCAGCCGTTGGAGGGCGGCGTCGAGGGCGGTGTCATAGCTCATCTTCATCTCTCCGTCAGGGTCATGCGACCCTTGGTGTCAGATCGGTCTGACTGCGGCCTTGATGTGGGTCAAGCGGGCGTCGCAGCCAAGGGGGCGAATTGTCGCCCTTGAAGGGTCAGGGTGCCGGTTCAGGGTGCCGGGGCGATTTCCAGCACGACAACGCAAGGAGCCTCGCCCTGCTTGGCTGCGTCACAGCCGGCAAGGGCGGCGGTGGCGGCGGCGGCGGCGTCGGGGAGGTCAGCGACGGCGGTGGCCGAGCCCATCGGCGCGCCCACGCGGATGAAACCGTCATCGGGCGAAACGGCAAGGGCGGCGTGGCCAAGCTTGCCCGGCACGAACAGGGACAACGCCTGTTCATTGGTCATCACGAGGCGGAGGGTGGTGAGTTCCTCTTCGGTCAGGAACGGGTGCAGGTGCAGGGTGATCGCCGATGTGCCGAGGGTGGAGGTCTCCACCGGCACGGTCTGTGCGGCGAGGGGTGCAGCGGCGAGAAGCATCGCGCCCAGAAGGAGTTTTGCGGCCATGAGCTGTCCTTGCCTTGGAACCATTCCAGATTTGCGCCAGCGTGTAGCGCAACGCGCGCGGTCTGGACAGTCCCCCGTCGCCTGATAGGCTTGATCCTGATCACATTCGGGAGAGAAGAATGACCATCGACGCCGTGCTGGCCCGTATCGACGAAACCCTGCCGGAGGCGCTGGACAGGTTGATGGCGCTGTTGCGCATCCCATCCATTTCAACCGATCAGGCGTTCAAGGCGGATTGCGCGCGGGCGGCGGAATGGCTGGCCGAGGATTTGCGGGGCTTGGGGTTCGAAGCCGCCGTGCGGCCGACGCCGGGGCATCCGATGGTGGTAGGGCATGGTGGCGCGGGCGGGCGGCATCTGCTGTTTTACGGGCATTACGATGTGCAACCGGTCGATCCGCTGTCGCTGTGGGACCGTGATCCGTTTGACCCCGAGGTGCAGGATACGGCCAAGGGCCGCGTCATCCGGGCGCGGGGGGCGTCGGATGACAAGGGCCAGTTGATGACCTTTATCGAGGCGTGCCGGGCATGGAAACATGTGCATGGCAGCCTGCCGGGAAAGCTGACGATCTTTCTGGAGGGCGAGGAGGAGTCCGGCTCGCCCTCGCTCATTCCGTTCCTGCAGGAGAACGCGGCCGAGTTGCGCGCTGATCTGGCCCTCATCTGCGATACCGGCATGTTCGAGGATGGGATTCCGGCGATCACCACGATGCTGCGGGGCTTGTGCAAGGCGGAGTTCACGGTCCATGCCGCCGACCGCGACCTGCATTCGGGGTCTTATGGTGGCCTCGCACGGAACCCGATCCATGTGCTGACGAAGATTCTGGCAGGCCTGCATGACGACACGGGCCGGGTGCAGGTGCCGGGGTTCTATGACGACGTGGCGGAACTGCCCGACAGCTTGCGCCAGCAGTGGCAAAGTCTGGCCTTCGACCATGCGCGCTATCTGGGCGATGTGGGGCTTTCGGTGCCTGCGGGGGAGCAGGACCGCACGCCCCTGGAACTGATCTGGTCGCGGCCCACAGCCGAAGTGAACGGCATATGGGGCGGCTATACCGGCGCCGGGTTCAAGACCGTGCTGCCGGCAGAGGCGCATGCCAAGGTCAGTTTCCGGCTGGTGTCGGCGCAGGATCCGGCGAAGATCCTGCCCGCTTTCCGCGCCTGGGCCGAGGCGCAGCTTCCTGCCGATTGCCGGATCGAATGGCATGACGGAATCACAGGCAGCCCTGCGTCGGTGATGGCGATCGACGATCCGGCGTTCGAGGCGGCGCGGACGGCCCTGACCGAGGAATGGCGCCGCCCTGCGGCCTTTATCGGCACGGGCGGGTCGATCCCGATTGCAGGGTATTTCAAGACCTACCTTGGGATGGACGCGATGCTGATCGGGTTTGGCCGCGACGACGACCAGATCCATTCGCCGAACGAGAAGTATGATCTGGAAAGTTTCCACAAGGGCATCCGGTCATGGGCGCGCGTGCTGGCGAGGCTGCGGTGATCCGCGATGCCGGGCCGGGCGACAAGGCGGCATGGCAAGAACTTTGGGCGGCGTATCTGGCGTTCTACGAGGTGGATTTGCCACAGCAAGTGACCGAAGCGACGTGGCAGCGGTTGATGGACCCCGCGTCGCCGGTAAAGGCGCGGCTGGCCGAGGTGGATGGCCGCGTGATGGGGTTCGCGATCCATTTGCATCACCCGTCGACCTGGGCCGCGACGGACGATTGCTATCTGGAGGATCTGTTCGTGTCGGACCGGGCGCGTGGGCTTGGCCTTGGTCGGGCGTTGATCGACGATCTGGTGGCGCTGGCCAAGGCAAGGGGCTGGGGCCGCGTCTATTGGCACACCGATGAGGGCAATACGCGGGCGCGGGCCTTGTATGACAGCTATGTGCTGTCGGACGGCCATGTCCGCTACCGGATGCGGCTGCGCGACGATGCAGCGCACTGAAGGGGGACGATCTGGCGCGGTGGACGGGGCTCGAACCCGCGACCCCCGGCGTGACAGGCCGGTACTCTAACCAACTGAGCTACCACCGCGCAGGATCAGTCTTTCGGGCACCTTTTGGGGCGAGGATGGCGCGGTGGACGGGGCTCGAACCCGCGACCCCCGGCGTGACAGGCCGGTACTCTAACCAACTGAGCTACCACCGCGCATCTCGCTGCCCGGAAGGTGCCTTCCGAACGTGCGCCGTCTTACGCAAGGGGGGTGGCGGCGTCAATGGGGAAGCGGTGGATTTCATGTGTCGGGTGCCGGGATGAATTCGGCGGCGTCCTCGGGCGGCAGCTTGAAGCGGCCATGCGCCCAGTCGCCGGCGCGCCATGCCTCTTTCGCCGCAGCGATGCGATCCTTGGAAGAGGCGACGAAGTTCCACCAGATGAAGCGGGGGCCGTCCATCGTGGCACCGCCGAGAAGCATCAGGCGGGCACCAGAGGCCCCTGCCCTCACGCTGATCCGGTCGCCGGGGCGGAAGATCAGCATCTGGCCGGTCGGGAAGGTCTGGCCGCCGACGATGACATCGCCTGCAAGGATGTAGACGCCGCGATCCTCATGGTCGTCGGGGAGCGGGATGGCGGCACCCGGCGCGAGGGTCGCGTCGGCGTAGAACATCTCGGACGGGGTTTCCATCGGTGCGGCCTCGCCCCAGGCATGGCCGAGGATCAGGCGGACGGTCTTGCCCTCGCCTTCCAGCACCGGAAGGGCGGCTTCGGGGGTGTGGACAAAGGCGGCGGGGTCATCCTCGCGGTCTTTTGGCAGGGCAAGCCAGGTTTGCAGCCCGAACATGGTTTGCCCGGTCTGGCGCACCGGGCCATCGGTGCGTTCGGAGTGGGTGATGCCCCAGCCGGCCTTCATCCAGTTCACCGCGCCCGGTTCGATCCACTGGTCGGTGCCGAGGCTGTCGCGGTGATGCAAGCGGCCTTTCAGAAGGTAGGTGACGGTGCCAAGGCCGATGTGCGGGTGCGGGCGGACGTCGATGCCCTGCCCTGTCAGGAGTTCTGCCGGGCCGATCTGATCGAAGAAGATGAAGGGGCCGACCATCTGCCGCGCGGCCGAGGGCAGCGCGCGGCGCACCTCGAACCCGCCAAGGTCGCGGGCGCGGGGGACGATGACGGTTTCGATGGCATCGACGGCGTCACCGATCGGAATCGTGGGGTCGAGGACGGGGTTCCAGCTCATCTCGCGGTCTCCTTTGAGGGGAAGGTAGGCGCGCGCGCTCAGGAACGCATTACCTTTCGGCGCGAGGCCCCTGTGCGGAGGTGAACAGGCTGCGGAGGTGAACCGACTGCGGAGGTGAACAGGCTGCGGAGGTGAACAGGCTGCGAGCCCGGCGGTGCTGACCGAAGAGCGGGGGCCAGCCCCCGCACCCCCGGGATATTTTCGCAAAGAGGAAGATGGGGAGGGCGGTTGCAACCAAAAAGGCTGATCGGGTGGTGGGCGGTGAGGGACTCGAACCCCCGACATTCTCGGTGTAAACGAGACGCTCTACCAACTGAGCTAACCGCCCGACGGATGCCCTCTACACCGATCCGGCGGGACATGGCAAGCGATGTGCGGCGCTGGCCTGCCGATCCGGCGTCAGGCTTTGGTCTTGGCCTCGAGATGGGCGACGATGGCGTTGGCGTGGCCGTGGCCAAGGCCGTGGTCGGATTTCAGGATCGCGACCTTTTCCATGTGCTTGAGGCCGGACATTTCTGTGACCAGTGCCAGCCAATGCGCGATGGGCTGGCCATAGGTCTTCTCGATCGAGGGGAAATAGGAGGCCGGGCCTTTGACCGGGGCGGGCTTGGGATCGGGCATCGGGGTTCCTGTCTGCGGGTCGGGATCAGGCCCCGACGCGGTAGGAAGACTGGACGAGACCGGAGGGAAACGCCACCGTCTTGAGGTGGGTCAGCGGGATGTCGGCAGCGGTTGGCCCGAAAAGCGGTCGGCCGGCGCCGATCAGGACCGGCACCTGCGTGATCACCATGTCGGCGATGAGGCCGGCGGCAAGGAAGGCTTGCACCACCTGGCCGCCATCGACGTAGACGCGGGTCATGCCTTCGGCGCGAAGCTGGTCCATCGCTGCGGCGGGGGAGAGGTCGGCAAAGCGCACGCGGCCTTCCAGGTGGGCGGGAACGGCGGTTCCGGCGAGGGTTTTCGACAGCACGAGAACGGGCTTTTCGTAGGGCCAGGGATCGAAGCCCGCTACCGCCTCAAAGGTGCCGCGCCCCATCACGAGGCCGTCGATATCGGCGATGAAGGCGGTGTAGCCGTGATCTTCGCCCGGCGCATCGCGGCTGAAAAGCCAGTCGAGCGTGCCATCGGGGCGGGCGATGAAACCGTCGAGGCTGGTGGCGATGAAGACGTGGCCGGTGGTCATGGGGAAACTCCTTTGACAGGCAAGGAATTGAAAAGGCGCACCGTTTCGGGCGCGCCTTGGGAAGGATGGTGGGAGATAACGGATTTGAACCGCTGACATCTTCGATGTGAACGAAGCGCTCTACCGCTGAGCTAATCTCCCGCTGCGGGGGGTTTTAGTCGTCCTCTCCGCTGTCTGCAAGAGGCTGTTTCGCGCCCTGCCCGGCCCCGCCGCCGAGGCGGAGTTTCAGGGTCAGGGTGGCGGTGCCGTCCTTTTCGGAGGTCTTCGCCACACGCGCGCGGCCAAGCGGCGGCAGGTTGAGGTCGTGGCCGCGTTTCAGGGCGGCGGCGAGGCTGGCGAGGGTGGCTTCGACCGCGCGCTTGGCGTCGGGCTTTTTCATGTCGGTCGCGTACACCACGGCAGCGACAAGGTCTTTCAGGCGCAGCGCATCGGCCTTTGGCGCCGCGTCGAGGGCCGCCGCGGGTGCGGTGGACTTGGGTGCGGCGGCCGGTTTCGACTTGGCAAGGCGCTTGGCGGGGAGCGCCGCCTTGGTCTTGACCACGGCCAGCCGGGCGGCGGGTTTTGCGGTGGCTTTTGCGCCGGTCTTGGCGGGAGCTTTGGGTGGTGTGGCGGGCATGTGGGGGTTCCGGGCGCTGCTGTACGCTTGGCACGATAGTGTGGGATACGGGGCGAGGCCACTGGATTCGGCGGGCTGCCTGATACGAAAAAGGCGCGCCCGAAAGCGCGCCTTTCTGGTCATTTGGCGTCCGATCAGTGCGCGGTCTGGACCGGCGGCACCGAACCGCCGGCAAGCCGGGCGGCGGCGGCGGCTTCTTCTGCCGCCTCATCCCACTCGACCGGTTCGGGCTGGCGGACAAGGGCCTGGGCCAAAACTTCACGCACATGGGTGACGGGAATGATCTTGAGGCCGGACTTCACGTTGTCCGGGATCTCGGCCAGATCCTTCTCGTTCTCTTCGGGGATGAACACCGTCTTGATCCCACCGCGCAGCGCCGCGAGGAGTTTTTCCTTGAGGCCGCCGATCGGCATGGCGTTGCCGCGCAAGCTGACTTCGCCGGTCATGGCGATGTCTTTCTTGACCGGGATGCCGGTCAGCACCGACACGATCGACGTCACCATCGCAAGGCCGGCCGAGGGGCCGTCTTTCGGGGTGGCACCATCCGGGACGTGGACGTGGATGTCGATCGTCTCGAACTTTGGCGGTTTGACACCGATCTGCGGACTTATCGAGCGGACGTAGGAGGCGGCCGCGTCGATCAACTCCTTCATCACGTCGCCCAGTTTGCCGGTGGTCTTCATCCGGCCCTTGCCCGGCAGTTTCAGCGCCTCGATCTGCAGAAGATCGCCGCCGACGGAGGTCCAGGCAAGCCCGGTGACGACACCGACCTGATCCTCTTTTTCCGCGAGACCATAGCGATACCGCTTCACCCCGAGGAAGCTTTCGAGGTTGTCCGGCGTCACGGTGACGGTGCCACCCTTGTTCTTGACGATTTCGGTCACCGCCTTGCGGGCCAGTTTCGCGATCTCGCGTTCAAGGTTCCGCACGCCGGCTTCGCGGGTGTAGGTGCGGATCATTTCCTGCAAGGCGTCGTCGGTGATCTTGAATTCACCTTTCCGCAGCCCGTGGCCCTTGATCTGCTTGTCGATCAGGTGGCCCTTGGCGATTTCGCGCTTTTCGTCCTCGGTGTAGCCGGCCAGCGGGATGATCTCCATCCGGTCCAGCAAGGGCCCCGGCATGTTGTAGGAGTTCGCCGTGGTGATGAACATCACGTTCGACAGATCGTATTCCACCTCGAGGTAGTGGTCGACGAAGGTGTTGTTTTGTTCGGGATCGAGCACCTCCAGAAGTGCCGAAGCCGGGTCGCCACGGAAATCCTGGCCCATCTTGTCGATTTCATCGAGCAGGATGAGGGGGTTGGTGGTCTTCGCCTTTTTCAGCGTCTGGATGATCTTGCCGGGCATCGAGCCGATGTAGGTGCGCCGGTGGCCACGGATCTCGGATTCGTCGCGCACACCGCCAAGCGAGATGCGGATGAATTCGCGCCCGGTGGCTTTGGCGACAGACCGGCCAAGCGAGGTCTTGCCGACGCCGGGAGGGCCGACAAGGCAGAGGATAGGGCCCTTCAGCTTGGTCGAGCGGGCCTGCACGGCCAGATATTCGACGATGCGTTCCTTGACCTTTTCAAGACCGTAGTGATCGGCATCAAGCACCTTCTGCGCGGCGACGAGGTCTTTCTTGACGCGGGACTTGGTGCCCCACGGCACGCCCAGAAGCCAGTCAAGGTAGTTGCGCACGACGGTGGCTTCGGCCGACATCGGCGACATCGACTTGAGCTTTTTCAGCTCGGCATCGGCCTTTTCGCGGGCCTCCTTCGACAGCGCGGTCTTCTTGATGCGCTCTTCCAGTTCGGCCACCTCGTTCTGGCCCTCTTCGCCGTCGCCAAGTTCCTTCTGGATCGCCTTCATCTGTTCGTTCAGGTAGTATTCGCGCTGGGTCCGCTCCATCTGCGTTTTCACGCGGGATTTGATCTTCTTTTCGACCTGCAGGACCGAAAGTTCCCCCTGCATCTGGCCGAACACCTTTTCGAGCCGTTCGGCCACGTCGAGGGTTTCCAGAAGATCCTGCTTCAGACCCACTTCGATGCCAAGGTGACCGGCAACCAGGTCAGCCAGCCGCGCAGGCTCGCGGGTGTCGGACACCGCGGCGAGGGCCTCTTCGGGGATATTCTTCTTGACCTTGGAGTAGCGCTCGAATTCCTCGCTGACGGCACGAACGAGGGCTTCGACCGAGGTCTTGTCGCCTGCGGTTTCGGTCAGGGTTTCGGCGCTGGCCTCGAAGAACGAGGGATTTTCGATGAAGCCGGTGATGCGCACGCGCGCCTTGCCTTCGACCAGAACCTTCACGGTGCCGTCGGGAAGTTTCAGCAATTGCAGCACGTTGGCCAGCACGCCCGTGCGGTAGATGCCGTCTGTGGTGGGGTCATCGACGGTTGGGTCCACCTGCGAGGACAGCAGGATCTGCTTGTCGTCCTGCATCACTTCTTCCAGGGCGCGAACCGATTTTTCGCGGCCCACGAAGAGCGGCACGATCATGTGCGGAAAGACCACGATGTCGCGCAGAGGCAGGACAGGGTAGCTGGAGGAAAGAGGTTCGGTCATCGCGTCGTCCTTGGCTTGCGGCAGACACGACTGGCCCCGACCATCGGCAACCACGTCCGTCTCCGCGACTTCATTAACTTGTGTGTCCCGTTACGGGGATTCAAGTTCCGCTGGTCTGGCATTCCACAGGTCTGGCATTCCACAGGTCTGGCATTCCACAGGTCTGACCTTCCACAGCTTTGGCAATGTGAACCCGCACGGCGCGCGCTGCAAGGGTGGAAACCGGGTTTTCGGCAACCTCGGCGGAAACAGCGGTGCCACGATTTGTCAAAGATCTTGCCGCAATCTGAGCGCACTTGCCGTGCACACCACCGGTCGGGACAGCGATAAGGTGGGGCCGATGGGTGGTTTGGCGGTTCGGATCAAGGCTCAGGGCCCGCGCGCACTGAGGGTGTGCATTCTTGCATTTCTGGCGGGCATGCTTTTGTATCTTGACCGGCCCGGCATGGTTGGCGCGCTGCCGCTGCCGCTGTTCACCGGCCTGCTTTACGCGGCTTTCATCACGCCAGCGGCGGTGGTGACGGCGGTCGTCCTGCCGGGGCTGACGAAACTGTCGGATGCGGTGCAGGTGTCGCGGCTGTGTCTTGCGACCGGGGTGGCGCTGTTTCCTGCGGTGTTGCGACCGCTGGCTGATCAGCCCGTCGTGAACGCAACGGTCGTCATTCTGGGGGGGATGGCGATTGTCAGACTGACACGCTGGATCGCACGGGACACCCTTGGGGTCGGGGCCAGCGCGTAACCAACCGCCGGTTCAGGCGGCGGGGCACCGATCCATTGCAAAGTTGACCAAGATCAATGCGGCTCGATATCACCCCGCGTCCGCATGGCATGGAAGCGGGAAACGAAATCACCC
The DNA here is from genome assembly GCA_963822435.1 of uncultured Alphaproteobacteria bacterium. GTDB lineage: Bacteria > Pseudomonadota > Alphaproteobacteria > Rhodobacterales > Rhodobacteraceae > JAUYQR01. The sequence goes on from CAWGHN010000004.1 coordinate 1,131,181, forward strand.
AGGCCTTGTGCCGCGATGGCGTCGCGAAGCCCCTGCATCAGGCTTTGGTAGTAGTGCAGGTTGTGCCAGGTCAGAAGCATGGAGCCGATGATCTCGTTTGCCTTGACCACATGATGCAGGTAGGCGCGGGAATAGTTGGCGCAGGCCGGGCAGGTGCAGCTTTCGTCCAGCGGGCGCGGGTCGTCGCGGTGGCGGGCGTTGCGCAGGTTGATCTGGCCGCGCGGCGTCCAGCCCTGCCCGGTGCGGCCAGAGCGGGACGGCAGCACGCAATCCATCATGTCGATCCCGCGTTCCACCGCGCCGACGATGTCGTCGGGCTTGCCCACCCCCATCAGGTAGCGCGGCTTGTCGGCAGGCAGAAAGCCCGGAGCGTAGTCGAGGACGGAAAACATCGCCTCTTGCCCCTCGCCCACCGCGAGGCCGCCGACGGCGTATCCGTCAAAGTCGATGGACGCGAGCGCCTTGGCGGATTCTTCGCGCAGGTCGCGGTTCACGCCGCCCTGCATGATGCCGAACAGCGCGTGGCCTGGGCGGTCGCCAAAGGCATCACGCGACCTTTGCGCCCAGCGCATCGACAGGCGCATAGACTGGGCCACCGCTTCGTCGGTGGCGGGAAGTGCTGGACATTCGTCAAAGGCCATGACGATGTCGGAGCCGAGGAGTTTCTGGATTTCCATGCTGCGTTCGGGCGTCAGCATGTGTTTCGATCCGTCGATATGAGACGAAAACCGCACGCCTTCCTCGGTCAGTTTGCGCAAGGACGCGAGCGACATGACCTGAAAGCCGCCAGAGTCCGTCAGGATCGGGCGGTGCCAGTTCATGAAGCGGTGCAGGCCCCCCAAAGCCGCGATGCGTTCAGCGGTGGGGCGCAGCATCAGGTGGTAGGTGTTGCCCAGAAGGATGTCGGCCCCGGTGGCGCGGACGCTTTCTGGCAGCATCGCCTTGACGGTGGCGGCGGTCCCGACCGGCATGAAGGCAGGGGTGCGAATCTCGCCCCGTGGGGTCTTGATCGTGCCGGATCGCGCCGCGCCGTCAGTAGCCGCCACGCTGAAGGATATGCCAGTTGCCATGATGCGCCCGCCTCTTTGCCTGTCCTTTGGGCGAAAACGGTGGAAAAGCCAAGTCCGGCCCGCCGAATGGCGCAAACCACTTGACGTGAGGGCGGTTTTGTCTATTTCCGTGAATGAACGTTCATTCTGAGGCTGAAATGTCTGTCATCGCTGCCCCTGCCCACGGTTTTGATGACCGCAGCCACGAGATCCTTGGGCTGGTCCGCCGGGCCTTTGCCGAAAAGGGCTTTGATGGCGCGTCGATGCAGGATCTGGCCCGCGCGGCCGGGATGAGTGTCGGCAATTTCTACCGCTATTTTCCGTCGAAAGCCGCCATCGTCGAGGCGATGTGTGGCCTGGACCTGCATGAGATGGAGCAGGACTTCACCGCGATCCGCACCTCGGGCGATCCGATGACCGCGATCCGGGCGAAGATGATGGAGCATATCGGCGGCGAGTGTCAGGACGACGGCCAGCTTTGGGCCGAAATCACCGCCGCCGCGATGCGCAAGCCGGAGGTCGGGCTGGCGTCAAGAGCCATGGAAGAGACGATCATTGCCAACCTGATCACGGTCTTTGCCGGCGTGACCGGGCGAACGCTGGAAGAGGCGGCGCTGCGCTACCGGGCGCAGGGGCAGCTTTTGGTGATGCTGGTGAAGGCCGCGACAATCCGCAGCAGCCAGTATGGCGGCGGCGACGCTGATCTGACAGCCCTTGTGGGACGTATCATTGACCAGGTGCTGGCCGAAATTTCCACGGACAAGATTTCCAATGACAAGCAAGAAGGCTGAGGTCGCAATGCGCGCGTTTCACAAGTTTGGTCAGGCAGTTGCCGTGTCGATGATGGTCATGGCAGGGGCTGCGGGCGCCCAGGAGGCCGAAGCGGTTGCCGTGGTGGAAACACTGCCGGCGATCACGGTGACGGACGTGACCGCGCGGCTTTTGCGCGACCGGGTGATCGCGTCGGGGATGATCGGGCCGGTCGAGGAGGTGCAGGTGGCACCCTTGATCGAAGGCCAGCCGGTGGAGCAGCTATTGGTCGATGTGGGCGATGTGGTGACCGAAGGCCAGGTGCTGGCGGTGCTGTCGAAGCAGACGCTGGAATTGCAGCGCAGTCAGGCGGTGGCATCGCTGGCGGCGGCCAAGGCGACCATCGCGCAGGCCGAGGCGCAACTGGTCGAAGCCGAGGCAAGTGCCGGGGAAGCCCAGCGGGTGGCCGAGCGGACGGCGAAGCTGCGCGAGCAGGGATCGGCGTCGCAAGCGGCAGCGGATACGGCGAATGCCAATGCCGTGTCGGCGACCGCGCGGGTCAGCGTGGCGCGGCAATCGCTTGAGGCGGCGCGGGCGCAGGTCGATCTGGGCGAAGCGCAGTTGGAAAACGTTGACCTGCAATTGGCGCGGACCGACGTGAAGGCCCCGGTCGCGGGCAAGGTGGTGACGCGCAATGCCCTGCTGGGCGGCATTGCCACGGCGGCGGGACAGGCGATGTTCGTGATCGTGCGCGACGGCGCGCTGGAATTGCGCGCCGACGTGGCCGAGGCCGATATCCTGCGTCTGGCCGAGGGGCAGAAGGCGGAATTGCGCACGGTCGGCGCCGCAGCGGGGCTTTCGGGCTCGGTGCGGCTGGTGGAGCCGACGATCGACACCACGACCCGCCTTGGCCGCGCGCGGATTGCGGTGGACGAGCCGGAAAAGCTGCGCTCGGGCATGTTCGCCGAGGCCGAGATTCTGGTGGCCGAGCGTGAAACGCTGTCGGTGCCGGTGACGGCGGTTGGATCGGATGCGACAGGCGCTACCGTGATGCGGGTGACGGACGGCGTCGTGGAGCGGGTGGTGGTAAAGACCGGCATCCGCGACGGCAGCTATATCGAGGTTCTGGAAGGACTGGCGGCGGGCGATCTGGTGGTTGCCAAGGCTGGTGCGTTCGTGCGGTCGGGCGACCGGGTCAACCCGGTTCCCGACACGGCAACTGTGAATTGAGGGTGCAGTGATGAACTTTTCAGCCTGGTCGATCCGGAACCCCGTAGCGCCGCTGCTGGCGTTCTTCATGCTCATGGTGCTGGGCTGGCAGTCGTTCAACAGCCTGCCGATCACGCGGTTTCCCAACATCGACGTGCCGTTGGTTGCGGTCACGGTGGCGCAGGCCGGTGCGGCACCCGCGGAACTGGAAAGCCAGGTCACCAAGGAGATCGAAGACGCGGTGGCCGGGATCACCGGGGTCAAGAACGTGATCTCGACGGTGACGGACGGGGTGTCGACCACGGCGGTCGAATTCCGCATGGACGTGTCCACCGACAAGGCCGTGCAGGACGTGAAAGACGCCATCGACCGCATCCGCGGCGACCTGCCGGGCGACATCGAGGCGCCGATCGTCAGCCGGATCGACATCGAAGGCCAAGCGATCATGAACTTTTCGGTCACCGCGCCGAACATGACACTGGAAGAGCTGTCGTGGTTCGTGGACGACACCATCACCCGGTCGTTGCAGGGCCGCCCCGGCATTGGCCGGGTGGACCGTTATGGCGGGGCCGAACGGGAAATCCGCATCGAACTGGACGCAGTGAAGCTGAACAGCTTTGGCATCACCGCGCAGGCCGTGTCGTCGCAACTGGGCCAGACCAACGTCGACCTTGGGTCGGGCCGGTCCGAGATTGGGTCGGGCGAACAGGCGATCCGAACGCTGGGCGACCAGGCGACGGTGGATCAGCTAGCAGCCACCACCATCGCCCTGCCTTCGGGCCGGTTCGTGCGGCTGACCGATCTGGGCGAAATCATCGACACCTACAAGGAAGTGCGCTCGTTCAGCCGCTACAACGGCGCCGAGGCTGTGACGTTCTCGGTGTTCCGGTCCAAGGGCGCCTCGGAAGTGAGCGTCGCGGAGACCACCAATGCGGCACTGGACATCGTGCGCGCGGCGCACCCGGACGTGACGATCACGATGATCGACGACACGGTGTTCTACACCTACGGCAACTACGAAAGCGCGATCAACACCCTGCTGGAAGGCTCGATCCTGGCCGTGCTGGTGGTGCTGATGTTCCTGCGCAACTGGCGCGCCACGCTGATCACGGCGGTGGCCTTGCCGCTGTCGGCGGTGCCGACGTTCTACATCATGGACCTGTTGGGCTTTTCGCTGAACCTGGTCAGCTTTCTTGCGATCACGCTGGCGACAGGGATTCTGGTCGACGATGCGATCGTGGAGATCGAGAACATCGCGCGGCACATCCGAATGGGCAAGACGCCCTACCGCGCTGCCATCGAGGCGGCGGACGAGATCGGTCTGGCGGTGATCGCGACGACCTTCACCATCGTGGCGGTGTTCGTGCCGGTGTCGTTCATGCCGGGGATTCCGGGACAATACTTCCGACAGTTTGGCTTGACGGTGGCGATTGCGGTGCTGTTTTCGCTGGCGGTGGCGCGGTTGATCACGCCGATGATGGCCGCCTACCTGATGAGCGCCAAGGATGCCGAGGGCCATGAGGAAAAGGATGGCGCGTTCATGCGCGGCTACCTGCGGATGGTCAGCGCGACCACCATGGTGCGCCGTCTGCCAAAGCTGGGCTGGCGGTTCCCGACGTATTACATGACGATGGTGGTTGCGATCATCGTGGTGATCTTTTCGATCAGCGCGATGCTGCGGGTGCCAGGCAGCCTGTTCCCGCCAGAGGACGTGAGCCGCGTGTCGATCTCGGTCGAATTGCCGCCGGGGTCCAGCATCGACCAGACCCGGATCACCACCGACGCAATGCGCGACGCGATCAAGGATATCGACGGCGTGAAAAGCGTGCTGATCGTCGGCGGCGCCTCGCCCACGGGTGACATCGACGTGCGCCGGGCCAGCATGTCGGTCATCCTTGACCGGCTGGACAACGGCTTTGCCCGCAAGCTGTCGGATCTGGGGCAGGCCTTGCCGCTGATCGGGGCGATCTTGCCCGAGGCCCCGGCGGATGGCCGGGTGCGGCCGCAGAACGAGATCGAGGCCGAGATTTTCGAGCGGCTGACGGCGGTGCCGGACGTGCGCACCTTCAAGCTGAACGATCGCGGTGAGCGCGATATCAGCTTTTCGGTGTTGTCGTCGAACGAGGCGGACCTGAACCTTGCGGTGCAAACTCTGGAAGCCGCGCTGTCGGGCGAGCCTTTGCTGGCAAACGTGGCGTCCGAAGGCGCCCTGCCCCGGCCGGAAATCCAGATCACGCCCCGGCTTGAACAGGCGGCGCGGCTGGGGATCACGACGCAGCAGATTGCCGCCGTGGTTCGGGTGGCAACAATCGGTGATTTCGACGCGGCGCTGGCCAAACTGTCGATCGACGACCGGCTGATCCCGGTCAGGGTGCGGCTGGCGGATGCGTGGCGCGAAGACCTGTCGCGGATCGCGGCGCTGCAATTGACGACGGCAACGGGGGCTACGGTGCCATTGTCGGCGGTGGCGGACATTTCCATCGCCGAAGGTCCGGCAGCGGTGGAACGGTTGAACCGCGAACGCATCGCGACCATCGGTGCAGGCCTGCCGGTGGGCGTGGCGCTGGACACCGCAACCGCGCGGTTCAACGAGATCGTCGCCTCGGTCGAACTTCCACCGTCAGTGCGGGTGGCCCCGGCGGGCGATGCCGAGGTGCAGGCCGAATTGATCGGCAGTTTCGTCGACGCCATGGTGATGGGGCTGATGCTGGTGCTGGCGGTGCTGATCTTGCTGTTCCGGTCGGTGATCCAGCCGTTCACCATCCTGCTGTCGCTGCCTTTGGCCATCGGTGGCGTGGCGGCGGCGCTGATCCTGACGAACAACCCGGTGTCGATGCCGGTTCTGATCGGCATCCTGATGCTGATGGGGATCGTAACGAAGAACGCCATCCTGCTGATCGACTTCGTGATCGAGATGCGGGCGCGGGGGTTCAAGCGGGTCGAGGCGGTGATCGAGGCGGGCCACAAGCGGGCGCGGCCGATCGTCATGACCTCGATCGCGATGTCGGCGGGGATGCTGCCGTCTGCTCTCGGGGTTGGCGAGGGCGGGTCGTTCCGCGCGCCGATGGCGATTGCGGTGATCGGGGGCATCATCGTGTCGACGGTGCTGAGCCTTGTGGTGGTGCCGTCGTTCTACCTGATCATGGACGACCTTTCGCGTCTGTTGGGCCGGGTGTTCAGCCGCATGATCGGCAAGAAGGAAGCGGAACCGGAAAGCCCGGAAGCGCATGTTCTGGCCGAACGGATCGTGCGCGGGCAGGAAGAGCTGGCGCTGTTGCAGGGCCGATTGGTGGCGCTGGAAGAACGGGTCAGCGGCAAGCGGCAGACCGCCCTGCACGTGGCGGAATGACGGGCTGACCGGGGCGTTACGTCCCGGTCGGCCAAAGGTGGGCGGCGTCTTCGGCGCTGTAGCGGCCAAGGCGCACGTCTTCGGCGACGAGGGCGGGGTCGCGGGCCGCGGGCGGGCCGTAGCCGCCCCCGCCGGGCGTGCGGACACGCACACGGTCGCCCGGTTTCAGCGCAATGTCCTGCGCCTTTGACAGGTGTTCGGGGATCAGCGTTTCGCCGCCGCGGATCACCTCGACCCGGTTCACCGCGCCGTCCTGCCCGCCAAGCGCACCTTGCGGGCCGACGCGGCCATGATCCATCACGAAACTGGCGCGCGCCTCGCCCCGCAGAAGCTCGATCTCGTAATCGAGGCCGAAGCCGCCGCGATGCTGCCCTGCCCCACCCGAGCCCTCGTGCAGCGCGTAGCGGCGATAAAGGACCGGGTAGGTCTGTTCCATGATCTCGACCGGAGGGGCCTTGGAGATGCCGATGGTGGAGCAGCCGTTGGCAAGCCCGTCGTGGGCCGCGTTGCCGCCGTAACCGCCGCCGGAAATCTGATACATCACGTAATCGCGGCCCTTTTCCGGGTCGTGTCCGCCCAGACCGAAGTTGCCGGATGTGCCGGCCGGAGCGGCGGTGACGTGGTGGGGCAAAGGCTGGACGAGGGCCGCGAACACGGCTTCCGCGATGCGTTGGGAAACCTCGGCGGCGCAGCCGGACACCGGGCGCGGGTAGTGCGCATCTAGGAAGGTGGCTTCGATGCCGGTGATGGTGAGGGGTTCGAACGCGCCTGCCGATATCGGCACGTCGGGGAAGATGTGGCGCATGGCGAGGTAGACGGCGGAATAGGTCGTGGCGCGGACCGAGTTCATCGGACCCATGCAGGGCGGTGACGACCCCGCGAAGTCGAAGTTCAGGGCGCCTTCGGCCTTGGTCACGGTGAGGGCGATGGTCAGGGGCTGGTTGACCACGCCGTCGCTGTCGATGAAAGCCGTGCTGCGATAGGTGCCGTCGGGAATGAGGTCGATCATCGCGCGCATCTGTCTGGCGGCAAGGCGGCGCATTTCGGCGATGGCTGCGGTGACGGTTGTATCGCCGTAGCGGTCCAGAAGCGTTGCCAGCCGGTCCGCCCCGACCAGAAGTGCCGAGGCCTGTGCCTTGACATCGCCGATGCGCTGCTCTGACACGCGGATGTTGGAGCAGATGATCTGGTAGATCTCGGTATCAAGCTGGCCCTGCTTGAACAGTTTGACCGGCGGGATGCGCAGGCCTTCCTGTTCGGCGCTAATGGCAGAGGCGGAAAAGCCACCCGGAACCGCGCCGCCGGTATCGGGCCAATGGCCGGTGTTGGAAAGCCAGCAGAAGATTTCGCCGCCCCGGTAGACCGGCATCGCAAAGCGCACGTCCATCAGGTGCGTGCCGCCAAGGTAGGGGTCGTTGACGATGTAGATGTCGCCCGGCTCTGGTGCGGCGGTGATGCCCTTGGCGATGCGGTCAAGGATGGTGCGGGTGGAAAACTGCATCACGCCGACAAAGACCGGCAAGCCCTTGGAGCCTTGCGCGATCAGGCTGCCGTCGCTGGCCGAATAGATGCCGTCGGAGCGGTCATCCGCCTCGGCGATCACCGGGGAGAAGGCGGCGCGGGAAAAGGTCAGGTCCATCTCGTCGCAGACCTGCTGAAGGCCGGCCTGGATGACGGCAAGGGTGACGGGGTCGATCATTGCGGGCCTCCGGCGGGTGGTAACGCGAGCACGCCCCCCCACCCCGGCCCTCCCCCAGCAGGGGGGAGGGAGGCACGCAGGGCGGGCGTGGGAGCCTCCCCTCCCCCGCATGGGACGGGGAGGGGTGTGGGGGGTTGGCGCAGGATCATGGCGCGACCTTCACGATCAGGTTGCCATCGGCATCCGAGGTGACGGTGCAGCCGGGGTCGATGATGCTGGTGGTGTCCATCTGCTCGATGATCGCGGGGCCGGTGAGGTGCAGGTCGAGCGGCAGATGATCGCGCCAGTAGACCGGGGTGTCGTGCCAGCCGTCGAACCAGACGCGGCGGGTATCGGTGGGTTCGGCGGTGGATTTGCGGCCCTTGGGGTCGATCAGGCGCGACAGGTCAAGCTCGGCGCGCTGGCCGATGACAGAGGTGTTGAGGTTGACGAGGTTGGCGCGGATCGTCGGCAGATCGACGCGGAAGCGGGTGTGGTAGGCGGCCTCGAAAAGGGATTGCAGATCCTCTCGGGTGGGGGTGGCGTTGGGCAAGGCGACGCGCAGCAGGTGGGTTTGGCCCACGAACTGCATGTCGGCGGAATATTCGGCGCGGGTGGCGGTGAGCGTGATCTTTTCGGCCGCGATCAGGCGGCGGCCTTCGGCTTCTTGCGCCGCGAGGAGGGCGTGAAGGTCGGCCATATCGGCGGTATCAAGCGGGCGGTTCACGGTGCGCACGAAATCATGCCGCAGGTCGGCCACCACGCAGCCGAGCGCGTTGGTGATGCCGGGACGGGCGGGGATCAGGACGTGCGGGATTGCCAGTTCGCGGGCCAATGCCACGGCATGAAGCGGCCCTGCGCCGCCAAAGGCGAAAAGCGCGAAATCGCGGGGGTCGGCCCCGAGGGAAATGCTGACCATGCGGATCGCGCCGGCCATGTGGGTGTTGGCGATGCGGATCACCGCCTCGGCGGCTTGTTCGGTGGTCAGGCCAAGAGGTTTGCCGATCTGGTCCTGCATCGCCTGTCGTGCCGCCTCCGCCGCCTGACCGAAGCGGGCGGCGGGAAGGCGGCCAAGGATCAGGTTGGCGTCGGAGATGGTGACGCGGGTGCCGCCGCGACCGTAGCAGATCGGGCCGGGGGTGGAGCCAGCACTTTCCGGCCCGACGCGCAGCATGCCGCCGGCGTCGATCCGCGCGATCGAGCCGCCACCGGCGCCGACAGTGCGGACATCGACCATCGGCACATGGATCGGCATCGCATATTCCACCTCGATCTCGTTCGAGACGGGGGCGACGCCACCCCGGATCATGGCGACGTCGGTCGAGGTGCCGCCCATGTCGTAGGTCAGAAGATTGGGCATCCCGGCGCGGCGGCCGGTGGCGACAGCGGCCATCACGCCGGATGCGGGGCCGGACATGACGGTTTTGACAGCTTCCTTGGCCACGTCGTTCGCCGCCACCATGCCGCCGTTGCCGTTCATCACCAGAAGGTCGCGGGCATAGCCTTTGGCGGCAAGCTGGTCGGCCAGCCGGGCGACGTAGCGTTCCAGAAGCGGCTGCACCGAGGCGTTGACCGCCGCTGTCACCCCGCGTTCGTATTCGCGGCTTTCGGACAAGAGCGCATGGCCCATCGTGATGTAGCGGTTCGGCCATATCTCGGCGGCGATGTCGGCGGCGCGGCGTTCGTGGGCGGGGTTGGCGTAGGCGTGCAGGAAATGGATGACAAGGCTTTCGCAGCCCTGGTCGGCAAGATGACGGACGGCGGCGCGGAGGGCATCTTCGTCCAAGGGTGTCAGGACACGGCCCTTGGCATCCATCCGTTCGGGGATTTCCAGCCGCAGATCGCGGGGGATGACGGGGGTGAAGGTGCCGTGCATGCCGTAGGCGTGCGGCCTTGTACGGCGACCAAGCTCCAGCACGTCGCGAAAGCCCATCGTGGTGATGAGGCCGGTTTTTGACAGGGCGCGTTCAAGGACGGCGTTGGTGGTGGTGGTGGTGCCGTGGACGATGAGGTCGATGTCGGCAAGGTCAGCCCCCGCAGCCTCGAACGCCGCCAGCACCCCGCCCGACTGGTTGGGCAAAGTGGTCGGCACCTTGGCGAGGCGGACGTCGCCCGAGGCGGGATCGAAGATCACCAGATCGGTGAAGGTGCCGCCCACATCGACGCCTGCGACTAGTCCGGTCATTCACACACCCACATAGGTTCGGAAGGCCGGGGCATCGGGCGCGAGACCCGCCACCGGCAAGGTTGCCTCGATCCGGCCCGCGACCATAAAGGCAACGCGGTCGGCCATTTTCAAGACCGCGTCGACGCGTTGCTCGACAAGGACGATGGCCACGCCTTCGGCACGCAGAGTCAGGACCGCCTCTTGAATGAGGGTGATCATCGAGGGTTGCAGCCCTTCGGTCGGCTCGTCGAGGAGCAGCACCTTGGGTTCAAGACACAGCGCGCGGGCGATGGCGAGCATTTGCTGTTCGCCGCCCGAAAGGGTCGATGAGGTCTGCGCCAGGCGTTCGCGCAGGCGCGGGAAAAGCGTCAAGATACGGTCGAGGCGCGCGGGGGCGTGGCCTTTGACAAGGTCGCCGACCGCGAGGTTTTCGGCCACGGTGAGCGGGCCGAAAAGGCGGCGGCCTTGCGGGACATAGGCGAGGCCGCGCCTTGGCACCTCGTGTGGCGGCAGGGATTGGAGCGGCGTGCCGTCCAGCATGACGGTGCCGGAAGTAGCGGGGACAAGGCCCATCAGGCATTTCAGAAGCGTGGATTTGCCCACTCCGTTGCGGCCCATGATGCAGGTTACCTGCCCCGGTTCGGCGCGGAAATCGACACCCTGAAGGACGGTGACGGGGCCATAGCCCGCGGTAAGGGATGCGACCTCAAGCGCCAAGATAGGCCTCCTGCACGGCCGCGTTGGCGCGGATTTCGGCAGGCGTGCCGGTGGCGAGGATCTGGCCGAAGTTGAGGACGGTGACCTGGGTTGCAAGGTCCATCACAAGGTCCATGTTGTGTTCGATCAGAAGGACGGTGGTGGCCGGGGTGAGGCCGCGCACGAGGGTCTTGAAGCCCTCGATTTCCGACGCGGCGAGGCCTTGGGTCGGCTCGTCCAGGATCAGGACGCGGGGGTTCAGGGCAAGGCCCATCGCCAGCTCCAGAAGGCGCTGATGACCATAGCTGAGGGTTTGCGCCTCTTGCTCGGCCAGCGCATCAAGCCCGACGCGGGCAAGGGCGGCACGGGTTTTTGCAGGCAGGTCACGGATGCCGTGGGATTGCACGGCAAGCGCCACGTTGTCGAACACCGTGAGGCGCGGAAAGATCGAGGTGATCTGGAACGTGTAGGCGATGCCTTTGCGGACGCGGGCGTGGGCGGGAAGCCGGGTGATGTCTTCACCCGCCAGCGTGATCGTGCCGGACTGCGGCAGGCGGCGGCCAGAGAGAAGGCTGACGAAGGTGGTCTTGCCCGCGCCATTGGGGCCGATCAGCGCGTGGATCTCGCCCGCGTTCAGGGTGAAATCGACGCCATCTACCGCGCGAAGGCCGCCGAAATGCAGCGTCAGGTCGCGGGTTTCGATCAGGGGAGCCATTTGACCCACCTTTCGCGGATCGTGCCGAGGATGCCTTTCGGTGCAAAAAGCACAAGGGCGACGAGTGCCGCGCCGACGAGGAAGAGATAGGCCGAAGTGAGGCCCGACGTCGCCTCGATCAGGGTGAACATCAGGGCCGCGCCAAGGAACGGGCCGATCACCGTGCCCGCCCCGCCCAGAAGGACGTAGAGCATCGGCAGGATCGAATACTGGATGGTGGCAAAGCTGGCACCGACATAGCCGAAGAGGATGGCATAGGCCGCGCCAGAGGCACCGGCATAAAGGCCCGAGATGGTGAGGGCGGTCAGCTTGATGGTGAAGGGGTTGTAGCCAAGCATCCGGCTGCGGTCCTCGTTCTCGCGCATCGCGACCATCGTGCGACCGAAGGGGGAGCGGACGAGGACGAGGCAGATCAGCAGGGCAGCGGCGAACAGCAGAAACGCGAACGTGTAGCGGTGGCCGTCAAGGGCAAGGTCGAGGCCGGCGATGCTGCGGCCCGCGGTTTCGATCACGAAACCCTCATCGCCGCCGGTGTAGGGGGCAAGGTAGAGGATGGTCAGGTAGCCCGCTTGCGCGAACATCAGCGTGACGATCATGAAGCTGACCCCGGTGGTGCGCAGTGCCAAGAGGCCAACGGCGGCAGCGACGGCGCCCCCGGCGACTAGGCCGGTGATCAGCGACGGAAGGGCGGTCCATTCCAGCAGGTAACTTGGCAGGCCCATGCCATACATCCCGGCGGCGAAGAACAGCGCGTGGCCGAGGCTGAGAAGGCCGGTATACCCGAAGGCGAGGTTGTAACCGATGGCAAAGACCGCCAGCACCATGATGCGGGCAAGGTTGGTGGCGTAATAGGGCGGCAGCAGGAACTGCGCGGCGTAAAGCGCCGCCAGCAAGGCGAAATGCAGCGCCCAGACTTTTGGGCCGACCGTCATGCCTTGGCCCCAAACAGGCCCTGCGGGCGGAACACAAGCACCATCGCGACAAGGAGCGTGGCGATGATCTTGGCCAGCGTGGGTGAGAACATCATCGAGATCACGCCGTCGGACAGGCCGATGAAGAGCGCGGCGATGACGGTGCCGCGAAGCGACCCGAGGCCGCCGATGATGACCACGATGAACGACAAAAGGAGCGGATCGCCTCCCATCAGGTAATGCGCCTGCTGGATCGGGACGATGAGCACTCCTGCCAAGGCGGCAAGCCCAGCACCGAAGGCGAAGGTGCCCATGTAGACGCGGTCGACGTTGATGCCGAAACTTTGCGCTGTCGTGCGGTCCACTTGCGTGGCGCGCATGATCAGGCCGGCGCGGGTGCGGGTCATGATCGCCCAGAGGCCGAGGAGGACGAGGACGGCGGCGAGGATCACGAAAAGCTTGTAGCCGGAGTAGCCGAACCACGGCAATTGGATGCGCCACTCGAAAGGTGCGGTCACGGGGTTTGCGTTCGGTCCATATAAGCTGAGCGTGGCCTGCTGGATCATGTACAGAAGGCCGATCGTGGCGACGATGGTTGCTTCGGGATCGTAGTTCAAACGCTTCAGGATCAGCGCGTCGGCGGCAGCGGCGAGGGCCGCGACGAGAAGCGGTGCGATGACCAAGGCGGCGGCGAAGGCCACGGCGGGTGGGCCGGGCATGAAGGCCGCAACCGCCCAGGCGATCACGGCGCCAAGCATGTAGAATTCACCGTGGGCGACGTTCACCACGCGCATCACGCCAAAGACCAGGCTGAGGCCGGAGGCGGCCAGCGCAAGAACGGCGGCGGTCACCATGCCCTCCATCAGGGCCAAAAGCAGGAACGGTCCAAAGGCCATGCGTCAGGCCGCCTGCGCAACAGAAGCGAGGTCCGCAGGCGCCGGGCGCGCAGGTAGGGGCGCTTCCCTCCCCCCCTTGTGGGGGAGGGAGAGGGAGGGGGGGATGGCGGCGGAGGGTGCCGTGAACGGAGCCCCCCACCCCTCTCCCCTCCCCACGAGGGGGAGGGGAAGCGCCTGTGCCTGTGGCGTCATCGGTTGCGAACCTGTCAGAACGACGTCGCCGTGTAGTCGACCGTATCCTCATAGGCGCCGTCAGCCATGGAGGTCTGGTGCACGCGCACCAGCTTGCCGCCCTGCACCTGACTGATGTTCTGGGTGCCGAACACCTGATGGGTCTTGCCGTTGAACATCTTGGCACCTTGCGGGCGTTCGATGCCGTAGGGCATATCGGACATCGCCTCCATCGCCTCGACCAGTTTCTGGCGGTCGGCGGGGCCGGTGTAGGCGGACGCCTCCATCGCGGCTTTCAGGAAGAAGAGCGTCTCCCAGGTCGAGAACATGTGGCTGTAGGTCGACACGTCGGCGGCGTCGCTGACGCTTGCGCCGTTGTCATCAACGCCGACTGCGGCGCGGTAGGCGGCTTCGTGTTCGCCCGCATCTGCGGGTTTGACGCGGTTGTGCGCCTCCCAGAAATACGAACCTTCAAGGAATTCAAGGCCGGGGGTGGCGGTGTCGACCGCCTCGAGGCTGTCGATGAAGCCGAACATCGCGGGCTTGGCGCCGGAGCCGTAGAATTCACCCAGTTCCTTGACGAAGGTCAGCACGGCCGGGCCGACCATGACGTGATAAAGCACCTCGGTTTCCGCCGGGATCTGCGGGAAGTAGCGGGTGAACGAGGTTTCGGTCGGGGGAATGGCGATCTGGGCGATCACCTCGCCGCCTTGTGCGGCCATTGCGGCGGTGAAGAAATCGCGGTGGTCATGGCCGAAGGCGAAATCCGGGAAGATCATCGTGACCTTCTTGCCGAGGTTGGCGCTGACCCACGGTGCCATCGAGGCAATTTGGCTGCGCACATCGGTGATGCCGGGTTGCAGCGTCCAGCGGTTCAGCATGCCGGAGGCGACGTGGTAGCCTTCGGAGCAGACGAGGTAAGGCACCTTCAACTCACCCGCGCGCGGGGCGGAGCCGATCACGACATGGGAAAAGAGCGTGCCCATAACCACATCGCAACCGGCCTGAACGGTGAGTTTTTCTACCACCTCGGAGCCGCGCTTGGGATCGGTCGCGTCATCCTCGAACACGATTTCGACCGGGCGACCGTTGATGCCGCCGCCGTCATTGATCAGCTTCAGCGCGGCTTGTGCGGTGCGTTCGTACCAGCGCCCGTAAGACGCGCCGATGCCGGTGCGATGCAACTGGAAGCCGACCTTGAGGGGTGCGGCCTGCGCGCCGACAAAGCCGGGCATGGCGACGACGGCAAGACCCGCCGCGCCGGCCTTCAGAAGGCCGCGGCGGGTGGGGGTGTAAAGCGAGGTCCGGGGTGTCATGTCTGTCTCTCTCCACTGTTGCGGGCCTCTCTGACGGAGGCTGATCGTCGGTCAAGGGTGGGCGGGATGCCCGAAGTTGTCCACTGATTTCATCCGGTTCTGGCGGTGGACAGCAGCCAGAGACCAAGCACGGTATAGGAAATCATCAGAACGGTCAGCGGCAGGTGGGCCACGGGTCGTGCGCCCTGCCCCGCCAGTTTCAGCGCCAGCACCACCGCCAGCAGATGCGCACCAAGGATGGCAGCAAACTGCGCGGCGTAGATCAGGGGCATCACCGTGGGGTCGGTGAGAAACCCGAACGAGACGTAGAAGGGCGGCAGGCCAAGCCAGGCGTCGCCCACGAAGAACGGGTCGTTCAGGGCGGCCAGGGTGTATTGGCCGGCCGTCAGCAGCATCACGAGGTAATGCGCGGCGTGGTAACCTGCGGCGATCGCAAGGAACGACAGCATCACCGGACCGGTGGCAAAGCTCGCGCCGCCAAGGCGGCGGCCAAGAGCGATGACACCAAGGATCAGCGTCAGGGTCAGCACCCAGACGGCCATCAGCCCGACGGTATTTGCCAGCACCACACCGGAACGTCCGGTGGGTTCCAACGGGTTTTCCCCGATCAGTGCCTGCCACCAGAACGTGTTGGCCAGCCCATCGAAAGTGAGAGCGGCGAGGGCCAGGGTGACAAAGATGATGGCCGAAGGGCCAAGCGGCGGCAGGGTCAGCACCTGTGCGCCGGGCCAGCCTGCCATCAGCTTCGCGCGCGGTCCGTCAAGGCGCAGCCAGAACGGCGCGACCTTGGCGATCATGCCGAAAAGAACGGTGAGGAACTCGCCCTGTTCCAGCCAATCGTCGCCTTCCAGAACCGCAAGGCTGAAGATCACCGCCCAGTAAGCCAGCGCCGTCCGCGCCAGAACGGCGGGATCGTCCGGCGACAGCGACACCATCTGGAACCAGACGAACCCCGCGTAGCCGAGGATCGCGGGAAGATGGCCGAACCGGGCAAGGCCGATCCTGCCGCTGCGACCGATAAGCGTGCGCGCAATACGGACCGGACCAGTCCAGGGGTTGATCGGGCGCCAGAGGTTGCCCATCAGCATCGAGCCCAAGGGAACGGCGATCCAGACCCCGGTCCAGAACACCAGCGTCATCAGGTTGTGCATCGGATCGCGGCTGCCGAAAAGGCCGATGAGGATCAGGCCGAGAAACCCCAGAAAGCCCATGTAGGATGAGACCGCGACCGGGACCAGAACCCGTCGTTCCAGCAGCATGACCGGGGTCAAACTTGGCAGGCGATGCGACAGCGCCCCGAGGACCGCGGTCAGGCCGACGGTAAGGGCGGCCCCGGTGATGTAGTGCCCGGTCGGCAGGGTCAGGATCACCGAAGGCGGCAGGGCGCAGGCGAAGGCGGTTCCGCAGGTCAGTGCGAGGCCAACACCGGCACAGCCAAGAATTCGCGAGAATTCCTGGCAAAGTCTTTCAAGGCCATGAAAGCCCCGGCGCATGGTCACCGCAAACCATCCTCCCCCTTGACCTGATCCACCTCAAGCCCACCCATCCGGCTGTGCACGCGGCCGCCCCGCGCCATTGCAAGCGCAAAAAGCACCTCGTTCGCCCGCGGACCATCTTCGCAAGATATTGTAATGACGTCGAAACGCGACCGAACATAGGCCGCGTTAAGATGGCCGAGCGGCACATCAAGCGTGGCGCCCATGCCGCCAACCTTCATCGCCGAGGGGACGATCGCGCGACACTCGCCCAGCCGGTCACGCATCCCGTAGCCGCCCGAAACGTGCCAGATCGCGCCATGTTCATGCTCGCCGTTCTCGCCCACGATGGCGCCCTTGCCATAGGCGTCGATGCCCGCCCGCCCGCCCAGCGCCGCGACGAGCCGGTCAGTGAGGCTGAGCGCAAGGGGTTTCAGCGCCTCCATCGCCGGTTGCAGGTCGGGCTCGTAGCGGCCGGCGAAGGGGTTGGCGCAGATCGCGTAGACCGCGCCTTTCAGGGCGGGCTGCGTGGCGACCGGGCCACCTTCGTGGAAGATGTCCTCGACCTGCAGGACGATCTTGCGAATGGTAAAGTCAGACATGCGCGGGCTCCGGTGCGGGGAGGAATTGCGGGCCAGTGACTTGAACCGCAGAATGCAGGAAAATTGCCGCGGAATCAATGAGCTGCCGGGCGCGAAAGGCTTCGGCCGCCCTGAGGCCGCCGGCGATTGCGGTGGCGATTTCGGCAGGGGTCAGCGGGCCGACGGCGGTGGTGACGAGACGGTCGCCGAGGTCCGTGTCAGCTTGCAGGGTATTTGCCGGGCGGCGGATGACGGCCGGGTGCCGCGGAAGGTCGACGGCATTGGCGATCATGGTCGCGGCCGCATCCGCCATCGCGGCGGTCCGGGCCACCACTGTCACCGCATCGGCGATGCCGAGGGACCAGCTTCGCCCGCGCCAGCCGGATGTGGCGATGCCGCGCGAGGGGTCTTCATGGCGCAGGGTCAGCGCCCCCTGCCCTTCGGCCATAGCACAGGTAAAACTTTGGTTTTGCTCCATAAAAATCGCGATATCGCCACCGTTATTGACGTATGCCTTGCGGATTCCGGGGCCGACGAGGGCGGCAAGAACCTCCTCCGCAACGGCCCCTGCGACAGCCGCCATCGGCGTGATGAACGCCGGGCGGAACGGCGCCACCGCGCGTGCCATTCGCTGTGCGATGACGCCGGTTGGAGCGCCATCGACGCTGCGCAAAAGCGGCAGTTCGGCGACGAGTTCGACGAGCACCGTCTCGAACCGCCGCGCCACACGGTGGTAAGCCTGGGCGACCGCCCCGGCCTCTCCCCATGCCTCGATGATGAGGTCGATCGGCCCGTGCTGGAGGTGCTGGCGACCGTCTGGCAAGCGTCTGGCAAAGGTATGG
The DNA here is from genome assembly GCA_963822435.1 of uncultured Alphaproteobacteria bacterium. Lineage (GTDB taxonomy): Bacteria > Pseudomonadota > Alphaproteobacteria > Rhodobacterales > Rhodobacteraceae > JAUYQR01. Next base: position 1,148,986 of record CAWGHN010000004.1, read on the forward strand.
CAGTTCATCCGGCTTGCCCTTTTGCCAAAGGCTCGGAATCGGAGCCAAGCGGCCCTGACCGCGCGGGCGACCTGAAAGGACCGCGGCGCAGCCGCTCATTTTGACAACCGGTCACAGCCCGTCACTCCGCCAGGGCTCCAGACGCGCGGCGGTGGGGTATTCGCCACCCTCGGCCATGATCTCGTCAAGGCTGCGCACCGCTGCATCGTGGCCACCCATCGCGAGGTAGGCGTCACGCGGCAGAGTGAACTCCAACGGCGCCACCAGCGCGGGCGTCGGCACATAGCCGAAGGCGCCCTTCGGCAGGCGGGTGACGTCGACCATGAAGGTGATGCCACCGCCGGGCCAGATGTAACACTCCGCCCCGCCCGAGGTCAGCCGCGTGGCGCCAGATTGCACCGAACGCGTCAGGCGGACGGGATTCTTCGTCACCCCGGCGCGCAGGCTGCCCCCTGCGCCGCCCATGAAAAGGACGGTGCAGAGCGAGGGTTCGCAGTTTTCGTCGATCAGCCCGACGGTGGCTTTCAGGCTGTCCGGCAGGGGCTGCGGCTGGGGTATCAGCGCATCGTCAAGGGTGTAATAGGCAAATTCCTCGCCCGTGGTCGAGACCATCAGAAGCCTCAGGCCGGGGCGAGCGCCTTTCTTCGGGTTCCACTCGCCAAGAATGTCGAGGGGATCGGTCAGCTTGGTGCCACCCCAGCCGAGGCCCGGTTCCGACACGCGGAAATAGCGGCCGGGTGTGGAGCGGTGGCCCTTGATCTTGATGCCGGTCGGTTCCCAGCCCAGCACGCGTCCCGCCTGATGTTCGCTGACCACACCGGTGATGTGGTCGTCGACCACCACCACCTCGTCGACCAGCCCGAACCACTGGGATGCGAACATCCCGATCGTCGCCGAGCCGCAGCCCACGCGCATCCGCCGTTCGGGCCGGCCATCGACGATGGGCGGCTGGCCCGCCTGCACGGTGACGGTAGAGCCGCCGTCGATCACCAGCGTCACCGCATCGCCGTTGCACAGCGCGAGCATGGCGGCACATGTGACGCGGCCCTCGGCCTTGCCGCCACCCGTCAGGTGATGCACCCCGCCAAGCGACAGCATCTGGCTGCCGTATTCGGCGGTGGTGACATGGCCCACCGGCTCGCCTTCCGCCCGCACCACCGCGCCTTCGGGGCCGAGGAAACGGTCGGTGTCGATCTTCACCTTGACGCCGCAATAGGAAAAGATCGCCTCGGTGACGACGGTGACCATGTCGGCGCCGTCGACACGGGACGAGACGATGAAGGGCGCGGGCTTGTAGTCCGGGTAGGTGGTGCCGGAGCCGATGCCGGTGACAGTGGTGTCGGCGGGCATCGGCCCGGGCGCGATGGGGTCGCCGTCCCAGTCGCGCGCGGCGAAGGGCACGATGCGGTGGCCGACATCAAGCGCATGGGTCAGCATCACCACGGGATCGGTGCGCACGATGCGGCCCGCGGCATTGGCGTAGCGGTCGCAGGCGCCGGTTTGCCCCGGTGCGATGTAGCACATCACCGGGCAGGCATCACAGCGGATCTTGTCAGGCGCTTCGGTCATCGGACGCACCTTTGGCTGGCGGCGCGGCGGGGGTTTTCCACCCCCGCACCCCCGGAGGATATTTGGCAAAGGGGAAGCTGGCGGGGACCATGGGCGGGGATCATTGGCGGGCCTCCATCGCGGTGCGGACGCGGTGCGGGAGCGCGGGAACGCGGGTGATCTGCGCGCCGGTGGCGTGGCGGATCGCGTTCAGTATGGCGGGCGCGGTGGGGATCAGGACGTGTTCGCCAAGGCCTTTGGCACCGAACGGGCCTTCGGGATCGGGCACTTCGATCAGGAGGCTTTCGACCTCTGGCACGTCGCCGAAGGTGGGGATCAGGTAGTCGTGCAGGTTTTCCGTACGCCCGGCGATGTAATCTTCCATCAGGGCAAGGCCGATGCCTTGCGCGATCCCACCTTCGATCTGGCCTTCGGCGAGGGTCGGGTTGATGGCGCGGCCCACGTCATGTGCGGCGGTAATCTTCAAAAGCCGTGTGGTGCCGAGGGCGGGGTCAACGTCCAGTTCCACCATCTGCGCGCCGTAGCCATAAAGCGCGTAGGGTTTGCCCTGCCCGTCGGCATCGAGGGGCGAGGTCGGCGGGTCATAGGTTTCTTCGGCCGAGAGGGCGTAGCCGTTCGGGTCGCGCGGGAGAGTGGCGAGGTCGATCTGGCGGAGGGTCGTGCCGTCGCGGACGGTGAGGGTAGCGCCCGCGAGCGCGAGGGTCGCGCCCTGCCCTGCGTTGGCGAGGCGGAGGATGGCGTGGCGCAGCGCCTCGGCGGCAGCCTTGGCGGCACGGCCGGTGACGAAGGTCTGGCGGCTGGCCGAGGTCTTGCCCGCGTCGGGCGTGAGGGCCGTGTCGGGGCCGATCAGGCGGAAGGCGGCGAGCGGCAGGCCCAGCGCCTGGGCGGCGATCTGGGGGATCACGGTGTTGGAGCCTTGGCCGATGTCGGTGGCACCTTGGTGCAGGACCACGTCGCCCGCCTGCGACAGGCCAATGCGGATGGTGGAGGGGTTCGGCAGCGCGGTATTGCCGCAGCCATACCAGCAGGACGCGACGCCGACACCCCGGTTCGGGTGGGCCCTGGCCTCGGCCAGCGCGCGGTGCCAGTGGGGGCGCAGAGCTTCAAGGCAGGGGGCGATGCCGGTGGCGTGCAGGATCTGGCCGGTGGCAGAGGCGTCACCGTCACGCAGCGCGTTCAGGATGCGGAATTCGAGCCGGTCGATGCCGACCCTGTCCGCGAGGCGGTCGTAGAGGGTTTCCTGCCAGAGCGCCCCTTGCGGCACGCCAAAGCCGCGGAACGCGCCAGAGACAGGGCCGTGGGTGTGAATGGCACGGGCCTCTGCCGTGATATGCGGCGTGCGGTAGGGGCCAGAGACGTGGACCGGGACGCGGTTGGCGACGGTCGGGCCCCAGCTTGAATAGGCGCCGGTGTTGAAGCGGCCTTCGAATTCGACGGCAGTGATGCGTCCTGTCGCGTCACAGCCGATCCGGCCGGTCATTTCTGCCGGGTGGCGTTTGGTCGTGGAGGCCATGCTTTCGGCCCGCGTGTAGGTCATCCGGCAGGGGCGGCCGGTCTTGAGCGCGACGAGGCCGAGGAGCGGTTGCAGCGAAATGTCGAGTTTGGAGCCGAAGCCGCCGCCGACGGCGGAGGGGATGATCCGGACGCGGGAGGGCGGCAGGCCGAGGATTGCGGCGGTATCCTCGCGGTCCATGCCGGGGGCTTGGGTGCAGGCGCGGATGGTCAGGGTGTCGCCGTCCATCCACGCGGCACCCGCCTCGGGTTCGATGTAAGCATGTTCGACGAAGGCTGTGGACATCTGGCCTTCGACGACATGGGCGGAGGTGGCGAGGGCGGTGGCAGCGTCGCCCTTGCGGACGCGGCCTTTGACCAGAAGATTGCCGGCGCGGTTGGGGTGGAGGGGGGTGCCGGCCTCTGCCTCGGCCGGGGTGATGAGGGCGGGGAGCGGGGTGAAGGTGATCGGGAAATCGGTCAGGTCGGGGTCGGGGTCGGTGCCGGCTTCGAAGGCGACAAGGGCGACACATTCGCCACGAAACCGCGCGGGGGAGGCGGCGATGGCGGGCTGGTCGGCGAAGGGCGGGATCACGGAAAAGGCGTTGCGACCGGGAATATCCGCGGCGGTGAAGACGGCGGCAACGCCGGGGCGTTCGGTGAAGGTGGCGAGGTCGCCGAAGGTGAAGGCGGCGTGAGGGTGCGGCGAGCGGACGGCCTTGAGGACAAGCGCGCCTTCGGGCCATTCGTCGGCGCCAAAGCTGTCGCCCGCGACCTTGGCCGCCCCATCCAGCCGTTCGATGCGCTGGCCGATGGCGCCAGAGAGCGTGGTCGGGGCGCCCTGCCCCGCATCGCAGACGGCCGTGATGATCTTGGCGTAGCCGGTGCAGCGGCAGAGGACGCCGCCGAGGCCGGTTTCAACGTCGGTCCGGGTTGGGTTGGGGGTGCGCGACAGAAGGTCGGCAGCGGCCATCAGCATACCGGGGGTGCAGATGCCGCATTGCGCGGCACCGTGGCGCAGAAAGGCGGCGCGGAGGCGGGCGAGCGCGGGGGTTTTGGCCTCGACCGTGTGCACCTCACGGCCCGACACTTGTGCGGCGGGCATCAGGCAGGCGCAGAAGGACGCACCGTCGATCAGCACGGTGCAGGCCCCGCAATCGCCCGCGTCGCAACCGACTTTGGTGCCTTTGAGGCCGAGGCGTTCACGCAAAACCTCGCTCAGCCGTTCGGTGGGGGGGGCGTCGGTGGTGACGGGCTGGCCGTTGAGGGTAAAGGCGATCATCGGGTCACCTCAGTCACGGCGCGAGTGACAAGTTCGGTGGCGGCCGTCAGGCGGTAAGTGGCGGTGGCGCGGATGTCGTCGATGGGCGAAAGGGCTGCGGCGGTATCAGCGGGGCGGATGCGGCTGGCGGCTTCGTCCGCGGTGGTGCCGATCAGCGCGGCTTCGACCAGCGGCAGGCGTTGTGCGCTGGCCGAGCAGGAGCCGACAGCGATGGCGGCGCTGGCTACCCTGCCCCCTTCAACCACGATCCGCGCCGCAACCATGACGATGGAGATCACGAGATGGCTGCGCGCGCCCAGTTTGAGGAAGGTGGAGCGCCCGGTCAGGCCGGAAGGCGGGATATGCACGGCGACAAGAAGCTCACCTGGGCGGAGTGCCGTCTGCCGCGGGCCGGTGAGGAAAGAGCCAAGTGGCAGTCGGCGCGTGCCGGTCGCGGACAGAAGTTCCACCTCCGCGTCGGCGGCCAACAGCGGCGGCACGCCATCGGCGGCGGGCGAGGCGTTGCAGAGGTTGCCACCAAGAGTGCCCGCGTTCTGGATCTGGCGACCGCCAACCTGAAGCGCCGCCTGTTGCAGCGCGTGCAGCGCGGGCGGCAGGTCAGCTTCGGCAAGCGCGGTCCAGGTGGTGGCGGCACCGATCCGCATCCCGCCCGCGGAGGCCGCGATGCCGCGCAGGTCAGGGACTGCGGTGAGATCGAGGATCGGGCCGGACAGCCGTGCGCCCGCGCCGGGGTAAAGATCGGTGCCCCCGGCCAGCACCCGCGCCGGACCGGAGCGCAAGGCGGCTACGGCTTCATCCAGGGTCTGCGGGCGGACGTGGAGTTGCACGGGCGAACCTGAAAATCGTTTGTATGGCAACAAGTGTGCGGGCCGACCCTGCCACCTGTCAACTGTCTTGCGTGGCAAAGGTTGGAGGGGTATCCCGAAAGCACGATGGACAAGCCGCACCGCTACAGTCTGGACGAACAGATCGGATATGTGCTGCGTCGGGTGACACAGCGGCATCTGTCGATCTTTTCCGAAGCGATCCCAGAAGTGACGACAACGCAGTTCGCCGTGCTGGCACGGTTGGCCGAAACCGGCCCGTTGTCGCAGAATCATCTTGGCCGGTCGACGGCGATGGACGCGGCAACGATCAAGGGCGTGGTGGACCGGCTGGCCAAGCTGGGCCTTGTCGGCACCGCAGCCGACCCTGACGATCGCCGCCGTCTGACCGTCACGCTGACGGCGGAAGGGGCGGAACTGTTCGAAGCGCGCAAGGCCACGGCGCTGGCGATTTCACGCGACACCCTCGCCCCGCTTGACCCTGCCGAACGGTCGGTTCTGATGGCGCTGCTGACGCGTCTGGCCTGAGGCTCAGCCCCTGTGGCGCGCCCGGAACGCGGCGATTTCGGCAGGGCTGGGGGCGACCCCGGAAAACGTCAGCACATAGGCCGGGATGCGGCCCATGCGAATATCGAAGCTTTCCTCTGACCCCACCGCGATATAGCCGACCTGGGTAAGATACAGCGTGCGCGCCCGGGTATCCGCCTCGGTTTCGCCGTAGCCGAAGCGGCGGAAGAGCGCGGTGATCGCGGCAAGACGGATCGCATCGGCGTCGGCCATCGCCGATTTTACCGCCGCATCGGTCAGCGCCCATGTGCGCATCGCGAATTCAAGGCGGCTGTCGAACAGCGCGGGGTCGACCCAGCAGTCGATCAGGTTCAGCATCGCTTCGGAAATCGTCGCCGCCGGTGCTTCGCAGCGCGCGACGAGGGTGCCGGTGTTCTTTGCCCGCCAACGTGCCACCAACCCGGCCAGCAGCGCCTCGCGGTCGGGGAAGTGCCAGTAGAACGAGGTGCGCGACAGGCCAAGGCGTTGTGCCAGCGGCATGACCTTCACCGCCTCGACCCCGGCTTCGACCAGAAGGTCATAGGCGGCGTCAAGCCAGAGGTCGGGCGTTCCGCGCCAGCTTCGGTCGGTGCGATCAAGGGTCATGGCCGGAAGGGTAAACGCCGCCGACGGTGCGGCACAAGGGGCTGTGCCGCAAAAATCGACACATGTGTCGAGTTTGCGATTGACGGACGCCGGGTCGGGCGGCAGATTGCCGCAAACGCCAGCCCTCGGAGCCATCATGTCGAACGATCCGCTGTTGCAGCCCTATCAGCTGAAGCACCTGACCCTGCGCAACCGGATCATGACGACCAGCCATGAACCGGCCTACCCCGAGGACGGGATGCCCAAGGATCGCTACCGGCTTTATCATCTGGAGCGCGCGAAGGCAGGCGTGGCACTGACGATGACGGCGGGGTCTGCCGCGGTGTCGAAGGACAGCCCGCCGGTGTTCAACAACATCCTTGCCTACAAGGACGAGGTGGTCCCGTGGATGAAGCGGCTGGCCGATGATTGCCACGAGGCGGGCGCGGCCGTGATGATCCAGCTGACCCACCTTGGCCGCCGCACGCGTTGGGACAAGGGCGACTGGCTGCCCACGGTGGCGGCCGGGCCATCGCGCGAGCCAAGCCACCGCGCATTCCCGAAAGTGATCGAGGATTGGGACATCGCCCGGATCATCGAGGATTACGCCGACGCGACGGAACGGATGCAGGCGGCGGGTTTGGACGGGGTGGAGTTCGAATGCTACGGCCATCTGATGGACCAGTTCATGTCGCCCTTCACCAACGCCCTGCCCGCGCCTTATGGCGGCAGCCTTGAAAACCGCGCGCGGTTTTCGCTGGAGGTGCTGGCCGCCTGCCGCAAGCGGGTGGGGCCGGATTTCCTCTTGGGCGTGCGCTATACGGCGGATGAGGATGATCCCGGCGGCATCGACGCCGACGAAGGCATCGCGATCGGCAAGATGTTCCGCGACAGCGGCAATGTCGATTTCCTGAACATCATCAAGGGGCGCATCCATACTGATCCGGCGATGACCGACGTGATCCCCATTCAAGGCATGCGGTCGGCCCCGCATCTGGATTTCGCGGGCCGAGTGCGGGCCGAGGTCGGCCTGCCCACATTCCACGCCGCGCGTATCCCGGATGTAGCAACGGCCCGGCACGCGGTGGCCTCGGGGCAGTTGGACATGGTCGGGATGACGCGGGCGCATATTGCGGACCCCCATATCGTGCGCAAGATCAAGGAGGGGCGCGAGGCGGATATCCGGCCATGCGTCGGGGCGACCTATTGCCTTGACCGGATCTATCAGGGCGGGATTGCGCTGTGCATCCACAACCCCTCGACCGGGCGCGAAGAAACCATGCCTCACTCCATCGCACCGGCTGCGGTGAAGAAGCGGGTCGTGGTGGTGGGCGCCGGGCCGGCGGGGCTGGAGGCGGCGCGGGTGGCGGCGGAACGCGGGCACGCGGTGACCGTGTTCGAGGCGGCGGACCGGCCCGGTGGGCAGGTGCTGCTGACCGTGCGGTCAAAGCGGCGGGCCGAGATGATCGGGATCATCGACTGGCGCATGGCGCAATGCGCGGCGCGGGGGGTGGAGTTCCGGTTCAATGCCTTTGCCGAGGCGGCGGATGTGACGGCGCTGAACCCGGATGTGGTGGTGATCGCGACCGGGGGGCTGCCGGAGAAGGACATCCTGGAGGCGGGCAATGACCTGACCGTTTCGGCCTGGGACATTCTGTCAGGCGATGTGAAGCCGGGGACGAATGTGCTGCTGTATGACGATGCGGGGGACCATACCGCCTTGCAGGCGGCGCAGGTGCTGGCCGACAGCGGTGCTGCGGTCGAGGTGATGACGCCGGACCGGACCTTTGCGCCCGAGGTGATGGCGATGAATCTGGTGCCTTACATGCGGGGTCTGCAGGACAGGAAGGTTACCTTCACCGTGACCTACCGGCTGCGCGCGGCGGTGCGGGACGGCAACCGGATCAAGGCGGTCGTCGGCAGCGATTACATGAAGCTGGCGCAGGAGCGGCACTTCGATCAGGTGGTGGTGAACCACGGCACGCAGCCGAACGCGGGGATCTACTTCGACCTGAAGCCGGTGTCGGGGAACCGGGGGGCGGTGGACTATGACGCGCTGATCGAGGGGCGGGCGCAGCCGGAGGTGGCGGGGTTCCAGCTGTTCCGGATCGGGGACGCGGTGGAATCGCGCAACACCCACGCGGCGATCTATGATGCGCTGCGGCTGGTCAGGACAGTCTAAATCTGGGAGCTAGCGGATCTTGCGGCAGTAAAGTTCGAGCCGGTGGTGGACGATGTCGTAGCCCATCTCGGCGGCGATTTCGCGCTGCAGCTGTTCGATCTTTTCGGACCGGAACTCGGTGATCTGGCCGGTGTCGAGATCGACGATGTGGTCGTGGTGGGGGGCATCCGTCACCTCGAAGCGGGCGCCGCCGTTTTCGAGGCTTAGGCGCTGGACCACGCCTTCGCGTTCGAGGACCGAGAGGGTGCGGTAGACGGTGGCGAGGGAGAGGCTGTCGTCGAGGGTGCGGGCGCGGCGGTGCAGTTCGGCCGCGTCGGGGTGGTCATCGGCCTCGGTCAGGACCTTGAGGAGCGCCTCGCGCTGGCGGGTGACGCGGACGCCGGTGTCGCGCAGGGCCTTGGTCATGGAGCGGGCGGAATCCTGGGTCATGGCGGGATGGTAGCTTTCGCGGCGGGCGGGGTCAAACCCGCGGTGTCCCACCGTGGGACAGTGGCGGGGTCTTTGCGATTTCAGCGGGTTGCGGGGCGACGTTAAGGGTTTGTCAAGACAGACCGCAGCTTGTGGGGCTGCCCCCGGAGGGTTTCACACCCTCCGGACCTCCCGTGGGATATTTGCGCAAAGAGGAAGATCGCAGACACGGGGTTGGGTCGCGCGCGGCGCGGGAGCGGGAAAGCCGGTCAGACGCGGGGGGCGCGTTGCAGGGCGTGGCGGCCTTGTGCCCACAGGAGGGCCTCTTCCAGACGGTCGTCCCCCCAGAACATCTCGGCTCCGACCACGAAGGACGGCGAGCCGAACACGCCGTGCGAAAGTGCAACCTCGGTTTCCGCGTCGTAGACGGCGGCGATTTCGGGGGTCTGTGCCATGGCGATGGTGGCGTCGACGTCCTGCCCCAGGGGGCCGAGGATGTGGGCGAGGCTTTCGCGGGTGCCAAGCGGCTGGCCGTCGAGAACCCAGGCGCGGAAGCTGGCAACGGTGTAGGCCTCGCACCACCCACCCTGCCCCGCGACGATGCCGATGCGGTTGGCCAGAAGGGTCGGATCGGTGGGCCAGATCGGCGGCTTGGTGAACGGCAGGCCGTGGTGGGCCGCGCGGCGGGCGACATCGCGCCACATGTAGGTGACCTTGAGGGTCTCGTTGCGCAGGGCGACGTTGTTGCGGGCCATCAGCGGGCGGACATTGATCGGGCGCCAGTTGACATGGACACCAGCTTCGGCGGCGAGGCGGGTGATGCGCTGGACCGAAGGGTAGGCGTAGGCGCTGCCGAAGAAGTAGAAGAAATCGAGGCGGGGCATGGCGGGCGGTGCTCCGTGACGCGGGCGGGGTCGGGCAAGCATAGCGGAAATGTGCGAGTCGGTCTTTCGAGAGTGTAGCGGGGTTGGGTTCGGGAAAGTTGCCGGGGCGCCGGACCGCCGGGTGGGCGCTGCAAGGGCAGCTCTGCGCGGTCTATGGGTCAGCCACTCTCACCGATAGTCGGCTGGCGACGGTGCAGGAGCGCCCGCCCGAGGGGGGAGATGCACGATCAGACATCATCCCGTGGACGATGTCCGCGAAGAACGCCCGGCCTGTGGCCGGACCGGGAGGCGGGCGCTGCCCGGCGGGCTTCGCCCTTGATTCCGGGCGCAAAAAACGGGCGGGGAGCAGATCCCCGCCCGTGCATTTGACACAAGCACTCGTTAATCCACTACCCATGTTCCTGCGAGGGGCGAGACAGCTTCTCCGTCGCTGTGCCATTCGCGCGCAGGAAAGCCGGGGCGGTCGAGTTGCAACTCGTCCGCCCCAACCCAATCTCAGATCAGCTGCAGCCCGTCGTTCCGCCACAGGAGTTGCACTTCAGGCAGGAGCCGTTGCGGACCATCGTGTAGTTGCCGCACTCGTTGCAGCTGTCGCCGGTGTAACCTTGCAGCTTGGCCTTGGTGCGGGCGTCGGTGCTGCCGCTGGACAGCGCGTAGGTCGAGGTGGTTTCCGAGAACCCGGCCGCGAAGCTGCCGGAGGTCGGAGCCAGCATGTTCAGCGCGGCGACCGGATCGGTGCCGGTGGCGAGCATGGCGTTCATGCCGCCCTGGTGCACCACCAGTTCCTGCGGCACGCGCTTGCGCAGGTAGCCGGTGGACGAAATCTGCTTGAGGAATTCAAGCGAGGAGTTGGTTTCGGCCACTTCGGTGATGTTGCGCTTGCCCTCTTCTTCGCCGCGACCGAGATCGTCGAACGAGGCACCCTTCGGGGCGACGTGGGCGAGGTCGGTGCGGTCGAGGTAGGAAACCGCCAGTTCGCGGAAGATGTAGTCGAGGATCGAGGTCGCGTTCTTGATGCTGTCGTTGCCCTGCACCATGCCGGCGGGTTCAAAGCGGGTGAAGGTGAAGGCTTCGACAAATTCCTCCAGCGGCACGCCGTATTGCAGGCCGACGCTGACGGCGATGGCGAAGTTGTTCATCATCGCGCGGAAGCCCGCCCCTTCCTTGTGCATGTCGATGAAGATCTCGCCCAACGAGCCGTCCTGGTATTCGCCGGTGCGCAGATAGACCTTGTGGCCGCCGACGATGGCTTTCTGCGTGTAGCCCTTGCGGCGTTCGGGGAGTTTCTCGCGGTTGGAGCGGACGATTTCCTTGATGATCACCTTTTCGATGATCTTTTCGGCGATCACGGTGGCCTTTTCCATCGTGGAGCCGTTGGTCAGGATTTCTTCGGCTTCCTCATCGTCGTCCACGAGGGCCGAGGCGAGGGGTTGGCTGAGTTTCGAGCCGTCGCGGTAGAGCGCGTTGGCCTTGATGCCGAGCGAGTGGGAAAGTTCGTAGGCGGCCAGCGTTTCCGCGATGGTGGCCGAGTTCGGCATGTTGATGGTCTTGGAGATTGCGCCCGAGATGAAGGATTGCGCGGCGGCCATCATGTGAATGTGGGAGTTGACCGACAGGTAGCGCTTGCCGGTCTTGCCGCAGGGGTTGGCGCAATCGAACACCGAGTAGTGTTCGGGCTTCAGGTGCGGGGCATTTTCGAGGGTCATCGTGCCGCAGACATGGTCATTGGCAGCGTCGATCTGGGCCTTGGTGAAGCCGAGATGGCGCAGGAGGTCGAAGGTGGGGTCGGCCAACTTCTCTTCCGGGATGCCGAGGGTGCCTTTGCAGAAATCGGCGCCGAGGGTCCACTGGTTGAAGACGAACTTGATGTCGAAGGCGGAGGGGAGTGCGGCCTCCAGCTTTTCGATCTCGCGCGGGCCGAAGCCGTGGCCGATGAGCGAGGTGTGGTTGATGCCGGGGGCCTGGCCGAGCGAGGCGTGACCGACGGCGTGGGCGACGATTTCGGCCGACTGGGCGGTGGTGTAGCCGAGCTTTTCGAGGGCCGCGGGCACCGACTGGTTGATGATCTTGAAGTAGCCGCCGCCGGCGAGTTTCTTGAACTTGACGAGGGCGAAGTCGGGCTCGATCCCGGTGGTGTCGCAATCCATGACGAGGCCGATGGTGCCGGTGGGGGCGATCACGGTGGTCTGGGCGTTGCGGTAGCCGTGGGCTTCGCCAAGGCGCAGGGCTTCGTCCCAGGCGGATTTCGCGAGGGCGACGAGGGTCTGGTCCGGGCAGTTCGCGTGGTCAAGGGCGACGGCGGGGACGTTCAGGCCTTCGTAGACGCCGGTCGCGTGGGCGGCGGCGCGGTGGTTGCGGATGACGCGCAGCATGTGGTCCGGTTGCGGGCGTAGCCGGCGAAGGGGCCAAGCTCCTTGGCGATTTCGGCGGAGGTGGCGTAGGAGATGCCGGTCATCACGGCGGTCAGGGCGCCGCAGAGGGCACGGCCTTCCTTGCTGTCATAGCCAAGGCCCATGTTCATCAAAAGGCCGCCGATGTTGGCGTAGCCGAGGCCGAGGGTGCGGAAGTCGTAGGCTGAGCTGGGCGATTTCCTGGCTGGGGAACTGCGCCATCATCACCGAGATTTCCAGCGTGACGGTCCAGAGGCGCGAGGCGTGGACGTAGGCGTCGGCGTCGAACTTGCCGTCGTGGAAGAAGGTGAGCAGGTTCATCGACGCCAGGTTGCAGGCGGTGTCGTCGAGGAACATGTATTCCGAGCAGGGGTTGGAGCCGCGGATGGCGCCGTCTTCGGGGCAGGTGTGCCAGGCGTTGACGGTGTCGTGGAACTGGATGCCGGGATCGGCGCAGGCCCAGGCGGCGTGGCCGATCTGGTCCCAAAGCTCACGCGCCGAGACGGTTTTCGCCACCTTGCCGTCGGTGCGGCGGATGAGTTCCCACGGTTGGTCGTTCTTGACGGCCTTGAGGAAGGCGTCGGTGACGCGGACCGAGTTGTTGGAATTCTGGCCGGAGACGGAGATGTAGGCCTCGGAATCCCAGTCGGTGTCGTAGGTCGGGAATTCGATCGAGGTGAAGCCTTGGCGGGCGTATTGCAGGATGCGGTTGGTGTAGGTGTCGGGGATCATCGACCTTTTCGCAGCCTTGATCGCGGCTTTCAGCGCGGGGTTGGCGGCGGGGTCGGTGGCGCCGTCCATCGTGCCATCAAACGCCTTGATCGCGGCGAAGATGTCGTTCAGGCGAGCGGAATGGACCTTGGAGCCGGCGACGAGGCTGGCGACCTTCTGTTCCTCGATGACCTTCCAGTTGATGAAGTCTTCAACGTCCGGATGGTCCATGTCGATGATGACCATCTTGGCCGCACGGCGGGTGGTGCCGCCGGATTTGATGGCGCCCGCCGCGCGGTCACCGATTTTCAGGAAGCCCATCAGGCCGGAGGATTTGCCGCCGCCCGACAGCTTTTCGCCTTCGCCGCGAAGGGAGGAGAAGTTGGTGCCGGTGCCGGAGCCGTATTTGAACAGCCGCGCTTCGCGGACCCAAAGGTCCATGATGCCACCGTCGCCGACGAGGTCATCCTTGACCGACTGGATGAAGCAGGCGTGCGGCTGGGGGTGTTCGTAGGCGGAAGTGGATTTGGTCAGCACGCCGGTCTTGTGATCGACGTAGTAGTGACCCTGCGACGGACCGTCGATGCCGTAGGCCCAATGCAGGCCGGTGTTGAACCATTGCGGGCTGTTCGGCGCGGCCATCTGGCGGGCCAGCATGAAACGCATTTCGTCGAAATAGGCGCGGGCGTCGGCTTCGGTGGTGAAATAGCCACCCTTCCAGCCCCAATAGGCCCAGGCGCCGGCAAGGCGGTCGAACACCTGCTTGGACGAGGTTTCGCCGGTGTTGCGCTGATCGGCGGGCAGTTCGGCAAGGGCGGCCTCATCGGGGACCGAGCGCCAGAGGAATTCGGGCACGCCCTTTTCCTTGACGCGCTTCAGCCGCGCCGGGATGCCGGCCTTGCGGAAATACTTCTGGGCGAGCACGTCGGAGGCGACCTGGCTCCAGCCTTCCGGCACCTCGACGGCGTCGTTGCGGAACACAACGGTGCCGTCCGGGTTGCGGATTTCGGAAACGGTGGTGTTGAACGCCATCGCGCCATAAGCGCCCGTGGCCTCGGTGGTGAACTTCCGCTCGATCTTCATGCCCCTGATCCCGTTTTTGCGGCGCGCTGGCCGATATTGATTGAAACGAGGAAAACCCGTCTTGCAGGCGCCACCCGGTTGATCCGGGCTTGGCGGTGACTGTCTGACTGCTTCAACCTCGCACGGCACTAGATATGGTGTTGACCCCGGCCGCGCTGTCAAACTGTCGTATTCGCGGACGCCGTTCAACGGATTTATTTGCGACGGTTGCGGATTTTTAACCTTGACGCGGCGATGTCACAGTCACGCGAACGTCATCAAGTTCAGCGCGTGGTTGTGGACAGCCGTGGGGACAATCTTCACCCGTTCTCTGAGGAGAGCGGGATTTGTGAGGAAACGCGCCCGGTTGTGCGGGCGGCTTGAGACAGGCTGGCGCCCGGCCCTGCCTGTGGACGACAGCTTTGGAAGCGATTCTGGCCGTCAGGCGCGGACAGGGCGGTTGATGAGCACGATCCCGGCGGCCACAAGGACCGCCGCGCCCAGAATCGCCCAGGTGACAGTTTCGCCGAAAATGAGGGCACCGAGCGTGAGCGCGAAGATCGGGGTCAGGAAGGAAAACGACGCCACGGTCGAGGCGGGGTAGACCGACATCAGCCAGAGCCACGAGATGAAGCCGCCCGCGACCACGACCGACGCCTGAAACACCAGCCAGAAGATGTGGATCGGTTGCAGGTCACGGATCAGCGGGCCGAAGAAGGGGGCTGCGAGAAGCAGGATCGGGGCGGAGACGAGGACCATCCAGAAAAGCTGCATCTCAGGCCCTTCGGCGCGCATCACGGGGCGGCGGGCGATGTAGGCGGTGCCAGCCCAGCAGAACGCGCCGGTAAGGGCGAAAAGATCGCCGGTGAGGGAGCCCTGCCCGGTGGAAGGGCCGGACAGGATCGCCCAGGCGGCCCCCGCAAAGGCGAGAAGGAGGCCCGCGCCGCGCACCGGGGTGATGCGGTCGCCAAGGCCGAAATGGGCCATGAGCGCGAACCACACCGGCATCGAATAGAAGATCACCGAGGTGCGCCCGACGGTGGTGAGATCAAGCGCGACAAAGAGGCAGAGAAATTCGAGCGCAAAGACGCAGCCCATCAGGAAGCCGGTGGGCAAGGTGGCCCGCGTCAGGCGCGGCGGACGCTTGCGCCAGACAAGCCAGGCCCAGACAAAGAAGATCGCAAGAGCCGAGCGCAGGCCCGCGAAGAACACCGGTTGCAGGCCAGCGTTCACCACCTTGACGATGATCTGGTTGAACGCGAGCAGAAGCATGACGCCCACCACCATCGCGCCGCCGAACGCATCGAGCCTGTCCTTGCGGTTCATCGCCTGCCCCTTTGACTGCCGCACCCTTCTGCCTGTGCGGGCGACGAAGGGCAAGCCGAGCGGCTTTCGTTCGGCGCGGCGGCGCGGTAGGAGGCGCGGATGAGCGCATCCCACGCAAGCAGCCAGAATCTGCGCGGCATCCTGTTGATGGTCGCGTCGATGGCGCTGTTCGGCGTTGAGGACATGTTTCTGAAATGGGCCGCCGTGGGGCTGCCTGTCGGTCAGATCATCTTCGTGTCGGGTGCCTTCGGGCTGCCGGTGTTCGTGGCGATGGCCTGGGTGCAGGGCCAGCGGATTGTGGTGCGCGCGGCGCTGCAACCGGCGGTCACCGCGCGCAACATCGGCGAGATGATCGGGTCGGCGGGCTATGTGGCGGCGCTGGCCACGGTGCCGCTGTCGACGGTGTCGGCGGTGTTGCAGGCGATGCCCCTGGCGGTGACGATGGCGGCAGCGCTGTTCATGCAAGAGCAGGTCGGATGGCGGCGCTGGACGGCGATTGCGGTCGGGTTCGCGGGGGTCTTGCTGGTGATCCGGCCGGGGATGGACGGGTTTCGGCCCGAGGCGCTGTATGTGCTGGTCACGGTCGCGGGGCTGACGCTGCGCGATCTGGCGTCGCGCCGGATTCCGGCGGTGGTGACAACGGCGCAAGTGTCGGCCTGGGGGCTGATGGCAGTGGCGGTCTTGGGGGCGGGGATGATGGCGGCCTCGGGCGAGGTGCGGGCGGTGTCGGCGGGTCAGGGGCTGGTGCTGCTGGGCGCGGTGGCGTTCGGCACGGCGGGGTATTGGGCGATCACGGCGGCGACGCGGACGGGCGAGGTGTCGGTGGTCGCACCGTTCCGCTATACCCGGCTGGTGTTCGCGATGGCCATTGGCGCGCTGGTTTTTGGCGAATGGCCGGACGGCTGGACCTATGCGGGCGCGGCGCTGATCATCGGGTCGGGGCTTTATTCTTTTGCCCGCGAACGGGCGCGGAAACGCGCTTCCCATGGGGCATGAGCCGGGGTAAACGGGCGGCGAGAGCATCATCCGCCCCAAGGGAGCGCCGCCATGAGCACGATCATCGACATTCACGCCCGCGAAATTCTGGACAGCCGGGGCAACCCGACGGTCGAGGTGGACGTCTATCTGGAGGACGGCTCGATGGGCCGGGCCGCCGTGCCTTCGGGCGCATCGACCGGCGCGCATGAGGCCAACGAGCGGCGCGATGGCGATGCCGCGCGCTACAAGGGCAAGGGTGTGCTTGAAGCCGTGGCAGCGGTGAACGGCGAAATTGCCGAGGAGATCGTGGGGTTTGACGCGACCGAGCAGGTCGGCATCGACCGCACCATGATCGAGATGGACGGGACGCCGAACAAGTCGCGGCTCGGGGCGAATGCGATCCTTGGGGTGAGTTTGGCGGTGGCGAAGGCGGCGGCGGAATTCAGCGGCCAGCCCCTGTATCGCTACGTTGGCGGGACCTCGGCGCGTATCCTTCCGGTGCCGATGATGAACATCATCAACGGCGGCGAACATGCCGACAACCCGATCGACATTCAGGAATTCATGATCATGCCGGTGGGCGCATCCGACATCCGCGAGGCGGTGCGGATGGGGTCCGAGGTGTTCCACACGCTGAAGAAGGAATTGCAAAACGCCGGCCACAACACCGGGATCGGTGACGAGGGCGGCTTCGCACCGAACCTTAGCTCTGCCCGTGACGCGCTTGATTTCATTCTGAAATCCATCGAGAAAGCCGGATATACGCCGGGTGAGGATATCTTCCTGGCGCTGGATTGCGCGGCGACAGAATACTTCCGGGGCGGCAAGTACGAGATGAAGGGCGAAGGCAAGAGCCTGAGCATCGAGGAGAACGTGGCGTTCCTGGCGGGGCTGGCCAAGGACTATCCGATCATCTCGATCGAGGACGGTTGTTCGGAGGATGACTGGGCGGGCTGGAAGCTGTTGACCGACACGCTGGGCGACACGATCCAGTTGGTGGGCGACGATCTGTTCGTGACGAACCCGCGCCGGTTGGCCGAAGGCATCAAGGCCGGCTGCGCCAATTCGATGCTGGTGAAAGTGAACCAGATCGGCACGCTGACCGAGACGCTGCAGGCGGTCGAGATGGCGCACCGCGCGCGCTACACCAATGTGATGAGCCACCGCTCGGGCGAGACCGAGGACGCGACGATTGCCGACCTCGCGGTTGCCACCAACTGCGGGCAGATCAAGACCGGGTCGCTGAGCCGCTCGGACCGGCTGGCGAAATACAACCAGTTGATCCGCATCGAGGAACTCTTGGGTGAGACGGCGGAATACGCCGGGCGGAGCATCCTGCGGGCCTGAGACCCTGGCGTTGCGGTTGACGAGCGGGCGTCCTTTTGTGGCGCCCGTTTGCATTTCAAGAAACGAGTGGCGGTCCCATGCCGCATGCAGCAGGAGCGCGCTTGTCACGCGGTCACATCCTGCCATTCTGTCCCCGAGCGAAAGGACGGCCCATGACCGAGGCGGAACAGATCATCGAACGGCTGGCGTTGCAGCGACATCCTGAGGGCGGCTGGTATCGGCAGACCTGGGTCGGGCCGCAGATCGAGCCGGGAAACGGGGGCCGTGCGTCGGGAACGGCGATCCTGTTTCTGCTGGCGGCGGGAGAGCGGAGCCATTGGCACCGGGTGGATGCAGACGAGATCTGGCTGTGGCACGCGGGCGCGCCATTGATCCTGCGGCTGGCCGAAACGGCGGCCGGGCCTGCGCAGGAGATGGTGATGGGAGCCGCGGTTCTGCAGGGTCAGGCGGTGCAGGCGGTGGTCCCGAAGGGCTGGTGGCAGGCGGCGCAGACCACGGCGGCATGGTCGCTGGTCAGTTGCACGGTCAGCCCGGGGTTTCGGTTCGAGGGGTTCGAGCTGGCGCCCGACGGCTTCGAGATCGGGTGATGGACCATCGCGATTTCGTGGCGGGGCTGGCGCCGGAGGTGCGCGAGACGTTGACGGCGCGAACCGATGCGGCAGGACTTTGCCATCTGGCCGGGCATCTTGGGGCGATTGGGCTGGTTGGTGGGCTGATCGCGATGGGGGTGCCGGGGTGGTGGTTGCTGATCCCGGTGCAGGGTGTGCTGGTGGTGTTTCTGTTCACGCTGGAGCATGAGGCAACGCACAAGACGCCGTTCCGGTCGCTGTGGCTGAATGAATGGGCGGGGCGGCTGGCGGGGTTTCTGCTGTTGCTGCCGTTCGAATGGTTTCGATATTTCCATCTGGCGCACCATCGCTGGACCAACATCGAAGGGCGCGACCCGGAACTGGCGGGCGGCAAGCCCGAGGGGTGGCGGGCCTGGGCGTGGCATGTGTCGGGGCTGCCCTACTGGTGGTCCGAGGTGCGGCTGATGGCGGCGCTGGTGTGCGGGCGGGCCGAGGCGGACTATCTGCCAGAGGGCGCCAAGCGCCGGATCGTGGCCGAGGCGCGCAGGATGGCGGCGGGGTATGGCTTGGTTCTGGCGTCGCTTTTCTGGACGCCGGTGGTGTTGTGGGTGTGGATCGCACCCGTGCTGATGGGCCAGCCCGTGCTGCGGCTGTATCTGCTGGCCGAGCATGGCGACTGCCCGCACGTCGCCAACATGTTCGAAAACACGCGCACGGTCTTCACAACGGCGCTGGTGCGGTTTCTGGCGTGGAACATGCCGTATCATGTGGAGCACCACGTCTATCCTGCGGTACCGTTTCACCGCCTGCCCGCGCTGCATGCGCTGATGCGCGAGGAGCTGCGGGTGACGGCGGCGGGGTATGCGGCATTCACCCGGAGCTATCTGCAACGGCGGTTGTGACGCGGAGCGGCTGCGCCGCGCGCCTTTAGCGTCGCCGGCGCGGGCAGGCCCGCTTGGCTCCGGCTGTTTTTGAGTATGTTTGAAAAGGCGCAAGGCGCGGCCGCTTGGGGCGATTGTGCGGGGCACAAGTTTCGGGTGGCCTCGGACGCGAGGCGCGGGGTAGTCAGGGCCGCATGAGCGAAACCCCTGCCCCATTGCCCCCCCAGATGACCCCGAAGAACGAAGACTCGATGTCGGGATTCTTCTTTGCGTTGACCGCGTATCTGTTGTGGGGGTTCCTGCCGCTTTACATGAAGGCGATGGCGCATATTCCGCCGGTCGAGGTGATTGCGCATCGGGTGGTGTGGTCGGTGCCGATAGCGCTGGCCGTGATTGCCGTTCTGGGGCGGACGGCCGATTTGCGGGCGGCGTTGCGAAGCCCGCGGATGCTGGCGATGGGGGCGCTGACGGCGGCGCTGATTTCGGTGAACTGGGGCATCTATGTCTGGGCGATAGGCTCCGGGCATGCCTTGGACGCGGCGCTGGGGTATTACATCAACCCGCTCTTTTCGATTTTCCTTGGGGCGGTGCTGCTCCGCGAGCGGATCAGGCCGGCGCAGGGCGTGGCGATTGCGCTGGCGGCGGTGGCGGTGGCGGTCTTGACCTGGGACGCGGGGCGGTTGCCGGTGGTGGCGCTGGGGCTGACGCTGTCCTGGGGGTTCTATGCGTTCTTGAAAAAGTGGCTGCCGATCGGGCCGAACCAGGGCTTCACGTTGGAAGTGCTGATCCTGTTGCCGCTGGCGTTGGCCTATATCGGCTGGCGCGGGCTGGTCGGGGGCGGGCATTTCATGGCGGGCGTCGGGTGGGATACGGCGCTTTTGTTCGGCTGCGGGCTGGTGACGGCTGGGCCTTTGATGATCTATGCCAACGGGGCCAAGCGGCTGCGGCTGTCGACCATCGCGATCATGCAATACATCGCGCCGACGATGATCTTCCTGACGGCGGTGTTTCTGTTCGACGAGCCGTTCAGCGCGGTCAAGATGGCGGCGTTTGCGCTGATCTGGGCGGCTCTGGTGATTTATACGCTGTCAATGTTGCAGGGCCGCCGGCAGGCGTGAGCGAGGTTTGCGTGACCGGGGGGCGGGAGACCT
Source organism: uncultured Alphaproteobacteria bacterium (assembly GCA_963822435.1). GTDB lineage: Bacteria > Pseudomonadota > Alphaproteobacteria > Rhodobacterales > Rhodobacteraceae > JAUYQR01. The sequence continues at coordinate 1,169,172 of CAWGHN010000004.1, forward strand.
GCCCGCCGCCAACGAAGGCGGGAACGCCGGTGGTGCCGGGGGCCGAGGTTGGCAGTTTTGCCAGCACGCGGACGGCGAGGTAGGCGAAGGCCTGCGCTTCCAGCATGTCGCCGTTGAGGCCGACGACCTCCACGGGCTGAACCGGGCAGTCGAAGCGCAGGGCAAGTTCGGTCATCAGGGTGGGGTTGTGGCGGCCGCCGCCGGTGACGAGGAGGCGGCTGATGGGAGCCGGGAAATGGCGCGCGCCTTCGGCGACAGCGGCGGCGGCGGCGGCGGTAAGGGTGGCTGCGGCGTCAGCATCGTTGAGAGTTGCGGCGGCGGCGGAGAGGCTGTCAAAATCGTTTCGATCCAGTGACTTCGGCGGTGTTCTTGAGAAATAGGGTGAGGCGAGGAAGGCGGTGATGATCGCCTCGCTGGCCATGCCTTTGTTGGCGAGCGCACCGGCCTCGTCATGGGCAAGGCCGAGGCGGGTATGCATCAGGTCATTGATCGGCGCGTTGGCGGGGCCGGTGTCGAAGGCCAGAAGCGCACCGGGGGTATCGGGGCCGGGGGCGGTAGGATCGACCCATGTGAGGTTGCCGACGCCGCCGAGGTTCAGGAAGGCGATGGGGGCCGTCGCCCCGATCTGGCGGGCGCAGGCGTAGTGGAAGAAGGGCGCGAGCGGTGCGCCCTGCCCGCCCAAGGCCACGTCGGAGGAGCGGAAATCCCAGACGGTGGTGAGGCCGAGGGCTTCGGCCAAAAGCGTGCCGTTGCCGCATTGGTGGGTGCCGCGACCGCCCGGCTCATGCGCGAGGGTCTGGCCGTGGAAGCCCAAGACCTCGGCCCCTTCGAAGCGGGACAGAAGTTCGGCATGGGCGGTTTCTACCACCTCGGCGGCGGCGGCGACGGCTGGGTCGCCGGGCCATTGGTTGAGGGCGGCGCGGATCAGGCTGCGCTCGGTTTCGGTATAGGGGCGGTAGGCGTGCGGGCCGAAGGCAAGGATTTCGTGCCCATCGGTCAGAAGCATCGCGGCATCGACCCCGTCCAGCGAGGTGCCGGACATCGCGCCCAAGGCCCAGAGAGCGCCGTCTTTCCGCATCTTCCCTTGGTCTCCGTGCAAAGCTATACCCTGCCCACCTTAAAGCACGGGTGCCATATGACCTACCATCCGAAATCAGAATTCCTGCGTGTGATGTTCGAGCGCGGCTATGTCGCCGATTGCACGGACTATCAGGCGCTGGACGCGGCGATGGTGAAGGGCGTGGTGCCGGGGTACATCGGGTTCGATGCCACGGCGACCAGCTTGCATGTGGGCAGCCTGATCCAGATCATGATGCTGCGCTGGCTGCAAAAGACGGGTGGCAAGCCGATCGTGCTGATGGGCGGGGGGACGACGAAGATCGGCGATCCGTCATTTCGGGCCGAGGAGCGGCCGTTGCTGACGGACGCGCAGATCGGGCAGAACATCGAGGGCATCAAGCGGGCGTTCGCGCCTTATGTGACCTTCGGCAACGCGGCCAGCGACGCGGTGATGGTGAACAACGCCGAGTGGCTGGACGCGCTGAACTATATCGGGTTCTTGCGTGACATCGGGCGGCATTTCAGCGTGAACCGCATGCTTTCGTTCGAGAGCGTGAAGTCGCGGCTGGACCGGGAGCAATCGTTGAGCTTTCTTGAGTTCAACTACATGATCCTGCAAGCTTATGATTTCCTTGAACTGAACCGCCGCTATGGCTGTTTGTTGCAGATGGGCGGGTCGGACCAGTGGGGCAATATCATCAACGGGGTCGATCTGACGCGGCGGGTGATCGGGGGCGAGGTGTTCGGGCTGACCTCGCATCTGTTGACCACCAGCGACGGGCGCAAGATGGGCAAGACGGCGCAGGGCGCGGTCTGGCTGAACGGCGATCTGACCAGCCCTTACGAGTTCTGGCAGTTCTGGCGCAACACCACGGATGCCGACGTGGGGCGGTTCCTGAAGCTGTACAGTGAGTTGCCGCTGGACGAGTGCAACCGGCTGGGGGCGCTTGGCGGGTCGGAGATCAACGCGGCCAAGATCGTGCTGGCCAACGCCGTGACGACGCTGCTGCACGGAGCCGATGCGGCGGCGGCGGCGGAAGCGACCGCGCGCGAGGTGTTCGAGAAGGGCGGGATCGGGGACGATCTGCCGACGGTGCGGCTGACGCCCGCGGAACTGGCGGACGGCGTTGGCATCGTGCAGTTGTTCGTGCGAGCGGGGCTTGCCGGCAGCGGCAAGGACGCCAAGCGGCTGATTTCCGAAGGCGGCGCGCGGCTGAACGATGATCTGGTGACGGATGCCGCGATGCGGCTGGGGGCTGGTGATCTGGTTGAGCCGGTGAAGCTGACCGCTGGCAAGAAGCGGCACGCGCTGGTGATTCTGGACTGAGGCTTTGCGCGGCGGCGGGAACCCTTCGCCGCGCCAGACCGTTTTCTGTTTCGCAACCGAAACGGAGGACGACGGATGCCGACACCGGATGAGCTGGAAGCGAAACTTTGGGCGGGCCTGCGCTCGGAGATGACGGTGATGCTGGGGACCGAGGGTGACCGCGCCCCTGCCCGCCCGATGACTGCGATGGTCGATGGTGACGAAAATCGCGGGCCGTTGTGGTTTTTCACCAGTCAGGACAGCGAGTTGGTGCGTGCCGGAGGCGGGCCAGCGACGGCGATGTATGTGGCCAAGGGGCATGACCTGTTCGCGCGGATCGAAGGCGTGCTGCGCGAGGATACGGACCCGGCGATGATCGACCGGCTGTGGAACCCCTTTGTCGCGGCCTGGTATCACGGCAAGGACGATCCGGACATCGCGCTGATGCGGATGGATCTGGACAGCGCGGAGATCTGGGAAAACGCCTCGTCGCTGATCGCGGGGATCAAGGCGCTGTTCGGGCGCAAGCCGCAGCAGGACTACAAGGACAAGGTGGCGGACGTGACGCTGGAGTGAAAAAGGGGGCCTTGCGGCCCCCTTTTGTTACGGCTGGACGGTGACTTTGGTCATCACGTCGGGGGTTGCGGGCGGTTCGCCGCGCTGGATGGCGTCGACCACGTCCATCCCCGAAATCACCCGGCCGACGACGGTGTATTGGCCGTCAAGGAAATCGCCCGGTGCGAACATGATGAAGAACTGGCTGTTGGCCGAGTTCGGGTCCTGGCTGCGGGCCATGCCGACGATGCCGCGCTGGAACGAGATGTCCGAAAACTCGGCCGGGAGGTCGGGCTTGTCGGAACCGCCCATGCCGGCCATCGAAAGATCGCCGCCCGCCTTGCCGTTCGCGACATCGCCGGTCTGCGCCATGAAGCCGTCGATGACCCGGTGGAACACGACGTTGTCATAGGCGCCTTCGGTGGCGAGCGCGGTGATCTGCGCGACGTGCTGGGGGGCGACGTCCGGGAGCAGGTCGATGACGACGGTGCCGTTGGCGGTGCCGGCAACCTCGATCACGAGGTTCGGGCCGGGGCCGTCGGTGGCGTCTTGCGCCTGAGCGGATTGCGACACGCCGTAGCCCACGACAACGGCGAGACCGGCGGCAAAGAGGCCGCCTGCAAGGATGCGATCAAGCCTGGACATCGGCGGCCACCCGGACAGTGATCATGCGGTCGGGGTTCGCCGGCGGCTCGCCCCGGGTGATCTTGTCGACATGTTCCATCCCCGAAATCACGCGGCCGTAGACGGTGTACTGGCCGTTCAGGAAGTGGTTGTTCGAGAAGTTGATGAAGAACTGGCTGTTGGCCGAGTTCGGGTTCTGCGAGCGGGCCGCACCAATGGTGCCACGGTCATGCGGCAGTTTGGAGAATTCAGCCGGCAGATCGGGATGGTCGGAACCGCCCGTGCCCGCGCGGCGCAGGTTGAAGTTCTGTTCCATGTTGCCGTTCGCCACATCGCCGGTCTGGGCCATGAAGCCGTCGATCACGCGGTGGAAGCAGACATTGTCATAGGCCTTGGCGCGGGCCAGGGCCTTCATGCGTTCGGTGTGCTTCGGGGCCACATCGGCCAGAAGCTCGATCACCACTTCGCCGTCTTTCAGCGTGAGGATGATGGTGTTTTCGGGGTCTTTGATCTCGGCCATGCGGCACCTCCGGGTTTCATTGCGCGCGGACCGTAATGGCGGGTTCCGGCCAAGGGAAGGGCAAACCGTCGTGATCGGTTGACGGGGCCGTGATATGCGCGGCAAAAGCGAAGTGGATTTAGAGGAGTGATGCGATGCCTTGGAACACGCTGGATGACATGGACCTGAGCGGCAAGACCGTGCTGACCCGCGTGGACATCAACGTGCCGATGGAGGCAGGCGTGGTCAGCGACATGACCCGGATCGACAAGATCAAGCCCACGGTGGAGGCGATCATCGCCAAGGGCGGCAAGGTGGTGTTGCTGGCGCACTTCGACCGGCCAAAGGGCAAGGTGGTGCCGGAGATGAGCCTTGGGCATCTGGTGGAGGCGCTGTCGGCGTCGCTGGGGCGCAAGGTGGTGTTTGCTGCCGATTGCGTGGGCGATGTGGCGGCGAAGGCGATTGCCGGAGCCAGGGCGGGCGAAGTGGTATTGCTGGAAAACACCCGCTTCAAGCCGGGCGAGGAGAAGAACGATCCGGCGCTGGCGGCAGAGATGGCGGCCTTGGGCGATGTTTACGTGAACGATGCGTTTTCGGCGGCGCACCGGGCGCATGCCTCGACCGAGGGGCTGGCGCGGCTGTTGCCTGCGGCGGCGGGGCGGCTGATGGAAGCGGAGTTGAAGGCGCTGGAGGCGGCGTTGGGCAAGCCGGAGCGGCCTGTGGTGGCGGTGGTCGGCGGGGCCAAGGTTTCGACCAAGATCGAGCTTTTGGCGAACCTTGTCACCAAGGTCGACCATCTGGTGATCGGTGGGGGCATGGCCAACACCTTCCTTGTGGCCGAGGGGATCGAGGTTGGCAAATCGCTGGCCGAACGCGAGATGGCGGAAACCGCACGGGAGATTCACCGCAAGGCGCAGAAGGCCGGGTGTTCCATTCACCTGCCGGTCGATGTGGTGGTGGCGCGCGAGTTCAAGGCCGGGGCGGAAAGCCATGTGGTGGGCGTGCGCGACTGCCCGATGGATGCGATGATCCTGGATGCCGGGCCAAAGACCGTGGCATCCATCGAGGCGGTGTTTGCGGGGGCCAAGACGCTGATCTGGAACGGGCCGCTGGGCGCCTTCGAGATCACGCCGTTCGATGCGGCGACCAATGCAGCGGCGAAGGCTGCGGCGCGGCTGACGCGGGAGGGGAAGCTCATTTCGGTGGCGGGGGGCGGTGACACGGTGGCAGCCCTCAATCAGGCGGGGGCGGCGGAGGATTTCACCTTTATTTCCACCGCCGGGGGCGCGTTTCTGGAGTGGATGGAGGGCAAGGAATTGCCCGGCGTCGCGGCCCTGATGGGTTGAGCGGGCGGCCGTGCCGGATTATCACTGACGCGAGAGCAAGCAGGAGACGGACATGGCGAACGCTGAAATGACCGAACAGGTGCGCAACGGCAAAGGCTTCATCGCCGCGCTGGACCAGTCGGGCGGATCGACCCCGAAGGCGCTGAAGCTCTATGGCGTGCCGGAGACCGCCTATTCGGGCGAAGCGGCGATGTATCGACATGATCCACGCGATGCGGCGGCGGATCATCAGGTCGCCAGCGTTTTCCGGCGACAAGGTGGTCGGCGCGATCCTGTTCGAACAGACGATGGACCGCGATATCGACGGCATCCCGACAGCGGAATTTCTGTGGAAGCACCGCCATGTCGTGCCGTTCCTGAAGATCGACAAGGGGCTTGAGGCCGAGGCGGACGGGGTCCAGCTGATGAAACCGATGCCGGGGCTGGACGCGCTGTTGGCACGCGCCGTGAAGGCCGGGATTTTCGGCACCAAGGAACGGTCTGTGGTCAATGCCGCGAACCGCAAGGGCATTGCGGCGATTGTGGCGCAGCAGTTCGATGTCGGCCGTCAGGTGGCGGCACATGGGCTGATGCCGATTCTGGAGCCGGAGGTCACGATCTCGATCGCCGACAAGGAAAAGGCCGAGGCGATGTTGCAGGAAGAAATCCTGCTGGCGCTGGATCACCTGCCCGCGGGCGAACAGGTGATGCTTAAGCTGTCGTTGCCGACGGTGGCGAATTTCTACAAGCCCTTGGTGACGCATCCGAAGGTGTTGAAGGTGGTGGCGCTTTCGGGCGGGCATAGCCGCGACAAGGCGAACGAGATTCTGGCGCAGAACCACGGGATCATCGCAAGCTTCAGCCGCGCGCTGACCGAGGGACTTTCGGCACAGCAGTCGGACGCCGAGTTTGACGCGGCATTGGGGGCGGCGATCGACAGCATCTACCGCGCCTCGATCACCTGAGGGCTGCCGTTCAACACGTTGAGTCCGGTGCGTTTTCGGGATTCACAAAGGCCTGACGTTATGCGATGATTCGGCCATGCCCCCGGTCAAGAGGGGCGGTGGGGCTGCAGGCATGACGATTTCGCAGGCGCGGGCGCAGACACGGCAAGGCGTGGGCGGGCTGATTTATTTCGCCCTTGCCTTCATGCTGGGGGCCTATTTCACCTTTGCCGCCGTGCAGGGCGACTACGGCCTGTTCCGCCGGGTGGAGATTGCCGCCGAAGCGCAGGTGCTGACCGAAGAGCGCGACCGTCTGGCCGCCGATCTGGCGGAAATGACCAACCTTACCCGGCGCTTGTCGGATGCATTCCTTGATCTTGACCTTCTGGACCAGCAGGCCCGTGACATTCTGGGCTATCTGCGCACCGACGAGATCGTCATCCGCTGAAACCCTGCACCACGCGCTGCTGGCCTTGCGCGGCAACGCCGCGCCCTTTGGCTTGTTTCGGTCTGTATTTTCCGTTATGGTGCAGATAGTTTAGTATTGAACTATCTTGCCCGGGAGGATGCCGATGGCCAAGAAGCCAGCCGAAAGGCCGAACGTCTCGAAAGACGAGCTTTTGCAATATTACCGTGACATGCTGCTGATCCGCCGCTTTGAAGAAAAAGCGGGCCAGCTGTATGGCATGGGCCTGATCGGCGGCTTCTGCCACCTGTATATCGGACAGGAAGCGGTGGTTGTTGGCCTTGAGGCTGCGTCCAAGGAAGGCGACAAGCGCGTCACCAGCTACCGTGACCACGGGCACATGCTGGCCTGCGGGATGGACCCGAAGGGCGTGATGGCCGAACTGACCGGGCGGATTGGAGGATACTCCAAGGGCAAGGGCGGCTCGATGCACATGTTCTCGAAAGAGAAACATTTCTATGGCGGGCACGGGATTGTTGGCGCGCAGGTGCCGCTGGGGGCGGGTCTGGCCTTTGCCGACAAGTATCTGGGCAATGACAACGTGACCTTCACCTATTTCGGCGACGGGGCCGCGAACCAGGGCCAGGTCTATGAGACCTACAACATGGCCGAACTTTGGGCGCTGCCGGTGATCTTCGTGATCGAAAACAACGGCTATGCGATGGGCACATCGGTCAAGCGGTCGACCAAATCCACCACCTATTTCGGTCGCGGCATCGCTTACGGCATCCCGGGCGAGCAGGTCGACGGGATGGACGTGCTGGCGGTGAAGGCGGCGGGCGAGAAGGCCGTGGCGCACTGCCGGGCCGGGAACGGACCATATATCCTTGAGATGATGACCTACCGCTACCGCGGACATTCCATGTCCGACCCAGCGAAATACCGGACGCGGGAAGAGGTGGAGAAGATGCGGTCGGAAAAGGACGCCATCGAGCATGTGCGCGACCTGCTGATACAGTCGGGGCTGGCCTCGGATGAAGACCTGAAGGCCATCGACAAGGACATCAAGGCGATCGTCAACGAGAGCGCCGAGTTTGCCAAAGACAGCCCGGAGCCTCCGCTGGAGGAACTCTGGACCGATATCTACGCCTGAGGGGGAGAGACACATGGCAACCGAAGTATTGATGCCCGCGCTGTCGCCCACGATGGAAGAGGGCACGCTGGCGAAATGGATGGTCAAGGAAGGCGATGTGGTCAAATCCGGCCAGATCATCGCCGAGATCGAGACCGACAAGGCCACGATGGAATTCGAGGCGGTGGATGAAGGCACGGTGGGCAAGATCCTCGTCGCCGAAGGCACGGCGGGCGTGAAGGTGAACACGCCGATCATGGTGCTGGTCGAGGCCGGGGAAACCGTGTCGGATGCACCGAAGCCTGCGGTGGTGGCGGCTGTGGCGGTTCAGCAGCCTGTTGCTGCGGCGGCGGCGGCCCCGGCAGCGCCGGCGATGCCGAAGGCGGTGTCAGGCTGGCCGCATTCGGACCTGCCCGACGGCCCGACCAAGACGATGACGGTCCGCGAGGCGCTGCGCGAGGCGATGGCCGAGGAGATGCGCGCCGACCCGACCGTGTTCCTGATGGGCGAAGAGGTGGGCGAGTATCAGGGTGCCTACAAGATCAGCCAAGGCTTGCTGGACGAGTTCGGTGCCAAGCGCGTCGTTGACACGCCGATCACCGAAATGGGCTTTGCCGGAATCGCCACGGGGGCAAGCTGGGGCGGGCTGAAGCCGATTGTCGAGTTCATGACGTTCAACTTTGCCATGCAGGCGATTGACCACATCCTGAACTCGGCCGCCAAGACGCTTTACATGTCCGGCGGCCAGATGGGCAGCCCGATGGTGTTCCGTGGCCCGAACGGCGCGGCGGCACGGGTCGGCGCACAGCACAGTCAGGATTACGCGGCGTGGTATGCCGCCATTCCGGGCCTGCGGGTGTGCATCCCCTATTCGGCGGCGGACGCGAAGGGACTTTTGAAAAGCGCCATTCGTGACCCGAACCCGGTGGTGTTTCTGGAAAACGAAATTCTCTACGGGCGCAGCTTCGAGGTGCCGACCGATCCGGATTTTGCGGTGCCGTTCGGCAAGGCGTCGATCCTGCGGGCTGGCGGCGATGTGACCATCGTGTCGTTCGGGATCGGGCTGACCTATTCGTTGCAGGCGGCGGAAGAGCTGGCGAAGGACGGCATCAGTGCCGAGGTCATCAACCTGCGCACCTTGCGCCCGATCGACTATGACACGGTGCTGGCAAGCGTGATGAAGACCAACCGCTGCGTGACGGTGGAGGAAGGCTTCCCGGTGGGCGCCATCGGCAACCATATCGGCGCGGTCGTGATGAGCCGGGCGTTCGATTATCTGGATGCGCCGGTGATCAACTGCACGGGCAAGGACGTGCCGATGCCCTACGCGGCCAACCTTGAAAAGCTGGCGCTGACGACCACCGCCGAGGTGATCGCCGCCGTCAAATCCGTCTGCTACCGGTGAGGTGAAGCCATGGCTGTAGAAATCCTGATGCCCGCGCTGTCCCCGACGATGGAGGAAGGCACGCTGGCGAAATGGCTGGTCAAGGAGGGGGATGCGGTCAAATCCGGCCAGATCCTTGCCGAGATCGAGACCGACAAGGCGACGATGGAGTTCGAGGCGGTTGACGAGGGGATCGTCGGCAAGCTGCTGGTCGCCGAAGGCACGGCGGGGGTGAAGGTCAATACGCCCATCGCGGTGATGGTCGAGGAAGGCGAAAGCCTCAGTGCGGCCCCTGCCCCGGCGAAGGCATCGGCGCCGGTGGCGGCCCCGGTGGCTGCGGCGGCTCCGGTCGTGGCGGCTGCGCCGGCCGCTGCCCCTGCGGGCCCGGTGGCGTCTGGCGGCGCGCGGGTGTTCGCTTCGCCTCTGGCGCGGCGGATCGCGGCGGAAAAGGGGTTGGACCTGACGAAGGTTGCCGGGTCCGGCCCGCATGGGCGCATCGTGAAGGCCGATGTCGAGGGTGCCAAGCCTGCGGCGGCCCCGGTCGCGGCGGCGGCCCCTGCGGCAGCGGCCCCTGCCCCGGCGAAACCGGCGGCGGGCGGAATGCCAACCGGCATGTCTGCGGAAACCGTGATGAAGATGTATGCCGACCGTCCGTTCGAGGAAATTGCGCTGGACGGGATGCGCCGGACGATCGCGGCGCGGCTGACCGAGGCCAAGCAGACGATCCCGCATTTCTATCTGCGCCGCGAGGTGCGGCTGGATGCGCTGATGGCGTTCCGCGAGACGTTGAACAGGCAGCTTGAAGGCCGGGGCGTGAAGCTGTCGGTCAACGACTTCATCATCAAGGCCTGTGCGGCGGCGTTGCAGGCGGTGCCGAACGCCAATGCCGTCTGGGCGGGCGACCGGATGCTGCGGCTGAAACCGTCGGATGTGGCGGTCGCGGTGGCGGTGGAGGGTGGGCTGTTCACCCCGGTGCTGCGCGACGCCGAGAAGAAGTCGCTGTCGACGCTGTCGGCCGAGATGAAGGATCTGGCGGCGCGGGCAAAGTCGAAGAAGCTGGCGCCGCATGAGTATCAGGGCGGGTCGTTCGCGATTTCAAACCTTGGAATGATGGGGATCGAGAACTTTGACGCGGTGATCAACCCGCCGCATGGGTCGATCCTGGCGGTTGGCGCGGGCGTGAAGAAGCCGGTGGTGATGGCGGATGGCACAATCGGCGTGGCGACGGTGATGTCGATGACGCTGTCGGTGGACCACCGGGTGATCGACGGCGCCTTGGGGGCGGAATTCCTGAAGGCGGTGATCGAGGGCTTGGAAAACCCGATGGCGCTGTTGGCCTGACCGGCGGAAGCGGGGGCTCAGACCCCCGCCCCCCTGGAGTACCTTTGAAAAGAGCAGGCAGGGGGTCGGTTGGCCACCTGTTTCATTTGGCCTTCAGGGCCCGGATCAGGCGCCGGGAGCGCAGGGCGGCGGTGATTGCGGTGCCAGCGATGATGACCCAGAGGGTGGCGGAGAGGGCCAAAGCTGGCGCGGTGAACGCGGCGATCAGCGTGCCGATGGTCACGGCGGCCATGCGCTGCGGCTTGGCCATCGGACCGGAGAAATCCGGTGGCACGCCTTCGGCCCGGCCAAGTTCGCGGATGTAGGCGGTGGCAATGGCAAGGGCGGCGGCCAGAAATCCCAGCGCCGGGTTGCCCGCCGCGATGCCGGCCCCGCCAAGGAGGAGGAGGTCGGAGAGCCGGTCTGGCGCTTCGTTCCAGAACGGGCCGTCCTTTGTGCCCTGCCCGCCTTCGACTGCGACCAGTCCGTCGATCAGGTTGCACACCAGCCGTGCCTGGCAGGCGGCGGCGGCTAGGATCAGCATCAGCGATTGCAGGACATTGGGCCCGATGGGCGACACGGCATAGCAGGCGGCGCCAAGTGCGGCGCTGGCAATGGAAAGCTGCGAGATCTGGTTGGGGCTGAGACCCCGCGCGACGGCCCTGACCGCAAGCGCCTTTGCCCAAGCGGAATTGCGCGAGGCCAGCGGGCGACGGGATGGCGGTTCGGCGCGGTCCGTCATGTCACGGACCAGCCGTAGCGGGTGATGTGAAAGAAGATCGGCGCGGCGAAGATCACGCTGTCGAGCCGGTCGATGAACCCGCCGTGCCCGGCGATGAGGTGGCCCCAATCCTTGACCCCCCGGTCACGCTTGATTGCAGACATGACAAGGCCGCCGAAGAACCCCATCAGCGTGAGGAGAAGGCACATTCCCAGGGCTTGCAGCATGGTGAAGGGCGTCATCCACCACAGGAGCGTGCCGACGGCTGTGGCGGTAAGCGAGCCGCCGACAAACCCCTCCCACGTCTTGGAGGGCGACAGGGTCGGGGCAATCGGGGTACGGCCGATCAGCTTGCCCCAGACATATTGCATCACGTCTGAAAGCTGTACGATGAAGATCAAGTAGGCGATGAGAATGACGTTCCGGCCCTCGAAACCGGGGATTTGCAGCGACAGGATCGCGGGAACGTGGCTGACGCAAAAAACGCAGACCATCAGCGCCCATTGCGTTTCGGAGATGCGGACGAGGAAATCCTTGGGGTTGCCGCGCAAGGCCGACAGGACCGGCAGCAACAGAAACACGTAGACCGGGATGAACACCGAATAGAGCCCGTACCAGTCAGTCAGCACCAGGTAATATTGCAGCGGCAGGACCAGAAAGAAGCAGGCCACCAGCGACCAGTGATCTTCGCGCGAGTGGGTGGTCAGGGTAAGGAATTCGCGCAGAGCCGCAAAGGAACAGAGCGCAAAAAGCAAGATCACGCCAGTGCGCCCTGCGAGGAACGCGATGGCGAGCAGGATCACCATCACCCACCATGCGTTGGTGCGCGCGATCAGATTGTCGATCATAGGGTTCGGCGCATCACCAAGCCGTAGCCGCAACAGCGTGCCGATGATCGAGGCAACCAGCAGGATCATCACGACCCCCGAAAGCAGCCAGATCAGGTGCGGGCTGGTCATGATGCCGTGCTGCCCAACGCGAGAAGCGCCGCGGACGCACGGGCAAGGAAGGCATCCTTGGTCTCGCCCTCACCAATCCGCATAGGGGCGCCGAAAGTGAGGGTGCAGATCAGGGGAACCGGAATGATTTCTCCCTTTGGCATGACCTTGTTCAGGTTGGCGATCCAGACCGGAACAAGATCAACGGATGGTCGGCTGCGGGCAAGGTGGAACAATCCGGACTTGAACGGAAGCAGCCGTTCGTCCGAGACGTTGCGCTTGCCTTCGGGAAACAGGATCAGCGAGGCCCCCTGATCCAGCGCCGCGACCATCTGGTCAACCGGGTCGGCGGTGCGGGCCTCGGGGCGGCGATCGATCAGGACGGCGTTGAAGACGTCGCGCCCGATGAACGCCCGCAACGGGGAGGTGAGCCAGTAGTCCAGTGCAGCCACGGGACGGGTCTGGCGGCGCAGCGGGGCGGGCAGGACCGTCCAGATCAGGACGAAGTCGCCGTTGGAGCAGTGGTTGGCATAGTAGACGCGCTGGCCGCGTTCCGGGGCGATTCCCTGCCAGATGGCGCGGGGCGCGGTGATGAACCGGGCAAACAGCGAAATCACCTCGCCCATCGCCCACGCGGCCAGAGAGCGGAGGCTGACGCTCACCGCAGCGTCATTTCGTTTTCAGGATCTGATCCATGGTCAGCGCCGGCTGCGCACAGCCTGCCTTGCCGACGACCCGGGCCGGCACGCCCGCGACCGTTGTGTTGTGCGGCACATCCTCCAGCACCACTGAACCGGCCGCAATGCGCGAGCAGCGACCGACGGTGATGTTGCCCAGCACCTTGGCACCCGCCCCGATCAGCACCCCATCACCGATCTTCGGGTGCCGGTCGCCGTCTTCCTTGCCGGTACCGCCAAGCGTGACCGAGTGCAGCATCGAGACGTTGTCCCCGACCACCGCCGTTTCACCGATGACGATGGAGTGGGCGTGGTCGATCATGATGCCCTTGCCGACGCGGGCGGCGGGGTGGATGTCGACGCCGAACGCCTCGGACACGCGCATCTGCACGAAATACGCAAGGTCGATCCGGCCAGTGCGCCACAGCCAATGCCCGACACGGTAGGCTTGGATGGCCTGATATCCCTTGAAAAAGAGGATCGGCTGCAAGAAGCGGTGGCACGCCGGATCGCGTTCGTAGACCGCCATCAGGTCAGACCGAGCTGCGGCGCCAAGATCGGCGTCGCTGGCATAGGCTTCATCCGCGATTTCGCGCAGGATCTGCTCGCTCATCTCGCCGGAGGCGAGCTTCATCGAAAAGCGGTACGCCAGCGCCCGCTCCATCGACGAATGGTGCAACAGGCCCGAGTGGATCAGGCCGCCAAGCAGCGGTTCGGCGCGGATAGCCTCGACGGCTTCTTCGCAAACGCGCTGCCAGACGGGATCAATGCTGGAAACGCGTGGTTTGATTTCGGCCATGCTGAAGCCTCCTGTTGCAGGCCTCTTTTACCATATCAAAAGACGCTGACGACCCTCAAAGTTGTGATGCCGGCAATCGCGCCGTGTAATGTGTCCGCAGGGCCTGCGCGGCGATGCACATCGCTTCCAGAAAGTCGGGGTCGTTGGCAACGGGTTCCGCAACTGGGCGCAGATACAGAACCCGGGCCATCAAGCTGCCATCGCCGAAGGTCGGATGGCAGCGGTGGGTCGCCTCGAAATGCATCTGCGCTTCGGTCGCCTCGCGGATCAATCGCAGCGCAAGCGTCATGCGCCCAACCGCAGGAACGGGCATCAACGCCCGGGCCAGCAACAGAAGGTCAGCGGCAAGCGGTGTGCGCATGTCATGCTGAAACCGCGATAGTGCGAAATGGGCCGGGGCCAAAGCGGCTTGAAACCTGCGCCACCGCAACGTCGAATGGCCCCACCACCCCATCCGCAGCCTGCATCGCGGCGGAATAGACGAAAAGCGGTGCGGCACTGGCGTATTCCGCCCGGATCGTCGGCCCTTGCTGGATGCGCAGCACATAGGCCTCTGCGTCTTCGCCCAACGGCACCTCGGTGACTTGCCAGCCATCACCGTCGATCCGTGTTCTGCGTTTCCAATCGAGCGTCACGTTCCCTGCGTCAGTTCTTTGCCGCAGATGCGACACCGGATAGGGCCGCAGACCGATGCCGTCGAAAGCCTCGATCCGCAGCGTCACGTTCGGATCGTCAACCCCCCGCGCGGTCCCGCCAATCCGGTAATACCGGGCAAGACCACGCGCCGACAGCGGCACGTCGATCTGGGTCAGCGCAAGGTCCAGCAGAACAACCGTGCTGCCAACCGGCCATTCGGCGGGCATGATGCCGTCGGTGCCTTGCTGCCCGCGCAACCGCAAGCTCACCTCGTAGGTGTCTGGCGCAACAATCTGGGACGACACGAACTGAAACACCTCCCAGTTGCCCGAGCTTCCGTCACCGATCGCCATCGCATTCGCACCGTTCAGCACCGAAAGCTCACTTGCCGACGCCAGAGTGCCGCCCGAAAGCCTGATGCGCAGCGGCGCGCCGCGATCCCACACCCCCGGCGATGCGGCCAGCAACGGAGACTCGGTGACACCGGTCACGGCGGGTGCCGCGACCAGCCGGTTCAACTCGTATCCCGCGTCCTCGGCAGCCGACCAGACCGCCACCGAACCCGGCCAGGGCGAAGCCGCAACAGCGATATGCGGGGCGTGCGCAACCTCGTCACCGGTCAGCAAGGGCAGGTCCAGAAAGTAGGGCAACACCGGCACCGGGGGCACAAACGGGCGCAGACGATAGTCTTCCTCGGCGCTTTCACCCGGCAGATAAAGCCCGGGCTCGACGCGGACCGCATCAATCACCTGTGCTTCGGCCTGATCCACCCGGTCCACCCGGTAACGCCGGCCAAGATAGCCGACGACATCGCCCGCCCCCACGGCCAGCCGCGATTTTGGCAAGGCGAACCGCGCGCTGTCGCGGGCAACGCGGGCCTCGGCCAACCACCGTTCCACGGTGGCGCGGCCATCCGCTTTGGTCAGTGCAATCGCGATGTCGGTCTGCGAAACGCCGCGGGCTTCTTCGTTGGGAAAACGCCCCTCGACGCTGCGCACCTCGTAACTGCCTTGCGCATCGACATACCCAAGCCGCACTTGCCCCGCAGTCTCGGCCTCGGACCCGCGCGACGTCTCGAATGTGCCATCAAGGTCGCTGACAATGGCAAGCTCGTCCGGCGTGATTTCTGCGCTGATCCTGCCGGTCCGGTTGCGAAACTGCAGCACGCCGTCGCGTTCGACCACATCGAACCCAAGCGTCAGCATCAGCGGCTGCAGCGCCGCGCGGGCCGTCGACACGTCGCTTTGCAGGTAGCCGCGCACCAATCCGTAAAGCGCGTCGACGTCCACGGCAGTGATGCCCGAAGCGGCGCAGATCTCCCGCACGACCGTTGCCAAGGGCTGGTTTGTCGCCCGCCCGTTCAGCCAGTGTCCACGCGAATAGTTGCCGCCATCGCTCCAGATTTCGGTCTGGCCGGGAAACTCCGGGAACGGTCGCGCGTCCCACGCCCAGACATGGGCGCGGTCCATGTCCACCATCTTGGCCTCGTAAAGCGGCGAGACCGGGTTATTGGCGGGATCGGCCCAGAACTCCGCCATCGCCAGCAGATACTGCATCTGCACAAGGTCATCACGGCGGCCGCTTGAATACTTCGGCAACCCGGATTCCGACGATTTCGCGTCAATGAAACGGTTCGGCTGGTTGGTGCCCTTGTCGACCGCGGCACAGCCATATTCGGTGAACCGGAACGGCTTTGATTGCGGCACCCACGCCGTCGGTTGCGCTGCGCGCACCCCACCCGGCCGGTCGAAATGCGCGTTCGACCACCAGGATTTCAGATCCTTGTAGCGAAACACCCACGGCTCGCCATACGCGCCATCGCGGATCGGCAAGCGGCGTTGCGCCGCCTCGCCTTCGGGGCTGTCGTAAAACCACTCGCCGCCCTCGCCCCCCGTGATGTTCGCCTTCAGGTAGGCAAGGTTGTAGATCGAGCCCCACGCCGCATCCGCGTGATCGTCTCCGTCGCGCCAATCCGAGGCGGGCATGTAGTTGTCAATCGCAACGAAGTCGATGTTGGCATCGGCCCACAGGGGATCAAGGTGGAAATACACATCTGCCCCAGTGTGATAGCCGAAATATTCAGACCAGTCGGCGGCATAGCTGATCTTGACCGTCGGCCCAAGGATGCTGCGCACATCGGCGGCAAGCGACCGAAGCGCCTGCACCGCCGGGAACGCATCCGCCGCGTCCCGGATCTGCGTCAACGACCGCATTTCCGATCCGATGCAGAACGCGTCGACCCCACCGGCCACGGCGCAAAGTTTCGCGTTGTGCAGGATGAACCGCCGATAGCTCCATTCGTTCGGCCCGGAATAGCTGATCACATCGCCTGCCGCGCTGAAGTGGGCGGGCTGCGCGGTGCCGAAAAACGCGGCCACCTCGGCTGCGGCGGCGGCGGTGCGGTCCGGCGTGCCCGCTTGCCCGGGGGCCACCGACAGCGTCACCCGCCCGCGCCAAGGCAGGGCGGGCTGACCGACAGACCCGCTCCACGGATCGGGCAGACTGTTGCCACCAAGCTGATCCATCAACATGAAGGGATAGATCATCGCCTCCTGGCCCTTGGCCTTGATCGCCCGGATCGCCTCGATCACCGAGGCATCCGCCGGGGTGCCACCGTAAACCGACCGCCCGTCGACCTTCGGCACCTCGACCGCAGCCGACCGCGCAATGCCCCCGGCGCGCCACGCCATCCCCACGCCGTCACGCACCGTCTGCTCAACCTTTGGCCGCACCGTGCATGATCCGCAGCGAAGATCGTCGCCAAACCAGGATACGATCAGCGACACCGATCCGCACCCCGGCAACTCTTCGCCCAACTGTTCCAGACTGGTCGCAAAATCGGTCAACCCGGACGGAGAATGGACGTTCGCGGTCCGGTTCCGGCCCGGCGCTTCAGCATAATGCACCGGCGTCGTCGCCAGGCCGTACTCCCCCGTCCCCGGTATAAGCGCAACCGCCCGAATCGCCCCGTTTAACGTGGCCGACGGGTCAACCGACGGTCCCTGTGCGGCGCGCATGACTTCAAAGTTGAATTGCGGCACACGGTTGCCATAGGCCGCCAATTCCAGATCCTCGATCACCACATAGGCCAGACCGCGATAGGCCGGCGCCTGTCCGGCACCCTCGACCGCCTCGATCTTGGGGTCAGGCATCTGCGCCTCGCTGCCCACATAGACCCGCAGGTTGAGGTCGCGCGGCGAGATTTCGTTGCCGTCCGCCCAGATCCGCCCAACTCGCAGGATTTCGCCCTCACAAAGCGCAATCGCAAGACTGACGGAATAGCTGTATTCATTCACCTGCGGCTTGGGCGCGCCTTTCCCGCTGCGTCGCCGCTGCACGGATTCGCTGAATTGCGTCGCCCAGATCACCTGCCCCGGCAGGCGCATCCGGCCCCACACCTGGCCGATGGCCGCGCCTTCGCCCGCCCCGGTCAGCCGCAACCTGTCCAACCGCCCGACATCCACCGGGTCCGAGCCCGCCCCAAGGATGCGTTGGTCGATCACCCTGCCCAGCGTCGCCCCGACCGCCCGGCCGATCACCGCGCCAGACAGGCCAAGAACCGCACCGCCAAAACCGGACCCGATGGCCGCACCGGCCGCAGACAAAAGAAGAGTGGCCATAGATCAGGCTCCTTTGGGAAAGGCGAAACGTGCCGCGATACGCCGTTCCCAAGGCTGGGAGAGCGGGCTTTCGACGACACCATGGTCGGTGTAGGCATGGATGAAACGGGGTTCTGCCCCGGTTTGCGATTGTATTCCCAAATGCTTGGCAATGCTGCCCGTCCGCATCCGGAACACCAGCACGTCACCCCGGTCCGCCGCGTCTTGCGGTTTGCGCAGCAGCAACCGCCCCGCGGCCTCCAGCAACACCTCGCGGTGGTCAGGCTCGGCCCAATCGGCGGTGTAGGGCGGCACCGGTTCAGGCTCGACCCCCTGCAACGCCCGCCATATGCCACGCAAAAGGCCAAGGCAATCGGTGCCAGCCCCCTTGGTGCTGGCCTGATGCAGGTAAGGCGTGCCGATCCAGGTCCGTGCCTCGGCCACCACGCGATCAGGGCCCATCATGGGGTTGATCCAAAGGACTGCCGCACTAGGCTTCCACCAGTCTTGGCGCTGCCAGACACCGGATAGGACGCCAGCCAATCTTCACCCGGAATATGAGGAAAGCCTCGGAAGTTCATGAAATTGGAAAATTTTGTGCGACATGTTTCTGTTGCCTTGTTGCATCCCGCAACGATGCGCACGCTGTCACCCGCCGCAATGTTTGCCGGGATCGACTGCCACAGTTCGATCCGTCGGCCCGCCCCCTCTTGCCGGTCAACCCGAACCACGCCGACAAGACCTGCGGCGGGCCCGCTCAGCACCTCAAAACGGCCATACTCGAACCACCGGTCATCGAACCCGGCAAGGCTGGCGAAGCGAAAACTGCGCGCGTCCTCGACCGTCTCGACGATGCGCTCGGCAAAGTATCCCGGTTGCGCCGTTTCGAACCGGCAGCGGCTGTCGCCAAGCACAGCCGAACACCCCGACTGATACGCAAAGCCCTGCGGCCGGTTCAACGCATCGCTCAAGCCCCGCAGCTCGGCCCGGAAACTGCCTCCCGCCCGCACGATCTCGCCCAAGGCGCCGCGAAACTGCTCCACCCGCTCGTCAGGACTGGCCCAATTCACCAGCCAGGCCCGCACCTCGGCCCCATCATAGCGCCCCGCCAGCAGGTCGGCTTCCGTCACCGACGCGTCGCTCAGCGCGCCGACCGCCTCGCTGTTGTCAACCGACAGGCCCGTGGTCTGCTGCAACGCCCGCGCCGTCATCCCGGTATCGGCCCGGCACACCACGCCCTCGATCACCAGATCGCGGTCATGGTCGGTGAACCCAAGCACCGTTCCGTCCGCGCGCGCCACCGTCCACGCCCGGCAAACCGTGGTCGCACCGCGGCCCAGATGCGCGTATAGCGCTGCCCCGCTCACAGCCGGATCTCCACCACCGGCACCGTCGGCACGTCGCCCGCCTGAAACGACGCGACCGAGGTCTGGATGCCGTCGGTATCGAACCGCACAGGCACATCAAACTCGAACCCCGCCGTGATCCGCGTGCCAACTTCAGGGGCAACCCCAAACGTGATCTCACCCGTCTGATAGTTCACCGTGAATTCAAGGCTTTCGATTTTCTGATCATCCGAAACCGCCACCAGAACCGATCCGACCACCGGCTTCAGGATCGGGCGCACATAGCTTTCCAGGCCCGAAGCATAGGTCTTTTGCAGCGCAAAGACCGTCGCCACCCCATCCCCCGTTCCGATCACCTGGTCCAGCGGCGACAGGCTGCGCGAGGCGGGAGATGATTTGTAATCCGACCAGTCCTTCCAGCGAAACCCGTGCAACTGGCCGGCCCGCGCTTCGAAGAACGCGATCAGCGTTTCCACATCGTCCAGCGACCGCAGCCCCACACCCGCATCATAGCGCCTGCGCGAATGGGCCCAGGGCGTGTTGCGCTCCTCAAACCCGTTGGCCAGCGTCACCACCTCGGTGCGCCGCTCCGGCCCGCCGACCGACCCGAAACTCAGGTTCGCGGGAAAGCGTATTTCGTGAAATGCCATGATCGTCCCTCACCGGTTCCGTTGCCCACGCGCCAGCGCCCGGCTGACCTGCGCGGCCACCTGGGATTGGCTGCGCTGAAAGCCCTGCACATCGGGCGTCGTGATGTTCATCACCACGCTCACCGCCCGCCCGCCCCCGGCTTGCACGCCCAATTTCCCGTCCGGCCCGCGCGCCAGTGGCATGATCGCCTCCGGCCCCGCCTCGCCCATCAGCCCGCGCCCGCCTCGCATCGGAAAACTGGACGGCTGCGACACCACCCCGCCCTTGGCGAACGGCATCACCTTGCCTTGGGTGAACGCCCCACCATTGGCGAATGGCATCAGCGCCCCCATCGCCCCCGAAACGCCCTGCGCCAAAAGCCCGCCCAGCGCCCCCGTCACCGGCTTCATCGCGATCGAATAGACCGAGTCCACAATCGTATTCGCCACCGATTTCAGCGCGTCGTTCAGCTTCATCCCGTCGAACACGAGTCCATTGAACGCCTTGCTCAGGCCTCCCGAAATCCCGCTGGACAGCGTGTTCACCTCGCGCCCGGTAAAGATCATCGTCTCCCGCATCCGCGCCAATTCGCCGTCAAACGCCGCCACCATCGTGGCCGAAGACCCCAGTTGCGCCTCCAGCGCCGTCAACTGGTCCTGCATCGCGTTGATATCCGCCATCGCCCTCACCCTTCCTCACATCGGGAAACGCCGCCGCCAGTTCGGCCAGCCGCGCGCGCGTCAGGGGCGGGCCAGCCTCGCCCGCCCCCAGCATGATCCGCAGTTCCACCGGGGTCAGCCGCCAGAACGCCGCCGGCTCCAGCCCAAGGCCGTGCAGCCCCGCCGTCATCAAACCGCGCCAGTCAATCGTGTTGCCGCCGATGCCGCTCATGCCTCGCCCGGCACCGAAAACGCCCGTGCCAGCAACTCTGCCGCCGCGCGCGAGGCCTCGACCGGCCCGCCGCCGATCTCCACTGTGCGCAGGTCCGCCGCCGTTCCCTGCCAGCCGCCCCCCCGCAACCCCGCCACGATCAATGCCAGCACATCACGGGTGGAAAACCGCCCGCCCTCGAACCGCTCCACCAGATCGATCAGCGTGCCAGTCTCCAGCGCCGCCTCCAGCTCCGCCAGCGCTCCAAGCGTCAGCTTCGCCACATGGCGCTGGCCATCCAGCCAGATCGCCACCTCCCCCGTCCAAGGGTTCGCCATCAAAGCGCCGTGAACGTCAGCGGCCCCGCCGAGGCCATCGACATCTCGTAACTCGCCTCATCATTATGGCTGCCCGCGTATTCGATCGAGGTCAGTTGGAACAAGCCCTCGATCACCCCGAAACTCGGGATAACCACCTGAAAGCGCGGAATTTCTCCGTCAAAGAATATCTGCCGCGCGCGCTCGTCGGTGTTGGCATCGCGAAACACGCCCGAGCCCGAAATCGCCGCCGACTTCACCCCTGCCCCGGCCAGCAGCTCGCGCCACCCGCCCTGACTTTCGAGGCTGGTCACATCCACCGATTCCGTGTTGAAACTGATCCGCGTCGCCCGCAATCCGGCGATGGTCACGAACTGCCCATCCCCGGTCTGGTCGATCTTGATCAGCAGATCCTTGCCGCTTTGCACAGCCATGTCCGTTCTCCGTCAAAGTTGAATGAAAGCCGCGCGTTACAGTTGAACGCGCGCCCGGAAGGTCAGGTCGATCCGCCGCGTCTCGCCTTCGGAAATTCGCCGCGCACTGGCGCGCACGAAGTAAAGGCTCACCAACTGCCCGCGCGTCAGCACCAAGGGCGCCCCGATCAGCGCGTCCGAAATCGCCGCCGCCACCGTCTTCAGCGCCAGAAACCCCGTGGCATCGCTGATCACGCTGATCACCAAAAGATGCTCGGCCCCGGCACCCGATTTGTCGGACTGGTCGCGCGCCTCCTCCGGCCCGATCAGGACGAACGTCCCCGTCACGCCCGGCGGCACGGCGTCATAGATTGCCACCCCCGCCAGTGCGGGAAACACCGTCAGCGCCTGATAGACCGCCCCCTGCAGCGCGGCCGCTCCACCGTAACTCATGTCGGCACCTCCTCGCGTGCAAAGCAGGTCAGGTAGCGCCCGTCCGGGTCGCGCTCCGTCACCGCCAATATGGTGAACACACGCGCCCCCTCGCGGAACCGCTGCTCCGGCTTTGGCCGCGACACCGCCCCGTAGGGCGCGCCCCTGACCACGATCCGGTAAGGCACCGAGGCAAGCGTCACCTCCTCGCCCGGCACGTCCCGCCCCGATCCGGGCAGCACGGCGGCCCATAGTATCCCCAGCGCCGCCCAAGTTTCCGTGTAGCCCCCCGCGCCATCGTTGACGCGCACCGCACCCTCCAGCACCAGCGCCCGGTTCAGGTCAGGCGCGTTCATGCCCAACCCGGTCATGCCCGCCCCCCGCCCAATATCCGCACCGTCCGCCAGCGTTCGATCAGCGTCACCACCCCGAACGGCAGCCCCGCGGCTTGGGTGTTGTCGTCATGGCGATGCTCGTAGAACTCCGCCGCCAGCAGCAGCACCGCCTGGCGCAGATCCGCCGGCACCTCGGCCCATGTCGCGCCAAAGCCCGCATCGAACACCACCTTCACCATCCCCGACGAAGGAATCGTCGGCAGCGCCGTGCCCTTCCCCGCCAGCCGCGGCCGATGCAGATCCGGGATCAACCGATACGCCGCCGCCGGCACCAGCGTTTCCGCCGCCGCCACATCCACCAGCGTCACGCTCACGATGCCACCGACAGGGGCCACCGGCAGCGCCTGCTCGTCGCCGTCGCGCCAGCCCTCCAGCACCCAGCGGAACCGCCGCTGATACAGCATCTTGCCGATCCGCGCCTCTATCGCCGCCAGCGCCGCCCGCAGGTAACTTTCCAACAGCGCATCCTGGATGCTGCCGTCGGAAAACCCCGAGCCCAGGCGCAAATGGTCCTTCAAGTCCTGAACCGGCAGCGCCGCCCCCGGCACCGTGGTTTCTTCGGTCAACATCATGTCATGCACTCCGGTCGCCAGACTATGGAAAAGCCGGACGCGCGCACCCGGCGCGCGTCCAAGTCCCCGGCCCCGCTTCCGGGGGGCCGGGACGCCGTCAGGCCACCGCGACCTTCAACAGCTTGATCGCCGAATAGTCGGTGATGTCGCCACCCACGCGCTTGTTGGCGTAGAACAGGACGTTCGGCTTGGCCGAGAACGGGTCACGCAGGATGCGCAGGTCCGGGCGTTCCGCAATCGTATAGCCGGCGCGGAAATCACCAAAGGCGATCGGATAGGTGTTCGCCCCCACATCCGGCATGTCTTCCGACACCAGCACCGGATAGCCCATCAGACGCGCCGGCTCGTTCGCCGCCAGCCCATCCGACCACATGAAGCGGCCATCGGCGTCCTTCATCTTGCGCACCGCGCCCACGGTCTTCGAATTCATCACGAAGGCCGCGTTGGCGCGGTAATCCGCACCCAGCGCATAGACCAGGTTCACGATGCAATCGACCGCGTTGGTCGTGGCAAAGTCCGCCGCAGCGCCAGTCGGAATGTAGCCAAGGCTGCCCCAGGTCCAGGACGCGTTCGCCACCTTGGCCGGCAGCAGGATGCCCATCGGCTTGTCCACGCCGTCGCCGTTGATGAAGGCCGCAGCTTCCGCACGGATAAAGCGGGTCGCGATCTTCTCGGCCAGCCAGCCTTCCACGTCAAACGCGCTGTCATCCAGCAGCCGCTGGCTGGCCTTTGGCATCGCCGCCAACTCGTGCAGCTTGATCGAGATGCGCTCGATCACCGGGGTCGCGGTCTCGGTGGTCGATGCGGCTTCGGTGGCCCAGCCCGACCCCACTTCCGAACGGTCGACGATCACATCGAACGAGGTCGCTTCCACCTGCACGACATTGGCAATCGACCGCAAGCTCGAGGTCGCGAACAGCATCGACCGGATGCGGTCGGCCGTCTGCGGATCGACCAGATAGCCGCCGTCTGCGGCAACGGCAGACGACATCGCCTTGCCTTCCAGCACAAGGCCGCGCAGGCCATCGTCATCACCCGACCGCAGATAGGCGTCGAACGCCTTCTGGTGCGGCGCGCCGGCATCGGTTTGCGCCGACAGTGCCGGGCGCCCGTAAGTCATCGTCTTTGCGTTCAACATGGTCAGTCGCTCTTCCTGTTGTTTCAACGTCAATTTCACTTCGTCCTGAAAGCCCTTGAATTCCTTCAAGAACCCGGACACGGCTGCCTTCACCTCCGCAGCCGGCGATGGGGCCCCGGGCAAGCCTGCCCCAGCCCGAGCCTCTGTCTCGGTCATCGTGTCGTTCCCTTCGGTTGCACTCAGAAGCGAAGCATCAAGGCTCGTGCCTCCCCTCCCCCTCGTGGGGAGGGGATGGGGGTGGGGGGATGCTTCAAGACCCCCCGCGCCTAAAGCCCGGCCAGGCTCCGGCGCGCATCCTCAAAGGCCGCCGCAACGTCGCGCCAGTCCTCGCTGACCGTGTCGGATTTGGCCGAAACCCGCGCCTCGGGCAGCATCGGAAACGTCACCAGCGACACTTCCCAAAGTTCCAGTTCCGACAGGTGCCGCGCGCCCTTGGCGTCGCGCTCGGCCTTCACCGTGCGGTAGCCGATCGACAGCCCGTCGATCGCCCCCGCCGCCAGCAGCGCCACCGCCTCGCGGCCCTTGGCCACATCGGTCAGGATGCGCCCCTTGACCCGCAGGCCCGTGGCGTCCTCGCGCACCTCGTCCCACACCCCGATCGGCTGGGCCGGGTCATGCTGCCACAGCATCTTGACCCGGCCCCCGCCGGCGGCAAGGCGCTTGAGCGAGGCCGCATAGGCCCCCTTGCGCACCACATCGCCGCCCTGATCCTTCACCCCGAACAGCGACGCATAGCCCGCCACCACATGCCCGTCCGTGACCGTCAGCCCCGCCTCCGGGCGCAGGAACTTCCGCTCCGGCGCGCCCCAATCGCCTGTCATCGCCTCACCTCGTTGCCGCATTGATCACCGCCTCCGCCATTTGCGACAGCAAGAACGCCGCCACCCCGTAAACCCCCAGCCAGATGCGCTTTTCCAGCCGCTCCAGACTTGCGTCGATCAGCCCCAGCCGGAAATCCAGCGCCGCCCAGCGCTCCTCGGCCACCCGCTCGTTGGCCTCGATCCGCGCCGCCGCCGCATCGAAACTGTCATAGACGAACCGCGACCCGCCCTCGGTCTTGCGACCCGGCGCCGTCATGCGCCCTCCGCGATCTTCGGCAGCCCCAGGATCATCCGCTTCTCGGCCTCGGTCAGGAACTCGGCCGCACCGACCCGCGCCCATTGCTGGTCGCGCTCCACCGCCAGCGCCGGGATCTGGTCCAGATCCGCGCGCAGCTCCACCAACTCCCCCGTGAACCCCGACAGCCAGTGCGACAGCGACCCCATCACCCGCCCGACCAGCGGCAACACCGTCAGCCGATAAAACGCCCGGTTCGCCTCCTGATAGTTGGCATAGGTCGCATCCCCCGGTATCCCCATCAGCATCGGCGGCACGCCAAAGGCGATCGCGATCTCCCGCGCCGCCGCCTCCTTGGTCTTCTGAAACTCCATGTCCGAAGGGCTGAACCCCATCGGCTTCCAGTCGAGCCCGCCCTCCAACAGCATCGGCCGCCCGGCATTGCGCGCGCCCTGATGGTGGCTCTCCATCTCGCTCACCAGCCGGTCATACTGGTCCGCCGACAGGCTCGACTGCCCATCCGCCCCCTTGTAGACAATCGCCCCCGACGGCCGCGCCGCATTGTCCAACAGCGATTTCGACCATGCAGATGCCGAGTTGTGCACATCCACCGCCACCGCCGCCGCCTGCATCGGCGAAAACCCGTAGTGGTCGTCCTGCGGATGGAAACTGCGCACATGGCAGATCGGGCTCACCGCCCCCGTCACGTCAAACCGGTGCGACCGCCCGCTCACGGTGTAATCATAGGCCACCGGCCAGCCATCCGCCCCCGGCACCAGGCTCATCCGGTCGGCGCGCAAGACATGCAACTCGCCCGGCAACACCCCCGCCCCCGGCACCGCCTCGACATAGGCGTTCCCGGCCAACAGCAGATAGCCATAGACCGCCTCCAGAAACTCGGCCCGCCCCTGCCCCGCATTGGGCCGGCCCAGCAGCCCCAGCACCGGATGCGCCTCGAACCGCCGCTCCGCGTCCTGGCACACCAGGGGCAAGGCCGCCGCCGCCTCGGCAATCAGCCGCACCGCACGAAACCCGATCGGGTTGCCCTGAAACCCGGTCCGCGCCAGCGACACCGCATCGCGCGGGCTCCACGCCACCCGCCCCGACGACCCCCACGCCACCACCCGCCCGGTGGCCGAGGCCTTCTGCTCCGGCACCGCAACCACCGGTTTTCGCAAGAAATCAAACACCATCGCCGCCGCTCCCTCATCCTCGGGCAAAGCCCCGCCGCGCCCCGGCCCGCAACAGGCTGGAACTCACACCCCGAAGGGCCTTCATCTGTCCGAAAATATCCCCGCCGGAGGCTCCGCCCTTACAGCGTCCGCACCATCGGCCGCGCCACCTGCCCCGCCGGATCGACCATCAACTCGGTCAACGCCCACACCAGCGCGTCCAGCCGGTCCGGCGACCCGCCCCCGGTCCAGCCCGTCACTGTCATCTGGCACATCTGCGCTTCCAGCTTGGCCAGACCGCGCACATGCGCCACCCGACCCTGCTCGTAAAGCGCCGCCACCGGCTCGGCGCGCAGCATCTTCGACCGTGTCGCATGAACCGCGCGATAGGGAACCAGGGGGTCGATCATCCGCACCACCCGCTCCACCAGATCGCCGCCCTGGTTCACCTCGGCCACCAGCCGGTCCGCCTTGTGCCGGTCCATCGCCGCCAGCGCCGCCCGCGCCCATCCCTCGGGCGAGGCGCCGCGCACCGACGCATCCTCCAGGACCACCGCCCGCCACTGCCGCGGATCGCCCCGCGTATCGGCACCGACCACAATGATCCCGCATTCATCGCTCGACTTGTGCGATGTCACCGGCGGGTCCACCGCCACCACGATCCGCGTCAACTCCGGCACCACATCCAGCCGCGCACCGTCCAGTTGCGGCATCGACCACAGCGCACCCGCCACCTCTTCAACCAGCACGCCCTCCAACTCCTGCCGCCCCAGGCTCGTCCCGCCAAACCGCGCCTGCACTTCGGTCAGGAACGATTCCGCCAGATAGGCCCGGTTCGCCTCGGTCGGCGCATGGGTGATCACGGTCGAGGGGTTCTTCAGGATCGCCTTCAACACCCCCACATTGCGCGGTGTCGTCGTCACCACCTGCCGCGGCGTCTTGCCCAGCCGCAGCGCGAACTGCAACTGATCCCAGGTCTCGCCACCCTTCTTCCACTTGCCCAATTCGTCCGCCCAGGCCGCATCGAACTGCGGCCCGCGCAAGCTTTCCGGGTCATGCGCCGAAAACACCTGCGCCACCGCCCCGTTCGGCCATTCCAGCATCTTGCGGCTCGCGTGCCACTCCGGGCGGCGGTCCGGCGGCGAACAGGCAAGGATGCCGCTTTCGCCCAGGATCATCACCTCGCGCACCTGATCGACGGTCTCGCCCACCAGCGCCACCCGCCGCGACCGGCCCGGATCGTTCGGCCCTGCGCCTTCAACCTCCGCCCGCACCCACTCCGCCCCGGCCCGGGTCTTGCCCGCCCCGCGTCCACCCATGATCACCCAGGTTTTCCAGGCGCCGCGCGGCGGGATCTGATGCGGCAACGCCCAGAATTCAAAGATCCACGGCAACGACAACAGCGCGTTCTCGTCCAGCGATCCCAGAAACTCAGTCACGTCCTCCGGCGTCGCGGAGGCAAGCCAGGCGGCGCCCGATTTCAGCCCGCGCGGCGTCAAAGTCGAGGGCACCCCCGGCTCCAACCTGCCCGGCAATCTGCTTGCGGAGTTTGTCAACTTTCGCCCTTTCTTCCAGCACGTGCAGCGCCGTGGTGCGCAATTCGCGCACCGCCGCCTGCGCCGCCTTCACTTCACTCATCTGTCCGGCACGGAGCGCCGTAATCGCGCGATACAACTCCTCCGCCGCCATTCGGTACAAACCATCCGCCACCGCCAGCACATCGTCCGGCACGGCGTCTCCGTCGGAGAACCTGATTGTCATCTGCCTTCGCCACCTCTCATGCCGCACCGCAGGGGCGAAACGTGAAAAAGCGGCCAACGGGTTGCCCCGGGCCGCTCTCACATTTCTTTCAGCATGCCATGATCTCTACCTTGGACCGCCCGCCAAGTCAAGCGAAAAATTCAATCGCGGCAATGGGTTACGGATCTCCCTCTTAACCTTTCGTTAACTCTGCGGCCATCGGCGAACCCCCACTGTGCGCCCCTCCCCCGGCCCCCGCTTCCCCTTTGAAAAATATCCCCGCCGGAGGCTCTTACCAAGCCGGTTGAGCCGCAGGCTCAGAGGCGAGGAAAAAAGGAATGCGCCGCAGGCGCTCAATCAACCAAGGCCCGTCACCGGCGCAGCGCGATGTTGGTGAACAATCCCCTAGCGCGCCCGCCAAGCCGTTGATTTCCCCCAGGCACCCCCATCGTCCCACGGTGGGACAGGCGTCACTCGCCCTGAACGCCGCCCTCGCCCTCGGCCCCCTGCGCCGCCTCGATCGCACGCCACCGCGCCACGTTTTCATTGTGCTCGGCCAGCGTCACCGCAAACGCATGCCCCCCCGTGCCATCGGCCACAAAGAACAGATAGTCGGTCGCATCCGGGTTCAGCGCCGCCTCGATCGACAACCGCCCTGGGTTCGCAATCGGCGTCGGCGGCAGCCCGTCAATCACATAGGTATTCCACGGCGTCGCGCGGCGCAGCTCGCTCTGCCGCAAGCCCCGCCCCAGCACACCCTCGCCCTTGGTCACCCCGTAGATCACCGTCGGGTCCGTCTGCAACCGCATCCCCTGCTCCAGCCGGTTGACGAACACGCTCGCCACCTGCCGCCGTTCCTCCGGGACCGCGGTTTCCTTCTCCACGATCGACGCCATGATCAACGCCTCTTCCGGCGTGTCATACGGCAATCCCTCGGCCCGCGCTTCCCAGGCCGCCGCCAGCACCGCCGCCTGCGCCTGGCTCATCGCCGCGATCAGCGCCGCCCGGTCCGACCCCTTGGCCACCTCATAGCTCCCCGGCGCAAGCGAGCCTTCCGGCGGCACCGCTTCAATCGTGCCCGCCAGAAAATCCGCCCGCTTCAGCCCCTCGACCACCTGCCAGCTCGTCACCCCCTCCGCCACCGTCACCCGGTAGCGCAGATCGGGATCCTCGCTCGCCTGCACGTAAGGCTCAGGCACCGTGCCCGCCGCCGGATCGAACTTCACCACCTCGACGAAACTGTTGGTCGCCAGGTCCAGCTCGCTCAACACCACATCAAACGCCGCCACCCCGATGCGGAAGTTGACGTCCCGCCCGCAGGTCGACGCGCCCCCCGCCGTGATCGCGTCCAGCACCTCGGCCATCGATGCCCCGGCAGGCACCATATACGACCCGAACTTCAGATCATCCGCCTTGTCCGAATAATCCGCCCCGATCCGGAAGATCCGCGCATCCGTCACCGCGCCCCGCTCTTCCAGAGTGCGGCTGACCGCGCTCAGGCTGGCCCCCCGCTCCACCTGCAGGCAGATCGGCACGTCCAATGGCCCGACCTTGGAAAATTCGTTGCGCCCCCACGCCACCAGCGCCGCCGCCGCGATCAGGATCAGGATGAACAGCGTCAGCGCGTTCGAGGCGACCGACCGCCACATCAGCCCGTCACCTTGCCCAAGACGAGGCTCGCATTGGTGCCACCAAACCCGAACGAGTTCGACAGCGCCACGTCGATCTTGCGGCGCACCGCAGCGTTCGCGGCAAGGTTCAGCTTCGGCATCACCGCCGGATTATCAAGGTTGATCGTCGGCGGCGCGACCCCGTCCCTGATCGCCAGGATGCAGAAGATCGCCTCCACCGCTCCCGCAGCCCCCAGCAGGTGCCCGATCGACGATTTCGTCGAACTCATCACCGCCGCCGCCGCCGCATCGCCCAGCAGCCGCTCGACCGCCCCCAACTCGATGGTATCGGCCATCGTCGAGGTGCCATGCGCGTTGATGTAATCCACATCCGCAGGCTTCAGCCCCGCCCGCTTCAGCGCGGCCTCCATGCTGCGATAGCCGCCGTCCCCGTCCTCGCTCGGCGCGGTGATGTGGTAGGCGTCGCCCGACATGCCGTAGCCCAGCACCTCGGCATAGATCCGCGCCCCGCGCGCCTTTGCGTGCTCGTATTCCTCCAGCACGACGACCCCCGCGCCCTCGCCCATGACGAACCCGTCGCGGTCCGCATCATAGGGCCGGCTGGCCTTCGTCGGATCATCGGCGCGCTTGGTCGACAGCGCCTTGCAGGCGTTGAACCCGGCAATCCCGATTTCCGAAATCGGGCTCTCCGCGCCCCCTGCCACCATCACGTCGGCATCGCCCCACTGGATCAGCCGCGCCGCATCGCCAATGGCATGCGCGCCCGTCGAACAGGCCGTCACAACCGCATGGTTCGGCCCCTTGAAGCCAAAGCGGATCGAAACCTGCCCCGACACCAGATTGATCAACGCACCCGGAATGAAGAACGGGCTCACCCGCTTCGGCCCCTTTTCCTTGATCAGAACCGCCGTCTCGGCAATCGAGGTCAGCCCCCCGATGCCCGATCCGATCATCACCCCGGTGCGCAGCTTTTCCGCCTCGGATATGTCGTCCCACCCGGCATCGCGCACCGCCTGAACCGCCGCCGCCATGCCGTAAAGGATAAAATCATCGACCTTGCGCTGGTCCTTCGGCTCCATCCAGTCGTCGGGATTGAAGGTGCCGCCGGTGCCATCGCCGCGCGGGATCTCGCAGGCATACTGCGTCACCACGTTCGAGGCGTCGAACCTGGTGATCGGCCCCGCGCCCGATTGCCCGGCAATCAATCGCTCCCAGGTCGCCTCGACACCGCAGGCCAGCGGCGTCACCATTCCCAGACCTGTGACCACGACACGACGCATCCGAAAACCCCCATCCTTAGGCTGAAAGCGGTGATACACGCCCCGCCTTTGGCGTGCAACCAAACCCCGCCCGCACCGGCGGTGCGGTGCGCCCGCGCTTTGCCTTCCTCTTTGCGAAACTATCCCACGGGAGGTTCGGAGGGTGTGAAACCCTCCGATCCCGCCCTCTCTGCCGGACGCGCCCTCAACCCTGCCGCGCCAGCACCCCCAGCACCGCCGCCAGCAGTTGCGCTGCAAGCCCGGCGCCCAACCCGTCCACATCGCGCGACGGCATGAATTCCACCATGTCCACCCCCGCGATCCGCGCCTTCTCCGACACCCCGGCGATCAGCTCCAGCACCTGCCAGTAACTCAGGCCTCCCGCCGTCCGCCCGATCACCGCCGGCATCACGCCGGGGTCCAGCGCATCGACATCAAGGCAGATGATCACCTCCGCGCCGGCCGGGATCAGGTCCACCGCCCGCCCGACCCCCGACCGCGCCACCTCGCCCGCCGGCACGAAGCTCACGCCCCAGTCCAGCGCGTCCTGCACATCCGCCACCCGCGCCGACCCGATGCCACGGCTGCCCACCTGCACGATCCGCTCGATATGCCCCATCTCGCTGGCGCGTCGCATCGTCGACGACAGGCCCAGCCGCTCGCCCCCCACCTCGTCGCGCCAGTCGATATGGGCGTCGATCTGCAGGATGGCAAAGGTCTTGCCGCGCGCGCCATAGGCTTCCAGCATCGGTATCGGCAGCGAATCGTCACCGCCGATCAGCACCGGAACCGCCCCCCGGTCCAGGATCAGGTTCACCGCGCCGAAGATGCGCGCCCGGTTGCCCACCGGATCGGCCTCGTCCTGCGGCAGGTCCCCCGCATCCACCGCCGTCACCCGCCCCGGAAACATCGGCCCGCCAAGATCAAAGTTCATGTGTCCAAGGTTTGCCGCATAGGCCGCCCCCGCCGCCCGGATCGCCCGCGGCCCGCCCGCGCAGTAAAACCCCACGCTCGGATACGGCGTGCACCCATCCGCTCCGATCAGCACGGCCCCCGCCTGCACCCGGCTCAGGTCCCGGCAGCGCGGCAGGCCAAGAAAGGTGTCCGCATCCCCCGCGCCGAACATCGCCCCCAAACGTGCGCCCGATCCAGCCATCACCGCCCCTCCTGCCGCCAGGAGATGACCTTGCCCCCGTCGGCCAGCCGGTGGCAAGGCGGCCTTGGCCGATCCCGACCCACGGCAGGCAAGTCTCCGCCGCAATCGTCACCATCTTCCTCTTTGCACACATATCCCACGGGAGGGTGCGGGAGGGTGTGAAACCCTCCCGCTTCGACAGGTGTCCAACGCGATACCAGTGACGAAAAGCCGGATCCGAAACGCAAAAGGCGCCCCGCAAGGGACGCCTTTCACCACCCGCAAATGCGGTTTGAATTCAGGCAGCTTCCGAGATGAACTTCACCGCGTCGCCGAAGGTCTGGATGGTCTCGGCGGCATCATCCGGGATCTCGATCCCGAACTCTTCCTCGAACGCCATCACCAGCTCGACCGTATCAAGGCTGTCAGCGCCCAGATCGTCGATGAACGAGGCCGTCTCGGTGACCTTGTCCTCTTCGACGCCCAGATGCTCGACGACGATCTTCTTAACGCGGTCCGCGATGTCGCTCATGTCCGTTCCTCTTTGTGGTGCGGGCAATGCCCGCCTTGTCTCGATATGCCCGTCTCCGGGCGATTTCCTGCGCGCCTATAGCAAGGGCCGCGCCGCATGGCAAACTGTTTCCAGACACGGTCTGGAAACGCGCCATCACACCATGTCCATCCCGCCGTTCACATGCAAGGTGGCCCCGGTGACATAGGCCGCTTCCGCAGACGAAAGATACAGCACCGCCGCCGCAATCTCGTCCGGCCGGCCCATCCGCCCCGCGGGAACCACGCCCAGGATCGCCGCCTTCTGCGCCTCGTTCAGCTTGTCGGTCATCGCCGTCTCGATGAAACCGGGCGCCACCGCGTTCACCGTGATCCCCCGGCTCGCCACCTCGGCGGCCAGCGATTTCGACAGGCCGATCATCCCGGCCTTCGACGCGGCATAGTTCACCTGCCCGGCATTGCCCGTGGTTCCCACGACCGACGAGATGTTGACGATCCGCCCCCAACGCGCCTTCATCATCCCCCGGATTGCGGCGCGGCACAGCCGAAAGGTCGCCGTCAGGTTCACGTCGATGACGGCGGCCCAATCCTCGTCCGACATCCGCATCGCCAGCCCGTCGCGCGTGATTCCGGCGTTGTTGACCAAGATATCCACCGCCCCCATCGCCTCGCCCGCACGCTTGACCAGCCCCTCAACTTCGGCGGGCACCGAAAGGTTGCACGGCACCACATGCACCCGCCCGCCCAACACCTCCGCCAGCGCCGCCAAAGGCTCGACCCGCGTGCCCGACAGCGCGACCGTCGCCCCCGCCCCGTGCAACACCCGCGCAATCTCCGCGCCAATCCCGCCCGAAGCGCCGGTCACCAGCGCGCATTTCCCCGTCAGATCGAACATCGCCACACCTTCCCGTTTCATCTGTCCGCAAATATCCCGCAGGGGGTCTGGGGGGCGCGAAGCCCCCCGGCTTCACCCCCTGCGCCCTACGCTCAACCCTTCGCCGCGATCACATCCTCAGGCGTGCCCACAGCCCGCGTCACCGCGCCGTCGGCCGTGCGCTTGATCATCCCCGACAGGGCCTTGCCCGCGCCGATCTCCCAGAACTCCGTCACGCCGGCCCGCTCCATCCACAGCACGCTTTCCCGCCAGCGCACCGATCCGGTCACCTGCGCAATCAACAGGTCATGAATGCGGTCCGGCTCCGTCACCGCCTCGGCCCGCACGTTGACCACGATCGGCACCCGTGGCGCATGGATCACCGCCGCCGCCAGTGCCTCGGCCATCACATGCGCGGCCGGCTGCATCAGTGCGCAATGAAACGGCGCGCTCACCGGCAGCAGCATCGCGCGCTTGGCGCCCTTGGCCTTGGCAATCTCCAGCGCGCGTTCGACCGCT
The DNA here is from genome assembly GCA_963822435.1 of uncultured Alphaproteobacteria bacterium. GTDB lineage: Bacteria > Pseudomonadota > Alphaproteobacteria > Rhodobacterales > Rhodobacteraceae > JAUYQR01. Next base: position 1,203,105 of record CAWGHN010000004.1, read on the forward strand.
GCCGTGTGACCCGACACCACCACCTGTGCGGGATCGTTGTCGTTCGCCGCCTGGCACACCTCGCCCTGCGCAGCCTCCGCCGCCACCGCGACCGCCGCCTCGAAATCAAGGCCCAGCAGCACCGCCATGGCGCCCACCCCGACCGGCACCGCCTCCTGCATCGCTTGGCCCCTGATCCGCAACAGCCGCGCGGTATCCGACAGGCTCAGACTGCCCGCCGCACACAGCGCCGAATACTCGCCCAGCGAATGACCCGCCACAAAGGCCACATGCTCCAGCCCGATCCCCTCGCTCTCCAGCGCCCGCAGCGCCGCGATCGAGGTCGCCATCAGCGCTGGCTGCGCATTCTTCGTCAGGGTCAACTCCGCAATGTCGCCCTCCCAGATCAGCCGCGACAGGTCTTCCCCAAGCGCCGCATCCACCTCGTCGAACACCGCCTTTGCCGCCGGGTAGGCCTCGGCCAGCGCCCGGCCCATCCCGATGGTCTGCGCCCCCTGGCCTGGAAATACGAATGCGCGGCTCATGCCATTCTCCCCCTGTTTTGTCCGGGCCCTGTTTTCTCCGAGATAGCCCGACACGCCACGCTTCGCAATCACGCGTGTCACCTTTGCCGCCGCTCTGCCACCCCTTCCCCTTGCATCGCGCGGCCCACTCTGTATAAGGCCCCATCCTTGCAGGCAGTCCCTTTATCCGGCGCTGCCCCTCGTGGACTGGCCGCCTGCAAGGCAAAGCCCGTCCTATGAAGCGCGCCCGAAACGGAACGGAGACCGCATGCCGCTTTACGAGCATGTTTTCATTTCGCGTCAGGACCTGTCCAACGCGCAAGCCGAAGGCCTTATCGAACACTTCTCGACCGTCCTCGCGGACAACGGCGGCAAAGTCGTTGAGAACGAGTACTGGGGCGTCAAGACGATGGCCTACAAGATCAACAAGAACCGCAAGGGCCACTACGCCCTCCTGAAATCGGACGCGCCCGCCGCTGCCGTGCAGGAGATGGAGCGCCTGATGCGCCTGCACGACGACGTCATGCGCGTCCTGACCATCAAGGTCGACAAGCACAACGAAGGCCCGTCGGTCCAGATGCAGAAGCGTGACGAGCGCGAGCGTGATGGCGACCGGGGGGATCGCGGCGGCTTCGGCGGCGGCGAACGCCGTGAACGCCCGTCGTTCGGCGACCGTCCCGATCGCGGCGGCGACCGGGGTGAGCGTCCGTCCTTCGGCGGCGGCGAACGTCCGTCGTTCGGCGCACCGCGTCGTTGATCCATAGCTTGAAGAAAGGTCCATAAACCATGGCGAACAAACCGTTTTTCCGCCGCCGCAAGGTTTGCCCCTTCTCGGGCGACAATGCACCGGCAATCGACTACAAGGACACGCGTCTGCTGCAGCGCTACATCTCCGAGCGCGGCAAGATCGTTCCGTCCCGCATCACCGCCGTCTCGGCAAAGAAGCAGCGCGAACTGGCTCAGGCCATCAAGCGCGCCCGCTTCCTCGCCCTGCTGCCCTACGCCGTGAAATAAGGAGCACATGACATGCAAGTGATCCTTCTGGAACGCGTGGCCAAACTTGGCCAGATGGGCGAAGTCGTCAACGTCAAGGACGGCTACGCGCGCAACTACCTCCTGCCGCAGGGCAAGGCTCTCCGCGCCAACGACGGCAACATCAAGTCGTTCGAAGCCAAGAAAGCCCAGCTTGAAGCAACGAACCTCGAGACCCGCAAGGAAGCTGCCGCCGTTGGCGAAAAGCTCGACGGTCAGATGTTCGTCGTGATCCGCTCGGCCTCCGATGCGGGCGCGCTTTACGGCTCCGTCACCACCCGTGACGCCGCCGAGGCTGCCACCGCTGCCGGCTTCACCGTGAACCGTGGCCAGATCGTGCTCGACCGCCCGATCAAGGACCTCGGCATCCACACCGTGTCGGCCGTCCTGCACCCCGAAGTCGTGGTCAAGATCAAGCTGAACGTCGCCCGCTCGATCGAAGAGTCCGAGCTGCAAGCCTCGGGCAAGTCGATCCAGGAACTCGCCGCCGAGGCCGAAGCCGCTGCGGAATTCGAGATTGCGGAACTGTTCGACGAAATGGGCGCTGCCCAGGACGGCGAAGACCTGACCCGCGACTGATCAGCCCCCTGTCTCTACCGAACCGCGCGGGGCAACTCGCGCGGTTTTTCTTTGGTCACGCCTCCCGCACCGCAACCAACCTGCGCGACCCCGCCAGCGCCTCGGCAAACGCCGCGCGCACCGGATCGGCGCCTGACGGCAACCGCGCCACCACCGCCTCCGCCCAATCCAGATAGGCCGCCTGCCGCGCCACCGGCCAATGCACCGGCGGCGCGTTCCCGACCGCCCGGATGTTCGACAGTTTGTCGCAGATCTTGATCAGCGCCGCCGCGTCCGTCTTGTGCGGCGCGCATCTGACCTGCAACTCCTTGCGTTCGGCCTTGGGCAGGCTCTTGTCATCGGTCAGTTCCGCCACCAGCGCCGCAACCTCATCTCCGAAGCGCTCTGCGATCTCTGCTGGCAACACGCCGCAATCCTCAACCGTATCGTGCAGCCACGCCGCCATCACCTGGCCCTCGCTGCCACCGAACCCGGCAACCAATGCCGCCACCTCGGCGACATGGCTGATGTAGGGCTCCTGACCCGCGCCCTTGCGCGCTTGCCCGGCATGGGCCACCTCGGCAAACTGCCGGGCCATATCGACATTAGACATACGTCCTCCAAGCGGCCGACGCCGTCGCAACACGCGAAACCCGCGATCTGCGGCTTCGGTCGACCATTGATTTCAGGAAAATGAAGGCATTGCCTTCGACCGCATCATCGAAGGACGCAGGCGCACTGTCAAATGAAATAGGCAGCCGATGGCAGGTTCACAAAACCGTCGGCCGCCATACACCTGCCATACGTTTGCCAGACGCTTTGCAGACTGCGTTTTTCGCCATCCGCCAAAAGAAAAGGGCCGCCCTTTCGGTGCGGCCCCATACCAGATGTTGTGTCGGCTCAGATCTCGTCCAGCGCCTCGATGGCCTTCTGCAGCTCTTCCTTCGAGATCGCCTTTTCGCTGACCTTCGCGAGGCCGACGATGTGATCGACAACCTTGTCCTCGAACAACGGCGCGCGCAGTTGCTGCTGCATCTGCGGGTTCTTCTGCACGAATTCGAAGAACTGACGCTCCTGCCCCGGATACTGGCGCGCGGCGGCCAGAACGGCCTGCGTCATCTCGGCGTCGGTCACCGTCACTTCGGCCTTGCGACCGATCTCGGCCAGCAAGAGGCCCAGACGCACCCGGCGCTCGGCCAGCGACTTGTGCTCGTCCGTGGTTTCGATGGCGCCGTGGTTGTGGCCGTGATCGTCCGGATGCTCTTCGTGGTAAAGCTGGTGGGCGATCTGCCCGGCTTCCGCCTCGACCAGGTTCGCCGGCAGGTCAAACTTCACCATGCCGTCCAACTGGTCCAGCAGCGCGCGCTTCATCACCGACCGGGCCGCGCCCTTGTATTCCGCCTCAAGCCGCTCGGCGATCTGGCCCTTCAGTGCGGCCAGGTCCTCGGCGCCGTATTTCTTGGCCAACTCGTCGTTCACTTCGGCCGGCTTCGGCTCTTTCACGGCCTTCACCGTGCAGGCAAAAACCGCAGCCTTGCCCGCCAGATGCTTGGCACCGTAGGCCTCCGGGAACGTCACGTTCACCGAAACCTCGTCGCCAACCTTGGCACCCACCAGTTGCGCCTCAAAGCCCGGAATGAACGAGTTCGATCCCAGAACCAGCGGATAATCCTCGCCCGAACCGCCCTCGAACAGCTCGCCATCGACCGAACCCTTGAAGTCGATCACGACCTGATCGCCGTCCTTGGCCTTGGCGCCCTTCTTGCGGTCCTCGAAGGATTGCGCGGTGGACGCCAGGTTCGCCAGCGCCTCGTCGACCGACTTTTCGTCAGCCTTCACCGTCAGACGGTCCAGCGTGATCTTGCCCGCGTCGATTTCCGGGATCGGCGGCAGCGCGTCGTAGGTCATCTCGACCACGACATCCTGCCCCTCTTTCCACGCATCGCCGCCGACCATCTTCACCTCGGGCTGCATGGCCGGACGGTCGCCCGTCGCGTCGAAATGGCCCTTCATCGCGCCGTCGATGGCGTCCTGCATGGCATCGCCCATAAGGCGCGTGCCGAACTGCTTTTTCAGGATCGCCAGCGGCACCTTGCCCTTGCGGAACCCCTTGATCTCGACGTCAGGCTGCGCTTCGAGAAGCTTTTCATGCACCTTGGCGTCCAGTTCGGCAGCCGTCACCGTGATGGTGTAGCCGCGCTTAAGGCCGTCTTTCAGGGTCTCGGTGACCAGCATAAGGGGATATCCTTCCTCAACCTTCAGGGCGCTTTCGCGCAATAGAGATACGACGCCAAGCCGGAACCTGGCGCAACTTTGCGGGCCTTCTAGCAAAGCTTTCGCGGCGACGTAAGGGGTAATTCGGTCGCCCGCAAGCCGGGTGCGAAACTCAGTCGCAATCGCCCGGAATTCGCGTTTCGATGGTGCGGGTGGAGGGACTTGAACCCCCACGCCTTGCGGCGCCAGAACCTAAATCTGGTGCGTCTGCCAATTTCGCCACACCCGCATCCTGCCAGCACGCCCGCGCAAAGCGCCAGCCGCCCCCGGCAGCGACGTCTTTAGCAAGAACCGAACCCGGGGGCGAGGGGTCAATTGCATAGCCCCATTCCTGCCGCAACGGCCCCGAAATCAACGCCGACCGTGCCCGCAACGGCACAAACCGGTGTGCGCCTGCCCATGCACCCCAAGGACCACTCGCATGGATCGTCCGCCTCTTCTGTCGCAGTCCGCCCAGCCGGAACCCCTGCACGGCAAGCGGCACGGGTCACCGCCGCTCCCGCCTGACCCCGTCTTAATCCTCGTCGTTGCCGATCTGCGCCAGCACCGCCCCCCGCCCACGCAGCCGCAGCAGGAACGGCACCACCAACGCCGCCGCCGCAAGCGCCAGCAGCCCCGCCGCCACGGGCGTGCTGACCAGCGTCGTCCAATCCCCCTGCGAGATCGACAAGGCCCGTCGCAACTGCTGTTCCGCCATCGGGCCGAGTATCAGACCCACCACCGCCGGTGCGATGGGATAGCCGTAGACCCGCATCAGGTAGCCGAGGATGCCGAAGATCAGAAGCATCGCCAACTCGACCGGCGACGGGTTGACCCCGATGGTGCCCAGCGTGGCGAACAAAAGGATGCCCGGATAAAGCCAGTGGCGCGGGATGGTCAGGAGTTTCACCCAAAGCCGGATCATCGGCAGGTTCAGCACCAGAAGCATGGCGTTGGCGATCAGCAGGCTGGCGATCAGTCCCCACACAAGTTCCGGCGCGGTGGCGAACAGCAGCGGCCCCGGTTGCAGCCCGAATTGCTGGAACGCGGCCAACAGAATGGCGGCGGTGGCCGATGTCGGCAGGCCCAGCGTCAGCAGCGGCACCAGGGTGCCCGCCGCCGAAGCGTTGTTCGCCGCTTCTGGCCCGGCCACGCCCTCGATGGCGCCATGGCCGAATTCCTCGGGATTCTTCGCCAGACGCTTTTCGACCGAATAGGACAGGAAGGTGCCGATCTCGGCCCCCCCGGCAGGCATGGCGCCGATCGGAAAGCCCAGGGCCGTGCCGCGCAGCCAGGGTTTCCACGACCTTTTCCAGTCGTCGCGGCTCATCCAGACCGAGCCTTTGACCGCCTCGACGACTTCGGCCATGCGATTGCTTTGCGAGGCGACGAACAGCGCCTCGCCCAGAGCGAACAGCGCAACCGCCAGCGTGGTCACCTCGATCCCGTCCAGCAGTTGCGGGACGCCGAACGACAGGCGCGTCTGGCCCGACAACTGGTCGATGCCGACGCTGGCCAGCGCCAGACCCAGAAACAGCGAGGTCAGCCCCTTCAACGCCGAATCGCCAAAGGCCGCCGAGACGGTGACGAAGGACAGCACCATCAGGCCGAAATACTCACGCGGGCCGAAGATCAGCGCCAGCTTGACGACGAAGGGGGCCAGGAAGGCCAGCGCCAGCGTGGCAATCAGACCCGCGACGAACGATCCGATGGCCGCCGTCGCCAGCGCAGGCCCGCCACGCCCGGCGCGGGCCATCTTGTTGCCTTCAAGCGCGGTCACGATCGAGGCGCTTTCGCCCGGCGTGTTCAACAGGATCGAGGTGGTCGATCCGCCATACATCCCGCCATAGTAGATACCCGCGAACATGACCAGCGATCCGGCCGGGTCCAGCCCGTAGGTCACAGGCAACAAAAGCGCCACGGTCAGCGCCGGGCCGATGCCCGGCAGCACGCCGACGGCGGTGCCAAGCGTCACCCCGATCAGCGCGTAAAGCAGGATCATCGGCTGCATCGCGGTGCCCAGACCCTGCAGCAGGAAATCGAAAGAGCTCATCGGTCAGCCCCCGAACACAAGGGTTTCGAGGATGCCCGCTGGCAGGTTCAGCTTGAGAACCTGATCGAACACGGCATAGACCGCAAAGGACAGCCCCAGCCCCACCGGCAGCGTCACCGCAAAGTTGCGCTTGCCGAAGGCATAGGCGGTGCAGGCGAACAGGATGCCCGAGGCCATCGTGTAGCCCAGCGGAAGCAGCAGGAAGATGACAGCCAGCATGCCGCCGATGATCCACAGGATCGGCATCGTGTCGTGTTTGGGCCGCCCAGACTTGCCAGCACGGAACCCCGACAGCGCCGTCAGCCCGGCCAGCAGGATGAGGACGATCCCGACGAACCGGGGCATTGCCGCCGGACCGACGCCGGAATAGCCGCCCATGTCGGGGATCGCCGAGGCGTCCCACAGCATCACCGCCCCGATGGTGGCCAGCCCAGCCGCGATCAGAAAAGCCGCCCCATCGGGGCGGCGATCCGTGTTTTCCCGGGAAACAGGTCCCTGTTCGCTCATTTCACCAGACCGATGTCCTTGAGGATGGCGGTCGTCGCCTCGATCTCTTTCGCAAGCTGCGCGTCGAAGTCGGCCCCGGCAAGATAGGTGTTGGCCCAGCCCTTGGATTCCAGCGCCGTTTTCCAGCCGGCCGAGTTCACCAGCTTGTCCACGTCCGCCGCGACAGCCGCCTTCTGCTCGTCCGACAGGCCCGGAGCCGCCGCGATCATGCGCCAGTTCTGCACGTTCACGTCATAGCCCGATTCCATCAGCGTCGGTGCATCGGTGCCCGCCCATCTCTCGGCGGTCGAGACGGCGAGGATGCGCATGGTGCCGGCCTCGACCTGGGGCAGGAATTCGCCCACGCCCGAGATGCCTGCGGTCACCTGATTGCCGAGGATGGCCGCAAGGGCCTCGCCACCGCCCGAGAAGGCGACGTAGTTGATCTTGGTCGGGTCGATGCCCGCTGCCTTGGCCAGAAGGCCCACAGTGATATGGTCAACGCCGCCCGCCGAGCCGCCAGCCCAGGAGACCGAACCCGGGTCGGCCTTCATCTTTTCAACAAGATCCTGGATCGTCTTGATGTCCGAGGCGGCCGGGACAACGATTGCTTCGGCTTCGCCGGTCAGGCGGGCAATCGGGGTCACGTCGGCCAGCGACACCGGCGAGGCGTTGGTCAGGATCGCGCCGACCATGACATAGCCGCCGATGATCAGCTGCTTGGGATCGCCGGAAGCACTCGCCACGAACTGCGCAAGGCCCACCGTGCCCCCCGCGCCGGGGACGTTCTGGACCTGGGCGCTGCCGATGCCCTCGGCACCCATCACTTCCTGAATGGTGCGTGCCGTCGAGTCCCACCCGCCACCCGGGGCAGCGGGGGCCATGATCATGTAGTCTTCTGCAAAGCTGGCGGTCGCTGCGGCAACGGCAAAGGCCGCGCCGAGAAGGGCGTGTTTCATCTTGATTCTCCTCCCAAGGCGCGGAAACCCGCGCCGATTTACGTCAGGCGGCACCTCCTCGTGCCGTCCCTGCCGAAAAGTTCACCACATTAACCTGTCAACAACCTGACAGGTCTAGTTCCGCGCCACAGCCTCGCGCCACAGCCGCAAAAGTCGCGCCCGCTTGGCCTGATCCAGATAGACCAGAACACCGGGGCTGACCGGAACCGGACGCAACTGATCGCCCAGCGCCGCCTGCATCGCCACGCCACTGTTGTTGCCCGACACCTCAAGGCTGACCGATGGCAGGCGCAGCTTCTCCGACAGCAGCGTCTGCCCCTCGGCACTCATCAGGAACGCCAGAAACGCCGTGCCGTTCTCGGGCGTGGCGGCCGCCCGCGGCACCAGAGCTACCCGCGAAATCACAACCGTATAGTCGCGCAGCAGCACCATCCCAAGGTCCGGCGCCAGCCGGGCCTGCTCGGCGGCATACGACCCAAGGATGTTGTAGCCGATCAAGAGCCGCCCGTCGGCCACCCGGTCGATGATCTCCTGACTGGTCGGAAAGGTCTGCAACCCCGCATCCGCCATCCGGCCCAGCACCGACCAGATGTCGGGAAAATGCTCGGCGTCACGCGCCAGAAACAGATAGCCCACCGCCGACTGCTCGATGTCATAAGTGCCGATCTTGCCCGCTGGCGCGCGTTCCAGCCAGTCGACCAGATCCAGCCGCGATTGCGGCGGCCCGTCTGGAAAGGCGGGCTTGTGATAAACCAGCACCGCCGGCTCGAACGTCATTGCAAAGGCGGTGTCCTGCCACTTCGCCCAAGCGGGCCACGTTTGCGCACCCGGCACCACCACCTGTTGCGCGTAACCGTCATTGGCCAGCTTCAGTTGCAGGTCCATCGCGGCGGAAAACACGAAATCCGCCGTGGCCACCCCCGCGTCCGTCTCGGCGATGACCCGCGCGGCAATCTCGCCCCCAAGCAGGTCTTCATAGCGCACCGCCACCTCCGGGCGCTGCGCTTGAAACGCCTCGATCAAGGGCGCCGCCAACCGGCTGTCCAGCGTGGAATAGATCACCAGCCGCTGCGCCTCACGGCCCGGTGCGGCAAACTCCACCACCTCGGCACCGGCCGGTTCCGCCAAAGCCGCGCACAGAAGGATCGACCGTAGCAGCATCCCGCAACTCTGCCTCAGGAGAACACCGTTCACAACGCCCCGCATTGCCCCTAACCTGCCGATCGGGGAGAGGGGCCGATGCGGATATTGCTGGTAGAAGACGATCTTCCCCTGGCCGAGGCGCTGGTGTCGCTTCTGGTCTCGTCGGGCTATGCGGTCGATTGTGTGCATGATGGCGAAGGTGCGCGAACCCTTGCAGCGGCTGAACAGTTCGACCTCGTGATTCTCGATCTGAACCTGCCGCAGCTTGACGGGCTGGCGGTCCTGCGCGCCATGCGCACAATCGGCAACCAGGCCGCCGTGATGATCCTCACCGCCCGCGGCGCGGCAGAAGACCGGGTGCGCGGCCTTGATCTTGGCGCCGATGACTACATGGCCAAACCCTTCGACATCCGCGAATTCGAGGCGCGCGTCCGCTCGCTCCTGCGCCGTCAGGCGGGGCTGCGCTCGGCCACCGTGGCGCTTGGCCCGGTCACGCTCGACCTGACCACCCGCCAGTTTTCCGCCTTCGGGCAAGAGCTTGACCTGCCACCCCGCGAACGCGCGCTTCTGGAACTCCTTCTCACCCGCGCCGGGCGCGTCGTCGGCAAAGAGGCGATCGTCCAGTCGCTCACGTCACTGGAGGACATGCTTTCCGACAACGCGATCGAACAATACATCTCGCGCCTGCGCCGCCGGCTTGCGCCCTTCGGGCTGTCGCTGCGCACCGTGCGCGGCATCGGCTACCTTCTTGAAAAGCCGTCCGACCCGGCATGAAACCCTATTCGCTCCGCCGCCGCCTGCTTCTGTGGCTTCTCCTTGCCACCGCCCTGCTTGGTCTTGCCGCCCTCCTCGACACTTGGCGCGAGGCACTGCGCACCGCACAAAGTGTGTCCGACCGCGTGCTTGTCGGGTCGGCCCTCGCCATCGCCGAACGGGTAACGGTCGATCAGTCCGGCGGGCTCGAGGTCGACATCCCCTTTTCCTCGCTGGAAATGCTGGCTTCGACGGCGCAGGACAAGGTGTTCTACCGCGTCGATGGCCCGGTCGGCAGCTTCCTCACCGGCTATCCCGATCTTGCCGTGGCCCCAGCCCCGCATGGCGGCATCGCCTTCACCGATGGCACCTACCGCTCCGTCGGCATCCGCAGCGCCACCCTGATGCGCGAGGTGTCGACCGGCGCCCGCTCCATCGCGTTCAGCGTCACGGTCGCGGAATCCACCCGCGCCCGCGCCGCCCTCGCCCGCGCGATCCTCGTCCGCTCTGCCCTGCGCCTCGGCCTGCTGATCCTTGGCGTGGCGGTCATCGTCTGGGTCGCCGTCACCGTTGCCCTGCGCCCGCTTGAACGTCTGGGCGAGGCCATCGCCGAACGCTCGCCCGGCGATCTGCGCCCCGTCACCGCCGACACCCCCGAAGAGGTCGAGGCGCTGGTCAACGCCATCAACTCCTTCATGGCCCGGCTTGGCACCGCGCTGGACGGTCTGCGCAACTTTACCGGCAACGCCAGCCACCAGTTGCGCACCCCGCTTGCCGTGGTGCGCACGCAGCTTGCACTTCTTGACCGCAACGCCGCCCCCGGTCCGGTGACCGACGCCAGCGCCAAGGCCCGCACCGCCCTCGAACGGGCCGAACGCGTGCTGGCCCAACTTCTGGTCCTTGCCAGGGTCGATGCCAGCAGCGGCGCCGCCGTCCTTGCCCCCGTCGATGTGGTGGCGGTCGCCAAGGGCGTCACCGCCGAACTGGTCCCCACCGCCCTGCAACACGACATCGACCTTGGCTTTGAAGGCACCGAAACCGCGATTGCCACGGCCGACAAGGTGCTGCTTGCCGAACTTCTGAACAACCTTGTGACCAACGCCATCACCTATGCCGGGCGCGGCGCCATCGTCACCGTGCGCGTCACCACGGCCCCCCACACCGCCTGCCCCATCACCATCGAGGTTGAAGACAACGGCCCCGGCCTTTCGCCTGCCCAACTGGACCACGCGCGCCAGACCCGCGCGGATGCGCCGCGCCCATTGCCGTCGCTGCACAAGGGCACCGCCACCGGCATGGGGCTGGGCCTGGCCATCGCTGCGGAAATTTCGGCGCTGTTCGGCGCCACGATCAGCTTTGATCCGGGCCGCAGCGGTTCAGGCCTTCGGGTGCGGATCAGCTTCCCGCCATGATCCGTCACCGGATCACCTTCCCGCCATGATCCGTCACCGGATCACAATGCCCGATCACAATGCCCGATCACGCCGCCCTGCGGGTGCCGCCATTGAGGCGCCCGACAGAGCCTTGGCACCAGGCGGTGCGGAATCGGTATCAATCCCGTCCAGCGCTTGCGCCACCACGGCCAGAAGATCAGCTTCGGTGTAAGGCTTCAGCAGCCATCCCGCCGGCTGCGCCGGGCCTGCCCGCACCACGTTGGCGTCGTCCCGGCTGCCGGTGGTAAACACCGCCGGGATGCCAAGCTCTGCCCGCAACGCCAGCGCAAGGTCGATCCCGTCTTGCACCGAGGCGATCCGCACATCCAGCACCGCCAGATCCGGGCGCTCCTTGCGTGCCAGCGCGATGCCGCTGTCATAGGTGCTTGCCAAGCCTACGATGCTGTGGCCTGCATCGGCCAGCGCGTCACTGGCCACCAGCGCTATAAGGAACTCGTCCTCCACGATCAGAATACGCGCCATGATTGATCCTGCAATGTCCCACATGAAACTCGCAACCCCACTGTCGGTTCCATCGACGTTGCGGCACCGGGCAACACGCCGCGCAGTCACTCTCCCTCCTCGCCGAAGATACCGGTCAGCGGAACGTCGATGCCCCAGCGCAATCCTTCGGGGCGAAACTCCAGCGCCGCCTCGCCGCCCAACTCATGCGCAAGCCCCCGCTCGATCAACCGCGACCCAAAGCCCTTCTGCGTCGGCAGCGTGACCGGCGGTCCGTCCCGCTCTTCCCACGACAGGCGCAGCCTGCCGTCTGCAACATGCCAGCCAATCACCACCCGCCCCGCATCGTTTGACAGCGCCCCATATTTCACCGCATTCGTCGCCAATTCGTGAAACGCCATCGCCAGCGACAGCGCCGCTTTCGGGCGCATCCTGACGCTTGGCCCCGCCAGCACAAAACGACCCGACCGGTCCCCGTCGATCGCAAAGGGGCGCAACGCCTCGCGCAGCACGTCGGTCAGGTCGGCGCTGCCCCACGCCTGCCGCGTCAGCAGGTCATGCGACCGCGACAGCGCCATCACCCGCGTCTCGATCGCTTCGCGCACCCGCACCGGCACATCCTCGCCGCGCAGCGCCTGCGACACGATGGATTGCACCGTGGCCAGCGTGTTCTTCACCCGGTGGTTCAACTCTCCGATCAGCATCTGCAACCGTTCGGCGTTTTCCTTTTCGGCGCGGATGTCGCGCGCCTCGATGATGGTGCCGATGGACTGCGCCTCGGCGTTGCGGATCGGGCTTGCGGTATAGGCCACCGGGTAGAAATGCCCGTCCTTGTGGACAAAGATTTCCTCGCCCGCAGTTTGCCGGTTGTCAGGATAGGCCCGGTCGATGGCGCAATCTTCCAGCGCGAACCGGCTTCCGTCCGGGCGCGAATGGTGGATCACTTCATGCAAGGGGCGACCAGTGGTTTCCTCGAACCGGTATCCCGTCAGCGCCTCGGCCGCGGCGTTCATGTAAACGCAATGTTGCCGACCATCCATCATGAAGACCGCCATCCGCGTGTTGTCCAGAACCGCGTTCAACCGCCGCTCGCTGCGCGCCAACTCGTCCAGCGCCGCGCGCCGCGCGGTGTCGTCGCGCAGCGTCAGCACGCCGCCCATGAAACGCCCGTCATCAGTATAGACCGGACGCGCGCTGCCAATCGCCACCACATCCTTGCCATCGGGCCGCCGGATCAGCCAATGCTCGTCGATCACGGTCTCCTTGCGCACCACCGCCCGCGCCAATGGCAGCGCCTCAGCGGGGTAAGGCTCGCCCTCCAGCGTGAACAGGTTATAGACCTTCGAGAATTCGGCCGGCGAAACGTCAACCGCGTTCACCCCGTGGATGCGCGCCGCCGCCTCGTTGACAAAGGTGATCCGGCCGGTGTCGTCGGTCACGATCACGCCCTCGGTCAGTTGGCCCAGGATGGCTGTCCGCTCTGCCGCCAGCGCCTGCGTCCGGCGCGATGCCTCCAGCAGCGCCGCCTCGTCGCGCTTGCGACGGGTCACGTCCACGACAAACCCGAAAAAGCCGTCCACCTTTCCGCCTGCCGTGATGTTCGGAATGTATTCCGCTTCGACATGCCGGTGAGCGCCCTCCCGGTAAGGGATCACCGCGTCAAACCGGACAAGTTCGCCCGCCGCCACCCGCTCCATCATCGGCCCCACCGTTCGCAGCGCCGCGTCGCCCAGAACGTCACCGACATGCTGGCCCACGATCTCGGCGCGCGGCAGCCCGAACCATTCTTCATACGCCCGGTTCACGAACCGGTAGCGCCCGTCCTTCCCGACATGCGAAATCAGCGCAGGCGCCGCATCGGCCACCAGTTGCAGCCGCCGCTCGTTTTCGGCCGCTACCGCTTCGGCGCGCTTCAACTCGGTCACGTCAAAGACCGCGCCGCTGAACACCCGGTTTGCGTCCACCGTGCCGCGCGCCAGACACCACCGGATCGTCCCGTCCGGCAGCACGACGCGATACTCGTCCTCGTAGCGCGTCTCGCCCGTCTGCAGCGCCGCCATCTTGGCCATCACCGCCTCCCGGTCGTCGGGATGCACGCGCGCCAGATAATCGGCCTCGCGGCTGTCGACGCCCGCATCAAGCCCGAACAGCATCGCAATCCCCGCGTCAGAGCGGATCTTGCCGTTCGGCATCTGCCAGATGAAGGTGCCGGCCCCCGCCGTGGTCAGCAGGCTTTGCAGCCGGGTGTGCGCGATCTGCAGCGCCTCGGTCCGCTCCAGCACCCGCTCCTCCAGATGCGCCTTGGCCGCCATCAGGTCCAGCCGCGACCGCCGCTCGCGCCCGGTGGTGCGCAACCCAAGCGCCGTCAGAACGCCAAACGCCGCCAGCGCCACCAGCGCGATCAACCCCGTCACCAGCGCCCTCAGCCGCCACGGCGCCAGCACCATGTCCAGGGGGCGCGACACGCTGATCCGCACCGGATACTTGCCAAGGTCGCGCACCACCTGCAACTGCCGCCCCGCCTCGGCCACCACTGCGGCCATCGCGTCCACCGTGGCCCGGCAGGGCTCGGTCTGCGGCCATTCGGCCAGCCGAACACCATCCAGCCGCGACAGGACCATCCGCGCACCCTCGCCCGGCCCCGCCTGCGCATAAAGGTCCGAGAAATACGCGCTGCGCACCCCTGCCGCTACGACACCCTCGAACGTACCGTCCTCGGCATAGATACCGCGGCTCAGGGTAAAGCGCTGCTCGCCGCTGCGCGCCCCCGTTGACAAAGGGCCAATGTAAAGCCCGGCCATCCCGTTCCGATGCGCCTGAAAATACTCGCGCTCCGCGTAAGTCCCTGTCGATGCCGGCGGGTGGCCCCAGCTTTCCACCAGCGTCACGCCCGCCTCGTCCAGCACCCAGATCGAGGTGATCTGGTCACTGTCGCCGCGCAGCCGCGCGATCTGACGAAACAGCGCATCAAGCGCTGCCGGATCGTCGCGATCCACGCCCTCGGCCACGGCGACGCTGCCCTGCAACACCGCTTCGCCCGCCTCGAAGGCACGTCCCGCGTGCTGCTCCAGCAACAGCGCCGTCGATTGCAATTGCCGGTCGGCAAGGTCGATCGTCGCATTGCGGTCGCGGTAGATCCCCACGCCCCATGCCGACACCGTCGCCACCGAAAAAAGCGCCAGCGCTGACCACCAGAATTTCCGCTGCATCAGCGCGACCGACAGCCCGCCGCAACGGCCAATCGCACCATCGCCGCCACAGCCCCGCACCGGCCATCTGCCCGCATCCGCATCCCCCATCGCATCGCGCCCGGTCCCGCGCCCGGCGCCCAGCCAAAACTCCCAGCCAAAACTCCCGGCCAAAACCCCCCGCCTGTCGGCAGACCGTACCCCACCCCATCGCGAACGCACATTGCCCCGATTGGTTCCCGCCGCCTGTCATCCAGCCTTGATCCCGCCGTCGTCGCTTCGTCACACAAACCAGCTATCCCGGCGGCGTCGCCCGATACCTGCACCACCCGGCCCCGCCGATAGCCCCGCTTCCGCCACCCCCAAAACCCGCGAGGCACTGATGCTGACCGACACGCTGTCCTTCGATCAGGCGCCGATTTCGCCCGACGTGACGTTCACCTACGCCCACCCCGGCCAAACCCTGCTTCGCCGCGCAATGATCCGCACGCTGGAACTGGCCAGCGGCCAGCCGCACCTGCGCCGCCTCTACCTTGACTGGGCGCTCTGCGACAAACGCCCCGGCGAGGCGGTGTTCGCCGCGGCCCTGCGCAAACTTGCGATCACGCCCCGGATCACCGCGCGCACCCCGCTTGACCGGATGCCGCAGCACGGCGGACTCCTCATCGTGGCAAACCATCCGTTCGGCGTGGTTGACGGCCTTTGCCTTGGCCACCTCGGCCTGCATCTGCGCGGCAATGTCCGCATCCTGACCAACAGCCTTCTCTGCCGCGTCCCCGAAGTGGACCCCTACCTGCTGCCTGTCGATTTTTCCGGCACGGCGCAAGCCCGCCGCCTGACCGCCGACACCCGGCGACAGGCCTCGGCACTGCTTGCGGCGGGCAAGGTCGTGGCGATCTTTCCCGCTGGCGGCGTCGCCACGGCCAACAAACCCATCGCCGGCCGCGCTGTTGATGCGGCATGGCATCCCTTCGTCGGGCGGCTGGCCACGATCCCCGGCGTCACCACCCTGCCCGTCCACTTTGCCGGACAGAACTCGCGGCTGTTCCAGATTGCCAGCCACACCAGCTATGCCTTGCGTGTGGCGCTCATCTTCCACGAAACCCGCCGCCGGATCGCACAGCCCGTAGAGATCACCGTCGGTTCACCGATCCCCGCCCTTGCCCTGCGCCATCTGGACCGCGACAGCGTCGCCACCACCCTTCGCCGTCACTGCATGGCGCTGGCCAGCCCCTCGCTTCCCGATCCCGACGAAACCTACATCTGGCCGCGCCACATCCGCGCCTGACGTTACAGAACTTTCACGCCGCTTTCGGCTGAGTGTCACACGCCGCCCCTAGACACAGGCTCAACGACCACAAGAGGTGACCGATGCTCGAAGTCAAAGGCGTGACGCGGCTGTTTGGCGCAAAGGCTGCCGTCGATCGGGTCAGCTTCACCGTCGACCGCCCGGCCTTTGTCGGCATCATCGGCCGCTCCGGCGCGGGAAAATCCACCTTCCTGCGCCTGATGAACCGCCTGATCGACGCCTCCGCAGGTGAAATCCTCGTCAACGGCCAAAACGTGCTGGCCCTGAAAAACGCCGGTGCCCGCGCCTGGCAAAGCCAATGCGCAATGATCTTCCAGCAGTTCAACCTCGTGCCCCGGATGGATGTGGCCTCGAACGTCCTGCACGGCATCCTGAACCGCCGCTCCACCTTGCAGACCATGTTCAACCTCTGGCCGCAGGCCGACATCCTGCGCGCGCTCGACATCCTCGACCGCCTCGGCATTGCCGAACAGGCCCCGAAACGCGCCGAGGCGCTGTCGGGCGGCCAGCAGCAGCGCGTCGCCATTGCCCGTGCGCTGATGCAAGACCCCAAGATCATTCTTGCCGATGAACCCATCGCCTCGCTCGACCCGATGAACGCGCAGGTGGTGATGGACACGCTGCGCCGCATCAACCTCGAAGACGGGCGCATGGTTATCGCCAACCTCCACACCCTCGATACGGCGCGCCGCTACTGCGACCGGGTGATCGGCATGCGCGACGGTCGCATCGTGTTTGACGGCACGCCCGACCAGCTATCCACCGGCGTCGCCCGCGAGATTTACGGCGCGGACGACACGTTCAACGAGGCGGCAACCTCGACCTCGATCCCCACCGATACCACAGCAGACCGCAGCTATGCGGATCTGATGCTGTCGTGACCCCCCGACCACCAACCCCCGTTCTAACTCACGGAGAAATCATGCAAAAGCTGCTGACTGCAACCGCACTTGTCGCCCTGACGGCCACCTCGGCCCTCGCGCAAGAGATCAAGGAATTCAACATCGGCATCCTCGGCGGCGAAAACGCCCAGGACCGCCTGACCTCGACCGAATGTTTCCGCGCCAAGGTCGAAGCCGCGCTTGGCGTGCCAGTCAAGGTGTTCACCCCCGCTGACTATGACGGTGTGATCCAGGGCCTTCTCGGCGGCACCCTCGACTATGCGTGGCTCGGCGCCTCGGCCTATGCCAAGACCCAGTTGACCGATCCCGAGGCGGTCGAGGTAAAGCTGACCAAGCAGAACGCCGACGGCTCCACCGGCTACTACTCGATCGGCTTCACCCGCAAGGACACCGGCATCACCTCGATGGACGATGCCAAGGGCAAGGTCTTCGCCTTCGCCGACCCGAACTCCACCTCCGGCTACCTCGTCCCCGGCGCCGAACTCTCGGCCAAATACGGCACCCTCGACGCCTACTTTTCCGAAGTGAAGATGTCCGGCGGCCATGAACAGACCATTGTCGGCGTCGCCAACGGTGATTTCGACGCCGGCGTGTCCTGGGCCGACGGCCTGGGCAACTGGGAAGACGGCTACAACTCGGGCGCGTTCCGCAAGGCAGCCGATGCGGGCCTCGTCGACATGTCGAACTTGGTCGAAATCTGGCGCTCCACCCTGATCCCCGAAGGTCCGATGGTCGTGCGCAAGGCCCTGCCGCAGGACGTGAAGGACAAGGTCACCGCGCTGACCGCCGACCTGTGGGAAACCGATCCGGAGTGTGCCTACAACGTTGCTGCGGGCGAAGCCAAGGACTTCGTCCCGGTCGAGGCCTCGGCTTATGACGGCATCCTCGCCGCCCGCAAGATGCAGGAAGGCATGTAACCTTTTTCATGACGACCGGCCGGGCCTTGCAAAAGTCCCGGCCTTTTCTTTGGGGGAACCATGGTCGACATCGCCTTCGGGCCAACGCCGGGCACACGCCCCGACACCGCCAACACCCGCGAAGCCTACCTCGAAATGATCCGCCGCAAGCGCATGTATGGCGGCGTCCTCCTCGTGATCTTCGTGGCCCTGATGGCCTCGGGCTGGATGCTGGCCGACACCCGCAACGCCGGCGGTTTCTGGAACGGCTTGCCGCAGACCCTCGACTTCCCCTCCGAAGTGCTGACCGAAGCCTGGACCGACCGCGCCAACCTGCCGGCGCTGATCTGGGGCCACGTTCCCGCCCTGATCGAAACCCTGAACATCGCCGCCGTCGCCACCCTCCTCGGCGCATTGGCCGCGATGGCGCTGTCACTTCTGGCCACCCGCGGCCTTGCCCGCTGGCCCCGCGCGATCCCGCTCTTCCGCCGCATGATGGATGCCCTGCGCGCCATCCCGGAAATCGTCATCGCGCTGGTGCTGATCTACATCCTCGGCGGCGGCCCGGTCCCCGCCGTCATCGCCATCGCGCTTCACACTGGCGGTGCCCTCGGCAAGCTCTTCTCCGAAGCCGCCGAAAACGCCGACCTCAAGCCCGTCGAAGGCCTCGCCTCGGTCGGCGCCACCTGGTCACAGCGCATGTGGCTGGGCGTCATCCCGCAGGTCGCCCCGAACTGGCTCAGCTATGCCCTCCTGCGGTTTGAAATCAACGTCCGCGCCAGCGCGATCCTCGGCTTTGTCGGCGAAGGTGGCATCGGCCACGACCTGAAACTGGCGATGCAATGGGGTCAGGGCCGCTATGACGAGGTCGTGGCGATCTTCCTACTCCTCTTCGCCGCCATCGTCGTCATCGACCGCATCTCCGACCACTACCGGACCAAACTGGTGAAGGGAACCTGAGCCGTGACGATGACCATGACCGCACCACCGCTGGCCGCCACGATCACCCACCGTTTCGCCGCGCGCCGTCGCATGGCCTTCGCCATCCCCGCCGCGATCCTTGCCTACCTCATCTACGCAGCGATCAGCTTTGATCTTGCCGGCCTCGCCCAGCGCGCCCGCCTCGACAACGCGGCGATCCTGCTGTCCGACTTCTGGTCGCACAAGACCCACGTCACCCGTGACAACCGCTCCGGCGACGTGACCGTCGCGATCGAGGGCGAGGCCAAGGGCACCTACCCCTCCGGCATGCTGCCCGACTGGGTCACCGTCACCGGCCCCGTCACCACGATCGACCTCGGAACCGGCCACAGCGTCACCTATGACGACGCCGGCGCCCGCATGGTCGTACCCGGCTACGGCACCATCGACATCCGCCCCGTCGGCGGCAAACCCGTCCTGACCGCGCCGGAACCAATCCCCGACTGGATTTCGGTGTCGGAAAACAAGATCAGCGTTACCACCGATGCCGGTCGGTTCAACTATTCCCGCTCAAAGGTCGAAACCTTCAAATACGAACCAGGGTGGGAACTGTGGTTCTTCACCCTCGACAGCCCGTTCCACGGCAAATCCCTCGGCCAGCTCGCCGCCCTCGCCACCACAGCCAACCGGATCGACCCCGCGCGTTCCAACCTCGGCTACATGGCCGCCGAATTCTGGACCAACAAGATGTGGCGCCACGGCGACGTTGCATGGGCCATTTTCGAAACCATCCTGATGGCCTTCCTCGGCACCATGACGGCCGCGCTGGTCGCCCTGCCTCTGGGCTTTCTCGCCGCGCGCAACTTCATGCCCCTCGGCCCCCTGCGCTTTGCCGCCCGCCGCGTGTTTGATTTCATCCGCGGCGTCGACGGGTTGATCTGGACCATCATCCTCAGCCGCGCCTTCGGCCCCGGCCCGATGACCGGCGCCATCGCCATAGCGATCACCGATGCCGGCACCTTCGGCAAGACCTTCTCCGAGGCCTTGGAAAACATCGACGAAAAGCAGGTCGAAGGCATCCGCTCAACCGGCGCCAACGCGACCTTGCGCGCCCGCTTCGGGGTCATCCCGCAGATCACCCCGATCCTCATCTCGCAGGTGCTCTACACCCTCGAATCCAACACCCGCAGCGCCACCGTGATCGGCGCCATCGTCGGCGGCGGCATCGGCCTCCTTTTGACGCAGGCGATCATAACGCAGAAGGATTGGGAAGAGGTTGCCTATTACATGGTCCTCATCGTGCTCATGGTCATGGCGATGGACAGCCTCTCCGGCTGGCTGCGCCGCAAACTGATCAAAGGCCCCTGACGATGTGTGCCCGCCCTGTTCCGCCACCAGCGGCGGGTGCCGCGCCGCCTGCCCACGCCCAGCGCCAACCGCTTCCAACGGACCAGGACACCAAGGACCAATCCAACTCAGACCGGATCACCTCGGCCCGGTCGGTCTGGCTTGGGCCAGTCCCGCTTGCCCCAGTGCGGCTTGGGCCAGTCCAACTCGCGCCAGCCCAACTCGGGCCAGTCCAACTCGCGCCAGTCCAACTCGGGCCAGTCCAACTCGGGCCAGTTCCTGTCCGATGCGATCACCTTGGACCCGTTCCTTTTGGGCCAGTTCACCTCCGGCGAACCCCTTCTCCATCCAACCTCTCCGTCCCCCCATTCTCAGGCCCGGCCCTCGGGCCCCCCGCTCCGGTCCGCCCCTCTCCAGCCCACTCCTCTCAAACCCGCGTCTCTCCCCCCCACTCTCAGGCCCGCCCCTTTCAGTCTCGCCACGCTCGGGCCAACCCCCTCACCCCCGGTGCAGCTTGGGCCACCCATGCTCCGCGAATTCCCTGTTCAACCCAGATCGGGCCGCCTCCAACCCGAACCCCCAGCCACCGTCTTTGCACGCCACACAGATGCCCCAAACCCTCCGCGCCGCACTCCTGCCTCTGCGCGGCTATGGCTTGACCCCACCTCTTCCAAGGCTCAGCCCGCTGCGTCCCGCCGCGCCCCCTGCCTTGGCTCGACCACCAGGCACCAGGCATCAACGCCCACGCAATGCCACCGCCCAACCGCGCATCCAGACAGCGCAACCAGTCAGCGCAACCAGTCAGCGCAACCAGTCAGCGCCTCCAGACCATACGTCCCGCCCCACCCCGCCGCCACCCTGCCGCCAAGCACCCAAGCGAAACACCCACGCCCTGCCCACCCTCGATGCAGGTGCAATGTCGCCCATCTCAACCTCTCCCGGTTTCGGCCAGCCGGGACCTTTCGCCCGCAAACGCTCCCGCCGCGTCCCGATCCCTCCACCACCCCCCGAGGCGTGCTCTTTTCAAAAACACTCTCTGGGGGTGCGGGGGGCGAGGCGCCCCCCGCCAACGCCTTCCCCCAACACCCCCTCCGGGCCCCGCGAACCCCGCCTCTCCCGCGCCAAAAGGTAAATGAATGCTGAAAGCCGACCCTCAACCCATTGAAATGCCTTACGCGGCAACCCTGTCCCACGGTGGGACACGCCTCTCGCCCGACGGGCCGACGATCCACTCCACGGCCCAGGTTGTGTCCTCTCATCTCGCCCCCTGGACCGAGGTGGGCGAGGGGTCGCGCGTCCTCAACTCCACTTTCGAAGCCTATGCCTACTGCGACCGTTTTGCCGATATCGCCAACACCACGGTGGGCCGCTTTTCCAACATCGCGGCGATGACGCGGATCGGACCAACCGACCACCCCTTCACCCACGCAGCCCAGCACCACTTCCTCTACCGCTCGTCCAATTACTGGCCCGACACGCCGGACGATGCCGATTTCCTCGCCGCCCGCGCCGCCCGCCGCACCACCCTCGGCCCCGATTGCTGGATCGGCCACGGCGCGATCATCAAGCCCGATGTCAGCATCGGCACCGGCGCGATCGTCGCCTCTGGCGCAGTCGTGACCAAGGATGTCGCCCCCTTCATGATCGTCGCCGGCTGCCCCGCCACGCCGCTTCGCGCCCGCTTTTCGCAACCGGTCATCGACCGCCTGCTGGCCCTCGCCTGGTGGAATTGGGATCACGCGCGCCTGCGTCGGGCCCTTCTCGATTTTCGCAGTCTGAAGGCCGAAGCCTTTCTCGACGTCTACGGCGGCTAGTCCGGGCTGACGGTCAGCGTCACCCGCTCGCCTGCAAACCAGGTCGTGCCATGTTCCACCGGCACCCCTTCCGCATCGACATTGACCGCAACCGACCGCAGCACCGCCGCCCCCTCGGCCACCTGCAGCGCCATCGCCAGCACCGCCGGCGCGGACTGCGCGGTCAACTGGGTCTCGGCGCGGGTATAATCCGGCAAGCCGCAGGCCCGCAGCGCGTCCGTGATCGATCCATGCGCCCGGATGGCGGCGGGCAGGTCGGGAAACCTGGCAGCCGGAAACACTGACCGGAACGCAGCCAAAGGGTGGCCATCCGCCAGCGACACGCCCGCGACGACATGCACCTGCGATCCTGCCACCAGCCCCAATCCCAGCGCCTCGGCAGCCGTCGCCGGGCGGGTGTCAACGCTTCGGATCTGGCGTGACGGCGTGCGCCCCTCTGCCGCGATGATCTGGTGAAAGCGCACCCGCCGACCCAGCGGATATACCGTCGGGCGCGCGGTCACAAAGACCCCCGCCCCCCGCCGCGAATGCACCAGCCCCTGACCCGCAAGGTCCGCCAGCGCACGCCGCACGGTGTGGCGGTTGACGCCGAACCGCTGTGCCAGAACGGCCTCGGTCGGCAAGCGCGCCCCGGGGGGATAGGCCCCTCCAGCGATCTCGTCGCGCAACGTGTCAGCGATCTCGGACCAGACTGCCAAGGGAGGTTCCTGTCACCAAAAATTCACAACTCTCCGATTGCCGCAGGGGGGCACGGTCGGTAGTATTTGTCTAGTTGTATAGGCCGGCAGGCACCTTCGCAAGTTGTTGAGGATCAGATGACCCAGCCCCTGACCAAAGACCGCCAGACCTGGATGTCGGTGCTGGCCAAAGCCAATCCCGGGCGACTGGCGCAATTGCTTCCCGCCCTGCCCGATCACCGCTTCCTGCGCGCGCCAGAGGTAGGGGCCGTCATGGTCCGGGGCCGTATCGGTGGCACGGGCGAGGCGTTCAACCTTGGCGAAATGACGGTCACGCGCGCCTCGGTGCAATTGTCCACCGGCCCGGTTGGTCACGCCTGGGTGCAGGGTCGCGACAAGGCACACGCGACGCGCGCGGCCATTGTCGACGCTTTGATGCAGACCGACGCCGCCCCGGAAACCGGAGCGGCAATCGTGGACGTCCTTGCCAAAGAGGCCGCCGTGGTCACAGCCACCCGCGCCGCCCGTGCGGCGACGACCAAGGTCGATTTCTTCACCCTTGTCCGCGGAGAAGACACATGACGGCAGCCAGCCTCACAGGCGGTTTCACCGCCGCCCCGCAGCAGTCTGCGCAAGCCTTCCGCGCCATCCTCGAGGCAATGGCGCGGCCCGGCACCATTCACCTCGTGGCCGGCGCATTGCCGCCTCCGCCGCTGTCAGTCGCGGCCGGTGTTGCGCTTTTGACGCTGGCCGATGCCACCACGCCGCTGCACCTTGCCGGCACCGCAGACTGCGCCGAGGTGCGCAACTGGATATCGTTTCACATTGGCGCGCCCCTTGTCGCGGCCGGGGATGCCGATTTTGCCCTTGGCACCTGGGATGCATTGCAGCCCGTGACCCGCTTTCGCATCGGTACGCCCGATTATCCCGACCGTTCAGCCACGCTGATCGTCGAGGTGGACCGTCTGGTTGCCCACGGCGCCTGCCTGACCGGACCGGGCGTCGAGATGGTTTCCTGGCTCAGCCTGCCTGAAACCACCGCCTTCCGCGCGAACCGGGCGCAGTTTCCGCTGGGCTTCGATTGCCTGTTCACCTGCGGCACCCGGCTTGCCGGGCTGCCCCGATCCACCCGAGTGGAGGCGATCTGATGTATGTCGCAGTCAAGGGTGGCGAACGCGCCATCGACAATGCCCACGCCTGGCTGGCCGAGGAACGCAGGGGCGATCGGGCCGTGCCCGAACTGTCCGTCGCCCAGATCCGCGAACAGATGCGGTTGGCGGTGAACCGGGTGATGGCGGAAGGCTCGCTTCATGATCCCGATCTTGCGGCCCTGGCGATCAAGCAGGCGCGCGGTGACCTGATCGAGGCGGTCTTCCTGATCCGCGCCTATCGTACGACCCTGCCCCGCCTCGGCACCTCGAACCCGGTCAATACGGCGACCATGACCCTCGACCGCAGGATTTCGGCGACCTTCAAGGATCTACCCGGCGGGCAGGTGCTTGGCCCGACCTTCGACTACACGCACCGTCTGCTCGATTTCGCGCTGATGGCTGAAGGCGAACCGCCTCGATCCGCTCTGCCGGACGAGGCGGTGTCACATGCGAGCCCACATCAGCCGGTTCCGCATGTAACCGGCTTTCTGAACCATGACGGGCTGATCGAAGACGCAGCCGCCACCGACGCCACCCCGACCGACCTGACGCGCACACCGCTTGAACTGCCCGCGTCGCGCGCCTTGCGGCTGCAGGCCCTGACGCGCGGCGACGAAGGCTTCGTTCTGTCGATGGCCTATTCCACCCAGCGCGGCTACGGTCGCACCCACGCTTTCGTTGGCGAACTGCGTATCGGTCGCGTCGCGGTCGAGGTCGACATCCCCGAGCTTGGCTTCGCCGTCGAGATCGGCGAGGTCGAGGTGACCGAATGTGAAACCGTCAACCAGTTCAAAGGCTCACGGACCGAACCGCCGCAGTTCACCCGCGGCTACGGTCTGGTGTTCGGCCAGACCGAACGCAAGGCCATCGCGATGAGCCTTGTGGACCGCAGCCTGCGCTGGAACGAGTTGGGCGAAGACAACACCGGGGCCCCTGCGCAAGACGAGGAGTTCGTTCTCTATCACTGCGACAACATTCAGGCGACCGGGTTTCTGGAACATATCAAACTGCCCCACTACGTTGATTTTCAAGCGGAACTCGAACTTGTCCGGCGTCTGCGGCGTGAGGCGCAGACGACGCAGGAGGCCGCGGAATGAACTTAGTCTCCACCCCCGTCACCATCCGCGTCCGCAGCGTCTTCGGCATCCCACCTGCCGCGCGGATCGTCGCCGGACCGTCCCGGCGTGCCGTCGATTTCAACCCAGACGTAGCCACCGCCTTCATCCTGACGCAGCGATGTCCGGCGCCGGTCCTTCAACCGCTAGCGTCGGACGACAAACCCGGCCACGGCCAGAAAGAACGCCAGCGGGATCAGCACGATCAGCCATTCGTCTGCCGTCACATTGTCTGCCTTTCGTCGGGGGCTTCCCATGTCTGACTACAACTTTGCCTACCTCGACGAACAGACCAAACGCATGATCCGCCGCGCGATCCTGAAAGGCATCGCCGTGCCGGGCTATCAGGTGCCCTTCGCCAGCCGCGAGATGCCGATGCCCTACGGCTGGGGCACCGGCGGCGTGCAGGTGACTGCCGCCTGTCTTGTGCCGGAAGATCGGCTGAAGGTCATCGACCAGGGCGCGGACGACACCACCAACGCGGTCAGCATCCGAAAATTCTTCCAGCGCACCGCGGGCGTGGCGGTCACCGAAGCCACGATCGAGGCGACGATCATCCAGACCCGCCACCGCATCCCCGAAACGCCCCTGACCGAGGGCCAGATCCTCGTCTACCAGGTGCCGATTCCCGAACCCCTGCGCTTTCTGGAACCGCGCGAGACCGAGACGCGCAAGATGCACGAGCTGGAGGAATACGGCCTGATGCACGTCAAACTATACGAAGACATCGCCCGCCACGGCCAGATCGCCACCGCCTATGCCTATCCGGTGAAGGTCGAGGGGCGCTATGTGATGGACCCCTCGCCGATCCCCAAATTCGACAACCCGAAACTGTCGGGCAACCGCGCGATACAGCTGTTTGGCGCGGGCCGCGAACAGCGCATCTACGCGCTGCCCCCATTCACCACGGTGGTCAGCCTCGATTTCGAGGACCACCCGTTCCACGCCTCCAAGGCCCCGCACGACTGCGACCTCTGTGGTGCCAAGCACAGCTATCTGGACGAGGTGATCACCGACGACGCGGGCGGGCGGATGTTCGTCTGTTCCGACACCGACTTTTGCAGCGGTCGCCGCTCCGCCGGCCACATCGGCCGCCTCGGGGCGGACCCGGCTCACTCCCCGCCCCACCCCTCCCCCACCGATGCGGAGGGAGGCGCCCCTCCCCCTCGGGTGGAGGGGATGGGAGGCCACCGGCAGGAGGGTTCGGCATGACGCTGATGCAACCCCTGACCACCAGAGACACCCCGCTTCTGCAGGTCGACAGCCTGACCAAACGCTACGGCTCACGCGTCGGCTGCCTTGATGTTAGTTTTGATCTTTACCCCGGCGAAGTGCTTGGCATCGTTGGTGAAAGCGGTTCGGGCAAATCCACGCTGCTATCCTGCCTTGCCGGACATTTGACCCCCGACCTTGGCCGCGTCGCCTATGAGGGCCGCGACACCCTGAGGATGGCCGAAACGGAACGCCGCCGCCTGTCGCGCACCGACTGGGCCTATGTCCACCAGAACCCGCGCGACGGCCTGCGGATGGGCGTCTCCGCCGGGGGCAATGTCGGAGAGCGACTGATGGCTGTCGGCGCCCGCCACTATGGCGACATTCGCGACAAGGCCAGCGATTGGCTTGGCCGCGTCGAGATCGCCGCAGACCGGATCGACGACCGCCCTTCCGCCTTTTCGGGCGGCATGCAGCAGCGTTTGCAGATCGCCCGCAACCTGGTCACCGGGCCGCGCCTTGTGTTCATGGACGAACCGACCGGCGGGCTTGATGTCAGCGTGCAGGCGCGTCTTCTAGACCTTCTGCGCGGGCTGGTGCGTGACCTTGACCTTTCCGTCATCATCGTCACCCACGATCTTGCCGTAGTCCGCCTCCTGGCGCACCGTCTGATGGTGATGAAGGGGGGCCGGGTCGTGGAACAGGGGCTGACCGACCAGGTGCTGGATGATCCACAGCACGCCTATACCCAGCTTCTCGTCTCCTCCGTCCTGCAGGTGTAAGCCGATGATCCACATCCGTGATCTGTCCAAATCCTTTACCCTGCACAATCAGGGCGCGGCGGTGATACCAGTCATGTCCGGGGCCAGCCTGACCGTGGACCCCGGCGAATGTGTCGGGCTGATCGGCCAGTCGGGTGCCGGGAAATCCACCCTGATGCGCATGGTCTACGGCAATTACCTTGCCGCAGGCGGCAACCTGATCGTCGGCACGCTTGACGTGGCCACCGCCGCCCCGCGCGAGATTATCGCGCTGCGCCGCGAAACGCTTGGCTATGTCAGCCAGTTCCTGCGTGTCGTGCCGCGCGTTCCAACGCTTGACGTAGTCGCCGAGCCGCTCCTTGCGCTTGGCACACCCGCCGAACAGGCGCGCCGGCACGCGGCTTCCCTGCTGGCCCGTCTCAACATTCCCGAACGGCTCTGGTCCCTGTCGCCCACCACATTCTCGGGTGGCGAACAGCAGCGCGTGAACATCGCGCGCGGTTTTGCCCACCCCTACCCGGCCCTCCTCCTTGATGAACCGACAGCGAGCCTTGATGCCGCCAACCGCGAGGTGGTGCTGTCGATGATCCAGGAGGCAAAGGCCCGCGGCGCCGCCATCCTCGGCATCTTCCATGACGAATCCGCCCGCGCCCGCGTCTGCGACCGCCTTGTCGACGTGACCGGCTTTACCCCAAGGGTGGCGGCATGATCTTTGCGGTCGTCGGCCCATCGGGCGCAGGCAAGGACACGCTGCTTTCCGGCGCGCTGGCGTCCCGCCCCGACCTGCACCTCGTCCGCCGCGTCATCACCCGGCCAAGCGAAGCGGGGGGCGAAGATTTCGAGGGCGTGACCGACGCCGAGTTTCAAACGCGCCTCGCCCAAGGCGCTTTCGCGCTGACGTGGGACGCGCACGGCCTGCGCTACGGCATCCCGCACGACCAGATCACCGGCCCGAATGACGTGGTTTTCAATGGCAGCCGCGCCGCCCTGCCGCAGGCTGTCCGCGTCTTTCCAAACCTGCGCGTCATCCTCGTCACAGCTCCCGACGCCGTCCTTGCTGCCCGGCTTGCCGCCCGTGGCCGCGAATCCGTCGGTGACATCGCAGCCCGCCTGTCGCGCGCCGCCTTCACCCTGCCCCACGGAATTGCGGCCACCACGGTCGTCAACGACGCCACACCCGCCGAAGGCATCGCGCGCCTTCTTGCGGCGCTTCAGCCGGTCAGCGCATGACGATGCAGCAGGTGAAACGCCCCGCCCGAATCCTCACCGAACAGGCACAGATCCTCGATCACGAAAGGGCGCGGCAGAACGGGCGCGATCCACGCGCCAAGTACAGCCGACACCGCCGAGGCCTCGGCGTCGGGCAAACGGTCGGTCAGGGTCAGATGAAACCGGAACTCTTCCATCACATGCGGATAGCCCCAGTGATCCAGCAAAACCCGCTGCCGTGCCGAAAGCCGGTCTGGCCGCCTGCGGGCAGTATCGGCCTCCGACAGTGGGGCGCGCAACCCGTTGGTGCCTTCGACAACAGCCGCTCCCAGCTCCAGCAGCGCCGCCTCACAGCCCAGCGGCGTCAGCGCCAGAAACCCGTGCAGATTTTCAACCGCCAGCCCCTCGCAAACGACCGGCGGCAGTTTCGCCGCCAGCGCGGCCACAACCGCGTTGATCGCCACGCCATCGACACCCTCGGCGGGCCGGAACGGAGCGCGGATCGTGCCGTGAAAACCATACCGTCGCGGCTCGCCCGTGATCTCGGCAGCCGGTCGCGGCAACCCCGGCAGATCGACGCCCCCCGCCAGCCATTCCCCGGCCCGGTCGGCAAAGCCACCGGCCCGCGGTGCGTAATAGACAGCGTATCGCTTCAAGTTATCCATGCCAGCCCGTTAGCGCGGCCATGTCACACCGGTGTGACGGGCGCATGTCATTTCCACCCCGAACCCGCGCCCCGCGCAAGACAGGACCGCCCCGATGACCGCTGAAACCATCCTCGCCAACGCAACACTCGTCCTGCCGGGCGAAACCCTGCGCGGCCAGATCCGCATGGTGGACGGACTGATCACCGACATCGCCCCCGGCTCCGGCGTCCCCGCAGGTGCGATCGACTGCGGCGGCGATCTTGTCATGCCCGGCCTGATCGAGCTTCACACCGACAACCTCGAACGCCACATCGAGCCCCGCCCCAAGGTCAACTGGCCCCACGCCGCCGCGATCATCGCGCATGACGCCGAACTTGCCTCGGTCGGGATCACCACGGTGTTCGATGCCCTGCGTGTCGGGTCGGTCGTGTCGAACGCCAAGGCCAACTACGGCGAATACGCCCGTGCGCTGGCCGACGAAATCCTTGGTCTGCGCGACGATGGCGCGCTGAAGATCAGCCATTACCTGCACTTGCGCGCCGAAATCTGTTCGGAAACCCTGATTGAGGAGTTGGACAAGTTCGGCCCCGCCGACCGCATCGGAATTGTCAGCCTGATGGATCACACCCCCGGTGACCGCCAGTTCCGCGACCTGAAGCAGCTGGAAAAGTACGTGATCGGCAAACACGGCATCAGCCCGGCCGATTTCGAGGTTCACGTCGCCACACAGCAGGCGCTCAAGGCCCGCAACGGTGCCGCGCACGAAGCCGCCGCCGTTGCCGCCGCCCGCCGCTACGGCGCGGTGCTGGCCAGCCATGATGACACTGACCCCGCCCATGTGGCCCGGTCTGCCGAACACGGCGCACATTTCGCCGAATTTCCCACTACGGAAGTCGCCGCCCGGGCCTGCGCCAGCCACGACATCAAGGTGATGATGGGCGCGCCGAACCTGATCCGGGGTGGCAGCCATTCCGGCAACGTCGCCGCCAGCACGCTTGCCGAGGCCGATCTGCTTGACATCGTTTCGTCCGACTACGTGCCGTCCTCGCTTCTGTCTGCGGCGCTGATGCTTGGTGACCTCTGGGGCGACACGGCGCGCGGCATCGCCACCGTGACCTCAGCGCCGGCTGATGCGGCCGGCCTCGCTGATCGCGGCCACCTTGCGCCCGATGCGCGCGCCGACGTGATCCGCGTCACTCGCATCGGCACGGCCGGGGCGGTGCGCGGCGTCTGGGTCAGGGGCAGCCGGGTGTCGTGACCCCGGTTGGGGCGCGAACCCGCGCCCGTCAACCCCGCCGTGCCCTGCCGCTCCGCCCGATGATCATCCGGAACGCCAGCGGTGCAAGCACGATCACGAACAATATCCGCACCACATGGTGCAGGGCCACGAACGCCACGTCCGCGTGAATGGCCAGCGCGATCAGCCCCATTTCCGTCAAACCGCCGGGTGCCATCGCCAACAGCGCCTGATCAATCGGGCTGCCGGCAACGGCGTGCATTGCCAGACCGCCCACAAACGCCAGCCCCAGCGTCAGCACCGTCGCCCCGAGGCTCAACAGCGTCGCCGGAATCAGCGTGCGCGCGCTGATCCCCAGAAACCGGCAGCCCAGAACGGTGCCAAGGATCACCTGTGCCGCATTGACCAGCAAGGGCGGTGGCACGCTTGCCGTCAGCCCGGTCAGATGCAGCACTGCCGACACCAGCAGCGGGCCCAGAAACGCCGGCGCGGGAAACCGCAACCAGCGCCCTAGCGCGCTGCCCGCAACAGCCGATGCCAGCATCACCCCCGCATCAAGCCACGACAGCGCCGCAACGGTCCGCACCGCCGAAGCACCCACGTTCTGCCCCTGAACGATGCGAAACCAGAAGGCGATCAACGAAATCGTCACCACGATGCGCAGACTGTGGGCCAAAATGATCGGCGCGGGCTTGGCCCCGTTCGCCTCGCCGATCTCGATCATCTCGGTCAGCCCGCCGGGCATCCCAGCGAAATAGGCGGTCACCCAGTCGAACTTGCCGACAAAGCGGTAGAACGGCACCACCACCAGCGCCACCGCCACCACATACACCATCAAGATTGCCACTGTCGCGCCCCAGGCACTGGCCTGCTGCAGCACATCCGGCGTGAACCGTGACCCCAGAAGAACGCCGATCACTGCAACCACCGCAGGCCTGATCCGGGCCGGCGCGATAACCGGCGCTTTGGCCACCGACGCGGTCATCGTCGCAAACAACGCGCCCAGCATCCACGGCAGCGGCAAGCCCAGCAGATAAAAGCCAAACCCTCCGGCGGCCCCGATGATCAGGGCCAGAGCGATGCGGGGAAGGCTGTCCATTCAGGGCTGTCCGAAACTGCGGGCCAGCGCCACCCAAACTCACCGTCGAGTCCAAGTGCCGCCGATCCGACAATAGTTTTCAATCGGCGCGGCAATGTCCAGACCTGCAGTGCCGGAAGGATGGCGGTGCCAGCCTGGCCTCAGCGGAACCGGGTCGGGCATTGCCCAAAGCAGCGGCGGAACGATTTCGTGAAACTTCCCCGAGAGTTGAAGCCCGTCGCAATCGCCACATCCAGGATCGACATGCCAGTTTCCGCCAGCAGATCCCGCGCCTGTTCCAACCGCAGGCCAAGGTAAAAGGTTTTAGGTGTCTGCCCGGTTACCGCCTTGAAGGTCCGCTCCAGATGCCGGGTCGTCTTGCCGAAGACACGGGCCAAGGCCTCCTGCTCCAACGGGGTTGCGATGTTGACCTGCATGGCAGCAATCACCCGCGCGATATCGGGGTTGCGCACACGCATCGGGGCGGTGAACACCGGTTTCTGCGTGGTGACCGCCTCGCGACGGCGCGAATGCAGGCACATTTCGGCAACCGCGTCGGCCAGCTTCTGCCCGTGATCCTCGGCAATCAGGGCCAGCATCATGTCCACCCCGGCTTCCCCGCCGGCACAGGAAAAATGCCGCCGCCCCATGACATAGATCTGCTGCAACGGCTCCATGTCGAACAACTCGCGGAACGCGGCCTGATTTTCCCAATGCACGGTGGTGGCATCGCCGTCCAGCAGACCTGCCCGCGCCAGCGTGTAGGCCCCGGTGCAGACCGCCCCCAAGACCCCGCCCCGGCGCGAATGATCCCGCAGCCACGCCAGCGCCTTGCGGTCGGCGGCCTGTGTCGCGTCGGTGCCGGAACATACGATCACCGTGGTATCACGACCCAACGGCACCAGCCCCTGATCCGCCTCGATCCGGATTCCGGCAGAGCTTTCGGCCGGACGCCCATCAAGACTGACCACGCGCCAATGATACAGCGGGCGCTGAGTCAACTGATTGGCGATCCGCAAGGGATCGACCGCCGAACTGAAGGCCAGCAGCGTGAACCGCGGCAAGGTCAGGAACGCAAACTCCCGCGTCCGCACCGGACCGGCCAGTGCCACATGCGCCACGCCGCGCGGAATGATTGCGCTGTTGGCGGCAAAACTGTCGCGAGCGGGCTGATGGGTCATGGCTCTATCGCCTGAAAGCGCGCCAGAACCCTCCGCACCATCGCGCGCACCCCGTCCAACGGCAAGGCGTCGATCTGCCGCTGGCTCATTCCGCCTGCGCTGATGAAAATGTGGCTCATCCGTTCCGTCTCCGTTTCGTGGGGTGTCGCTCAGGCTTCGGCGACAAGGTGGCCATCTTTAGGTTCCCACCAGGCAAACAGGTCCTGACCAATACCAAGCGGCAGATCAGCCAGTTCGTCATGCCCCTTTTGCACCCGGATTTCCTGTCCCTGCGGCGTTTCCAGATAAACCGTTGCGGTAGCGCCCACGAACTCTTCGCCCACCACCCGAACCGGCACCACATTCACCGACCGTGCGGGCGGGGTAACGCTCAGATGGGTCTTGGTGTCCAGCACCGTCACCGTGGCCGTGGTGCCATGTGCGGGCATTGCCCCGTCGCCACCCAGTTTCAGCGCACCGGCCGGCGTTTCAAGTTCCACTCCTCCGGCCGCTCCCGGCCGCACCTTGCCGCTGAACAGGTTCGACGACCCCAGAAAATCCGCGACAAAGCGGGTGCGCGGCGCGCGATAGATCTCCTGCGGCGTGCCGATCTGCTCGATCACCCCTCGGCTCATGATCACCACGCGGTCGGCCATCGAAAACGCCTCCGACTGGCTGTGCGTCACATAGACAAAGGTGATCCCCGTCTCGCGCTGAAGCGTCTTCAGCACCGACTGCATCCGCACCTTCAACGCCGCGTCCAAGGCCGACAGGGGTTCATCAAGCAACAGGATCTCCGGCTCCACCACCAGCGACCGGGCCAACGCCACGCGCTGCCGCTGGCCGCCCGAAAGCTGGGCGATGTTGCGATCGGCAAACTCGGTAATCTGCATCCGGTCCAGCCACTGTTCGGCCCGACGCCGCCG
Organism: uncultured Alphaproteobacteria bacterium; assembly: GCA_963822435.1. Classification (GTDB taxonomy): domain Bacteria; phylum Pseudomonadota; class Alphaproteobacteria; order Rhodobacterales; family Rhodobacteraceae; genus JAUYQR01. The sequence continues at coordinate 1,236,290 of CAWGHN010000004.1, forward strand.
TTCGGCCTTGCCGATACCCCGCATTTTCAGCGCAAACTCAACGTTCTCCCTCACGTTCAGAAACGGAAAGAGCGCCAGGCTTTGCCACACCATCGGCGTGTCGCGGCTCCATGTCGGGAGGTCGTTGATCGGCTTGCCCGACAGGCGGATCACCCCCTCGCTCGGCGCTTCCAGACCCGCCAGCATCCGCAGCGTCGTCGTCTTGCCACAGCCCGACGATCCCATGATCGCCAGAAATTCGCCTTTGCGGATCTCGAAATCCATCTTCTGCACGGCCACGAAAGCGCCGAACCGCTTCACCACACCTTCGAACGAAACCAGCGTGTCGCGTTGCATGCTTTACTCCTTGTCATCCGCAAGCGCGCGGTCGTTGGCACCCTTGCCCGACAGCAACAGCTGCGCCAGGATCACCAGGGTCATGGATAGGACGAAGACGAAGGTGCCGATCGCATTGATCCGCGGGCTGACCTGCCCCTGCAGAAAGCCCAGCACCTTGACCGGCAGGGTTTCGTTCAGGCCGGACACGAACCACGCCACCGCGAATTCGTCGAATGACACCGCCATCGTGATGAACAGCGCGCCAAAGATCGCCGGCTTGGTAAACGGCACGATCACATGCCGCATCGTTTTCCACTCTGAAGCGCCAAGGTTCCACGCGGCCGGTTCCAGCGCCGGGTCCATCTGGGAAAGCCGCAACCGGATGATGGCCATCGCAAAGGGCGCACAGACCACCACATGCGCGATGATCACCGACAGCGCGTTGCCCGAAAGGTTGATGCGGGAAAGATAGGCCAGCATCGCAAGGCCCAAGATGATCACCGGAATCGTCGGCGGCAACAGCGCCAGCGCCAGATACACCTGCTTGCCCGCAAACTTGTAGCGGTAGTCGGTATAGGCCGCCCCGAACCCCAGAAGCGTCGAGATCACGCCGACAATCACCCCCACCACCAGCGTATTGCGCAAGCCCTGCCAGACCAGCGGATCCGCTGCCACCGCCTCATACCACTCCAACGAAAAGCTGCCGAGCGGGATCGAAGGGAACCGGTCCGAGTTGAACGAGAACACGAAACTTGCGGCGATTGGCGCAAAGACAAACAGGTAAGCCAGAAGGATGTAGCCCCTCAGCGCCCAATCGACGCCCCGGCTGCGGTTGATGCTTTCGGCGCCGGACCCACTCATTTCGTCTTTCCCTTGTAGGCAAACTGCACGGCTGCAAAGGCCACCACCATAAGCGTGCCGATCATCGTCAGCGCGATCACCGCGGCGCGGGGCCACTGCTGGCCGGATTTCGTGGTGTCGGTGATCAGGATCGACAGCGTCGTCGGATCACCGCCGCCAAGGTAAATCGGGCTGACAAAATCCCCGAACGAAAGGATGAAGGCGAACAGCGCGGCAATCACCAGACCGACGCGCGCCGAGGGGATCACCACCTCGAACACCGTCCGCACCCGCCCACACCGCATGTTGTGCGCCGCCTCGATCAGGTTGCGGTCGATGAACACCAGGCTGAACAACTGCAACAGCACGACCAAGGGAAAGCTGAGCGTCAGGTAGCCCACCATCGTCGCGCCGACCGTGTTGAGCAGCGGAAACGGGCCAAGCCCGATCCACCCCAACATGACATTGATGATGCCATTGTCCGACAGGAATATCTGCCAGGAATAGACCCGCACCAGATAGCTGGTGAAGAACGGGATCACCATCAGGAACACCGCCCAACGCCGCGCGGTATCCGACAGTTTGAACGCGATGGCATAGGCGCAGGGAAACGCGAGGATGGAGGTCAGCGCCGCCGCCGCCGCGGCCAGCGCAAAGGTCGCGCCATAGGCCTGCCAGAACACCGCGCGACCATACATCGTGGTCCAGTTCACCGTGTCGAAATCCGGCGACATGACGAAGTTCTTCACCGTCCAGAAGCTGAGCGCGACGAGAAACAGCAAGGGAAACACGAAGAACAGCAACTGCCAGATCAGCAGCGGCAGCGAAAAGGTCAGACCATAAAGGGAAACCGGGCGACGCATGGGCGGCAGCAATCCTTATCGGGGGGAGTGGGCCTTGCTTTACGAAAAAGGGCGGGCCGTTTACGGCCCGCCCCTGGCACCTCAGGCGCCTTTGTATTCCGACCAGAAGTCGTTCCAGGTTTCCAGATCCTGCTGAATCGGCCACTGGCGATACTTGATGCGGCCCGCGCGGATCATGTCCATCGCATTGCCCGCGTCCTTGGTCATACCCTGACGCTTGGCCTCGTCGGGATTTTCCGACTGCAGCACTTCCCAGCCCTTCTGGTTCGGGATCAATGCCGGATAGGCCGCCATCTGCGCCGATTTCGCCTGACCCTTGGCCGAGGTGATGTATTGGATCCACTTCTTCGCCAAGTCAGCCTTGGTCGATCCTTTGCCGATCGAGAAACACTCCGACCACTGCAAGCCGCCCTCTTCCGGAATGACCGACTTCACTTTGGCGCCATTTTTTTCCAGAACCCCGGTAATCCAGTCGCCGATGCCACAAAACGCCAGCATCTGCCCGTCATTCAAGGACGAGAACGTGCCACCGTAATCGAAGAACCCGCCGATCTGCGGACGCAGCGACATGGTCTTTTCCTGCACCGCAGCCCAGGCCGCCTCGTCGATGTCGTAAGGTGATGCGTTGCCCACCAGCAGGCTCATCTGTCCAAGGTTCGGCAGGTGCCAGTCGAAATGGCCGACCTTGCCGGTCAGGCGCGGGTCCCAGAACGCGTTGTAGGTGGACGCTTCCTTTTCGGTCAGCGCATCGGTGTTGTAGGCGACGCCCAGAAAACCAAAGCGCGTGACCAGCGAGAATAGCTTGCCGTCCGCCCAGTTGCCGGGGAATTGCTGAAACTCCGGGAAGTAGTCACCGATGGCGTAATCGTTCGGGTCCAGCTCTTCGACGTAACCTGCCGCGTTCAGCGCCTGCACATATTCCGCATCCGACAGGATGATGTCAAAAGTGCCGGGCGGCGATTGCGAGATCAGGCCCAGCATGTTGTCGCCGCCGGTATAGTATTTCGGCACGAACTTGACGTTGTTCTCGGCCTCGAACTCGGCAACCATGTCGGGCTCGGCGTGGCCATACCAGGCCAGCATGGTCAATTCGGTCGGCGCAGCAAAGGCTCGGCGCGACAGCATCGGGGTGGCAAGAACCGCTGCCCCCGTGGCAAGCAGCGACCGGCGCGTCAGGCCGTGCGATGTGATCTCGGTTGTCATGTCCCAGTTCCCCGTCGATTGTGGATATGTTCGATTGACGCCACGTTAGGAGAAAGGGAGAGACAGACAAAATCCGTTCTTGAAATGGATTGATAAGCACCGGTTATGCTGCCTGCCTTTTGATCAGTTTGGCAACATGCGCACGCCGGAGCCCACGCCCTCAAGGCTGGCGACCAGATCGCTGACCAGTTGCAATCCCGCCGCCGACAACCGTGGGTGCTTGTAGAAAAGTCCGATCCGCAGCGGCTCCAGCTTCGGGAACCCCTCCGCCTCGCCCAACTCGCGCATTCCCGGCAACAGCGTCGCCTGCGTCAGCGCCGTCACGCACATGCCGTTCAGAACCGCGTTCTGCAAGCCCGAAATCCCTGGCCCGGTATAAACAATGCGCCAGCGCCGTTCGCTGGCATCCAGCGCGTCGATCATCCGCGACCGGTAATCACACCCCTCCAGATGCGCCCCCAGCGGCACCGGCCGATCCGGCGCAAGCTCCACGTCAGCAGACGCCGCCCAGATCGGCTGCTCGACCCAGGCCCGCGACAGATAGGGCATCCGCACCGCCGGCATTGTCGCCACGATGATATCAAGACTGTCCGACCGCAGTTGCTGGTGCAACTCGCGACTCAGATCACAGTGGATCTCCATATCAACCTCGGCGTGGCGCTGGTGAAACCCGGTCAGGGTATTTTGCAGGAACGCCACCGCATAATCTGTGGGCAGCCCGATCCGCAGCACGCCGTTCACGTCCGACCGGTGGAAATATCGCACCGCCTCGTCGTTGATCCGCACCATCTCGCGCGCATACGACAGCAACGCCTCGCCGGCAGCGGTGGGCAGGATCGCCCGCCCCTCCTGCACCAATAGCGGGGATCGCACGATCTCTTCCAGACGCCGTATCTGCAGGGAAATTGCCGGCTGGCTGCGGCCCAGCACCGCGCCCGCCTTGGAGTGGCCGCCAAGTTCGACCACCGCGATAAAGGTGCGCAAAAGGTCGGTCGGCAGGTTGGTGATCAGCGCCATGCATTTGCCCTCGCAATGGAAGGATTGCGACAATCTATTTTCCTTATACACCGCCCGCAACTTACATTTCAGAGCATCTCCTCGAATTGCAGGCACCTGATGAAACACGCCACCGCCTTCGCCTCGGAACTGACCTGGCCCGATTACGACGCCGCAGTCAGCACGGGCCAGACCCCCATCCTGATCCCGATCGGATCAATGGAACAGCACGGCCACCACATGCCGCTGCATGTCGATGTGCTCTTGCCCACCGAATTCGCCCGCCGCGTCGCAACCGAGATCGGCGGCCTTGTCGCGCCCCCCTTTACCTACGGCTACAAGTCGCACCAGAAATCGGGCGGCGGCAACCACATGCCCGGCACCACCAGCCTTGACGGCGCAACGCTGGTCGCGGCCCTCAAGGACGTGGTCAAGGAATTCGCCCGCCACGGTGTCCGCAAGATCTGCCTTGTGAACGGCCATTTCGAAAACTCGTGGTTCATCGTCGAGGCAATCGACCTTGCCCTGCGCGAACTGCGCTGGGACGGGATCACCGACCTGAAGGTCGTCGTGCTGTCCTACTGGGACTTCGTTCATAAAGAGGCCATCGCCAAACTTTATCCCGGCGGCTTTCCGGGTTGGGATGTCGAACACGGCGGCGTGCTGGAAACCTCGCTGATGCTGGCGCTGCACCCCGAACTGGTCCACCTCGACCGCGCCGTTCACCACCCGCCCGCGACCTTCCCGCCTTACGACGTCTACCCGGTCAAGCGGGAATGGACCCCCTGCTCCGGCACCCTGTCGTCGCCCAAGGAAGCATCGGTCGAAAAGGGCCACATCCTGCTTCAGGTCTGCACCCAAGGCATCGTCGACGCCCTGCGCGCCGAATTCTGAACACCCATTGCTCCCCTGACTTTTGGCCCCCTTCGCGGGGGCCCTTCTTTTGGACCCGCAAAAAGGCCCGGAAGCCTCCGGGCCTTTTTGCGAGATTTCACATAGCTCAGTTGCGAATGATGTTGTGCTCTGGGCCGAACGGAAAGCCGGTGATGTTCTCGGCCGCGTCCTCGGTCACGATCAGGATGTCATGCTCACGGTAGCCCCCCGCCCCCGGCACGCCTTCGGGCAGCATCACCATCGGCTCCATCGACACCACCATACCCGGTTGCAGCACCGTCTCGATATCCTCGCGCAGCTCCACCCCGGCTTCGCGCCCGTAGTAATGGCTCAGCACGCCGAACGAATGACCATACCCGAACGACCGATACTTCAGCAGATTCCACTCGCGATACATCTCGTTCAGTTCCAGCGCGATTTCGTTGCACTTGGCGCCGGGCTTGATCAGCTCCAGCCCGCGCCGATGAACCGCAACATTCTTCACCCAGATATCCAGGCTCGCATCATCGACGTGGTCGCAGAACAGCGTCCGTTCCAGCGCGGTGTAATATCCAAAGATCATCGGAAAGGTGTTCAGCGACAAAATCTCGCCCGACTTAACCGCCTTGTTCGTCACCGGATTGTGCGCCCCATCCGTATTGATGCCCGATTGGAACCACGTCCATGTGTCCATCAGCTCGACAAAGGGAAACGACGCCGCAATTTCGCGGATCATCGCGTTGGTGCCGGCGATCGCCACCTCATGCTCTGGCACGCCCGCCTTGACCGCGCCCGCGACCGCCCAGCCGCCCACGTCGCAGATCCGTGCTCCGGTGCGGATCAGCGCGTGCTCCTCGGCCGACTTGATCGCCCGCATCCACATCGAGGCTTGAGCAACATCGACGAACTCGACCCCCGGCAACGCCGCTTCCAGCGCCTTGCGATAGTCAAGGTTGACGTGATCGAACTCGATCCCCAACCGCTTCACCCTCGGCGTCAACTGCCGGATCGCGCGGTAGAAATTGTCACGCCGCCAGTCGGTATAGGTGATGGAGTTGCCAAAACTGCGCCGCCACGGCTGTCCGCCGTCAATCCCCGCTGAAACCGTGGTCGCCGCGTCTGGCGTGATCACCATCCCGTATTTCCGCCCGAACGCGCAATAGAGCCAACCCGAATAGTAATTGATGCAGTGATACGAGGTCAGCAGCGCCGCATCGACATCGTTCTTCGCCATCCAGCCGCGCATGTCGTCCTGCCGCCGCTTCATTTCGGCATTGGAAAACGGCGAATAATCCTTGTCGCCGTTGTGCCACTCCATGACATGAAGCATGTCGTCAGTCATCGCGTTGGTCCTTCCTGCGGTGGAACTGTCTGCGATGACTTTAGGTATCCGGCTGTTCAGCCAGAAATTTGTTCTGAAAATCGGTGGATTAGGATCTCTGCTGGGTCACGGCAGCCGCCACCTCCGGGGCCCCCCTTCCCCCCCACTCAAGTCAGCATCGACAGCCGGTCCACCCCGACAGGCGGCTCGGGGCAGAACGGCAGCAGGAACAGCCGCCGCGCCAGCCCGTTGCGGATGCGGGTGATCTGCCTGGCCTCGGATGCGATCCGCTGGCGCAACAGCCGGTCGGTGGTTCCCGTCTTTGACATGACGCGATTGACCACCCAGGCCCAAGGCTCGATCTTCGCCCGCCGCAAATCCTCCTGAAGACTTGCGGCTTCGGAAACCGGGGTGATTTCCGGCAAGGCCACAAGCACCACCCGCGTATAATCAGGGTCTTGCAGCCGCATCAGCGGCGTCACGATCCTGCCCTGCACTGCGCCCATGTCCCGCGTCATCTGCCGGTGATAGGCGCCCGTCGCGTCAAGCAGCAGCAGCGTGTGGCCGGTCGGTGCGGTATCAACCACAACAAACGCGCTCCGCGCTTCGGCCACGATCCGCGAAAAGGCATGGAACACCGCCACCTCCTCGGTGCAGGGCGAGGCGAGGTCTTCCAGCATCAGCGCGCGGTCGGCCGCATCCAGATCGCGCCCTTTGGTAGCCATGATCTTTTCGACATAGCGGGCAGTTTCGGCAACCGGGTCGATGCGATCAACGGTCAGGCCGGGCAGGTTGCCATCGACCACCAGCGCCACATGGGCCGCAGGGTCGGTTGTGGTCAGATGCACCTGATGCCCGCGCTTGACCAACCCCACGGCGATGGCCGCGGCCACGGTTGTCTTGCCCACCCCGCCCTTGCCCATCACCATGACCAACCCGAGACCGGCCCTGGCCAGATCGTCCACCATGGCGGCAAGCCCGGCCTCGTCGATCTGCGGCGGGACCACCGCCAGATCGGCCGTCGCCGCCTCTGGCACGAACAATGCCCGCAGGGCTGCCAGCCCGACCATGTCGAACGACCTGAGCGGCACCTCGCTGCGGGCAAGGGCCGCAAGGTTCGGCGGCAGCGTTGCCAGAACAGCCGCGTGATCGCGGGCCAGACCATCGGCAACAGGATCACCCTGCTCACTCGCGTGGAACACCCCGTTCACGACCAGCTGCTGGTTCGCCAGCCCCAACGCCCGCAACTCGTCCGAGGTCCGCGACGCCTCGCGCACGGCCCCGCGGTCGGCACGCGTCACAAGGACAATCGAACTGCGCGTCGGGTCAGCCAAGGCATCCAGCGCGGCGCGAAAGCGCGTCTCCTGCATCTTCAGCCCCGAGTGCGGCCCCAGACAGGAAGCACCACGATCGTTGCCGTGCAGAAAGCCCGTCCACGCGCGCGGCAGACTAAGCAATCGCAGCGTGTGGCCGGTCGGCGCGGTGTCGAAGATGATGTGGTCATAGTCCGGCGCATCGCCGGCAAGCAGACCGACAAATTCGTCGAATGCCGCGATCTCGATCGTGCAGGCACCGGAAAGCTGTTCGCGCACCGTCGCCTTTTCCGCGTCGCCCGCTTCCAGCCCCAGTTGGTCAATCACCCGCGCCCGATAATCTTCGGCCGCCTTGTCCGGGTCGATGTTCATGGCAAACAGGCGTGGCGCGCCGGGAACAGCCGTCGGTTGATCGGAAAGCTTCGCGCCCAGCATCTCGTCCAGGTTCGAAGCAGGATCCGTGCTGACCAGCAAGACCCGCTTGCCGGCATCCGCCAGACCCAGCGCCACAGCGCAACTGAGCGAGGTCTTTCCAACCCCACCCTTGCCGGTAAAGAACAGAAAATGCGTCGGCCGTTGCAAAAGTAGGTCCGCAAACATGGTGGCGCCTCCGATATCCAGCCCGACCATGACGCATCAGCGCAGACCATTCGATGACATGGGTCAATCGAAGGCCTCTCGCGCGCGGCACCTGTGCCAAAAATCGGCCGCGGGACGGCAGGATCTCACCCCTGATCGTCGATGAACTTTCGCCAATCGGCAAAGTCGGTGATATCGCGTGCGCCGTCGATGGCCCGGGTTTCGCAAAGAAAGCCAAAGACAGTCCTTCCGTCCGAAAGCTGCACCGTGCCGATCCCCAACGGCGCAGGTACGGTCTGCATGAAGCTGCCAAAGGCGGCAAGCGGCATGGCCCAAAGCTCCAGCGCGATCTCGGCCCCGTGGCTGGGCTCCACCCGGACCAGACCGGGACGATGGGGGGGACCGCCGGGCAAGGCATAGAACCGATACTCCGCATTGGTCCGGGCCGTGCCGGCAAAGACCGCGCCGCGCGCCACAAGAGCGCCGTTCAGTGGCAGACCGGACATGTGCGCGCCACAGACCGCGATGGTGATGGTGTCCTGCGGCGGCACCGAAGAAAGCGGATGGGTCGTCACCGGCCAGTGCGTCGTCGCGGGCCAGTGCGTCGTCGCGGGCCAGTGCGTTGCCCCTAGCGTGCGCTCCCCCGCCGTTTCCAGCCCCAGCGCCACCGCAGCCAGCAGATGGTCCTGCCCTGCCTTGGCCAACAGGGTCACGCTACCCGGCCGCCCGTCGCTGCGTGCAGGCGTCGGAACGGCAAGGGCGCACATGTTCAACAGGTTGACGAAATTTGTGTAGGTGCCAAAGTTGGAATTGGGCGTCACAGGATCGTCCTTCAGATCCTGCAGCGTGTAGAACGTCGGGATTGTCGGCACGCACAGCAGGTCCAACTCCGCCAACGGTGGCTCGGCAATGCGCGCAAGTTCCTTCAGCCGGTACATGCCGCGAAAAGCATCGGCGGCGCTCAGGCCTTCCGCCTTGCCGATGATCTTTCGGGTCACAGGCAAGATCGCCTCGGGATCGGACGTCAGCAAGTCCTCGATCACCGTGTATCGCTCCGCCACCCAAGCCCCGTCATAAAGCATCGCCGCCACGGCATAAAGCGGCGCGAAATCGACCTCGACCGTCACAGCGCCAGCGGCCCTCAGCAGACTGACAGCGGCGTCAAAGGACGCGGACTGAACGGCATCACCAAAGAACCGGATGCTCTGCGGGCTGGGAATCCCAACCTTCAGCACTGGTGGCGCGGGCGAAAGGGCGGGCGCCTCAAACGGGCGGGCATAAGCGTCGCCAGGGTCATAGGCGCACGTCACCTGATAGGCGCGCCACGCATCCTGCACGGTCAGCCCGAAGATCGACACCGTCTCGATGCTGCGGCAGGCGGGAACGACACCGGTCGCAGACAAGGCACCCAGACTGGGCTTCAGGCCCACGATGTTGTTCAGCGCCGCCGGCACACGGCCAGACCCGGCAGTATCCGTGCCAAGCGACAGCGTCACGATCCCCTGCGCCACCGCCACGGCAGACCCTGCCGACGACCCCCCCGGCACGATGGCCGCATCCAGCGCGTTCCTCGGCACCCCGTAGGGCGAGCGGACGCCGACAAGGCCGGTCGCGAACTGGTCCAGGTTGGTCTTGCCGATGCACAGGGCACCCGCAGCCTTCAGCCGGGCCACGACAAAGGCATCCTCGTCGGCCATGTAGGCAAAGGCCGGGCACGCGGCAGTCGTTGGGCACCCCGCCACGTCGATGTTGTCCTTGACCGCAAAGGGCACCCCCCAAAGAGGCATGGACGGGTCAAAGGGACCAAGGGCCTTCGCGGCGGCCAGCACCTCGTCTTGCGCGATGAGCGTGATGAAGATCGCCGGATCGCCCACGTCGGCAATCCTGTCATAAATCTGCGCGATGACACGCGCGACCGGGGTTCCGGCCGCATAGGCGGCATGCAGCGCCGGGATTGTCAGGGCTATCTCGGTCACGGGCTGTCCTTCTTGGCGGCATCCTTGCAGGCGTCGACAGGGTTATGCTTCAAAGCGCCCAATACAAATGCTAAGAATTCACAAAAGCGGTGCAAAAAATGCACCACCGGCAGGGATGGAACGCACGATGAAACACTTGCAGGACTTCGCCTACATCGAAGCGGTGATGCGGGCCGGGTCGATCCGCAAGGCGGCTGATGACATGAACATCACCGCCTCGGCGCTGAACCGCCGTATCCAGCGGTTCGAGGAAGAATTCGGCTCGGAAATCTTCGAACGGCTGCCGCGCGGCGTCCGGCTCAATCCTGCGGGCGAGTTGCTGGTCCAGCATTTCCGCGTTCAGGTGTCGGACCTGCGCCGGGTTCAAAGCCAGGTGGCCGATCTGTCCGGTATCCGGCGCGGGCATGTGTCCGTGGCCTGTTCGCAGGCGTTGATCCCCTACTTCATGCCCGAACAGATCGCCCGCTACCGCGAAAGCCACCCAGGCGTCACATTCTCGGTCAGCGTCCGCGACCGTGAGGCGGCCGAGCGGGACCTAAGCACGTTTCGCAGCGATATCGCCCTCGTTTTTGAACCCGTGCTGCTGGTTGACTTCGAGGTGCAGATGTCGGTGCCGCAAACCATCCATGTGCTGATGCGCGAAGATCATCCGCTGGCCGGGCAACCGGTGTTGCGCCTGCGCGACTGCCTTGACCATCCCCATGTGGTGCCAAGCCGCCAATACGGCGTGCGCCACCTGCTTGACGCTGCCGCCGCGCGCGGATCACGCGCCATCGCACCGGTGGTCGAAGCGGATTCCTTCGATTTCATGCGCCACTATGTGCTGCACGAAAATGCAATCGCCTTTCAGATCCCGATCGGGCTGCGGGTCTGGCCGGACTCCGGCATGGTCGTGCGCCCCCTGTCCGGCCGCGATGTCCCGCCCGGCAACCTGCTGCTTGGCCAGATGCGCGGTCGCACCCTGCCCGTCGCCTCGGCACGGTTTGCACAAAGTCTTGGCCTTGCTCTTGAGGCGCTGACGTAGTGTTGCGCCCATGACCGCTGCATTTTTTGCACCACTCTTGCGAAAAAATAGCAGACGTCAGAAGCGATAAAACACCCTAGCTTCCCTGTCAGGAAACAGATCCCGCTGGCCGCGACAGGCCAGACAGCCTTGACAGGAGCGAACTGAATGAATGATTTCAACGTATTGTCTCGCCGCAAATTCCTTGGATCATCGGCCGCGATGGCAGGCGTCTCTGCGATGGGCGGCATCCTTGGAGCAGGATCTGCACTGGCGCAGACTCCCTTGACCGTCGGCTTCATCTACGTCGGCCCAAAGGACGATTTCGGCTACAATCAGGCGCACGCCGAGGGTGCCGCAGCCGTAAAGGCGATACCGGGCGTGACCGTTCTGGAAGAGGAAAACGTCCCCGAATCCATCGACGTGCAGAACACGATGGAATCGATGATCAACTTCGACGGTGCAACCCTGATTTTCCCCACCTCGTTCGGCTACTTCAACCCCCACATCCTCGAGCTGGCACCAAAGTTCCCGAACGTGCGCTTCCAGCACGCAGGCGGTCTGTGGACACCGGAAAACCCGGCCAACATCGGATCGTACTTCGGCTATATCGGAATGGGTCAATACCTGAACGGGGTGGCGGCCGGCCATGCCAGCGTCACCAAGAAGATCGGCTTCGTCGCCGCAAAGCCGATCCCGCAGGTCGTGAACAACATTAACTCCTTCCTTCTGGGCGCGCGGTCAGTGGATCCTTCGATCACCTGCCAGGTGATCTTTACCGGCGAATGGTCTTTGGCCGTGAAAGAGGCCGAGGCGACGAATGCGCTTTGTGATCAGGGCTGCGATGTCATCACCTGCCACGTCGACGGACCCAAGGTGGTGTGCGAAACCGCTGCCGGTCGCGGGGCATTTGTCTGTGGCTATCACGCAGATCAGACGGCGCTCGCGGGCGACAAATACCTGACCGGCGCGGAATGGAACTGGGCCGGCGTCTACACCGGCATGATCGAAACCGTGCAAAGCGGCGGCACCATCGACAACTTCGTGCGCGGCGGTCTGGCCGAAAACTTCATCAAGATGAGCCCGCTTGGTCCTGCCGTTTCCGACGCGGGCCGCGCCCAGTTCGAGGCGACCAAGGCCGAGATCATGGCCGGTGGCTTTGCCGCCTACAAAGGCCCGCTCAAGGACAACACCGGCGCCGAGGTGGTGCCCGCCGGCGCCGCCCTTGTCGAAACCGATGTGGCGATCGAAAGCATCGGCTATCTGGTCGAAGGCGTCATCGGCTCCACGAGCTGACCCATGACCAACCTGGCCGACCCCTTGGCGCAACGGTCCCGGAACCCAAGCCTGTCCGTGATCGTGCCCCGGTCCGAAGCCTTCGTGATCCCGCTGGCAGCCTTGCTGGCGGGGTCTCTGGCCTTCAGCCTGTTTCTGCTGCTGGTGGGAAAATCGCCCTTCGCCTTCTTCGGGCTGGTCTGGACGGCCGGGTTCAGCACGGCGTTTTCCTGGCAGAACACCCTGTCACAGGTCTCCCCCCTGCTCTTTGCAGCCCTCTGCGTCGCCCTTCCCGCCCGTCTGGGCCTGGTCGTGATCGGCGGCGAGGGGGCCATCGTCCTCGGCGGTCTGGCCGCGGCTGTGGTGGGCACCATCGCGGCCGGCTGGCCACCCGCGGTGGGCCTTGGCCTGATGGCGCTTGCCGCGATGGCCCTCGGTGGCGGCTGGATCGCCACCGTTGGCGCGCTGCGCATCAAGCGTGGGGTCAATGAAACCATCGCCTCGCTGCTGATGGCCTACATCGCCATCGCGCTTTTCAACCATCTGGTCGAAGGCCCGTTCCGCGACCCGGCAAGCCTGAACAAACCCTCGACCCTGCCGCTGACCGAAGGCCTGGGCGTGGGTGAAATGCCACTGATTGCCGCGCATTGGGGGGTTCTGGTCGGCATCCTCGCCTGCATCGCCTGCTGGGTGCTGATCGAGCGCACGACCCTTGGCTTTGCCGCACGCATCGCGGGCGACAACCTGCGCGCGGCGCAAGTGCAGGGTCTTCCTGTCGGGCGGCTGGTGATCGGCTTCACAGCGCTTGGCGGCGCTTTCGCAGGCCTGGGCGGGTTTTTCGAGGTGGCGGCCGTGCATGGCTCGGCCAACGCATCCCTGATCGCGGGCTACGGCTACACCGGCATCCTCGTGGCCTTTCTGGCGCGGCACAACCCGCTGGCCATCATTCCGGTGGCGATCCTGTTGGGCGGGTTCGCCGCCTCCAGCGGCCTCATCCAGCGCCGGATGGACCTGCCCGATGCCACGATCCTTGTCTTTCAGGGCATGATCTTCGTGGCGATCCTTCTGTCCGAAACCGCCTATGGCCGCTTCAAGATCTTTACCGCCGCCTACTGGGAGAGCCGCTGATGGACCCGGTGGATATCGGCCTTTGGGGGGTGCCGCTGGCGATCCTTGCCGGTGCGATCCGCGTTTCAACACCTTTCCTGTTCGTCTCGCTTGGCGAATGTGTCACCGAACGCTCGGGCCGCATCAACCTTGGCCTCGAAGGCACCCTGATCTTCGGCGCGATGTCCGGCTATGCCGTTGCCTTCGAAACGGGATCACCCTTCATCGGCGTGGCGGCGGCGGCGCTGTCCGGGGTGATCTTCGGCCTGTTTCACGGCTGGATCTGCAAGTTCAAGGGCGTCAACGACATCGCCATCGGCATCGCACTGATGCTGCTTGGCACCGGGCTCGCCTACTTCTTCGGCAAGCCCTACATCCAGCCCGTCGCACCAAAGTTGCCGTCGATTTCGCTTGGCGGCTGGTCAGATGTGCCGCAGGTGCAGGCCGCCCTTCAGGTCAACGTGCTGTTTCTGCTTGGGGCCGTTCTTGCCGTCTTCTTGTGGTGGATGTTCCGCTCCACCCGCGTCGGCCTTGTGATCCGCGTCGTGGGTGACAGCACCGATGCCGCCCGCGCGATGGGCATCAACGCCGACCGAGTGCGCCTTTTGTCCACCGCAGCGGGCGGTGCCTTGGCCGGTATCGCAGGTGCCTATCTCTCGCTCTATTATCCCGGTAGCTGGACCGAAGGCGTGTCCTCCGGCCAGGGCTTGATGGCGGTGGCGCTGGTGATCTTCGCCCGCTGGAACCCGATCAACTGCTTTTGGGCGGCGCTGTTGTTTGGCGGCGCGGGCGCGCTTGGGCCAGCACTGCAATCGGTAGGCGTGACCGAAGGCTACTACCTCTTCTTTGCGGCCCCGTATGTGCTGACGCTGGGCCTTCTGATCGCAACATCCTCGCCGGAACGCGCCATGCAAGGCGCACCCGCCGAACTGAGCATTACCAAATAGGAGCGTCACATGAACGGCTTGGGTGGGCTGAACAAATCGGAAAACGGGGTCGTGATCGGCCTCGTGCAACTGCAACTTCCGGTCACCGTCACCCCCGCCGACCTTGCCCGCCAGACCGCGCGGGTGGTGGAACTGGTTGCCAAGGCGCGGCGCAACCTTGCCACGATGGATCTGGTGGTGTTCCCAGAATACATGCTGCACGGCCTGTCGATGGACACCAACCCCGCCATCATGTGCCGGATGGATGGGCCAGAGGTTGCCGCCCTGAAACAAGCCTGCATCGACAACGCCATCTGGGGCTGCTTTTCGATCATGGAGCATAACCCCGGCGGCTTTCCCTACAACACCGGCCTTATCATCGACGACAAGGGCGAGGTGCAGCTTTACTACCGCAAGATGCACCCCTGGGTCCCGGTTGAACCGTGGGAGCCGGGCGATCTGGGCATCCCCGTCTGCACCGGGCCAAAAGGCGCCAAGATCGGCCTCATCATCTGCCACGACGGCATGTTCCCGGAAATGTCGCGCGAAGCGGCCTACAAGGGGGCCGAGATCATGATCCGCACCGCAGGCTACACCGCGCCGATCCGGCAAAGCTGGCGCTTCACCAACCAATCGAACAGCTTTTGCAACCTGATGGTCACCGCCAATGTCTGCATGTGCGGGTCAGACGGCACCTTCGACAGCATGGGCGAAGGGATGATCGTCAACTTCGACGGCAGCATCCTTGCCCACGGCACCTCTGGCCGGGTGGACGAGATCATCACCGCCGAGGTGCGCCCCGACCTTGTGCGTGAGGCCCGCGCCGGCTGGGGGGTGGAAAACAACCCCTACCAGTTCGGCCACCGCGGCTATGTCGCCGTCAAGGGCGGCGCGCAGGACTGCCCCTACACCTACATGACCGATCTGGCCGCCGGGGCCTACCGGTTGCCGTGGGAGGATACGGTCCGCATCACTGACGGCACCACCTGCGGCTTCCCCGCGCCAACCCGCATCTTCGGTCAAACCATACAGGAGGCCGCCGAATGACCACCATTGCCAGCCAGCCCTACGCCTGGCCCTGGAACGGCGACCTGCGCCCCGACAACACCGCGCTGATCATCATCGACATGCAGACCGATTTCTGCGGCCCCGGCGGCTATGTCGATGCGATGGGATATGACCTCTCGCTTACCCGCGCCCCGATCGAGCCGATCAAGGCGGTCCTCTCGGCCATGCGGGGCAAGGGCTACACCATCATCCACACCCGCGAAGGCCACCGCCCCGATCTCTCTGACCTGCCGCCGAACAAACGCTGGCGCTCGCAGCAGATCGGCGCAGGTATTGGCGACGCGGGCCCCTGCGGCAAGATCCTGATCCGGGGCGAAGCGGGCTGGGACATCATCCCCGACCTTTACCCAGCACCCGGCGAAATCATCATCGACAAGCCCGGCAAAGGCTCGTTCTGCGCCACCGATCTGGAACTGATCCTGCGGACGAAAGGCATCGCGAACATCATCCTGACCGGCATCACCACCGATGTCTGCGTCCACACCACCATGCGCGAGGCGAACGATCGCGGCTTTGAATGTGTTCTCCTGCACGATTGCTGCGGTGCGACAGACGTGGGCAACCACAACGCGGCCCTGAAGATGATCCTGATGCAGGGCGGCGTCTTCGGCGCCGTCTCCGACAGTGCTTCGCTGATCGCGGCCCTGCCATGAGCCAGCCCGCCAAGACCACGCACGGCGCGTTCAGCGTCGAAGCCCTCAACATGACCATGCGGTTTGGCGATTTCACCGCGCTTGATGACGTGTCGATCAAGATTGCGGCAGGCAGCTTCCACGCCCTTCTGGGCGAAAACGGCGCCGGTAAATCCACCATCGTGAAGGCGATCATGGGGTTTTACCGCGCCACCTCCGGCACCGTCCTCGTCGCCGGCCGCGAGATCGAGATGACCGACCCAAAGGTGGCGCAAGGTCTGGGCCTTGGCATGGTCTACCAGCACTTTACGCTGGTCCCGTCGCTCACGGCTGCCGAAAATCTGGTGATCAGCCGCGCCGACGCCCCTGCGGTGATCAACTGGAAAGCCGAACGCGCCGGGCTTGAGGCGTTTCTGGCTCGAATGCCGTTTTCCGTTCCGCTGGACCAACCCGTCAACCGCCTGGCCGCCGGCGAAAAGCAAAAGCTCGAAATCCTCAAGCAGCTCTACCTCGGTCACCGCTTCCTGATCCTTGACGAACCAACCTCTGTCCTGACCCCGGCCGAGGCGGATGAGGTGCTGGGCCACGTCCGCGCCCTGACCAGCGCGGGCGAACTGACGGTCCTGATGATCACCCACAAGTTCCGCGAAGTGACCGCCTTCGCCGATGACCTCACAGTGCTGCGGCGCGGAAAGCGCGTCGGTGGCGGCAAGGTAGCCGACCTGACCCCGGCCGACATGGCCGCGATGATGATGGGCGAGGCACCAAGCCCGTCAACCCGTCAGCGCACCACCACCGCGGGGAAGGTTGTGCTGCAACTGAACGGCGTGCGCGCAATGGACCGCTCGGGCCTCAAACCCATCGCGATCGACGGCGTGTCGCTGCGTTCGGGCGAGATTCTGGGCGTGGCGGGGGTGTCCGGCAATGGCCAGATGGAACTGATGGAAATCCTGACCGGCCAGCGCCACATCAGCGGCGGCAACATCCTCCTCAACGGCGCGCCCTACACCGCCACCCGGACCGAAGCCAAGCAGCACAAGGTCCGCTATCTTCCCGAAGAGCCGTTGCGCAACGCCTGCGCGCCCCGGATGAGCGTGGCCGAAAACCTCGCCTTCCGCAGCTTTGACGAAAACGGCGGCGAAAGGCCCGCGTTCTGGAAGGACAACGCCGCGATTGCCCGCAACGCGACCGCCCTGATCGCCGCCTTCAACGTCAAGACCTCCAGCCCGGCTGCCCGGATTTCCTCGCTTTCGGGCGGCAACGTGCAGCGCGCGGTGCTGGCGCGCGAACTGACCGGCGATGTCGAGGTGCTGATCGTGTCAAACCCCTGTTTCGGGCTGGATTTCGCCGCCGTAGCCACCATCCGCGACCGGCTGGTCGACGCGCGCAACCGCGGCGTGGCGATCCTCTTGATCAGCGAGGATCTGGACGAGATCATGGAACTGTCGGACCGGATCATCGTGATGTCCGAAGGCCACATCGCCTATGAAACCCCGATTGCCACGGCCAACGTCGCCAAGATCGGGCATTACATGGCGGGGCACGCCTGATGCCGGTGATCCATGCCCGCCCCTTCGACTTTGCCTTCGAGCGCGGCACCATCGGGCTTGTCGTCATCGACATGCAGCGCGATTTCGTCGAACCGGGCGGCTTTGGCGCGTCGCTTGGCAACGACGTCAGTCTGTTGCAAGCCATCATCCCCACGACCCGGCGCCTCATCGAAGGCTTCCGCACGGCGGGCCTGCCGGTGATCCACACCCGCGAATGCCACCGCCCCGACCTGACGGACCTGCCCCCCGCCAAGCGCGACCGTGGCAATCCAGCCTTGCGTATCGGTGATCCGGGGCCGATGGGCCGCATCCTGATCGCCGGTGAACTCGGCGCCGACATCATCCCCGAACTCGCCCCCCTGCCCGGCGAACTGGTCATCGACAAGCCCGGCAAGGGCGCGTTTTACGGCACCGACTTCGGCCCGCACCTGCAACGGCTTGGCCTGCGGCAACTGGTCTTTGCCGGCGTCACCACCGAGGTCTGCGTGCAGACCACGATGCGCGAAGCCAATGATCGCGGTTATGACGGCCTGCTCGCGACCGATGCCACCGAAAGCTACTTTCCCCACTTCAAGGCTGCCACCATCGAGATGATCGTGGCGCAAGCCGGCATCGTCGGCTGGGCCGCCCCCACCGATCCCATTCTGGAAGCCCTGCATGTCTGAACCCAAAAGCATTTCCGGGCTCCTGCCGCAAGGCTGGCAAGACATGCCATTCACCCACTTCCGCGAGGGCGTCGAGATCTGCCATCTTTGGCAGGGGCAAGGCTTTGCGGACGTGGCCCTGCTGCGCTATGCCCCGGGTGCCTCGGTGCCGCGGCACCGCCATCTCGGGCTGGAAACTATCCTCGTCCTGACCGGCACGCAAAGCGACGATGCCGGCACTTACGGGACCGGCGCAATCGTCTTCAACCCGGCGGGCTCCGAACATAGGGTCTGGTCCGATCCGGGATGCGTGGTGCTTATCCAGTGGGAACGGCCGGTCGAATTCGTCTGAGCGGCCTTTTGCCCCGTCGCCCTGCCTGAATCGAACTGCGGCGTCCGCTTTCAACCTCGCGGACCCGTGCCCGGCGGTCGCTCGCACCTGAATGACCTCGCTGGCCGCATCTGGCCGGATGCTTCCGGCCTGTGCCAGGACCGACGCGGCCACAGGCGCGGTCTGGACACACTCGGGCGCAAGGGCGGCACTTGTCTCGCGCGGCAGCAGCGATCCGGAAATCGCAACGAACAAGACAACATTCAGCGCAAGCGAAACGGGCCTTTGCGCGATGCACCAGATCAGATGCCAGCATACCACGCGTATCGACCGGCATCTTCCCAATACCCACCACGACCGTTGCCAAGTGCCGCCAGATCGCTGACCGCTTCGATCCGCATGACGAACTTTGCTTGCTTGTAGCCCAATTGCCGTTCCACTCGCAGCCTGATCGGCGCGCCGTGGCGTTCCGGCAGGTCGGTTCCGTTCATGCCGTAGGCCAGTATCGTTTGGGGGTGCATGGCATCTACCATGTCGATACTTTCATAATAGGGCGTGCCGCGAAAATCGTCGGCGCAATGAAAGACGATGTAGCGGGCCTCTGGCGCAACCGCTGCTTCGGCCAGAATTGACCACAGCGGCACACCCGTCCATTTGCCGATCGCGGTCCAGCCTTCCACGCAGGTGTGCTCGGTGATCTGGGTCCGCTGGTCACGGGCCTTGAGATCGGCCAGGGACAGCCGCAAAGGCCTTGCCACCAGGCCACCCACCTCAAGCCGCCAATTCACAAAGCCTTCGGCTAGGTGCTTTCGATAGATCGGATCGCCAGCCGTCTCGTTGCCATTGGCGCGAAAGACCGGCGACATTTCCGCCTCGGTAAATTCGGGCGCCAGGCTGTTGGCGAACAAAAGCCGGTGCGTGCGGTAGTTCAACCACTCACCCCAACTCAGAAACGACGCACGGAACGCGGGTTCGGCGCCCAGGCGATCACATCCGGCCAAAAGCGCAGGCGCCGACACCGCAAGACCGGCGAGAACGCTGCGACGGGTCAGGATCTTGCTCATCATCACTCTGCCTTCTGTTGGGTGCGGCCGGTAATCATGCTGCGGATTCCGGTGATCGGGCCAGCCAGCAAGACCATCGCCAGATGGACCAGAACAAAGCCGACAAGCAGCGTCGCAAAGATGAAGTGAACCGAGCGGGCCGACGCATGACCCTGAAACAGCGTCAAGAGCCACGGCCAGCCTGCCAGAACGGCAGGCGACATCGCCAGGCCCGACAGCACCATACCCGGCAGCAGCACGGCCAGAACCGACAGATAGGCCAGCTTTTGCAATATGTTGTAACGATGCGCAGCCTCACCCTTTGGAAATCGAAGCCGCAGGTGATCCAGAATGTCCTGCCCGATGTGCCGCGGCGTCATTTCTTGCCGTTGGGGCAGCAGATCGCGCCACAGATGCCCGTTCATGACGCTGCGCAGCAGATAGGACACCAGCCCCACCATGAAAACCCAGGCGAACGTCAGGTGCCAGTCGCGCGCCAAAGAAAGGTTATAGCCCGAAGGCAAGGTCGCCCAGGCGGGAAAGGCTCGAGTGCGAACCTGCCCTTCGCCATCTGTCCAGCGCCCCAGAACGCCGGTCGTGTCAACCACAATGCCACCGATCCGCAGCTCTCCACGATCCTCGACCGACCGAATTTCCAGCCAGGGCGCATCCGGCTGCGCTCCGTGATCACCCCAGTAAAGCCGCGGATGAGCGTTGAAGATCATCAGCCCACTCATCAGCATCACCATCAGCGACACGACATTCAGCCAGTGCCAGATGCGGGTGGAAAGCCGGTGTCGAAGCCTTTTGACCGGCACGGCGGTGGAAAGAGCTGGTGTCATCGCAAGCATCCTTTGCAGGCGTGCCCGCCCCGGAAACGGAAGGCGCTTCCGGGGCGGACAGCCGGGTTACATGGCAAGCGCGTCGGCAACCTTGGCATCGGGGTTCGCCGTGCAGGCCGCCGTGATCCGCGCGGTGGTATCCCCGGCCATCGCATCGCCCGCCATCGCGTCGCCCGCCATCGCATCATCCGCCATCGCATCGCCCGCCATCGCATCATCCGCCATCGCATCGCCCGCCATCGCATCATCCGCCATCGCATCGCCCGCCATCGCGTCGCCCGCCATCGCGTCATCCGCCATCGCGTCGCCCGCCATCGCGTCGCCCGCCATGTCCACCGCTTCGCTGGCCTTCGCCATTCCGCCAGCGTCCATCGCAAGGAACTCAGCGCAGGTCAGCGTCGCCGGGTTCACGGCATCTTGTGCCATTGCAGCGGTGCCAAGGGTAAGGGTCGTCAGAGCCGAGCCGACAAGAAGGGAAAGCAGTTTCATCGTAGTCCTCCGTTTTGCCCGGCGGGATGCCAGGTCGCAATACCGGGAATTTATCGCCAAGGACCGCACATGTATCTGTATTTCATAGCTAAAAACCGTTTAGTGAAAATCGGCACAAACTGTGCGAGCCGATTGAAACATCTGTAACACCTTGCCGCGATGCCCCGTATTGTCTGGGTCCGCGCCCCCCGCTCCCTACCGCGCTTCACCGCCCCATCAGTTTTTCCCCCGAAGGCAAAGTTTGTTTGTAACGTTCGCCGCACCAAAGCGAAGTGCATGGATGTGATGACGCTGCCCGACGACGATGACTGGTCTGTCTTGATGCGTGCCGCGCTTGGCGGGGACGCGCGCGCCTATGCGCGGTTCCTGCGCGCCGTGACGCCCGTGCTTCGTGGTGTCGTCCGGGCAAAGGGGCGCAACCTGACGCGCGAACACCAAGAAGACATCGTGCAAGAGGTTCTGCTGGCAATTCACCGCAAACGGCACACCTGGCAGGCCGACCTGCCGATCCGCCCGTGGCTCTTTGCCATCGCGCGGCACAAGGTGGTTGACGCCTTTCGTGCCAGCGGCACCCTCGTCCGGTTCGGCCTTGACGACTTCGAGGACGAACTGGCAGCCGAAGAAGCACCCGACGGATTCGCCGGGCGTGACGTCTCCCGGCTGATCGGACGGCTTGACCGCAGGTCTGCCGACATCGTCCGCTCCGTCGAACTCGACGAAGAGCCGACAGCGACCGTCAGCGCACGGCTCGGTATGACCGAAGGTGCGGTGCGCGTTGCGCTGCACAGGGCGATCAAGCGGATGTCCGTGTTCGCAAAGGGACCAAGACCATGAAGACCGAAGATCTGATCGACCACATCGCCCGGCTTCCAGCCAGCGCGCCTTTCTCAGCCGGCCGGATCTACGGTTATGCGGTTGCCGCGATCCTGTTCTGCACGGCGGTCTTCCTCAGCAAGGTTGGCACCCGGCCAGACCTTGCCGGGGCGTTCCTGTCACCGTTTGTCGCCGCAAAGACCGTGATCCCGCTCAGCCTCTTTCTGATCACGCTGCGCGCGTCCATCCTGACAGCACGCCCCGGCTGCGACCCTCGCCCCGTGCTGGTCTGGATCGCTCTGCCTCTGGGCCTTTCGATCCTTCTCTGGCTGCGCGCCTTCCTGACGTTGCCGGGCGATCAACGCTTTGCCGACGTCGGTGCCTTTTCACTGTCCGAATGTGTCGGCCTGATCACCCTTCTGTCCGTGCTTCCATCCGCCACGATGATTGCCGTCCTTCGGGAAGGGGCAAGCCTGCGCCCACTGCAATCGTCCATCCTCGCCGGTCTGGCAGCCGGCTCCGGCGCTGCAACCGGGTATTCGCTCTTCTGTGTGCAGGACAACCCGCTTTTCTTCGTGACATGGTATGGCTTCGCAATTCTGCTCGTGGCTACCCTGACCGCCACCTTGGCAACGCGCTTTCTTCGCTGGTAGCAGTCCGGAAGGACGCGACGGCCGTTTCTATCCGGGAACGCTCAGACCAAACCGCAAAGACTCGAGTGTGAATTCGGCAGTTGTCCGCAAGGACCAAGGGGCTTCTGCACCGCGCAAAACGGGTAGGAGGCCGATACTAGCGCGCATTTCTGTGCAGAATGCTTCTGAATCACTATGGTGATTGGCGGTGCTGTCAGACAAATGCGAACCCGTCTCCGTTCCCCCTACCCGTTGCATCGTCAGGCGACGAGAAGGCCGCGCCACTCGGCAAGAGCGGCGGCGCGGTTGGCCTTGTATTGGTGTCGTGACGTGAGCGTTCGCTCCTGGTTGAAAGTGGTTGTAGACAGATGCGTGGACGGATGCGAACTTCTGCAAACTTCGCATCCGCCGAAACCGCAGCATCGCGCGCTCGCGTCTTCGGAAAGGCAGATGCGAGTTCTCGGCTCGGTTATTGGCCCATCGAGCGATATCGCGGTCATCGCCACGGCCGAGCTCCTTCAGCGCTTCCCCGTAGGAGCGCAGCTTGTCTGTAACGATTGTCTCCGGACGCCCGTGACGGCGCATGGCTTTCTTCAGGAATTTCAACGCAGCCTTACGATCCCGGGTCTTTGTTACGAAGCTTTCGAGGACCTCTCCCTCATGATCGACGGCCCGCCAGAGGTAGTGCATCTCGCCGTTGATCTTCACGTACATCTCGTCGAGGTGCCACTTCCACTTGCGGCACTGGCGCATGCGATCGACGCGTTTTCTCCGGATCTCGGCTGCGAAGATCGGTCCGAAGCGGTTCCACCAGTAGCGGACAGTTTCGTAGCTAATCTCAATGCCGCGTTCATGAAGCAGATCCTCGACGTTCCGCAGCGACAGTGGGAAACGGATGTAGAGCATCACTGCAAGGCGAATGATCTCAGGGCTGGTCTTGAAGTAGCGGAAGGGGGAGCGCTGGGTCATCACATGAGGGTAGCCAAGCGCCTTGGTACCCTCAAGCTAGTTTCCTCTGACACTGCCTTGTCGCGGTCTCCTGAACAAGACCGATGGAAGTTCAAATTGACAAGGTCGTGTCGCGAATGTGTTGGAACTTTGAAGACTGCACATTCTTCCAATGAGTTGCGGACCAAAATTGCCGGCGACTCGCGAACGCTGGCTGAAATCAAACGGCAGGTTTCGATCCGCGTCGAACTCCTGCCGGTTAATTCAGATGCATCCTGCGAAAGAATGACCTACCCGGCGGGCTACAAATTGTACGGCCACCAACGAAAGGACCGGATAGGAAAATCTGTCGTTCATAAACGGCAAGAAAAAAGATGCGCCGTCATTCGCAACCTATTCCGTCATTGTCGCGGTCAAGGTGCGGCCCATACCCTGGGTCACCGTAGCGCACAGGTGCAGCGCCCGCGGCTCTGGCTGCAGCGCAGTTGCGGAATGCACCTTGTGAGGCGCTATCAAATAGCGGCTGCAGTGCGGGGGCAGCAGCTTGGTGGCAGTGATAGCCGCCGTTCTTGCGGTCGTTATGGCAACCGTCCGCATTCAGACCGCCTCCATGTCCGAACGCTGGCGAACAAGTCAGGGCTACGAGCGATAGCCCGGTTCTGGAAAGGTCTGCTAATCTCATAAACACGATTCCTACAGAAAGGCCTGAGCGCTAGGATTGCATCCCCTCGTGGCAAATTTGTGGAGGTATGAGGAAGTGGCGCGCCTGCTCGCCTCCCGAAGCGGTCGGGTGAACGGTGGATTACAACAATAACGTAGCGGTGCAATCCGACTAAGGAGGACGCATGACGTACCACAGGACCGACCGAACTTCGCCAGTGGATTGGGCCTCTGTCCCTGACTGTCCGTTTGCCAATATTGAGGCGCGGCGCTCCTTGCTGGCTCGTAAGTCTCCCTACTGGCACACGGTGGCGCGCTGTCGGCATATCGGTGTGTATGTTCCCAACTCGAGAGCCTGCACGTGGGTCGCTCGCGTCATGACCGCCGACGGCCGATACGTTCAACATCGACTGGCGGCAGCGCATGACGGCGACGTGACGGCAATCCAATACAAGGACGCTCTCAGGCTTGCGATCCAATGGTTTGAAAGCGATTTCATAGGCTCATTTGCGCAAAGCACACGACCCATAGAAAGAACCGAGGACTTGAATTTCTGCCCATTCGGCGACGTCTACACCGTCGGTTCAGCGCTGACGGAGTACGTAACTTGGTCACGCATATCTCGGTCCCCCGGCAGCCACTATAACAATCTGGTTCTCATTAATTTTCATCTCTCTAATCCAGTCGTTTTCGAACCCTTGGAAGGCTTTAGTGCCCTACACCTGAAGGAAATCGCTGTTCGAGTCCTTGCCACGCACGCGGTACGGAGTCGCCCCGACCCAAGTGGCTCAGATCCCGGTGTCGACAAGAACCGAAGGGCAAAACGAACCTTCAACAGCATCGTCACTATCTTGCGGATGGCGTTCCAGCACGCTTGGGACAACGGTCGTATCAGTTCAGATCGGCCTTGGAGGTGCCTCCACCGGATTTCTGTAATTCCTGCGGCAAGAACCCTGTTTTTGAACCGCGATGAGTGCCGCACGCTCGTCAGTAACTGCACGCCTGCGCTAGCGAGGCTGGTCCTCGCTGGACTGTACTCAGGCTGCCGCGTCGGCGAACTGGCAACTCTGCGAGTTGCCGACGTAGGGCGGGAGGTCTACGGGCTTCACGTCTCGGCCTTCAAGAGCGGCCCAGCGCGCTTCGTATTCTTGCCTGATGAAGCCATGGCGTTTTTTCTTTCGTGTTGCGAGGGAAAAGGCCAATCTGATCGGGTCTTTTTATCAGACAAAGGCAAGATTTGGCGTCGCCAGCACTCGAACCTGTTCCGACGGGCAGTAAAGCTGTCGGGGCTTCCGGCAGAGTTTTCGTTCCATGGGCTGAGGCACACATACGCAAGCGATCTAGTTCGGAATGGCGTGCAGTTGAGCCTTGTGGCTCGGCAACTCGGTCACTCGGACACGCGCTCAGTCACCGCGACCTACGGGCACCTTGCCGAACAGTTTCGCGAAGACCAGGTCAGGGGACGATTTTCTCCACTGTCGCAAGAGTTTCAAGACGAAGCGAGACGCCATTGTTCAAAGCTAGAGGCACTTTGGGCCTCAGTTCATGGCGGTGAGTGGCGAAGCTACGGTGGTGGCTTGGAGCCTGCAAAGAGGCCGCCACGGAGCAGTGTTAGAACGCCGCTTCCGGTTTTGGAGGTGTTTGGCATCCACTGACGGCCGGATTCTCAGGTCGTTAACACTTTCATAACTCTTTTTGTACAATCTTCGGGGTGATTACGCATGATGAGGCAGTCACAGTTATGCATTCAAGCGAGCTAAAGAACCGAGCGCTTGTGGCGGCATCCATAGCGCAAGCGGACGGTTTCCATGCTACTGCTGAGGCGTTCCTTCTGCTGGTACGCGACTGCATCGCCGAAGCGACCGAGAATGACCGGGAGTCGGCTGTACGTTTGATAGCATCGCGCATACTTGAAGCGCCCCATAGGTGAGGTGCTGATGATTGGTCTTTTATTTTGCGCCAGCCTAACCGCTGTCGATGGCGACACGGTGAAATGCGACGGGCAGAACCTTCGCGACATGGGCGACGGTGCCCCGTTCGTGTCTGGGTACGACACGCCCGAGATTGGGAGCAACTCTGAATGTCCGCGCGAGAATGAGCTGGGAAAGCGGGCGAAGCAACGGATGGCCCAGCTCTTGAAGACGCCGGGGCTAACCATCGAGGACAGCGGGGAAATTGACCGTTTCAACAGGCTTCTGGTTACCGTCCGGCTCCCAGACGGTCGAAGCATAGGGAGCGTCCTATTGGCAGAAGGCTTGGCAGTGGAATGGCGACCCGGTTCTAGCTTCGCATGGTGCGGGTGATTCAGTTCGTTCCCCGCCCGTCGGCTCCGCCCTTGGCGGGCTTTCCATTTCAGCCAGCAAGCGTCACTATCGTTCGGAGCTTTCGAATTCGGAGAGCAAGCCTGAGGGAGGATCGATGTCGACGCAACATCTGAAAGGGTCGAAATTCCAGCCCGTAAAGGCGGGTGAGAACAGTGGGCATCGGGCGCAGATCGCAGCAGACATTGAAGCGAAGTACGGTCCCGTCGGAGACCTTGTCAAATTCTTTGTTAGCCATGCCGGAGAGGGCGTAAACAAGTGGCACCACTATCTTCCCCTGTATGAGCGCTACTTAAGTCGCTGGCGCAACTGCCCGGTTCGCTTTCTGGAGATTGGCGTGGCAAAAGGTGGAAGCCTGGACATGTGGCGGAGTTACTTCGGACCGGACGCCATCATCTTTGGAATCGACGTCAATCCGAACTGCGCGCGCTTCAACGGATTGTCTGGGCAGGTCCGGATTGGTTCTCAGGCAGATGGCAAATTCTTAGAGTCTGTGGTCGATGAGATGGGTGGCGTCGACGTTGTTTTGGACGACGGCAGCCACAAGATAAATCACATTCGGGCAAGTCTTTCGGCGCTTTTTCCCCGACTCTCGCTTGGAGGCACTTATATAGTCGAAGACCTGCACTCAGCTTATTGGAAAGAGTTCGGCGGCGGCGTGGCTGAACCGGCGAACTTCTTTAACACAGTTCGTGAACTGATCGACGACATGCACGTCTGGTGCCACGACAACGGCATAAGCCACGCCCCGACAGCTGGGCAGGTCACGGGCATCCATGTGCATGACTCTATGTTAGTTCTCGATAAAAACATTGCTCACCGACCAGTCCGCTCCAAAGTAAGCGCCATCACTGAGTGAACATCAGTTTCTGCCGCTACAATGCAACGTGGAGTCAGAATTCGGAGGGGTGCCGAAATCTTCCATCCGATCCGTCTGGGGACCGGATAGGAAAGCCTGTTTGTCATAAACGGCAAGAAAAAGGATCGGCACCATGCAGTGCCAAGCGTTTTTTCTATGTGGGGTTGTTTGTGGGGTATGTACCTCACGATGCCATAAAATACAGTCATTTCAAGGATGTATGGCGGTTGACCTGCTCCCCTGAAACGTCCGCACTTTGAGGTTAGTCTGTTCTCCAGCGAAGGAGACGGACATGAAGCGCAGCAGGTTTACGGAAGAGCAGATCATCGGCATCCTGAAGGAGCACCAGGCCGGGTTGAGCGCGGCGGAGCTGTGCCGGAAGCACGGGATCAGCGATGCGACCTTTTACAACTGGCGCTCGAAGTTTGGCGGCATGGAGGTCAGCGAAGCCAAGCGGCTGAAGCAGCTCGAGGACGAGAACGCGAAGCTGAAGAAGCTCTTGGCGGAGTCGGTGATGGATGTCTCGACGCTGCGCGAGATGCTCGGAAAAAACTTCTGAGGCCCAGTTCAAGGAGATCCGCCGTGACCTGGGCCATGACCGAGAAGGGGTATTCGCAGCGTCGCGCCTGCCGTCTGGTGGGCATCGCCCCGAGAGTCCATCGCTATCAATCCAGCCGTCCGGACGACGCCGGGCTACGAAGCCGGCTGCGCGAGCTGTCGTCGGAACGTCGCCGATTTGGCTATCGCCGCCTACACATCCTGCTCGAGCGGGAGGGCTGGGAAGTGAACTGGAAGAAGCTCTACCGGATCTACCGGGAAGAACGGCTCACAGTGCGCAAGCGTGGCGGGCGCAAGCGGGCACTCGGGACCCGCGCACCCATGGCGATCCCGCAGGGGCCGAACCAGCGCTGGTCGCTCGACTTCGTGTCCGACAGCCTGGCCTGGGGTCGGCGGTTCCGGGTCCTGTGCATCATCGACGACTTCAGCCGGGAGTGCCTGGCTAGCGTCGTCGACACATCGATCTCGGGCCATCGTGTGGCCCGGGAACTGGACCGGATCGCCGAGTTGCGGGGCTATCCCTGCATGGTGGTCAGTGACAACGGCACAGAACTGACCTCGAACGCGATCCTGACGTGGCAGCAGGACCGGAAAGTCGAATGGCACTACATCGCGCCCGGCAAACCCATGCAGAATGGCTTCGTCGAGAGCTTCAACGGCCGCCTGCGGGACGAGTGCCTCAACGAGCACCTGTTCTCCAGCCTGCGCCATGCCCGCCACTTGATCGCGGCATGGCGTGACGACTACAACCATCACCGCCCGCATACGAGCCTCGACGGCCTCACCCCGCGGGAGTTCCTCAACCGGTCAGTAAAGGACCAAACCCTGAACAGAACTAACTTCTGAACGAGGACAAACTGGGGAGCAGGTCATCGTCACTATGGCGCCCTTCAGGCATCAATCGGCGGGCAACTGGCCACACTTAACTTGGGTACGGCTGCTGCAGTGACGTTTCTCCATTCGGGAACGTCACTGATACTGTTTTACGGAAATGAAACCTCGCGAACTGACCGGAAACCAAATCCCTTGCGGGCTTTGTCTTGCGGTCTCGGAAGGTCAATTATCTCAGCAAAACGAGCCGGGGAACAGCGTCGGCCCCTGCCCAGACGATCGTATTCTGACGAAAAGCAACTCCAATCGAAACAGACTCGTCGTGCTTGATGCCGAGAACCAAGATGCTTGGTGCGTTGAGCCTGTCGCCGGAGGGGTCAATTCCAAGACCATTCCACCAGGAGAATCCCAGCGCTTCGATTCTTTGTACCAATGCCTTTTGGTTCGCCGCATTTTGCGCCTCAGCGGTCTCTTGGCTGTATGGGTTCCATGCTGTGAGGAAACCAGCCGATGCAACTCCATGCTGTCGGTAGGCCGTCCACAAATCCTGCGACTTCTTACCGATGTGCAGCGTAAAAGGATGCGGAGACAGTACCCGAAACTGGGAGGGCTGGTAGGCAGCAGTAAGCTTTTCGGATGGGAACGTCATCGACTGTCGGCCACTTGTTGAGCAGGTCAGGCGTCATGTTCATCTGGCAAGATGGGCATCCATGTTCAGTTTCAGTAGATGGACCCATGCATAGTTCACGCAATTTGAACCTCTTCTGCTTCGCAAAGCAAGCGGTCCGGCAAAATGGCTTCACCACGGCGATGTTTAGGGCAGAACCGACCATCTCCGCAGCAACTACCGGCTCGGGACACAGGGCTTTTGAACTGTCCCTCGTCTTTCATGCAGCCTTGACATGAGGTCGTTTGTCTTTTTGACCAGCCGCGGGATTTTAATCCGATCCAGGCAAACAGGGCGGTCGGAAGCTAGAGCTTTCCGCTACGCTTTCCAAGCTGGGAGATGAGCGGAATTGGATAAGGGCGAGCGATTTTTCGGACGCGCAGAAGGCGTTCATCATCAAGCGGGGCGACGAGGGCACGCCAGTTGCGGAGATCTGCCGCAAGGCAGGGATCAGCCAGGCGACCTACTTCAATTGGAAGAAGAAGTATGCCGGGCTGCTGCCGACCGAGATGAAGCGGCTGAAGCAGCTCGAGGACGAGAACGCGCGGTTGAAGAAGATCGTGGCAAATCTGACGTTGGATCGTGAGATGCTTCAGGACGTGATCCGGCGAACCGAAGGTCCACGAAGTGAAAGATCTGAAGCCTGGTCGTTTGCGCGAACTTGTTCGCGGGATGTGCAGCGATTGGGCGGTGTCGATCCGACAGGCTTGTGGGGCCATCGGGTTTGACCGCTCGACGTTCCACTACCAATCCCGCCGCACCGATCAGGCTGCCGTGGCGAAACGGATCAGGGAGATCTGTGAAACGCGCGTGAGGTATGGCTACCGACGCGTTCATGTCCTCCTCGACCGCGAAGGCTGGGGCATGAACGTCAAGAAAGTCTATCGCATCTACAAGGAGTTGGGCATGCAGCTCAGGCACAAGACGCCCAAGCGGCGCGTGAAGGCGAAGCTTCGCGATGACCGAGCTGTCGCCGTCGGGCCGAACGATGTCTGGGCGATGGACTTCGTGCATGACCAGCTCGCTACCGGCAAGAAGTTGCGGGTTCTGACCGTCGTTGACACCTTCTCGCGCTACGTGCCCGTGCTTGACGTGCGCTACAGCTATCGCGGCGAGGACGTTGTTGCGACGCTCGACCGGGTTTGCCGCACGGCGGGCTACCCCAAGACGATCCGCGTCGATCAGGGCAGTGAGTTCGTCTCGCGCGACATGGATCTCTGGGCTTACCAGCGCGGGGTGGTCCTTGACTTCTCGCGCCCGGGCAAGCCGACCGACAACGCCTTCATCGAGGCCTTCAACGGCCGCTTCCGAGCCGAGTGCTTGAACCAGCACTGGTTCCTGACACTTGCGGACGCGGCCGAAAAGTTGGAGGCTTGGCGTAGATACTACAACGAAGAACGGCCACACGGCGCGATTGGCAACAAGGTCCCGATCAACGGAGCGACCCTAAGATTACCCTAGCGGTCGCTCCACTAACTCAAAACAGTTCCGTGCTGCTGACACCACCATACCCGAATATCAACGCACCTCGCGCCTCTCGTCCGCTCGGCTATCCGCCATCGGCAGACGAGAGGCGCAATAGGTACTCGGCAGCAGCATCGCCTTGTAGATTACATCTCCATTTCGTCCATCATGCCGCCGTTGGAGGGCTCCATGCTCATCATCATGTCGTTGTCGTCCGACCTGTTCGCTGCCGCCTGGCGTGCGAGTTCGCGCGCGAGTTCGCGGGATTTTTCACTGACCGGAACGCGGTTCAGCTGCTTGAGGTAGAACTGCTCGGTCTCGACATTGTTGTCCTGGCGGGCTTCCTGGATGATGACCAGTTCGGACAGGGAATATTCACCGGCCGGTAGGCCGAGGATGGCAGCCTGCATGTCGGCGCCGGGCGAAGCCTGGACCGACTGGGCGATGGACAGCGTTGCAATTGCAGCGAGGATAATCTTTTTCATAGTCGTCTCCGAATTTTTCTTAGCCGGAATGGCCAGATGTACAAGATACGCTGCGCGCAGGTCGGAGTTTCATGATCGCACCTTTTTTCCGTAAACGCTTTTGTGAGCTTTTCGTCATTGCCTCGGTTTTTCACCGGTCTGCCGAAGCAGGATCCTGATGAATATGACGTTGTCACCCTGTCATTAATCCAGTTTGAGAGAGACTCTGGCCCAACCGAAAGGACCGCTTTATAGCGGGGGATAGCCGATCCGCACCCTATCAACACCCTAAGGTTTCCTCAGTGCAGGAAAGGCCCGATCCGCAATGCCGGATAACAGATCCGTTCCGTTATCAGGGAAAGCGGAGAGTTCTATCAAGTCAGATCTGGACGATTAGCGAAATCAATGGCTTAGGCGAAAATAGCGCCTAAACTAGGCCGAAATAGAACCAAAACCGCCCCCTCGCTATGCGCCCACAGCATGGCTCAGCGCCACTTTTCGGAGAAATCCCGCGCCGTTTTCCGTCATTGAGGAAAAGCCAAGCCGCCGGGACCCCGCATTGCCGAACCACCGCCCCTGCCTCTTTCCAGCATCCTGGAAAGCGACAAGCCGCCGATCGGCCCTCTGCAAGGCTCGAGAACAGGGGCCGATCAGAACGGTCACCAGCGTGGAACATATTCCCTCTCTGAGGGTTGCCTTTTACGCCCCGATTTGGGGCGCCTCAACAGGAAACCCCAACATGAAACTCATTTTTGCCGCAGCTTTCGCGTTGCTCGCTGCACCGGTTTTTGCCTAGGACCCAACCACCATGACTTGTAAGGACATGATGGCGATGGACGCCGCGGGTATGGCCGCCGCGGGTACCGCCATGAAAGGCGCCATGATCGATGACGCAAAAGTCTCTGCCATGGCCGATGCCGATGTCTCAAAGATGGCCAGCGACGCCTGCACCGCCAACCCCGACGGTACTGTGATTGACCTTCCCCCCGGTCGTCCCTCGTTCATAGCGAGAAGTCCTTGGGGTTGATAGTGGTCGGTTTCGGGTTGGGCAAGCGCGCCGGGCGCGGAGCCCTCAGATTGCTCAAGCGCCCGGCGCGCGTCGGACGGGGTCTTGTTGCCCAGCGAGGAATGGGGCCTGACGTTGTTGTAGTCGTAGCGCCAGAGGGCCAGCGTGCGGCGGGCATCGGCCAAGCTGTCGAAG
Source organism: uncultured Alphaproteobacteria bacterium (assembly GCA_963822435.1). Classification (GTDB taxonomy): domain Bacteria; phylum Pseudomonadota; class Alphaproteobacteria; order Rhodobacterales; family Rhodobacteraceae; genus JAUYQR01. Next base: position 1,268,900 of record CAWGHN010000004.1, read on the forward strand.
ATCTCCTCGTTCAGGCATTCGTCGCGCAGGCTACCATTGAAGCTTTCGATGTAGCCGTTCTGCTGCGGCTTGCCCGGATCGATGTAATGCCACTCGACCTTGTTGTCGTTCGCCCACTTCAGGATGGCCTTGCTGGTGAACTCGGTGCCATTGTCAGAGACGATGCAAGCTGGTTTGCCGTAGATCCTGACCAGCGCATCGAGTTCCCGCGCCACTCTGGCCCCCGAGATGCTGGTGTCGGCGATCAGCGCCAGGTTCTCGCGGCAGCAATCGTCGTTCACAGCGAGGATGCGGAACTTGCGGCAGGCCCCGAACGTGTCGGACAGGAAGTCCAGGGACCAACGCTGGTTCGGCCGCAGCGGCACTGGCATCGGGGATCGGCTGCCGCGCGCCCGTTTGCGGCCACGGCGGCGGCGCACCGACAGGCCCTCTTCCCGGTAGATGCGATAGAGCTTCTTCTCGTTCATGATCATGCCCTTGCGCTCCAGCAGGATGCCCACACGCCGGTAGCCGAAGCGACGGCGCTTCTCGGCGATCTTGTGCATCTCCTCACGGATTTCCGGGTTATCGGGCGGCCTCTCACGCCGCACCGTCTTCGGATCGACACCGATCAGGACGCAGGCCCGGCTTTGAGAGATCGGATGATCCTTCAGCGCCCGCAGGACTGCCTCCCGCCGTTGCATCGGTGTCGTCAGGGCTTTCCCAAGAGATCCTTGAGCACGACGTTGTCCAGCATCGCATCCGCAAGCAGGCGCTTTAGCTTCGCATTCTCGTCCTCGAGCTGCTTCAGCCGCTTGGCGTCGGACAGGTCCATCCCGCCATACTTGGCCTTCAGCTTGTAGAACGTCGCAGGGCTCAGCCCGTGCTTTCGGCAGAGCTCGGAGGTCGGCAAACCAGCCTCCTGCTCCTTGATCATCCCGATGATTTGCGCCTCGGTGAAACGGCTTTTCCTCATGTCGTCTGCTCCTTCTCAGGTTGGGCAAACTCTACATCACGGCGAGGGAACTTCCGGGGGGAAGGTCATGATGGATGCCATGCACGTGTCCATGATGAGCACCATGACCTGCAAGGACATGATGGCCATGGTCGAGGCCGAAATGATGAAGGCTGGAACGGGCATGAAAATGGCGATGAAGGACGACGCGAAAATCGGCGCAATGGCCGATGCGGATGTGGCCAAGATGGCCGGCGACGTCTGCATCGGCCATCCCGACGCGACAGTCATGGACGCTATGAAGATGTAAAAACAGGGCGTCCGGCATCTGGGCGCCCGTTCTCATTTCTGGGGTGGGGCTTAAGGCCATGGCGGGCAGTTACCCATTTCTGCAGAAAACATCGGCCCGAACATATGCCACCAGAACCGGACAGTCTCTTGGCAGATATCGATGCCCCGCCCGTGGAGCCGGTCTTCGACGTTACGGAGCGACAGGGGGAACCGGATGTACATCATCACGGCCAGGCGAATGATCTCGGGGCTGGTCTTGAAGTATAGGAAAGGGGGAGCGCTCGGTCATCTCGCAAGGCTAGGCAACCGCCCCATCCTGTTGAAGAATTTCACTCTGACAAAGCCACCGTGGCAGGTCAATCGCTGAAAATAGCCGGCCCCTTGGGGGCGGCTATTTCCGTTCATATTCAGAAGCCTGGCGTCGATAATCATTGCAAGACCGTCTACAGATCCCAGCTTCGGTATGCGACTACTGCTTAGTAAGTTCGGAAACGAGCGTGTCAGTGGTTACCGTTCGGCAATATCCCTTAAAGGCAGAGAGGGCCGTCGTGTGGCGTTCGGGAGCGTGGGTTGCGCAGGCATCGGAGACACAGACGGGATAGAATCCGCGATCGGCTGCATCGCGCACCGTATGGTCGACACATTGATCGGTAAGAAAACCGGTCACCACCAAAGTGTCGATGCCGATATTGCGCAGGATGTATTCGATGTTCGTCGAATTGAACACGCCGGACGACGTCTTCGGAATGATGATCTCGTCGCCCGAGGGGGCTACGGCGTCGAGCACTTTCGCGTCCCACGAGCCCTTTGCGATGAAGAATTTGGACAGCTTGTAATCGAGGCTCCTGTCGCGCCCGTCTTCGGTCAGGTTCTCCATGACGGTATACATCACTTCTCCCCCCGCCGCGCGAAAGGCGTGCAGAAGTTTCTGCAGGTTTGGAATGACCGTTTCGCGCAAGGTGGCGTCGAAATAGGGGTGGCGTTCGGCCACCTGCGGGTTCCAGACAAAGTTCTGCGTATCGATCAGCAACAGACAGGTGCGCTTCGGATCGAAAGGACGATCACGGGTCAGGGTGCTGTCATCTTGTCTTTGCATCGGTTTCTCCAAGTCTGTCGGGGTCAATCGGGTCGATGTGGCGGGGTCCATGATCCGGAACGGTCAAGCGTCCGTTCCAGCCTTCGGGCGATGGCGATAAGCCGCGCTTCGGTATTCGGGGGTCCGATCAGTTGCAGACCGACCGGCATTCCCACTGCATCCAGCCCTGCCGGGATCGTGACCGCGCAAAGGCCAAGGAAGCTGACGACACAGGTATTCCGCAGGATGAGAAGGTTCAGCTTTGCGTAAATGTCAGGATCGTCGAGCAGCGCCACCGGCGGAGGTGTCAGAGGCACGGTCGGACAGACCAAGGCATCGAAAGGAGCAAGGGCCGGCGTTGCCTCAGCCGAAAGCGTGGCATAGCGGGACTTGATGCGAAGATAGTCGGCTGCTGTCAGGGCCGATCCGTCGTGCATCCTGCGGCGCACGCGCGGATCGAGAGTGTCAAGCCAATCGGGCAAGTCCTTCGACAGGAAGGCAAAAAGCTCGGCCGAGACGATGCCGCCCTGCCGGTAGATGTCGAAAACCTCCTGCGCTCCGGTCAAACCGGCGTCGGTCAACTGGGCGCCGTCCCGTTCCAATGCCCGCAGCGCCGTTTGCACGCATTCGGCCACGCCGGGCGATGTCTCTGACCAGAAGAACCCGTCAGCAACGCCCAGCCTGAGAGGCGCGTCGAAACTGTCAGGCACAGGCGCGCCGTCGATGGCCGTAAAGGCGAAAGCAGCGTCAATCGCGCTTCGGCACAGAATGCCGGGTGAGTCGAAGCTGGGGCTGAGCGGCACGATCCCTTGGGTCGACCAGCGCCCGTGGGTCGTCTTCAACCCGACCGTTCCTGTCAGGCTTGCGGGAATACGGACCGAACCACCCGTGTCAGTGCCAAAGGCCACAAGGGCCGAGCCTTCGACGACCGACACCCCTGCCCCGCTGCTCGATCCGCCGGGAGCGCGGTGGGTCACGCGGTCGCGCGGGTTAACGGGAACGGGGTGGTGGCGGCTTGTTCCCAATCCGCCGAAGGCGAATTCCACGGTATGGGTCTTTCCCGTGATCACGCAGAGCTGACGGCGCATTCGTGCAACCAGTTCGCCGTCGCTGGCCCAAGGTGCGGGCAAAGGTCTGGGACTTCCGGCATAAGTGGGCAGCCCGGACACGCCGTAAAGGTCTTTGAACGAGACAGGTATCCCTTGCAGCCCGCCAAGGTCGGCACCCGCCTGCATCGCCGCATCCGCCGCGTCGGCCTGCCTTCGGGCAAAGTCGGGCGCCCATGTGACATAGGCGGCAAGGCCCGCGTCGTGACGGGACAGGGCGACTTCGGTCAACTCACGCGCCGTCACGCGCCCCTCGCGCAGATCCCGCACGATGCGCGGCAGGCTGTCGGCAGGCAAGTGCGCCATCGGTCAATCCTTTCCGGCAAGGGCGGCGCGGATCGTCGCCGGATCGGGTGGCTTGCCGCTGGCCTGATAGGCGCGAAGGGCCGGAGCCAACGCTTCGGGTAGCGGGAACACTTCGGTCAGCGCAAACCCCAGCGTCAACAGGATTTGCGAAAACGCATCCTTCGCCATCGCGGCATCCGCATGCGACAAAAGAAGCAGGACAAGAGCGGGCGGCAGAAACAGCACGCCATCACGGTCGGCAAGGACCCAATCGTCGGGGAGGACGGTCACGCCTGCAAAGCGGATGGGACGGTCACAAGCGAAGGGCAGAAGGGAGCTGTGGGCGGCCATCGGGGCGGTGCCCCTCGCCAGGACCGGCAGACCTGATGCTGCAAGACCGTCGAGGTCGCGCACGGCCCCGTCAACGACCGCCCCGTGCCCACCGCGCTCACGCGCCCGTGTGGCCAGCATATCGCCCAGAACCGCGCCTTCCATCAACCCGCCCGCACACAGCACCAGAACCTCGGCCGGACCCAGTGTGTCGATGATCGCAAAGTTCCGTGGCGGGCCCGGCCTGCGCAATTCGGCGCGCCCCGGCAGGAACTCGATCAGCCGAACCGGCCCTGCCATGCGGCTATCCGGCGTCATCGGGGAAAGACCCTTTGCGCTGCGCTCGGACAGCGAATGCTCTCGCAGAATGTCGCAAGCGATCGTCGTGGGGATCGCGGTCAAGAGACGCGCGATGCGAACACGGTCCGCCGGATCGTCGAATGCGGAAAGAGAGAGTGCGTCGGTCACACCATTATATCCCCGCCATTGGGGTTGAAGGTCGCTCCCACGTAGAAGGCTGCCTCGGGTGTCGCGAGCAAAAGTGCGGTCGGTGCGATCTCTTCGATCCGACCTTGCCGCCCCACCACAAGCTCGCCCTGCTTCTTGGCCGCCCATTCCGGTGGAAGCCGCATATCGGTGTCGATCGGGCCGGGGCAGATGGCGTTGACCGCAATGCCGTCGCGCGTCACCTCATAGGCCAGCGAGCGGGTCAGCCCGATCACGCCCGCCTTGGCTGCGGCGTAGTGGGCCATGCCCTCGCCCCCTTTGTGGGCAAGTTGCGAACTGATGTTGATGATGCGCCCGTAACCCGCGGCACGCATGCTGGGCAAAACGGCGCGGGTGCAGAAGAACACGCTGCTCAGATTGATGCGCAGCATTTCGTCCCACAGCGCCGTCGGCATGGTTTCCAGCAACGAAACCGTGGCGATGCCCGCGTTGTTCACAAGGATATCGACCCCGCCAAGTTCGGCGATGGCTTGCTTCATCGCACCCTCGACATTGGCCTCGTCACCCACATCGACGGCAATCGCCACGCCCGTCCTGCCAAGCGCGCCGATCGCCGCAGCAACGGTCTGCGCACCCGCCAGATTGCGGTCGAGGATGGCCACATCCGCCCCTTCCTCGGCGTATAGCATTGCGATGCCGCGCCCGAGGCCGGTTGCCGCTCCTGTCACGATGGCCTTGCGCCCGTCGAGTTTACCCATCGCGCTGCTCCTGTGCGGTTCGTTCAGAATACTTCGGCATATCGCTTGCAGATTTCCTGCGGTGTCCAATCCCTGCTCAGCGCGAATTCGCCCCGCTTGTTGGCAAGATAGGCCGTCAACAGGCGAGGCGGCATGAAGGATTGCACTCTCGCATCGGCTTCGAGCGCGGCAATGGCCTCATCGGCGGAAGCGGGCAGGCGCTGGATATTGCGCGCCTTCCGTTCGCTCTCGGACATGGTCTCGGGGTCTTCCTCGACCGTGGGACTCGGGTCGGCCAGCTTTCCACGGATACCGGCAAGACCGGCCCGCAGGATGACGGCGAGTTGCATATAGGGGTTTCCGGTCGCATCCGCTGCCCGGTATTCAAAGTTGAACTGCCGCGCGACTGACGCCGGATCGGTGCCGAAGGTGGGGCAAATTCTCAAGCCAGCCTCACGATCGCGCACCCCGACGTTCGACCAGATGCCTGTCCACGCGTGCGGCACCAGACGCAGGTAGGATACCGGTGTCGGTGCGGTGAATGCACAAAGCGCCGGCATGTGGCGCACGATGCCCGACAGGAATTGCCCCGCAACCTCGCTCAAGTCAAAGGGGCGGGAGGGGTCACGGCTTACGGGTTTACCCGCTTGGTCCCACAGGCTGAAATGAATGTGCACGCCGCTGCCCAGACCATCGGCCTGCACGCGTGGCGAAAAGCTGACGGTCTGGCCAAGCCGCCATGCCGTTGCGCGAGCAAGTTCGCGGATGATCATGGCCGTATCGCAAGCCGCGATAGGGTCTTGCGGTGGCACGGTCACCTCGAACTGGCCGGGAGCGAATTCGGCAAGGTAGCTGTCGACCTCGACCCCTGCGACAGCGAGCGCTGCAAGGTAGGTCTCGCCAAAGCGTCCGTGCCGCCTGACCGCATCAAGCGTATAATTGTCGCCCGGCCGCGCATTTGCCCCGGTATAGATGAATTCATGTTCAAAGGTGGCGCGCAGCGTCAACCCCGTCTCGCGCAGCAATTCCTCTGCGGCATCTCGCAAGAGCGAACGGGGACAGCAATCCCACGCAGTGCCATCGGTGTTTTTCACATCGCAGAGATAGAACCGCTCTGCCGGAGTGCCGTCTCCGAAATCAACTTCGACCCCTGCCGCTTCGTCGGGCACAAGCATCACATCCCCATGCGCCCCCCATTCCCCGGGCGCGATGGTGCCGAGTGCCGTGAACATGATGTTGTTGGGTGTCCAGCCGATCCCGGATTTCAATCGCTTGTCGAGTTGCCGCGTCGGAAAGCCCTTTCCACGGACCTGCGCCGAGAAATCAGTATAACAAAACATCGTTATCGGGACTTGCTGCATGGTCAGATCTCTACCGGAAAGGCGGGTCAATGCCCGAGGTTGAATGGCTTGCGGAGCGTTTCGAGCGTGGCGATGCGGTCTTTGGCGCGCTCACCCAGTCTGGCGACCACGGCGGCGGTGATGATCTCGACGACTGCCAGGCCGGTCACGGCCGAGTCGAAGGCGCTCGGAACAGTGACGGGGCACGGGATGACAAAGTCGGATATTGCCGCGATGGGCGAGTAGAGCACATCCGTGACCAACACGATGACCGCCTTTTGCGCGGCAGCACCCTTGGCGAAATCGAGGACATCACGCTGGTAACGGCGGAAATCGAAGATCACGACGACATCGTCTGGGCGCACGTCGAGAAGATAATCGGCCCATGCGGCGCTGCTGTCGCGGACCAGCCGGACCGAGGGTCGCACTTCACGCAAATAATGCTGCAGATAGGCAGCGGACATTCGGCTGAACCGGCCACCGATGCAGAAGATGTTCCGCGCCGGATCGGCAAGATGGTCGACGATGCGAGGCAAGTCCCTGCGCAGATCGCGTTCGACGGTTTCGATATTCTGCTGGATGGCTTGCGCCATCCGCAGGTTCGGTTCCGGCGTTTCGTCCTTTTGGGTGTCGTAGCGTGACAGGGGTCCCTGCAGTCGCGCCTGTATCTCGCCGCGGATCGCATCCTGAAAATCCACGTAGCTGTCAAAGCCGAGCCGGGCCACGAAGCGCAGGATCGTCGGTCCGCTGGTCTGGGCGCGGCGGGCGAAGCGGGCGACTGTTTCCAGCCCCGCCATCGGGTAATCCGCAATCAAGGCATGGGCGACGCGGCGTTCCGCCTCGGGGAAATCAGCGATCTCGCGGCGCACGCGGTCCTGAATGGAAGTTGCTTTCGCGTAGGAGGACGGCATCAGATCATCCTTGCGCCACGCCGGACCGCAGCACGGCTTCTGGAAATATTGGTGCCAGAAGTGCAGCCCATTCTTGCTGGCCCTTGTCGTCGCTGATAAGATCCTGCCGGATTTCTATCTCGACATATGGAATGTGCTTGCCCTCGCAATGCACGGGCACGGTGTAATCGGCTTCCATGTTCACATTGTAAGGTTCGTTCACCCCGACGCAGAGCCCCGTCTTCTCACGCAGCACTTCGACCAGAGCGTTGCCGACGCGCCAGTCGGTCTCGGCGATGACGCTGATCTCCCACGGGCGCCAAATGCCATCGCTGCGCAGACGATCCGTGCAACTGTGCATGGCGAAGATCGCGGTCGCATGACCGGCTTGGGAACGCCGGACGATCTCTGCGGCGATGCGGTCCTGATAGGGGCGAAGGATTTCATCCTCGCGCGCGGCTATTTCTTCGAGGGCCAACCCGATGTTGCCGGGAACCTCGGTTCCGTCGCTGCGCACCATCACCGACTGCGAGACTTTCGGCCTGCGGTTGCAATCGATTACGAGCCGCGAATAGGACTGAAATATATAGGTGGCATCCAGTTCGGCCGCGAGCGTGGTCGTCACGCCATAGATGCCGATGTCGTAGCCGATATGCCGCGCCAACTCTGACTCGGGCAGGCCCAGATCGCCAAGCCGCTGCGGGATAGCGCGACCGGCGTGGTCCGACAGGAAAAGGATCGGCGAAGCTCCGTCAGGGTTTTCTACCCCGAACGGTGCCACATCGCCGGGCTGTAACAATCTGTTCGGTGTCAGCACGGTGGCAGTCCTTTCGCGTACACCAATCCGGTCCCGCCGCAGCAGAGACTGCGGCGGGACGAACCGATACCAGGTGTCAGTTCTGGGGGGTCACCGTAGTTTCCAACGAAACCACACCATCCACCACATGCATGACCGCAACCGGCTTGCTGGGAACGCGGCTTCCGCCCACATAAGCAATCGCGCCGGTGACCGCATCGGCATAGCCGCTGGTCGCGGCAAGCGCTTCGGTCACGGCTTTGGGATCCGCGCTTCCCGCACGGGTGATCGCATCCGCGACAAGCCCCATCGCATCATAGCCCAGTGCGGCAAAGGCGTTTTCCGGCGGGTTGCCGTATTCCTTTTCGTAAGCCGCACGGAAGGTATCGGCGGGGCCCGTCTCAAGCCCGACATAGGCATGCGTGGTGAAGTAGACGTTGGTCGAAAGCGTCGGGCCGGGAACCGAGGTCAAGAGGTCCGTGTCGAACCCGTCTCCCGCCATGATCGGCAAAGCGATGCCCGCCTCGCGGATCTGTTTCACGATGATCCCGGCAGTATCGGGACCGGACGACGCGAACACGCCGTCGATGTCCGGGGTGGATTGCAGACGTGCAACCAGTGCCGAGAAATCCTGATCGGTGGTCATGTAGACATCCTCGATCGCCACCTTTCCGCCAAGGGCGGTAAACCGCTCAGTGAAATAGCGCGACAGTCCGGTGGTGTAATCCATGGCATTGTCGGTCCAGAGCGCGATGTTGCGAAGGCCGAGCGTGTTGTAGGCATATTCGGCCATGGCATGGGCCTGAACGTCATCGCCGAATGGAACGAGGAACATCTCGGACCCGACCATGTCAGGCAGATCAGGCGAGGTTGCGCCCGAGGTCACGAACGGAATGCCCGCAGTCTGGAAAAGCGGTGCCGAGGCAAGAGCAAAGGTGCTGTCGCTGTGTCCGATACCCGCAGTCAGCCCGGGGATCGCCACGGCCCGCTGGGCCGCCGTAGCGGCTTCACGCGTGTCGTCCTTGGTGTCGATCGCCGTCACCTCGATCATCCGACCGCCAAGCAAACCGCCGGCCTCGTTGATCATCTTGGCCTTCAGCTTGACGCCGTTCAGCGACGGACCATCAAGCGAGGCAAGCCCGCCACTGCTCACGTTGTAAAGGGCCGCGATGTTGATCTGATCCTCTGCAAGCACAGGCAGAGGGGCGGCAAGCATCATCCCGGCGGTGGCCAGAGCGGCAAACTTCAAACTCCAGTTAGGCATGGTAGTTTCCTTTTCTACGGGTTCCCTGTTGGTTGCGGTCTATTGCGGCCTGCAAGGCGCTTAAACGCCCCTAACACGTCGGGCTCGGCTGTTCCGAACAGGCCGGTCGGTCGGAAAATCAGGACTAGAAGCACGATAACAGCAACGATCATCTGGCTTGCCCCGAAGAGGCCTGCCGCCTCTTCGACAGGGCGCAACATCTCGGTCGCCACGGTCATGACCACGGCGACGACGGCAGCGCCCGCAATGCTTCCCGTGCCGCCAAGAACGACCATCACGACAAGCTGGAAAGCCATAAGAAAGGTGAATGAAGACGGGCTGATCAGGGTGACCAGATGCACCCACAAGCCGCCGGCGATGCCCGCGAAGAACGCACCCAGCGCAAACGCGAGTACCCGGGTCCGCGCCACGTCGATGCCCAGGCAGGCTGCGGCAAGTTCATTCTCGCGGATGGCCAACATCGTGCGCCCGAGCGAAGAATGCTTCAGCTGCCAACTGACGTAGACGGTCAATGCGACGAAGAGGTAAACCCAAGCCAGTGACGTCAGCGGTGGCAGCCCGCTCAGCCCCAGCGCCCCGCGGGTCACGCCCGACATGTTCACCGCAAAGCTTTGCACGATGAAGATAAGCCCGAGCGTGGCAACGGCCAGATAATGCCCTCGCAGCCGCAGCACCGGAAAGCCCACGATGACGGCGCAACAGGCCGAGAACAGGCCACCCGCCAGCACGGCCAGCGGAAAGGGCCAATGCTGCATCACGATCACCTCTGGCAAGGCCTTGAGCATTGCCCCCTTCCGTGCAGGGTCCATGACCAGCAGTGCCGTCAGATAGCCGCCCAGCGTCATGAAGGCCGGATGCCCTAGCGAGAACAGCCCGATGAACCCGTTTGTGATGTTAAGGCTGACGGCAAGGATGATGTTGATGCCGACGAAGCCGACAATGGAAATCGTGTAAGGGTTCAGGCTTTGCGTGGCGGCATAGATCAAACCCACCGCGAGGAGCAGAACCAACAACGTCTTTGCCAATGTTCCCATCATGCGCGCGTCTCGGTACTGCGGCCCAGCAGACCATTGGGCATGACCAGCAGCACGACGATTAGTGCCGCAAAGACGAATGCGTTGCGATAGCCGGAAAACTCGGGCGGGAGCAGGCCGACGAAAAGAACTTCCGCCAAGCCGAGCAGAAAGCCGCCAAGAACTGCCCCGGGGATCGACCCTACCCCGCCGATCACCGCCGCGACGAATGCCTTGAGGCCGGGCAGCAGGCCCATTGCGGGGCTGATCTGGCCGTATTTGCTTCCCCACATCAGACCACCCGCCGCGGCCAATCCGCTTCCTATGGCGAAGGCGAGCATGATCATGCGGTTGATGTTGATGCCCATGAGGCGGGCCACGTCATAGTTTTCGGCGGTGGCACGCATCGCAACGCCGGTCTTGGTAAAGCGCACAAAGACCACAAGCGCGACCATAAGCACGATCGACAGGGCGATGATCACGATATCGACCAGCCTGACCTGCAATCCCCCAAGGGCCATGAGCGTATTGAGATAGTCGGGCACCTGAAAACTGCGCGGCTGGGCCGTGATCGTCATCACCGCAAGGTTCTCGATGAAGATCGCCACGGCCAGGGAGGCGATGAAGCCGGTCACCTGTGGTGCGCCCCGCATCGGGCGAAACGCCACCCGCTCGATCAAGATGCCTGACAGCGCGCCCACGGCAACGACCACGACGACGACAACCGGAAAGGGCAGACCCAGCGCCGAAATGCTGACCAACGTCGTGAAGGCGCCGACCGTGAAGATGTCTCCATGAGCAAAGTTGATCAGCCGCACGATGCCGTAGATCATCGAAAATCCAATGGCGATAAGCGCATACATGCTGCCAAGGATCAGACCGTTCGCTACCTGCGACAGGATATAAGCCGAATTCATCAGGCGACTCCCAGATAGGCGCGTTGCACATCGCGATTGTCGGCAAGCTCGGCACCAGTCCCCGAAAGCACAATCTTGCCTGCTTCCAGGACATAGGCGCGGTTCGCGATCTCGAGGGCCATCGATGCGTTTTGCTCCACCAGCAAAATCGTCATCCCGTCCGCCCTCAACTGTTCTAGAATTTCGAAAATCTGCTCAACCAGCTTCGGGGCGAGCCCCAACGAAGGCTCATCCAGCAGCAACAGCTTCGGTCGGCTCATAAGGGCACGGCCAATCACCAGCATCATCTGCTCGCCACCCGAAAGCCGGTCGCCCGGAACCGATTCACGGCTGCGCAGAATGGGGAATTGCTCCTCGATCCGCGCGATATCCGCGTCGATCTCTGCCCGGTCGCGGCGCACATAGGCGCCGATGCGCAAGTTTTCGGCAACGCTGAGCGCGGCAAACACTTGCCGTCCCTCGGGGCAATGCGAAATACCGCTTCGAACAATCTCTTCCGCCGGCAAGCTGCTCAGGTCCATCGCGGGCAAGCTGGCGTCGGGCTGGAACCGGACCTTGCCCGACTTGGGTCGCAGCAGGCCCGAAATGGTCGCGAGCGTTGTCGTCTTGCCCGCACCATTGGCCCCGATAAGGGCAACGATCTCTCCGGGCATGACCGAAACGCTGATGCCTCGAATGGCGTGCGTGCCAGACCGGTGGACATGGACATCGTCAAGCCACAGCATGGTCAGCCTTTCTCCGCCGGCCTAGATAGGCTTCAATCACGGCGGGGTTCTGCTGTACCTCGGCAGGCGTGCCACCGGCAAGGAACTTACCCTGATTGACCACGACGATCCGGTCGCAAATACCCATGACCATCTTCATGTCATGCTCGACGAGCAGCGTCGTGATGCCTAATTGGTCATGCAGCCTGCGGATCGTGCGGCCCAGATCAGCGGTCTCCTGCGGGTTCATCCCCGCCGTCGGTTCGTCCAACAGCAACAGCTTTGGCTCCGTGGCCAGCGCCCGCGCGAACTCGACCTTGCGCTGGTCACCATAGGGCAGACTGCTGACCAGATCGCCCGCCCGCCGTTCGAGCCCTACCACCCTGAGCGTTTCCATCGCCTTGCTGCGGATTTCCGCCTCAGCCTCGCGCGCGGCGACGGTCCGTAAGATCGACGCCAGGAATTTTGGACCCCGCCGCATGTGAAGGCCGACCATCACGTTGTCGAGGACGGGCAAGTCGCGGAACAGCCGGATGTTCTGGAACGTCCGCGCCATCCCGAGGCGTGCATTCCGCGCAGGCGCGTTCCCGGCGGTTTCCTCGCCGCAAAAGTTGATCCGGCCCCCGGTCGGGCGCAACACGCCGGTCAGCAGGTTGAAGGCCGTCGTCTTGCCCGACCCGTTCGGACCGATCAGGCCAAGCAGCTCTCCCTCGCGTAACGAGAAAGAAAAGGAATCGAGCGCTCGCACGCCTCCGAAGTGCTTGCTCAGCTCGGAAACCTTAAGAAAAGCAGGGGCTGCGTCGGTCATCTCGGGCGGCCTTTGGCTGTTCGTCGCAGGGGATTCGGGCGGAATCTGTAATATTTGTAATGGAAGTATGAAGAATATTGATTTTGTTACAAGAGGCATGAATGATCTCGCATCACCCATTCCGCATAAGGAGAGGACAGAGACCATGGTTGCCACCCTGACCCGAGATGTCCCGGTCATTCCGGCGCAAGCAGCAATCATCTTCATCGACGTCCAGAATTACGCCGCGCATCGAGGCGGGTCAGAGTTCAAGGAACTGTCACTCACCGAACGGTCGAAATACGACTATTACTTTGACCGGCTTGAGAAAATCGCGCTGCCAAACATGCAGCGCCTTCAACGCGCCGCCCGCTCAGCCGGTCTTGAGGTGATGTATGCCGTCATCGAAAACCTAACGCGGGACGGTCGCGACCGCAGCCTAGATTACCGGATATCGGGCATCGACGTGGCCAAGGGCACTTGGGATGCACAGGTCTGCGATGCCATTGCGCCAGACGAAGACGAGATCGTGCTGCGCAAGAATTCATCGAACGTCTTCGTATCGACCAACATTGATTATTTGTTGCGCAGTATGGAAATCCGTCAGGTCATCCTGTGTGGCGTCGTCACCGACCAATGCGTCGAATCGGCGGTTCGGGACGCCTGCGATCTGGGCTATCTGGTCACTTTGGTCCCCGATGCCTGCGCCACCTACACAGCCGAACGCCACGATGCATCGGTCCGCGCCATCAAGGGCTACTGCCGCCAATGCACGACAGAGTCACTGGTCGCGGAACTGAGCCGATGATGGCAACGCGCAGCCTCGGAAAGGTCCTACTCACCGGTGCGGGCGGGTTCCTCGGCTTGGCACTGACGCGGCGGCTCCGGACAGATGGTGTGCCCCTCGTGACCAGCGATCTTTCGAGCGGCGACATACCTTGCGACCTCACCGATCCTGAAGCTGTAATGGCGCTTTTGGCGCAGGGACCTTTCGATACGGTCTTTCATTGCGGGGCTGTTTCGGGGCCCATGGTGATGGCCGAAAGGCCGCTTGATATCTGGCGCATAAATGCATCGGGCACGGCCCATCTGCTCGAGGCAGCGCGGCACCACGGCGCTGGGCGCCTCGTCATCTGCTCGACGACCGAAGTATATGGGCGCCGAACGGGTCCGGTGGGCGAAGAAACCCTCCCATCCCCGGTCTCGGTCTATGCCGCAAGTAAATTGGCAGCAGAACATGCCATGATCGGCTACGTCCGGGAACATGGTCTCGATGCGGTCGCGCTGCGCCTGTCCTGGATATATGGCCCTGGCAGAACGACTCCGACCATGCTGGAACGCATATTACGTGCAGCCATCGACGGAAAGCCCGAGGCCTTTGATGTTCACCCTAAAGACCTGACGCATTACCTGTATATAGACGATGCAGTAGGGGCCATTCTTTGTGCCGCGCAAAAGACCTCGTTGACCCACATGATTTACAATGTTTCGGCTGGCTCTGGCTGCCCGCTTGGAACAATTGTCGAAGAAATTCGGGATCTTCGGCACGGTGCGAACATTTCCTTGACCGGAAAGCCTCAGACACAGGCTATACCCAGCATGATTGCAAACAAGCTTTGCGCAACCGAATTGGGATATCGCCCCGAGATCTCGATGAAGGCCGGTCTATCATGCTACCTCGACGCGCTCGACCGAGCTTGATGGCGGGTGCTGATGCTGTCAGACAAACCCGAACCGGTTTCCATTTCCCCGACCCCGGCTGGATGTCAGGCCGCGAGAAGGCCGCGCCACTCTTCAATGACACAATTAGGGTGCTGATCCCGCGAAGGTGCGCAAGTAGAACGGGCGGCCGAAAATCATGCCCCCCGCCGACTGCCGGCCCGGCGATGATCAGACGCAGGATCCGCACGTTCTCCGCACCATAGGCCGCGCATGGGGTTGGCGGCGGCGCATGGAGGCTGGTGATTTTGCCACGATCCAGGAACTGGCCGAGGCTGTTGGGTAGCAGAGCGCCACGTCCGCCGACAATTGCTGCTGCGCTTTTCGTTCACGGCATGACCTGCGTTCTGCAAATGCCACGTCATCTGCCGCACGCCGTAGAACGGGGTCTCAAGGAACTGATGGTCAATCAAACGCATCAGGGCGAGGTTCATCACACCACCCATGTCGTCGATGTCCTGCCCGAGGGGTTTCTCTGGAACGGCGCTCCACACCGCTCGCTCTCCACCATTGCCCGCGCAATCACCGGCGCGCGCTGGTCGGGTCCGCGGTTCTTCGGGCTGGTCAGCGCGGATGGCGGGGGAGGTAAACCGGCGTAGGGCAAGGCGCGGGCACGGCAGACGCAGAGTCTTGTGCGGGGCGCGCCGAAGCGAGAGCGTGCGGCATGACCCAGAAGCCGGTGATCTGCTGCGCGATCTACACCCGCAAGTCGACGGACGAGGGTCTGGACCAAGCTTTCAACTCGCTCGATGCGCAGCATGAGGCATGCGCCGCCTATGTCGCAAGTCAGCGTCACGAAGGCTGGAAGCTCGTCCCAGACCGCTTCGATGACAGCGGTCTCTCCGGCGGCAACCTTGATCGACCCGCCCTGCAGCGGCTTCTGGCCGAGATCGACGCGGGCGCATCGGCATGGTCGTGGTCAACAAGATCGACCGGCTGACCCGCTCGCTGGTCGACTTCGGGCGACTTGTAGAGCGGCTCGATGCCAAGGGTTGTTCCTTCGTCTCGGTGACGCGAGGCGGATTTGCAGGGAAAGCAGAGGGGTCGGATCGTCTCCGTCGGGGAACCGCCAGACTAACCCCCGGAAACGCGGGGAAATACCGACACGCTCAGAAAAATCATTCAATATCATTGTTTTATGGCGACGCTGTCAGACGAAGGCGAACTGGTCTCTCTTTGCCCAAACCCGCTTATGTCAGGCTGCAGAGAGTTGACGCCACTCGGCGAGAGCAGCGGCACGGTTGATCTTGAAATTCTGTCGGCTGTAGGGGCATCCGAGACCGCGGAGCGATTCCGCTCCAAGGTGAAGCGAAACGCTTGACCAAAACCTTGAAGGTCGGTCAACTTAAGTATCGCGTGCCTGAAAGCGCGGGGGACATTGACTGGCAGACAGGGGCTCCCTGCAGGGGAAGAGGTGATGCCTCTGTCTGGTTCCTTCAGTAACGGAGCCACGGCGTTGGGATGTGAGGCGGAACCGATCTGCACTCTCCGCGTTGCGACCCGAAGTGAAGGCACCTGAGACCGCCGTCGAGTTCCCCTCGCCAGGTCAGCCGGACCTTCACCCAGTTGTTGGCCATGACAACGGCTCCGCGTTGGCCCCCAGCCCTCGCGGAGTTCTTGTTCCAGATTTGTGCCAGGCGCTCAGGCGAGGGCAGTTAATCTGGGCGCGTCGCGACGAATGGTCGGCCGTGGTCGTCAAAATGCGCGCATGCGACAGCGCAACTGCTTCCGCCGACCAAGGCACCTATGATGAAAGCAATGAGCGCGCCAACGCCTCGCCTTGGCCTCGCAATGGGTTCATCATCCGGAGGCAAGAGAACACGAAAGCCACCGTTATGGGATGAGCCGATCTTATAAACCGACATAGCAACACCCTCAGAAAATCGCGGTTAAAGGAAGTAAAGACTGCAAAATACCTTGGTAGCATAACAAGCGGCGGGTGAATGACAATCCCATCTTTCCGCCTGACGTTGAGCATTTGCTCACGTTGCTCGGCGACCCGACCGAGGGCGCTGCGGGGCAATTTCGCGCCAGAACGATGTCTTTCTTAGGAAAGCGGTTTGAGACGCTGTGACCCCAACTCCGCAGACCGCCTTAGATATTGATACCAAGGCGTTATATGGACTTTCCCCGCATTCATCTTTCGTTCATCAAACGCGGGTTACACTCTGTTTTCCCCAACTCGAATCGCATTGTGGCTGGCTCGGCGCGTATTCGTGTCTGCTTTTGGAAGTTTTTCGGTGTTTGGAAACAATCTCCGGTTTATCTAGCGGTTCGGAAAACAGCTACAATTGCTCACTTGTCTTTTTGGATAGGTGTCGGCGGTACCTGTGGCGACGTGGTCCCGGGGCTGACATATCAAGCTCATCGCTTCCGAGCATGCCCAAGAACGCATCGGGAGAAGCAACCCAGTCTGATCCATTAAGGGATTCCGACGATGAAGCGTCTTGTTCTCAGTGCAGTGCTCAGTGTTTGTGCGACGTCGGCTTTCGCGGAAACTCGGAAAGACGGTTGCTACCTGGTCCAGATTCCCAACTCCAACGCCTACTACCGCTCGGACGTAAACTGTCAGTTTGGGTCCAGCGCAAAAGTACTCCGTGTGAAGGCGGCGGCACCGGCAGATCCCGCCCCGACCGACCCAGTCGACAAGGCTTCGATCGAGGTGCCAGGCCCGATTGAGCCGCAGGTAGTGCCGACGGCTGCGAGCGACGATATTCCTGCTATCGAAACGCGGCAGTCCTCGGGCGATGAATCCGAAGCCAAAGCGCCGGTAGAGGAAGAGCACGCAGACTCAGTGCCAGCCGAAGAGCCCGTCGCTGAAGAGCCTGCAGCCGAGACGCCCGCTGCGGAAGAGCCAGCCACTCCCGTGACCGAGGAAGAACAGCCGGCCGACCAGGATAATGGCCATGACAATGACGCGGACGGCGTCGACTACGGCAACCCTGGCAACGACGGTGACAAAGCCAAGGACCACGAAGACAACGGTCACGGCAACGATGCAGATGGCGTCGACGAGAGCAATCCGGGTCAAGGTGGCGACATGGACAAAGCCAAAGACCACGATGACAATGGCCATGGCAATGACGCGGACGGCGTGGATGAGAGCAATCCGGGTAAAGGCGGCGCCACCACTAGTGGCAAGGACAAAGGCAGGAACAAGCCCTGATGCGCGTCATGTCCGAAGGCTCTGAGCTTCCAAAGCGGCCGACATCGTCGGCCGCTCAACTCGGTGCAGGAAAGTTGGCCGCTTCTGTTGATTGCCCGCACACATG
This sequence comes from uncultured Alphaproteobacteria bacterium, assembly GCA_963822435.1. GTDB lineage: Bacteria > Pseudomonadota > Alphaproteobacteria > Rhodobacterales > Rhodobacteraceae > JAUYQR01. The sequence goes on from CAWGHN010000004.1 coordinate 1,286,807, forward strand.
CGACCGGGTCGTCGGAACGGCAGGTGCGAGTTCTCAGCCCTATTGTTAGGGTCCAAACTCATTGATCGTCAAAGCCAGAAGATGACAGTTGCGGCGAGGGCGACGGCGGAGAGGAAGGTCTTGGCGCACCTGTCATAGCGAGTTGCAACGCGGCGCCAGTCTTTCAATCGGCCGAACATGATCTCGATCCGGTTGCGGCGCCGGTACCGTCGTTTGTCGTAGCGGACGGCCTTGCCGCGCGACTTCCGACCAGGGATGCAGGGGCGTATCCCCTTGTCTTTCAACGCATCCCGGAACCAGTCGGCGTCATAGCCCCGGTCAGCGAGCATCCATTCCGCAGCGGGCAAACTGCCCAGCAGGGCTGCGGCTCCGGTGTAGTCGCTGACCTGGCCTGCGGTCATGAAGAACTTCAGCGGACGCCCCCTCGCATCGGTGACGGCATGCAGCTTGGTGTTCAACCCATCCTTGGTCCGACCGATCAAGCGCCCGCGCTGTTCGTCGGGCCCCCCTTTTTCGCCCGCAGGCTCGAAGCCGTGCGGTGCGCCTTCAGGTAGGTCGCGTCGATCATGATGGTCTTCTGCTCGGTGCCTTTTGAGGCCAGCCCCTCCATCATCCTGGCGAAGACCCCCATGTCACCCCACCGCTTCCATCGATTGTAGAGCGTCTTCGGCGGGCCATATTCCTTGGGCGCATCGCACCACCTCAAGCCATTGCGATTGATAAAGATTATGCCGCTCAAAACCCGCAGATCATCGACGCGCGGCTTGCCATGGCTCTTCGGAAAGAACGGTCTCAGCCGCTCCACCTGCTCGTCCGTCAGCCAGAATAGAGTGCTCATGATCACCCCCGTAGCTCAGCGGCCTTAAATCACGCAGCGGCGGCAGCCTCAAGCAGATCAATGGGTCCTGACCCTAGACTA
>CAWGHN010000005.1:0-2500 GCA_963822435.1 uncultured Alphaproteobacteria bacterium
CCTTCCCCCCGGTCGTCCCTCGTTCATAGCGAGAGTCCTTGGGGTTGATAGTGGTCGGTTTCGGGTTGGGCAAGCGCGCCGGGCGCGGAGCCCTCAGATTGCTCAAGCGCCCGGCGCGCGTCGGACGGGGTCTTGTTGCCCAGCGAGGAATGGGGCCTGACGTTGTTGTAGTCGTAGCGCCAGAGGGCCAGCGTGCGGCGGGCATCGGCCAAGCTGTCGAAGATCTCCTCGTTCAGGCATTCGTCGCGCAGGCTACCATTGAAGCTTTCGATGTAGCCGTTCTGCTGCGGCTTGCCCGGATCGATGTAATGCCACTCGACCTTGTTGTCGTTCGCCCACTTCAGGATGGCCTTGCTGGTGAACTCGGTGCCATTGTCAGAGACGATGCAAGCTGGTTTGCCGTAGATCCTGACCAGCGCATCGAGTTCCCGCGCCACTCTGGCCCCCGAGATGCTGGTGTCGGCGATCAGCGCCAGGTTCTCGCGGCAGCAATCGTCGTTCACAGCGAGGATGCGGAACTTGCGGCAGGCCCCGAACGTGTCGGACAGGAAGTCCAGGGACCAACGCTGGTTCGGCCGCAGCGGCACTGGCATCGGGGATCGGCTGCCGCGCGCCCGTTTGCGGCCACGGCGGCGGCGCACCGACAGGCCCTCTTCCCGGTAGATGCGATAGAGCTTCTTCTCGTTCATGATCATGCCCTTGCGCTCCAGCAGGATGCCCACACGCCGGTAGCCGAAGCGACGGCGCTTCTCGGCGATCTTGTGCATCTCCTCACGGATTTCCGGGTTATCGGGCGGCCTCTCACGCCGCACCGTCTTCGGATCGACACCGATCAGGACGCAGGCCCGGCTTTGAGAGATCGGATGATCCTTCAGCGCCCGCAGGACTGCCTCCCGCCGTTGCATCGGTGTCGTCAGGGCTTTCCCAAGAGATCCTTGAGCACGACGTTGTCCAGCATCGCATCCGCAAGCAGGCGCTTTAGCTTCGCATTCTCGTCCTCGAGCTGCTTCAGCCGCTTGGCGTCGGACAGGTCCATCCCGCCATACTTGGCCTTCAGCTTGTAGAACGTCGCAGGGCTCAGCCCGTGCTTTCGGCAGAGCTCGGAGGTCGGCAAACCAGCCTCCTGCTCCTTGATCATCCCGATGATTTGCGCCTCGGTGAAACGGCTTTTCCTCATGTCGTCTGCTCCTTCTCAGGTTGGGCAGACTCTACATCACGGCGAGGGAACTTCCGGGGGGCAGGTCATGGCCAACGATGCCCGCCTTAGGATTGCTGCGCAATGGCACGTTCATGGGTATGTCCGTCGACGCAGCTCACTGCACGATTATGTGTGCGGTTGCGGTTTTTCTGTGGTGGTGTTGATGTGGCGTTGATGTACACGCGCGAATGCAAAAAGCGCCCCGTAGGGCGCTGTGCATGTCCTTGATAAGACGTGTAATTTTGGTTGCGGGGGCAGGATTTGAACCTGCGGCCTTCAGGTTATGAGCCTGACGAGCTACCGGGCTGCTCCACCCCGCGACGGTTGTCATTGCGAGCTGCGTGTTGCGGCTGATGCGATGACGGAAGCGTTGTTTTGGATCGTTAGAGAGAGTGACTGTGTCTGATCAGGTTTGGCGGTGACCTACTCTCCCACGTCTTGAGACGCAGTACCATTGGCGCGACGGCACTTATCGGCCGAGTTCGGGAAGGGATCGGGAGTTTTGCTCGTGCTATGACCACCAAACCGGAACAGAGACAGGTCGCGGGCGTTTTTTTCCCGCGACAACATCAGTTGAGTTCCAAGTCCAGGCTGCGCGATCTGCGCAGCAGCATGTGTTGCTTTTGACGATCCGTTTCGGGGCATATTCTGCCTTGCTGTTTCTGGATCAGATCAAGCCTATCGGGCCATTAGTACCGGTCAGCTGAATGCATTGCTGCACTTACACCTCTGGCCTATCGACGTGGTGGTCTACCACGGCCCTCAAGGGAGACCTTGTTTTGAAGGGGGCTTCCCGCTTAGATGCCTTCAGCGGTTATCCTGTCCGAACATAGCTACCCAGCACTACCGTTGGCACGATAACTGGTCCACCAGTGGTTCGTTCACCCCGGTCCTCTCGTACTAGGGGCAACTCTTCTCAAGTCTCCTACACCCACGGCAGATAGGGACCGAACTGTCTCACGACGTTCTAAACCCAGCTCACGTACCTCTTTAAATGGCGAACAGCCATACCCTTGGGACCTGCTCCAGCCCCAGGATGAGATGAGCCGACATCGAGGTGCCAAACGATGCCGTCGATATGGACTCTTGGGCATCATCAGCCTGTTATCCCCAGCGTACCTTTTATCCGTTGAGCGATGGCCCTCCCACTTGGGACCACCGGATCACTATGACCGACTTTCGTCTCTGCTCGACTTGTCAGTCTTGCAGTCAGGCAGGCTTCTGCCATTGCACTCAACGACCGATTTCCGACCGGTCTGAGCCTACCTTCGCGCGCCTCCGTTACTGTTTGGGAGGCGACCG
>CAWGHN010000005.1:7500-242448 GCA_963822435.1 uncultured Alphaproteobacteria bacterium
GCGGCCATGCCTTCGCGCAGGGTGCCGGTCAGCCCTTCCATGTGTGCAGCCCAGGCACCACCGGCCGTATAGGCGCGCAGCACCTCCTCCAGCCCGACCCGCTCGTCGGGAGCGCCCGCATAAGGCACTCGTGTCAGCGCCGCCTGAATTCCGCGCATCACGCTCACGTCGGTCACCGGCCAGTCGCTGGCAAAGGCCAACGGCGCGCCGTGTTCGGCCAATGTCCGGCACAGATAGGCGTCCGGCCAGCGATCCTGCGGGATCACCGCCTCCATCGCCTCCAGCGGGAAATCCATTGCCCCCGGGGCATGCGGCGGCTGAACGCTCGCCGTGATGCCCAACGTACCAAGCCGTGGCACATCCGCCCGGTCGATCAGTTCGATATGCTCGATCCGGTGGCGGGCATCGCGCGCCCCGTTGCGCACCCGCGCCGCTTCATACCCGTCGATCGTTTGCCGCACCGCCCCGTCGCCGATGGCATGGACGGCAATCTGCAAGCCCCGCCGATCAATCTCGGTGCAGATGTCCTCAAACCGGGCGTGGTCGAACAACGGTTCGCCCTTGTGCCCCGGCACGCCGGGATAGTCGTTCAGCATATAGGCGGTGCGGCTGTCGACGACCCCGTCCATGAACATCTTCACGAACCCGCTTGTCACCCAGTCGCCGGTGAACTCCGCCGTCATCGCCGTAGCCCTCTCCAGCTCGGCCAGCTCCATGTGCGGCTTGAAGTGGAACGGCACCTTGACCCGTGCGGTCAACCGCCCCTCCTCGGCCATCTCGCGCAAAAGCACGCAGGTGTAGCGGTTGCCGTCCATGTTCACCATCGAGGTGATGCCGTGCGCCGCGCAATGCGCCAGCCCCGCAGCGATCTTGTGCTTGTCGCGCGCGCGCTGCGCCGCGTCAGGCCACGGCTCCGGCTCGCCCCCCGTGGCAATCCCCAACTGCAGGTGCGCCTCGCCGCCCAAGGCCAGCACCGGCCCGAAGGCCTCAAACTCGCGCAATTCGCCGGTGGCGGCGCCATCGGCCCCCATCACCACCTCATGCCCGTGCGGCATCACCGCGCCGTCCAAGAGGCCCGCCGCGCGCAACGCCGCGGTATTCGCCCAGACCGTATGATGATCCGGTGCCATCATCGCAATGGGACGGTCCGCGATCACCCCGTCCAGATCGTGCCGCGTCGCCGGCGCGCCCACTATCCCGTAGGCCGCCCCCTGCGCCATCAGCAAGGGCGCGCCCGGATGCCGGGCTGCGTAGTCCTCGAACGCCGCCTTCAGCGCCTCGAACCCCATCACCCCGCCAATCTGCAACTGCGCCAGTTCCGCGCCGCCCAGCACCAGATGCAGATGGCTTTCCACAAACCCCGGCAACAACGTCCGCCCGCCACAGCGCACCACCCGTGTCTCCGGCCCCGCCAGCGCGGCCACCTCAGCCCCACCCACCGCCACGATCCAGCCCCCCGCCACCGCCACCGCCTCGGCGCGAGGGCGGGCATCGTCCATCGTCAGGACCTTCGCATCGACAAACAACAGATCAATCTTCATCCCGTCCTCTTCATCCAAATATCCCGGGGGTAAGCCGCCAAGGGCGGCGAGGGGGCTGGCCCCCTACCCCTTCACCCGCTCTGCCATCACGCACAGGATCTCGAACATCAAACTGATCCCCAGCCACGCCGTCCCACCCGACGCATCGAACGGGGGCGACACCTCCACCAGATCGGCGCCCACGATGTTCAGCCCGCGCAAGCCGCGCGCCACCTGCAACGCCTGCCAGCTTGTCGGTCCGCCCACCTCAGGCGTGCCGGTGCCGGGCGCGAAGGTCGGGTCGACGAAGTCGATGTCATAGGTCACGTAGGTATCGCCTTGCCCCACGATCTCGCGCGCTTCGACCATCACGTCCTCGGCCCCGCGCGCATGGAACTCGGCAATCGGAATGATCCTGATCCCGACGCTCGCGGCGAAATCCCAATCTTCACGGCCATAAGCCGTGCCGCGGATGCCGATGATGACATAACGCTTTGGGTCCAGCAGACCTTCTTCCACCGCGCGGCGGAACGGCGTGCCGTGGTTGTAGCGACTGGTGCCGAAATAGACGTCGTTCAGGTCGGTATGGCTGTCGAACTGAATCATCCCCACCGGGCGCGATTTTGCCACCGCGCGCAGGATCGGCAGCGTGCAAAGGTGATCCCCGCCGCCGGTCAACGGTCGGACGCCTGCCGCCACCACCCGATCATAAAACGCCTCCATCCGCGCCAGACTGTCCATCAGGTCGCCGGGGTTCGGTGCCACGTCGCCCAGATCGGCGCAGCGCGCCAACTCGAACGGCGCCACCCATGTGGCCCCGTTCTGCGCGCGGATCATCGTCGACAGGTCGCGCAACTGGCGCGGCCCGTGGCGGGGGCCGGGGCGGTTCGTCGTGCCGCCATCCCAGGGCGCGCCGATCAGCCCGATCTGCACCTCGCCAAAGCGCGGATGGTCAAACGGCACATGCGGCAACCGCATAAAGGTTGGAACGCCTGCGAATCGCGGCAGATCAAACCCCGAGACGGGCGTAAAAAACCCTGCATCCGCTGCCATTTCGTCCATACCTTCCCAATGCCCTGCCGCGGCATCTGACCACCCCGGCCCGGCAGTGTCACGCCCCGTTGCGACATGTCCGCGACGCCGCCGTGCGCCGGGTCAGCGGGTTTTCCGCTTGGCCGCCCGTCTACCCGCATCCCGGGGCTTGACCGCCCCGCGCGGATTGGCCCTTATCGGACCAAGACCAGCCACAAACCCGGCTCGCCCCAGATCGGGGCGCCTTGCAAGGACGGACGCGATGTTTTCCAAGACCGCAGACCCAACCTCCGCTCCCCCCGCCCCGCCGCGCCCGTCCACCGGCGGCACCAATTCCGCGCGCTCGGTCCTTGGCGCCGATCTGCGCATCACCGGGGAAATCACGTCGACCGGACTGGTCGAGGTGCTGGGCGAGATTGACGGCAACATCTCCGCCCAAGGGCTGATCATCGGGCAGGAAGGCCGCGTGACCGGCTCGGTCCGCGCCGACACGGTCGAGGTGAAGGGCCGCTTCGACGGCAAGGTGTCGTGCCATGCCTTTACCCTGCGCTCCACCGCATCCGTCACCGCCGATGTGACGACGGCGACGGTGGTGATCGAAAGCGGTGCCACCATCGAAGGCCGCTTCCTCAAGACCAAGGGCTGACCATCATGCAGGGCGCGGGCCGAAACCCGCGCCGCGCCCGCGTTCTTAATGCGCCTTGAAGAACGCGATGGTCGCCGCCACCATCTCATCCAGCGTGTCGGGCGAGGTGAAGACGTTGAACACGTGGTCCATCTCGCGGGTAAAGGCTTCCTCTTCGCCCTCATGCGCGGCCAGAAGCATCTCCTGCGCCACCGGAAGGACGGTCGTGTCCAGAGACCCTTGTGCCACGAACAACGGCCCGGCATAGGACGCGATTTCGCCGGTCGGCTTGAAGGTGGTCAACTGGTCGAAAAAGCCCTGCTTCAGTCCGATCTCCGCACCCCAGGGCAGCGTGATCATGTAGGGCACGTCGCCGGTCTTCTGCCCCGCCGCCACCGCCTCGACCCCAAGAATACCCTGAAACGTGGTCAACGGGTCCGCCACTGCCGCCCACAGCGCCACCGATTTCGGCACGTCGCTGCGCCCGGCAACCGCTGTGGTCACCAGCCCGCCCTGGCTCCAGCCGATGATGCGCAATTCGTCGCCCTTCACTCGCGCGTCGCCTTGCGCAAAGGCCAGCGCCGCCAACCCGTCGGCCACCTGCCCCTCAAACGTGGTGTCGGCAAAATCGCCCTCGCTTTCGCCCGAACCGATGAAATCCACCCGAAGACTGGCATAGCCCGCCTCGGCCAACAGCCGCGCGGTGCGTGAAAAGACCCCCTCTTCGGTGCCCGGAATCGGCAACTCGTCCCGCGTGCCGGTAAAGCCGTGGAACAGCAACACCACCGGCGCGGGTTCCCCCTCGGGCAAGGCCAGCGTGCCGACCATCGTCTTGCCCTGCGATGCGATCGTGACCCGCTCCTCCGTCACCTCGGCCTGTACGGCCCCCGCCAGCAACATCAACCCCACGACCATCCACCGCATCGTCAGCTCTCCCTCTAGAACGCCAGTGCAATCCTGCGCCGACCCCGCCCCGTGCGTCAACGCTCGGGTGGAATCGAATAGGTCAGCCCGGCCCGCGCCACCGGCTCATCCGCCCCATCGCTGAACACCATCACATCCCCCACCGCCAGGCTGCGGCCCAGCTTCAACACCCGCGCCACCGCCCGCAGATCCCGCCCCGCCGCGGGCTTGCGCATGAAGTCGATGGAGCAGTTCGTCGTCACCGTCAGCGCCTTCGGACCGATCCGCGCCAGGATCGCCAGATACATCGCCACATCCGCCAGCGCAAAGATCGCCGGCCCCGACACCGTGCCACCGGGCCGCAGATGCCGCTCCTCCACCGCCAGCCGCAGCATCACGCCCTCGACGCCCGCGCTTTCCACCACATACTCCGCCGCCACCTGACCGAAATCGCTGGTCAGGAACGCCTGCAACTCGCCCGCTGTCATTGCCTGCATCTTTCCCTCCGCTCCGTTGCGCCCTACGCTGCCGCAAATCGAAAGGGACCACCATGCCCGACCAACTGCTTCACCGCCACGATGAGGACGGCGTCGCCACCCTCACCCTGAACAACCCCGCCAGCCTGAACGCCCTGTCGCAAGCGATGCTTGGCGCACTGGAAAGCGCCTTTACCGCACTTGCCGCAGACGCCACGATCCGCGTGGTGATCCTTGCGGGCGAAGGCCGCGCCTTCTGCGCCGGTCACGACCTGAAGGAAATGCAGGCCGCCCGCACCGCCCCCGACACGGGCGCCGCCTTCTACGCCGACCTGTTCGCCCGATGCGCCCGCGTCATGCAGATGATCCCCGCCCTGCCCCAGCCGGTCATCGCCCAGGTCCACGGCCTTGCCACCGCCGCCGGCTGCCAGCTTGCCGCCTCTTGCGATCTTGTCACCGCTGCCGATACCGCCCGCTTCGGCGTCAACGGCGTCAACATCGGCCTTTTCTGCTCCACCCCGATGGTTGCGCTGACCCGCAAGATCCCCCCTGCCCTCGCGTTTGAAATGCTGACCACCGGCGAGTTCATCTCTGCCGCCCGCGCGCGCGAAGCGGGCCTCGTCAACCGCATCGCCCCCCCGGACAGCCTTGCCGACGAAACCCTCGCCCTCGCCCGCACCATCGCCGCGAAACTGACCGCCGCAGTAAAGATCGGCAAACGCGCGTTCTACGATCAGGCCGCCCTGCCCCTGGCCGAGGCCTACGCCCTGACCGGTGCCGTCATGCAGGAAAACATGGCGTGGCGCGATACCGAAGAAGGCATCGCCGCCTTCCTTGAAAAACGCGCCCCCAATTGGCCCCGCTGAAACCAAGGCGTGACAGAGTCGCGCAGATTCAGTAGTATAGTGCAAAACAACAAACGATTGAGGCATCGAATGAGCAGACTTATCACCGCCGTTTTGGCGCTATCCCCGGTTATGGCCAGCGCGCAGGCCTATGAAGGCGCGGTCGTCGACCTGCGTTACCGGCATTACGAAGACAATTCCGGCTATGATGTGAACAGCATCGGTGGCACCCTTGATGCAAGCTGGATGTTCGGCCGCGTCGGCGTGCAAGCGGGCCTGTTTCTTGGCAAGGACATCGACAGCAGCGACGACATCGACCTGCAACACACCAGTGCGCTGGCCGTGCACCTGACGACGGATGTGTCAGACAGCCTTCGCCTTGGCGCTATGGTCTCGGCTGATGGCATTGCCGACGGCACCCAGGTCTATGCCGCCGAAGCCCTTTATCTTGGCGGTCCGATCCGCGTCGAAGCGCGCCTTGGCGACACCTTCGACAACAGCGCGCCCTACACCCTGTTCGAAGTCATGGGGTCTTACGCCATCGGCAACGCCCTGACCGCCCGCGCCGGAATGCACTATGCCGATTTCGACGAGGCCGGGTATTACGGCACGCTGTCGGTGGGGGCAGGATACAAGATTTCCGACCAGACCGAAGTCTACGCCGATCTCAAACGTCACAAGAACGACGGCGGCACGCTCTTCTCCGATGCGCGGGGCAGCGTGATCAGCCTTGGCGTCCGCTTCGACCTTGGCGGATCAACCTCCGACAAGACCTTCTCCTATATGCCGCTGAACTGATCCTCCGGCCGCGCCAGCAGCCACAGGATCAACCCCAGCCCGACTGCCGCCAGTCCCAGACAGGCCGCATAAACGAATGGCGGCCCGCCCAATGCCAGCAGCCCCGCGCCCACCAGCGGCGCGGCGGCCGATGCAAGGATCGGTGCCACCGCCGCCGCGCCCGAGATTACCCCGAACCCGGCGCGCCCCAGAACCTCGGCAATCAGAACCGGGCGCAGGATCGACATCAGCCCCGCCCCCGCGCCCTGGATCAGCGCGAACCCGAACACCAAAAGCGGTGCCAGCCCCGCCAGCCACAGGATGCCACTGGCCAGCACCACCGCCGCCATCGCGCCGCGCGTCGCCTGCCCGGTCGTGACCCGCGCGCCCGCGCCCATCAGCATCAGCCGCCCCACCACCTGTGACGGCCCGATCATCGCGGCGGCCAGCGCGGCCATGCCCTCGGGCGCACCGCGGTCGGCAAACAGCACCAGCACAAAGGTGATCAGCACGCCGTGGTTCAGATAGATCGCCGTAAAGGCAGCCGCGATGATCCAGAACGCGGGCTTGCGCAACGCCGCCTGCAACACGCCCGGCGGCGTCGGGGCCTGCGTCCGTTCCGCGCGCTCGCGTCGCCGCAGATGGCGCACAGCCACCGTGTTCAGCGGAATGACCAGCGCCATGATCGCGGCAAAGACCAAAAGCGCGCCCTGCCCGCCCTGCACCTCACCCAGCCAGTGCCCCAAGGGAAACGCCAGCGTTCCGGCAAAGCCTGCCACCAGCGTGACCTTGGTGATCGCCGCTCGGGCCGCGTCGCCCAGACGCCGGGTCAGAAAGGCGAAACAGGTTTCGTACAGACAGCCCGCCTGCGCCACACCGATCACGGCCCATGCCATCAGCCAGCCCAGATGCGTGTCCACCACCGCCAAGGCCGCAACCCCCAGCGCGGCCAGCGCCGGCATCCAGCTCAGCATCTCGCCGCCAAGCCCTCGGTCAACCAGCCGCCCGGTAAACGGCGTCAGCACCGCCATGATCAGAAAGGCCAGTGTCGGCCCCATGGCCAGCTCGCCCTTGGTCCAGCCCGTCGCCGCCTCCAGATCGGGCAACAGCGCGGGGAAGGCATAGTATGACCCCGCATAGATCAGCGTCTGGCCCAGCGCCAAAAGCCAGACCGCCGGGCTGTCCGATCCGCTCACAGCCCGTAGATGTCGCCGAACTTGGCTTCCAGATAGTCCAGCAGCGGCCCTTCGGTGGGGGCAAAGCCGCAGGCCTGCTCTACCGTCTCGCGCGGGGTCATCAGGGAACCGTGACGTTGCAGGTTTGCCCGCAACCACCCCGTCGCGGCCGAAACGTCACCCTTCACCATGTCGCCGTCCAGCCCCGGCAACGCCGCCCGCATCGCCTTGGTCAGGCAGCCTGCATAGACATTGCCCAGCGTATAGGTCGGGAAATACCCAAACAGCCCGCACGACCAATGCACATCCTGCAACAGCCCGTTCGAAGGCCGGTCCACCGCCACGCCGAAATCGGCCCGGAACCGGTCGCTCCACGCGGCCTCCAGATCGGCCACCGCCAGATCCCCCCGGATCAGCGCCCGCTCCAGATCAAAGCGCATCATCACATGCAGGTTGTAATGCACCTCGTCGGCCTCGGTGCGGATGTATCCCGCATGCACCCGGTTGACCGCGCGGTAGAAGCCTTCGGCATCCGCAATCCCGAAATCACCGAACACCTCGCGCATCCGGCCAAACAGCCACCCGGTAAACGCCCGGCTCCGCCCGATCTGGTTCTCGTAACTCCGGCTCTGGCTTTCATGCACCCCCATTGACGCGCCCTGCCCGATCGGCGTCAGCGCGTAGGCCGGGTCAATCCCCTGCTCATAGGCCGCATGCCCGACCTCGTGGATCGTCGAGTAAAAGCAGTTGAACGGGTCCGTCTCGCTCACCCGCGTGGTGATCCGCACATCGTGCCCCGAGCCCGACGAGAACGGATGCACCGCCTTGTCCAGCCGCCCGCGGTTCCAGTCGTACCCGAACACCGTCGCCAGTTCCCGCGTCAGCGCCATCTGCGCCTCGCCGTCAAACCGCCCGACCATCCCCCTCGGCGCCTCCGCCCCCAGCACCGCCGCCCGCAAAGCGACCAACCTTGGCCGCATCCGGTCGAACATCGCGCCAATCTCGGCCCCCGTCATCGCCGGCTCGTAATCATCCACCAGCGCGTCATAGGGGTCACCGCCCTGCGCCAGCGCCGCCCCCTCCTCGCGCTTCAGCGCCACCACCCGCTCCAGCGTCGGCAGAAACGCCGCCACATCATCCTTGGCCCGCGCCTCGGCCCAGATCCCCTGCGCCAGCGAGGTCAGATGCGCCAACTCCTCCGCCAGACGCGCGGGCACCTTCATCGTCCGCTTGTAGACCCGCGCGATCTGGCGCACCTGCGCCGCCCCCACCGCATCCGGAGCCTTCGCCGCCGCCAGCCACTCACCCAACCTCGGGGCCGTCCGCCGCGCGTGCAGCACGCCTTCCAGCGCCGCCATCTCCTCGGCCCGCTGGCCCGCCGCGCCGTCCGGCATCACCGTCTCCTGGTCCCAGCCCAGCCGCCCCGCCACCTGCGCCAAAGCCTCGGTCTGGCGCTGATACGCCATCAGTTCGTCAAAAGCCGTCATGCCGTTCCCTCCCGGATCGAACCCGCCACCGGGTATTGCGCCAGATGCCGCGCGCGGATGATCAGCGCCCACAGGATCACGGCCCCCACCTGATGCGTGATCGCCACATGCACATGCGCCGCCGTCAGCACCGCCGCGATCCCCAAGGCCACCTGCGCCAGCAGCATCGCCATCACCGCGTTGAACGCCCCGCGCGTCGCCCGGTAGGCCGACGTGCGCCCGCGCAACCACACCACCACGCCAAAAGCGAACAAAAGATACCCCGACATCCGGTGCATGAACTGCACCAGACCCGGGGTTTTCAAAGAACGCATGCCACACCGGCAGGCTGCCCCCAGCCCCATCCGGCACATAGAACGCATCCGCCGGAAAGAACGCCCCGTTCATGTCCGGCCATGTCGGAAACGCCCGCCCCGCATCAATCCCCGCCACCAGCGCCCCAAGCAAAACTTGCAGGAATGCGAAATGCATCAGCCCGGTCGACAGGCCAAACAGCTTCGCCTCGCGCCCACGCCGCGCTGTCATCAACTCCGCCTCGCTGCGACCAAGCAGGAACACATACCACGCAATCAGCCCCAGGATCACGAAGGCCAGCCCCAGATGCGTCGCAAGCCGATAGCTCGCCACATCCAGCCGCTCCCCGGACAGGCCCGAGGACACCATCCACCAGCCGATTGCCCCCTGCGCGCCGCCCAAGGCCCCCAGCAGCAGCAACCGCCCGGTCCATCCAGACGGGATTTGCCGCGCCACCGCAAAGCCCACGAAACCAAGCGTCCAGACAATGCCGATCATTCGGCCAAGCTGGCGATGCCCCCATTCCCACCAATAGATCGACTTGAAGGCCTCAAGGCTCATACCCTTGTTTTGCAACTGATATTCCGGGATCGCCTGATACTTGGCGAACTCCTCGGCCCAGGTCGCCTCATCCAGTGGCGGCAAGGCGCCCGTCACCGGCTTCCACTCGGTGATCGACAGCCCCGAATCCGTCAACCGGGTCAGCCCGCCCACCGCGATCATCGTGGCAACCAGCAGGAACAGCGCCACCAGCCACAGCCGGATGCCCGCCCGCGCGCCCCGGGGCCGCGCGTCGATGCCGCCGCCCACTGGGGCCACCGGCACCGTCTGCCCCGCGCCAACCTCTTCGAAAATGCTGCGCTTGCCCGCCATCATCCGCCCCTTGACTGATGCGCCGGACACTAGGCCCCGCCCCCACCGCCTTCAAGACCCTGCGACACCCACGCCGCCCGGCAAATCGCCGCGACCGCACATTCATCTGTCTCGAAATATCCCCGCCGGAGGCTCCGACGCCTGCCTTCAGCGCAACCGCCGCAGCAACGCCAGCGACGGCTCCCCCGTCACCGGCAACCCCTGGCTCGCCTGATAGCCGCTGATCGCCGCCTTCGTCCTGGCTCCGATCACCCCGTCCGAGCCTTCGGTGTCAAACCCCGCCGCCGTCAGCCGGCGCTGCAACTCCTGCCGGTCGGCTATCGTCATCCCGGTCGCATCCGGACCGAAACTCGCCCGGATGCCGCCCCGCCCCAGCAGCCGGTCCGAAAGGTGCCCCACCCCGATCGCGTAGTTCTCGGCATTGTTGTAGCGCAGGATCACGTTGAAGTTCTGCGTCAACAGGAACGCAGGCCCTCCGCCCGATATGATCGACCCGCCCGCCGGCACCGGCCCGCCGCCCGCAGCCGTCACCCCCAGCGCCGACCACTGTGCCGCCGACGTGCCCTTGCCGCGCCCCAGAAGCCCGGTGTTGAAGCCCGCCGGCAATGAAACCTCAGCCCCCCACGGCAGCCCGCGCGTCCAGCCCGAACGGCTCAGATAAGCCGCCGTCGAGGCCAGCGCATCCGAAGGGTCCTCCGACCAGATATCCCGCCGCCCGTCACCGGTGAAATCGACCGCGAATTCCAGATATGAGGTCGGGATGAACTGGGTATGCCCCATTGCCCCCGCCCAGCTTCCGGTCATGTTGCCCGCCGTCGTGTCGCCGTTTTCCAGAATCCGCAAGGCGGCCAGAAGCTGGCTTTCAAAGAACGCGCCGCGCCGCCCCTCATAGGCCAGCGTCGACAGGGCCGAGATCACCGGAACATTGCCGCGCCTTGTGCCGAAGAAACTCTCCAGCCCCCAGACGGCGGCCACGACATGTCCCTCCACCCCGTAGCGGCTTTCGATGGCCGCCAGCGTGCTGCCATACTGGCTCAGCTTTTGCTGGCCCAGCGACACCCGCTCCGGCGATGCGGCGATAGCAAGGTAATCCTCTAGACTGCGCTTGAACTCGGTCTGGTTGCGGTCCTTCTCGATCACTTCGGGCAGAAAGCCAGCGCCCCGGAACGCGCTCGACAGGGTGGCGGGCGATACGCCGCGCCCCGCTGCCCGTCCCTTGAACGCCTCGACCCAGGCATCCCAGCCCGCGTCAGGCACCGCCCTCGGTGCCGGGTCCGCCGCGCGAAACCCGGCCTGCGATATGGCGCCCCGCCCGGTTGGCATGCAGGCCGCCGTCAGCGCTCCCACCCCCGCCAAAAGCGCCCACCGCCGGGAAATCCCTTGCCTGCCGTCCATGCTGCGATCCTGCTCGTCTTGTTGATTGGTGAAAAGCCTACCCCAGACCGCAAGGAATGGCCAAGCCTTCCGAAACCTGGCGGGCAAACCGCCGCCCAAAACCTAACGGTTCGTTAAGGGCGAAAAATAGTCGTTCGATTTCAACGGTGTGAAAAATGTCCCACGGTGGGACAAGGGCCTATTCCCCGCCGTTCTTAAGCTTCCATGCGATCTGCCGCAGCATCCCGTGAAAAGTCTGCACCTCGGCCCGCGTCAGCCCCAGCCGCCCCCACATGTTTCTCAGATTGGCCTTCATCCCCTCGGCCTTCGTGGGCGGAAAGAAGAAACTTGCCGCCTCCAGCCGCTCCTCGAAATGATCCGCCAGCCTCTCGACCTCCAGCCGCGACGCAAACTCTGTCCGCGCCAGTTCCATCATCTCCGGCGTCACCCCACCCTGCCGCCGCCACTCATACCCCAGCAACAGCACACACTGCGCCAGGTTCAAGGACGGAAACTCCGGGTTCACATCCACCGTCACGATCGCATTGGCCTGCACGATGTCATCGTTCTCCAGCCCCGCCCGCTCCGGCCCGAACAGGACACCCACCCGCTTGCCCTCCGCCGCCATCGCCCGCGTCATCTCCATCGCCCGCTCCGGCGTGACCACCAGCTTCACCAACTCGCGCCCCCGCGCGGTGGTGGCGAAAACGAAATCGCAATCCGAAATCGAGCTGGCCACGTCCGGGAACAACCCCGCCTGATCCAGCACCCGCCCCGCCCCCGACGCCATCGCCACCGCCTTGGGGTTCGGCCAGCCGTCGCGCGGGTCCACGATCCGCATCCGCTCCAGTCCGAAGTTCAGCATCGCCCGCGCCGCCGCGCCAACGTTTTCACCCATCTGCGGGCGGACAAGCACAAAGACGGGCGGGATCATCGGTCACCTGCTGCAAGGAACGCCCGCCTGATACGCCGCGCTAGCCGTCCAGACAAGCCACCGCCTCCGGTAGCCAAGCCCGGCAAAGGCTGATAGACGGACCCCGACCAATAGCCGGAGCCCGTCATGGCCGCTGAAGACCGTCCGCAGATCACCCTGATCACCCCACCCGCGTTCGAGCTGGAGCTGTTCCCCAACCGGCTCGCCGCCGTCCTCGATGCGGTCGACATCGCCTGTGTCCGTCTCTCGCTGGCCACCCGTGACGAAGATACCCTGTCGCGCTCGGCCGATGCCTGCCGCGAGGTGGCCCACGCCCGCGACGTGGCCATAGTGATCGACACTCACATCCTGATGATCGAACGGCTTGGCCTTGACGGCGTGCACCTTCTGGACGGTGCGCGGACGGTCAGGAAGGCCCGCAAAGACCTTGGCGCTGACGCCATCGTGGGCGCCTTCTGCGGCACCAGCCGTCATGAAGGCATGTCGGCGGGCGAGGCAGGCGCCGATTATGTCGCCTTCGGCCCGATTGGCGCGACCGTGCTTGGCGACGGCTCGCAGGTCGATTTCGACGTGTTCGAATGGTGGTCGCAGGTGATCGAGGTTCCCGTGATCGCAGAAGGTGCGCTGACCGCTGACCTTGTGGCGAAATACGGACCGGTCACCGATTTCTTCGGTGTCGGCGAAGAGATCTGGTCAACTGACGATCCGGTAGCCGCGCTCAAGGCATTGATCGCCCCGCTTGGCTAAGGGTCAGGCGACGGCTTGGGAATGGGCGGTTCGGATCACCCGTTCGCAATAGGTGGCTAGAACCTTGCGGTTCTCGAAGGCTTCGACCGGAACCTCGGGGTGAAACACCACCTCGACCCGGCCCCGCCGCGGCGCAGCCAACGTCTTCAGAAGGTGACCGGCGAAATCCATATCGCCCCACCAGCCGTAAAACCGGGGATCCTGCCCTTTTGGCGCAGTGAAGATGACCGTTACTGGCTGGATATGCATCTCGTGGCGCAAGCCTTCCGAAAAAAACGCCTGAAACAGCGTCGATTTGAAGGGCAGCACCCGGATCGCATCGGTGCTGGTGCCCTCGGGAAAGAACAAAAGCCGATGGCCTGACCGCAGCCGTTCTTCGAAAAGCTGTTGCTGGCGCTTTGCTTCCTGTCCCTTGCGGGTGATGAACACGGTTCCGGTCGCGCGGGCCAGCCAGCCGATGCCCGGCCAACCGCTGACCTCGGACTTGGCAACGAAGTAGACCCGCTGCGCCGCGTTCAAGGCAAAGATGTCAAGCCAACTCGAATGGTTGGCCACGACCGCACCCTTGGCGGTCATCGGTCGGCCGGTTACGACCAACCGCAGACCAAGAATGACCAGACCAGCCCGGCAGACGGCTTGCGTGATGTAGGGGGTGATCGGCCGCGCTTGGCCGAAGAGCGGCCATTCAATCAATCGGACCAGCAGCAGGACAACAAGCCCGCCGTAGGTGATGACCGCAAGGATCGGAGCCCGGACCGCGACGCGAAGCCAGCCGGCCAATCCGATCCGGCTGGCCGGTGGCGCTGCCTCGGACCAGTTCATGGCGGATGGCCCTTCTTGCGAAGGTAGAACTCGCGGTGCCGTGCCGACATTTCCGTCGTGTTCATCACTAGACAGACGTCCGTGGTGTTGAACGCGTGATCGAGCCACGCCCCGTCCGACACAAAGCCGCCCAAGCGCAGGTAGGCTTTGATCAGCGCAGGGGTCGCTGCCAGCGCGGCTTTGCGGTCAAGCCGGTCGGCGGGGATCAGGTTCATTTCCTGCCGGTTTGGTGGCAGGGCGCGCACGCGCAAGGCCGGGGGGGCAAGGTGGTGGTGGTGCAGCCACGACAGAGGCGCCGCAAGAGCCGCGCTGTCAGTGCCGTGAAAGCTGGCGGCGCCGAACAGGATTTCGATCCCTCGGTCAAGGACATACTCGGCCAGCCCGTTCCACAGATGGAACATTGCGGTGCCGCCGCGATGGTCGCGGTGCACGCAGGACCGTCCAAGTTCTAACAGGTTGCGGCCTGACCTCAGCAGCGGACCGAGATCGAATTCGGTTTCGGAATAGAACCGGCCTGCCACAGCGCGACGGTCGCCTGGCAGCACCCGATATGCGCCGATCACATGGGTCAGCGTTGCAGGGTCGCGGCGGCGGTCAACCAGCACCAGATGGTCGAAATAAGGATCAAAGGCATCCCGCTCCAGCCGTTGAGCGTGGTCGACCAAGGGGCCGTCGCCACCAAGCTCTTCGATGAAAACCTCGTAGCGCAGGCGTTGAGCCGACAGCAGATCTGCCTCGCTTTCCGCCAGGCGAAGGACAATCGGCGGGTCTTCGGCGCTCATGGGCAAGGCTCGCGGGGTTGATCTGACCGATCTATGCAAAGGCCTGCATCATTGCAACGCGCAAGCCAAGCGAACTTTTCCGCTTTTCGTCTGCTAGTTGAGTTGAAAATGGAAATACACACAATACGTGTTAGTGACCGAAAACACGTTCAAGGGTGATCTGCTTGCTGTCTATTACCACTTTCCCGGCATGTTCGAAATTCACTGTAACGCGGCCGCCAATATTGGACTGAACCTGACCCAGCCCCCAGCCCGGCATCCCCGGATGCCGCACCACCATACCTGGCTCCAACAGAGCATTCATTTCAACCCAACTTTCATCGGACCCATTATGCAGGATAAACCCGACTTTGCCGCCATGATCGGCTCTCGTATTTGTCACGACCTTATCAGCCCGATCGGCGCCATCGGCAATGGGGTGGAACTGATGCAGATGGACAACGCAGGCTCCAGCCCGGAACTTGCGCTGATTGCCGAAAGCGTGGCCAATGCCAACGCCCGCATCCGTTTCTTCCGGGTCGCCTACGGTGTTGCGTCCAGCGACCAACGGATCGCAAAGACCGAAGTGATCTCGATCCTGACCGACATCACGCGTGGGGCCCGGCTGATCTATGCGTGGAATACGCCCGCAGACCTGTCGCGGCGAGAGGTTCGGCTGGCGTTCTTGTTGCTGCAGTGCCTTGAGACTGCAATGGCATATGGTGGGCGGGTGCAGGTTGACCACGATGATGACGGCTGGCGAATGACTGCCGAGGCGCCCAGGCTGAAGCTCGACACGCTGCTCTGGGATGCAATTGCCCGGCATGAGGCACCTGCCGATGTCAGCGCCGGGCAGGTGCAATTCGGCCTCGTCCCAGCCGAATTGGATCGCCAGGGGCGCAAGCTGACTGTGGACATAAAAGAAACAACGATCAGACTTAGCTTCTGATTGTTCCGTTTCCGGTGACAATGTATTTGAAGCTGGTCAATTGCTCGGCGCCCACCGGGCCGCGTGCGTGCATCTTGCCGGTGGCGATGCCTATTTCGGCGCCCATACCGAATTCGCCGCCATCGGCA
The DNA here is from genome assembly GCA_963822435.1 of uncultured Alphaproteobacteria bacterium. Classification (GTDB taxonomy): domain Bacteria; phylum Pseudomonadota; class Alphaproteobacteria; order Rhodobacterales; family Rhodobacteraceae; genus JAUYQR01. Next base: position 23,223 of record CAWGHN010000005.1, read on the forward strand.
AACTGGGTGGAGGCGTTGCGCATCAGGATGGCTGAATCCAGACGCTCGAAGAAACGGTCGGCGGTGGCGTCGCTTTCGGTCAGGATGCTTTCGGTGTGACTGCTGCCATAGCGGCGAATGTGGGCAATCGCCTCGTCGACGCCATCGACCAGTTTGGCCGCTATGATCATGTCCAGAAACTCGCGGCCAAAGTCGTCGGGCGCAGCCTTGATGGTGCCCGGTATTTTCAGAAGCTCACCCTCGGTGCGAACCTCGACCCCGGCTTTCATCAGGTCATCAATCAAAACCGCGCCGTGTTTGGTGTAGAACTGCCAGTCGATCAACAAGCATTCCGCCGATCCGCACACGCCAGTGCGCCGGGTCTTGGCGTTCAGGACGACGCGGCGCGCCTTTTCCAGATCGGCATCGCGGTCGGCGTAGACATGGCAGATGCCTTCCAGATGCGCAAAGACGGGAACGCGCGCCTCGCGCTGGACAAGCCCCACAAGTCCCTTGCCACCACGCGGCACGATGACGTCAAGATACTCTGTCGCGTGCAGCATCGCTGTCACCATCTCGCGGTCGCGGGTCGGGACCAGCTGGATCGCATCCTCCGGCAGGCCCGCTTGCCGCAACCCTTCCACCATGCAGGCATGGATGGCGGTGGAGGAATGAAAGCTCTCCGATCCGCCCCGAAGAATGACGGCGTTGCCGGCCTTCAGACACAGCGCGCCTGCGTCTGCCGTCACATTCGGGCGGCTTTCGTAGATCACGCCAATGACGCCAAGCGGGGTGGACACCCGCTTGATGTGCAGGCCCGACGGTCGGTCCCACTCGGCCAGCACGCGGCCCACGGGATCGGGCTGTTCGGCAATGGTGCGCAGGCTGTCGACGATGCCGCGCAGACGGTGATCATCAAGCCGCAACCGGTCGATCATCGCCGCCGTCAGGCCTTTTTCCTCGCCGTAGGCAATATCTTCGCAATTGGCATCAAGGATTGCCTCACGTTGCGCCCAGACGGCATCGGCAGCGCCGATCAAGGCCGCATACTTGCGTTCCTGCTTGGCATAGGCCAGTTCGGCCGCAGCCGCGCGGGCCTTGGCGCCAATTTCGGCCATCAGATCCGAGATTTGCCCGTCCATTCCAGCATCCTCGCCTAGATCACCATGTCATCGCGATGGACCAGCGCAGCCCGCCCGGCATAGCCGAGTATCCCCTCGATCTCGCCCGATTTGTGGCCCGCAATCGCCCGTGCCTCAAGTGACGTATAACGCACAAGGCCTTTGCCCAGAACCGCGCCCTCGGGGCTGAGGATCGCCACCGGCTCGCCACGCCCGAACGTGCCCGACACCGACCTTACCCCTGCCGGCAGCAGCGACTTGCCTGCCCGCAGCGCGGCTACGGCACCGGCATCAAGGTGCAACTCGCCCTTCGGCTTCATCGCGTTGATCCAACGCTTTCGCGCGGCTTGCGGGTCACCCTGCGGCAAGAACCATGTCCGCGCGGCACCGTTCGCCAGTGCCGCAAGCGGACGCAAGGTGGAGCCTTCCATGATTGCCATCGCGCAGCCACCGGCGACAGCGGTCTTGGCGGCCATTATCTTGGTCTTCATGCCACCCTTCGACAGGCCCGAGATCGGATCGCCCGCCATCGCCTCGATTTCGGGCGTGATCGCCTCGACCAGATCGAACCGCTGCGCGGTGGGGTCTTCCTTTGGGTTGGCCGAATAGAACCCGTCGACATCGCTCAAAAGGATCAACTGGTCTGCACCCACGGTAACCGCGATCTGCGCCGCAAGGCGGTCGTTGTCGCCAAAGCGGATCTCGTCCGTGGCAACGGTGTCGTTCTCGTTGACGATGGGCACCACGCCAAATCCAAGCAGCGTTTCCATCGTCGCGCGCGAATTCAGATAACGGCGGCGGTCGGTGGTGTCTTCGAGCGTCACCAGCACCTGGCCCGTGGTTATGCCATGCGGGGCCAAAACTTCCTCATAAGCGCGCGCGAGCCGGATCTGCCCGACAGCCGCCGCCGCCTGAGCCTGTTCAAGCGTCAGAACGCCGTCGCCAAGGCCAAGAACCTTGCGGCCAAGAGCGATCGAGCCGGACGACACGATCACAACATCGCAGCCCTTGCGGCGAGCGTCCACCACGTCAAGCGCCAGCGCGCCCAGCCAATCCAGCTTCAGCCCGCGAACACGGTCAACCAGCAGCGCCGAACCGATCTTGACGACAAGACGCTTGGCGTCGCGGATTTCGGGCGCTGTAAGGGGCTTCAGGGCTGCCACGGCCCCTCCTCGACCTTCGGCGTCTCACCGATGATCGCGGTGCGAATGGCGCGAAGGGTATCTTGCAACCCCAGGCCTGAGACGCCCGAGATCACGTGAACCGGGCCGCCGCTGGCTTTTTCCAGCGCCTTGCGGCGGGTGGAGATCGTCTTGGCATCCAGCGCGTCGCACTTGTTCAGCGCAACGATCCGCGCCTTGTCGCCGAGGATGTCCGAATAGGCCTCAAGTTCGGTCACGATGGTGCGGTAGTCCTTGGTGATGGTGGACGACGTTCCATCGATTAGGTGCAAAAGCACCTTGCAGCGTTCGACATGGGCGAGGAACTGGGTGCCAAGGCCTCTGCCCTCGGATGCCCCCTCGATCAGGCCGGGAATGTCCGCCATGACGAACTCGGCCCCGTCGATGCCGACCACGCCAAGGTTCGGGACGAGCGTGGTGAAAGGGTAGTCTGCGATCTTGGGTCGAGCGTTCGAGACGGCGGCGAGGAAGGTGGATTTGCCGGCGTTCGGCAGGCCAACGAGGCCCGCGTCCGCGATCAGCTTCAGACGAAGCCAGATGGTGCGCTCGATCCCCTCCTGCCCGGGGTTGGCGCGGGCGGGGGCGCGGTTGGTGGAGGACTTGAAGCGCAGGTTGCCCCAACCGCCGTTGCCGCCCTGGGCCAGAAGCACGCGGTCGCCGACCTTGACGAGGTCGGCCAGAACGGTTTCCTGATCTTCATCGAGGATTTCGGTGCCGAGGGGAACTTTCAGAACGATGTCTTCGCCGGTCTTGCCGGTGCGCTGGCTGCCCATGCCGGGCTGGCCGGATTTGGCGAAGAAGTGCTGCTGGTAACGATAGTCGATGAGGGTGTTCAACCCTTCCACCGCCTCGGCCCAGACCGAGCCGCCGTTGCCGCCGTCGCCGCCATCGGGGCCGCCGAATTCAACGAATTTCTCGCGCCGAAACGAGACGCAGCCGCCGCCGCCGCCGCCAGAGCGGATGTAGACTTTGGCGAGGTCGAGGAATTTCATCGGGTCGGGCTTTCGGGAGGGATCAGGGATCAGGGGATACAGGAAGCGCGAGCGATGCTCAAGCAAAGGGTGGGAAGGCCGTGTCCCACGGTGGGACATATGGATTATACTTTGATACCAGTTACTTGAAGTTCACATTAGGAAGTTGGCAATACTTTTGAAGCGTGGCGGGCTGGTGGTCCGTGTCGCTGCGGGGGTGTGACACCCCCGCTTCCGACGGTTGGTGCATGCCGGCGGGCGATGCCGCCCGGCCCTACCCCAGCCGCTTTACATAGGTCCAGGTTGGCACGCGGGCGTTGCGGGCGACGGAAAAGCTTTCGGCGTCGCCGAGATACTGGAAACCGGCGTTGGTCAGGACGCGCGCCGATTGCGGGTTGTCCTGGAACGCTTCGGCAAACATCGTCTTGTCGCCTTGCGGGTTGGCGGCAACCAGCGCCTGCACCGCTTCGGATGCGATGCCGAGGTTCCAGAACGCAGGGGCCACCCAGAACGCGACCTCGGATTGCGCGCGGTCCATCTTTTTCAGCGAGATGACGCCCAACACCTCGGCCAGACCGGAGCGCGTGCCGTCCATCACCCAGATATCCTCGTCGGTGCCGGTCAGCATTGCGCGGGTCACGAAGGCCTCGGCAGCACCGGGCGGCAGGGGATGAGGGATGCCTTGCGTCGCCTCGGCCACGCGTTTGTCGCCGGCATAAAGCGCGAAGAGGCCCGCGTCGGACCGGCGCACAGGGCGCAGGACAAAGCGGTCCGTGGCGATTTCGCCCATCGTGGATGGCATCGTGGGTTGCGTGGTGCCGGCGATGGCCCCGTCTGGTGCGGCGACTTTTTCGAGCATCATGGCTTCCCTCCTCTGAAAGCGCATGTGGTGGCGTGCAGTGACGTGCCAACCGTTCATTTTCAAGGCCGTTCCGCGGTACGATCAAGGCAACGCGGAACACAGGTTCAGAACTTTGAAACGGCCCCCTCAAGCCGCCAAAACGGAAAGGGGACCGGCCTTCCGGCCGATCCCCCATCTACAAGTCAATTGTAAAGGTTCGGCTTACTCGGCTGCCTCCTGGACAGGGAGCACGGAAATGAAAGTGCGACCCTTCATCCCCTTCTTGAACGTCACGCGGCCTTCGACGGTTGCGAAGATCGTGTGGTCGACGCCCATGCCGACGCCATTGCCGGGGAACCAGGTGGTGCCGCGCTGGCGCACGATGATGTTGCCCGGAATGGCAGCCTGGCCGCCGAACAGTTTCACGCCGAGACGGCGACCGGCGCTGTCACGACCGTTGCGGGACGAACCGCCTGCTTTCTTGTGTGCCATGGATCGTTACTCCTTCGCTGCCGCGGCCTTGGCGGCGCGCTTCGGTTTTTCTGCTGCAACCGGGGCTGCAGCCTTGGTGCCCGGGGCCTCATGCGCGGCGACGCGTGCATCGGCGGTGCCGGTGGCGGCCTTGACGCCCGACTTGTCGGCGCCGGTTGCCAGCACGTCGGTCACGCGGACCAGCGTCAGATGCTGGCGGTGGCCCTTGGTGCGCTGGCTGGAGTGTTTCCGGCGGCGCTTGACATAGTGGATGACCTTTTCGCCCTTGATCTGGTCGATCACTTCGGCCTGCACGGCGGCACCCCTCACGAAGGGCACGCCCACGGTGACGGTCTCACCGCCAACCATCAGCACGTCGTTGAACTGGATCTTTTCACCAGCAATGGCTGCAAGCTTTTCCACGCGCAGAACGTCACCCGCCTGCACCTTGTACTGCTTGCCACCGGTCTTGAGGACCGCAAACATGGGCCTTATCCTTCTTTTGCTCCGCGTCCTGCGGCCCCCTTACGGGTGTTTCGGACCGCCTCTCGAAAGATTTGGCCCGCCTCGGACAGCGCGCCCTTCCGGGCGTCATGAAATAATGGCCCGGCGAGATTCGCACCTCGCCGGGATGCGCGCTTATGATGTGGGACGGCGGTCGTGTCAAGCCGCGGAACACGCCGCCGGGGACCGCTTCTTCATCAGATGTCGGAACCCTGCATCGCACGGATGGCGGCGCGCCCGAGATCGTAGGAAACCTGGGTAAAGACCACCTCGAAGGCGGAAAACAGGGCTGTGTTCAGCTTTTGCCCCGCCGGCGTTTCAGAAAAGGCGATGTAGGCTTCAAGGTCGGCATCAGAAAGCGGCTGGTAGGCCAGCGCGAGGTAGGAATAGAGCCAGGTCGTGGTATCCGTGCGGACCTGGTCTTCCTGGCTCCAGACATCGGACATCATCTGGTTTTCGTCGGCGTCAGAGCCTTGCAGACCTTCGCGGGTCATGCCCTGCAGGAAGGCAAGGCTGCCGGTGAGCGAGCCTGCCACATTCATCTCGATCAGGTCGTTGGCATCGGCGAGGCGGGTGATGAGGTCGATGCGGGGGTTGCCTTCGGCGCGCATGGTATCGGCGGTGACCTGGGCGGCCTCTTCGACCCCGTCGTCCAGAAAGGCGCGGCGCGCGTCAATTTCCAGCGACAGGATGCGCTGCCCGAGGTCGGAGCCGAAGAAGGCGATCATCTCGGCAATGGCGGCGGGGTCAGCGGCGAGTTGGTCGCCGAGAGCCGCGTCGAAGCGCTGACGCAGGGCCGGGACATCGTAGATCGCCGCTACGGCTGCATCCCAGCGCGCGCCGCCCGAGCCGGGAAACATGTCTGCTTCCAGCGATTTGCCGTAGGCGATGCCCTCCTCGCCCAGAACGTCGAAAAGGGGGCCGATCTTCATGGTTTCGGTCAATTCGGTGATCTTGGCGGTTACCGGACCGCCTGCAATGTCGGAGCCTTGCGTCTGGGCTTGGGTCTGGGCTTGCGTCTGGGCCAGAACCGGGATGCCTGCGACCGGGCCAAGGGCGATGACGACGGTGAGGAGAAGCGAGGTCGGGCGCATGCGGTGATCCTTGGCGAAGTTGCTGGTAAAGAGGTAGTATCTCTGCCGCGCTTTGCCAAGCGCGCGGCTTGGCACCGGCCCGAGACGGCGTGCGAAATGGCGGGCAAGGCGTGGAATTCAGGGTTGCACATCGCGCCGCGGCCCGCTAAACCCCCGCCTCATAGACGACCCCCAAGCGCGGAGAGGTGCCGGAGTGGTCGATCGGGGCGGTCTCGAAAACCGTTGTGGGTTTGCGCCCACCGTGGGTTCGAATCCCACCCTCTCCGCCACTCAATCCCCCATCCATCGGTGTCAGTATCCGTCATTGCGGCAGATCACGGGATCGGTCAGTCCGAACTGAACCGCCCAAAAGTCCATCGCGCTGGGTAGAGAGCGTCAGGAGTCTTTCGCGCCCAAAGGCGTCATTCGTGCAGGGCGCCGGCTCGAACCGATGTGGTGTGATCAGGCGGGCTCGCCGCCAAGAACCTCCCAAAAGTCCGCTCTCAGATTGTGATGAGGAAATGGCTCGTCAGGCACTTCGGCTCCAAGGAATGCACAGAGCGGGTCCCATCCTTCTGACACATCAAAGACGAGCAATCTGCTGGCGGGCAGCGCGTCGCGGACCTCTTTGGTTCTGCGCCGGAAGGCGGCGAGGCCAATTTCCCGATCGTCCAGAACGCCGCCGAAGGTGTGCTTGCCGGCGAGCCCATTCCACGCCGTGAGGATGTCACGGATATGGGGGGGCAATGGCAAATCTGCATATCTTGCCATCAGCTTGCCGATGGTCTTGTCAAAGCTGGCCCACCATGTCTCTTCGGGCCGTAGTGTGTGCACCACTTTCGCATCCGGATAGGCCTGGGCCAATTCGCGCCAGACATGTGCGCCGGGCCAATCCACCTGAGACCTGTAACCGGCGAAGACCGTGTCCCAGTCGACAGCCTCGCCGGCAGCCAGTCTTTGCCAATGGACCACTTGTTCCGGATTGGCCGCGACTTCGTGCATGTGGTGACAGGGCCCGTAGCCCAGCCTTTCCAAGGCAGCCTTCAATGATTTCGTTCCCGTCCTTCCAAAACCTGAGCCGATCACGTCCAGTGCCATGCAGGACCCTCCCATACATCAAGAAAAGCATGTGCCTCATTGCGGCCTGTGTCTACCGTTCTGATTTGGGGGGTGAGGGGGAAATGGGCGGCGTTCCGTGCGCTGTGGGGATTGTGGATTTGGAACTTTTCGGACCGAATTTCGGAACGGTTCGGACCGTTTCACGACGGCGGGGGCCCGCGTCTCACAGGTTTGTCTGGTCAACCAAGCCCAGAGGAACAGACCATGACAGACCTTCCCATCGGACATTCGCAGTCGGTCAACGGCACGGGAAAGATCGCGGCAGCGGTTGAACGGCTGATCGCCCTGTTTCACGTCGTTTCCGGCGCTGTGGCGCAAGCCGCCGCACGGCGCGCCCAATGCAGAGCCGCGCGCCGCGCACCCGAGGAAATCCTGATGGCTCACGCCCGCCGCGAGGAAGCGCGCCGCGCTGTTGACCGGCTGTTGCTGCTGGGCTGATCATTCAGGGATGCCGATGCCGCGCAGGAACTCTCGTTCGCGGCGCTGGAACTCGGGCGACGTGCAGGGCGTATCGCGGAGTGACCCGCTGATCGTCATGTCCGGCTCGCGCGCCAGAAGCACCTGCCCCAGGCGCCGCGCTTCATCGGTCCGCCCCAGTTCCCAATTGCCCCAGGCCAGACCGAACAGGCTGGCCGTGTAGTTGGGGGCTTCGGCAAGAGCCTGCTCCAACGCAGCCACCCCGTCTTCAAGCCGCCCCGCCTGCACGAGAGAGGCCCCCAGACCACTGCGCACCTGCCCGATGATCGGGTCCAACGGATTGATCCGGATCGCACGGGTGAAATGGTCGATGGCCCGCTCATCGTCGCCCAGATAGCCGTAGACCCAGCCAAGAGCATTCAGCACATGGCTGGAATTCGGGTTCAGCGCATGGGCCTGCTGGATGACAAGCAGACCGCGGCTTTGCTGCCGCCCAAGAAAGGCGATCGTCAAGCCGGCGAAGGCAAGGGCCATTGCATCATTTCGGTGGTCGGCCACCACCTCTTCGGCCAGTGGCAGACAGCGGCTTGCCTCTTCCATGCTCAGCCAGCGTTCGGAACGGGCGGTCATGGTCAACCGGCAGATCAGCGACTTGGCATGGGAATAGCCGGGGTCAAGCGCCAGCGTGCGCTCCAGAAGCGTCCGCGCTGCGACAAAGCTTTCAAGATCCGGCAAGCGATGCGCCATTGGCAGAGCTTGCAGGCACAAAGTGTAGGCGCTGTGGTCGGTTGTGGGCTTGGCGCTGGTGCGACGCGATTCCGCAAGGATCACGTTGGGTTCGATGGCGGCGGCGACCTGTTCGGTGACTGCGTCCTGCACTTCGAAAATCTTGGCCAGCGTCCCGGAAAAGCGGCTTGACCAGATCATGTGACCGGTCTCGGCCTCGGCCAGTTGGGTGTTGATGCGCAGCCGGTCGCCCGCCTGCTGGATGCTGCCTTCAACGACGTAGCGCACACCAAGTTGCTGGCCAACCTCGGCCAGATCGACAGAGCGGCCCTTCAACGTGAAGGTTGATGACGCGGCAATCACGAAAAAGACCGGGATGCGCGACAGCGCTGCGATCAGATCGGCCACGATCCCGTCCACCAGATAGTCCTTGCCCGCATCGCCCGTCAGGTTGGCGAAGGGCAGCACGGCAAGCGAGGGTTTGTCGGGCAGCGGAAGGGCCTTTGGCTGGTCTGCCGGTGCCTTGGCAGCCAGCGTCAACTGGTAGCCGACACCCGGCACCGCGCGATGCCACGCGCCCCGATCAGCTTGCGAAGTGCTGCGATCTGGACGGTCAGGTTGCTTTCCTCGACGTTCAGGTCGGCCCAGACATGCTCCAGCAGTTCCGCCTTGGTGACGACCCGGCCCGCGTTGGAATGAAGATAGGCCAGCACGTCAAAGGCGCGCGCGCCGATGACCATGTCCGATCCGTCGATCCTGAGCCTGCGCACATCACGCAGGAGTTCGATGTTGGGCTGCACGGGATCGAACATTGGACATCCCAGGAAATGGCTACCGGGGCGACGATAGAGGCCGAAGTGCGACATGCCAAATTCTATTCCTTGGACCTTCGCCCACAGCGGCCGACGGGAACGGCTGCGTTCACTTCGCCATGCCTGCGCATCTGGATGCACAGCACGCCTCTGCACAAGAACGTGACCTTGTCGGCGGTGTCAAAATGGTACCCTTCGGCACGGTGCCGGTTTGCACCTTTGATCGATGGGAGGATACGACATGAAGATCTTGGTAACGGCCGGGCTGCTTGCAATCCTTGCTTCGCCGGTGCTGGCGTTTCAATGCCCGACCGACATGGCTGCCATTGATGCCGCATTGGCGACCGCCAATTTGAGCGCGGAGGACCTCGCCCGCGTCAAGGAACTGCGCGCGAAAGGAGAGGCCGAACACGCGGCCGGCAACCATCAGGCGTCGGTTGATGCCTTGGCAGAAGCGAAGACGTTGCTGGGGCTTTGACGCAAGGCGTTGTCGCAGGGTGTTTCCTTGGCGGCCACGGTCGCGCCGCCAAGGAAGTTTGCACGTCAGGGGGCCTTCAGCTCCACATAGTCGCCAGCGGTGCGCAGGGTGATCGTCACCGGCGCTTCGGTGCGGTTGCGCCAGAACCAGCCGTGATTGCCGGTGAACGCCGCGGTCAGGTCGCCGGTCTGTTCAGCAGTCGCGCGGCCCTGTTCGTAGCTGACCTTCTGGCCGCTGCCATCGCCGTGAGTATCGAAGTTCACCACGGACCCGTTTGCCGACCATTCGAACTGCGCCGTCTGGCCTTCGTTCATCGCCAGTTTCACCTCGACCCCCTGTCCGGGGGCAAGGGTGTAGCTGACCTCGTCGCGCCAGCCAGATGCAGCAGGCGCCTGGACGGCCGCGACCTCGGCCGCGACTTCGGCCTCCGGTTCGGCCTTGGGCTCGGCGGCAACGGGCGCCGGGGCCGCAGCAACCTCCGGTTCCGGCACTGGCTGTGCAGCGGCCGTTTCCGGCGGGGCTGGCGACGCAACCACGGGTGCGCCGATGATCGCTGCGATGGCGGCGACCTGACTTTCGATCCGTTCCAGCCGCGCGGTGGCTTCGGGATCACGTCCGGCAGCGGTGGGTGCACCCGCCGCCGCATCGTCGGCCTCGGCTTCTGCGTAAAGCTGCTGCTTGATCTGGCCCATCTCGGTCAAACCGAGAACGCTTCCGAACCCGGTCGCGTCAATTCCGTATTCTGCGGGCAGGTAGACGATGGTCAGCACCGCCACCGCCGCAAGGCCAGACGTCAGGGTGGATCGGACCAGACCGGCGGAGGTGGCCGGCACTTCACGGATCAGCCCGCTATCATCGGGCTGGCCGGCGGTGGGGCGCGTGGCGCGCAACGGGGTTTGCGGTGCGCGGTGGATGTCGAATTTGTCTTGCATGTCAGATAACTCCCTCAAGCCAGCGCCAGACCGATGAGCTGAAAGCCCATCAGGTAAAAGCCAAGGCCCATCATGATTACGTTCGCGGTATAGGCTTGCTGCCCGAAGGACGGACTGGCGCGCCAGCGGCGCATGAGCACCAGAATGACGGCCAGCGCCGTAAGCTGCCCAATCTCGACGCCGACGTTGAAGGCGATGAGGTTGGTCAACAGCCCATCTTGCGAGATGTTGTATTCGATGATCTTCGACGCCAGACCGAAGCCGTGCAGAAAGCCGAAAACCAGCGTGGCGACCCGCGTGTCGGGTTGCACCCCGAACCATTTTCGGAACGCGCCAAGGTTGTCGAGCGCCTTGTAGACCACCGAAAATCCGATGATTGCGTCGATGATGTAGGCGTTGATGCCGAAGTTGAACCAGACGCCCAGAAGCATCGTCGTCGAATGGCCGACGGCGAAAAGCGTGACGTAGAGGCCGATCTCCTTCATGCCATAGAGAAAGAAGATCACCCCGAACAGAAACAGGATGTGGTCGTACCCGGTGACCATGTGCTTGGCGCCGAGGTAGAGGAACGGGATCACCTGAGGCCCGGTAACTTCCTGGATATAGCCCTTGTCACCGAGGGTGACGGCGTGGGCAAGGGCCGCCTCGGCAGATAGGACGATCAAAAGTGCCAGCATGGCCAGGGCAAGAGTTGCCCGAACGGGGCATATGCCACCGGGCCACCGCAGGAACGGTGCGTGTCGCATGTCGAAATTCCTTGAGAGTGGGAGGGTCGATGTGCAGCCTGTGTTGGCCGCGACGATCAGACCGAAAGCCGCGGTGGCCGCATCAACCCGCCATCTTCAAGACCGGAAGGCAGCGCACTGACGCCCCGGAACGCTGTTGACAGGCCGCTACGCGACGCCCCGCCAGCCTGCGGCATCACGGCCGCTGGCTGATGCATCGTGGTCTATGGCGCTGTGCGACCCTGCGCCCGTATCGGCATCGTGGCTGTGCCCATGCTCGACGGCTTCGGCCATTGCCATGACCGCGCCCACATAGTCCGCAGGACCGTGCGAGGCGGTGTTCACCAGGGGCGCCACGATCAACGCAAGCACGGCAAGGATCACACAAGCCATGCGATGGCCGCGTGCTGCCGTTCTGCGAAGTGGTCTGATCGACTGCATGCCCGTCTTCTTCTTCATCACCCGCACTTTGGGCGAGCTTCACGGGACAGATATACCATTGCCCGGCTTGGTATCAACCAGACTGGCGAAAATTTGGCTGAACTCTGCCAGCGTTGATGCCCCCGCGAACCGGGAGATGTATCCCTCCGGGGAGGGATGCCTGTGATGGATGACCACACCACAGCCCGTATCCGCGCATCGAAAACCGGCTGAAGCGGGCAGAAGGCCAGCTTTGATCCATCATCGCGATGCGCGACGCGGGCCGCCCCTGCGCCGGGATTGCGCAACACATGCATGCGGTTGACATGGCCGTGCGCAAGCCAAGCGCGCGCTGATCCACGACCGGATCAACAATGGCCTGACCGGCGGCCCGTCGCATGACATTGCCGAGATCAAGGCTCTGACAAGGTTTCTGTGATGCTTGCCACCTTGCGAAACCTCACGTTCCGCCATCTGTCTTTCGCCCAGATCGTAGCGCTGGTGGGCACCGGTCTTGCGATGGTGGCGCTTGGGCTTCTGGCGTGAGACCTTGCCGGTGCGGATGCGGTCGCGGTTCTTGGCACGGCCCTCGCCATCAAGATGGTGGCCAATGTCAGCCTTGCACCGATTGCAGCAGCGGTGGCCGAACGCCTGCCGCACCGGGCCTTTCTGGTGGGGCCGGACCTGATCCGCGCCGCTGTCATCGCCGGCCTGCCATTCGTTGATCGGGTCTGGCATATCTCCATGCTGACCTTCTTTCTGCAGGCCGCCTCTGCCGGGTTTACGCCGGACTTTCAGGCCGTGATCCGCGGTGCCTCTGTTGCCCCGCATCCTTGATGCGTTTGGCGGGCGCCCGGTGATGATCGACGGTATTGCGTTTTTGGTGGCGCGCGGGGCGCTGGTGCCGCTGGTGGGCAGCATTGGCGCAGTGATCCTGCTGTGGGCCGTGATCGGCTTTGGCTTTTCGCTGACGCATCCCTTTACCACCCGCATCGTCACGCCCACCCGCACCTCCAGGCCCGCGCCGACGCGCACCGCCATTCGTGTGTCATCGACGATCGGCACCGGCGGTGGCCGAACGCCAGACAAGCGGGAACGCAAAAGGGCAGCCCGCCAGCGGAACGGTACATGCCCTTGGTCTGAACCGCACGTCCAGGGCGAAAGTTGCCCAGCCGATGGTCCGTCGGATGGCACGACGATGGAGTGCATCCATGGCGTCGGGCCGGTCGCCTGTCAGCCTTCGCGCAGGTAGCGTCCGTTCACCCAGCCTGTCACGGTGACACTCCCTGTCGTTCTTATCCGGCACCACCGGGTCTGTCCCGTCTGTTCACAGCCAAGGTTGCGCACCCGTGTGCCCGACGAGAGGCGGGCGATGATGTCGCCTTGGGTCGAAGGCCTTGTGCGCACGTTCAGAAAGTCTCCGGCGGCAAGACCGCGGACGACGTGGAGGTCGGGGGCGCTGCCGCTGCCGCCGTCGCCTGATCCCGGAGGGATTGTGGCGGGCGGAGCGGCGGATTCGCGCAGGTAGCGCGCGGTCACCCAGCCGGTCACATCCATTCCCGTGGTGGACCGGATGCGGCACCAGCGCGTGGCGCCGGTCATCCGGCAGCCAAGGTTCGCAACGATCTCGCCGGTCTTCAGGGTGGCAAGCACGGCTGCGCCTGACTTCGGCTCCGTGCGCACGCCAAGGCGTTCGTTGGCCGCAAGACCGCGCACCGCCCAGTAATCCGGGCCTCCGGCAAGATCATCATCGGATGGCGGCGCGCTGCCTTCGACAAGGAACCGTCCGGCAACGAAGCCGGCAACCTTGCCGTCCAGCGTCTTGACCTCACACCAGCGGGCACTGCCACCGCCGATGCAGATGCCTTTGGTGACCCTGGTGCCGTAGCCAAGCGTTCCAACGACCGGGAACAATGCTGACGGCCCGCTTCTGACGTTGATCCTTGCGGTGATCGAAATACCACCGATGGTGGTGACACCCGGCCCGGTCACCGGCTCGGCGCGCTCGGCCACCTGAGCAACGGCTGCCGCCGCGACCCAGAGCATCGCCAGAAACACGGCCACGATCATGGCAAGCCGAAAACCACCGACCCTTGTACGCCCGTCTTCCATTGGACCCTCTCGAATCGGCACACCTTCCCCGTTCCGGAGTTTAGCAGACAACAGTCAGCCTTTCACCGCGCCCGGTCTTCACCGCTTGCGCTGGCTGATCTGCCAAGCTCAGGCGTCGGTGGCGCTGAGGTCGAAGGTTTCGTCGGGGAAGAATTTTTCCAGACGGACATCGGCCGAGCGCGCGTGACCTTCCATCCCCTCAAGTCGAGAGATACGGGCGGTGGCAATGGCCAATTCACGCGAGGCGGCGCGGCTGGCGCGTTGCCATGTGACGGTCTTCATGAACTTGTGGACCGAAAGCCCACCCGTATAGCGGCCCGCGCCCGATGTCGGCAGGACGTGGTTCGGGCCAGAGCATTTGTCGCCGTAGGCCACGGTGGTTTCTTCGCCCAGAAACAGCGACCCGTAGCAGGTCAGCCTTGAGAGCCACCAGTCAAGGTCGGCCGCCTGCACATGCAGGTGTTCGGGGGCGTAGTCGTCGGCCACGGCGGCCATTTCTTCGGCCGAGGAGCAGAGCATCACCTCGGCGCAGTCAGCCCATGCGGCCGTGGCGCTGGCGGCGTTCACGGCCGGCAATTCGGCGATCAAGCCGGGGACAAGCGCCATGACGCTATCCGCGAGGGCGCGGTCGGTGGTCACCAGCCAGACGGGCGAGTTGTAGCCATGTTCGGCCTGCCCCACCAGATCCCAGGCCACAAGGCGCGGGTCGGCGGTGTGGTCGGCGATGACCATGCTGTCGGTCGGACCGGCGAACATGTCGATGCCGACCTGCCCGTAGAGGATGCGCTTGGCTTCCGCGACATACTGGTTGCCGGGGCCGACGAGGATGTCGGCCTTTGGCAGACCGAACAGGCCGTTGGCCATGGCCGCGACGCCCTGCACGCCGCCAAGGTTCAGGATCACGTCGGCACCGCAGGTATCCATCGCGAACAGGATCGCGGGCGGGATGCCGCTGCCGGGCCGGGGCGGCGAACAGGCGGTGATCATCGGCACGCCCGCGACCTTGGCCGTAGTGATCGTCATGATGGCCGATGCGATGTGGCTGTAACGCCCGCCCGGCACGTAGCAGCCAGCCGAGGCGACGGGGATCTGGCGCTGGCCGGCCATCAGGCCGGGCAGGATCTCGATCTCGCAATCGGTGATGGTGGCGCGTTGGGCTTCGGCAAAGCGGCGGATGTTGCGATGGGCAAAGCGGATGTCGTCCTTCAGCTTTTCCGGCACCAGCGCCGCGGCCTTGGCGCGGACCTCGGGCGTGACGATGATGTCGCCCTGCCATTTGTCCAGATCGCGGGCAAAGCGGATCGCGGCGGCGTCGCCGTCACGCTCGATCTCATGCAGCATGGCCTCGACGGCAGCGCGCACGTCGGTTTGCCCCGTCTCGGCGCTACGGGTGGATTTCTTCAGGTAAATCATGGTCATGAACTCACATACGGCCCTTCCAGGGCACCAGGCGGCGTTCGAGGAAACGCATCAACAGGTCGAAGGCAAAGGCGATCGTGGCGATCACGAAGATCCCCATGATCACGACCGAGGTTTGCAGGAACTGGCTGGCCGACAGCACCATGTAGCCAAGGCCACTGGTTGCCGCGACCATCTCGGCCGCGACGAGGGTGGTCCAGCCAAAGCCGATACCCACCCGCATCGCCGTAAGAATCTCGGGCATCGCTGAGGGCATGATGACGTGCCGCATCACCTGCCAGCGCGTGGCCCCGAAGGAATAGGCGGCGTGGATCTGCTCGATGGCGGCTGATTTCACGCCGGACCGTGCGCCAAGCACCACGGGCGCAAAGACCGACAAGAAGATCAAAAGCACCTTCGACGTCTCGCCGATACCGAACCAGATGATCATCAGCGGCAGATAGGCCAAGGGCGGGATCGGGCGGTAGAACTCGATCGGCGGGTCGAAGATGCCGCGGATCATCGGGCTCATCCCCATCGCCAGACCCAAGGGAAGGCCGATCACGCAGGCCAGGAGGAACGCCCCGAACACGCGCAGGGTCGAGATCAGGATGTGATCGAGGAACGAGGTGTTGGTGAAGCCCTCGCGCCAGATCTGGCCGAACTTCGCCAGCACAAGCTGCGGCGAAGGCACGAAAAGCGGCTTCACGAGGCCGAGCGTGGTGACCAGCCACCAGACGAACAGCATGAATGTGACAGAGGCGACCGACAGCCAGAACGTGTTGCCCTGACCGGGCACACCGTAGATTTCGCCGGGTTTGGTCGGGCGGGCGCGGGCCATGCGGGCGAACAGTCCCGGCGTTTTGGGAAGCGGGGCCTTCGGGAGCGGGGTCACGGTCATTCGACAGCCTCCTCGTCGGCAAAGATGATGTTCAGCACTTTTTCACGCAAGCCGATGAACTCGGGCGAGGCCTTGACCTGCCGCGCGGGCGCACCGGACTGGAACTGGCGCGAAAAGGGCAGATCGAAGACATGGGTGATGCGGCCCGGACGGGGCGACATGACAATGAGCTTGGTGCCCATGAACAGCGCCTCTTCAACGCTGTGGGTGATGAAGAAGACCGACTTTCCGGTCTTGCCCCAGATATTCAGGATCAACTCCTGCGCCTTTTCCCGGGTCAGCGCGTCCAGCGCACCGAGGGGCTCGTCCATCAGAAGGATCTTCGGGTCGCAGGTCAACGCCCGCGCGATCCCGACACGCTGCTGCATTCCGCCCGACAGTTTGTAGACCGGAGACTTCTGGAAACCGTCAAGGCCGAGAAGGCCGATGTATTCATTTGCGGTCCGGTAACGGTCTTGCTTGGCGACGCCCTGGATCTGCAAGCCGAAGGCCACGTTGTCCAGAACGTTCAGCCACGGCAACAGCGCGTGTTTCTGGAACACCACGGCCCGGTCCGCCCCCGGCCCCTGCACCGACTGGCCATCAAGCGTCAGAGTGCCGGAACTTGGTGACAGGAACCCGGCGATCAGGTTCAAAAGCGTAGACTTGCCGCAGCCCGAGGCCCCCAGCGCCACGACGAACTCGCCCTCCGTGATGGCAAGGTTGACCTCGCTTAGTGCCGCAACCGGCGGGCGGCCGTCGGCAGCCGGATAGACGACCGACGCGTGATCAATGTTCAGGCTCAATTGCGACCCTTCCGCTGCGAGGGGGGTCTGCCCGGACCGGTCGGGTCCGGGCAGGCGTTTTGCTTACTGGGCCGCGGCGGCAGCGGCGTAGGCGGGGTTCACGAAGCCGGTGTAATCGTCAAGCGCTGCGTCGATCCGGCCAGCCTTGACCAGGAAGTCGGCGGTGGTCTTGATCTTCGGTGCGGCACCGGCCAGCCAGGCGTCGCCGGTCTGGTCGGCCATCGGCAGGAAGGTGAAGCCTTCCAGGATGCCCGGAACCTGGGCAGGATCGGCGCCGGTGGCGGCGGCCAGCGCCTTCACGGGTTCGCTGTCAGCCGTCCAGGCCGCCGGGTCGGCCAGATACATGCCGTTGACCTTGTCGACCGCCTTCAGGAAGGCCACGACCTTGTCGGTGTTGGCTTCGGCGAAGGCCTTGTTGACCACCCAGCCGTCATAGGTCGGAAAGCCCCATTCGGCGGTCTGGTCCGCGCCCACCACCAGCGTGCCGGTCTTCAGGATTTCCGACTGCACCGGTTGCCAGATCCAGGCCGCGTCGATGCTGCCCTGACCCCAGGCGGCGGCGATGTCATCGGGCTTCATGCCGACGATGTTCACGTCCGCCTCGCTCAGGCCTTCGTGCTGCAAGGCGCCCATCAGCGAATAGTGCGCGGTCGAGCCGATCGGAACGGCCACGGTCTTGCCCTTCAGGTCCGCGACGCTGGCGATGTTGGTCCCGTTCCGGGCGATCAGCGATTCCGCTTTGCCGATCACGTCCGAGTAGGCGATCAACTGGATATCGAGGCCCGAGCTTGTGCCTATGGCGACGGGCGAGGAGCCCAGTTCCGACAGCACCACATCGCCCGAGGCCATGGCCGCGATCACGTCGGTTCCGGCGTCGAACTTGCGCCACTCGATTTCCCATCCGGTGGCCTTGGCCAGTTCGTCCGAGGTGGACAGAAGCTGCATCGGCGTCGGGTTGCCGAAATGACCGATGATGATCTTTTCGGCCATGGCCGAGCCCGCGGTAAGGGCCAGCGCGGCCGCGCCGATCAGCAGTTTCTTGAAGGTGGGTGTCATGGGGTGGTCTCCTTGTTGGGTCGGGGTTCTGGCGCGGCTGCGCCTTTGGGTGGCGATTGCTTCGCCTTGTGTTGGCCTGTGTCACCTAGGGTGGCAAAGGCAATCATGGCGCGGACCAGAAGGTCAAGCGTATCGAAGGTGGCAGCAGCGGGATCGACGGCGTCCGCAATCAGGGAAAACTCGGTGCAGGCGACCATCTGGACCTGTGCGCCGTGGGCAAGCAAGGCCGCACTTTCGGCGCGAAGCGCAGAGCGGGTTGGGGCTGTGACGCCGCCGGCCTTGATCGCGCGGATGATGGCGAG
Organism: uncultured Alphaproteobacteria bacterium; assembly: GCA_963822435.1. Lineage (GTDB taxonomy): Bacteria > Pseudomonadota > Alphaproteobacteria > Rhodobacterales > Rhodobacteraceae > JAUYQR01. The sequence goes on from CAWGHN010000005.1 coordinate 41,547, forward strand.
GATGCGGGCGTCGTCATCGGCGTAGATCGGTGTCATGCCGGTTCCGGCGAAGGCCGCATCGAATAGGCCGGTCAGCCGGGTGGCGGGCGACGCGAGGATGCCCAAGGTGCCGCCTTTCGGCCGAAGGCTGGCCGCGTGGGCGACCGAAAGGGCCACCATGTCGATGAAGGGGATGGTGGCGGCGGCCCGGATCGCCGGGGCGTAGTGGTGCGCGGTGTTGCAGGGCATTGCCAGCGCGTCGGCGCCCGCCTGTTGCAGGCGCTGCGCCATCTGGGCCAGAACCGGGCCGGGGTCTTCGCCGGTGCCCTCGATCAGGTGGCGGATGCGCGATGGCACCTGCGGGTTCTGGTCGACGATCAGGGGAATGTGGTCGGCATCGTCCCTGGCGGGGGTGGCGGCGATGACCTTCTGCATCAGAAGCACCGTCGCCTCTGGCCCCATGCCGCCGAGGATGCCGATACGCTTCATCCCGCGCCCCCTGTCCGGGACTGGTGCTGCCTGGCAAAGCGGGCGGCGGGCGGGTGGCACATGGCTATTCGGCCGCCTCACGGGCTGTGTCGGCAAAGACCGCGTCATAGCCGAACAGCGCCGCCGATCCGCCGGTGTGCAGGAACACGACGCGCTCGCCCTTCTTGAAGTGGCCCTTGCGACAATAGTCGATCAGCCCCGCCGCGCCCTTGCCGGAATAGACCGGGTCCAGCAGGATGCCTTCCAGTTCCGCAAACATGCGGATCGCCTCCAGCGTATCGGCGCGCGGGATGCCGTAGCCCGCGCCGACATAGTTGGTGTCGGCCACCACATCCTCGCGCTTGACGACGCCGGGGCAGCCCAGTTTTTCAGCGGTGCGAACGGCGAGGTTGAAGACGTTTTCCTCTTGCTTGGCCTTGGGCGCGCGGACGCCGAAGCCAAGCAGCGGGATGCCCGCGTTGATCGCCTTCAGCCCGACGATGAGGCCCGCCTGCGTGCCCGCCGATCCGGTGGCGGTGACAAGGTGGTCGATCACAAGGCCACGGTCGTTGGCCTGACCCACCAGTTCAAAGGCGCAGTTCACATAGCCGAGCGCGCCGGTCGGGTTCGATCCCCCGCCCGGAATGACATAGACCTTGCGCCCCCCGGCCCGCATGGTTTCGGCCACAGCGTCCATCTCGGCCTGCATGTCGACGCCGCCGGGGCGCTTTTCGGTGGTCGCGCCGTGCAGGTGGTCCAGCAGCACGTTGCCGTTTTCGTTGTAGTTGTGGTTGTTCGATCCGGTGCGGTCTTCCAGCAGGATATGACAGGCCATGCCCAGCTTTGCGGAAAAGGCGGCGGTCTGGCGGGCGTGGTTCGACTGGGTCGCGCCTTGGGTCATCACCACGTCGGCGCCCATCGCCTGCGCTTCGGCCATCAGGAATTCCAGCTTGCGGGTCTTGTTGCCGCCGGTCGACAGCCCGGTGCAATCGTCGCGCTTGATCCAGATTTCCGGCCCGCCAAGTTCGTGGCTGAGACGGTCAAGCCGTTCCAGCGGGGTCGGAAGATGTGCCAGAAAGACACGGGGAAAGCGCGCAAGATGCATTGTGTGACCCTATTCTAACCTTCGCATTTCGACCGTTGCAGCACTGTTGTGCGTTTGCAAATGCGAATTTCTCCACCTATCATGCAGATGTTGCATATTAGGGGGGCGGCGATGCGGCTGGAGTGGCTGGAAGACATTCTGGCGGTTGCCGAAACCGGATCGTTTCAGGAAGCGGCGGAGCGGCGGCGGCTGACGCAATCGGCCTTTTCGCGCCGGGTGCAGCATATCGAGGAGCAGATCGGCGTCGACCTCTTTGATCGCAGCCGCAAGCCGGTGCAGCTTTTGCCAACGACAGCCGAGCAGCGCGACCAGATCGCCAAGCTGGCCAACGACCTTCGGCAGTTGGTGGCCGACCTGCGGCGCGGCGCGCGGATGGCGTCGAACCGGATTGCGATTGCCAGCCAGCACGCACTGACCACCTCGCTGACGCCGTTGATCCTGAAACACATCGACGCGCGGTTGCACGATACCTATGTGCGCCTGCGGTCGGCCAATCTGGACGAATGTTTTGCGCTTTTGCTGTCGCGGCAGGTCGATATCGCCATCGTCTACCGGTTGCCGGGCGAGGATCACCCGATCAGCGACCGCTTCGTGGAAACCGCCACAATCGGCAGCGACCGGCTGGTGCCGGTGTTCGACGCCTCGGCCACAGACGGTTTGAACGCGCGGTTTGCGGCGGGCGAATTGCCCTACATCGCCTTTCCAAGCGAGGTGTTTCTGGGCCAGGTGCTGGAGCGGCTGATCCTGCCCAAGGTGCGCAACCTGTCGCGCCCGATCCCCAAGGCGGAAACCGCGCTGACGCTGGCGGCGCTGGAACTGGCGGTGGTTGGTGTGGGGGTGGCATGGGTGCCCCATTCGCTTGCACGGGCCCGGATCGCGGATGGAACGCTGGCCGACCTGTCAGCCACGCTGCCAACCTACCAGCTTGAGGTCACCGCCGTGCGGCTGTTCGGCAGCCCGTGGCCGGTGGCAAACTCGGTCTGGTCCGAAATCGTCGCCTTGGCGGGACAGGAGCAGGGGGCAGCCGGCTGAACCGCGGGCGACGCGCGGTCAGCGGGGGGCAAGGATGTGCGCGATGGCCGACAGGATGATGCCGTTGGTGTTGATGTCGGTGTAATCGCGCATCTGGGCAAGCGTGTCGGCATAGACGCCCACCGAAAAGCCGTGGTCCGGAATTCGCGCGTTTTCCCGCACGATGGACAAGAGGCGCATGTTGTAGGGATGGGGGTGGACGGCCTGCCAAAGATACGCGGCCTTGGCGCTGATGATCTCGCTTGCGAAGGGAACGGCGGTGTCGTCGGCAGCCGGGGGAACGATGGTTTCGACCACCCAGGCATCGCGGCCTTCGCGGTCAAGCCGCAAGCCTGAATAGATGAACCAGGGGGGGCGGTCGATCGGCGCTTCGGATACGCAGCGCAGCTGGCCGGTCGTCTCGAACCAGCCAAGCTGTGCGTCGAAAAGCGCGTCCAGGATCACCCGTGTCGGGCCGTCAACGCCCAGTTCGATGGCATGTAGCGCGAAGGGTTCCGTCGAGATCGCCCCCAGGGCGGCGGCCCGGTAAAGGACGGTGATTTCGCTGTCCGGGCTGTCGTCATCCCAGGTCTGGATCGGCAGGACCGTCTGCCCGAGGAAGGCAAAGCCCGGCACGACGTAATCTGTGCATTGCGATTGCGAAGTGTCCTGCCATCGGCCGAACCGGTTGGTGAAGTGCCAGCCGGTGCGCACGGAAAGATCGAGGCTCCAGTCCTTGAAGGTCTTTTGCAGCGCGGCGCGGTCGGCCAGCCCCAGCGAAACGGCGCGGCCAAGGGCGATGCCCAGACGCCCTGCATCGCAGCTGTCAAAGCCGGCAACCGTCGTGCGCAAGGTTTGAGCGGAAAAGTTCGACGGGGGCAGCAGGCCGCCATCCAGCCGGTCGGTCGGGATGCTGGCCGCCGCCTTGGCGATGGCCGCGGCGGCATCGGCGCGGTCGATCAGGCGCAGGTCGGCCGCCGCAATCAGGGCGTTGATCTGCGAGGCCAGATCCCACAGCGTGATCTCGCTGTTGATCCGGCCGTCCGGCGCGGTAGAGACTGTTCCGGCGGCAAGGCCGGTTTCGGGATAGGTATAGCGCTCAAAATAGCGCCATGCCAGCGCTGCGTCTTCCATCAGACGGGCGCGTTCAGCGGCATCGGGTTGGAAGGCCACCACCGGGTCGGTCTGGCGACGGCGGCGCAGCGCCCAGTAGCGGCGGATCAGCGGGTCGCTTGCCATCACCCGGTCGCGCAACGCGGTCACGTCATGCAGGCGGATGTGGCCGCGGCTCTTGGCATCTTCGATCCGACGCAGCAGCCGCGCCCGCAACGGCGGACTTGCGACGTCGTTTGATGTCACCCTCAGAACGCGGTCGGACTGATCCAGCGTCAGACGGTCAAGCCGAGTTGCGGCGGTGGCATCGAGTGTGCCGAAATGCATCCGAAGATCGGGGCCAAGGCCGTTCACCTCGGAAGCGCCGATCACGACAGTCGCGGCGGCCTCGGGGCCGGGTGCGGCCGAAACGGGCACGACGCAATCGGCCAACGGGGCGGCATCGGGCAGGGTCGTCTGCGTGCAGTCGCCCGGTGCGGCGGCGGCATTCAGCCGGGTGAAGGGCAGGCCGCGCGCTGACAACGCCTGCGCAAAGGCGGCGATGTGGCCTTCGCGGTCGGGCTGGTCAAGCAGAAGGGCAAGGTCACGCGGCACCGAGGTGCCGCCGAGCTGAAAATAATCGCGCGCAAGGCTGGCGTGAAGCCCGAGGCGGCGCAGGGTGGCGACGATATGGCCGACACCCGCCTCGATGCCCGTGGCCAGATCGGCCCCGGACAGAGCGGCACCGCGCAAAAGCGATATGTGAAGGACGACAACGCGCGGGTCGGGCGAAAGGCTTTGCAGCGCCTTCTCGAGTGCGGGGTCGAAAAGATCGACCAAAAGCCCACCGGTGATGGTCATCTGATCGCGACCGTCAGGCATGACGGCGGCCGGCTCGGTGGTTTGGGGGCAGATGATGCGCACCCGAAACCCGGCCGACCGATAAGCGCTGAGGTCCGTCCGCGGGTTGGCTGCATGTTCAAAATAAGTGGTTGTAGGCAGCGCCGCGTCAGGAACTGATTCGGCTGCCTGAAGGTTCACCTCGGCACGTTTGAATTCATTGGCCGCGCGAAGGTGCCAGTATCTCTGCTCAAGGAAGAGTGGCGCCGCAATTGATACAACCTCGAGTAGTTCCGGAACGATGGATTCAGAAACAGGCAGTTTCTTCATGCTACCAGGGGTTCTGGAACCGTCCGTATAGTGCGAAGCTACTAGGATTGTGGGTTCAGTATTGTTGTGGAAATATTCAAGGACGTTTGAAATGTCGTCAGGCTTCCACGTTGCGGGAATATCCTGCAGCACGAGGAACGCTACTCCGGGAACCGACGCAGACAGTTTCAGCCCCGGTATCAGGGCCAACGCGGTTGTGGTCAGGAAAAGACGTCGCGTGCAGTCCATGACGGTGGGCGGCTCCTGTCTTGGCGCGGTTGGCCCCGGTCGTGGCAAGCACGACGCGCGCGGCGTGTCGGACCGGAGTGTCGGTCCATGACGAACATCATCCCATTCGGACCTGCGCGCGAAGCGAACGTCAAGAAGGTCTTTGCGGCAACGTCGCGGCGGCGCGGCAATATCGCGCGCCTGGTCCTTGGTGCTGTCGTTGCACTGCTTGTCTTTGCGGTGGTGGACATGGCGTTGCGGCTGCTGGCGCTGCCAAATGCCGGACCGCCGGTCGCCTTGCAGCCGGGGCAGTTCGACCCAGCCGCCGAGGCGGTGCTTTACACACTGCAGGACGGGCCGCGCGACAGTTGCCAGAACGTAGATCCGGGCGGCACCAGCGTGGGCGCCTACCTTCCGGCCGACGACCTGACCGCGCGGACCGCGCTTTTGGCGCATTGCGCCGGCGTCGACCGGGTGTTTGCGGAATCGCTGGCGTTCGGGGTCGACGCCGGAGCGGTGATATCGCTGGCGTCGGACGAGTGGAGCGAACGCCTTGCCACGATCGGACGCCCTGTCTTTGTGATGCTGACCGCCGGGTTCGCCACGCCGGATGGCGGCAAGCGCACGCTGATGATCCCCGCCGCTGTCCGCAAGCGCCTGTTGCAGGACATTTCGCGCCAATGGCCAGCGGGGACCAGTCTGTGTCTGGACCTGTCGGGCAATCCCGATGTGCTGGCCGATGATGTCACCGCGCTCCTTGCCGCCTTGCGCCCGATGGCCTTGGCACGGGACGGACAGTTGTGCGTAGCTGGCACCGTCGATGCTGCGTTCCTGCGCGACGCCGGGGTAATCGCGGCGGCGGACGTGGTGCTTGCAAAGGGGTTCCGCGCGCCGGGGCGGCTGCCGTTGCCTCTTGCACCGCAGCCGTGGTTCGAGGCGGCGGTGGCACCTTTGTTGCAAGCGGTGCCGGCGACCAAGCTGGTGGTGGCGCTTGGCACCTTCGGAGTGCAGACCGATGCCGCGACCGGCCGGGCCGAAGACGTCGCCTATGCAACCGCGCTGGCGCGCACGCGAGCTGCCGAAGGCAGCGTCACGGTTGACCGCGATGCACTGAACGCCGAGCTTGCCTTTGCCGGACCTGATGGCCGCGCCGCGCGGATCACGTTGCTGGACGGGTTGTCCTTTGCCAACCAGATGACGGCGCTTGCCCCAGATACCGCGCTGGCGCTGTGGCCGATCGGGTCCGAAGATCCGGCGGTCTGGTCGCTGATCGCGGGCGACGACGTCCAGACCGCCCTGACCCGGCCGATCACCCTGGACCGACAGGTGCTGCTGTCGGGAACCGGGCCGGTCGCGCTTCAGGTCGATGAGGCGGCTGTCGGGCGCCGCGACGTGACCATTGATCCGCAGAGCGGCCGGGTTGTCGAACAGGCTTACCGCGCCCTGCCCTCGCCCCATGTTCTGACGCGGTTCGACGGTGGCGTTGCGGATGCGGTGCTGATCGCGTTCGACGGGCTGCCGCCGATCGACAACCTGTCGGACGTGCTGTTGCAACTGGCGCATTTCGGGGTGCGCGCGACGTTCGCGGTGACCGCATCCGAGGTTGTCGCCAACCCGGATGTGGTGCGCAGGCTGATCGTCGCAGGACATGCGGTGGCGCTGTCGGATGTCGGCGAACTTGCGGGAAGCGGGCTTTACGGCACCGTCTCGCGGTTCCGCGACCGCGCCGCGACAATGGCGCTTGCCGGTGAAACAGACTGGCGCGCCGTGTTGGCCGAAACCTGGGGCAAGGGCGACATCATGCCCACCTCGACCGACGAATTCGCCACACTCGTCGCGCTGCAAAAGCAGGGCCGTCTGCGGCTGCCAGAGGGCGAGCGGGTTCCGTCCGACCCCGACACGGCGGCGCAATTTGCTGAACGTCTGGTCAGCACGGTGTTTCTGGAAGGCTCGCAACTGGTGCGGTTCGACCTTTCGAGGAACGAGCTGCAAGCCACCCTCGCCGCGCTGCCGGTGGTGCTTCAGGCCTTTGAAACGGCGGGGGCAAGTTTCATCACACCCGACGATCTTGCCCGACCCGCAGGCGGCGTGGCGATGTACGAAGCGCGCGATCTGGCAACCCTGCGCGACCGGATCTATGTGTGGACGCTGCTCAAGGCCGACCGCTTTGTGGCGGTGGCGTTCCTGATCCTGCTCGTGGTTGCGATGGTCCGGTCAAGCGTGTTTCTGGCGCTTGCGCATCTGCGCCGCCCGCGCGACACAATAGACCCGACCTGGGTGCCCGGCGTGACCGTGATCATCCCGGCCTTCAACGAAGGCAAAGTCATCGAGACCTGCATCCAGTCGATCTTTGCCAACGATTACCCAGACCTTCGGATCATCGTGGTCGACGATGGGTCGCAGGACGAAACCGCCTCCCTGGTGGCAGCGATGGCCGCGAAAGACCGGCGTATCTGGCTGGTCAGGCAGGACAATTCGGGCAAGTGGGCAGCGGCAAACACCGCGCTGCGTTATGTGATGACGCGGTTCTTTGTGGTGATTGACGCGGATTCGTCGGTCGGAAGCGATGCGATCCGCTGGCTGGTGCAACCCTTTGCCGAGCCGACCGTCGGGGCCGTGTCGGGCGTCGTCGAGGTTGGCAATACCCGCAACTGGCTGACCTGGTGCCAGAATCTGGAGTATCTGGTCAGCCAGAATATCCACCGACGCGCCTATGAGACATTTGACGGGATCTTTGTCGTGCCAGGTGCCATCGGCGCGTGGCGCACCGATGCGGTCATTGCGGCCGGACTGTTTTCCGGCGAGACGATCACCGAGGACGCCGACCTTACGCTGGCCGTTCACCGCGCAGGTTACCGGATTGTCATGGCCGAACGGGCGCGCGCCTTTACCGAAGCACCGGAACGCCTTTCCCCCTTCATGTCGCAACGCTTGCGCTGGTCGCTTGGCATGTTGCAGACGTCGTGGAAGCATCGCTTGGCCATTCGCGAAGGTCATCCGGTCGGCTTCATCTCGATCATCTTTGCGGTCTGGTTCAATGTGCTGACCACGATTCTGTCGCCGCTGGTTGACCTTGTCGTGCTGGTGCTGATCGGGTTGGCCGCGTCGCGCCTGATGATGGGACAACCGGTCCTCAGCGACGGCGCCGGCCTGTTCGTTGCCGGGTATCTGGGGCTGGTGCTGCTTGACCTTCTGAACACGCTTGCGACGTTGCGGTTCGAGCGGCGGTTCGATCTGCGGCTTTTGATGCTGACCCCGCTTGTGCATCTGGGCTACCGCCAACTGCTGTATGTGGCGACGGTCCGTGCGACATGGCGGGCGATCACCGGGCGGCTGACCGCGTGGCAAAAGCTGGAGCGGACAGGTGCGCTGAACCGGTCGGCAGGGTCCGAAGGCCTTGTGCTTGACCCGCATGCGACGGTGCGGACCTAAGCCCATGCAGGCGGAAACCTACCGGCCCGACATCGACGGATTGCGTGCGCTGGCCGTGCTGCCGGTGATCGTTTACCACCTGTCGGCCGGGCTGGTTCCGGGCGGTTTCCTGGGCGTGGACGTGTTTTTCGTCATCTCGGGCTACCTGATCACCGGGATCCTGCTGGCCGACCTTGGGCAGAACCGGTTCAGCCTGCTGCGGTTTTACGAACGGCGGGCACGGCGGATCTTGCCGGCGCTGTTCGTCGTGATCGCGGCTTGCGTCGTGCCGGCGGCGGCCTTCATGCTGCCGGGTCAGCACAGCGACTTCGGCGTTGCGGTGCTGGCCGCGATCGGATTCGTGTCGAACCTGCACTACTATTCCTCCACCGGCTATTTCATGGCCGCGGCCGAAGTGAAGCCGCTCTTGCACACCTGGTCGCTGGCGGTGGAGGAACAGTTCTACCTGCTGTTTCCGGTCTTGCTCTACGCCACCTGGCGTTGGGCGCGGGGCGCCGTGCCTGCGGTGATCGGGGTGCTTGGGTTGGCCAGCCTTGGAACGGCGGTCTGGCTGTTGCAGCGCGACCCCGCCGCCGCATTTTACCTGCTGCCAAGCCGCGCGTGGGAACTGATGGCCGGGGCAATGGTCGCGGTGGTGACGCGGGCGCCATCGCGGCTGCAGGCCGAGGTGGCCGGGTTCTTCGGACTGGCGCTGATCTTGGCGAGCTACGCCTTTCCCGATGCGCTGACGGTGTGGGGGCTGGTCGCGCTGGCGCCGGGTGCGGGCGCGGCGCTGTTCATCTGGTCTGGCGGCGGGACGGCTGCGGCGCGCCTGGCGGCGTCGTCGCCGCTGCGCGGGATCGGGCTGGTCAGCTTCAGCGCCTATCTTTGGCATTGGCCACTTCTGGCGTTCTGGCGCTTGCGCGGTGGGGGCGATGTGACCCTTGGCAGCGGGCTGCTGCTGCTGGGTGCCACACTGGCGCTGGCCACGCTGACCTACCGGTGGGTCGAACGGCCCTTCCGCGACCGGTCGGCCACGGCGCGGTTTCCGAACCGGGCTCTGGTGCCGTTTCTGGGCTCGGTTGCGCTGTGCCTGACGCTGTTTGGCGTGATGCCGCTTCTGCCCGGCACGGGCGGCGGATCGCGTGAGGCGGCGACGATCGAGGCCAAACTTGCGGTGAATTACGGGCTTGGTCAGGTTTGCGAAAATGCCTTCACGCTCGATCCGACATGCCGCACATCGGACACTCCGGAGATCTTGCTGTGGGGCGACAGCTACGCCATGCACCTTGCCCCGGCGATCCAGTCGTCGGGCGGCTGGGGCGGGTTTATCCAGATGACAAAGTCAAGCTGCGCGCCGGTGCTCGGTCTGTCGACATCCCCGGAGGAGTACGAGGCCGATTGGTTCAAGGGCTGCCTGCGATTCAACGAAGAGGTGTTCGCCTGGCTTGCGGGGGCCCGCAGCGTCCGGGTTGTCGTGCTGTCGACAAACCTGCGGATCCTGTCCAACGATCTGCGACGTCCGGACGAAACCGTGGTGCCAATGGCCGATGCCGAGGCGGCGGTCAGGATCGCCCTGCTGGAGACGGTCGACCGCATCCGCGCGCTTGGCAAGCAGGTGGTGATCGTGTCGCCCACCCCCACCACAGGCGATGACATCGGCCAGTGTCTGGCCGCTGCGGTGCTGGTCGATGGGGACCAAAGCGCTTGTGATTTTCCGCTGTCCAAGATCGCGCCGATCAACCTTAAGGCGATCGACTTCCTGCGCAGCCTGCAACGCAGGATTCCGCTGATTGATCTGAGCGCGCTGATCTGTCCGGCGGAAATCTGCCAGACCCGGCATGGGGAAGTGTTTGTCTACCGCGACGCGGGGCACCTGTCGATCGAAGGGGCGGAATGGCTGGGCCGCACCTACCGATTTGACCGTTTGATTCGCCAGACCGCCGCAGGCACGGCAGCCGCGATCAATTAGAGGCGAGCTTGCGCGGGCCGAACGGCACTTCGTAACCGTTGAGTTTGCGGATGTAGGTGCTGATCGGCGTGCCGTAGGGGTCGCGCAAATCCTTGCGGCCATCAGACTTTACGTAGACCGCCAGCGATTCCGCGCCCAGCAGGTGGGCTGCGGCCAACATCCCCGACGGCGTCAGAGGTTCACCCCCAACGTCGCTCCAGGCGTAGCGGTCGACCTTGTGAAGTTCGATGTAACTCCACATAACTCCAAGCCATTCTTCCATTGCCTTGTCCTGCGCGCGTTCGCTGGCAAGGAATTGCTTGGCAGATTTGATGCCGTGTTTGCCGGTCCAGCCGCCGCCGTAGTTGTTGTCGTAGGCGTCGCCGTCATACCGCACAAAGCCAAGATCGGTCAGCGCGGCTTCCCCGAACTGGTAGGCGCCGAGGAAATTCAGGCTGTTCACCGACTGATAGTCGCCGCCGGATTCCATCATCTTCAAAACGACTATGAACGCTGCCAGGGTCTTCATCTGCATTCCCTTGTGGGGGCGGCCAGGATTGGGGAGAGTCAGATGAAGGGACTAGTCTGGCATCTGACTCACAACAAGCGAACCGCGGTCGAACGTGCGGATAGTTGCTGGCCGCGATTGTCGATACTTTGACGCGACTGTGGCCGGATAAAGGCGACTGCGGCAAAGTCACGGTGCAACCTGAGCGTGTGGCGAAATGATCGCGCGACAGGGCTGGCGATTGTTGCCGGATTGGCCTCAATCGGGGCGTATCGGTTTCGGGTGACAGGCCAAGCGAACAGTGGCACAAAGCCCCAAAAGCGGCGCTGGACGGTGGGGGATGGAATGGGCGAACAGCATCGCAACCTTGCGAGAAAACTGGTCACGGCACTGCAACGCAAGGATGGTGACCGCAAAAGGCGCCCGGTTCACACCTTTGGCACCGGCGCTTCCGGCTATTTCATCCCCTCGCCGGTCGCTGCGACCTTTTGCGACGCAGAGCATTTCCGCAGCCCGACGCCCGCCACGATCCGGTTCTCGAACGGCTCCGGTTCTGCGGTGCGGCGCGATGGCTGGTCGGATGTGCGCGGCATGGCCACGCGTTTCCACCTGAGCGACAACACGGCCACCGACCTGATCGGAATGACCTTGCTGGTGTTCTTCACGCCGGACGGAGAAAGTTTTCTGAAATTCGCCATCGAGGCGCGTCCCAAGCCCTGCCAGCGGGCGACCCCGTGGCAGAAGTTCCGCGATATGCTGCGGCTGACCCCGCCGGTACCCGACCCCTACGCGGGCGAGACGATCAGCCCCGACGCCGGCGCAATCGCCTTTGCCCACCAGCACGATTATGCCAGAGCCGGGGTGTTTCAGGCGGCAACCATCGGTGCGCCGCAAAGCTATGCGCGGGCGGCCTACCATGCGGTGCACAGCTTTGTGGCAACAGGTGCGGACGGCACGCAGCGCTGTGTGCGGTTCAGTTGGCAACCGGTCAGCGGCGTGCTGACCACGGACCCCGAAAAAGACCCGGTCATCGACGACTATCTGCAAGCTGAACTGGCGCGGCGGCTGCACAATGGGCCGGCGCTCTTTTCACTGATGATGCAGATCGGCGAGGTCGGCGATGACGTCAACGACCCGACCCGCGCCTGGCCGCCGCACCGGGTGCGGATCATGATGGGAACGCTTTACGTGGAAAAGATGCTCGACGACGTCACGACGGAAAAGCTGAGCTTCAACCCTCACCTGCTGACCAAAGGCATCGCGCCATCCGACGATCCGGTGTTGTGGGTGCGCAAAAGCGCCTACGAGGTCTCCAGCGGCCGGCGGCGCGGGACGCCCTGCCCGTTCCACGGAGAGCGGTGATGCAGCGCAAGGCGGGATGGCTGGACAAGTTCGTCGACGATCTGCCAAGCCAGGGCTGGTTCCAGTTCCTGTCGCGCCATCTGGTGGTGCCGTACTGGATCTGGCGCGACCCCAAGCCGGTGCTGCCGGGCGGACCGCGCCCCTCGGTGCAGCCCAGCGAAAGCGTCCAGCGCATGATGAACCTGATCATGCCGCTGAAAGACCCCTCGCCGATCGGCAGGGCGCGGGCGGCGCTGGCGATCTCGCAGAACGTGGACGAGATCTTTGCCGGGCTGGACAACGTGGGCACGGTCCACAACGCGCGGTTTCTGCTGCTGGACGGGAACATTTGCATGCTGTCGGTCTATGACGGCGATTTCAGCAACTACATCCGCGATTTCATTGCCACCATCGGCAGCGTGTTCGATGCGGTGATGAAAGAGGTCGAGGGCGGCGATGCGATGGTGCCGACGACCGAACACATCGAAGAGTTCATCGACTGGGTCTGTGCGCACGACCTTTTCCAGGCCCCCGACATCGCGACCGATCTGTTCACCCTTCAGGACGCGGCGAAAGGCATTGCACCCGGCAGCCTGCCCCATGACCTGCGGCTTTTGCCGCGTGAGCTGATCCTGCAACTGCACAGCAACCCCAACATCTCGCTGGGTGGAGGCTACCGGGCCTACCCAGGTTATTCCGCCGCGCAGGTGCGCCAGAAATTCGGAGTGGGCTGGTGAGCCAGATTGATCACAGTCAATTGCAGGGCAATATCCTGCGGGGCTACCGGTTTGGCCTTGTGCGGCACATGCTGCTGGAAGTCACCGACCGGGCCACCGTGCGTGCGTTTCTTGGCGTTGCCGCACAGGGCGGTGGTGCCGAGGTGCCGGCAATCACGGTTGACCAGCCGCCCCACAAGACATGGCCCAAGGATCAGAAGCCTGCCGCGTGCTTCAACATCGGGCTGACCTTCGCGGGCTTGCGGGCCCTGGGCGTCGATCCCGGCGACCTTGCCACCTTCCCGACCGAGTTCCGCGAGGGGATGGCCGCGCGGGCGGCAAAGCTGGGTGATTTTGGCGAAAGCGCGCCGGGGGCCTGGTCGCAACCTTTCGACCGCCCGGAGCAGATCCACCTCGTCGCCTCGATCTACGCCAACAGCACCGCCGAGTTGGACAAGGTCGACACGCAGGTCAGCCGGGCCTTTGCGGTGCGGGGCCGACTGGATGGCTATGCGCTGGCGCAGGACAAGGTCTACTTTGGCTACACCGACAGCATCTCGCAGCCAAAGTTCAGCCATGTGAAGGACGAGGTGGAACCGATCGACCCTTACGGGACGGTGCTTCTGGGCGAACCCACGCGGCAGGAGGGGCTGAAGTTCGGCGTCCCCACGCCCCATGTGTTGGGTCACCACGGCACGTTCAACGCGTTCCGCGTGCTGCGCCAGCATGTCATGGCGTTCGAAGAGTACCTCGACACGGCGGCGACCGAGTTGTTGAACCACCCTGACAGCGCGCTGGTGTTGCCGCTGGATGCGCAGTTCAACGATGGAGAAAAGCCGCTTGACCGGCACGGGATGCTGCGCGAGGTGGTTGCGGCGCAGATGTGTGGCCGGTGGCGCAACGGCGTGCCTTATGGCAGTTCACCCGACACCATGCCCGACCCCGCGTCGGTGCCGCTGACCGAATATGACTACAGTCGTGGGTCGCGCTGTCCGGCGGGGTCGCACATGCGCAGAACCAACCCGCGAGGCGGCGCGATTGTCCAGCGCATTGCCAATTACACGCGGCGACTGGTGCGGCGGGGCATGTCCTATGGGCCGATCTACACCGAAGGCGACCGCGAGCCGGAGGTCGGCCTTCTGGGCAATTTCATCGGGGCCAGCCTTGGCGCGCAGTTCGAGGCGGTGATGTGCGACTGGCTGAACCTGGGGCTGCAGGACCCTGACATCACCGGGGCCAACGACCCGCTGATCGGCGCAAATTCACCCGAAACCAGTTGGTTCGACGTCACGCTCAGCAATGGCGGAACGATCCGGCTGCGGGGCTTTCCCCGCTTTGTGTCGACCAGGGGCGGAGTTTACACGTTTCTGCCCAGCATGCCCGGCATTCGCTATCTTGCCCGGCTGAAGGGCTAGGCCGCCTGACCTTTGGCCCGTTCAGGCCTGCGCAAGCTCGGCCAGGGCCAGTTCGATGCGCGTCGCCATAGTCGACCGCCCCGCCGGTGCCACAAGGCGCTGCGCCTCGGTCAGGTGGGCGATGGCCCTGGTCTTTCGCTTCTTGGTCTTGTGCAGCATCCCGAGGATCAGTTCGGTGCGGGCAAAGTAATGCCCGTCGGTATCGAAATGCGGATGGGCGCGCACCTGTTCGACCAGTTGCGTGATCTTCTTCGGGCCGAACAGGACCACCTTGGTCAAGGCGCCGATATTGCGCAAAAGGACGCTGGCCGAGGCCCCGCCCTGCCCTGACAGGATGCCAAGATAGACCTCGCACAGAAACAACCGGTTCCAGTTGGCCGAGGTGTGCGCACCTTCGCTTTCGCGCCGCTTGATGACCGCCTCGATATGGGCCAGCCCTTCGCCGATCCGCCCCTCCATTGCCAAGGCAACGCCCAGCATGATTTCCGGGCCGCTGCTGAACATGGTCCAGCCATTTGCAGCGCAGGTGTCGACAAAGCGGCGAACCTCGGCCGCGGCGCCCGGCTTGCCCAATGGCACCAGCGAGGCGTGGCGGGACGCAGCGGCGATGGCGGTTTCAAACTCCACCCGCGACACCTTCAGCGCCTGTTCCGACATGGCCAGCGCGGTCTCATAGTCGTCGGTGCAAAGCGCGGTCAGCGCCTTCATCGCGGTGCCGTAGCCCAAGGATCTGGGGTCATTCTGGCGCAGCCCGATGTCCATCATCCGGTCAGCGGCCTCGTTCGCCTCCAGCACGCGGCCACGGCAGATCTTGTCCCAGCCAAGATGCGCCCAGAAGTAGTTCTGCAGGTAGGCATCGTCGATTTCGGCCAGCAACCGTTCGGCCTCGGCCCGCCGCGCAGCGAATTCGGCGTTGGTGAAGGGCTGGCAGTAGCACGACAGGGCGATTTCGCTGACGATCGCATAGGCCCGCGACACCGGATCGCCCAGCCGTGTGGCCATGGCCGAAAGATCCTGCCGCACGTCGATGGCCGCAAGATACCTTGCATCGCAGATCAGGCAGGCGACCAGATGATGCAGGAACAGCGCGTGGTGCAGGCTGTCGCCCTGACGGCGGAAGAACGGGCGCACCTTGGCGGCCAGTTCTTCCATCGCTTTCGCCCTGAGCGACAGGTTCGAACACAGCGCATAGTCGGCAAGAAAGGCCGCCAGCCGCGCCTCGGTCACGCAGGAGGGGTCGCGTTCATAAAGCGCGTAGGCGGCGGCAAAGTAGCGGTCCGCTTCGCCAAGCGAGAACATGCCAAGGCTTTTCGTGCCAGCCATCGCGGCGTAGGCAAAGGCCTGATCGGCGCGGTTGGTGTGGGCGTAATGATAGGCCAGCGCTTCGGCGGTTTCAGTCAGGCGGTTGTGATTGCGCGCCTCAAGCGCCTCGGCAATGGCAAGGTGCAGCTCGGCCCGGCGATCCGACAGCAGGCTTTGATAGACGCAATCGCGCAACAGCACATGGCGGAACGCATAGTCCGACGAATCCGCCTCGCGGTAGATGATGTCGTTGTCTTGCAGGCGGTGCAGGGCTGCGCCGGTCTCGTCGGGCTGGCCGGCAACGCTGGCCAGAAGGCCGGGGTCAAAGCGCCGGCCGATCGCGGCGGCGGCCTGCAACAGCAGTCGGTCCTGCCGGTCCAGCCGGTCGACGCGCGCCGACAACAGGTTGCGCATGCTGGCTGGCAGCCCGCTTTCACCGCGCGCCGCGTCGAATGTCACCTTGCCCCGGTCGATCTGCAAGGCACCGTTTTGCAGAAGAAAGCTCAGCACTTCTTCCCCGAACAGCGGGTTGCCGCCAGCGCGTTCGGTTACCTGACGCACCAGCGCATCGGGCAGCGCGTCAACGCCAAGCCGGGTCTGGATCAGGTGTCGGATATCGGTTTGGTCCAGCGGCTTCAGTGTCAGCGTGACGACCGCAGGATTGCCACCCCACGAGGGGCGGTATTCCGGCCGTCTGGTGTGGATCACCATCAGGTTCGGCTGGTCGCCACCTTCGATCAGCTTGCGCAACAGGTCTTCCGACGCGCCGTCGATCCAATGCGCGTCCTCGATCAGCAACAGCACGGCCCTTGTCCTGCACAAGGCACGCAGCAAGGCAGGCAGCAGGTCGCGGGTGCGCAAGCCGATCAGCACCCCGTCAAGCCCGTCAAGCGCGCCTTCGGGCGGCTTCAGGCCCAGCAGGTTCAGCAGCAGGCCAAGGTTTTGCGGCGTCGACAGCCCGTTGCCCTGCAAGCCGGTCTCCAGCTTGCGCGCAATGGCGTCAGGCTCGTCCTCGCTGCGCAGGTTGAAGGAACTGCGCAACACTTCCAGAAACGGCAGGAACGGGGTTTGCTGACCGTCAGCGATGCACGACCCTGCCAGAACCAGCGGCCGGTCGGAATCGGCCTCGGCGCGGTGTCTGGTTTCAAACACCAGACGGGTCTTGCCAAGGCCCGGTTCGGCCACGATGTCGACAACGGCCATCGCCTGCCGCGAACGGTTCAGCGCGTCGATCAGCGAGGCAAGCTCGTCATCCCGCCCGACCAGCGGGCTAAGCCCCCGCGCAAGCGAGGCGTCAAAGCGCGTGGCACCTTCGCGCACCGACAGCAGCCGCCACAGCTTTTGCGGGCGACTGACACCCTTCAGTTCGCGCTCGCCGTCAAAGGCAAGATCGGCCAGCCATTCGACCAGCCGCCGCGTCGCATCGCAGACAAGGCACCCCCCCGGCGGGGCCAGCGCCTGAATACGCGACGCCAGATTGACGACATTGCCGACAGCGGTCTGTTGCGACGCCTCGCCTTCGACACTGGCGATTACGGCGGTTCCCGAACTGACGCCGACGCGCATCACCGGGCGCACACCGAACTCGGCGTCGAAGCGGGCCGCCTCGGCCTTGAACAACTCATCGATTGCCAGCGCCGCCCGGCAGGCCCGCAGCGCCGCGTCTTCCTGCCGTTCGGTAAAGCCGAACACGGCCATCACGCTGTCGCCGGCAAAGCTGCGGACCGCGCCGCCATGCAGGCGGATCGCCTCGGCCAGCTTTTCGTAGATCAGCCGCGTGAACGGCAGCGCCTTGTCTTCGCCCAGACGTTCAAGAATGGAGGTGTACCCGACCATGTCGGTGAAAAGCACCGACAGTTGCCGTCTTTCGCCTGTTTGCGTGGCAGCAGAAAAGGCCGTCGTCCCGGTCATCATGATAGACACATACAACAGTCTGAATCTGAGCGCTATCGCCCTTGCCTGATTTTCAAGGCATCAAACCTGCCACGATGTCCCGGAGGGCCAAAGGGCCGTGGCCCATCGTCACGCGCCGAACGCGGGGACAAGACCCGGACGATCCGAGCGGCCCTTGTAGATCGTGCCGGTGCAGGACGCGGTGATCCAGACATCGCACATGTCAGCACCGCCAAAGCACAGGTTTGTTGTCATCAGGTCGGGAACCGGCACGAATTCGATCGTTCCGGGGGCCGGAGCCGTGGTCAGACCCTCGGGCGTGAAGATGGTGATACCGCTGTTGATCAGGGTTCCGATACAGATCCGCCCCGACGCATCGACCTTCAGGCTGTCGACCCATTGCAGGCCCGGCAGCGTCAGCACGACCCGGCCCGGCACATGCGGCAACATGCCGGGCTTCAGCTTGCCCAGATCCGCCATCGTCTTGATGTCAGGCGGGGGTGCCACCTTTCCGGGGCCATCCAGATCAAAGGCGTAAAGCCTGCCGAACACCGTGTCCGAGACGTAAAGGACCGTTTCGTCCGGTGACAGGCCGACGCCGTTCGCGGTGGGGATGGTCGCAAGCCTGGTGATCGAAGATCCGTCGATCAAGGCGTAGTAAAGCCCGCCCTTCTGGATGCTGTCAGGCGACTGGATGCCCGAGTCGGTGAACCAGAATCCGGTGCCGGTGCTGTCGAAAACGATATCGTCCGGCGACAGCAGGGGTTGGCCCTCACAGTGGGTATAAAGCGTGGTCACGTCGTGCGTGGTCAGATCGACACGCTGGATCACGCCATGGCCCATGTACTGCGTGCTGGGGATCGGGCTGAGCGAGGTCAACGGGCCTTTCGTCAGGTCGGGAAACCCGATGAAGTCGTAGATATGCCCGTTGTTGCAGATGTAGGCAGCCCCGTCCGGCCCGATCGCAAGGCCGTTCGGACCGCCCGGGATATCCACCAACCGTTCGACCTTGCCGTCCGTCTGCAGGCAGTAAAGACCCTGTTTCTGGATGTCGACAAACAGCAGCGAACCATCGCGCCGCGCGACCGGAGCCTCGGGAAAGCCAAGGCCGGTCACGACTGGTTTCAGGTCAGTTATCACGGGTCAACTCCTTGGCGGTTGCGGCGTTTGTGCGGCTGGCGGACCTGTCCGCTGCGTTACCCTATCCAGCATCGCCCGGCCCGGTCAAACGTCGAAACCGGGGGCTTGTCTGTTGCGCAAGGCCGTTTGTTGTTCCGTGCGGAACAGCGGACCGGCGCGGCACGGATCATCCTGGCGGCGGGGCTGCGGGCGGCGTGTCGGTCAAGCTGGTGCCGGATGCCGGCGCCCCGCCGCCCGAAACGCCTGGCCTGGTGCGCGGGTGTTCGCCGGACTGCTGATCTTGATGGTTTGCGCGCTGACCGGCCCGTCGCGGCGGGGGCTGCGGGCGGCGGTCAACTGGCGGGTGTCGGCGTTGATTGGATATCTGGCCCCTGGTGCCAACGGCACTTGCCTACGTTGCGATTGCACCGGGATCGTGCGCGGCCGGTCAACGGCGGTCGGACAGACCGCCTCGATGATCGAACCTGCGATTGCAGCCCTGTTGGAGGTGCTTTTTCTGGGTAGACACCTGACGCCCAGCCGCGCGACACCGCGCCGTTGGCAAGGCGCCAGCGCAAAGCCGGCGTTCCCCTAGGTCAGATGCCCCACAGGACCGACTGCTTGCCGCCCAGTTTGGAATTGCCAAGCGCGCCGTAGCTTTTGACAAACGCGCGCAGTTCGGCGTCATCAAACAGCGAAAGGTAGGCTTCTGCCCACGCCAGCTCAAAGCCGCGCAGCTTTTCGCTGCCGTCAAAGTAGGATTGTTCGCGCCCCGCGATCCGGTCGACCAGACCCGGATCCTCGAAGGCCGCAACCACGAAATCCACCGTGCGGTGAATTGCACCGTCGCAGGCGTCAAAAAGCTCGGGCCGGGCGTCCTTGAGCAGCGCCGCCGTCACCACCAGCGGCGTCACGGCGTGCAACTGGTAATGCAGGGCCAACTCGCGGCGGGCCATTTCAAGGGGCAGGCTGCCATCGGGCGCGGCCTGACAGACGACCAGCCGCACCGAGGCGTCGGCCCAGTCGATCATCGAAGTGTCATCCAGCGTCAGGCCGACACGCGCCACCGCAAGCGCCGCCCAGGCGCGCAGGTTGTTGCGGCTGGCATTCTTTGGCGCGTCGGTATCGAAATACTCCATCGTGGCGCGCGCCCGCTCGGCCAGCCACCCGTCAACCCGCTTGGTGGCGCTGGACGGTGACAGGAACGGCCGCACCTGCGCATAGGCAAAGGCCAGCCCCGCCACCCGCGAGGGCACCGATAGCTGCGCGTTCATCGTGGCAAGATCGCTCAGCGCCCCGGCCTTGGCCCAAGTGGTCAGACCCGCCAGCACACACTCCGCCGCCACGCTGCGATCTTCCTCGCTGGAAACGGCCTTGTTTGCCGCCCCAGCCAGATCGGTGATGAAATCGTCAACCGGCTTCAACTGCCGGTTCACCTCGTCGTTTGACGCCTCGTCGAACGCGGATCGGCTGGCGTCCTCGGCGGTGTAGCGGCTGCCGTGGTCCAGCCGCACCACCGGGGTGGGCACCGCCTCGCAGGCGAAGGCTTTGGCATCCTCGGCCTGGGCATGGGCGGCGGTGGCGGCCATCAGCGTGGCAGCAAAGACCATGGTCAATCGCAGGGCCATCAGTTGGTGTCTCCCTCTGCGGTGAACATCTTCACCATGTCGGTCGCGGTCGGATCGCCAGCCTCTGCCGCCCGCCGCAGCCAGATGCGGGCGTTCTCGACCGAAATCGGCACCCCGACACCCAGCGAATAGGATTGCGCCAGCATCACCATCGCCGGAACATCGCCCGCCTCCGACGCGCGCAGCAGCCAGTCGGTCGACGTGGCGATCTCGTCCCCGGTTTGCGCCTTGGCACGCAAGCGGCGGGCATGTTCGCGCATCGCCGCCGGGTTTCCCGCGTCGGCCGCGTCAGCATAAAGCCGGTCGAGGTCCAGCCTTGCTTCAACGGCGGCGCGCAGTTTCGGGTCCTTGCGCGAGATCTCGTCCAGTACCCCGGCGATCTGCCGGGTATCGCTGCGCGCCACCAGATCGACGTAAAGCGACACGATCCTGGTCTGGTCATAATCGGGCCGGGTCTTGTCGCCGTAGATGCGCAGCAGGCGCTGCACCGCCGTGCGGCTGCCCAGCGCATGGGCCTTGCGGTAGAACGCCAGCGCGATCTTTTCAGACTCGGCGTTGGGCAGGGTCGTGCGGTAGGCGTCGGCCAGTTCCACCGTCTGCCACGGGTCATCGGCGGCAAGCTCGGTCGCGATCCGCAGCCAGCGGCGCGCCTCGGCCTGATCCCCGGTCGCGGCCATCGCCGATGCGAAGGCAACGCTTTCGGGAAAATCGCATTTCATCGCCGAAATGGCGCGGGCGCGATAGGCGTTTTGCGCAGTCTCATCCGTCAGGAACGGCATGGCCAGCATCAGTGCAGGAAAATCGCCCCGCGCGTCGATGGCCGGGGCAAAGGCAGCGTAGACCGCCTTCAGGTCGGGATACTTGCCCGGATCGGCAAGCGGCAGCAGCCCCAACGCCTCGCCGTCACCCGCTTCGGCGAGGGGCAGCAAAAGCCCCAGCGCCTCGGCCTGCGACGCGGCGTCAGGTGCGCCGTCCAAAAGTGCCTTTGCCAATTTCAACCCGGCGCGATCTTCGCCCGCCGCAGCGGCCTTGCGAAACACCTCAAGCGCTGCGCTGCGTTCCGCCGTGGTTTGCGCCTGTTCAAGCGCCAGCGACGCGCGGGCGGTATCGACGTTGGGAAAGCGGCTGGCATAGGCCGCCCAGAAGGTGCGCTCAGAGTCCGGCGCGTCGCTGCGTTCAAGCACGGCAAGCAGGCCCGCCAGCGGCGTCGCCCGCCCATAAAGCGCCTGCGTCTGCAGCGCCGCCATTTCCAGCGGATCGGGATTGTCTGACAACTCCGCCAGCGCCATGTCGGTCAGCGCAAGCGAGGTGGAACCGATGGCGGCCTCGGTCGCGGCCCAATAAGCGGCTTCTTGCAGGTGTGGCGCGTTTGGTGCCTTGCACAGGAAAGCGGCTTGCAGATCGGTGGTCGGCCCGACCTCGCCAAGGTTCGTGACCGCGTAGATCATCTGGTCGACGGCGGCGTAGAATTCAGTTTCGCTTTCGGCAGCGCCCAGAGTCAACTGCGCCAGCATGATGATCGCAGCCGGATCGTCCAGCGCGGCCCCCCGTTCCAACAGGGCGCGAGCCTCGTCCTGCCCCGCCCAGCGCCCCTTTTCTTCCAGAATATGAACCGCCAGCTTGCCGAACACCCACGGCGGCGCGCCATCAAGCGCCTGAAGCTGGTCAAGCGTCTTCACAAAGGCGGGCTTCAGATCGGGGCGGTCCGGCAAGCGGGCTTCCAGAAAGCCCGACAGGCGGATCAGTGCCGCACGGTCACCTTCGGCGGCGGCGGCCTCATACAGGGTCTGCGCCCGCTCAAGGTCCATCGGAACCAGCGCGCCCGCCTCATAGACGCGACCCAACGCAACCTGCGCATACGGCAGGTTTCCGTTGGCGGCCTTGGTCAGGTAGGTCAGCAGAACATCATTGTCCTTGGTCACCAGTTCGGATTGCAGGTGGTATTCCGCCACCCGCCACGCAGCCACGGGGTCGCCCAGATCGGCGGCAAAGCGGTACCAGCGCACCGCCAGATCGTGATCGACGGCGACCACCTCGCCACTGGAAAACTCGCGGGCGATGCGGGCAATCCGGTCGCAGATCAACGGGTCCATCTGACCGACCAGCGAACCGAACGCCATCGTCACTGCCAGATCGGGGCTGATGTCCCAGCCGTCCGGTGCCCGCCCCGCCACCGCCAGTTTCGACAGTGTCAAAAGCGCGTCGGCATTGCCGCCATAACCTGCCGCCATCAACAACTCCGCCCCACGCGCCGTATCACGCTCGATGCCGATGCCTTCGGTCAGGAACCCGGCCAGCGCGTTCAGCATCCGGGGCGAATTGGCCTCGCCCCGGTCCAGCAGTTTCTGCACAAGGCCCGAGGCTTTCAGGTCCTGCAACTGCCCCCGCGCGATCATCTGTTCGATCCGGGCCAGAAGCACGTGATCGGCGCTGAAACGTGGTGACACGCCGGGGATCAGGTCGATGACGCGCTGGATCGTGGGGTCCCACCTCTCGGGGTCAAGCTCGGCCAGACGGCGGATGTCGCGGTTGATCAGTTCGACCGGCCTGTCGGGAAGCGCCCTGCCGTCCCACGCGCCCCACTCCGCCATGATCGCGGCGTCCGACGCGCGGGCGGCGCAAACCGGCGCCACCTCGATTTCCGGCGGCTCGAAATCCAGCGGCAGCGTCTGTGCGCCCAGCACCGCCGGAAACAGGAGGAGCAATGCCGCGCTGAGGCCGATTGTTGATCTGGGCTTGGTCATTGGTCCACCTTTCCGGGGGGCGCCTGTCGGGTTCGTCAGGCCCGGCATCAGTTGACGTAGAGGTTTTCGGTGCTGAACGCGCTGTAGGTGCCGTTGCTGCCGCTGAACACGACGGTCACGCCCGCACGCCGCCGCATCTGCACGCCGGGCAGGTTGGCCAGCACGGTGTCGCCATCACGCACCTCGAAATCGAGCGTCATGGGCGCGCGCAAGGTGACCTGCCGCGATGTGTTCGGCGCGATGTCATCCAGCGCCACGGCACCGACCGAAGGGGCGAACAGGTCGACCGACGGCAGGTCCGACAGGTTGTAGAACACCAGATCGGCCTGCGCCGGGCTGTTGGTGATCTCGTCCTTCACGGCCTCCAGCGTGCCGTCGCTGGCGGCAAGGAACGTGTAGAACGAGGCGGGCGGAACATCCGCCTCGGCGGTCAGATCGCCCACCGCAACCGACACCGCGCCCGCAGGGATCGTGACGTAAGGCGACACCCCACCTTCGATGCTGTCAAATGTGGTTTCCCCAACCACCGCCACCGATTCACCCGGCGCGATGATGCGCACGAACGAGGCGTTCGGATCGCCGGGGTCTTCGTAAAGCGCGCCGTCCTGCGCGAAGGCCGGCGTGGCTATAGCCATTGCGCAGGCAACAAGGCGGGGGGCGAGAAAACGGGTGCTGCGGGTCATCGGTAGTCCTTTCACGTCGAAGAGGAAGTGCAGAGCGTCAGCGTCGTGGCCGCGCTGACAGGCCGGTCGAAGGTCACCGTCAGCTTTGTCAGATCGGGGTGCCAGACACTGGCCAAGGGTTTGAAAAAGCGCCCCGAAGCAAGCATCCGGTCGCTGCGCTGCACGGTGGCATTGCGGGTGATCCCGGTGGAGGATTTCAGGCTGAACAACGCCTCGCGCGGGCCGTCCGTTCCAAGATCGGCAAAGATCACGTCCTTCGGATCCATGCTCACCCCGCCCAGATCGGCGGACACACTGTTCGGGCCACTGATCGTGACGGGCAGATCGGTGGTGCAGGTCTGGCCCGCAGCCGCCACCAGCTCGTCCATCGGATCGGGGCCGAACTGTGCCAGGTTGTTGTAGATCGGGTTTTCCCAGATCAGAAACCGGGGCCGGTTTTCAGCGAAATCGCGCGACGTCAGATAGGACGTCATGCCGCCGAACTGGTTGCCGCCGGTCACGGCATAGTTGACCACGTCAAGCCCGGTATACTCCGACAGAAAGCCCGCAAAGTTGCCCAAGGGGCTGTCGGAAAACGAGGTGCCGACCAGCACGATCTGCGCGGCCTCGTCATCGCCGGCAAAGATGTCGGCCACAGCCTCGTCCGGGCTGGCGACCAGTTCGGTCCGGTGCGCCACCGCCTCGACGCGCGGCAACTCGTCAACGCAAAAGGCCTGCAAGGTGCGGCGCATGGTCGAAAAGGCTGCCGTGCGGTCCAGCTCGACCGTTCGATACTCCGATTTCGGCAGATCGGCGTAAAACGGTTGCGCCTTGATCGTCTCGGCGATGGCTGCGGCGGCAAGGCGGGCGCCTTCGGCGGTCCAGTGAAAGTCGGCCTGAAAGAAGGCCGGCTTGTCGGGTGTGGCACCTGCCAGCGCCGTCAGGATGTCAGGCGCCAGCACGCCACTGGCCGACAGACGCCCGACGATATCCTGATAGACCAGTTTCGCGGTGTCGCGGTCAAAGGCGTAATCGTCGGCCTCGGGTGGCAGATACTCCGGCATGGCCTGGCTTTTGGTCGGCACGGTGACGTAGATCAGCGTTGTGCCGCCCGAAGCCAACGCCTGCGACAGGGCCGCCATCTGGGCAACCACCGGGTCTTCCATCGGGTGACGCATCCTCAGATCGGCCAGCACGCGGTAGAACACGCCATCCTTCCCCTCGATCGACGGCAGCGCCGAGGCGGTATCAAGTTTGCTGCACCGAAACGCCGAAGGCTCGGCGCTTGCGGGCGCGGCAAGGCAAGCCACGGCAAGCAACGG
Organism: uncultured Alphaproteobacteria bacterium; assembly: GCA_963822435.1. Taxonomy (GTDB): domain Bacteria; phylum Pseudomonadota; class Alphaproteobacteria; order Rhodobacterales; family Rhodobacteraceae; genus JAUYQR01. The sequence goes on from CAWGHN010000005.1 coordinate 66,591, forward strand.
AGCGATGAACAGGGTTGGTCTCATTGGGTAGCCTCGCTGTCTGGGTCGGTGCTGGTGTCAAGCAGGCGCAACAGGTTTTCCGCCGTGACCCGCACCGACAGATCTTCGCTTTCAGATGCCAGCGTCAGCGCCGACCGGGCGCCGACATGCCCCGCCGCTGCATCGCCGGGGTCTTTCATCAGTGCGACGCCAAGCTGCAGCATGGCCTTGGGGTTGCCGCCGCCAGACGCCATTGTCAGGAAATACTGCGCCTGCGCCAGATCACGGCCAAAAGGCACACCGTCGGCATACATCTGGCCCAGCAGCGTCGCCGCCTCGGCATTGCCGCCAAGCGCCTGCACCGTCATGGCATTCCGCGCGTTGCGCAGGCGCGACGGGCTGTAACCCGCGCCGTCCTGGCGCAAAAGCCGCGCCAGCGGGCGCACGGCAAAGCTGCGCCCGGTGTAGGCGGCGATGCCGTAGTAATGCGCGGCCCCGCCAGTCGGGTCGGGCTTGCCCGACGCCTGCAACATCTTGGCATAGCGATAGGCCGCCAGCCCATCACCCGCGTCGGCCAGCGCGCGCAGGTCAGACGGGCCAACATATCCACCGCCGACCATCTTGCGCCGCGCCGCGCGCAGGGCCGCGGTCGGCAGGTCGTTGGTGCGCTTCACCTGATTGTCAAAGACGAATTCAACGCGGTTCAGACTATCGGTCCACAGCGGCTGCAAGCCCGTGCGGATCGGTGCCGCCTCTGCGGCCGCGCCAGCCCAGATCAGCGCCAGTGCTACGACAAGGCGTTTATCCATCGGAGTTCTCCCGGTCGGACAGCGCGGCCACGGTCGGCGCGGTCACCGGATCGGCGGGCCACATCGCCGGATCGGTCAGATAGCGCACCGGAATTTCCCAGATCACCACCGCGGCAGGCGTGGCGGCGGCCGCATCGCTGGCAAGGTAGTCCCGCATCGGGCGCAACGGGCCAAGGCCGTTTTCGGCAAGGCTGACCACGTCGCGCCGCAAGGTCCGCATCAGCGCATCGGCAAAGCCCCAGTTCGGATTTGCGCTGTAGCTGGTGCCGACCAGCACGATGTCGGGGCCACCAGCGCCAAAGATGTCGGTCTGCGGCCCGGTTTGCGCCTGTTCCGTGCGGATGACGGTTTCGGGCGCAAGGCCAACCGCCGCCGCCCGGTCAGGGGTGGTGACGAACTTCACCAGATCGCCGCTCAGCGTGACGGGCCCAGCGTCGGTCTGGTCAAAAGCCAGATCGCCGGGCTCGATCACCCCCGCTCTGGCCACCGCTTCGGCGACCCGCTCGGCGCCTTCGGGCGTCCAGTGCGTGTCGGTGGCAAGGAAGGTCGCGGCGTCGGCCTCAAGCAGCGGCTGGCGCGCGTCGACGACTGCGATGCCGCGCCGCGTCAGGTCGTCAAGAAAGTCTGCGTAAAGCCCGGCCAAGGCCTCGCCCAGTGCCGGATCGGGGCTTTTGTCGCGGTAGATGTCAACCTTGGCGGGCAGCGGCACCACGACCAGCCGTGTGCCAACCGCTGCAAGGTCGGTCTGCACATCCTGGACGGTGGCCCCGATCCGCTCAAGCTGATCGCGCGAGGGCAGCGCGCGCGCCTCTTCGGCGGTGAACAGCCAGCCGTCCGCGCCGACCAGCGCCCCCTGCCGCGCCTCGCCCAACATGGTGAACCGCGCGGCACCGATCACGCCCAAGGCCAGATCCATATGCGGCAGCTTTGTCTTGTAGGCACGGTCAAAGTCGGCGGTCAGCCCGCCTGACAGAAGCCCGCCTTGCGGCAAGTCAACCTCCGGCCCGCCCTGTGCCAGCATCGCGGCATTGGCAAAGAGGCCGTAGCCAAAGAACAGCACGGGAACGGCAAGCCGGACGGTTTTGAGGACATGCGACATCGGCCCCTCCTAGAACTGGAAATAAAGGAACGGAGAGAAGCTCTGCTCGGCCAGCTTCATGATCGACACGACGCCAAGTGCCACGACCAGAACCGATGGAACCGCCGCGTTCAGCAGCGTCAGCGCACCATCCGGCGCCGGGCGCAGCCGGGTGGAGGCGATCCGGTTCAGCCACGGCTCGCAGGCGGCCACGGCGACCCCAAGCAGCAGGAACAGCAGGCTTTCGGTGGTGATCGCCAGCGCGATCTCGGGCGAGGGGCTAATGCCGTTCAGCCCCAGCATCCCGCCATACACCTCCAACGCCTCGGTCACGTTGGCCGCGCGGAACATCACCCAGCCGATCAAGACGGCCAGCAGCGTCGAGATCAGGCCCCCAAGGTCGGTGGCCTGCGCCCGACCGGTTGCCCGCTCATAGGCCAGCCAACCACCGTGCCACAGCCCCCACAGCACGAACGTCCAGTTCGCCCCGTGCCACAACCCGCCCAACAGCATCACCAGCATCAGGTTGACATAGGTGCGCGCGTTGCCCTTCCGGTTGCCACCCAGCGGAATGTACAGGTAATCGCGCAGCCACACCGACAGGCTGATGTGCCAGCGCCGCCAGAACTCGGTGATCGAGCGGCTGATGTAGGGCATGTCGAAGTTCGGCCGGAAGTGAAAGCCGATCATCAGGCCAAGCCCGATCGCCATGTCGCTGTAGCCCGAAAAGTCGAAGTAAAGCTGGATCATGTAGGCCACCGAACCCAACCATGACAGGGTCAGCGACGGATCGGGCGTGTCGAACGCAAGGTTCGCCAGCGGCGCCACGGTGTCGGCCAACAGCACCTTCTTGGCCAGCCCGATGGCAAAGATCGTGGTGCCCTGCACGAACAGATCGACCGAATGGACGCGGTAGGCGAACTGGCCGGTCAGGTCCTTGAACCGCAGGATCGGCCCCGCCACCAGCTGCGGGAAAAGCGCGATGAAGGCGGCAAAGTCGAAGAACCGCGCGGTGGCGACAGCGTCCCTGCGGTAGACATCGACCAGATAGCTGACCGCATGGAACACATAAAACGAAATGCCGATCGGCAGGATCAGGCGCCAATGCACACCAAGCTCTTCTGGCGTCCTGCCCCAGAGCATCGCGAAACTGTCGATGAAGAAGTTGAGGTACTTGAACACGGCCAGCACGCCAAGGCAGCCCACCAGCCCGATGACGAGATAGGTTTTGGCCGCGCGGGCCGTCGTGGCCGCGCCGATCCTGCGGCCAAAGATGTAGGTCCAGACCGTGGTCAGGAACAAAAGGCCCAGGAAATCAAGCCGCCACCAGCCGTAAAAGATATACGATCCGATCAGGATCACGACAGACCGAAAGCGGAATGGCGTGAGGTAATAGACCGCAAGGAACAGCGGCAGGTAGAGAAACAGGAACGTTTCCGATGAAAAGACCATCAGCCGTCTCCTTCCGATGCGCCGCAGGGTGTGGTGGCCGGAACCGGCTCTGCCGCGCCGCGCTGCCGGGCCTGCAGCCAGGACACGGTCAGGTGCGACAGGTCACCGGCAAAGACGCGGGGCATCTGGCCGTCAAGCGTGTTGCCCGCAATGGCAGGATGGCCCGGGGTGGCACCACGAAACCCCGCAGCGTTGCCGATCAGCACATTGCCGGTCACCCCTACCGTGGCATCGCTGTCCTGATCGCGGACCAGTAAGCCCGAGCCGTCGTTGAACAACAGCGCGTTGTCGCGCACCGAAATGTCGTCGCTGTCACCCAGCGTCACGGCGCTGCCGCCGTTCAACGCAATCAGGTTCCCGGAAATGGTAACGCACGCGGCCTGCCGCACGGCGATACCCGTGGTCCCGCCCGAAGTCACGACATTGCCGGTGACCGTTACACCACGGCTGTTCTGGTCTATCGCGATGCCGGTCCGGGCAAGGCCGGTCAGATGGTTGCCGGCAAGCGTCACATCGCGCGACCCGGCGCTGACGCGGATGCCCTGCCCTTTGGCACTTTTGCCGATGCGGTTGCCGCTCACCCGGCTTTCAGCGGCGCGCGACAGCAGGATCGCTGTCCCCGATGCCCCTGCTATCGCGTTGCCCGTGATATCCGCGCCGGTGGTGCCGACAAAGCCGAGGGTTCCGACATCATCAAGGCGGCTTGTCGCAAAGAACGAGGCCGATCTTGGGGCGGATTTCGGACCGTACAGCCCGTTGTTCACAACGCTGACCCCGCCAAACACCGGCGCTTGGCCAAAACCCAGATGCCGGAACGATGCGTCGCGCGCCGTCATCCGGCCCTGCCCGGCCGACAGCACAAAAGGCCGAAAGTCCGGCTCGGCCGTGTTCAGCGCCTCGCTTCCGGTGACGGTCCCGCCCGCAACGTCAAGCCAGCCGAAGTTTGCCACGAAACTGCCGGTCGGTCGGTCAAGCGTCAGGCGGTCCTCAGCACCCAGATGCAGGCCGGCATCCGACCAGATCGCCAGGGGCCGCGTCAGGATGACCGCCTCTCCCGACCGGGTGACAAAGTCTTGCGCAGCCGAACCCTTGGCCAGATCGACCAGATCATCCAGCGTCAGGAACCCGCCGCGCAGCAGGATCACGTCATGGTCGCGGTCACCCTGCGCGCGAAGCAGCGCCGGATGCTCGCGCGCGCCAGACTGAACGGCGATCTGCGCCAGCAGCAGCCGGATATCGACCATCTCGATCACCCCGCCGGCCGAGGGTGCAAACCCCGACGCGGGCGGATCGACCGGGCTGACCGGCGGCAACGCCAACCCCAGCCCGGACATCACATCCGCCGCCGCGCCGAAAAGGTCGCCCGGCTCCGCCTCAACCAAGGCGTCGACGCCTGCCGCGATGCGTTGGCGGTCTGCATAATCCATCGCCTCGGCGCGCAGCGTCGTGGGTGCGCCAAGGGCAATGCAGCACAGCAGGGCCAGTCGAAGGTCAGCCATTGGCCACAACCCGCTTTGGCACCGGGGCCATATGGTCGCGCTCTGCCACCTCAGAGTCGGCACCCTCGGACGGCATGGTCGACAGCAGCACCGCGCGCAGATCGTGGTCGGCGGTGTTGGTCAGGCTGACCTCGGCATCGTTTTCGATGGTCAGAATGCTGCCCGGCGACAGCGTGCGGTCCGCAATCGGCGGGGTGCCAAGGCAGTTCGCCTCACCGACCAGAACCGACAGAAACCGCGTCCCCCGGCCCCGACCGTTGATCTTCAGGCCTGCACCGGGGCGCAGGGTCAGCATGTCGACCTTGTAGTCGGCCTCCGATGCCAGCGCCTCGATACCGCCCCATGAAAAGCTGCGGTAAGGGTGGCTGATAACCTCGGCGCGGTGGACGCCCTTCATCTGCTCGACGGCCTGTTTGACGTGCTGGGCATGTTCGCGGTCGGTGACCAGCAATGCGTCCTTGGTGTCGACGACGATCACGTCCTTCATGCCGATCACCACCACCAGCCGCCCGTCGCTGCGAATTAGCGAATTGGTGGTGTCGAGCGCCATCACATCGCCATGGGTGACATTGCCGGCAGCGGTCTTTGGCGCGACATCGTAGACCGAGGCCCAGGCACCCACATCGTCCCATTTGACATCAAGGCACGCCAACGACACCAGCGGGCTTTGTTCAAACACCGCCCGCTCGGTCGGCTCGCCGCGCGCCTCGCGGAAGGCGGCGTCGTCAAGCAACAGCCTGCCCGGCGCGGGGCGGCCCAACTGCACGGCTGCGTTGACGGCGGCGTGGGTGCCGGGGTCAAGGCGGCGAAACTCCGCGCTGATCACATCGGCGCGAAACAGGCTGATGCCCGACGCCCAATAGGCGTTGCCGTCGTCGATCAGGCGCTGCGCGGTATCGACGGAGGGTTTTTCGATGAAGCGCGACACGCGGTGCAACCCGTCGCAATCGGTGTCCGCGCCGCCGTCGATGATATAGCCATAGCCGGTTTCGGCATACCCCGGCGTGATGCCGAACATGATGATCCGCCCGGCATCCGCCGCCGACACCATGCCCGCAATCGGGGTGTTCAGATCGCCCGAAACCATGTGATCCGACGGCAGCACCAGCAGGATCGCGTCCGGGTCCTCGGCCAGCACGCTCAGCGCTGCGGCCAGCACCGCAGGGCCGGTGTTGCGCCCGCACGGTTCGGCAATGATGCGCCCGCCGGACTGGATTTCGACCAGTTGCTGACCGACCAGATCAGCCTGCGCCGCTGCCGTCACGACGATGGGCGCGTGGTAAAGCGGGCCGCGGTGGCGCTGCACCGTGGTCTGGAAATAGGTCAGACTGCCCTTGCCGTTGACCGGCTGGAACTGTTTTGGCTGTTCGATGCGTGACATCGGCCAGAGGCGCGACCCCATACCGCCGCACAGGACAAGTGGATAGATCTTCTGCATGGCTCAATTCCTTTGGAAAAATGCGGCAAAGCTGTCGCGCAGGGCGGCACCCCAGGCGGACGCTGCCCCGCCGTCGCGCTGGAGGCGGATCATGACCGGCTGACCCAGACGGTCCGCACTCAGCGGAGTTTCAGGCTCCAGAAAGACGGTCTGGCCCTCGCCCGAAGGCTGTCCGGTCGCGGGACGGCCAAGATCGGCGACCGCAGTGCCGCGAGTGCCGTCCGGGTAGGTCAGCTCGATCCGGGCCGCACCCGCCAGTTCAAACGCCATGTCGGGCGGGATCGTCGCCGCCACGAGGTAACGATCCCCGGCCGACGACAGTTGCAGCACGGGTTCACCGATCAGCACCGTCGACCCTTCGCGCAGACCCTTCGAGGTGACCGTGCAGTCACATGGCATCACCAGGCTTTGCACGTCACCCGAAGCGGACTGGATTGCCAGCGCCACCTCGCCCGCGTCGGCCTGCAGGTCCAGAAAGGCGATCTGCCCGGTGGCTGTCGCGCGCATCACCTCGCCCGTCGACACCACCGTGCCGGGCGCTGGCACAACGCTGACGTAAAGCCGCTGGTAGATCAGCGTCCACGCAATCGCGACAAGCAGGATCGACAGCAGACCGATGGCCGCGCCGCCCAGCATCCGCCGAAAGGTTACGGGCGCCCGCGTGGCACTTGACGCCGCGGGCCGCTTCGGGGCGGCGGTGCCAGCCACCCCGATGGTCTGCCCAAGGCCGACCAGATCGCCCGCGATGAAGGCGTTCAGGATGTGCCGCAACTGCGGCAGGTGCGGCCCGGTCGGCCTTGTGAAGATCAACTCCACCTCGCCCGAACTGCTGGCCGACGGGCGCAGCGTGGCATCGACATCCAGCGCCACGGAAAACCCGTCGAACTGGAACACCAGCCGCACCAGCCGCGTCGCGTTCAGCATCGCCGGGTCCACCAGCCCCAGCACATAGGCCGCCACCAGCGAGATGCCCCTGCCCCGGAAGTGCCGCCCGTCGATGACGGCGGTGAACGGCATGTCCACGACAGGATGGTCATTTCCGGCCGTCAGCGCGACAGGGGGGCGGTTGGGGTTCGTCACAAGGGCGGTGTCCATGGTTAAGTGCCTTTCCAGCAGCGGGTCAGACCAGACCCGAGATCAGCAACACCCCAAGGGTGAGCCAACCAAGGGTAAGCAGGTGAACGTAGGAGGAGACGGCGTCGCCGATCCGCGCGGCAGCGGGGCGTGCCGTGGCGGCGGAGGCCTGCCGGGTCCAGCGTTGCCGATCCAGACGGAACATGACGAAGCTCTTGACCGCCGCGCCCATGATCTGGCCGAAATACAGCAAGAACGGATAGCTGATCGGAAAGCCTCGGCCGCGAAACAGCGACAAGGCGATGCAGAACACATAGCGCGTCAGCATCACCCACGCGATGTAGGCAGGCAGGATCGACGGGCTTACCAGAACCGTGGCCAGCAGCACGCTCAGCGGCCCGGCCAGCGTGGTGAACACCGACACCCGCTGGTCCATGATCGACCACCAGGTGAAATATCCGATCCGCGACGCGGGCAAGGCCAAGGCGCGGCCGTTCGTCCGCATCATGTTGCCGAACCAGCGCACCATCAGCGTGACCGCCGAGGCGAAAAACCCCGGCAGCGGCTGGCGCTCCATCGAGACGGACTGGACGTCGGGCAGATACAGCATCCGGTAGCCGTTCTTCAGCAGCCAGAACCACGTCGACTTGTCATCGCCGGTCAGGAACTCCACCCGGCCCAGCCGCCAGTGATCGAGGTGATCGTCCTGCACCTGACGGATGAACCCCGGATCGGTCGCAAGATCGGCGCGGAATACCGAAAGCCTTCCGGTCAGCGTCAGCACGCGCCCGCCCTGCGCCATCGACGACATCATCATCTGGCGCTGGGTAAAACGCAGGGCGAACCAGTCGCGGAACAGGGGGGTTTCGGTGATCTCGGCGACCTCGTCGGTCGTCACCGCACCCACAGCGGGGTCGCACAGGAACGGCGCAGACCGCGCCACGATATCGCGGGGCGCGCAACTGTCGCCGTCAACAAGGATCACGATGTCACGCCATGACGGCGCCTGCCCGCTGATGATGCGCAGCGCCTTTGCCAACGCATCGCGCTTGCCGGTTCCCGGCACCTGATCAACGATCAGGCGCACCGCCGACATATCCGTGCGCATCGTGGCAAAGACCGACCGGATCAGCCGAACATCAGCCCCATCGACGACCGAGGCGACCACCGTTGCCCCGCCCTGTGATGCTGCGGCGGCGGCAAAGGCCGCCTGGTAGACCCGCGTCGTCACGTCTGGGTCGATCTTGTAGCTGGTCACCAGAAAATAGGCGTGCGCCGCGGTCTTGCGCCGCGCATAGGCCGCGTTGGCCCGCCGCCGCAGCCGCGGATAGCTGACCAACAGGTACCATGCGGCACGGGCAAAGTTCACCGCCGCCCAGGCGTAGCGCCACAGGCCGATCACCCCCAAGGCAAGGATCGCGCCCTGCGCGTCATGCAAGGTGACCACATTGAGGCTGCCGATCAGCACCCCCAACGTCGCCAGGTATAGGATATGTCCCAGCATCTTCGCCTACCAGCAAATGCCCTGATAGGTGCCAGAGGAAACCAGTCCCGGCTGCACCCGCGTCAGATCGATCACCGGCTGGTCATGCAGCACGTCGCGCAACGGCCCCACCGCCTCGGCATAGCTGTTGCCCACGACGATGGTATCCGCCATCGCGATCAGCGCGTCGATCGACGGCACCATGCGGTCGCGCAGATCCGGCACCGCATCGTTGCCGCGACCCACACCTTCGGGATCGTTGGCGTGGCCCGTGGCGACGTTCGGGTCATAGACCTGCACGTCATGCCCGCCCGCAATCAGGCGCGCGGCCAACTCGGCCAAGGGGCTTTCGCGAAGGTCATCGGTGCCCGGCTTGAAGCTGATGCCCACCAGACCGACCACCGGCTTGCCGGTGGCGCCGCGCGTGTCGGCAACCATTCGGGCGGCGCGGTCGATCTGCGCGTCATTGGCCTTCAGCACAGCGCCCAGCAACGGCGCTTCGATATCCCGCGCCTGCGCCAGGTGTTGCAGCGCGCGCACGTCCTTCGGCAGGCACGACCCGCCAAACGCAAACCCCGGCCGCATGAAATGGGGCGACATCGCCACCTTGTCGTCCGAACACAACAGCCGCATCACCAACTGACCGTCCAGCCCGCAGGCCTTGGCGATGTTGCCGATCTCGTTGGCAAAAGTGACCTTCACCGCGCGCCAGGTGTTTGAGGTGTATTTCACCATCTCGGCGGTGCGCAGGTCGACCTCGTGAACCGCGCACGGCACATCCGTGTTCAGCGCGTTCAACAGCGCAAAGGTCGGCGCATCCAGCGCGCCAAAGACCACCAGACCGGGATTGTCGTAATCCTCGATCGCGGTGCTTTCGCGCAGGAACTCAGGGTAATAGCCCACCCCGAAATCAACCCCGGCCTTCAAACCCGACGCTTCTTCCAGCGCGGGGATGCAGGTGCCTTCCATCGTTCCCGGCACAATGGTCGACCGGATGATGACCGAATGATAACCACCCTTGCGGGCAATCGCGCGCCCGATGATGCCGCAAACCTGCCGCACGTGATCCAGCCCCACCGACCCGTCCGGGTTGCTTGGCGTGCCGACGCAGACCAGGCTCGCCTCGGTCTGTGCCACCGCGTCTTCAGCGTCCAGCGTCGCGACCAGAAGGCCATCCGCCACCGCCCGCTCGATCAGCGCCGGCAGTCCGTTTTCCACGATCGGCGCGCGGCCTTCATTGATCGTCGTGACCCGCGCCGCGTCGATATCAACCGCAACAACGCGGTGACCGTCCCGCGCAAGGCAGGCCGCCGATACCACACCGACATAGCCAATTCCAAAGACTGAAATGCTCGTCATGCCAAACTGCTCCATTCCGTTTCATTGCAGGCGCTTGTGAAACCAAAGCCCGCCATTTGCGGGTGACCTTTCGGCGACCCGTTAAAAAACCCGACACTCACTGCCAAACGTTCCCCGCCGACCCAGCCAACAAGCGAGCCGCGCCATATCGCATTTCTTCAGACCGGCCTTTGCCCTCAGGGCGATTCAGCGCGCTATCAAATCGCTCATTCTTACACGCCAAATATCTGATTAACTTAGGTATTTTTGGTCCCGGCAGATGCGCCCAGATCCTCCGATCAGCGCTGTCGGCATCACGGATCGCCCGTCTGGGCTGAATTTCGCCAATTGGCATTCCGCTGGCTTTCCGTGAAAGCCGCGACAGCCCGGAATTGCCATGAACCCTTTCGCGTCCGCCGGATTCGACGCCTTGCCTTTTCGTCATGTAAATGCTCACTCAGCCACCCTTTTTCCCGTAGATTAACGGAAGATTAACAGCTCGCTTGCCGTTCACAGGGCGCTCAACCGGGCGTGAGGATTAATGTTCCCGGAATTTCCGACCCAATATCCGATCGTCCGGAAATACAGCCCGCAGCGGCGGCCGTTCGCCAATCACCGCAGGCTTTCGGCCCGCCACGCACAGGAAAAGATTCCGCTCATGGAATTTTCGTTCTATCATGGCCGCCAGACCCTTCGCCTCAGGACCCGCCATGCCAAACGACCTTCCCCCCGCAAACCCCGGCGAGCCGACCACGGTCGAGGCTGTCCGCGAGCGTCTGGTTGCGGTCACCGGAAGCCTGCCAAAGCGGCTGCGGCAATGCGCCGACTATGTCGCGCAGAACCTGGACCGCATCGCGGTCTCAACCGTCGCCGAGATCGCGGCGGGGGCCGATGTGCCGCCATCGGCGGTCATCCGGTTCTGCCAGCTTCTGGGGTTCTCGGGCTATTCCGACATGCAGCGGCTGTTCCGCGACGCCTATTCGCCGGGCTGGCCGAATTACGCCACCCGGCTTGAGAATCTCAAGTCCGGCCCCGGCGGCAGCCCTCGGGCCATGGTGGCCGAATTTATCGAAGCGGGCCGCATGTCACTGGAAAAGCTGGCACAATCCCTTGACGACGCGGCACTGGAGCAGGCCGTCGCAACACTCGCAGGTGCCGGCACCATTCACGTCGTGGGGTTCCGCCGGGCCTATCCGGTCGCGTCCTACCTGGCTTACGTGCTGGCCAAGATGGAGGTGCCTGCCATCCTGCATCACGGGGCGGGGCATCTGGACCAGCGGTTTGCGCTGCGTTCCGGTGACGCGATGCTTGCCATAACCTTTGCCCCCTATTCCGATGAAACGCTTGCCTTGGCCGAAGCGGCGCGGGCCGCAGGTCTTGCGGTGGTCGGGCTGACCGACACCGCCGCAAGCCCGCTGTCACGCAGCGCAAGCACGCTGCTGACCGTAACCGAGGTGGATTTCGGGGCGTTCCGTTCCCTGTCGGCGACAATTGCGCTGGCGATATCGCTTGCGGTTGCCGTCGGAACGGCGCGGCGCTGAAGAAGCCTCTTTCCTGATCGTGCATTTTGGAATATTTGTTCCACAGCCTCGCCTCCCCGAGTCGCTTACAGCAGGACAGCAGATGAAAAGCATTGATGTGGTCACCATCGGCCGGTCCTCGGTCGACCTTTACGGCGCGCAGGTCGGTGGACGGCTGGAAGACATGGGGTCGTTCCAGAAATACATTGGCGGCAGCCCCACCAACATGGCCGCCGGCACCGCACGTCTGGGGATGCGCTCGGCCCTGATCACCCGTGTCGGCGATGAGCACATGGGCCGCTTCATCCGTGAGGAGTTGCAGCGCGAAGGCGTCGACGTGCGCGGCGTCAAGACCGACCCCGAGCGTCTGACCGCCCTCGTCCTGCTTGGCATCCGCGATGAAAAGCAGTTTCCGCTGATCTTCTACCGGGAAAACTGTGCCGACATGGCGCTGTGCGAAGACGACATCGACGAGGCGCTCATTGCCGATGCCCGCGCGGTCGTGGCCACCGGCACGCATCTGTCGAACCCGCGCACCGAAGCCGCGGTGATGAAGGCGCTGACCCTTGCCCGCAAACATGGCGCCCGCACCGCGCTTGATATCGACTACCGCCCGAACCTGTGGGGTCTGGCCGGGCATGGCGACGGCGAAAGCCGTTTCATCGAAAGCGCCGCCGTCACCGCGAAACTGCAAGCCACTCTGCACTTCTTCGACCTGATCGTCGGCACCGAGGAAGAGTTCCACATCGCTGGCGGCACCACAGACACCATCGCCGCCCTTCGCGCCGTGCGGGCCGTGTCGAAGGCCACCCTCGTGTGCAAACGCGGCCCGATGGGGGCTGTCGCCTTCACGGGCGCGGTGCCCGACAGCCTCGATGACGGCCAGTCCGGCCCCGGTTTCCCGATCGAGGTGTTCAACGTCCTTGGCGCGGGCGACGGCTTCATGTCCGGCCTGTTGCGCGGCTGGATGGATGACGAACCCTGGCCCACCGCCCTCAAATACGCCAACGCCTGCGGCGCCTTCGCCGTCAGCCGCCACGGCTGCACACCCGCTTACCCTTCGTGGGAAGAACTCCAGTTCTTCCTCAAGCGTGGCGTCGTCACACCCGCCCTGCGCCACGATCAGCCGCTGGAGCAGATCCACTGGTCCACCAACCGCCGCAAGGATTGGGCCGAGGTCCGCGCCTTCGCCTTCGATCACCGCAGCCAGTTGGAGGAAATCCCCGGCGCGACGCCGGAGAAAATCGCCCACTTCAAGGAGTTGTGCCTTGATGCGACCGAGGCCGTCGCCGCTGACCAACCCGGCTACGGCATCCTTTGCGACAACCGCCTTGGCAAGACGGCGCTGCACCGCGCCGCAGGCAAGGGCCTCTGGATCGGCCGCCCCGTCGAATGGCCCGGCTCGCGCCCCCTGACGCTGGAGCCTGAACTTGGCCCCGATTTCGGCGGCCTGTCGGAATGGCCCCTGGAACACGTCGTCAAGGTTCTCTGCTTCTGCCACCCCGACGACCAGCCCGACATGCAGGCCGATCAGGAGGCGACGATCACCCGCCTGTTCCACGCCTGCCGCCGCAACCGTCTGGAAATGCTGCTCGAGGTGATCCCCTCCAAGGTGGCCCCCGTCACCGACGACACCACGGCCCGCCTCATCACCCGCTTTTACGACATCGGCATCTACCCCGATTGGTGGAAGCTGGAACCGATGCAAACCGCCGCCGCATGGAACGCCACCTGCGCCGCGATCAACGCCCGCGACCCGCATGTGCAAGGCATTGTCGTCCTCGGCCTCGGCCAGTCGGAGGCCGACCTTGCCTCCGCTTTCCGTCTTGCCGCCGCCCAGCCCTTGGTGAAAGGCTTCGCCGTGGGTCGCACGATTCACGGCGATACCGGACGTGACTGGATGGCCGGAAAGATCGACGACGCCACCGCCGTGGCCACGATGGCCGCCGCCTTCCGCCGCCTCTGCGGCATCTGGGATGACGCCCGCCGCAGCGCAGGAGACGCCGCATGACAACGATCCGCCTCACCGCCGCCCAAGCCATGGTCCGCTGGCTTTCCGTGCAGATGACCCCCGAAGGTGAGCGTTTCATCGAGGGCATTTGGGCAATCTTCGGTCACGGCAACGTGGCAGGGATTGGCGAGGCGCTGCACGCCCACCGCGACGTCATCCCCACCTGGCGCGGCCAGAACGAACAGACGATGGCGCACGCCGCCATCGCCTACGCCAAGGCCAGCAACCGCCGCCGCGCGATGGCCGTCACCTCCTCCATCGGCCCCGGTGCCACCAACATGGTCACCGCCGCCGCCCTTGCCCACGTCAACCGCCTGCCGGTCCTTCTGATCCCCGGCGACGTCTTTGCCAGCCGCGCCCCCGACCCGGTCCTCCAGCAGATCGAGGATTTCGACGACGCGACCGTCTCTGCCAACGACTGCTTCCGCCCCGTGGTCCGCTATTTTGACCGTATCTCGCGCCCCGAACACATCCTCACCGCCCTGCCCCGCGCGCTGCGCGTGATGACCGACCCAGCGAACTGCGGTCCGGTCTGCCTCGCCTTCTGTCAGGACACCCAAGCCGAAGCCTACGACTACCCCGTAGACTTCTTCACCCCCCGCGTCTGGCACATCCGCCGCCCCGAACCCGACCAGCGCGAGCTGGAGGCCGCCGTCGCCGCCATCCGCGCTGCCAAGACCCCGCTCATCGTCGCAGGCGGAGGCGTGCTTTACTCCGGCGCCGAGAAAACCCTCCTCGCCTTTGCCCGCACCCACAACATCCCGCTCGTCGAAACCCAGGCCGGCAAGGGCGCGGTCGATTGGGAGGAACCCCTCCACTTCGGGTCCCCCGGCGTCACCGGCACCGGTTGCGGCAACGACCTCGCCGCGAAAGCCGACCTCGTGATTGGCGTCGGCACCCGGTTCCAGGATTTCACCACCGGCTCCTGGACCGTGTTCTCCAACCCCGGCCGCAAGCTTCTGTCGATCAACATCCACGGTTTCGATGCCCATAAGCGCGCCGCACAACCCCTTGTTTCCGATGCGAAAGTCGCGCTGGAGAAGATCAGCGCCGCCTTGGGCAAACATCGCTTCCAAGACCCTGACTTTGCCGCCCGCACGACGTGGTTCGCCACCACCGACACCCTCTTCGCCGCCCCCAAGACCAACGAACTCCCGACCGACGCGCAAGTCATCGGCGCGGTTGATCGCAACGCGGGCAAGCAATCCCTCATCATGTGCGCGGCCGGCACCATGCCCGGCGCGCTCCATGTCCTGTGGCGGGCGGCCCAAGGCGGTTACCACATGGAATACGGCTTTTCCTGCATGGGCTACGAACTCGCGGGCGCGATGGGCATCAAGATGGCGCTGCCCGACCGCGACGTGATCTGCATGATCGGCGACGGCAGCTACATGATGGCCAATTCCGAACTGGCAACGGCGGTGATGATGGGCATCCCCTTCACCGTGGTGCTGACCGACAACCGCGGGTATGGCTGCATCAACCGCCTGCAACAGGCCACCGGGGGTGCTGCCTTCAACAACCTTCTGCGCGACAGCTACCATGTGAACGAGGCAAACCTCGATTTCGTCGCCCACGCGCGAGCCATGGGGGCCAATGCCGTCAAGGTCGCCACCATCGCGGACCTGGAAGCCGAGATGCAAAAGGCCAAGACCGCCACCATCCCCACCGTGATCGTGATCGACACCGATCCCCTGCCCGGCACCGGCGCTGGCGGCACCTGGTGGGACGTGGCCGTTCCAGAGGTCTCCGACCGCACCGAAGTGACCGAGGCGCGCAAGGCATATGAAGCGGGCACCAAGGCCCAGTGGCTTCTCAACTAAGGACAAGACATGAGCGTTAAGATCGGGATTTCCCCCATTTCGTGGCAGAACGACGACCTGCCGGACCTGACCGCCGCCTACACGATGGAGCAGGCGCTCCGCGAGGCGCGCGAGATCGGCTATACCGGCGTCGAACGCGGGCGGCGGATGCCGTCGGACACCGAAGGCTTGCGGACCTACCTCACCGCCAACGGCCTTGCCCTTTGCGGCGGCTGGTGCTCCGGCAACCTCCTCGTCAACGACGTCAAGACCGAGATCGAGGCTGTGCGCGGGCAGGTTGAACAATTCGTCGCCCTCGGCGCGCCCTGCATCGTCTATGCCGAATGTTCCAACACCGTGCAGGGCAACATCGCCATGCCTGTGAACAACCGCCCGAAGTTTTCCGCAGACGACGTAAAGGCTTACGGCGCAAAGCTCAGCGAGCTTGCCAAGTGGATGGCAGATCAGGGAATGTCCCTCGCCTACCACCACCACATGGGGTCCTTCATCGAATCCGAAGACGATGTGAACGCGCTGATGGAAGGCTCCACCCCCGACGTGAAGCTGCTGTTCGACACCGGCCACCTTCTTTTCGGCGGGGCTGACGTGATGCGCGTCCTGAACACATGGGCCACCCGTGTCCACCACGTTCACTTCAAGGACATCCGTCCCGATGTCGTGAAGGACGTGCGCGCCAACAACCGCAGTTTCCTTGACGCGGTCATTGCAGGTGCCTTCACCGTTCCCGGCGATGGCTGCATCGACTTTCAGGCCGTCACCGACACGCTGAAAGCGATGAATTACAAAGGCTGGATCGTGGTCGAAGCCGAGCAAGACCCCGCCAAGGCGCCTCCGTATGAGTATTCAAAGCTGGGCTATGACCATATCGTGCAGGTCTGCAAATCCGCGGGCCTCGACATCGACCACTCCCGCCCAACTGCCTGAAGGAAACCCGATGGCCGACCTCCTCCGCAAACCCACCGGCGCGCGTGGCAAGGTGCATGACATCACGCCCGAACGCGCAGGTTGGGGCTATGTCGGCTTTTCGCTCTACCGGCTTGAACCCGGCGACGTGGCGGCCGAAGCGACGGGCGACCGCGAGGTGATCCTTGTCCTCGTCGAGGGCAAGGCCACCGTTCAGGCCGCCGGGCAAGATTGGGGCGAGATGGGCGAACGGATGGACGTCTTTGAAAAAACCCCGCCGCATTGCCTCTATGTGCCGAACGGGCAGGATTGGCGCGCCGTCGCGACCACCGCCTGCACGCTTGCCGTCTGCACGGCACCCGGCCAGGGCAACCATCCAGCCCAGCGCCTTGGCCCCGACGGGATCACCCTCACCCCGCGCGGCAAGGACACCAACACCCGCTACGTCAACAACATCGCGATGGAAGCGCGCGATGTGGCCGATAGCCTCCTGGTGACCGAGGTCTACACGCCCGCCGGGCATTGGTCGTCCTATCCGTCCCATCGGCATGACGAGGACGACTTCCCGAACATGACCTATCTGGAAGAGACCTATTACATGCGGCTGAACCCCGGTCAGGGCTTTGGCATCCAGCGGGTCTACACCGAAGACGGCTCCCTCGACGAAACGATGGCGGTAAAGAACCACGATGTCACGCTGGTCCCCAAAGGGCACCATCCCTGCGGCGCGCCCTACGGATATGAGATGTATTATCTGAACGTGATGGCCGGCCCCTTGCGGAAGTGGCGGTTCAAGAACGACCCCGACCACGACTGGATCGCCCAGCGCGACGCCTGAACAGGTTTACCGCTGGTTAACAGGGCAAGACAAGTTGCTGTAATCATTGAAACCGGCCCAGTGTCCCACGGTGGGACACCGGTCACGCCCGCTTTTGCGGCACCCGGTTTTCCAGCCACCGAAAGATCAGCACGATCACCCCGGCCAAGGCCATGTAAACCGCCGCCAGCAGCAGCAAGGGCTCATAGGTGATCAGCAATTCCCGCCGCACCTGGCTCGCGACCTCATAGATTTCCACCACCGTGATCGTGGCCACCAAAGGCGTCGCCTTCATCTGCAGCACCGTCTCGCCCCCCAGCGTCGGCAGCACGCGCTGCACCGCCTGCGGCAACCAGATCCGGCGGAACAGGGTAAAGCGCGGCACCCCCATCGCCCGCGCCGCCTCCAACTGCCCCGGCGGCACCGATTTGAACGCCCCGCGCATCACCTCACCCTCATAGCCCGCATAAGACAGGCTCAGCGCCAACAGCGCATAAGGCCAGGCCTGCCGCAGGATCGGCCACAGGTCAGAGTTGCGGATCCAGGGGTATTGCGGGAAAAGCGTGCCCAGCCCGTAGTAAAGCAGCCAGATCTGCAACAACAGCGGCGTGCCCCGCACCACGGTGCAAAAGGCCCGCGCAGGTGCGGCCAGCCACCACGGCCCCGCCGCCTGCGCCAATCCCAAGGGAATGGCCAACGCCATGCCGATCGCCACCGACAGCACCAAAAGCCAGATCGTCCGCCAGACGCCCTGCGCCATCTCACCGGCATATTGCGGGATCCAGTCCCAGCGCAGCGATACCGCACACCAGATCACCAGACCCGCACCAATCGCGGCCAACACCAGACGATGCGGTTCCCACCCCCCCCGCATCATCGGCTCCGCCTTGGTTCGCCACGCCGCGCCCACGCCTCGATCCGGGCAAAGCCCCAGGACGACACCAGCGTCAGCACCAGATAGATCGCTCCGGCGGCAAGAAAGAACGTGAAGAACGCCTTGGTCGCCCCTGCCGCCTGCCGGGTTTCCTGCGTCAGTTCGTTAAAGCCTACCACCGCCAGAAGTGCCGTATCCTTGGTGGCGATCAGCCACAGGTTGGCAAGACCCGGAATGGCAAAGCCCAGCATAGCGGGCAGCGTGATCCGCCAGGCCAGCTTGACCGGCGGCATCCCCATCGCGCGCGCCGCCTCGATCTGGCCGGGCGGCACGGCGAGGATCGCACCGCGCAACACTTCGGTGGCGTAGGCGCCTTGCACCACACCAAGCACGGCGATCCCCGCCAGAACGCCCGAAATCTGGATACGCTCGCCCCCCATCGCCAGAACCATCTGGTTCACAAGGTCAGTCACCGCGAAATACAGGATCAGGATCAGGATCAATTCTGGCACAGCGCGCACGATGGTTGTGTAAAGCCCCAGAAGATCGCGGGTGATCTTGCCGCCATAGAGCTTGCCATAGGCCCCTGCGGTGCCAATCAGAAGGCCAAGCCCAAAGGCACCAAACGCGATCTGGACGGAGTTCGCCAGCCCGCGCAGCAGGTTCGCACCCCATCCCGGAGGCTCCAGCGCCAGAAGGTCGAACGGACCCACCTGCGCCTAGGTCCTGATCTGCGTAAAATGCATCAGATTGTGCTTCCTCTTTGCACAAATATCCCACGGGTGGTCTGGAGGGTGTGAAACCCTCCAGTCCGCCGGTGCCGCATCAGTCGCCGTAGATCGACGACGCGAAGTATTTTGCCGTGATCGTATCGTAGGTGCCGTCGGCGCGGATCTTGTCGATGCCGGCGTTGAACTTTGCCTTCAGCTCTTCCTCGCCCTTGCGCAGGCCGACGCCCACGCCCTGACCCAGCACTTCCTTGTCATCGGCCACGACGCCCTTCAACTCGCAGCAGGCAGCGCCCGCTTCCGAGGCAAGGAACGCGTCCAGTGCGATGCTGTCGGCCTGGATCGCGTCGATCCGGCCGGCAACAAGGTCCTGGTTCGCCTCGTCTTGCGTCTGATAGGTCTTCACCTCAGCCGCAGTGGCCGCGAAATGCTTGTTCACGTAGGCTTCATGAATGGTTGACACCTGCACGCCGATGATCTTGCCGGCCAGCCCTTCGGCGGTGGGTGCCATGTCGACGCCCTTCGCACCGACGACCACGGTCGGGGTGTTGTAGTATTTGTTCGAGAAGTCGATCGTCTGCATGCGTTCGTCGGTGATTGTCATCGAGGCCATGATCGCATCGATCTGGCCCGAGACGAGCGAGGGGATGATGCCGTCCCAGCCAACCGGGGTGACAACGCAATTCAGTTCGGCGGCGGCGCAAACCGCGCCGATGATCTCGACCTCCCAGCCGACCCAGTTGCCTGAGGCGTCGGGGCTGGCGAAGGGCGGATAGGGCTCGGCGGCGATGCCGACCTTGACCTCTTGTGCGGCCACCGGGGCGGCAAGCAGGGTCGCCACCAGGGCCAGGGATTTCATTTTCATTTCATGTCTCCTTCAAGTTTTTCAGTGTTTTAGCTTACGGACTTCAGGAATTGCTTCAATCGGTCCGATTTGGGCGCACCGAACAGTGCCTCTGGCGGGCC
The DNA here is from genome assembly GCA_963822435.1 of uncultured Alphaproteobacteria bacterium. GTDB lineage: Bacteria > Pseudomonadota > Alphaproteobacteria > Rhodobacterales > Rhodobacteraceae > JAUYQR01. The sequence goes on from CAWGHN010000005.1 coordinate 86,383, forward strand.
TTGTTCTTCGATGAGGCCGTTGTGCAGGTAAATGACGTGGCTCGCGACCTCGCGGGCAAATTTCATTTCGTGCGTCACAAGGATCATGGTGCGGCCTTCGTCGGCCAGCCCGCGGATCACCTGCAACACCTCTCCCACCAGTTCGGGGTCAAGGGCAGAGGTCGGTTCGTCAAAGAGCATCGCCTTCGGCTCCATGCACAGCGCACGGGCGATGGCGGCGCGCTGTTGCTGGCCACCCGACAGGAAGGCGGGGTAGACCGTTTCTTTTTCGGCAAGGCCGACGCGGGCCAGCAGTTTACGGGCGCGGGCTATCGCCTCGTCCCTGGGGCACTTCATCACGTGGACCGGAACTTCGATCAGGTTTTCCAGCACCGTCTTGTGGGTCCAGAGGTTGAAAGACTGGAAGACCATGCCAAGGCTCTGGCGGATACGTTCAAGCTGGCGGCGGTCGGCGGGGGTGCCATCGGGGCGCATCGACACAGGTTCGCCCGCTATGGTGATCTGGCCGCTGGTCGGGGTTTCCAAAAAGTTGATGCAGCGCAGCATCGTGGATTTGCCCGAACCGGAGCCCCCGATGATGGCAACGACATCGCCTTCCTTCGCAGTCAGCGACACGCCTTTGAGCACATCATGAGTGCCGAAGGATTTGTACAGATCATCAACCCGGATCGCCTCCGGCGTCGAGTATGGCTTGGTCCCCATGCTTCCCCACAATGGTTGACGCCATCAAATCGTGCAAACCCGGCGCTGGCAAGGGCTACGTTGCGAACGGGTGGGCGGCACCCGGTGTCGGCTTGGCCCATCGCGGCTTGAAGGGCGAGGGCGGGTCGTCTAATCAGGGTCCTACCCTTGGGAAGATTTCATGCGCATTCTGATCACCAATGACGATGGCATCAACGCCCCGGGGCTTGAAGTCCTGACCGAGATCGCCACTGCAATTGCCGGGCCGGGGGGCGAGGTGTGGACGGTCGCGCCGGCATTCGAACAATCGGGCGTCGGGCACTGCATCAGCTACACCCACCCGATGCTGATTGCCAAACTGGGCGAACGGCGCTTTGCAACCGAGGGCAGTCCGGCCGATTGCGTGCTGGCGGCGATTTACGACGTGCTGCAAGGGGCAAAACCCGATCTGGTGCTGTCTGGGGTGAACCGGGGCAATAACGCGGCGGAGAACGTGCTGTATTCCGGCACCATCGGCGGGGCGATGGAGGCGGCGCTGCAGGGCGTGCCGGCGATTGCCCTGTCGCAGTTCTTCGGGCCGGACAATGATAGCATCGCCGACCCCTTTGAAAGTGCGCGGCAGCATGGCACTGCCGTGGTGCGCGCACTTCTGGACCGGGGCATCTGGACGTCCGACGATTACCGTATCTTCTACAACGTCAACTTCCCGCCCCGCACCGGAGCTGGCACGCGCGGGATGAAAGTGGCGCCGCAGGGGTTCCGGCGTGACACCGCCTTCGGGGTGGAGCCGCATCATTCGCCGTCCGGCAAAAAGTTCCTCTGGATCAAGGGCGCGCCGCAGCAGACGCCCACCCTGCCCGGCTCGGACGCAGCGGTGAATCTTGAGGGCTATATCGCGATCACGCCGATGCGGGCCGACCTGACGGCGCATGACCTTCTGGACGATCTGGCGGGGCGTCTGGGATGAACCAGGGCGAGCCGGGGCAGGACGACGATCCGGCCGGCGACCTGGCCGAGCGCAAGATGCGGTTTCTGTTTGCCTTGCGGTCGCGTGGCGTGACCGATGCGCGGGTGCTGACCGCGATGGAGCGGGTCGACCGCGGTCTGTTCGTCAAGGGCGTGTTTGCCGCCCGCGCCTATGAAGACATGCCTTTGCCCATCGCCTGCGGCCAGACGATCAGCCAGCCGTCGGTCGTTGGGTTGATGACACAGGCCTTGAACATCAGCCCGCGCGATACGGTGCTCGAGGTGGGGACCGGGTCGGGCTATCAGGCGGCGATCCTGTCGGAATTGGCGCGGCGGGTCTACACGGTGGACCGCTACCGGCGCCTGACGCATGAGGCGGCAGACCTGTTTCGCCAGATGAAGCTGAACAACATTACCACGATCACGGCGGATGGGTCGCATGGGCTGCCGGATCAGGCGCCGTTCGACCGCATCTTGGTGACGGCAGCCGCCGAAGACCCACCGGGGCCGCTGCTGGCACAGTTGAAACCGGGGGGCATCATGGTGCTGCCCGTAGGCCAATCCGACGCGGTGCAGAGCCTGATCAAGGTCACCCGCACCGAGCGTGGCTTTGACTATGAGGAACTTCGCCCGGTCCGCTTCGTGCCTCTGGTCGAAGGGCTTGGGTCAGAGTAGAGTATTGGGCAGAAAACCGGGCCAACCCGGGCATGTCAGACGTGAGGCGGTTCAAGATGCAGTTTTCGGGTTTCCCAAATCGGTCGCGTGCGGCCATGGTCCTAGGTGTAAGCTTTCTGGCGCTGACGGCCTGCGTCCCGGTCGACAATCTTGATTGGGATCTGCGCAACGGCGCAGGCAACACGTCCGAGGCGGCGCGGCAAGCGACGGCGGCGGCACCGATGCCCGATGGGAACGGCATCCTTTCCTACCCCGGCTACCAGCTGGTCAAGGCGCGGCGCGGCGATACGGTCGCAGCGGTGGCCGGGCGGCTGGGCGTGAATCCCGAGCAACTGGCACAGACCAACGCGCTGAGGGCGACCGATCCATTGCGCGAAGGCGAGCTTCTTTTGTTGCCTCAGCGCGTGGCGGCGGCGCCTCAGCCGGCCGTGATCGGTGGCACCGGCGCGGTGGACATCACCTCGATCGCGACGACGGCGCTGGACGAAGTCGGCCCCTCGGCCGTGACGCCGGTTGCCACACCTGCGGGTGCCGAACCGCTGCGCCACCGCGTCGCGCGCGGCGAGACGGCCTTTACCATCGCGCGAACCTACAACGTATCCGCCAAGGCGCTGGCCGACTGGAACGGGCTTGGCAGCGACCTTGCGGTGCGCGAAGGCCAGACGCTGATCATTCCGGTGGCCACCGGCCCGGCCCCAGAGCTTGAGCCCGTACCGACCCCACCGGGCCAGGGGTCGCCCACCCCGACGCCGCCGTCAGCCAGCAAACCGCTGCCAGACGAGAAGCCTGAAGTCGCGTCGGCGCCGGCAAAGGCCACACCGCCCTCACCCGACCTTGGCGCCCAGCGCAGCGAAGCGGCGGCGCTGGCGATGCCGGCTACGGGCAAGATCATCCGCGGCTACGACAAGAAGAAGAACCAGGGCATCGACATCGCCGCTGCCCCCGGATCGCCGGTCAAGGCCGCCGCGGATGGCACTGTCGCTGCCATCACCAAGGATACCAACAACGTGCCGATCGTGGTGATCCGCCATGCCGACAATCTGCTTACGGTTTACGCCGGGGTCGATGCGCTTAAGGTGAAAAAGGGCGACAAGGTGAAGCGCGGGCAGTCGATTGCCGTGATCCGTCCGGGCGACCCGGCCTTCCTGCACTTCGAGGTCAGGAAGGGTGTCGACAGCCTTGACCCGATGACGTTCCTGCAGTGACGCAGGGTCAGCCGTCGATCCGGCTGACCAGAACCTTGTCGATCCGGCGACCGTCAAGGTCGATCACTTCAAACCGGTAGCCACCTGCCTCGGTCAGGTCGCCCAGTTCGGGCATCCGGCCAAGCTGGTGCAGCACGATGCCGGCGACGGTATCGTAGTCGCCCGCCAGATCGCGCGACAGGCCAAGCCGGTCGCAAAACTCGTCTGCGGGCATCCAGCCGGCCACCAGAAGGCTGCGGTCGGCGCGTTCAACTATGGCCGGTTCGCCCGCCTCGGACGATGCTTCGGCACCGGTGATCGCGTCAAGGATGTCACCCGAGGTAATGATGCCTTCGAAGTGGCCGTATTCGTCATAGACCAGCGCAATGTGGTGTTCGGTGGCTTGAACGATTTCCAGCACATCCAGCGCATCGGCGCGGTCGCTGACCACCGGCACCTCGCGCATCAGGGATTTCAGATCCAGCGTCTCGCGGCGCGAGACGACCTGAAACGCATCGGCCAGAAGCACGATGCCCATCACATCGCCCGCCGCATCGGTAACCGGCATCCGTGGCCGGGCAATGCGGCGGATGGCGGCGACGGCCTCGGCACCCGTCGCTTCAAGCGGCAGCATGTCAACCTCGTGCCGGGGCGTCATCAGGGCACGGGCGGTGCGGTCGCCAAGACGCATCACGCCGGCCATCATCTCGCGCTCTTCCTCCTCCAGCACGCCGCCTTCGGCGGCTTCGGTCAGCAGGACGTGAACCTCCTCTTCCGTTACCTTCGATGACCCGGCACCACGGGCACCAATCAGCCAGAGGATCGCCTTGCCGGAACGGTCAAGGAACCAGACCACGGGGGAAGATACGATGGAAAGCACGGTCATCGCCGGGGCAACGCGTATAGCCACCGCTTCGGGGTTGCGCAGCGCAAGCTGTTTCGGAACCAGTTCGCCAACAATCAGCGAGACATAGGTGATCGCCAGCACCACACCCCCAACGCCAAGGGTCGCGGCCCATTCGGCATCCATGCCCTTCGCGATAAGCCAGGTTTGCAACCGAAGCCCAAGCGTGGCACCCGACAACGCGCCGGACAAGACACCGACCATCGTGATGCCAATTTGCACGGTGGACAGGAACCGACCCGGATGTTCGGCAAGCCGCAGGGCCATTGCGGCGCCTCGGCTGCGGTCCTCCAGCGGCTTCAGGCGGCCCGGGCGGGCCGAGACGATGGCAAGCTCCGACATGGCAAGAACGCCATTCAACACGATCAACGCAAGGAGCAGCAGGATTTCAGAGATCATGCAAAAGCCCTAGACCATCGACTGTCCGGTTGCAAACCCCGCGCCAACGCTGCCCGGTTCCAAGGGCAACGCGGCATCAGTTCGGATGTTCCCGGTCACTCCAGTCGGACACCTTCGCGGGCCGCAAGGTCGCAGAAGAACTGCCAGGCCACCCGGCCAGACCGAGAGCCGCGCGTCGCCTGCCATTCAATCGCCTCGGCGCGCAGCCGGTCCGGCGGCACGCTGACGCCATGAGCCACGCAATAACCGTCGATCATCGCAAGATATTCGTCCTGCGTGCAAGGATGAAAGCCCAGCCAAAGGCCAAAGCGATCGGACAGCGACACCTTCTCCTCCACCGCCTCGCCAGGGGTTATCGCGGTGGATCGTTCGTTTTCGATCATGTCGCGGGGCATCAGGTGGCGACGGTTCGAGGTCGCGTAAAAGAGCACGTTCTCGGGCCGGCCTTCGATGCCGCCGTCAAGCACCGCCTTCAGCGATTTGTAGTGCTGGTCGTCATGGCTGAAGGAAAGATCATCGCAGAACAGGATGAAGCGGTGCGGCGCGGCGCGCAGGTGCGCCAGCAGCCGCTGCACGGACGGCAGGTCTTCGCGGCTTAGCTCGACGATCTTCAGAGGCAGGCCTTCAGCGCGAACTTGGGCGTGCACGGCTTTGACGAGGCTGGATTTTCCCATGCCACGCGCGCCCCAGAGTAGCGCATTGTTGGCTGGCAGCCCGCGCGCGAAATAGCGGGTATTTTCCAACAGCGTATCGCGCGAGCGGTTGACGCCGACCAGAAGGCCGATGTCCACCCGCGCGACCTTTGCCACCGGCTCCAGCCGGTCGGGGGCGGTATGCCAGGCGTAGGCATCGGCACCGAAATCAGGTGCAGGCATTGGCGCAGGTGCCAGACGCTCCAGCGCCGCGGCGATCCGGTCCAGCGCGTTGGTCATGCCTTGTCGGAGCCAGCAGAGGTGTCGGCCTCGTCCTCGTCATCCACCCACAGTCCTTCGGCGCGCAGTTCCGCCTCGCGCGTTTTCTCGATCCGGGAGATGAGGAAGATCGACACTTCGTAAAGCGGGTAGATTGCGGCAAAAAGGATGAGTTGCGACATGAAGTCCGGCGGTGTGACGACGGCGGCGACGATCAGGATCACGACGATGGCATAGCGGCGCATCGCCTTTAGTCCCTTGGAACTGGCGAGGCCAGCCTTTCCCATCAAGGTCAAAAGCACGGGCAGTTGGAAGCACAACCCGAACGCCATGATGAAACTGGTCGTCAACGCAAGGTATTGTTCCATCGAGCCTTGGAACAGGATACCCGCCGGCACCTTGGACGCGACCTCGCCGGTTGCCGCGTCGGGCACGAAGCCCTGCTGGAAACCAAGGAAGAAATCAAAGGCGATCGGCAGCACGGCGTAGTAGGCGAAGGTCGCCCCCAGAAAGAACATCGCTGGCGACGCAACGAGAAACGGCAAGAATGCCGACTTTTCGCTGCGGTAAAGACCCGGCGCCACGAACCGCCACATCTGGTAGGCAATGATCGGGAAGGCCAGCGCGAAACCACCCAGAACCGAGATGCGGATGGCGACGAAGAAGCCTTCCTGCAGCTTGATCAGCACCAGCCCGCATTCCTGGTTGCGCGATGCCAGCGCGTCGCAGATCGGCTGGGTCAGAAAGTTGAAGATCGGGTTCCAGACCGTGAAGGCGACGATCATGCCAACAAGGAACGCGGCCAACGAATAGACGATCCGGTTGCGCAGTTCGATCAGGTGCTCCAGCAGCGGAGCCGAACTGTCGTCAATGTCATTGGCGCTCATGCGTCACCCTTGGGCGTGGCAGGTTTGCGAACGCGGCCCGGTTTCTTGGGTGCCGGGTCCGCGGCAACCGCTGCGTCTGGCGCCTTGCTTTCAGAGACCGCGCGCAGCTTGGCGGCGGCTTCAGCTGTGATCGCCTTGCGCGCCGCCACCTTGTCGGCCAGCGCTGCGGTTGCGGGGCCAAGAGTGGCGGCGGGCGTTACGGTTGGGGGCGTTGCGACAGGGGCCGGGGCTGCACTTGCGGCAGCTTCTGTTGCGGTGGCCGCCGGAGCAACCGCCGGCGTTGCAGGCTTGACCGCCGGTTTCAGCGGATCCCACTTTTCAAAGCGGTCAGCGGCGGATTTCACCGCGTTCAGACCCATCGACTTGGGCGAGGTTACTGACCTTAGGTCCGCCGCGATGTCATTCACGCCGCTGTCCTTCGCGGCCTGCTCCATCGCGCGTGAAAACTCCCGCCCCATCCGCTGCAGCTTGGACGTAAACCGCCCCAACTCGCGGAACATGGCGGGCAGGTCTTTCGGCCCGATCACAATCAGCGCAACGATCCCAATGACCAGAAGCTCGGTCCAGCCGATTTCCATCGCGTCTCCTCCGGTCTAACCGTGCAGCGATCAGACCTTGTCTTTTTCCGGCGTGATGTCCAGCGCGGCATCGGCAGCTGCTTTGTCGGCCTCGGCATTGCCTTCGCCGACGCCTTTCTTGAAGGCGGTGATGCCTTTGCCGACTTCGCCCATAAGCGAGCTGACCTTGCCTTTGCCGAACAGAACCAGCACGACGACTGCAATCAGAAGAAGGCCGGGAAGGCCGATGTTGTTGAGCATGATGAACCTCCGTAGCGGGCCCGGACCGGGCCGGCAGCATGTCTGAGATCGTATTTGGCGGAAACCCGGCCCGTGGCCAACAGGGAAATGCAGTCGATTACGCTTCAACTGACAGTATTTTGTCAGTAAGTTTGGAATGGCCTGCCTGAGGAAACCGCCATGAAACGCGATGCCCGCCTGTTCGACATCGTCCAGTTGCTGCGCGACGGGCGCTTGCACACGGCGGGTGAACTGGCTGCAGCGCTCGGGGTGTCAACTCGCACGATCTGGCGCGACATGGCGATGATGGCGCAAACCGGCCTGCCCGTTGAAGGGGAACGGGGGCTGGGTTACATCCTGCGCTCGCCACTGATGCTGCCGCCAACGATGCTGACCCCGGACGAACTTGACGCGTTGGTCGAAGGCTTGCGGCATGTGGCCGATGGCGCCAACCCGCGCGCACGCGCTGCGCGAAGTCTCTTGGCAAAGATCGCGACGTTGTTGCCACAGGCGGGGATCGACACCGAAAGGCCCAGCTAGACGCCGAACACGAAACACCGGTCGCGGCGGATCATCAGCCACAGATGAGTGCCCGGTTTTGGCAAGAACACACCGGGCACCGATGCGGTCAGTTTTGCGCCTTCATAGTCCATCGCGAAATCGACCAGGCTTTCGCGGCCAAGATACCGGCTGCGCAGCACCGTGCCACGCGCGGGTGTGCCTTCCAGCGGCGTCGGGTTCGGGCCACGCCCCCCCCTGTCGAAGTCGATCGACAGGTGCTGCGGGCGGATCACGATCTCGACCGGTGCCCCATCGGCGTGGCCGGGGGTGAGGAAGGCGCCAAACGGTGTATCGGTCAACGCCCCACGAGAAACCCCGCGGATCACGTTGATATCGCTGAAGAAGGCCGCCGCTGCCCGGTCCACCGGCGCGTTGTAGACGTTGTAGGGCGCACCGCGCTGCACGATTCGCCCGGCGCGCATCAGCGCGATCTCGTCGGCCATCCGCATCGCTTCGTCCGGTTCATGCGTCACCAAAAGCACGCCGGTGCCCTCTTCTTTCAAAAGATCCAGCGTTGTGTCGCGGATGCCGTCGCGCAAGCGGTTGTCGAGACCGGAAAACGGTTCGTCCATCAGCATCACGCGCGGGCGCGGCGCCAAGGCACGGGCCAGCGCCACGCGCTGCTGTTCGCCACCCGAAAGCTGGTGCGGGTGCTTCTGGCCAAAGCCGGTCAGGCTGACCCGCTCCAGAAGTTCGCCCACCCGCGCTGCCTTGGCGGCCTTGTCTGTGCGCAGGCCGAATGCGACGTTCTCGGCCACGGTCAGATGTGGAAACAGCGCGAAGTCCTGAAACATCAGCCCGACCGACCGCGCCTCGGGCGGCAGATGCAGGCCGGGGGCGGCCACCGTTCGGCCTTCGATCACCACCTCGCCCGCGTCGGCATGTTCCACCCCGGCGATCATCCGCAGAGTGGTGGATTTGCCGCAGCCCGAGGGGCCAAGCAGGCACGTCACCTGGCCCGCCGCCACTTCCAGCGACACCGCGTCGACAACCTTCTGCCCACCAAACACCCGCGTCAGGCCGGTTGCCTTCAGCCGAGCGGGCTGCGGGGTGCCGGGCTGTGCAAGCGGATCGGCAGGAGAGGTGAGGGCGGGGCGGATCATATTCCCTAGCTATTCAATCGGAAATCCGTTGACAAGACCGCCCCGGCCAACCGGCACCCGCTTGCGGGTACCGCCAACAGCGCCTCGCGCTGGCCGCCATCACGCGGCACCCGTCAAACGCATGATCGACGCTGAGGCGTCCGTTCACGCCTGGTCACAAGGTGGCATTCGTCGCTCCACCATCGAGAAGGATATTCTGCCCGACGATAAAGCCCGCATGGTCGGAACACAGGAACGCACAGGCTGCCCCGAACTCGGCCGGGGTGCCGTAGCGACCGGCGGGGATGGTGGCGCTGCGCTCGGCGATGGCGTCCTCCATGCTGATGCCTTTGGCCTTTACCACTGCACTGTCCAACGCGATGGCCCGGTCGGTGGCGTGAATTCCCGGCAAGAGGTTGTTGATCGTGACCCCCTTGCCCGCAACCTGCCGCGAGGTTCCCGCCACAAAGCCGGTCAACCCGGCACGGGCAGAGTTTGACAATCCCAGCACCGCTACCGGCGATTTCACCGAAACCGAGGTTATGTTGACCACCCGCCCCCACCCCTTCGCCATCATGCCGGGCAACACCGCCTGCATCAGCGCAATCGGCGTCAGCATGTTGGCGTCAAGCGCGCGGATGAAATCGTCGCGCGCCCAGTCCGACCACATGCCCGGAGGCGGCCCCCCGGCGTTCGTTACCAGAATGTCGAACGGCCCATGTGCCAGCACCGCCGCGCGCCCGGCCTCGGTCGTGATGTCTGCGGCAACGGCCGTCACGTTCACCTGCGCCCGCGCGCGAATTTCTGCTGCCGCCGCCTCCAGCGCGTCGGCGCCGCGCGCGTTCATCACCAGATCGACGCCCGCCTCGGCCAGCGCCTCGGCACAGCCGCGCCCCAACCCCTTTGAAGACGCGCAGACCAGCGCACGCTTTCCCCTGATGCCCAGATCCATCGCCACCCCTCCGCTGTGCTGGCAAAACCTACGGCGGCCCTGCACAAAGGTCCACAGCACGGCATCTGCTTCGTCAAAAATCCTCGGGGGGTGCGAGTGGCGAGGCGCCGCCGCTGGTTCAGGCCGGTTGCGCACCCCTCACCCGCTGAGGCGACCCGAGCAACCTGCGCCCGGAAAAGCGCTCAGTCACACAGCGCGTTTCAAAGGGAGTAATAGAACTCTTCCCGCACGATTTTGCCGCCCTTCACATGATAGATCGCCACTTCGCGGCCTTGCGTCCGTTCGCCCGTGGCACGGTTTTCGGTATCCATCCCGAAGATCACCGCAAAACTTTCCTCGCCATGCGCAAACGGACCCTCGACGGTCAGCCCATGCGTGACAAAGGCACCCTCCCACCAGTCGTGCTTGCCGTGGATTGCGGCCAGACCACTCGTCTGGCGCCCGCCGCCCATGTCCATCGCCTCGATGGACACTGCATCGGGCGCGTAAAGCCGGTCGAGGTTGGCGCGTTCGCGCCCCTCACGACAGCCGGCAACGAGCTCGTTGGCTATTTCCAGAAACGTCATCGAAACCTCCAATGTTCCATGATTGTTCTCAACCTGCGCTGAAAGACCGAGTCGCACAAGTGCGCGCTTTTCGTTGCGGCGGGCGCTGGCGCATCTTATAGGACGCCCATGTCGAACCGCGCTCCCCTTCCGCCCGAAATCGCCCGCCGCAGGACCTTTGCGATCATTTCGCACCCCGACGCGGGCAAAACCACGCTGACCGAGAAATTCCTCCTGTTCGGGGGTGCCATCCAGATGGCCGGTCAGGTGCGTGCCAAGGGCGATGCGCGGCGCACGCGGTCGGACTTCATGAAGATGGAACAGGAGCGGGGGATTTCGGTCTCGGCTTCGGCGATGTCGTTCGATTTCCGGCAGTATCGCTTCAATCTGGTTGACACGCCCGGTCACAGCGATTTCTCGGAAGACACCTACCGCACGCTGACGGCGGTCGATGCCGCGATCATGGTGATCGACGGGGCGAAGGGCGTTGAAAGCCAGACGCGCAAGCTTTTTGAGGTGTGCCGCCTGCGCGACCTGCCGATCCTGACTTTTTGCAACAAGATGGACCGCGAAAGCCGCGACACCTTCGACATCATCGACGAAATCCAGGAAAATCTGGCCATCGACGTAACACCCGCCTCGTGGCCGATCGGCATGGGGCGTGATTTCGTGGGAGCCTACGATCTCCTCCACGACCGGCTTGAGATCATGGACCGCGCCGACCGCAACAAGGTGGCAGAATCGATCCAGATCAGCGGCATGGACGACCCGAAGCTCGCTGACCATGTGCCCGCCGATCTCTTGGCCAAGTTCCGTGAGGAAATCGAGATGGCGCGCGAACTGCTTCCCGCATTCGACCGCGCCTCGTTTCTGAACGGCTCGATGACGCCGATCTGGTTCGGCTCTGCGATCAATTCCTTCGGTGTGAAGGAACTGATGGACGGGCTTGGCGAATACGGGCCAGAACCTCAGCCGCAAAAGGCCGCCGAACGCCAGATCGACCCGGCGGAAACCCCGGTGACCGGCTTCGTCTTCAAGGTTCAGGCCAACATGGACCCAAAGCACCGTGACCGGGTGGCTTTCGTACGCCTCGCCTCGGGACATTTCGAGCGCGGAATGAAGATGTTCCATGTGCGCACCAAAAAGCCGATGACGGTGGCCAGCCCGGTCCTGTTCCTGGCCGCCGACCGCGAGCTGGCCGAAGAAGCCTGGGCCGGCGACATCATCGGCATTCCGAACCACGGCCAGTTGCGCATCGGCGATGCACTGACCGAGGGCGAGTCGTTGCGTTTCACCGGGATTCCCAGCTTCGCGCCGGAACTTCTGCAATCGGTGCGGGCCATGGACCCGATGAAGGCCAAACATCTGGAAAAGGCGTTGACCCAGTTTGCCGAGGAAGGCGCTGCCAAGGTGTTCAAGCCGATGATCGGCTCTGGTTACATCGTCGGCGTTGTCGGTGCCTTGCAGTTCGAGGTTCTGGCCAGTCGGATCGAACAGGAATATTCGCTGCCGGTGCGGTTTGAAGGATCGAACTTCGCCTCGGCCCGCTGGATCTCCGGCGACAAGGCCGAGGTCGAAAAGCTGGTCAGCGTCAACAAGGGCCACATCGCCCATGACAGCGACGGCGATCTGGTGTTCCTGACCCGCCTGCAGTGGGACATCGACCGCGTGGTGCGCGATTATCCGGGCATAAAGCTGTCGGCCACCAAGGAGATGATGGTCTGACCCACGCCAACCGCGTTCAACCCGATGGCAGCTTTCTGGCCGTGGCGGTGCGGGGAAGTTTCATGGGCAACCGGGGGCGGCTGCACGATGGCGACGGTCGGATCCTGCGACGCTGGCAGGGCAAGGTTTGGATCACCTGCACCTTGCGGGAAAAGCCGGGCCGGGTGTCGCCCGGCGTCGCGCCACCGAACGGCTACACGCGACTTTTCTTTCCTGACGAGGCCGTTGCCTGCGCGGCCGGACATCGACCTTGCGCAGAGTGTCGGCGTGCCGCCTATGATGATTTCCGCCACGCTTGGGCGCAGGTTTTCGGCCAGCGCGCCATGGCGCCTGAAATGGACGCGGTCCTGCACGCTGCGCGGGTCGACAGCGCGACGCGCGGTCAGCGGCGGCACACGGCACGGCCAAGCGATTTGCCTGCTGGCGCGTTCATCCTCTGGCGCGACCAGCCGCATCTGCTGCGGGGCGCAGACCTGCTGCCCTACCGGCCCGAAGGGTACGGCCCACCCGTGCAAATGCCCGACGCCAAGGTGAGCGTGCTGACACCATTGCCGATGCTGGCACTGATGCGTGCCGGCTGGCAGCCCGCGCTTTGCGCCGCGCACGACAGCCCGAACTGGTGACAGGCCCGCCACCGATGTCGGGCGCCAGTCGCTCTGGTGACGCAACTTAGGCCCGCCTTGACCTTGCGGCCTAATTCCGCTATGCGCCGCTGGCGGCCAAAAGGGTCGCGACGCCGGGGCGCCCGGATAACATGCGTCCCATTACCCATGCGGTCCGATACCGCATTCATAGGACGCTGATGACCAAATTTTCCGACCTCGCGCTGGACCCGCGCGTTTTGCAAGCCGTTTCCGAAGCCGGCTACGAAACCCCCACACCAATTCAGGCGCAAGCCATACCGGAGGCCTTGAAGGGCCGCGACGTCTTGGGCATCGCCCAGACCGGCACGGGCAAGACGGCAAGCTTCGTGCTGCCGATGATCACTCTGCTCGGCCAGGGCCGCGCCCGCGCCCGGATGCCACGCAGCCTCGTGCTGGCGCCGACGCGCGAACTGGCCGCACAGGTGGCCGAAAATTTCGAAACCTATGCCAAGCACACCAAACTGACCAAGGCGCTCTTGATCGGCGGCGTGGCCTTCGGCGAACAGGACAAGCTGATCGACCGCGGTGTTGACGTGCTGATCGCCACCCCCGGCCGCCTGCTCGACCATTTCGAGCGTGGCAAGCTGTTGCTCAATGGCGTGCAGATCATGGTGGTCGACGAGGCTGACAGGATGCTCGACATGGGATTCATTCCCGATATCGAACGCATCTTCCAGTTGACCCCGTTCACCCGCCAGACCCTGTTCTTCAGCGCCACGATGGCACCCGAGATCGAGCGGATCACCAACACCTTCCTCACCAACCCGGCCAAGGTCGAAGTGGCGCGGCAGGCGTCCGCCTCGTTGACCATCACGCAGGCGCTGATCGAGGTGAAGCCCACCCGCAAGGACCGCAGTTTCGCCGACAAGCGCGCCGTCCTGCGCGCGCTGATCCGCGCGGAAGGCGAGGCGTGCACCAACGCGATCATCTTCTGCAACCGCAAGATGGACGTGGACGTAGTGGCCAAGTCACTGAAACAGCACGGCTTCAACGCCTCGCCCATCCACGGCGATCTGGACCAGTCGGTGCGCACGAAAACGCTGGACGGTTTCCGTGACGGGACGGTGCATCTTCTGGTCGCATCTGACGTGGCGGCCCGTGGCCTCGACATTCCAGCGGTCAGCCATGTGTTCAACTTTGACGTGCCATCGCATCCCGAGGATTACATTCACCGCATCGGCCGCACCGGTCGCGCGGGGCGGCTGGGCAAGGCCTACACGATCGCCGTGCCGTCGGACGAAAAGTACATCAAGGCGATCGAAAGCCTGGTAAAGACCGAAATCCCGCGCGGTGCGCTGCCCGAAGGTTTCGTGCCTGGTGAAGATGACGGCCGCCCAGAACGCCCGCGCGAAGAGCGCAAGCCGCGTGGCCGTGATCGCGACCGCGACCGCAAGCCGAAGGAAACCGCCGACAGCCCGCGCGCGTCGATGGAGCCCTTGGTGGTGGTGCAAACCGAGGCCGCACCGGTGCGCGAGGAACCTCGTCGCGAAGAACCCCGACGCGAAGAACCACGTCGCGAAGAACCACGCCGCGAAGAAGCCCGTCGAGAGGAGCCGCGCCGCGACGACCGCCGACGCGAACCGCGCGAGGGTCGCGATGATCGCCGCGAACGCCCTGATTATCGCCGCGACGACCGGCGCGATTACGGCCCGGCTGTTGTGGGCATGGGCGACCATGTTCCGGACTTCATCCTGCGCAGCTTCGCGCTCAAGACCGCCACGGCTGATGAGCCGGAAGAGGCGCCCGCCAACGGCACCGAAGGCTGACTCGCGTCCCCGAAACGACAAAGGCCCCGCAGATTGCGGGGCCTTTTGCTTTCGTTGGAAGCACGCTTATTCGGCGACGAGGCGGCTGACCACCACCGTCGTTTCCGGCTTTTTGCCGATCTCTTCCATCGACACCTGACGCACGATGCGGCGGATCGCCTCTTCCAGCTTGTCATCGTCGCGCAAGAGCTTTCGCCCGGCCTTGTCGAGGAACTCGGCAAGATCGCCTTCCATCGTCTCGTTCAGCGGGCGGGCGCCAAGACCGGCGGCGGGCAGGCCCATCACCTCGACCCACGGCTCGCCCATCGGCTCGTCGTTTTCGTCCAGAATGACGGTGACCAGCGCGTGGCCGTTCAGCGCCATACGGATGCGGTCGCGCACCACCCCGTCCATCGACCCGATCAGCGCCGTCCCATCCAGGTAAAGCCGCCCGGTCTCGATGTATTCGGCCACCTCCGGCACGTCGCCGGTCAGGTCGATCATCATGCCGTTCGACGCAACCTCGGCGGCAATTCCCGCTTCGGTGGCGATGCGGGCGTGTTCGCGCAGATGCCGGTGTTCGCCGTGCATCGGGATCAGCATGTCGGGCAGCACAAGGCGGTGGACATGTTCCAGATCGGGACGGTTGGCATGGCCCGAGACGTGGTATTTGCCGCCCTGATCGTCGATCACGTTGACGCCGATCTCGGAAAACGCATTCCAGATCCGGCCCACGTCGCGTTCGTTGCCGGGAATGGTTTTCGATGAAAAGAGGAAGGTATCGCCCTCCTTCATCTCGATCCCCAGATACTTGCCACGGCTGAGTTGTGCCGAGGCCGCGCGCCGTTCCCCCTGGCTGCCGGTAACCAGCAGCATCAGGTTGCGGCGCGGCACGTCCAGCGCCTCTTCCGGGCTGACGGTGCGGGGAAAGCCGGTCAGAACACCCGCCTCTTCCGAAGCCGAGATCATCCGCTTCATCGACCGGCCCAGAACGCAGACGGTGCGGTCGGCAGCGCGGGCGGCTTCGGCCAGCGTCTTCAGGCGAGCAACGTTGGAACCGAAGGTGGTGGCGGCAACGATGCCGGTGGCAGACTTGATCAGCTCGGTCAGCGCCGGGCCAAGCGTGCTTTCAGAGCGGCCCTCGTGGGTCGAGAACACGTTGGTGGAATCGCACATCAGCGCCTTGACGGGGCGTTCCGCGACAATTTCGGTAAAGCGGGCGTCGTCCCACGCCTCGCCTACAACGGGATTATGGTCGATCTTGAAATCGCCGGAATGCAGGATGCGGCCCGCAGGGGTGTCGATCACCAGCGCCGAGGATTCCGGGATGGAATGGCTGACGGGCACGAACTGCACCTTGAACGGCCCCACCTCGACTGTGCCGGGGCGCGGTTCGACGGTGATGATCTGGTCGATCGGCAGGCCAGCCTCTTCGAACTTCAGCTTGCCGATGGTGGCGGTGAAGCGGCGGCAATAGACCTTCTTCTGCAGCTTGGGCCACAGGATGCCAAGTGCGCCGATGTGGTCTTCGTGGGCGTGGGTGATGAAGATCGCTTCAAGCCGGTCAAGCCGGGCTTCCAGCCAGGACACGTCAGCCATGATCAGATCGACACCGGGCGAGCCGTCCATATCGGGAAAGGCGACGCCAAGATCGACGAGGATCAGCCGTTCGCGGCCAGCGGGACCGTAGCCGTAGACATAGCAGTTCATGCCGATCTCCCCGGCGCCGCCGAGGGGAAGGTAGATCAGCCGGTTGGTGCTCATATGGTTTCCTTGTTGAAGTCGTTGATCAGGACCAACCCGTGCATTGTCAGGTCATCCTCGATCGAATGAAATAGTTCGGTTCCTTGCGCGAACAGGGAGGCAAGGCCGCCTGTTGCAATGACTTTCATGGGCCGGTCGCGTTCGCGGCGCACGTTGCGAACCACGCCTTCGACCAGCCCGATATAGCCCCAATACACGCCGGACTGCATGCAGGCCACCGTATTCGTGCCGATCACCTTGTCAGGACGCGCAACGTCGATGTGCGGCAGGGCGGCAGCGGCCATGTGCAGGGCTTCCAGCGACAGGTTGACGCCGGGGGCGATGACGCCGCCGACATAGGCGCCGTCGTGGTCCACCACGTCGAAGGTGGTTGCGGTGCCGAAATCGACGACGATCAGATCACCGCCATGCCGGTCATGCGCGCCCACGGTGTTGACGAGGCGGTCGGGGCCCACGGTCGTGCCCTGATCGACGCGCGGCGGCACCGGCAACCGGCAGTCGGGTTTGCCGACGACAAGCGGGCGACAGCCGAAGTAGCGGTCGCAAAGGACGCGCAGGTTGAACACCACACGCGGCACGGTGGAGGAGATGATCGCCCCGGTCACCGTGGCCTCGGTCTTGGTCAGCATCATCAGCGACGAGAGCCAGACGAAGTATTCATCAGCGGTGCGTTTGTGGTCGGTGGCGATGCGCCAGGTGGCGATGAACTTTGCGCCGTCCCAGATGGAAAAAACGGTGTTGGTATTGCCGCAGTCGATGGCAAGAAGCATGGGCGTTCGTCCTGTTGAACCGTCAGAGCCGGGGGTTTCACACCCCCGGACCCCCGTGGGATATTTCTGCAAAGAGGAAGGCTCGAGCGGTCAGAAGAACACCTCGGCAGCGGGGATGGCAAGCGTGGCAGAGCGGGTGCGCAGGATCAGATTGCCGGTGGCGTCGATCGTCTCGAAGATGCCGTCATGGGTGGTGGAGCCAGTGCGTGCCTGGATCGGTTGACTGAGGCGGGCGGCGTGGGCCAGCCAATGCGCACGGATCGGAGCGAAACCTTCTGCGGTGAAGATCGCCTCCCACCGGGCATAGGCGGGCGCGAGGACGTTCAGGAAGGCCTCGGGCGTGATGCGCTTGCCGGTGTCTTGCAGCAGCGAGACGGGGGCAAGCGCGCCCGGTTCGACAAGGCTCACGTCCGGGGCGGCGATCAGGTTGACGCCCATGCCGATACAAAGCGTGGCGTCGGGCGTGCCAAGCGATTGGCTTTCCAGCAGGATGCCCGCGACCTTGCCGCCGTTCAGCAAAACATCGTTCGGCCATTTCAGGGCAAAGGCGTCAGGCAGGCCCGTCGCGGTCACAAAAGCATCACGGAGGGCGACCGCCGCGACGAAAGAGCGCAGCGCCACGGTTTCCGGCGGCTCGACCGGGTGCAGGACCAGCGTGCCGTGGAAGTTGCCGCGCGGGCTGACCCAAGGCCGGGCGCGGCGACCGCGGCCGGCGGTTTGCAGGCCGGCGGTGATCCACACGGGCCCCCCGCCGCGCCGGAAGCCCTCGGCATTGGTGCTGTCGATTTCGGGGAGGGCGATGCGCCCTGCCCCGTCTGCTGCCTCAGCGGACAAGCGCTTCCGCCGCGAGCGCGGCCACCGGCTCGATCCCGAACAGGTTGATCATTCCCGCCAGCATGATGACCGCCACGGCGACCAGCATCGCCCATTGCACCGGCGCCATGCGGCTGTCGGCGGGTTCCGTCTCGGTGCCGAAGTACATGAAGTAGACGATGCGCAAGTAATAGAACGCACCGATCACCGAGGCGATGGCACCGGCCACGGCAAGCCAGACCATGCCCGCATCAACCGCAGCTTTCAGGACGTAAAACTTCCCGATGAAGCCCAGCATCGGCGGCACACCGGCGAGGCTGAACAGCAGGACCAGCATGGCAAGCGCGCGCAGCGGTTCCTTCTTGGCGAAGGAATTGAGGCTGGCAATGTCGCTGACCGGGCGGCCGTCACGCTCCATCGACAGGATGAAGGCAAAGGTCCCGACGTTCATGGTGACGTAGATTGCCATGTAGATCAGCATCGCCTGCACGCCTCCTGCGGTGCCGACCGCAAGGCCCATCAGCGCAAAGCCCATGTGGGCGATCGAGGAATAAGCCATAAGACGCTTGATGTCGCGCTGGCCGATGGCCGCCACGGCGCCAAGGAACATCGAGGCCACCGACAGCGCGGCGATCACCTGCCCCCACTGCCCCGGCACGCCGCCGAAGGCGTCATGCACCAGCCGTGCGATCAGCGCCATCGCAGCCACCTTCGGCGCTGTTGCAAAGAAGGCGGTGACGGGTGTGGGCGAGCCTTCGTAAACGTCCGGCGTCCACATGTGGAAGGGTGCGGCGGAGACCTTGAAGGCAAGGCCCGACAGCATGAACACAAGGCCGAAGAGGAGGCCAAGCGGCACGCCGTCCTGCACGGTGGACAGGATGCCCGCGAACTGCGTGGTGCCCGCATAACCGTAAACCAGCGAAGCACCGTAGAGCAGCAGCCCCGACGACAGCGCGCCGAGAACGAAGTATTTCAGGCCCGCCTCCGACGATTTCGCACTGTCGCGGCGCATTGCGGCGACGACGTAGAGCGACAGCGACTGCAACTCAAGGCCCATGTAAAGCGACATCAGGTCGCCTGCCGATACCATCATCATCATGCCGATGACCGACAGTGTGACGAGGATCGGAAACTCGAACCGAAGAAGGTCGCGGCGCTGCATGTAGTCCATGCTCATCACCAGAACTGCGGCGGCAGAGATCAGGATCGTCACCTTGGCAAAGCGCGCGAAGGGGTCGTCGATGAACATGCCGTTGAAGGCGGTGCGTTCGCCTGCGCCGCTCATCCCGATATAGAGCGCCAGCAGCAGGAACAGCCCCGCCGTCGACCACATGAGCGTCGGCGCAAGCTTGTCCTTGGTGGTGTAGACGCCGACCAGAAGCGCCGCCATGGCGTAACCGGCCATCACGATTTCGGGCAGGATGGTGGTGAAATCTGCGGGCATCATGGCCGGAACCTCAATTCAGGGCCACCTGCCCGGCCACATCGGGCAGGGCAGCGTGGTAGTCGGAGACAAGGACGGCGACGCTTGGCCCGATGATGTCGGTGACAAGACTGGGGTAGACGCCAAGGATCAGGGTCATCGCGACAAGGGGCGCGAAGATCAGCTTTTCGCGGCGGTCCATGTCGGTGATGGTTTTCAGCGCCTCTTTCACCAGCGCGCCGAACACCACACGGCGATACAGCCACAGCGCATAGGCGGCCGACAGGATCACGCCAGAGGTCGCCACCGCGGCAACCCAGGTGTTGACCTGGAAGATCCCCATCAGCGTCAGGAATTCACCGACGAAGCCGGAGGTGCCGGGCAGGCCGACGTTGGCCATAGTGAAGAACATGAACACCAGCGCATAGGCCGGCATCCGGTTCACAAGGCCGCCGTAAGCCTCAATTTCGCGGGTGTGCATCCGGTCGTAGATCACGCCGACGCACAGGAACAAGGCGCCAGAGATGAAGCCGTGCGACAGCATCTGGAAGATCGCGCCATCGACGCCCTGCTGGTTCACCGCGAAGATGCCCATCGTGACATAGCCCATGTGCGCGACCGACGAATAAGCGATCAGCTTTTTCATATCGGTCTGCGCCAGTGCGACAAGCGAGGTGTAAACGATCGCGATGGCGGACATCCACAGGACCAGCGGGCCAAGCACATCCGACCCCACCGGAAACATCGGGATCGAGAACCGCAGGAAACCGTAGCCGCCCATCTTCAGAAGGATCGCGGCCAGAACCACCGAGCCCGCAGTCGGTGCCTGCACATGCGCGTCGGGCAACCAGGTATGTACAGGCCACATCGGCATCTTCACCGCGAAGGACGCGAAGAAGGCGAGGAAAAGCATGGTCTGCAACCCGCCAACCACCGGGATGCCGAGGATCGAAAACGTCTCCGAGCCGAAGTCATGCGCCAAGAGCTTCACGATGTCGGTGGTCCCGGCATCAAGATACATCGCGATCATCGCGACCAGCATCAGCACTGATCCAAGGAAGGTATAAAGGAAGAACTTGAAGGCCGCGTAGATGCGTTCCTTGCCGCCCCAGATGCCGATGATCAGGAACATCGGAATCAGACCGGCCTCGAAGAACAGGTAGAACAGCACCAGATCCAGCGCACAGAACACGCCCAGCATCAGCGTTTCCAAGACCAGAAACGCGATCATGTATTCCTTGACCCGCGTTTCCACGTTCCAGCACGACAGGATCGTGATCGGCATCAGGAACGTTGTCAGCATCACGAACAGGATGGAAATCCCATCCACGCCCATCCGGTAGCTGAGGCCCATGATCCAGGCGCGTTCCTCGACGAACTGGAACCCGGTGTTCGACGGATCGAAGCGCAGCAGCACGAACAGCGAGATCAGGAACGTCGCCGACGTCGTGAACAGCGCAAGCCACTTTGCCCCACGCTGCGCGGCGGCATCGTCGCCGCGCAGGAACAGCGCCATGATGATCGCCGCGACAAGCGGCAGGAAGGTGATGATCGAGAGAAGCTGGTTTTCCATGGTGCGCGCCCCTTACTTCGCGCCGCCGAACAGCGTCATCCAGGTAACCAGGGCTACAATCCCCAGAACCATCGCAAACGCATAGTGGAAGAGGTAGCCGGACTGCGCCCTTCCGGCGAGGCGGGTGAAGAAAGGAACGATCCCCAAGGCCACCCCGTTGATCGAGCCGTCGATCACATCCCCGTCGCCACGCTTCCACAGGAAGCCACCAATCCAGCGGGCCGGACGCACGATCAGGAAATCATAGGCCTCATCGAAGTACCACTTGTTCAAAAGGAACAGGTACAGCGGGCGTTGCTGGGCGGCCAGACGTCCCGGCAAGCTCGGGTTCTTGATGTAGAAAAGCCAGGCCAGCGCGAAACCCAGCACCATCGCCACGAAGGGCGAAACCTTCACCCACTTCGGTGCCTCATGCGCCTGGTGGATCACGGTGTTGTCGGCCGCCATGTAGATGGCACCCTGCGGCGGCGCGCCAGCCACGGCGGCTTGGGCTTCCAGGGTCTCGCCTTCGGTTGCAACCGCTGCCTCGCCTTCGGTCACCACCGCGGCCTCGCCTTCACTTGCAACAGAGGCTTCGCCATCGGAGGCCTTGGCTTCTTCGCCAGTCGCGCTCTCGTGCTGCGCGGCTTCCATGCCGAACCAGTCGCGCATCTTGTCTTCTTCACCGAAGAACACGTTGTACCAGACCATACCGGCAAACACCGACCCGACCGCCAGCACCCCCAGCGGCACCAGCATGGTCAGCGGGCTTTCATGCGGTTCATGGGCGTGGTCATCATGGCCGTGCGCGTCATGGCCGTGGCCATGTCCGTGTTCCCCTGCCCGGCTTGTCCCGTAGAACGTCAGGAACATCAGCCGCCAGGAATAGAAACTGGTCATCGCCGCAGCGATCACCAGCAGCCAGAACGCATAGCCTGACCCGACCCAGGCGCTTTCGATGACCGCGTCCTTCGACAGGAACCCGGCGAAACCGATATGCGTCAGCGGAATACCCACCCCTGTGATCGCCAGCGTGCCGATCAGCATAGCGGCAAAGGTCAGCGGGATCTTCTTGCGCAGCCCGCCATAGTTGCGCATGTCCTGTTCGTGGTGCGTCGCGGTGATCACAGAGCCCGCGCCAAGGAACAGCATCGCCTTGAAGAAGGCATGCGTGAACAGATGGAACATCGCGACCGAATACACTCCGACGCCAGCCGCCACGAACATGTAGCCAAGCTGCGACATGGTCGAATAGGCGATGACGCGCTTGATGTCGTTCTGCACAAGGCCGATCGTCGCCGCGACGAAGGCCGTGGTCGCCCCCAGCACCGTGATGAACGCGGTCGCTTGCGGCGCGTATTCGTAAACCGGCGACATGCGGCAGACGAGGAACACGCCCGCCGTCACCATTGTCGCTGCGTGGATCAGCGCCGACACCGGGGTCGGGCCTTCCATCGCATCCGGCAGCCAGGTGTGCAGGAACAGCTGCGCCGATTTGCCCATCGCCCCGATGAACAGCAGCACGCCGACAAGGTTCGCCGCGTTCCACTCGCCCCAAAGGAAGGTGAGATTGGTCTCCGCCAGTGCGGGGGCAGCCGCGAACACGTCGTCAAAGCGGATGCTGTCGGTCAGATAGAACAGCGCAAAGATCCCCAGCGCAAAGCCAAAGTCGCCGACGCGGTTGACGACGAAAGCCTTGATCGCGGCGGCATTGGCGCTTGGCTTGCGGTAGTAGAACCCGATCAGCAGGTACGACGCGACGCCCACCCCTTCCCAGCCGAAGAACATCTGCACCAGATTGTCCGACGTCACCAGCATCAGCATGGCGAAGGTAAAGAACGACAAATACGCGAAGAACCGCGCCCGGTAAGGCTCGTCATCGGCCCAGTTCTCGTCATGCGCCATGTAGCCGAAGGAATAGAGGTGAACCAAAGCCGAAACCGAGGTCACCACCACCAGCATGATCGCTGTCAGCCGGTCCAACCGGATCGCCCATTCGGTCGCAAGACTGCCGCTTTCGATCCAGCGCATCAGCACGATCTGCTGCGTCTCGCCATCAAACGTCAGAAAGATGACCCATGAAAGGGCGGCTGCCAGAAACAAAAGCGCGGTCGCAATGACCTGCCCGGCCCGCTCGCCAATGATGCGCCAGCCAAAGCCGCAGATCAGCGCGCCGATCAGCGGCGCAAAAAGAATGATCGTTGCCATCTCGGGTCAGCCTTTCATCACGTTGACGTCTTCCACGTCGATCGTGCCGCGGTTGCGGAAGAACACGACGAGGATGGCAAGGCCAATGGCCGCTTCGGCGGCCGCAACGGTCAGGACGAACATGGTGAAGATCTGCCCGACCAGATCGCCCGCGAAGGACGAAAAGGCGACGAGGTTGATGTTCACCGCCAGCAGCATCAACTCGATCGACATCAGGATGACGATCACGTTCTTCCGGTTGAGGAAGATCCCGAAGATGCCGATGACGAACAAGGCCGCCGCCACCGTCAGGTAATGTTCAAGTCCAACCATCTCACGTTCCCTCCGGGTCTTTTGCCCGTTGTCTTCTGTCTTGCCGCCAGGGCGGCGCGGGGTGGGCTTAAAGCCCCTGCCCCGGTTTCACGTCCTTCAGCTCCATCGCCTTGGCCGGGTCGCGCCACATCTGTTGCAGCACGTTCTGGCGCTTGATGTCGCGGCGGTGGCGCAGGGTCAGCAGGATCGCCCCGATCATCGCGACCAGCAGGATCAGGCCCGACAACTGGAACAGCAGGAAATACCGGTCGTAAAGGATCATCCCCAGCGCGCGCGTATTCTCGATCTCGGTCGGGGTGACGGCCTGACGCAATCTTTCCGAGTTCGGCGCGGCATCCCAGACGCCCACACCGATGGCGATCTGCATCAACAGAACGACGCCAATCAGCAGACCAAGCGGCATGTAGCGCGCCAGTTCGCCCTTCAACTCGGCAAAGTCGATGTCCAGCATCATCACGACGAACAGGAACAGTACCGCCACCGCGCCGACGTAGACGATAACCAGCAGCATCGCGACGAACTCCGCGCCCAGCAGCACGAACAGGCCCGACGTGGACAAGAATGCAAGGATCAGCCACAGCACCGAATGAACCGGGTTGCGGCTGATCGTGACCATCAGGCCCGCGACCACCGTGACACTGGCAAACGCGTAGAAGGCAAAGTCAACGACGGTCATGCGTCTTTCTCCCCGGTGTCGTCGGCGGTCTCGGCAAAGACCTGTTGCGCGATCTCCAGCGCCTTCTGCATGGCGGGCACGCCGCCGAACATGCTCATCTGCCAGATCACCTCGGCGACTTCGCGCTTGGTCGCCCCGGCAGCAAGGCTGTTCTTGATGGTCATCCGCAGCTGCGGTTCGCCGATCGGGCCAAGCACGGTCTGCGCGGCAATCGTCACCAAAAACCGGGTCCGCGCATCAAGGCCTTCGGGATTGAAGGTCTTGCCGAACCACATCTCCAGGATTTCCTTCGGCATCGCCGGGAACATCTTTTCCCATGCCTTCACGTCGACGTTTTCCATCGCCGGCGCGAACGCCTTGGCCATTTTCTGGCCTTGCTCCATCATCGCGGCGAAGATCTTGGCGAAATCGTCGGTCATCAGCGGTACGGCGCGTCAAGTTCAAGGTTGCGGGCGATTTCGCCTTCCCAGCGTTCGCCGTTCGCCAGAAGCTTGTCCTTGTTGTACAAAAGCTCTTCGCGGGTCTCGGTCGAAAACTCGAAGTTCGGGCCTTCGACGATGGCATCGACCGGGCAGGCTTCCTGGCAGAAGCCGCAGTAGATGCACTTGGTCATGTCGATGTCATAGCGCGTGGTGCGGCGGCTGCCGTCCTCGCGCGGTTCGGCGTCGATGGTGATGGCCTGCGCCGGGCAGATCGCCTCGCACAGCTTGCACGCAATGCAGCGTTCCTCGCCGTTGGGGTAGCGGCGCAGCGCGTGTTCGCCGCGGAACCGGGGCGACAGCGGGCCCTTTTCATGCGGGTAGTTCAGCGTGGTCTTGGGCTTGAAGAAGTATTTCATGCCAAGGCCGAAACCCTTGATGAAATCCATCAGAAGGAAATAGCGGGTCGCGCGGTTCCAGTCGATGTTGCTCATCATCAGCCTCCAATCGCCCAGCGGGCCCAAAAGCCGCCGAACACTTCGAATTTCGCAAGGAACGCCACCAGCACCACCCAGCCAAGGCTCATCGGCAGGAACACCTTCCAGCCAATCCGCATCAGTTGGTCATAGCGGTAGCGGGGCACGATCGCCTTCACCATGGCGAACATGAAGAAGAACAGCCACATCTTGCCGACCATCCACCACCAGCCATCGGCCAGCCCCGGAATGGGCGACAGCCAGCCGCCGAAGAACAGCAAGGACATCAGCGCGCACATCAGGAAGATCGCGATGTATTCGCCGGCCATGAACAGCAGGTAAGGGGTGGAAGAATATTCCACCATGAACCCGGCCACCAGCTCCGATTCCGCTTCCGGCAGGTCGAACGGCGGACGGTTGGTTTCGGCCAAGGCGCTGATGAAGAACAGGAATACCATCGGGAAGTGCGGCAGCCAGTACCAGTTGAACAGACCGTAGTCGCCATCCTGCGCCGCCACGATGGCCGAAAAGTTCA
The DNA here is from genome assembly GCA_963822435.1 of uncultured Alphaproteobacteria bacterium. Classification (GTDB taxonomy): domain Bacteria; phylum Pseudomonadota; class Alphaproteobacteria; order Rhodobacterales; family Rhodobacteraceae; genus JAUYQR01. The sequence goes on from CAWGHN010000005.1 coordinate 111,989, forward strand.
TCCCCCCGGTCGAGATGATGATGCCGATGATGATCAGCCCCAGCGACACCTCGTAGGAAATCATCTGTGCTGCCGAGCGCAACGACCCGAGGAACGGGTATTTGGAGTTCGAGGCCCAGCCGCCCATGATCACGCCGTACACCTCAAGCGAGGACACCGCGAACACGAACAGGATCGCCACGTTGATGTTGGCCAGAACCCAGCCGTCATCAAACGGGATCACCGCCCACGCCAGGATCGCCAGCACAAAGGACAGCATCGGCGCCAGAAAGAACACCGGGCGGTCAGCTCCCGCTGGCACAACGATTTCCTTGACCACATACTTCAGCGCGTCGGCCACCGATTGCAGCAGGCCAAAAGCTCCCACCACGTTCGGCCCCTTGCGAAGCTGGACCGCAGCCCAGATCTTCCGGTCGCCATAGACGAGGAACAGCAGGCTGATCATCACGAAGGCAACGATAAGAAGGCTTTGTGCCGCAATCAGCACCGCCGTTCCGAACCCCGTGGAAAGAAACCCGTCCATGTCAGCCCCTTACTTCAAACCGTCGGTATTCCAAGCTCTGCACATTCCGCCACCGTCACTTCGGCGTCGATGGTGCGCAGGCCCTCGGGCAAGGTCGCAGAGATCATGTAGACCGCATCTCCGTACCACGTCCGTCCGTCCTTCTTCACGATGGTGCGCACTTGCCGTGCGAACCCGTATTCCTTGTCCAGCGCGTATTGCGCCGCCGCACAGCGGCCATAGGCCTCGACATCCGCCCTGCCCGTCGCGCCAGTCATCGCCACGTTGAAGCTGACCAGCCCGTCATCCAGCAGGATCGTCTGTATGCCACCGTATTCCGGCTGGCCGCGTCCGTCTGTCACCTCCGCCGATTGCGTGCAAGCCCCCAGCGCCGCGGTGGCGGTGGTGAGTGTTGCGGCAAGGGTGAAGGGGTGGACCAACGCCTTACTCCGCCGCCATCGCCGGGGTGGCGCGGGCTTTCGCCATCGCCGAAAGTTCCGCCATCACCGAAGACGCCCGCGCGATCGGGTTGGTCAGGTAGAAGTCCTTGATGACATTTCGGAAATCAGCCTTGCCCATCGCCTTCACCGGCAGCGTCGACCACGCGTTCTGCGCCACCCGATCGACGCCCCCCAGATGCGGATGCGCCGTCACCAGCGCCCGACGCAGCGCGGCAAGGCTGTCCCACGGCAGCGTAGCCCCCAACTCGGCCGACAGTGCCCGCAAGATCGCCCAGTTTTCCTTCGCCTCACCGGGGGCAAATCCGGCGCGGAATGCCAATTGCGGTCGGCCTTCGGTGTTGACGAAAAGACCGTTTTCCTCCGTCCATGCCGCGCCCGGCAGGATGATGTCGGCGCGCGCAGCGCCCCGGTCACCGTGGCTGCCCTGATAAATCACGAACGGCCCTTCGGCGATCACCACCTCGTCGGCGCCAAGGTTGTAGATCACCTCGGCCCCCTCGGTTGCCGCCGCCAGTCCTCCCTCGGTCACGGCACCCACATCCATCGCACCCACCCGGGCGGCAGCGGTATGCAGGATCAAAAGCTTGGAGTTCGTGTTCTCCGCCAGCTTCATCGCATGGGCCAGCACCGCCTCGCCATCGGCTTCGGTGATGGCCCCCTGTCCGACGATGATGATCGAGGGCTTCGCCTTCGTCTCGTCGCTCACTTCTTTCGACGCCAACGCCTCAAGGGCGGCACGATCAGTGCCAACATGGACGTAATCGAACGTCAGATCAACCGCCTCGCCCACCAGCCCGACCGTCGCACCCAAGCTCCACGCCTTGCGGATGCGCGCGTTCAGCACCGGAGCCTCAACCCGCGGATTGGTGCCGATCAACTGGATCATTTTGGCACTGTCGATATCTTCGATCGTCGCGGTGCCAACATAACCCGAGCGGTTGCCGATCGGCAGCTTGGCGTTGTCGGTGCGGCATTCGATGCGGCCACCGACGCCGCCGACAAGCTGGGTCAGGCTGAACGCAGCCTCGACCGGCACCAGATCACCGACCAGCGCCGCGACCCGCTTGCCCTTCATCGCCGTCGCCGCCTTCGTCAGCGCCTCGGACCACGACGCTTTGCGCAAACGGCCGTTCTCGCGCACATAGGGCGTGTCCAGCCGCTGGCGGCGCAAACCATCCCAGACGAAGCGGGTCTTGTCGCTGATCCACTCCTCGTTCACGCCGTCATGGTTGCGCGGCAGGATGCGCATCACTTCGCGCCCCTTGGTATCGACCCGGATGTTCGACCCCAGCGCGTCCATCACGTCCACCGTCTCGGTCTTGGTCAACTCCCAAGGGCGGGCGGTGAAGGCATAGGGCTTCGACGTCAGCGCGCCCACCGGGCACAGGTCGATGATGTTGCCTTGCAAATTCGAATCCAGCGTCATGTTCAGATAGCTGGTGATCTCGGCATCCTCACCCCGGCCCGTCTGGCCCATCTGGGTGATCCCGGCGACTTCCGAGGTGAACCGCACGCAGCGCGTGCAGGAAATGCAGCGCGTCATGTGGGTGTCGACGAGGGGGCCAAGGTTCAGGTCTTCGGTCGACCGCTTCGGTTCGCGGAAGCGGCTGAAATCCACGCCATAAGCCATCGCCTGATCCTGCAGGTCGCACTCGCCGCCCTGATCGCAGATCGGGCAGTCGAGCGGGTGGTTGATCAGCAGGAACTCCATCACCCCCTCGCGGGCCTTCTTCACCATCGGCGACTTGGTCTTGACCAAGGGCGCCTCGCCGTTCGGGCCGGGGCGCAGATCCTTGACCTGCATCGCACAGGATGCCGCCGGTTTCGGCGGGCCACCCACGACCTCGACCAGACACATCCGGCAGTTGCCCGCGATGGTCAGCCGCTCATGATAGCAAAAGCGCGGAATTTCCACCCCGGCGACTTCGGCCGCCTGAATGATGGTCATCGCGCCATCCACCTCGACCTCGATGCCGTCGATGCTGATTTTCTTCAAGTTAGACATGCGCCCGGTCCTTCCGCAGCAACCCCACCACCGCATCGCGCAGCCGGACCAAAAGTCCGCCTCGCGTGACCGGAGCCGCCTGTTTCTTCGTATCCTGTTCAAACGACAGGTGTTTCACCCGCGCGTCGATGTCGCGCAGCTGGTATTTTGGATCAACACCGCCATAACACATGCCCGTCACTCCGCCGCTACCTGGGTGCAGCCGTGGGTCTTCCACAGGTGCGCGTCTTGCAGATACTTCCAGCCAAAGGCGTGGTCGCTGTCGCCGTGCGCCTGCAGATGGTCCAGCCGCGCCAACGCCTCGTCCAACGTCGGCCGATGCCCGACCGGCACCCACCACATCACGAAATGCATCCGGCCCAGCACCTCGAACCACTCTTGCCGCCGTTCGTAAAACGCGCGGTGAACAGTGTTCCACACAAAGGCTTCCAGCGTCGCCACGCTTTCCCACACCGTCAGGTTCGACACATACTGCGGGTCGCCGTCGATCTTGGCTTCGGTGTTTCCGGTGCCAGGTTCGCCCGACCCCTCCATCATCCACACAAAGCCGGGCATGCGTTTGCCCAGACCGTTGACGCGGTCAAGCGCCGCCATGAACTCGGCCACGCGCGGGTCGGCAGTGGGGGCCAAGAGGCGCCCCACGTTCAACTCGGCCAGGTGCATGGCGGGGCCCGTCATTTCGAAGACCTCAACAACTCGCCGATCAGCGAGCCTTTCGCGATCTCGGCCTCGCCCACCGCGCAATAGGTTTCGGGCTGACCCTCCACCGCACCGGCGGCCTTCAGATACTCCGCCGCTTCGGCTTTGATGCGCGCCTTTTCGGCGTCGTTTCGGATGAACGCCTCCACGTCGGCGCGCGCATAACCCTTGTTCAGCGCGTATTGCTTCAAACCCTCGATCTTGCCCAACACCACGAACATCCGCGCATGGATCGTCGGGCAGGTCTTGCGGATCACGTCACCGATCCGGCCCGCGCGCAGGCTGTCGTTGATGAAGGTTTCCTCGGGCAGCGGCTCAAGCGCAAAGGCAGGGGCGGCCGTCATCAGGGCGACAAAGGCAATCGTCAGTCGGTCAGCTTGGCGTTTCATCGGGGCCTCCTTGGCAGAAACTGCCGCAGAGATGGGTGCAAAGCCCCTTGATATGCCATGACAAAGCCACCCAATCAGCGGTTTGTGACCGACGGTTACGCGATATGTCATGCGCAGCCCTCGACAAACACCCAAGCCCCCGCGTCGAACCGGTCGTAGATCGACGTCCGCAAGTTTTGGCCACGGCCCGCACATTCAGCCTCGGCCACCTGGCGCGCGGGCGCACCGTCCGCCATCGCAAAGGGCTGGCCACCGTTCGTGACGCGCAGCGCGACGGGGGCCGCGGCCTTCGGGGCCGCCTGCACACAGGCCGTCACCAGCGTCAGGGAAAGGGCAGCCGCCATGCGCATCACTCCGCCGCCATCGCGCCCATGCGACCTGACTTCTTGGCTTTGATCCGGTCTTCGATTTCTTCGCGGAACGCCCGCACCAAGCCTTGGATCGGCCAGGCCGCTGCGTCGCCAAGCGCACAGATCGTGTGGCCCTCGACCTGCTTGGTCACCGAGATCAGCATGTCGATCTCCTCGACCTCCGCCTCGCCGCGCACAAGGCGATCCATCACCCGCATCATCCAGCCGGTGCCTTCGCGGCAGGGGGTGCACTGGCCGCAGGACTCGTGCTTGTAGAACTTCGACAGCCGCCAGATCGCCTTGATCACATCGGTCGACTGGTCCATCACGATCACCGCCGCCGTCCCCAGACCCGACCGCTGCTCGCGCAGCCAGTCGAAATCCATGATCGCGTCGTCGCACTGCGCTTGCGTCAGCAAGGGCACCGACGACCCGCCCGGGATCACGGCCTTGATGTTCTTCCACCCACCGCGCACGCCACCGCAATGGCGTTCCAGCAGTTCCTTCAGCGGGATCGACATCGCCTCTTCAACCACGCAAGGGTTGTTGACGTGGCCCGAAATGCCAAAAAGCTTGGTCCCGGTGTTGTTCGGGCGGCCAAAGCCCGCAAACCACTCCGCGCCCCGGCGCAGGATCGTGGGAACAACGGCGATCGATTCCACGTTGTTCACCGTGGTCGGGCAGCCGTAAAGGCCCGACCCTGCCGGGAACGGCGGCTTCATCCGCGGCATCCCCTTCTTGCCCTCAAGGCTTTCCAGAAGGGCGGTTTCCTCGCCGCAGATGTAGGCACCCGCGCCGTGGTGCAGGTAGCAGTCGAAATCCCAGCCGGATTTTGCGGCGTTCTTGCCCAGAAGCCCCGCATCATAACATTCGTCAATCGCGGTCTGCAGCGCCTCGCGCTCGCGGATGTATTCACCGCGGATGTAGATGTAGCAGGCATTGGCGTTCATCGCGAAAGACGCAATCAGCGCGCCTTCGATCAGCGTGTGCGGATCGTGCCGCATGATCTCGCGGTCCTTGCAGGTGCCGGGTTCGGATTCGTCTGCGTTGATCACCAGATAGCTCGGCCGCCCGTCCGATTGCTTCGGCATGAACGACCATTTCAGGCCGGTCGGGAACCCCGCACCACCCCGGCCCCGCAGACCCGACGCCTTGACCTGCTCGATCAGGGTGTCGCGCCCGCGCTGGATGATCTCGGCGGTGCCGTTCCAATGCCCGCGCTTCATCGCTCCCTTGAGGCTGCGATCATGCATCCCGTAGAGGTTGGTGAAAATGCGGTCCTGATCCTTGAGCATATTGGTCTTCCTAACCCCGGCTTCCGCGCCAGATCTGATACGTCACCACCATCGCCCAGACGAAGGCGGCAATGGCGGCAAAGTCAAAGAGGAAGACAAACCGCGTCTCCCATCCCATTTCGCCGCCCAGCCACTGCGCCCCCATCCACAGGATCATCGTTCCGGCGATGACAAAGGCAACAAGGCGCGCCTGCGCCGCCCGCTTCATGTCATCAGGGTCGGGGCTCGGCATGGCAGTCCTTAGTAATTGTTGGTCTTGGCGCGTTCGCGGAACGCCTCAAGTCCGTCGCTGACGATGATCTTGGCCTGCGCCACCCACTTGTCGCGGATGATGCGGCCCTTGAAGGTCTTCATGTTGGCATCGACCCAGGCCACATCGGCATCCGACCAGCCGGCGATCTGGTCAAAGTGGTAAAAGCCCAATTCGTTCACCAGCTTTTCCATCGCCGGGCCAATGCCCTCGATTTCCTTCAGATCGTCGGCGCGGCCGTTGCGGGGGGCTTTCAGACGCTCCGGGCCATCGTCCTTGGCTTTCGCCACCTTCGGCTTGGCCGCAGCTTTCGGCGTGGCGGCCTTGACGGCCGGTTTTGCCGCCGGTTTTGCGACAGGGGCCGCTTCGGGAACCGCTACAAAAGCCGCCGGGCTGGCCACTGCTGTGACCGGTTCGGCGCTTGCGGGTTTGACCGCCGCTTTCGGTGGGGTGGCAGGAACGGCAGGCCCTTGCGCCCCCCACGGCATGCCAAGCATCAGGCCCGCCGCAGCCGCAACCACGACGGCCAGCGCACCGGCCGGGAACAGGTCGAACTTGCCGATGACCACAAGGGCGCCAAAGGCCACCAGACCCGCCGCCGCCCCAAGAACCCAACCGCCCAGCCAAGGGGCATTCATAGTCTCTGCCTTGCGCATTCCCTTGTCACTCCCGTTGATCGGCCCGCCGTTGTGGCGTGGCACCCCGTCCCTCACTCCGTGCGTCGTGCTGCGGCCTCGGCCTCGGCAACCGTGCCGCCCGCTGCCAGAATTTTCGCCTGCGGCACCCACTTGTCGCGGGTGACGCGGCCCTTGAAGCCTTCCAGATTTCCATCGACCCACGTGATCTCTTCCGCGGTCCAGTTGGCGATCTGGTCAAAATGATAGAACCCGAGCCGATGGCACAGCGCCGCCAGCTTCGGCCCGATGCCCACGATCAGCGTCAGATCGTCGGGCTTGCCGCCCCGCGCAGCCGCCAGCGCCTCGGGCCGTTTTGCCGCGCCGGGGGCCACCTCGGTCGGCGTCACCTTGGCCTCGGGCGTTGCCAATGGCGTGGCGTTCGGCGCGTTGCCATCCGTCACGGGCTTGCCCTTCGATTGCGCCGGCGCCTCTTGCACCGTGGTACCGGTGGCATCGACCGGTGTGCCACGGCCCGGCTTCGGCTCTACCGGCGCGCCCTTGGCGGGCTTTACCGCAGCGGGCTTGCCCAGCCACGGCGTCGTCAACGGCACTTCGGTCCCGTCGATCCGCTTCACCGTATCGCCCAGATCAACCGCCGCCTGCACGCTGGCGTTATACTGCCGCCGCCCGCTTTCGAATTCGGTCAGCGAGGTCAGCCCGCTGGCAGGTTCCGCCGCATAGCGTCCGATCTGCGACCCCGGCACCGGCACTTCACCCGCCGAGAACCGCCCGATCAACTCGCGCAGCTTTTCCGGCGTCAGATCCTCGTAATAGTCCTTGCCGATCTGGGCCATCGGCGCATTGGCGCAGGCGCCCAGACACTCGACCTCTTCCCACGAAAACCGGCCGTCCGCCGACAGCGCGTGCGGCTGCTTCGCGATCAGTTCCTTGCAGACCGCGACCAGATCTTCCGCGCCGCAAATCATGCAGGATGTGGTGCCGCAAATCTGGATATGCGCCACCGATCCAACGGGCTGCAACTGGAACATGAAATAGAAGGTCGCCACCTCCAGCGCCCGGATATAGGCCAGCCCAAGCATCGCGGCGACGTGTTCGATGGCAGGGCGGCTCAGCCACCCCTCCTGCTCCTGCGCGCGCCACAAAAGCGGGATGATGGCACTCGCCTGCCGCCCTTCCGGGTATTTGGAAATCTGCCCCTTGGCCCACGCAAGGTTCGCCGGAGTGAAGGCGAAGGAGGCCGGTTGGTCTTTGTGAAGGCGGCGCAACATGGTTCAGATAAATCCCCTGGCGATTGTCAGGATTACAGCGGTGACGGCACCGAAGATGGCACCCATGACGAACGGATTGCCCTTCCGGGCACCAAACACGGCAGCCAGGCCCGAGGCCGCCCCTAGGATCACCGTCCACAGGTTGATCGTCACGTCCGGCATCACCGGTCGATCTCCCCGAACACGACGTCCATCGTGCCGATGATGGCCGACACGTCGGCCAGCTGGTGCCCCTTGCAGATGTAGTCCATCGCCTGCAAATGCAGGAACCCCGGCGCGCGGATCTTGGCGCGGTAGGGTTTGTTGGTGCCATCCGCAATCAGATAGACACCGAACTCGCCCTTCGGCGCCTCGACCGCCGCATAAACCTCACCCGCTGGAACGTGGAAACCTTCGGTGTAAAGCTTGAAGTGGTGGATCAGCGCCTCCATCGAGGTCTTCATCTCACCCCGCTTCGGTGGCGTGATCTTGCCCCGCGCCAGCACGTCGCCCTTTTCCACCCGCAGCTTTGCAATCGCCTGTCGGATGATGCTGGTCGACTCGCGCATTTCCTGCATCCGGCACAGATACCGGTCATAGCAGTCGCCATTCGTGCCGACCGGGATCTGGAACTCGAACTCGTCGTAGCACTCATAAGGCTGCGCACGGCGCAAATCCCAGGCCAGACCCGACCCGCGCACCATGACGCCGGAAAAGCCCCAGTCCTGAATGTCCTTTTCCGTGACCACGCCGATATCGACGTTGCGCTGCTTGAAGATGCGGTTTTCGGTCAAAAGCCCGTCGATATCGTCCAGCACGCGCGGAAACTGGATCGCCCAGGCGTCGATGTCTTCCAAAAGCTGATCCGGCAGATCGACATGCACGCCGCCGGGCCGGAAATACGCCGCATGCAGCCGCGAGCCCGAAGCGCGTTCATAAAACACCATCAGCTGTTCGCGTTCTTCAAAGCCCCACAACGGCGGCGTCAGCGCGCCCACGTCCATCGCCTGTGTGGTCACGTTCAGAAGATGGTTCAGCACCCGGCCGATTTCCGAATACAGCACCCGGATCAGGCTGGCGCGACGCGGCACTTCCACGCCGGTCAGCTTTTCGATCGCCAGACACCAGGCATGTTCCTGGTTCATCGGCGCCACATAATCCAGCCGGTCGAAATAGGGCAGGTTCTGCAGATAGGTCCGGCTTTCCATCAGCTTTTCAGTGCCGCGATGCAACAGCCCGATGTGCGGATCGCAGCGTTCGACAATCTCGCCGTCCAGCTCCAGCACCAGCCGCAGCACGCCGTGCGCGGCCGGGTGTTGCGGGCCGAAGTTCAGGTTGAAGTTGCGGATCTTCTGTTCGCCGGTCTGAAAGTCGGTCGACCCGTCGTCATAGGTGTTGGTGCGGATATCGCCGTCCATCATGACTTCCCGCCCTTGTCCTTGAACGCCATCGCCCACAGCAGCACCACCGCCGCCAGCGGGAACACGGCGATGAGCGCCACCCAGTTCGGAATCCCGAACTTCGGCAACAGCCGCCAGAACGGCACCACGATCACCACGGCGGCGATCAGCATCCAGATGAGGCTGCCGCCACCATGCATGGCACTCCAGCCCCAGCGCGCGTCAAATTCCATCATTTCGCACCCGCCTTCTGATCGCCGGGAAGGATGTATTCAGCCCCTTCCCATGGGCTCATGAAATCGAACTGCCGGTATTCCTGCACCAGCTTGACCGGCTCATACACGACGCGCTTCTGCGCCTCGTCATAACGCACCTCGGTGTAACCGGTGGTCGGGAAATCCTTGCGCAACGGATGCCCGCGAAAGCCGTAATCCGTCAGGATGCGGCGCAGGTCGGGGTGGCCGCTGAACAGGATGCCGAACATGTCGAACACCTCGCGCTCGAACCAGTTGGCCGAAGGGTGCAGCGTGTGGATCGACGGAACCATATCCTCGGCCCGCACCGCGACCTTCAGCCGGATGCGGTGGTTCTGGTACATGCTCAGGAAATGGTAGACCACATCGAACCGCGCCGCGCGCTCGGGGTAATCAATCGCCGTGATGTCGACCAGCGAGGTGAACCGGCACGACACGTCGTCGCGCAGGAACTCCACCAGCCCCTCCAGATATTGCAGCGCCACGGTCAGCGTCAGCTCGCCATGCACCACGTTTGACGCCAGCACCGCATCGGGCCGCTTCAGCGCGATGATCGCTCCAAGCTCGGTCAGGGCTTCAGACATATGCGGTCCTCAACGGGTAATGGTGCCGGTGCGACGGATCTTCCGCTGCAACTGCAAGATGCCATAAAGCAGCGCTTCCGCCGTAGGCGGGCAGCCGGGAACGTAGATATCGACCGGCACGATCCGGTCACAGCCCCGCACGACGCTGTAGGAGTAGTGGTAATACCCCCCGCCATTGGCGCAGGAGCCCATCGAGATCACGTACCGCGGTTCGGGCATCTGGTCGTAGACCTTGCGCAAGGCCGGGGCCATCTTGTTGGTCAAGGTGCCCGCGACAATCATCACATCCGACTGGCGCGGGGACGCGCGCGGCGCCACACCAAAGCGTTCCGCGTCATAGCGCGGCATCGAGGTGTGCATCATCTCGACCGCGCAGCAGGCCAGACCAAACGTCATCCAGTGCAAACTGCCGGTCCGAGCCCAGTTGATCAGATCCTCGGTCGAGGTCAGCAGAAACCCCTTGTCCTGCAACTCGCGGTTCAGGGCTTGGGTGGCAACCTCGTTGTCGCCCCCGGCCGTGTTGGCCCCCGGCATCACTCCCATTCCAGCGCCCCCTTCTTCCATTCGTAGGCAAAGCCCACCGTCAGCACGCCCAGGAACAGCATCATCGACCAGAAGGCCGCCATGCTGATCTCGCCAAAGGCCACGGCCCACGGAAACAGGAACGCCACCTCAAGGTCAAAGATGATGAACAGGATCGACACAAGGTAAAAGCGCACATCAAACTTCATCCGCGCGTCGTCGAACGCGTTGAAGCCGCATTCATAGGCGCTGACCTTTTCGGGGTCCGGATTGCGCACCGCAAGGATGGCGGCGGCAAGGATCAACACAAGGCCAAGGCCAGTGGCGACACCCATGAGAACAAGTATGGGAAGATACTCTCGGAGAAGCAGGTCCACGAGGGGCTCCTTGATGCTGGCGACGAGCTTGCAGGCACGTGTCGGCCTGCTTGATCTCTTGCGCCCGTTTACTCCGCCCCCCGCCCGGGGTCAACCGAACGCAGCCCTAAAAACACCGGTGCGGCACCGCGGCATCTGCGCTTCAGGCTTCAGGCTTCCACGCCTCACGCGGCCCGCAACAGGCTTTGCGCCCAAAGCCTTGCGCCTCCATCGACATGACCGGCCCATCCGCTTGCTCTTTTCAAAAATACTCCCGGCGCAAGCTCCACCCCTGCCCGCTGCGGGGTAGCTGGAAATCCGGCCTCAGGCCCCGCCCTGAACCGGCATGAACGCATACCCCGCGCCAGACCGCTCGACCCGCCCGATGGCCGGATGCGGCAGATGCGCCCCCGCCACGATGAACCCCTCCGCCACCGCCCGCTGCAGCAGCGCCAGCCGGCTGGCCCGCGCCAGCGCCTGATCGCCGTCATAGGCCCAGGTCACCTCGGGACGCGCGAACTGCACTGCGGCGTGATGCACGACGTCGCCCCAGATCAGCATCCGGCCGTCCACCAGAAACGCCATGTGCCCCGGCGAATGTCCCGGCGCGTTGATCGCCACCACGCCGCGCATCGGCGCATCGCCCTGCTCCAGCGGCATCACCCGCGCCAGGGCCGGTGCCATTCGCGGCTCGGCGCGGAAATCGCCCAATTCCTCGGTCGCCACGAACACCCTATCCGCGTTCGGGAATGCCAGTCCGCCTTCCCGGCCGACGATACCGCTCAGATGGTCGACATGCGTATGCGTCAGCGCCACCGCCGTCACCTCCGCAGCCGACACCCCGGCCTCGCGCATCGCTTCGCCCAGCCGCCCAAGCACCGGGTGCCACGCCTCCGCCGCCCCGCTGTCGATCAGCAAACTGCCCTCCGGCCCGCGCACCACAAACGCCCACACCGGCAGCCGCAGCTTGCCCGCCACCTCCTCCGCCCCCGAAAGGTCCGCCAGCGCCTCGCCATCCGGCCCGCGCAGATGCGTGACCGGCATCCCTGTCTCGCCATCCGACAGCGCGATCACCGTCAGATCGCCCAGCTCCACCTCAACCGATAACGGCCCCATCCGCACAACCCGCATCAGCACCACCCTCGCCTCGGTCCGCCAGAATAGGCGCGCCCATGCCCCGCGCGTATCATCAGCCGCGCCACATCCACCCCGTCCAGCCGCAGCCGCACCAGCGCCCGGCCATAACGGTCCGTCCCGTCCCGCTCCACCGCCAGCGACTTTGCCTTGAAGATCAGCCCGCGCAGCGCCCACGTCGCCTTTTCCGCTGCCACCAGCTCCGACGCGCAGCGGGGCGAGTATTTCTCGGCCGCGTCGAACCCCATCAGCCGCGCGGTTTCAACACCCCTGCCGGGGCACACCAGCTTCACCGTATCGCCGTCCAGCACCACCAGCACCCGGCAAGTCCCCTCGTTCGGAGGCCACAGGCTTCAGCGCCGCGCTCACCACGTCGGTGCCGTAGGGCAGCACAACCAGCCCAAGACCGGCAGCCACCATCACCAGTTTCAGATAGAAACCCGGATGCAGCACACGCCACAGCATCCGCCGCCCGCGCGAAGGCCGGTGCGGCGGCAGCCCCATGCCCCAGCGCGGCGGGCGCCGGTAATCCCGGCTGAACGGACTGACCGGCCCGCGCCGCCTCAATCGGCCAGCGGCACCGCCACCGCCTCCGCGACCTCGCCTTGCCCCATCTCGCCTTGCCCCACCTCGCTTTGCGCCGCCGACAGCACTTCCGCCCGGATGATACGCGTGATCACGGCCACATCCTCCGCGGTGAATGTCAACGGCAACCGCATGTCGATCAGCCCCGCCAGCACCCGGTCGGTCTGCGGCAACGGTTCGGGGTTGGCATAGCGCCAATGCGCGTAGCGGCTCGTAAATGCCACCGGGTCCGCCGCCCCGAACCACTTCAACTCCACCCCCCGCGCCGCCGCCCGCGCGACAAAACCTGCAACCCGCGCAGGCTCCCAACCCGGCAGCAGGAACTGGAACGATGATCCGACGTAATCCTCCCATTCCGGCCGCGGGATCAGCCGCAGGCCCGGCGTATCCGCCAACCCCGCCTCCATCCCCCGGTACAACTCCCGCCACCGCGTCCGCCGCTCGGCCAGCATCGCCACCTGCGGTCGCAGGATGGCCGCGCGCAGATTGTCCATCCGGCTGGAGATATTGGGCACATCCAGCCGCAAGCGTTCAAAGACCTCTGGCCCCGGCGCCGCCCGGTGCCGCCCATACAGCATGTAAGACCCCGACAGCAGCACCGCCCGCGCCGCCAATTCGGCGTCATCGGTCACCAGAAACCCGCCTTCGCCCGAATTCATGTGCTTGTAGGTCTGCGTCGAATAGCAGCCCACCGCGCCATGCCGCCCCGACGCCACGCCCCGCCAGGTTGCCCCCATCGTATGCGCGCAGTCTTCCACCACCCGGATGCCAAGACCGTCACACAGCGCCATCAGCGCGTCCATGTCGCCGACATGCCCCCGCATGTGGCTCAACAGCAGCACCCGCGCGCCCGTGGCCTTCGCCTGCGCCTCCAGATGCCCAAGGTCGATCGTCAGGTCCTCCGTCACCTCGACGAACACCGGCCGCGCGCCGATGCTGGCAATCGCCCCCGGCACGGGCGCAAGGGTAAAGGCATTGGACAACACCGGCTCGCCCGGCTTCACCTGCAAGGCGCGCAAGGCCGTCGCCATCGCCGCCCCGCCCGACGCGATGGCAAGGCAATACCGCGCCCCGGTAAAGGCCGCGAACTCCTCCTCCAGAAGCGCCGTTTCCGCCACCTCGCCCGGTGCCACGTTGTAGCGGTGCAGCCGCCCATGCCGCAGCACCTCCAGCGCCGCCGCGATCCCCGCCTCGGGGATCGGCTCCTGCTGGGTAAAGCTTCCGTCAAACCGTTCCATCGTCGCCCCTCACAGGTCGGCGCGTCAGCGCCAGAAACATCAAAACCGCCGCCACCAGAACCACGCCCGCCACATAATACCCCACGTCGGGCGACCGGAACGCGGCATCTGGCTGCATGAACCGTCCGAAGATCTGGCTGAAGACGACCGTGCCGAACAGCATCGCCACGTTCATCAACGCCGATATGCCGCCCTGCAACTCGCCCTGCGCATCCTCCGGCACCTCTTTCGACATCATCGCCACCAGCATCGGATGCACAAACCCCTCCGGTCCATGCACCACCATCAGCACCAGCACCGCCGCCAAAGATCCCGCCAGCCCATAGCCCACCGCCACCACCGCCGCGCATCACCAGCCCGGCCAGACACACCCGCCACTCGCCCCACCGCGCCACCACCGGCCCGGTGCCAAGCCCCTGAAACAGCGCCATCACCAAGCCAAACGCCGCCAACGTCAGCCCGACCATCGCCTCAGACCAGCCGAACTTCGCCATCCCCCAGAACGGCCAGATCGCCGGATAAACCGCCGTGGCAAAGAAATACACAAACAGCACCGCACACAGCGGCAACACCTGCCCATAGCTTTGAAACACCCGGAATGCGCCAAACGGATTGGCCCGCCGCCACTCGAACGCGCGTCGCTTTTCCGGCGGCAGCGTCTCAGGCAGCACAAACCAGCCGTAGACAAGGTTCACCACCGAAATCCCCGCCGCCACGAAAAACGGCACCCGCGACCCCAACTCTCCCAAGAGCCCGCCAATCGCCGGCCCAAGGATGAAGCCAAGCCCAAACGCAGCACCCACCCACCCGAACGCCTTCGCCCGGTCCTCCGGCGCTGTCACATCCGCGATGTAGGCGTTGGCGATCACATAGGACGATCCGCACACCCCCGCGATCACCCGTCCCACGAACAGCCAGAAGATGGTCGGCGCCAGCGCCGAAAACAGGTAGTCCGCCCCCAGCCCGAAAATCGCCAGCAGCAACAACGGCCGCCGCCCGAACCGGTCGCTCAGGTTGCCCACCAGCGGGCTGAACGCGAACTGCGCCACCGAAAACGCCGCGAACATCCAGCCGCCGACATAGGCCGCATCGGCCAGGTCCATGCGGCCCACCTCTTCGATCAGCGCGGGCAGCACCGGCATGATCAGCCCGAACCCCACCATGTCCAGAAACACGGTGATCAGCACGAAGGTGATCGCATGGCGCGACACCTGAACGGGGGCAGAGGCTTCCATCATGGCCCGCGACCCTAGGCAGCCCGCCCCCTCAAGTCAAACTCGGCCAAGTCACACTCGGCCGCCTTGCTGCTTTCAAAAAATACTCCACGAGAGGTCTGGAGTGTATGACGCCTTCCAGTTGCCGCCAGGCCTATCGCACCAGCCGCCCGGCAATCCCGACCAACTGATCGAAATGGTCCAGCAATGCCTCCGGTGCCAGCCGCGCCACGCCTCCGCCCTCCGGCCCGAACGTGACCAGCGCCACCGGCACACCTACGGCCAGCCCGGTCTTGCGGTCGGTCTCGGTATCCCCCACCAGCATCGACCGGCCAACGACGCCCCCCGCCCGCTCCACCGCTGCCACGTAGGGTGCCGCGTCCGGTTTCCGCGTCGCCAGCGTATCGGCCCCGATCATCGCCCCAAAGGCCTCGCGAATACCCAACCGGCGCAGCAGTTCCTCGGCCAGCGCGGCCGGCTTGTTGGTGCAGATCGACACCGCATAGCCCTCGCGCTTCAACGCCTCCACCGCGTCCATCGCACCTGGGTAAAGCGTCGTGTGCACCGCAATCGCCTGACGATAGGCGTCCAGCAGCACGGGATAATCCGCATCCACATCGGCTTCGCTCCACGCCCGACCCAACCGCTCGTACCCCAGCCGCAGCATCGCCCGCCCGCCATGAAACGCCGTCAGCGCATCGCCCGGCCCCAACACCGCGCCGCCCGGAAAACAGGCATTCGCCGCCGCCAGCAGGTCGGCCGACGTGTCCGCCAAAGTTCCGTCAAGATCAAAGACGATACAGCGCATCACGGTTCCTGTAACATGGCGTGAGGTTTGGCCCCTTGCCACCCCGCGCTAGGGGGGTAAAACGACGCCAACAATAAGGGAAGGGGCAGAATGCAGGTTTCAGGGTCAGGGTCGGTTCCCGTTTCCGTCATCGTGCTGGCGGCGGGGCAAGGCACGCGGATGAACTCCGACCTGCCCAAAGTGCTGCACCAGATGGCCGCAGCGCCCCTTCTGCACCACGCGCTGACCACGGCCCGCAGCCTTGATCCCGCCCGCATCGTCGTCGTCACCGGCCACGGCTCCGATGCCGTCACCGCCGCCGCCCTTGCCTTCGACGAGGCGGTCGATGCCGTCCTGCAAGACCCGCAACTTGGCACCGCCCACGCCGTCGCGCAGGCGGCCCCCCTTCTGACCGACGCCACCGGCGACGCCATCGTGCTTTACGCCGACACCCCCCTGATCCGCGAGGAAACCCTGCGCGCTATGCTGGGCGCAAGGCAGCGCCACGGCGTCGTCGTCCTCGGCTTCCACAGCCCGAACCCCGGCCGCTACGGCCGCCTCGTCACCCAAGGCGAGACGCTCCTGAAAATCACCGAATGGAAGGACGCAACCGAAGCCGAGCGCGCCTTGACGCTCTGCAACTCCGGCGTCGTCTGCGCCGATGCCCAAACGCTCCTCTCCCTCGTTGCCGAGGTGACGAACGACAACGCCGCCGGTGAATACTACCTCACCGACATCGTCGAACTGGCCCGCACGCGCGGCCTCAGCGCCGGTGTCGTCCTGTGTGACGAGGCCGAAACCCAAGGCGTCAACACGCGGGCGCAACTGGCCGAGGCCGAAGCCGCCTTTCAGGCCCGCGCCCGCGCCGACGCGCTCGACAACGGCGTCACCCTCACCGCCCCGGAAACCGTGTTCTTCGCCCTCGACACCCATATCGGGCGCGATGCGATCATCGGCCCGAATGTGATCTTCGGCCCCGGCGTCACCATCGAATCCGGCGCCGAGATCAAGGGCTTCTGCCACCTCGAAGGCTGCCACATCAGTCGCGGCGCGACCGTCGGCCCCTTCGCCCGCCTGCGCCCCGGTGCGGAACTGGCCGAAGATGTCCACGTCGGCAACTTTGTCGAAATCAAGAACGCCATCCTCGACGAAGGCGTCAAGGTCGGCCACCTCACCTACATCGGCGATGCCGACGTGGGCGAGTTCACCAACATCGGCGCAGGCACCGTCACCTGCAACTACGACGGCGTGATGAAGCACCGCACCACCATCGGCAAACGTGCCTTCATCGGCTCGGACACCATGCTGGTCGCCCCGGTCACGATCGGCGACGGCGCGCTCACCGCCTCCGGCTCCGTCATCACCGACAACGTCCCTGCCGAGGCCATCGCCATCGGCCGCGCGCGGCAGGTTACGAAACCCGGCCTCGCTACGAAATTGTTCGAAAAGTTGAAATCCATCAAGGCTGCCAAGGCAAAAGGTCATTAGAAATGTGTGGTATTGTCGGTGTGCTTGGCAATCACGAGGCCGCCCCGTTGCTGGTCGAGGCCCTGAAGCGCCTTGAGTATCGCGGCTACGACAGCGCTGGGATCGCCACCGTCAACCGTGGCAAACTGGATCGCCGCCGCGCGGTCGGCAAATTGGTCAACCTCTCCGATCTCCTCGTGCATGAACCCCTTGCCGGCAAAGCCGGCATCGGCCACACCCGCTGGGCCACCCACGGCGCGGCCACCGTTCTCAACGCGCACCCGCACAAGGCAGGCTCCGTCGCGGTCGTCCACAACGGCATCATCGAAAACTTCCGCGACCTGCGCGCCGAACTGTCTGCCGCTGGGCTCGCATGGGAATCCGAGACCGATACCGAAACCGTCGCCCTCCTGACCAAACTGCACATGGATCAGGGCATGACCCCGGTCGAGGCCGCCCGCGCCACGCTCCACCGTCTGCACGGCGCCTTCGCGCTCTGTTTCCTCTTTGACGGCGAAGACGACCTGATGATCGCCGCCCGCAAAGGCTCCCCCCTCGCCATCGGACATGGCTCGGGCGAAATGTTCGTCGGCTCCGACGCCATTGCCCTCGCGCCCATGACCGACCGCATCACCTACCTCGAGGAAGGCGACTGGGCCGTGATCACCCGCGACGGCGCCCGGATTTTCGACGCCGAAGACCGTCTCGCCAACCGGCCCGAAACCCGCATCCAGATCGACGCCACCCGCATCGAAAAGGCCGGTTACAAGCACTTCATGGCCAAGGAAATCGCCGAACAGCCCGTCGTGATCGCCGACGCGCTGAAGCATTACACCACGCCCGACGGCGGCCTCCGCCTGCCCGATGGCGTCGATTTCACCGGCGTCGAGCGCATCACCCTCGTCGCCTGCGGCACCGCCTCCTACGCGGCCCATGTGGCGAAATACTGGTTCGAACAGATCGCGGGCCTCCCCGCCGAGATCGACATCGCGTCGGAATTCCGCTACCGCGAGCCTCCCCTCTCCCCCACCTCCTGGGCGCTTTTCGTCTCCCAGTCGGGCGAAACCGCCGACACGCTCGCCGCCCTCCGTTACGCCCGCGACAAGGTAGCAAAAATCGTCTCCGTGGTGAACGTCCCCACCTCCTCCATCGCCCGCGAAAGCGACCTCGCGCTTCCCATCCTCGCGGGTGTCGAGGTCGGCGTGGCCTCGACTAAGGCCTTCACCTGCCAACTCACGGTCCTCGCCCTCCTCGCGCTCAAGGCCGCCCTCGACCGGGGCCGCCTGACGCCCGCCACCCTGGCCGACCACCTCGCCGCCTTGCGCGCCCTGCCGGGGTTGATGAGCCATACCCTCACCCTCTCCCCGCAGATCGCCGCCATCGCCGACGATCTGGCAAAGGCCCAGGACATCCTCTTCCTCGGCCGCGGCGCCATGTTCCCCCTCGCCCTGGAAGGTGCCCTGAAACTCAAGGAAATCAGCTACATCCACGCCGAAGGCTACGCTTCGGGCGAATTGAAGCACGGCCCCATCGCGCTGATCGACGCCGCCGTCCCGGTGATCGTGCTCGCCCCGCGTGACGCGCTTTTCGACAAGACCGTGTCGAACATGCAGGAAGTCATGGCCCGCCACGGCCGCGTCCTTTTGATCTCCGACGCGCGCGGCATCGCCGAAGCCGGCGCCGGCACCTGGAAGACCGTCACCCTGCCCGAAGCCCACCCCGCCTTCGCCCCGATCCTCTACGCGGTCCCGGCCCAGCTTCTCGCCTACCACACCGCCATCGCCAAAGGCACCGACGTCGACCAACCCCGCAACCTCGCCAAATCCGTCACCGTCGAATAGCCGCAAGGCCTGCTCTTCTCCGAACTATCCCACGGGAGGTCTGGAGGGTGCGCCCCCTCCAGAGCGCCCCCAGTCCCGCCCTCCAGTCCCGCCCTGGCACAAGGCACCTCCGATGACCCCCCTCGCCGATCTCGAAGCCCTCGCAAACCCCGGAAAAGCGGCCGAGATGCTGGCCTACCACAAGGCCCCGCGCCGCTACCTCGGCGTCACCGTGCCGCAAATCGACGATCTCACCGACGGGTGGCGCGCGGCCCTCTCCCTGGATGACCGCCTCGCACTTGCCGCCAGCCTCTGGGCCACCGACATCCACGAAGCCCGCATCGCGGCCGCCAAACTGCTGACCCAGGCCCGCCTCCGCCCCGACGAAGCCGCCTGGCAGCTCATCCAATCCTGGGTTCCCGATTTCGACGCCTGGGCCATCGCCGATCACGCCAGCACCGCCGGCCAGAAACGCCTCACCGCCGACCCCACCCGCCTCGACACCGTGGAGGCCTGGATCACCTCCCCCCACATGTGGACCCGCCGCGCCGCCCTCGTGATGACCCTGCCCTGGACCAAGCAGAACCACCCCAAACCGGAAGAAGAGGCCGCCCGCGACCGCATCCTCGGCTGGTGCGCCACACTGGCCGAGGATCGCGACTGGTTCATCCAGAAGGCCGTCGCCTGGTGGGTGCGCGATCTGTCGAAACACGACGCCGCCCGCGCCCGCACATTCCTCGAAACTCACGGCCCCCGCCTGAAGCCCTTCGCGCAAAAGGAAGCCGCCCGCCACCTCGCGCCCTGACTTCCTCTTTGCGAAAATATCCTCCGGGGGTGCGGGGGTGCAAAACCCCCGCCGCCTGCCAAACAGACTTACGGCCCGAAAACCGTCACCTGTGGCAACTCCGTCAAACCCAGCCCCAGCGCCTGAAACGCGGCCAGCGACAACAGCGCCGCGCCTGATCCCGGCCTCAGTTCCACCGCCAGGCTCTTGCCCGCCGCCGTCACCACCCGGCCCATCACCGCCTCACTGACCAACCCGGTCCGCAGCCATATCCCCTGCTCCGCCGGCGGCCCCAGCGCCACCGTCACGCGGCCCAACTCCCGCTCGCCCGTGGCCACCGGTGCGGCCAGCGCCGCCGCCTTTTCCGCCGCCGTCGTGGTGTCCAAATCCGCCGCACTCGCGCCCTGCGCGCCCAGCGCGCTTGTCGTGACTGCGGGCGCAATGTCCACCGCAGCCGGCATGGCGGTTGCCGGGCCCTTGCCCTGCAACATGCCGCAGCCCGACAGCAGCACCAAACCGCACAGAAGTCCTGATTTCATCATGCCCATACCTTAGCCCGCCGCTCCCTCGTGCTCAACTGCCGCAATCCGCCTTGTGCCGACACCCGCCGCGTCCTACCTTTCAACGCATGCAGCCGCTTATTGATCCCTTCGCCCGCGCGATTTCCTACCTGCGCGTCTCGGTCACCGACCGTTGCGATTTCCGCTGCACCTACTGCATGTCCGAACACATGACCTTCCTGCCGAAGGCCGAGCTTCTGTCGCTCGAAGAACTCGACCGTCTCTGCACCGCCTTCGTCCACCTCGGTGTGCAAAAGCTGCGCATCACGGGCGGCGAACCGCTTGTGCGCAAAGGCATCCTCACGTTCTTCGAAGCGATGAGCCGCCATCTTGCCACCGGCGCGCTCAAGGAACTCACCCTTACCACCAACGGCAGCCAGCTTGCCAAATTCGCCCAACCCCTCGCCGACCTCGGCGTAAAGCGCATCAACGTCAGCCTCGATACGCTCGATCCGGCGAAATTCGCCGAAATCACCCGCTGGGGGCGCCTGCCCCAAGTGCTCGACGGGATCGAGGCCGCCAAGGCCGCCGGTCTGCGCGTCAAGATCAACGCCGTCGCGCTCAAAGGCTTCAACGAGGATGAACTTTTCTCCCTCGCCGACTGGTGCGCAGCAAACGGCCATGACCTCACCTTCATCGAGGTGATGCCAATGGGCGAAGACATGACCGCCGGTCGGCTCGACCAATACTGGCCGCTGAAAGACCTGCGCGCCCGTCTTGCCGAACGCCTCACCCTGACCGACCTTACCGAACGCACCGGCGGGCCTGCCCGCTATGTGCGGGTCGAAGAAACCGGCCAGAAGGTCGGCTTCATCACGCCCCTGACCCACAACTTCTGCGAAAGCTGCAACCGCGTGCGGCTGACCTGCACCGGCCAGCTTTACATGTGCCTCGGGCAGGAAGACATGGCCGACCTCCGCGCCCCGCTGCGCGCCAGCCCCGATGATGCCGTCCCCGACGATGCCAGTCTTGAACAGGCGATCCGCGCCGCCATCGCCCGCAAACCCAAGGGCCATGATTTCGACTACTCCCGCCAGAAGGTCGCGGGCCAGATCACCCGCCACATGAGCCACACCGGCGGCTGACCCCGCCCCACCTACCCCGCGCTCAGCATCGGGAACGTCACGCCCAATGCCCATGCAAAGGCAAACCCCGCCATCACCGCTCCCGGCAACGGGTGCCGCGTGCGTCGCGTGGTCCAGCCGCCAAGAAGGCCGAAGATCAGGAAAAAGATCACCACGATGGGCAGAATGATCAGCAGAAAGAACAGCCGTTCCAGATCAAGCGCGACCGCGATTGCCAGCGACACCAGAAAGCACAGCTTCAACAAGAGATAGGCCCCGCGCGCCGCGCCCGCCCCGCGCCCCGCCCAATCCAGCGTCCAGAAATAGGCAAACGTCCCCACCGCCAGCGCGGCAATGATAATGCCGCGCCCCGGCCCCGGCCAGAAGTTCGTCAGATACCTGTCCACCGGCAGAAACAGTGCAAGTGCCACGAACCCCGCCGCCGCCGCGCCCGCCAGCAGCCCCCGCCCCGTGACCTCCGGCAATCTTGCACCTACCGCCCACAGCGCCAGCCCCGTTGCCGCCCCGTAGGCCAGAAAATGCACGGCCAGATAATCCGCCACCAGCACCGGCAGAAACCCCGTCGGCACAAAGCGCAGCACCACCGGCACCGCCAGCATCGGCCCCAAGGCCACCAGCCACAGCCGCCGCCCGCGCAAGCCCGCCCCGGCCGGATGCTCCACCAAGCTTGGCAGCAGTCGCGCCAACGGCCATCCCAACGCCACCGCGCCAGCCAGCAGCAGCACGATCCATCCGCCCCGGTCCGCCACCGGCGGCCGCACCCGCTCCACACCGTAAACCCGGTCCAGCCAGCCCACCATCTCGGCCATTGTTGCGGTCGAAAACAGCACGCTCGCATGTTCCACATGTGGCGCCACCGCCGCGCGCCGCCAGTTCCCCGGCGCACCATAGGCCTCGCCCGCCACCCCGTCCGGTGCCATCAGCCGCACCACCCGCAAAGCCTCCGCCGACAGCATCCCTTCCCAGGCCCCCGTCACCACCAACAGGTTCTTCGGCGCCGTCGCCGTCACCTCGGGCGAAAACATCGACACCGCCACCACCGCATCGACCCACTCCGTCGCCTTGGCGAACCGCACCACGATGTCCGTCGCCATCGAATGGCCCAGCACCGCCACCCGCCCGTCCC
Source organism: uncultured Alphaproteobacteria bacterium (assembly GCA_963822435.1). Taxonomy (GTDB): domain Bacteria; phylum Pseudomonadota; class Alphaproteobacteria; order Rhodobacterales; family Rhodobacteraceae; genus JAUYQR01. The sequence continues at coordinate 134,741 of CAWGHN010000005.1, forward strand.
CCAACGCCCGCGCCGCCTCGGCCACCCCCGCCAGTTCCCGCACCAGCGTCGCCGTCGCCCCCGCCACCTCCACGACCGACCCGCTCAGCGGCTCAGGATTGCGTCCATGCCCCGCGCTGTCATAGGTCACCGCCACATACCCCGCCCGCGCCGCCGTCAGCGCAAACGACTGCATGATCTGCTGGCTGCCCGCAAACCCGTGCGAGATTACCAGCACCGGCCCCAACGCCTCCTCCCCCCGGTACACCCGCCCCGGCACTGTCCCGAACGTCACCACCTCGACCCGCACACCTGCCGCCGCCTCCTCCAGCCGCCAGACCGCCAGCACGATCGCCGCCACCGCCAGAACCGCCACCAAAGCCCGCATCGCCCACCTGCCTTCCGCCCGCATCGAACCACTCCGCCGCCACGAAGTCCACGCCCGCCATTTCCCCCTAGCCCCGCCTGCCAAAGCCGCTATCCTTGGCCCCATGACCGGCCCTGCATCGCCCGACAGCCTCCTGACCCTGCCCCCACCAGCCCTGCCCGAGGCCGAGCTTCTCTCCCTCGTCCAGCGCCACTACGGCCTGACCGGAACGCTCTCTCGCCTCACCTCTGAACGCGACCTCAACCACCGCCTGACGACCGTCGTCCGTGCCTACACCGTAAAACTCACCAACCCCGCCGAACCGCCGGAGATGACCGCCTTCCAGACCGCCGCCCTCCAGCATGTCGCAGCCCGCGCGCCCGGCCTTCCGGTGCCGCGCATCCTCCCCGCGATGAACGGCGCAGCCATCACCCCAACCCCGCACGGCGCGCTGCGCGTTCTCACCTGGCTTGACGGCATCCCCCTCCACGCCGCCCCGAAATCCGCCCCCCAACGCCGCGCGGTAGGCCAGGCCCTCGCCTGCCTCACCGCCGCGCTGACAGATTTCACCCATCCCGCCGCCGACCACATCCTGCTGTGGGACATCAAGCAGACCCCGCGCCTCGCCCCCCTCCTCCCCGCCATCACGGACCCCGCCTTGCGCGCCGAGGCCACCGCCTTCGTCGCCCGCTTCACCGCCGAGACAGCGCCGCAACTCGCCACCCTGCCCACCCAGATCGTCCACGCCGACTTCAACCCCCACAACCTGCTGACCGACCCCGCCGATCCCGCCCGCATCACCGGCATCCTCGATTTCGGCGACATGGTCCGCACCCCCCGGATCTGCGACCTCGCCACCGCCGCCTCCTACCAGATCGACGCCGACGCCCCCCTCGACAGCCTCGCCGACCTCCTGCGCGGTTACACCGCCACCCTCCTCCTCACCGAACCCGAGCTGGCCCTCCTCTTCGATCTCATCACCGCCCGCATGGTCACCACGCTTGCCATCACCTCATGGCGCGCCGCCCGCTATCCCGACAACGCGCCCTACATCCTGCGCAACCAGCCCTCTGCCATCGCAGGGCTCAAAGCCTTCCGCAGCATCGGCCGCGACCGCGCCACCGCCTGCTTCATCGCCGCTTCCGAAAGATCGCCCGCATGACCCGCCAGACCACCATGATCAACGGCTACACCCCCGGCAAAGGCACCCTGCCGCCTGAGGATGAGGCCCGCATCGCCCGCCGCGCCGCCCTCCTCGGCCCCGCCTACCGCCTGTTCTATGAAACCCCCGTCCACCTCGTGCGGGGCGAAGGGGTCTGGCTTTACGACCGTGACGGCAACGCCTATCTCGACACCTACAACAACGTGGCCTCCGTCGGGCATTGCCACCCCCGCGTCGTCGCGGCGATGGCCGATCAGGCCGCCACGCTGGCCACCCACACCCGCTACCTGCACGACGCCGTCCTCGATTACGCCGAGCGTCTTCTGGCCCACTTTCCCGCCCCCCTGACCCACGTCATGTTCACCTGCACCGGGTCCGAGGCGAATGACCTCGCCCTGCGCATCGCGCGGGCGAAAACTGGCGGCACCGGCATCATCGTCACCGACAACGCCTATCACGGTGTCACCCTTGCGACGGCCGAGATGTCGATGTCGATCGGCCCCGCCGTCGCCCCCGGCCCGACCGTGTTCCCGGTCCCCGCCCCCACCGCCGCCAACTACCCCGGCGATCTTGGGGCCGGCTTCGCCGCCGCTGTCACCGCCGCGACCGACCAAATGGCCAACCAAGGCATCAAGCCCTGCGCCCTCATCGTTGACACGATCTTCTCCTCCGACGCCGTTCTTCCCGACCCCGCCGGGTTTCTGCAACCCGCCGCCGCCGCAATCCGCGCCGCCGGTGGGCTTTTCATCGCAGACGAGGTGCAACCCGGCTTTGGCCGCACCGGCAGCCAGATGTGGGGCTTCCAGCGGCATGGTCTCGTCCCCGACATGGTGTCCTTGGGCAAGCCGATGGGCAACGGCTACCCGATGGCCGGGCTTGTCGTGCGGCCTGAAATCGTGGCCGATTTCGGCGCGAAGTCACGCTATTTCAACACCTTCGGCGGCAATGCCGTGGCCGCCTCGGTCGGCATGGCCGTCCTGAACGTGATCCGTGACGAAGGCCTGCAAGCCAACGCCCTCCATACCGGACGCGCCTTCCACGACGGCCTCGCCGCGCTGGCCAGCCTCCACCCCTGTCTCGGTCAGGTGCGAAGCGCCGGCCTCTTCCTCGGGCAAGACATCATCGACGCCACCGGCGCGCCCGACCCCGCCCGCGCCGCCCGCATCGTCAACGCCCTGCGCGAAGCCCGCGTCCTCATCAGCGCCACCGGCCCCCGCGGCCACATCCTGAAAATCCGCCCTCCGATGGCCTTCACCACCGACCACGTCGCGATCTTCCTCGACCGGCTGGAAACCGTGCTCAAAAGCCTCTGACAGAGGGCAGCGCCCTCCCTCGGGCGGGCCCGCCAACGTCCGACGTCGGCGATTTATGGTTCAACCTCTCCCACCGACGTTCGGGTGACCAACGCCGCAAACGCGCCCTCCCAGGCGGAGGAAGGGCCATGCCATTGGTTTCTCGAACCAATGGCACAACCAATGGCATACCCGGCGGGCTACGCCCTCGTTTCCGGGCAAAAAAACGCGCCTTAAACCGCGGCCTTCGGCAATCCCCGTCCGCCATGCAGATGATACGCCTTGGTGACGATCTGCCAGTGTCCCGAGGCATCCGGGCGGTCCTTCACCAGCACCAGATAATCGGTGAAATCCGTCCCGAAACAGGTGTCGGTCAGCTTGGCCACCGCGACTGTCCCCGTCACCTCGATCGACAGCAACTCCGCCACGTATGGCGTGCCCTCCGGCTCCGTCGCCTCGGTACGGATCCAGTCGATGAACTCCTCCAGCGGAAAGACTTCGTAGACGCCGCCAAAATGCCCGACCTGCAGCGCACCCGGATGAAACGCCCGCCTCAGCTTGGCCTCGTCACCCCAACACATGCCCTCAAGGTAATCCACGACAACCTGCCGAACGGCATCATGCTCCGCGCCTCCACGCATCTGGCCCTCCTCACGATGAAATCATCGTGGGCACAGTAGCACTCGCGCGAGCAGTCGTTAACAACGTCTGAATCGGCCTCGCAACACGTTGTTTTCATTGGCATCGGAAAATGTCCCACCGTGGGACACTACCCCAGGGCGTACCCCGCACCACGAACCGTCCGCACCGGATCCTCCCCCCCGAACTGCATCAGGGATTTCCGCAAGCGCCCGACATGAACATCCACGGTCCGGGTGTCGACATAGATATCCCGCCCCCAGACCAGATCAAGAAGCTGGTCCCGGCTGAACACCCGCCCCGGTCGCTCCATCAGCGTGACCAACAGCTTGAACTCCGTCGGCCCCAGCTTCAGCACCTTGTCCGCCCGGTAGACCCGGTGGCTTTCCGTATCCAGCCGGATATCCCCGTGCTGCAGCACCACCCCCGCCGTCGAAGGCCGCACCCGGCGCAGCTGCGCCCTTGCCCGCGCCATCAACTCCAGCACCGAATAGGGCTTGATCACATAGTCATCCGCACCCGTCTCCAACCCCCGGATGCGGTCCACCTCTTCGGCCCGCGCCGATAGCATGATGATCGGGATCGACCGCGTGACGGGGCTGAGCTTCAGGCGGCGACACACCTCGATCCCCGACAGCTTCGGCATCATCCAGTCGAGGATAATGATGTCCGGCGCCGCCTCGTCGACAAGCATCATGGCATCCTCGCCATTGTCGGCCTGCGTCACGTCAAAGCCCTCGGCTTCAAGGTTGTAGGCGAGGACAGCCCGCTGCGCGGGTTCATCCTCGACTAGAAGCACGGTTGGCTGCGCCATCGTCATCCCCTCGCGCCGGTGGTGTCGAACTTCGGCCGCTCTTCTCCGGGAAGGCTGCCGGTCACCAGATAGATGACCTGCTCCGCGACCGAGGTGGCATGATCGCCCACCCGTTCGATATTCTTGGCGATGAAGTGCAGATGCATGCACGGCCCGATGTTGCGCGGGTCTTCCATCATGTGGGTCAGGAATTCACGGAAGATCGAGTTGTACATCTGGTCGATGTCCCGGTCGCGCTGGCGTACATCTTCGGCCAGCTTCACATCGCGCCGAATGTAAGCGTCCAGCGCGTCATTCAGCATCTGAACCACGGCCTTCGCCAGCCGCCGGATCGAGCCGGACGCGCCCATCACCTGCGGCATCTGGCTCAGGACAGCCGTCCGTTTGGCAAGATTCTTGGCGTAATCTCCCGCCCGCTCCAGAGCGGCGGCGATCTTCATCACCGTCAGCACGGTGCGCAGGTCACCCGCAGCCGGCGCCCGAAGTGCAATGAGCCGTGCGCATTCGATGTTGATCTGGTCTTCCAATGCATCTATCGCCTTGTCGCCGGCTCTGACCCGGCTGGCCATCTCTTCGTCGCGCGCGTCCAACGCCTCGGCAGCTTCGAGAAGTGCTGTTTCGACAAGCCCGCCCATCCGCATGACAAGGGCCTGCACGGCCTCCAGGTCGCGGTCGAAGGCCGAAAGGATGTGAGTGCTGTTCATGGTGTTTCCTATCCGATACGGCCAGTGATGTAAGCTTCGGTGCGTGGGTCCTGCGGGGTGGTAAACACTTGTCCCGTCTCGCCATATTCAACGAGGTTACCAAGGTGGAAGAACGCGGTCTTCTGGCTGACCCGGGCCGCCTGCTGCATGGAATGGGTGACGATCACCACCGAGAAGCTGGCGCGCAATTCGTCGATCAACTCCTCGACCTGTGCCGTCGCAATCGGGTCCAACGCGGAGCAGGGTTCGTCCATCAACAAGACTTCCGGCGATGTGGCGATAGCACGGGCGATGCACAAGCGCTGCTGCTGACCCCCCGAAAGCCCGGTGCCGGGCGAGGCGAGGCGGTCCTTCGCCTCGTTCCACAGCGCGGCTTTGCGCAGCGAGGTTTCCACGATCTCGTCCAGCTCGGCCTTGGTGCGAGCCAGCCCGTGGATTTTCGGGCCATAAGCCACGTTGTCGTAGATGGATTTGGGGAACGGGTTGGGTTTCTGGAACACCATCCCCACCCGCGCCCTCAGCCGTACCGGATCGACGCGCGGATCGTAGATGTTCTCGCCGTCGAGCGTGATCGACCCGTCCACCCGGCACGAGGGGATCGTGTCGTTCATCCGGTTCAGGCAGCGCAGGAAGGTGGATTTGCCGCAACCCGACGGGCCGATGAACGCGGTCACCGTGTTTTCCAGGATCTCGACATCCACATCCTTCAGGGCGTGCGTCGCGCCATAGTGGACCTGCACCCCTTTGGCGCTGATCTTCGAGGCCTTTGTATTCACTGTCCGCTCCACGATGCGCATGTCGTCCATGTCTGTCCTACCTTACCAGCGGCGTTCGAATTTGCGACGCAGGATGATCGCTGCGACGTTCATCACGACGAGGAACCCCAAAAGCACGATGATCGCCCCGGAAGAGCGTTCGATAAACGCGGGGTCGGCGCGCTGCGCCCAGCCGTAGACCTGCACCGGAAGTGCGGTTGCGGGGTCAAGAAAGCCTTCGACCGGGGCCGAGGGATAGTTGTCGACGAAAGCCACCATCCCGATAAGCAGCAAAGGCGCTGTTTCGCCCAGCGCGGTGGCAAGGCCAAGGATCGTGCCGGTCAGGATGCCGGGCGCGGCCAGCGGAAGTACATGGTGAACCACCATTTGCATCTTCGACGCGCCGACCCCCAGCGCCGCATCACGAATGGAGGGCGGCACCGCCCGGATCGAAGCACGGGTGGCGATGATGATGGTGGGCAGGACCATCAGGCTGATGACCAGCGCACCGACCAGCGTGGACGACTGCGGAAAGCCCATGAAGTTGATGAAGATGGCAAGGCCAAGGATGCCGTAGACGATGGATGGCACGGCAGCGAGGTTCGAGATGTTCACCTCGATCAGGTCGGTCCAACGGTTCTTGGGTGCGAACTCTTCAAGGTAGATCGACGCCGCTACCCCCACCGGCACGCACATCACCGCCACGAGGATCATCAGATAGAGCGACCCGAGGATCGCCACGCCAAGGCCAGCCGCCTCGGGACGTTGGTCGGATGCGTCGGGATTGGTGAAGAAATCCCAGTTCCACTGCGACGACAGGATGCCAGCGTCGATCAGTCGATCGGCGAACTGCAATTGTTCGGGCGAGATCTGGCCATCGCGCTCGGCCGTTTGCATCGTGACGCGCCCCTTGAGGTAGCCATCGATGCGGCCTGCGGCCAGCAGGTTGGCCGTGATCGTTGTGTCCAGTACGGCGGGGTTCGCCAGGACCATCGCCCTCAAATCGCCCGCCGCATCCTTGGACATCAGCGCTGCCACTTCTTTCGACGGCAACTCACCCGTGTCGATGCCCTTGGCGGCCAGCTCTGCTTCGAACGCGCGGGTCAGGAGTTTGTTGTAACCAACCGTGGTAACCTTGACCATTTCGTCGCGGCTACCGTTCCCCTTGGGATCAAGAAGGTCCGACGACAGGGTAACCGGAAAGGTCAGCTTGGCCTGGTAGAACGCTGACACTCCGTCCGAAAAGATCGTCCACAGCATGATGGCCAGGGTCGCAAGGCTGACGGCAATGGCGGACAGGCCATACAGCCGAAACCGGGTCTCTGCGGCTTTGCGCCGCTTCATCCGCGCATCATCGGCCAGAAGCGAAGCGCGGTGCGGGCGGGCGGTGGGAACGGCGGCGTCGGTCATTCGTACTGCTCCCGGTATTTCCGCACGACGTAAAGGGCGAGGATATTCAGACCCAGCGTAATGACGAAAAGCGTCATCCCCAGCGCAAAGGCCACCAGCGTTTCGGGCGACGCAAAGTCGGTGTCGCCGGTCAACTGGCCGACGATCTTCACCGTCATCGTGGTCATCGCCTCGAACGGATTCAGGTCCAGCTTTGCCGCCGCGCCTGCCCCCATCGACACAATCATCGTCTCGCCAATCGCGCGGCTCGCGGCCAACAGAACCGCCCCCACGATCCCCGGCAGCGCCGCCGGGATGATAACCTGGCGCACGGTTTCAGACTTGGTCGCGCCAAGACCATAAGACCCGTCCCGCATTGCCTGTGGCACCGCGTTGATGATGTCATCGGCGAGAGACGAGATGAACGGGATGTTCAGGATGCCGATCACGATACCGGCGGTCATCACTGACGAGCCGCTGTTGCCAAGACCCAGCGGTTCGGCAAAATAATCGCGCAACAAAGGCCCGACCGTCACCAGCGCGAACAGGCCGAACACTACGGTCGGTATGCCAGCGATCACCTCGATCAGCGGTTTCACCCAGCCCCGCACGGCAGGCGTTGCGTATTCAGCAAGGTAGATCGCTGCGAAAAGCCCGATCGGCACGGCCACCAGCATCGAGATCAGGCTGATGTAAAGTGTGCCCCACAGCAACGGGATGAACCCAAGCTCGCTGTCGCCGCGGAAATTGGGTGACCACGTCAGGCCAAAGAAGAAATCGGCGGCAGGATACATCGAGAAGAAATTGAAGGTTTCCGTCAGCATCGACCAGACGATGCCCACGGTCGTCAGGATTGCGATGGTCGACGCCGCCATCAACAGGCCTTGAACCACACCCTCCACCCGGTTGCGGGCGCGCAGATCGGGCCCTGTCATCCGCACCGCCAGCGCGAGTCCGGCCAGCGCCGCCGCAAGCACGGCCAGCGCCCGCCATGCAGCACCCGTGGCGCTCAGACTGCGGTAGGCCTGCGCCGCCGTCAGAATCTGCGGCGACACGTCCTCGGCAAGTGCAACACCCGCCTCGGCCAGCGCCTCGCGCATTGTGCCGCTGCCTGCGATCTGCGGCGTGCCACCGGCATCAACCGTTACCGATCCAGCTGCAATTGCCACATCAAGACCCGCTGCCAGACGACGGACATCGGCCATTGCCAGCGCCCGGGAGGAATCATCGGACGTAAGCTCCGCCGGCAAGGCCGCCGAAATCCGGCTTTCAATCACCATCGGCTGAGCCACCAGCCACACCAGCAACACCGCAAGGCCGGGCAGCAGCACCATGATCGCGCCGTGCCAGCCGTAATAGCCAGGCAGCGAATGCAGCACCCCAATCTTGCCGCCGGACAGTGCCAGTGCGCGGGCGCGGCAAACCACGAACGCCGCAACGGCGAGCACCAGCATGAGGCAAAGAAGAAGGAAAACGGTCATCGGGCGATCCGGCAAAAGGGAACGGGCGGCGCCAAAGCGCCGCCCGATGCGTTGCTTATTCCAGCGGGCCCATCGGGGTCTCGGCGGCAACGGCCGCTTGCGTGGCGGCCAGTTCCGGGTCCGACACGAGGCCGTATTCGGCCAGCGGGCCATCCGGGCCAGCCATTTCATCGGACACGAAGAACTCGATGTACTCCTTCAGGCCGGGGATCACGCCGATATGCGCCTTCTTGACGTAGAAGTAGAGCGGGCGCGACACCGGATAGTCACCAGCGGCGATGGTCTCGACCGAAGGTACGACACCGTTCATCGTGGCGACACGCAGCTTGTCGGTGTTGTTTTGGTAGAACGACAGACCGAACACGCCAACGGCAGTCTTGTCCGCGTCCAGCCGCGCCAGCGTCTCAGTGTAGTCGCCGTCGATGTCCACAGACCGGCCATCGGTGCGCAGTTCGTTGCAGGCCTTGTCAGCGTTTGCCTTCTTTTCCTTGTCGTCCGCACCTTCGGCGGTGGCAAGGAACAGGTCATGCGCTCCGGTGGCCTTGCAGCCCTCGATGATCACCTTGGTGTCGAACACTTCCCGCGTGCCGTGCTTGGTGCCGGGAATGAAGACCAGAATTTCCTGATCTGGCAGCGCCGGGTTCACATCGGACCATTTGGTCGCGGCGTTGTCGGCAACAGCGCCGTCCTTGGCGACCTTGGCGGCAAGCGCGCCATAAACGTCGGCCGGGGTCAGCGCAAATTCCGCGCCGTTCACGTCAGAGGCGAAGACGATCCCGTCATAGCCGATGCGCACTTCCATGATCTCGTTGACACCGTTCGCGGCGCACAGGTCGATGTCCGATTGCGCGATCCGGCTGGACGAGTTGGCGATGTCGACCGTGGTTTCGCCCACGCCTTCACACAGCTTCTTGCGGCCAGCACCCGACCCGCCGCCTTCGATCACGGGCGTGGGGAAATCAAAGTTCTCGCCAAAGGCTTCGGCCACGATGGTGGCATAGGGCAGCACGGTCGAAGAACCGGTCACCTGAACCTGATCGCGGGCATCGGCGGCCGTGGCGGCCGCAGCGATGGCGATCGCCGAGACGGTGAGATTTACAAGACGCATAGGTCACTCCTTGGTTGCGACGAGAGCCCGAGTCGGCCCTTGGCGCAGGGTCTAGGCCCGGTTCGTGACGGGTATGCGTAGGTTTTGTAACACCCGTGTGACGCGTCAGCCTTGCGCCAGCCGCGCGTCGATTTCGGCGCGCGATGGCATGGCAGGCGCGGTGCCGGGCCGGGTGACGGAAATGCCCGCCGTGGCACAGCCAAAACGAACGGCATCGACCACGTCCATCCCTTCGGAGAGGGCGACGGCAAAACCGCCATTGAACGCGTCGCCCGCGCCCGTCGTCTCCACCACCGGCCCGGAGGAGATGACCGGCACATGCACCGAACGAGTCCTGTCACGGTAAAGCGCGCCGTTGCCGCCCAGAGTGATCACCGCCGCACCGACCCCGCGCGCAATCAGCGCATCGGCCGCCCGCTCGGCCTCCGCCACCGATGTTACCGGCAGACCGGTCAGCGCCTCCGCCTCGGATTCGTTCGGCGTGACGAAATCGCACAACGCCAGCATCGCGTCATCAAGGGGTGCGGCAGGGGCCGGGTTCAAGATCGTCCGCACGCCCGCCGCACGGGCAATCTCCAGCGCCCGACGCGCCGCCGGGATCGGTTGCTCCAATTGCGTGACGAACGTCGCCGCACCCTCGATCAGGCCACGCCGCGCTTCCACATCGTCGACCGATACGCGGCCGGCAGCCCCTGGCGCCACGATGATCGCGTTATTGCCGGTGGCGTTTTCGATGAAGATATACGCGGCCCCGGTGTAGCTCTCGGCATCTTCCGTTACCTCTGGCTGCACTTCCGCCTTCGCCCATGTCGCGCGGGCAATGTCGGCAAAGGCGTCGCGCCCAAGCCGGGTGATGAAATGCGTCCGCCCGCCAGTCCCAGACTGGGCCATCGCTGCGGCAACAGCCTGGTTCGACCCCTTGCCACCCGGTCCGAGAACAAACGAGGTGCCAAGGATCGTCTCGCCCATTTTCGGCTGACGTTCGGCGCGATAAGCCGTATCGGCCACGAAAATCCCAAGGATCACAATCGGTTTCATGCTCATGCCTCCGGCGCGATCACGCCCTTGCGGAACATGAAGCAACCATAGAACCGGCGCTCGCCGGTCTGGATCACCGCATAGGCTTGGCGCGCCATGTCATAGAATGCGAACCGTTCTATCGATATCATCGGGCGCGCGCGACCTTCGGCGCGGTCGATCTCGGCCTGCACCTCGGCTTGCACAGGCGGTACTTCGTGCGGCGCTCCGACCACCTCCATCCGCCCGGCGAAATCTTCGACGAACGTGTCCAGCGGCAAGACCGACAGGATCGCATTCACCGCCTCGCCGCAGGTCAGATTCTCCATCCGCAAAAGCTTGCCCGTCACTGTCGCCCGCGCCACAGAATCAGCCGGAAAGTTGGTGTCCGACACGATCAGCACATCGCCATGCCCCATTGCGCGCAAAACACCCAGCACTTCGGCGTTCAGCCGGTTGTCGATACCCTTCAGCATCCGCAAGCCCTCCCCGGCTTCCCCTTTGTCAAATATCCCACGGGGGTGCGGGGGTGTGAAACCTCCGCTCTTTCCGTCACGCCAGCCGAACCCCCGTTGTCCGGTCAAACAGATGCACCATTTCCGGGTCGGGCGCAAAGGTCAGCGCATCCCCGGGACGGAAGGCAACGCGGTCGCGGAACATGCCGACGATATCCTGCCCGTTCACACGCAAAACGACGTGGGTTTCCGATCCGGTGGGCTCTACCACGGCCACGGTGCCCGAAAGACCCAGCCCGCCCGCCGTCAGCGCCTCGGGACGGATGCCGTAGGTCACCTCGCGGCCGACCTCGACGGTCGCACCGTTCGGCAAGGGCAGCATCGCGCCCCCCGCCTCGACCATCCGCACGCCGGCCTGCTCGACCACTTTCCCCGCCACCATGTTCATCGACGGGCTGCCGATGAAGCTGGCGACAAACGTGTTCACCGGGCGGTCATACAACTCCAAGGGCGCGCCGACCTGCTCGATCCGGCCGCCCTGCATCACCACGATCTTGTCAGCCATCGTCATAGCTTCGATCTGGTCATGCGTGACGTACACCGTCGTCGTCTTCAGCCGCAAATGCAGCTCGCGGATCTCGGTGCGCATCTGCACGCGCAGCTTTGCGTCAAGGTTCGACAGAGGCTCATCGAACAGAAACACCTGAGGGTCACGCACGATAGCGCGCCCCATCGCCACCCGCTGCCGCTGCCCGCCCGACAGCGCACGTGGAAACCGATCCAGATACGGCGTCAGGCCCAGAATCTCGGCCGCCCTCACGACACGGCTGGTGATCTCAGCCTTGTCCATGCCGCGCATCTTCAACGCAAAGCCCATGTTGGCTGCCACAGTCTTGTGCGGGTAAAGCGCGTAGTTCTGGAACACCATCGCTATGTCACGCTCGGATGGCGGCAGGTTGTTGACACGCCGGGTCCCGATACGGATATCGCCGCTCGAGACTTCCTCCAGCCCCGCGATCATCCGCAGCAGTGTGGATTTTCCACAGCCTGACGGCCCCACCAGCACCACAAACTCGCCATCGGCGATGTCGAGGTCGAGGCCGTGGATCACCTGCACACCGCCATAGAATTTCTTCAGCTCGCGGATCGTCACTTCGCCCATCAGGCACGTCCCCCAATTTTGGGAAAAGCTAGCGGTCCTGCGCCGGGCTGTCCACCTGCTGATCATACTAACATGTTAGAATCTTGACAGGCAGGTCCACCCTTGCGAAGGTTTGGCTCGAAGGTTGCAAGACCGGGAAGGGGAGGTCCCGCCTATCGCACGTCACGGCCGGACACACCGCCAAGCGCCTTTCGTCGAACAAATGAAAACCACCTCAGGGGATCATTGATCCGACGTGGGGTGACCAAAGGGAGGACTGAACGTGAAGGTTGAAGTTTACGAGGCAATGGTGCGCTCAAAGATGAGCCGCCGCCGGATGTTGCAAGGGGCGACCGCGCTGACCGCGCTCGCGGCCCTGCCGATGTCGGCCCGGATGGCCGCCGCACAAGATAACGTCCGCGCCGAAATCCTGAAGATCCCTGGCGTAGGCATGGGCAGCCCGACCGACGCCGATTGGCAGAAGGTTGGCGAAATGTGCCTTGGCGCGACCAAGGCCAACGTCGCCGAGGGCGAATTCGCCGGGGTCGAACTGACGTTCTTCGGTATCAACAACAACAACCTGCACAACCTTCTGTTCCGAGGCCTGCTGAAGGGCTGGGAAAGCTATACCGGCGCCAAGATCAACTGGATCGACCTTGCGCAGGCCGACTACAACCCGCGCCTGCAGCAGGCCATCGCCACCGGCACCGTTGACTTCGACATTCTTGCGATGGGCGCCCCCCTTGAAGGCGACACCGCCAGCAAGGGCCTTCTCGACGAGATGCCAGACTGGGTCAAAACCCAGATCGAGATGGACGACTACGTGGGCTACCTTCAGGCGCCCGTGGGCACCTGGGATGGCAAGACCTACCGCATCACCATCGACGGCGATTGCCACACCTTCGCCTATCGCAAGGACTATTTCGGCGAGGGCTCGATTTCCGGCATGGCCGAAGCACCGACCCTATGGGAGGACGTCAACGCCATGTCGCTGGCCGTCATGGGCAAGACCGATCCGCTCACCGGGACGCCCGCCTACGGCTTCCTCGACCCGCTCAAGGGCTGGGGCGGCTTTGGCTTCTACTTCCTTGAAGACCGCGCTTCGGCCTATGCCAAACACCCGTCCGACAAGGCGTGGCTTTTCGACCCGGATACGATGAAGCCGCGCGTCAACAACCCGGCCTGGGTGCAAGCGATTCAGGACGTGATGGATCTGATCAAGGCCGGAGCCTATCCGCCCGACCAGATCAACGCTGACCCCGGAACCACCGCCTTCTCGCAATTCCTTGCCGGAACCGGCGCTGGCGTCACCTGGTGGGGCGACGTGGGCTCGAACGCACGCACCTCGGATACCTCGGTTGTCGGCGATGTCGTCGGGTTCTCGATCAACCCCGGTGCCAAGCGCGTCTACAACAGCCAGACCGCCGCTTGGGAAGAGACCGAGAACTTCGCTCCGAACATGGCCTACCTTGGCTGGGGCGTCTACGTCACCAACCGCGTCTCGGCGGATGAGAAAAAGCGCAAGGCCGCATGGTCGGCAGCGGCGCACCTTGGCGGTAAAGACATCTCGCTCTGGATGTCGGCCTATCCGTCGGGCTTCCAGCCCTACCGCAATTCCAACTTCAACTATGACGAATGGGTTGCGGCAGGCTACGACAAGGAATTCGTCGAAGACTACCTCGGGTCCAACCTCGACAGCTACAACCACCCGAACGCCGCCATCGAACCCCGTATCCCCGGTATCTTCCAGTACTACTCGGTCGCCGAGGACGAACTCGCGAAGGGTTACTCGGGCCAATACACGTCGGCGCAGGAAACTGCGGATGCCATCGCCGCCGCATGGGAAAAGATCACCGACCAGATCGGTCGTGACAGCCAGATCGCACTCTACAAGGCATCGCTTGGCATGTGACCTTTCGGGTGGTGCAGCGATGCGCCACCCTTTCAAACGAAAAACGGCGCGCCTTCACCGGCGCGCCGTTTCTTTTGATGACCCTTCGGCTCAGATGATCGTCGGAATGTCGAACATCCGCGACAACTGCCAGTCCGAATTACGCGCCGAGGTTTTCACCTTCGCAGGCGACAACAGCTTCATCGGCCAGAACGTCGTCGAGATGTAGGCCCCACCCCGGATCGCCGACGTGCGCGGCATTGACGGCAGGATCGGGTTGCTGCCAAGAATATGTCCATGTGTGGTCTCGCGGTGCTTGTTCGACATGAACAAAGGATGGTCGCGCAGTATGCTGCCGCTCACGTCGGGGCGCACATCCTCGCGGATGTAGTCGTTCTCGTTCGCAAGCCCCACATCCAGCGCCGGGTGCAGATCCAGAACCCGGATCGCATGGCGTGCGGCGCCGATCGGGTTGAACGGCGCTTGCACCACGACCAGCACCTTGCCCTCGGACACCGGCCCGGCATAGGCCGCCGCCGCTTCGGGACTGACGCGCGCCGCCCGCAACCTTTCGGTCACGCTGCCGCTGCCGTCTCGTGTCAGGATATGGACGTAATCCTCACTGTGGCCGCGGCTCAGCAGGTCATCAACCGCCGCCTTAGCCGCAGCGCCGCTTGGGTAAAGTCTCGTGATGATCGTTGTCATGTGTCACCCTGTTGTCCAGAACCAGTGTCGATCTTGCGTACGGCGCGCCCGCGTGGTCACGGCAGGATTGATGCCTTTGGTGGCGAGGTAGGCTCGCCGGACCGGGTGTCCAGTCTCGCTCGCAAAAGCGGAACCACCACCACCAACGCCATTGCCAGAAGCGCCATTTCCAAAACAAAAACAGGGATATAGGGTGCTGCCGCGCCACTTTTCGCGCCCGGATGGCCTGCCAGAACGTCGCGGATCACCCCGCCTGCGGCAATCGCGGTGCCAGCCGCTGTCGTCTGAACAGCACCCCAAGCGCCCAGCGCCAACCCGATCTGCTCACGCGGAGCAGAGCGCATCGTTGCGGTCAGCGTGCCATGCCCGAAAAGCCCCGCCCCGAACCCTGCAAGCACCGTCGCGCCGATAAGGATTGGCGCCGAAGCCAGAAGAGCGGCCAGAACAACCAGCCCAAAGGCCGGAATCCCGACGCCCGCCCCGATCGCGGCTACCGCCAGTGGTCGCCGCCCCCGCACCAGCAGCCCCGAGGCCAGGCAAAACCCGACCAGGCTGCCCAGCGCCAGAAACACTGTCAAAAGCGTCGTTTCAGACACCGTCATCGCCAGAACCTGCCCGCCGAACGGCTCCAGGACGACATCCGCCATCCCGAACCCCGCCGTACCACAGGCAACCACCGCCAGCAGCCGGATCATCCCCTGCCCTTCGGTCAATCTCGCCCACGCCACCCCGAAGCGCACCACCCGCTGCGGCGCTGCGGCACGGCTGCGGTTGCGCGGCTCCTGTTGCCAGACCGCAATCCCGTTCAGCACGATTGTCACCACCGCCGCGCCCTGTATGACCTGAACCAGCCGCCCCGGCGAATAGTCGCGCAAGAGAAGGCCGAAAACGACCGCACTGACGATCATGCCAACCAGCAGCATCACATACATCAGCCCGACGATCTTTGGCTGATCTTCCTCTGGCACCAGGTCGGTGGCCAGCGCCAGACCGACCGTCTGCACGACATGCACCCCCGCGCCGACCAGAAGGAACGCCAGCGCCGCCGCGCTCAGCCCGATCCAGCGCGGCGCATCGACCGCCTCGCCATACCCCGAGAGCACAAGCAGCGCGAAGGGCATGATGGCAAAGCCACCGAATTGCAGCATCGTGCCCTTGAAGATGTAGGGCACGCGCCGCCAGCCCAGGGCAGACACGTGATTGTCGGACCGATAGCCGATCACCGCGCGCAGGGGAGCAAAGACCAAAGGCAGCGCCAGCATCGCGCCTACAAGGGTCGCGGGCACGCCAAGTTCGACGATCATCACCCGGTTCAGCGTGCCAACCAAAAGCACCAGCGCCATGCCAACGGTTACCTGGAACAGCGACAGCCGCAAAAGCCGCGACAGCGGCAAATTCTCGGTCGCCACTTCAGCAAACGGCAGGAATTTGGGTGCCACTTCCGTCAGCGTTTTCAATGCAAAGCCACGGATACCCAGCATCGTCCTGTGCTTTACCTACGAGGAAAGGCCGGCACCACTCGCCTACGCTTTCGATGGCGCGAGGCCCGACCCAATGGGCAGAGCCTCGCCTTGGAACGCCCCCGGATCGCCCGGGTCCGTCATTCAGTTCAGTGTCGCGGCGTCCGGCATCACAAGGATTGCCTTCGCGGTCGTACCGTCCGGCATCGTGACCAGAACCTGCTGCGTGCCACCCGAAATATAGGCGGCATTCTGCGACCCATCCTCGACCTGAAGTGCCGCCGTCGCGTTAAGCGGCGCGCCGACCAGGTAATTGTTGTACCAGTTGGTCTTGCTCAGCACGGCCACATGCACCGCAAACGACCCCACCGCCACGGCTGTCAGAAACAGCGGAACGCCGACCGTCGGTTTGACCACAAGCCACATTTTCGCGTTGTTCATCTTGCGTCCCCCCTCAGCCAAGCCAAGGCGTTGAAACGGCAACAAGGATGTGTGCGATCAAGGCAATGACCCCGAACACCCGCGTGCCGTCGATGATGTAACTGTGCAGCTCTTCCGCTTCTCTCAGCGTCAGGCCGGTCGGCCAGACCTTATCAGGATCGTTGGACATGAATTGCTCCCTCCGCGCCCCGTCGTCGACTGCTTTTGGGGATGAGCTGACGACTTGCGGCCCACCCGAAACGTCGATGGCTGAAACCCGTCCGACGCCCGCAGCGACAATGTGTCACATCTGCTTGACATAATCAACTGTCCGATCAACTAGACATTTATGTGGTGGGCCGCGTTGCGTTCGCAGGCGATGACGTTCTAACCATCTGCTTTTTATGACTTATTCAAAGCATCCTACAGGCCCTGCCGTCGACGGTGTAATCTTGGCAGGCGGCAAAATGCGCGGAAGCCTGTCGCGCGCTCAAGACCCGCAGCCCGCGTGCAGCCTGCGTCGAATCGTCGCTGGCCCCACCGGTCACACCACCCAGGCTCCACCAAGATTTGCCGCTTGCCCGACGCTCTGCCGCGGCTAATATGCTAGCATGTCAACACCCGAACAGCTTCACATCGTCACAAGCGACAGCATCTCCGAAGGCCGCAAACGGGCCGGCAAGGCGCTTATCTGGGGCACCGGCGCAATCCTCGCAGGCATCGCTCTCGCCCAGCTTGGGCAGTCGCTTGGCTGGTGGGAAACCGGCTTCTCGAACTGGCGGCCCACGCTTTATGCCTACTGCCTTTGGGCCACCGCGTTCTGCTGGGCGCAGGTGCTGATCCGGGGTGAACAGGGCAAGCGCGTGCTCTTCGTGCTTCCGGCCGCCTTATTCGTGATCTCGCTCACGGTGTTCCCACTTTTGTTTGGCCTTCTCATAGCGTTTTCAAACTGGAACCTTTCCAACCCCGACGGGCGCCAGTTCAATGGCCTCGCCAACGTCATCCAGATGTGGAACGACCCGTTCTACTGGAACGCGCTTTTGAACATGGTCTGGTATACGCTGGCCATCTTCATCGAATACGCCATCGCCTTCGGCCTGGCGCTTCTGCTGAACGGTGAGATCCGCGCCCGGAAATTCTTTCGCGTGGCCTTTCTGCTGCCTTTGATGCTGTCACCCGTCGCAGTAAGCTGGATGATCGGCAAATCCATGCTCGAGGCGCGCTTTGGACCCCTTGCCCGGCTTGGCCGCTGGCTGGGTTGGGACAACCCATCGTTCTTCGGCTCGCCCGAGGTTGCCAAGCTGACCATCATGATCATGGACGCCTGGACCTTCATCCCCTTCATGATGATTATGCTGCTGGCAGGCCTACAGGCGATCCCGAAAGAACTGACCGAGGCCAGCAAGGTAGACGGCGCAACCGGCTGGAAAAGTTTCTGGGAGATCATTTTTCCCTTGATGCTGCCGGTGTCGATCACGGCCATCCTGATCCGCATCATCTTCAAGCTGAAACTGGCCGACATCGTGATCAACGTCACCTCCGGCGGACCGGGCGGGGCCACCGATACCGTCACCAGCTTCATCTTCCGCGAATACCGTGACCGCTCGAACGTCGGTTACGGCACGATGCTGGCGATGGTCTACCTTGTCATCATCATCGTCGCGATGACCTTCCTGATGAAATTCGCAGCCCGCTGGACGAGGCCGCAAACATGAGCGCCCCGACGACAGAAACAGCGATCTTCAAGGACAGCGAGGCGGATCGCAGCTTTCGCGGCAAGTGGTTCGCGAACCGGCTGGTTGTCTATGGCGTCCTGCTTCTCTGGGCGTTCATCTGCCTGTTTCCGATCTACTGGACCGCGACAACCAGCTTCAAGATGGCGCCCAATGTGATGAAGGGCAACCTGATCCCTTGGGTCGATTTTCAACCCGCATGGCTTGGCTGGCGGTCTCTGGGCTTGTCGCCCGACACGATCGGGGCGGACTCGACGGTGCGGGACGAATTCATGAAGCGCTTTGCCAATTCGGTGGTGGTCTCGCTTACCTCGTCGGCGTTGGCGGTGATGATGGGGTCGCTGGCGGCTTACGGGCTTAGCCGGTTTCGCTACAAGTTCGCCTGGATGAAGAACGACGACATCTCGTTCTTCTTTCTGTCGCAGCTGATCCTGCCGCCCGTGGTGCTCGCGTTGCCGTTCCTGGTGCTTTACAAGGAACTTGCGCTTTTGGACACGCGGGTCGGGTTGATCCTGCTCTATACGCTGAGCGTGCTGCCGATCGTGATCTGGATCATGAAGGATCAGTTTTCCTCGATCCCGACCGAGCTGGAAGAGGCGGCGATGGTGGATGGGCTTGGGATCTGGGGGGCGTTCCTGACGATCATCCTGCCGATAGCCCTGCCGGGCATGGTCGCCGCGTTCATCCTGAGCCTGGTGCTGACGTGGAACGAATACTTCTTCGCCGCCCTTCTGACCTCGACCCATGCCAATACGTTGCCGGTGATGGTGGCGAGCCAGACGGGCAGTCAGGGGATCAGCTGGTGGTCGATGGCGGCGCTTTCGTTCGCGGCGATCCTGCCCCTGATCGTGATCGGGGTGACGCTGGAGCGGTTCATCATCAAGGGCATGGCGGCCGGTGCGGTGAAGTGATGTCCCACCGTGGGACATGGCCACCGATCCAGCCATATCAGGGGCTTGCAGTCCTGCGTTCAGGGTTTCTTAACGTCTTGGGAGATGCGCGACGATGCTGAAGGGGATCGACCAGCGGCTGTCGGCCGAGATCGTCCACGCCCTGATGCTGATGGGGCATGGCGATGATCTGGTGCTGGCGGACGTGAACCATCCTGCCGCGTCGATCGCCAAGGACACCACCTATGGCAAGCTGGTCGACATGGCGGGCTGCGACATTCCGACGGCGGCGCGGGCGATCCTGAGCCTGATGCCGCTGGATACCTTTGTGCCTGCACCCATTGCCCGTATGCAGGTGGTGGGCGATCCGGCGGCGGACATGCCGGTGTTTGCCCGGATGCAGGCGGTGGCGGACGCTGCCGAGGGCCGCCGGGTGGAGATGCAGGCGCTGGAGCGGTTCGAGTTCTATGCCGCCGCGCGCAAGGCCTTCGTCATCATCCGCACCGCCGACAGCGGGCCATATGGCTGCTTTATCCTGAAGAAGGGCGTGATCGACCTGCCGGCGCTTTGAGCGTTGGCGGCGGGTGCCTCCGGCGGGGATGGTTCGACAATGGGAAACCTGAAGGGTCAGGAAAGCCCGAGAGCCTTGGTCATGTGGGCCAGTGCCAGGGCCACGCCGGTTTCGCCGTAGGCTGCTGTTGCTTCGGGCGCGGTTTCGGTGAACCAGTGGCCGCCTTCAAGCGCGCGGGTCATGTCGACGGTTTCGGGGGCAAGGGCCAACATCAGGGCGGTTTCGCCGATACCGGCATGGTCGAAGGGGAAATCGGCGCCTTTGGGGAACAGGGGGTGGATGCGGACCCAGTTGAACGGGTCGGCCCCGGCGGCGTGCTGGGCGTAGTAATCCTGCATGGCGCGGTCGCCCCACCAGCCGGGGCCGCGCGACTGCTCCAGATACCGGAAGGTGGCGTTGCGGGCGGCAAGGCGGAAGGCGAGGTCGGTCGGCATCCCTTGGGCGAAGTTTTCCGACTGGTGATGGATGACACCGTGGATGTTGCGAAAGCCGGTTTTCAGGAGCGCGGCGAACAATGCCTCGGCCATCGGCAGGAAGGTCGCCGGATCTATGTGCAACGTGCCGGCACCGGGGCCAGCGACAGCATGGGAGGCCGCGCCATAGGCGAAGGGCGGCAGGACGAGGGTGCGCTCGCCAAGGCGTTTCAGCGTTTCGGTGACGATGAGGAGATCAACCCCGGCTGGCAGGTGTTCACCGTGGTATTCCATCACGCCGATGGGCAGCACGACGGGGGTATTGGCCGCGATAGCCGCTGCGATCTGGTGCGGGCGGAGGTGGGAGAAGTGCATGTCAGGACCGATTGGCCGAAGGCGCGCACCGGACGTCAATGCGCGCGGCGCGGGCTGCGACACCCACGCATCGGGGCAAGAGACCCCTACCCCAGCGCATGGGCGATATCCTTTGTCTGGGCGTAGAGCGCCTTCCACAGCGGGTATTGCCTGTCGTAGGCGGCGGTGGGGTCCGGCGTCACGGTGCGGGCGACCGGGTTCCAGCGCGTGATCTCGTCCGGCATCACCGCGCCGATGGCGACGGCGGCAAGGAAGGCGTCGCCGTAGCTGGCGCCCATGGTCTTTTCGCACACCAGTTGCGGGGTGCGGGCGATATCCGAGGTGGCCTGCATCCAGACCGCGTTCTGCGTGCCGCCGCCCACGGCAAGGACGCGGGAGGGCGTGGCGTCAAGCTCGCGGTAGGTATCAAAGACATGCGCGGTGCCCATTGCGATGCCTTCGAGGGCGGCGCGGAACAGGTCGGCGCGGGTGTGGGTGAGATCGAGGCCGAAGAACGCGCCCTTGGCCTGCGCATCGTGGATCGGGGTGCGTTCGCCGGAAAAATACGGCAGGCAGAGGAGGCCCTTGGCGCCCTTTGGGCTTTGCGCCGCCTCGGCCGCGAGGGTGGCGAAATCGGTGTCGCGGGCCAGTTGGTCGCGAAACCAGTGGGTGAGGGTGCCGGAGGTGGCGAGGCCCGCCATCGACGCGTGGGCCCCGGGGAACAGCCAGGGGGCATACCACAGGCGCGGGTCGCGCACGGGAGCGGCCGTGACCTGGATGATGAAGATGGTGGAGCCGTACATCAGCATCATCTCGCCGGGGACTTGCACGCCGACGCTGACCGCCTCGGCCGCGGCGTCGATGGTGCCGCAGGTGACGGGGGTGCCGGGCGCAAGGCCGGTTTCGGCGGCGGCGGCGGCGGTGACGTGGCCCGCAATGTCGGTGGACCACATCAGGTCGGGCAGGTGCGTGAGCGGCAGGATGTCGGCCAGCGCATCGGTCCAGGCCAGGCGGTTCACGTCGTAGAGCGGCGAGAAGTTGGCGGCGGTGTAGTGGTCGATGACGTACTGCCCGGTCAGTTTCCAGGTGAGGTAGCTGGTGGAGGTGAGGACCTTGGCGGTGCGGGCGAAGAGGTCGGGGTGGGTTTCGCGGAGCCAGAGGATCTTTGGCCCGACGGACTGCGAGGTGAGCGCGTTGCCGCAGGTGGCAAGGATGCGGTCCTGGCCAACGCTGGCATTGAGGGCGGCGATCTGATCGCTTGCGCGGGTGTCGACGCCGTAGAGGACGCCGTTCATCAAAGGCGCGCCCTTGGCGTCCACCGGCAGCATGCAGGGGCCGATGGCCGAGGTGGCGACGGCGCGGATGCGTTTGGGGCCCAGCCCCGATTTCGCCAGCAATTCGCGCGTGACATGGACGAAATCGCCCCACCAGTCTTCGTCGGCGCGGTGTTCGGCCCAGCCAGGGCGCGGCACGATCATCTTGTGCGGGCGGCTGGCGATGGCGGTGATGGTGCCATCGTCGGCGACGAGGGTGCCTTTCGTCTCGAAGGTGCCGATGTCGATGCCGAGGGTGTGGGTCATGCGTGGCGGGAGAGCTGGAGCGCGGGGGTGATGTGGTCAAGCGCGGTGTCAAGGAGGGTGGTGAGGGCGTCGAGGTCGGTCAGGTCGACGACTTCGAGCGAGGAGTGGGAGTAGCGCATCGGAAAGCCCACATCGAGGCAGGCGATGCCTTCGGGGCCCATGAACTGAAGGTAGGACAGGTCGGTCAGCGCGCCGGTGTGGGCAGAGCGTTGCAGGGGCAGGCTGGCGGCGGTGGCGGCGGTTTCCATCAGGCGGACAAGGGCGGGATGCGGGATGATGCCGTTCAGGGTGCCACGGCCGTGGAAGGAATACAGCGAGATGCCGGGGCCGCCGCCCAGGGTGACGTCGCCGCGGGTGGTCATGTCGGGCGTGTCGCAGGCGAGGAGGAGGTCGATCTGCAGCGCGATGGCGGGCTGGAGGGCGGTGGCGGCGGGCAGGACGCCGCGGAGGTTGAACTCTTCCTGCACCGACCAGACGAGGTGGAGGGTGGGGCCGGGTTTGGCTTGGCGGGCCTTCGCGAGGGCGAGGAGGACGGCGCAACCGGCGCGGTCGTCGACCGAGGTGCCGGCGAGGCGGGGGCCGTGGAGGGGCACGACGCGGGGCAGGTAGGTGACGGGGGTGCCGATGCGGATGCCTGCCGCCTCGGCCTGGGCCTTTGAGGCGAAGCCTGCGTCGACGTAGAGGTCGGCGTAGGGCAGGACCTTGTATTTCTCATCCGGGGTGGTGGCGTGATGGGATTTGTTGGCGATGACACCGGGGATGTCGGCCTGGTCGGTAGACAGGACCACGGCCTGCGCGGGAAGCGCGCGTTCGGGGACGCCGCCGAGGCGTTCGAGGCGAATGAGGCCGGTGGGTTCGATCTTGCGCACGATGAAGCCAAGCTGGTCCATGTGGGTGAAGATCATCACCGAAGGCAGTGCCGGGTCGCCGGGGATGGTGCAGGAGAGGTTGCCGAGTCGGTCGGAGGTGTGGGGCAGACCCATGCTGTCGAGATGGGCGGCGATGGCGCGGGCCACGCGCGCCTCGTAGCCCGAAAGGCCGGGGATCAGCATCAGTTCGGTCAGAAGGTCGCGCATCGGCGGCATCAGTGGCCCCCCCGTGCGGCGCGGGCGCGGTCCATGAAATCGCGGGCGCGGTCGGGGTCGACGGCGGCCCAGGTGTCGCCGCCGACCTTGAGCGCGGAGCCGACGATGCAGCCGTCGGCGATGCGCAGGACATCGGCGACGGTGGCGTGCTTGACGCCGGTGTTGGCGAGGACGGGGGTGGTGGGCAGGACGCGCTTCACGGCCTCGAGATCCTCCATCCGCGCGGCCTCGCCGGTGATGGCGCCGGAGACGAGGACGGCGTCGGGGACGGAAGAAAACACCGCCGAGCGCGCGCGGTCGGGCAAGGAACGCGGGTCGAGCGAGCCCGCAAATTCCGCCGAGACGTTGTAAAGCGTGGCCACGCCCCCAGCCCCGAGCCGCGCGCCGTAACGGCGCGCAGCACCGGCGTCGGGTGACCAGAGACCCATGTCGGAAGCGTAGGTGCCGGTAAAAATCTCGCGCACGAAGGCCGCGCCCGTCGCCGCGGCCAATGCCATCGTGGCCATCGGATCCCACAGCACGTTGACGCCGAAGGGCACGGTGATGCGGCCGCGCAAGCGCCCGACGACATAGGCCATCGCGGCGGTGGAGGCGGTGTCGACCTTCAGTTCATACGGCCGGTCATTTTCGTTGCCGAACATCACGGCATCGACGCCTGCCGCCTGCAATGCATCAAGATCGGCACTGGCAGCGGCAAGGATGCCGTCCATTCCGGCCGCCCCGTCATGGAGGGGCGTGCCGGGCAGCGCGCCAAGGTGAACCATCGCGATCACGGGTTTGCCCGCGCCGAAAACCTGCTGAAACCGTGTCATTGCATCCTCCGCTGCGGGGGAGGCTAGCGTGAAAGCGGTTGGTCTGGAAGCACCGTCATACTAGCATGTCAGTGATTTTCAGGAGAACGCGATGCAGAAAACGCGGGCATGGGACCGGCTGGGCAACGGCGGGTTGCGGTTCACCGAACTGGGATTGGGCACGGCGCCCTTGGGCAACCTGTTCGAGGCGGTGACGGGCGAGGAAGCGCGGGCGGTGATGGAGACGGCCTGGGACGCGGGGGTGCGGTATTTCGATACGGCGCCGCTCTATGGCCTTGGGCTGTCGGAAACCCGGTTGAACCCGTTCCTGCGGGACAAGCCGCGCGATGCGGTCATCGTCTCGACCAAGATCGGGCGGCTGTTGCGGCGGGTGGAGGCGGACCGGCGGGACGGCATCGGCAAGTGGATCGACGTGCCGTCGCGGTCTGAGGTGTTCGACTATTCCTATGATGGGGTGTTGCGCAGCCTTGAGTTTTCGCTGGAGCGGCTGGGGCTGGACCGGGTGGACGTGGTTTATGCGCATGATCTGGATGTGTTCACGCATGGGTCGGCCGCCGCGCGCGACGAGCGGTTGGGCGAGTTCATCGCGGGCGGTTATCTGGCGCTGCGACGGTTGCGCGACGAAGGCGTGATCCGGGCGTTCGGGGCCGGAGTGAACGAGGCGGAGGCTTGTGACTGGCTGATGGAGCGGGGCGATTTCGATCTGTTCCTGCTGGCCGGGCGCTATACGCTGCTGGAGCAGGGGGCGCTGGGGTTCATGGACCGGGCGGCAGCGCGGGGCGTGGGCGTGGTGATTGGCGGGCCGTACAACTCGGGGATCCTGGCCACCGGGCCGCGACCGGGAGCACGATTCAACTATGAGCCCGCACCGGAGGTAGTGCTGGAGCGCGCGGGGCGGTTGCAGGCGGTCTGCGCCGCGCATGGCGTGCGGCTGGTGGATGCGGCGTTGCGGTTTCCGCTGCTGCATCCGGCGACGGTGAGCGTGATCCCCGGCGGGCAGGGCGTGGCCGAGATGGCGGGCAATGTGGCGGCGGCGGCGGCGGTGATTCCGCCCGCACTCTGGGCGGATTTGCAGGCCGAGGGGCTGATTGCCGAAGGTGCGCCGGTGGCGGGCGGTTTCTGAGCGGAGCGGCTGGCGCCGCATCGCCTTTGGGACGCTGGCGCGGGCATGGCCCGCTTGGCTCCGTGCGCTCCGCGCGGGGATATTTGAGCAAAGAGGAAGGCTCAGGCCGTGAGGCGCTGGCGGATCGCGGTTTCGGTGATCGCGACGCGGTCGGCGGGTGCGGTGGCGACGTGAAGCGAGGCGGCGGCTTGCGCAAAGCGGGCGGCATGTTCCAGCGGGATGCCCCGCGCCCATTCGGCGGCCAGCGCGCCGGTGAAGGCATCGCCCGCGCCGTGGGTAGAGATCACTTTGGCCGGGATCGGCGGTTGGATGAAGTGGTCGGCGGCAAGGCCGTCGGCGCCGAGGGTGACGATGGTGGCCTTGGGGCCGAGGGCGGTGAGGGCTTTGGCGGCGGCACTGGGGTTCAGGGTGGCCTCGGGCAGGCCAAGCAGATCGGCGGCTTCGCCCCGGTTGACGATGAGAAGATCGGTGAGGCGGAGCAGTTCGGGTGAGGTCGGGCGCGCGGGGGCTGCGTTCAGAATGACGCGGATGCCGGCGCTGGCCGCGCGCCGGGCAAGGTGGAGGTTTGCCGCCTCGGGGATTTCGTTTTGCAAGAGGAGTGCCGCGCAGCGTTTGGGGAAAGCGGTGGCTTCGGGGCGGTAAAGAAGGTTCGCGCCCGAGACGATGATCGCGCCGTAGGTGCCGGCGGGATCGAGGATCGCCACCGACATGCCGGAAGGGCCGGGGTGGGTTTGCACGCCGGCGCGGCGGACATGGGCGCTGTCGAGGGCACCGCGCAAGGTGGCAGCGAAATCATCGGTGCCAATGGCGCCGGCCATGTGCGCCTCGGCCCCGGCGCGGGCAGCGGCGGCGGCCTGGTTGCCGCCCTTGCCACCGAAGGCGTAGGTGACGGCGGTGCCGGCGAGGGTCTGGTCGGGGCGCGGCAGGCCGGGGGCCTCGACGATGACGTCGAGGTGCAGCGAGCCGGCGGAAAGGATCACGGGGTCAGGCATAAAGCGCGTTCGTCACGATACGGGTGGTTGTTGCGGCGTCCTGGCGGGCCTGGGCTTCGGCAAGGGCGGGGTCGGTGGCGAGGCGGGCGGCGGTGGCGCGAAGGCGGTCGGTGAGGTGGATGTTGGTGGCGGCCTCGTCAGCCGGGTTCAGGCCGGAGAGGTCGGGGAAGGTGTCGAAGTAGATCACGCCGTCGTAGCCCGCGCGGATCAGTTCGACGAACAGTTCCACCGTCTGCACGGGGTGGACAGTGCCGACCATCAGCCCGTCATCACGCTTGGCGTAGCCGTCGTTCAGGTGGACGCCGAGGATACGCGAATGGCGGGCGGCAAGCTGGGCGGCGCGGGCGGGCATTTCGCCGGCGTAGAGCATGTGGGCAAAATCGAGGGTGACGCCGGTGTTGGCGCGCGCGATGTCCTTCAGCGCGAGAAGGGTGGTCGTCATGTCGGGCATCAGGGCGAAGGCGCGGGGTTCGTTCGGTTTGTATTCGATGGCGATGTCGATGGCGGGGTTGTGGTCGGACACCTCGGCGATGGCGGCGAGGGTATCGTCCCACATCCGGGCGTAATTGGCCTGAAAGGCGTAGTCAAAGCCGTCCTGCCCCATCCAGAGCGTCATCTGGGTGCCGCCCATGCGGGCACAGGTGTCGATGCCGCGTTTCGTCAGGTCGATGGCGGCGCGGCGGGTGGCAGCGTCCGGGTGAGTGAAGGCGCCGAGTTTGAAGCCGGCCTCGGTGTAGTAGCGCATCGCGAGGCCGTTCAGCGCCATGCCCTGATCGGCCAGCAGGCGGGAGAGGTCGGCGGGTTGGTGATGTTCGAAATGGTCGGGGAAGTTCAGGTCGGCGGCAGAGAGTCCGGCCACCTGCCCTGCCCCGCGGATCATGTCGGCCACGGTGCCGCCCTTGACCTTGAAGGCATTGAGGCGGGCCGCGTAGCGGGGACGGTTGGGCAGGGTCATCAGGTGCTTTCAGGTGGGTTGAAAAGATCGGGACGATCGCGTTCCAGAGGTTCGAGGTAGGTGATGAGCTGGCGCAGGTGGCTGCGCACGGCATCGCGGGCCGCCACCGGATCACGGGCCTCCAGGGCGGCGAGGATCTGCCCGTGTTCGGCAAGCGTGGCCTCGATGCGCCCCGGCACCGGCAGGATAAGCTGGCGCGCGCGGTTGACGTGGAGCCAGGCGGTCTGGGACACCTGCGCCAGTTTCGGAAAACCGGTGAACGACAGCAGCATCTCGTGCATCTCGCCGTCGAGGGCATAAAAGCCCGGACTGTCGCCGTCGGCCACCAAGGCCGCCTGCACGGTGAGGTTGCGGCGCAGGCGGAGCAGTTGGTCGTCGGTGATGCTTGGGGCGACGAGTTCAATCGCGGCGACCTCGATCGCCTCGCGCAGGAAGGCGCCTTCGCGAATCTCCCGCATCGAAAAGCGGGCGACGAAGGTGCCGGCCTGCGGGATCACATCGACCAGACCCTCGACCTGAAGCCGCGCCACCGCATCGGCCACCGGGCTGCGCGAGACGCCGAGGGCGGCACAAATGTCGGGCTTTCGCAGGATTTCGCCGGGGCTGTAGGCCAGCGACAGGATCGCGTGGCGCAGGGTCTGATAGACCTTCTGGCCGAGCGAGCCGGAAAACCGAGCCAGCGGCAAGAGCCGCATCGCGGCGGTCTGCTCTTGTGAGGCGGGCTCGGCTGGTTGTAGCATGCTAACATGTTAGGCAAGGACTGCACGCTGTCAAGGAAGGGGCTGACATGGCTGAAGGGGTGATCCGGCTGCACGGCGCGGACAATGTGGTGATCGCCTTGGCCGATCTGCGGGCGGGCGACCGCCCGACAGGTCTGGACGTGGCGCTGGCGGGACCGGTGCCGCGCGGCCACAAGATCGCCGCGCGGGCCATCGGCAAGGGTGAAAAGGTGATCCGCTATGGCCAGATCATCGGGCAGGCGACTGCGGATATAGCGGCAGGCGCGCACATCCACAGCCACAATCTGGGCATGGGACCACATTCCAGCGACTATGCCATCGGCGCGGAATCCCGCCCCCTGCCCCCGTTGGCGCCGAAAACCTTCATGGGCTATCACCGCCCCGATGGCACGGTGGGCACGCGGAACTACCTTGGCATTCTGACCAGCGTGAACTGTTCCGGTTCGGTCGCGCGGTTCATCGCCGAGGCGGCAGAGAAGGACCCGGTCCTGTCATCCATGCCCAATATCGACGGGTTCGTGCCGATCGTGCACAACACCGGCTGCGGCATGTCTGGCGTGAACGAGGGGTATGACACCCTGATGCGCACGTTGAAGGGCTATGCGCGGAACCCGAATTTCGGGGGGATATTGCTGGTGGGTCTGGGCTGCGAGGTGATGCAGGTGCCGGATCTTGTGGGCCAAGGGCGGCTGCGCCCGGATGGCAACTTTCGCTACATGACGATCCAGGGGACCGGCGGCACGCGGGCCACCATCGAGGCGGGGCTTCGCGTGCTGCGCGAGATGGCCGAGGTGGCGGCCCGTGTGGCGCGGGCGCCTGCGCCGGTGTCAAAGCTGATGGTTGGGCTGCAATGCGGCGGGTCGGACGGCTATTCGGGGATCACGGCGAACCCGGCCTTGGGCCATGCAAGCGACCTTCTGGTGCAGATGGGCGGAACAACGATCCTGTCGGAAACGCCAGAGATTTACGGCGCCGAACACCTTCTCACCCGCCGCGCGGTCAAGCCGGAGGTGGGCGAAAAGCTGCTGGAGCGCATCCGCTGGTGGGAGGAATATACCGCCCGCAACGGTGGCGAGATGGACAACAACCCCTCGCCCGGCAACAAGAAGGGCGGGCTGACGACGATCCTTGAAAAATCGCTCGGCGCGGTGGCGAAGGGCGGCACAGCCCCCTTGGCGGGCGTCTACAAATTTGCGGAACCGATCACCGAGCCGGGGTTTGTCTACATGGACAGCCCCGGATACGACCCGTGTTCGGTGACGGGGCAGATCGCATCGGGGGCAACGATGATCGTGTTCACCACGGGGCGGGGATCGGTGTCAGGCTACAAGCCCAGCCCCTGCATCAAGCTGGCGACGAACAGCGAGATGTATGCCCGCATGGCCGAGGACATGGACATCAACTGCGGCGACATCCTTGACGGGGTCAGCATCGAGGCCAAGGGCGAAGAGATCCTTGACCGGATCATCGCGGTGGCCTCAGGGCAGAAATCACTGTCCGAGGAGCTGGGCTTTGGCGGTGCGGAATTCGTGCCGTGGCAGATCGGGGCGGTGATGTGACCGAGACCGCGACGGGACACTATTCGGCCGAACTGATCGACGTCTGCGAAGCGATCTGGGGCGAGGGGTTTCTGTCTCCCGGCGGCACCGCAGAAGTGGGCCGGATTGTCGGGTCGGAAGATATCCGTGGCGCGACGGTTCTGGACATCGGGTCGGGCGCGGGTGGCACGGCGATGGCGCTGGTGGAAGGTCAGGGTGCCGGCTACGTCACCGGGATCGACGTGGAGGATGGCGTGCTGGCCCACGCCCGCCAGCGCATCGCTGCGCGCGGATTGACCGACCGGATCGGGCTGGTCAAGGTGGTTCCGGGGCCGCTGCCGTTTCCGCCCGACACCTTCGACGTGGTGTTTTCCAAGGAAGCGATCCTGCACATCGCCGACAAGCCGGCGCTGATGGCCGAGGTGTTTCGCGTGTTGCGTCCGGGTGGGCGCTTTCTCGCGTCGGACTGGCTGCTTGGGTCGCGCCCCCCGTCTGCCGCGATGGAGGCCTACATCGCCGCTGAAGGTCTGGATTTTCAGATGGCCACCGTGGAAGACTATCGCACCGCGATGGAAACGGCGGGGTTTTACAATGTCGTGACCCGGTCGCGGACCGAATGGTATCGGCGCGAGGCGCGCGACGAGTTGGCGCGGCTGAAGGGCCCCTTGGGCCGCAAGGCGGAGGATCGGTTGGGCAAGGAGTTTGTCGATCGCAACATCGCGATCTGGGAACGGATGATTCCGATGCTGGATGCGGGCGAACATTGCCCGACGCATCTGTCGGCGGTGAAAGCGTGAGGCCCGCCTATTCCGCCACCGATCCGGACCGCGACTACGCCAATGGTGATTTCATCGCCGGTGCGGCCGAGTATCCGGCGCGGTGGACGGCGGAGGCGGCGCGGTTTCGGGGCGAGATGGGCGCGCGGGCGGACCTCGGGTTGGCCTACGGACCGGGCGGGCGGCAGGTGCTGGACCTCTTTCATCCGCGGGACGAGGCGCGCGGCGCGGTCGTTTTCGTGCATGGCGGCTATTGGAAGGCGTTTGATCGCAGCCTCTGGTCGCATCTGGCGGCGGGGCCATTGGCAAGGGGATTTGCGGTGGCAATGCCGTCCTACACGCTGGCACCAGACGTGCGGATCGGGGCGATGACGGCCGAGATCGCCGAGGCCTGCCGGATGGTGGCCGCACGGGTGGCGGGGCCGATGGTGGTGACGGGCCATTCGGCGGGCGGGCATCTGTCGGCGCGGATGGGCTGCGCGGATCTGGACGTGCCGGTGGCTCGGGTGGTGCCGATCTCGCCCTTGACGGAGTTGGAGCCGTTGCGGGCGACGGCAATGAACGGGGTGTTGCAGATCGACGCGGCCGAGGCGGCCGTGGAAAGCCCGGCGCGGCATGGACTGCGGGCGGGTGTTTCGGCGCATGTCTGGGTGGGCGCGGAGGAGCGGCCAGCGTTTTTGTGGCAGGCGCGGGTGTTGTCGGAAGAATGGGCTTGCCCTTGGACCGCCCGGCCGGGCGAGCACCATTTCAGCGTGATCGACGATCTGGCCGATCCGCAATCGGCGCTGTGCGACACGGTTTTGCAGGGTCTTTGACGGGTGCGCCCGGCGCGTCCGGGGGAGCGGAGGGTTTCACACCCTCCGCACCTCCCGTGGAGTATTTTTGAAAAGAGCAAATATGGGGCTTCAGGCCATCGCTTCTTCGGCGCGGCGGGCTTCGGCTTCGCGGGCGGCTTCGATCCGGGCCTTGCGGCGGCGAGTCAGTTCCCACCAGATCGCGAGGCCGAGGGTGAAGAGGATCAGCAGGAGCGCCAGCGCATTGATCGTGGGGGTGATGCCGGAGCGGACCTTGGAAAAGACGTAGACCGTCAGCGTATCTTGCCCGCCCCTCGTGAAGAGGGTGACGTTGAAGTTTTCGATCGACTGGAAAAAGGCGATGGCGGCCCCTGCCCCGATGGCCGGGTAAAGATGCGGCAGAAGGATGCGGCGCATCACTTGGGAATGGCTGGCGCCAAGGTCGAGGGCGGCTTCTTCGAGGCCGGCGTCGAAACTTTGCAGGCGGGCAAGGACAAGCAGCATCACGAAGGACGCGATGTAGCTGACCTGGCCCAGAACCGAAAGATGCAGCCCCGCGCCAACATTGAAGTTGTTCCAGAAAAGCAGCGTCGAGATGCCGATGACGACGCCGGGGATCAGGATCGGCGCGACCATCAGCCCGTAAAGCGAGGCGCGCCAGCGGCCGGAGATCGAGTTGATCAGGATCGCGCCCGCCGTGCCGATCGGGACCGCAAGGGCAACCACGCCTAGCGCCACGAGGATGGTGTTGCGAAACGCGATCCAGACGCGGGTGTCGTTCCACAGGTCGATAAACCAGCGGTCGGTAAAGCCGACCCACGGCACGATGGTTGGCAGCTTGCTGTCGTTGAACGCAGCCCCGCCCATCACCAGCAGCGGCACCAGAAGGTAGATCAGGAAGGCCGTCATGTAGACGTGGCCCAGAAGGTCGCGGGTCTTGTGCATGGCGGCCCCCCTCATTTCGCGATGTCCGACAGGCGCACGCCGAAGACCCGCATCATCAGGCTGACGAAGAGGGTGCAGACGATCAGGAGGAGGAAGGCGAAGGCGGCGCCGGTGTTCCAGTCGGCCTCTTCCAGCATCACGCCCTGAATGGTCTGGGTGAACCAGCCCGAGGTGGTGGAGCCGAGGAGCGAGGGCACCAGCAGCGAGCCGGCGGACAGCATGAACACCATCACCGCGCCCGACGCGATGCCGGGCTTGGCGTGCGGCAGGATCACACGCCAATGCGTGCGCCACCAGGGCGAGCCAAGGTCTTCGGCGGCCTCGATCTGGTTTGAATCCAGCGATTGCATGGCGTTGTAGAGCGGGAACAGCATGAACAGGACATAGGTATAGACCAGACCGATGATCACCGGACTGAAGCCTGCGATCCAGCGGATTTCGCTGTCGATGATCCCGAGCGACATCAGGGCCACGTTCAGCGGGCCCTTGAAGGCAAGGATGATGAACCATGCGAAGGAGCGCAGGATTTCCGACACCCAGAGCGGCACGAACAGCAAAAGGAACAGCGTCGGCAGCGATTTCGGCGCGACAATCTTGGCGAGATAATAGGCCAGAGGATAGGCCAGCGCGAAGGTGATCAGGGTGACGACGGCGGAATAGAAAATCGTCAGGATGAACACCTTGACCCGCACCGGCACCTCGAATGTGATCCCCAGCACCGTCAAGTCGGCGTTGGCGCCAAGGATGCGGCCGTAGTTCGCGAAGGAATAGACATCCTTCGGCCCGCCCACTTCGGTCACCGGAAGGTAGGGGCGGAACGAGCTTTCGAACATGGTGAGGTTGGGCAGGATCAGCAGGATCAGAATCCAGAAGGCGGTGACCAGAAGGATCATCGTCGTGAGGCCGGTGCCGTAGCGTTTGAACATGTCGTGCATGGGTCAGCCCCTTGCAACGGAGGCGTCGGGCAGGATCGCGGCGACGGCGGGATCAAAGCTGACATGCAGCCGGGTGCCAACGGCGGGCACCGGGGCGGAGCCGTCGTTGCGCAGTTCCGAAAGAAAGGTCATGCCGCTGTCGGATTGCGCGTGGACCGAGATGAAGTTGCCCTCGAAGGCGACCTCGGTGACGGTCACGGGGGTGGAGTTTTCGGCGGTCGGGCTGTCGCTGAAGCGCATGTGTTCGGGGCGGACGTAAAGCTTGACGCTTTGGCCCGAGACGCCATCGGCAATGCGGGCGCGGAAGCGGCCGTGGGGCGTTTCCATCACCGCAAAGCCGCCGGAAGGCGCGGCGACGGCGCCGGTCAACACGTTGTTTTCACCGACGAACGAGGCGACAAAGCCGTTGACCGGGTTGTTGTAGATGTCGCGCGGGTTCGACACCTGTTGCAGTCTACCCTGGCTCATTACACCGACGCGGTCGGACATCGCCAGCGCCTCGCCCTGATCATGGGTGATGTAGATGAAGGTCACGCCGGTGCGTTTCTGGATGGCGCGCAGTTCGGCGCGCATGTGCTGGCGCAGCTTCAGGTCCAGCGCCGAGAGGGGTTCATCAAGGAGCATGACCGAGGGTTCGACCGCCAGCGCGCGGGCGATGGCGACGCGCTGTTTCTGGCCGCCGGAAAGCTGGCTGACCATCTTGTCGGCGGCACCGGGAAGGTCCACCAGGGCAAGCAGGTCCTCGGCCCGTTTGCGGCGGGTGGCCTTGTCGACGCCGCGCACTTCAAGCCCGAAGGCAATGTTTTCCCAGATCGGCATCAGGGGGAAAAGTGCCAGGTTCTGGAAGATCAGCGCGGTCGGGCGCTGGTTCGGGCGCTGGCCCCGGACATCCTTGCCGCCGATGCGGATCACGCCACCGGTGGGTTCGATGAAGCCCGAAATCATGCGCAGGATGGTGGTCTTGCCACAGCCAGAGGGGCCGAGGAAGGAAAAGAACTCTCCCGGCTGGATCGACACGTTCACAGTATCGACCGCGCGGAACGAACCAAAATCGCAGACGACGTTATCAAGATCAATCCCAGCGCTCATTGCGGCGTCCCATCCCCAGGTCGTTTTTTTTATTGTCTTGCCAGTCAACTTAAAGAGGCCCCGTACGTCGCGCAACGGAATTGGCTTGACGGGGGGCAGAAATGCAGACGCCGGGTCGTTGCAGACCCGGCGTGCGCAGATTTCAGACCAAGGATCAGGAAGCCTTGTACTTGTCAGCGTATTCGCCGCGCTTGGCGAGGAATTCGGCCGACTGGTCGGGCCACCACCACAGGGCAGCCAGCTTGGCATCGTCGAAGGCGGAGTTGTAGTATTCGGCCACGGCCGGGTCCATGCCGGCAGCGCCACCCTTGCCGACCGGGTTCGACGAGAAGGCGGTGGCCCAGAGGGCAGAGCCTTCGGCGGTCGAGACCCACTTGGCGAATTCGTGCGCCTGGTCGACGTTGGTGGCGTTCTTGACCAGCACGAAGCCCTGGTGCCAGGCGAAGGCGCCTTCGGCCGGGGCCATGTAGCCGTACCCGTCGTTACGCAGGTTGAAGCCGGTCGAATCCCAGCACAGGCCCACGGTCGCGCCGTTGGCCACGAAACCGGCGTTGGCTTCGTTTTCACCCGACCAGAACTGGACGACGTTGCCCTTGGCCTTGACGGCTTCGGCCAGCGCGATGTCCCACAGTTCGGTCATTGCGGCCATGTCGGTGTAGCCGTCCATCCACGGACGCGGCAGTTTGCCGGTCGCGTCAAGCCAGCGGCCCATTGCGGCAAGGGCCGAGTGAGGGCGCAGAACGACCTGGTTGGCCGGGTCGAACAGCGCGCCAAGCGACGGCGGATCACCAAGGACTGCCGATTCCTTGTTGTAGACCAGCGCCTCGGTGCCCCAGTTCGACGGGACGTAAAGGAGCTTGCCATCGGCACGCGAACGCTCACCAGCCGCGCCATCAGCGAGGCCCGGCAGGTAGTTGTCCATCGCCAGCTTGGATTCGTCCCAAGCGCCAAGAAGGCCGTTCGAGTTCCACGCACCGACGCGGTCGATGGTCGGTTCGATCACGTCGACGCCGCCGGCTTCGAGCGCGATCTTGGCCTGTGCCAGCATCGTGTCCTGGTCGGGCTGTTCGGTGAAGTTCACGGTGATGCCGGTGGCCGCGGTGAAGGCCGGGAACACTTTTTCGGCCAGAACCGGATAGCCGGCCCAGCCGGTGAAGTTCAGTTCGCCCGACGAGGCAAGCGCCTTGGACGAAATGATCGCCGGTGCGGCGAGGATGCCCATACCGGCGGCGGACCCTTGCAGGAACCGGCGGCGGCTGAAGGCGGAGGTGGTGTTTTTCAAGGTCAGTCTCCCTAGTTGTCGATAATTCCTGGCGACGGGCTGTTCCGGTTCATGCCGGGTTATTGGCGGCCGTCGCTCTGACGCAGCAGCACGATGCGCATCTTCTGTAACAATGGTTCGGCAGAAGATCCCCCAGCGACCTGCGGTGGAACCTTACGATGCTTGTGGGTAGCACTGTCAACGAAGCATTGTGACAAGTGTGCGATCCGGCGGTAACTTTCGCGCATTTGGCCGCCGGGGCGGCAGGGCCTGCAAGCAATTGCGGCAGATCAATGGGCGGCGGGCGAGATCTGGGCGCAGCGGATCAACCTGCGGCTGTGACGCCGACATCGCCTTGCGCCACCGCCACGGATTTCACGATCAGGTGGAGGTGTTGGCCAGGACGTACGTCAAGCGCGTGTGCCGAGCGGCGGGTGATGCGGGCCAGCAGGCGCTGACCGCCGACATCAAGCTGCACCAGCATTCCGGGGCCGTCGCCGGGGCGCACGGCCAGAACCACACCGGGAAGGATGTTCAGCGCCGACAGGCCTTCGGGACGGGTGCGTGACAGGATCACATCCTGTGCTGCGATGCGGATGCGCACCTTGCGCCCGACCGGGCCGGAGATCGCTGGCAACCACAACGGGCCAGCGCCGGTTTCCAGCCGGGTCAGGCCATCCGCGTCGTGCGCGGCGATGCGGGCGGTCAGCACCGAGCCCGCATCGCGCAGGCCGAGGATCGGCGCGGTGTCGGGATCGGACAGGATTTCGGCCGCTGGCCCGGACCGGATCACACGGCCCGCGTCCATCACCACGATGGTGGTGGCAAGGCGGGCCACCTCGGACAGGGAATGGCTGACGTAAAGGATCGGCAACCCGGTCTCGTCGCGCAGGCGTTCGATGTAGGGCAGGATCTCGGCCTTGCGCGCCTCGTCCAGCGCGGCGAGGGGTTCGTCCATCAGCAGGAGGCGCGGGTCTGACAGCAGCGCCCGACCGATGGCGACACGGCTTTTCTCGCCACCCGACAGTGCGGCGGGGCGGCGGTCCAAGAGCGGGGCGATATCAAGGAGTGTGACGATCTGGTCAAAGCCCGCAGCCGGGCGGCGGCGAACGAAGCCGCCGTAGCGCAGGTTCTGGCGCACGGTAAGGTGCGGGAACAGGCGGGCGTCCTGAAACACATACCCGACGCGGCGAGCAGGGGTTGGCAGGTTCGACAGGGTGACGCCGTCAAGGTCCACCCGTCCCGCATCGGGGCGAAAAAGGCCCGCGACGGCGTTGACCACCGTGGTCTTGCCAGAGCCGGAGCGGCCGAAAAGGCAGGTCAGCCCCGCAGGCGCGGCAAACGCCACATCCAGCGCAAAGTCACCCAAGCGGTGCTGAAGGGACACCCGCAGCGTCATTGGCCAGCCACCCGGCGCGCGATGCGGCGCGACACCCATTCCGAGGCGATGAGGGCGGCCATCGCCACCGCGACCGAGATCAGGACAAGGCGCAGGGCAGAGGATTCGCCCCCCGGAACCTGCAGGAAGGCGTAGATCGCCGAGGGCAGGGTCTGGGTCTGGCCGGGAATGTTGGAGACGAAGGTGATGGTGGCGCCAAACTCGCCCATCGCCTTGGCGAAGGCGAGGATCACGCCTGCGACGATGCCGGGCAGGATCAGCGGCAGGGTGACGGTCAGAAACACCACGGGCCGCGATGCGCCAAGGGTGGCGGCGGCCTGTTCCAGACGCGGATCAACCGCCTCGATCGACAGGCGGATGGCGCGGACCATCAGGGGAAAGGCCATCACGGCGGCGGCCAGCGCGGCCCCGGTCCAGCGAAAGGCCAGCGTGATGCCGAAGGTGTCGTAAAGGAAGGCTCCGACCGGGCCGCTGCGACCGAAGGTGACGAGGAGGAGGTAGCCGGTGACCACGGGTGGCAGGATCAGCGGCAGGTGGACCAGACCGTTCAACAAGGTGCGGCCCGGAAAGGTCCAGCGGGCAAGGGCGTGGGCGGCAAGGATACCGAGGGGCAGGCTGACTAGTGTGGCCCAGACAGACACGCGCAGCGACAAAAGCAGCGCCTGCCATTCCTCGGCGCCCAGCGGGTTTGTCACTTGGCGCCCAGCACGGTGAAGCCCTGCGCGGTAAAGATTGCCTGCGCGGCGGGAGAGGATAGAAAATCGAGGAAAGCCGCCGCTTCGGGCGAGGCGAGGGTGGTCAGCGCGGCGGGGTAGATGATCGGGCGGTGGCTGGTGTCGGGAAAGGTGGCGACGATGCTGACGGCGTCCTGGTCGGCGATGGCGTCGGAGAGGTAGACCACCCCCAGCGGCGCCTCGCCCAAGGCGACGAATTGCAGGGCCGCGCGCACGTTTTCAGATTGCACGACGCTGTCCTTGACGCCGTCCCACAGCCCGAGGGCGGTCAGCGCCTCGCGTCCGTATTGGCCGGCGGGGACGCTGTCGACCATCGCCATCGACAGCTTGCCGCCATCCAGGCGCGCCGCAAGGTCGGTCGAGGCGTCAAGCCGGATCGGGGTAACGGCAGGACCGTGGGCGATTAGGACAAGCTGGTTGCCCAGAAGGTCGACCCGGCTGTCGGGCCGCAGAAGGCCCGCTTCCGCAACGCTGTCCATCCATTCCGGCGAGGCAGAGACGAACACCTCGGCCGGGGCGCCGGCGAGGATCTGCTTGGCCAAGGCTGGGCTGCCGGCATAGGAAATCGCGGCATTGTTGCCGGTTTCGGCGCGCCACGCGGCGGCGACCGCATCCAACGCGGTCTTGAGGCTGGAGGCGGCAAACACGGTGACTTCAGCCGCCGAGACGGGCAGCGACAGCAGCGACAGCAGCGACAGCAGTGCGGCAAGGCGCCAGACGGACATGGCCAGGGTTTCCTTTTTGCCAGCAAAGCATAACAGCAGGCTAGGATAGCTTGGCAAGCGTTATTTCCGGCTAGACATATCGCCAAGCAAGGCCGTGATCCGCGCGATATCCCCGGCGCAGGCGGCTTCGGTGTGCGCCAGCATCGAGCGGTAGGCGTTCAGAACGGTTTGCCCCGCTTCGGTCAGGCTGGCGCCGCCGCCCCCTGCCCCGCCGCGCGCGCTGACGACAAGGGGCGTGGCGAAGGCCGCGTTCACCTCTTCCACCAGCGACCAGGCGCGCTTGTAGCTCATGCCCATCGCGCGCCCTGCCGCCGAAATCGAGCCGGTCGCGGCAATGCCTGACAGAAGCTCGGCCTTGCCGGGGCCAAGGACCAGCCGGTCATCACACAAAAGCCGCAGGCGGAGCGAGGTCGCTGTCATCACCGCACGATCCGCGCTTGGCGCCCGGCTGGCAAGCGCCTTTCGTGCCTCCCGCATCTTGATTGAAAGCGCTTTGGAGACTAGCGTGTCCGCCTTGCTTGCAGCCATAGCCCGCAGGGGCCGAGGGAGACCACCATGACCATTCGCGTCACCGTTTGGGGTGAAAATGTCCACGAACACAAGAACAAGGTCGTCGCGGAGGTTTACCCCAAAACCATGCATGGCACGATTGCCGAAGCGTTGAACCACGCGGGTGGGATCACCGCATCGAGCGTCACCTTGCAGGATGACGAGCACGGGATGACCACCGAAAAGCTGGCCGCAACCGACGTGCTGATCTGGTGGGGTCACGCCGCGCATGGCGATGTGGATGACACGATCGTGGAGCGGGTCTGCGATGCGGTTTGGGGCGGTATGGGAATCATCTTCCTGCATTCGGCGCATTTTTCCAAACCGTTCAAGCGGCTGATGGGCGCGCCCTGCAACCTGTCGTGGCGCGAGGCGGGCGAGCGCGAGCGGCTTTGGGTGACCAGCCGCAACCACCCGATCGCGGCGGGCATACCTGACCATTTCGAGATCGAGCAGGAGGAGATGTATGGCGAACCCTTTGGCGTGCCCGAACCCTTGGAAACGGTGTTCATCTCGTGGTTTCAGGGCGGCGAGGTATTCCGGTCGGGCCTGACCTACAAGCGCGGGGCGGGCAACGTGTTCTACTTCCGTCCGGGGCATGAAACCTATCCGACCTATCATCTGCCGCTGGTGCAGCGGATCATCGCAAACGGTGTCCGCTGGGCGCACAATCCGGCGGCGCGGATCGCGGCACCAAACGAGGCGCCGAACCGGCCGGTTGCGGACGCACTGGAGCCGATTGTGGAACGCGGCCCGCGCCTGCACCATGACGGCGAGGCGGGGTATCGGTGATGCAATCTGTCCGGCTACTGATCATCGGCACCGGCGGCATGGCGAACAACCATGCCGAGGCGTTTGCGGCGATCCCCGGCGTGACGCTGGTGGGCGGGGTGGATACGCGGGCGGAAAATCTGGCGGCGTTTCGCGCAAGGCATGGCATCGAACGCGGCTTTGCCTCGGTTGACGAGGCGTTGAGCTGGGGCGAGTTCGACGCCGTCACGAACGTGACGCCCGATGCGGCGCATTACGCCACCACGATGCCGGTGATTGCGGCGGGCAAGCCTGTGTTGTGCGAAAAGCCGCTGGCCACCAACGCTGCCCAGGCCACCGAAATGGCCGAGGCGGCGGCGCGGGCCGGGGTCGTCAACATGGTCAACCTGACCTACCGCAACGTGGCCGCCTTGCAAAAGGGTGCGGCGATGGTGCGGGAAGGTGCTGTCGGCACCGTCCGGCATTTCGAAGCGTCGTATCTGCAAAGCTGGCTGACCCAACCCGCCTGGGGCCATTGGGACCGCGAGGCGCAGTGGCTGTGGCGGCTGTCGACCGCGCATGGATCGAAAGGTGTGCTGGGGGACGTGGGCATCCATATCCTCGACTTTGCCACCTTCGTGGCGGGCATGGGCGCGCGCGAGGTATCTTGCCTGCTGGCCACCTTCGACAAGGCGCCGGGGGGGCGGATCGGGGAGTATGTGCTGGACGCCAACGACAGCGCCACGATGCAGGTGGTTCTGGACAACGGCGCGCTGGGCACGGTGGCCGCGACGCGCTTTGCCTCAGGCCATCTGAACGACCTGCGCTTGCGGATTTTTGGCGACAAGGGCGGGCTTGAGGTCAGCTTTGAAAACTCGGTCAGCCGTCTGCGCGCCTCGGTCGGGGATGACATGCCGACCGCGACCTGGCGCGAGGTGGAGTGTCCGGCGGTGCCGACGGTCTATCAGCGTTTCATCGCGGCGATCCGGGGCGAAGGCGCTGCGGAACCCGATTTCGCCCGCGGCGCGGTGTTGCAGCGCCTGCTCGATCAGGCCGAGGCATCGGCGGCGGCGGGCGGGCTGAAACGGGCGGTGTGACCGGGAGGGGTCCGCATGGCGAAATTTGTCGTATCCATGAACGTGTCTTTGGACGGCTATGTGGACCACGAGGGGTTCGCACCGGGGCCCGAGTTGTTCCGCCACTGGATCGAACAGGTGCGTGGCGCGACGGCCAGCCTTTACGGGCGGCGGATCTACGAGATCATGCGTTACTGGGAAACCCCGCTGGCAGAGTGGACCGACGACCATCGCGCCTTCGCGGCGGCGTGGCTGGCCCAACCGAAGTGGGTCGCCTCCACGACACTCGCTACGGTCGGGTCGAACGCGACGCTGGTGAGCGCGGATATCGAGTCTTGCGCGCGGCGGCTGAAAGCCGATCTTGACGGTGAAGTGGCGGTGTCCGGCACGGTCCTTGCACAGACCTTGGGCGAAATCGGCCTGATCGACGAATACCGTCTCTACTATCACCCTGTCGTGCTTGGGCGCGGGAAGCCGTTCTTTGCAGGCCCGCTGCCAAGGTTGCGTCTCGTTGCGAGCGAGCGGATCACCGAAGACGTGATCCGGTTGACCTATGCGCGCGCATGACGTCTAGCCGAGGATGGCCTTCACCCGCTGAGTGAAATCTTCGCCGCGCTTTTCAAAGTTCGGATACTGGTCAAAGCTGGCGGCGGCGGGGGCGAGAAGGACGGTTTCGCCTGCCTCGGCCTCGGCGGCGGCAAGGGTGACGGCACGCTCCATCGTCTCGCAGAGGACATGCGGGGTATCACCGAGTTGCAGCGCGAAATCGCGGGCGGAATGGCCGATGAGGTAGGCCTTGACCACCGTTCCAAGGAACGGTTGCAGGGCCGCGATGCCGCCGTCCTTGCCCATGCCGCCCGCGATCCAGCGGATCCTGGGGAAGGCTTGCAGCGCCTTGGCGGCGCTGTCGACGTTGGTGGCCTTGCTGTCGTTCACAAAGCGGACCCCGGCGCGTTCGCCGACAAGCTGGCTACGATGCGGCAGGCCGGCAAAGCTGTGCAGCGCCTCTTCGATCAGCTTTGGCGCAAGGCCGAGACTGCGGCAGGTGGCGTAGGCGGCGCAGGCGTTCTGGTGGTTGTGGGCACCCGGCAGGCCCGAGACGGCGCGCAGGTCGATCGACGCGACCTGCCGGCCCTTGCGCCATTCGGCAAGAAAGCCCTTGCGGGCAAAGACCGACCAGCCGAAGCCTTCCAGCTTTTGCCCCGACGAGATGCGGATCACCCGGTCGTCGCTGGCGCCTTGCGCAAGCTGGCCGGCAAGAAAGCGGCCTTCCAGTTCGTCCACGCCGATCACGGCGCGGTCGGGGCCGCCTTCGGCAAAAAGCCGGCGCTTGGCGGCGAAGTAGCCGCCCATGCCATTGTGCCGGTCAAGGTGGTCGGGCGAGAGGTTGGTGAAGACCGCGACATCGGGGGTGAGGGCGCGGGCAAGCTCGGTCTGGTAGCTGGAAAGTTCGAGGACGATCACCTCGCCGTCCTGCGCGGGTTCGAGGTCGAGGACACCGCGGCCGATGTTGCCGGCCATCTGGGTGGGGCGGCCGGCTTCGATGAGGATATGGTGGATGAGCGCGGTGGTGGTTGATTTGCCATTCGAGCCGGTGACGGCGACGATCTTCGGGGGCTGGTCGAAGCCTTCCCAGTCGGAGGTGGCGTAGCTTTGGAAGAAGAGGCCGATGTCGTTATCGACCGGCATGCCTGCGTCGAGCGCGCGGGCGGTGATCTTGTGGGGCAAGGGGTAGAGGTGCGGGATGCCGGGTGAGGTGACGAGGAGGGCCACGCCGTCGAAGGCGGTGGCGCGGGTGAGGTCGGACAGGGTGAAGCCTTCCGCCTCGGCTTTTGCGCGCGCCTCGGGGCTGTCGTCCCAGAGCAGGGGTTCGGCGCCGCCGGCGGCGAGGGCGCGGGCGGTGGCGAGGCCGGAGCGGCCGAGGCCGAGGACGGCGACCTTCTGGCCGCTGTAGCCGATCACTGGAATCATCGCGTGCCCTTTTCCGAAAGGGCGGGGGGTTTCACACCCCCCGCACCCCCCGTGGGATATTTGAGCAAAGGGGAAAGGGGAAGAGGGGATGGGTGTCCCACGGTGGGACGTTTCGGAAAAGACGTGCGATCAATGTGTTAGGGAGCCCGTTAAGGAAATGTCAGGACTTTTGCAGGGGATTTGCCGCGATCAGGCGGCGCGCAGCGCCGCAAGGGCCGCGTGGTTTTCGGCAACGGCTGCCGCACCGCGCGGGGTGAGGGCGTAGGTGCCTTTGCCCAACCGGTCGAACCAGCCGTAGTGATCGGCGCGCATCAGGGCGGCGGCACGGGCCACGCCGGTGGCGCGGGCGACCAGCATGGCGCGGAGCGGGCCGCCTGTCGGGCCGCTGCGCGCGAGTTCGGCCGCACAGCGCAGCGCATCCTGCCGGTAGGCGGTCATCCGCGGCGTGCGGGTGGTTCCGGCGGTGTTCGGATCACCGACGCGGCGGTCGAATTCGCGCAAAAGGCGTTCGGCGCGGGGGGCGGATTTGCGCGGCGTGTAGGGCGCGGGGTCGAGGTGGGCGGTCACCGCCCCTTGCGCCACATCGACCGCCAGAAGGCCAAGGCCAAGGCGGCGGCAGAGCCCGGTGATGTCCTTGTAGCGCAGCGCCCAGCCCTTGGCGGGCGACACCGGCACAGCGAGGTAGACGGTGTCGAAGAGGCCCTGCCGCGCCACGCCCTGCATCACGAGGGCGAGGGAGAAGGTGGTCTTCATCTCGACCACCAGAGGCGGATCCTCGCCGCGCCGGGCGAGGATGTCGCAGGCACCGACCTCGGCCTTCACCGCGTAGCCCTGCGCTTGCAGGTAGGCCTTGAGGGCGGGGTAGAGGTCGGCCTCGCGCATCGGGGATCAGCGCACCTTGAGGGTCGCCAGCCCGATC
This sequence comes from uncultured Alphaproteobacteria bacterium, assembly GCA_963822435.1. Classification (GTDB taxonomy): domain Bacteria; phylum Pseudomonadota; class Alphaproteobacteria; order Rhodobacterales; family Rhodobacteraceae; genus JAUYQR01. Next base: position 178,229 of record CAWGHN010000005.1, read on the forward strand.
ATCGCGAGGATCAGCGAGATGATCCAGAAGCGGATCACGATCTGCGGTTCGGCCCAACCCTTCTTCTCGAAGTGGTGGTGGATCGGGGCCATCAGGAAGATGCGCTTCTTGGTGCGCTTGTAATACAGCACCTGGATGATCACCGAGAGCGCCTCGACCACGAAAAGGCCGCCGACGATGGCCAGCACGATCTCGTGCTTGGTGCAGACCGCGATGGCGCCAAGGGCGCCGCCCAAGGCCAGCGACCCGGTGTCGCCCATGAACACGGCGGCGGGAGGCGCGTTATACCACAAAAACCCGAGACCCGCGCCGAAGAGGGCGGAGCAGAAGATCAAAAGCTCGCCCGTGCCGGGGACGAAGTGGACATCGAGATAGTCGGCGAAATTGGCGTTGCCGACGACATAGGCGATGATGCCAAGCGTGCCGCCGGCGATCAGGACCGGCATGATGGCAAGCCCGTCGAGCCCATCCGTCAGGTTGACCGCGTTGGCGGCACCGACGATGACGATCATGCCGAAGGGGACGAAGAAGATGCCGATGTCGAAAAGCGCATCCTTGAACACCGGGAAGGCCAGCTTGTTGGTCAGCGCGTCGGGGTGGAACTGCGCGGCGGCATAGGCGGCGAGCGCCGCGATCAGCAGGCCGAGGCCCATGCGGACCTTGCCCGACACGCCCTTGGTGTTTTGCTTGGTGACCTTGGCGTAATCGTCGGCAAAGCCGATCAGGCCGAAGGCGAGCGTGACGAGCACCACGATCCAGACATAGGGATTGTCGAGCCGCGCCCAGAGGAGGGTCGACACCATCAGCGCCGACAGGATCAGAAGGCCGCCCATCGTGGGGGTGCCGGCCTTGGAGAAGTGCGATTGCGGGCCATCATCGCGGATCGGCTGGCCCTTGCCCTGACGGCGGCGCAGCAGGTCGATCAAGGGTTGACCGAAGAGGAAGCCGAAGATCAGCGCGGTGGCAAAAGCGCCCCCCGCGCGGAAGGTGATGTAGCGAAAGAGGTTGAAGACGTCGCCCCCGTCGGAAAACTCGGTCAGCCAGAAGAACATTTACGGGGTCCTTTCGTTGGGGGCAGCGCCCTGCCCCATCTTGCGCAATGCGTCAACGACGAGGCTGACCTTGGAGCCTTTGGAGCCTTTGACGAGGATGATGTCGCCGGCGTCGATCAAGGATCGGGCGCGGGCGGCGAGTTCGGTGGCGGTTTCGGCCCAGTCGCCGCGCTGGCGGCGCGGCAGGGCCGACCAGAGCGCCTTCATGCGCGGCCCGACACAATGGATGGTGGTGATGCTGGCAAGGCCGGGATGCCGGGCGATGGCGGCGTGCAAGGCGGCCTCGGTCGGCCCGAGTTCCAGCATGTCGCCGAGAATGGCGATGCGGCGACCGGCACCGACACGGCCGATGCCGTCTTGCGGTTTGGCGGCAATGAGCACGTCGAGGGCGGCGGCCATCGAGGCGGGGTTGGCGTTGAAGGCGTCGTCGATCAGGTCGAAATGGGTTTCATCCACCCGGTCGAGGAGGATGCGTTCGCGCATGCCCCGCCCGGCCGGGGGTTGCCAGAGGCCAAGGTCGCAGGTGGCGATGGTCGGATCGGCGCCGAGGGCTTCGGCCACGGCCAGCGCGCCGAGGGCGTTGGCGGCGAAGTGCGAGCCGGGGGTGAGCACCTTGAAGAGGACAGGCAGGCCGTGGCGGGTGGCTTGGACGACGGTCGTCTCATCGGCGATCTGGACGGTGATCAGGCGGTAATCGGCGGTGGCGGCGTGGCCGAAGAGGATCGGGGTGGCGCCGACCTCGCGCGCCTTGGCCAGCAGGATCGGGGTGGTGGCGATGTCGGCATTGAGGACCGCGATGCCGCCGGGTTTGAGGCCGTCGAGGATGGAGGCCTTTTCGTGGGCGATGCCTTCGATGCTGTCGAACGCCTCGAGATGCGCGGCGGCGACGGTGGTGATCATCGCGACGTCAAGGCGGGCCATGCGGGCCAGTGGGGCGATTTCGCCGGGGTGGTTCATGCCGATCTCGATCACCGCGAAACGGGTGTCGGCGGGCATCCGGGCGAGGGTGAGGGGGACGCCCCAGTGGTTGTTGTAACTGGCGACGGAGGCGTGGGTCTTGCCCTGGCCGGACAGGATGGCGCGGAGCATTTCCTTGGTCGAGGTCTTGCCGACCGATCCGGTGATGCCGACGACCTTTGCGGCGGTGCGGGCGCGGGCAGCTTGCCCAAGGCGTTCGAGGGCCTGGAGGACATCCGGCACGATGAGGAGCGGCGCGTCTTGCGCCACGCCTTCGGGGCGGTGGGTGACCATCGCGGCGGCGGCACCCTTGGCGAGGGCTGCCGCGACGAATTCGTGGCCGTCGCGCAGGTCTTTCAGGGCCACGAAGAGGTCGCCGGGTTCAAGCGTGCGGGTGTCGATGGAAACGCCGTTGGCCTGCCATTCGGTGGTGGACGTGCCGCCGGTGGCGGCGGCGGCGTCATGGGAGGTCCAGAGGGCCATCAGATCACTCCGTCAAGCGCGGCGACGGCGACAGAGGCTTGTTCGACGTCATCGAAGGGGTAGACGTCGCCGTTGATGATCTGGCCGGTCTCGTGGCCCTTGCCCGCGATCAGGAGGGCGTCGCCGGGTTGCAGGGCGTCGACGGCGCGCAGGATGGCTTCGGCGCGGTCGCCGACCTCGTTGGCATCGGGGCAGGCTTGCAGGATCGCGCTGCGGATCGAGGCGGGGTCTTCGGAGCGGGGGTTGTCGTCGGTGACGTAGAGGACATCGGCATGGGCACGGGCGGCGGCGCCCATCAGGGGGCGTTTGGTGCGGTCACGGTCACCGCCGGCGCCGAAGACGATGATGATGCGGCCCATGACGTGCGGGCGCAGCGCCTTGAGCGCGGTTTCGATCGCGTCGGGGGTGTGGGCGTAATCGACGAACACGGCGGCGCCGTTCTGGCGGGTGGCGGCAAGCTGCATCCGGCCGCGCACGCCGGTGAGGTGCGGCAGGGCGGCGAACACGGCGGCGGGGGTGTCGCCTGCGGCAATGGCGAGGCCCGCGGCGACGGCGACGTTTTCGGCCTGAAAGCCGCCGATCAGGTTCAGGCGCACCTGATGCGGCTGGCCGTGCCAGATCAGGCGCAGATCCTGACCCTTGGCGTCGTAGCGCTGGCCCGCGATGTGGAGATCCGCCTCGCCATGCCCGATGGTCAGGGTGCGCAGGCCGCGCGCTGCAGCGAGCGCTGCCATGTCGGCGCCGCGTGCGCCGTTGAGATTGATGACCGCCACGCCGTCATCGGGCAGAAGGCGGGTGAAAAGCTGGGCCTTGGCGTCGAAATAGGCATCCATCGTGCCGTGATAATCGAGATGGTCTTGGGTGAGGTTGGTGAACCCGGCGGCTTTCAGGCGCACGCCGTCCATCCGGCGCTGGTCGAGGCCGTGGGACGACGCCTCCATCGCGGCATGGGTCACGCCACCGCCGGCAGCGGCGGCGAGCAGCTTTTGCAAGGTGACGGCATCGGGGGTGGTGTGGCTGGAAGGAGCCTCCCACGCGCCTTCGATGCCGGTGGTGCCGATGTTGATCGCGGTGTGACCAAGCGTCATCCAGATCTGGCGGGTGAAGGTGGCGACGCTGGTCTTGCCGTTGGTGCCAGTGACGGCGACCATGGTGTCGGGCTGCGCGCCGAACCACAGGGCGGCGGCGCAGGCGAACGTGGCGCGCGGGTCTTCGGCGACGATCAGGGCGGTGTCACTGTCGGCCAGCACGGCGGCGGCAAGGCGCGCGCCAGCGGCATCGGTCAGGATCGCGGCGGCGCCCTGATCCAGTGCGGTGGCAATGTAGTTGGCACCGTGTGTCGCGGTGCCGGGAAGGGCCGCGAACAACATGCCGGCCCGCACGGCGCGGCTGTCGGCGGTCAGACCCGAGAGCGCCGGGTCACGCCCGGCGCGGGCGGTGAGGCCCAGATCAGATAACCGCTTTGCCCGTTCTGCCATTCGCCCGCACCTTCAAGTTCGTGGCCATCAATTGCTGGCGGCAGTTACAGCATCGGTGGCGACAGGTTCAAGCTTTGGTCTGAGCCCCATCATCGGCGCGACGCGGCGGATGATTTCGGCCGCGACGGGAACTGCCGTCCAGCCAGCGGTGCGGCGTGGTTCGGACCCCGAGGTGTCGATCGGTTCATCGAGCGTCACGATCAGCACATATTGCGGGTTGGAGGCCGGGAACACCGAGGCGAAGGTGTTGACCACCTTGTCCTTGTAATACCCACCTGTTTTCATCGGCTTGTCTGCCGTGCCGGTCTTGCCCGCCACTTCATAGCCCGGCACTTCGCCAAGGCTGGCGGTGCCTTCGGTGACCACCCGGCGGAGCATGGTGACCGCTTCCTTGGCGATCTTCTCGCTCATCACGCGCACGCCTGTGGTCTGCCCGTCGCGTTTCAGAAGCGTCGGTTTGATCATCACGCCGCCGTTGCCGATGGCGGCGTAGGCGGCGGCAAGGTGCAGCGGGCTGGCCGCCATGCCGTGGCCGTAGGAGGTGGTGATCGTCACGATTTCGGGCCATTTCTTCGGGATCAGCGGCTTGGCACCGGGGGCTTCGATCAGCTCGACCGGGGTAGGTTCGAAAAAGCCGAGCGATTTCAGGAAGGCCTGCTGGCGCAGCGCTCCGATCATCAGCGCGATGTGCGCGGTGCCGACGTTGGAGGATTTGGCGATGATATCGGTCACCGACAGGAGCGGGCCATAGTTCTTGCCTTCGAATTCCTTGATCTGGAATTTGCCCCACTTCATCGGTGCATTGGCATCAACCAGCGTATCGGGTGCGACAAGGCCAAGTTCCATCGCCTGTGCCACGGCGAAGATCTTGAAGGTGGAGCCAAGTTCGTAGACCCCCTGCACCGCGCGGTTGAACAAGGGGCTGTCGCCGGGTTCGGCATTCTTGTCGACGAGGGGATTCGGGCGATCGTTCGGATCGAAGGTTGGCAGCGAGGCAAGGGAAATGATCTCGCCGGTGCGAACGTCCATCAGGATGGCGGCGGCACCCTTGGCATTGAGCATGGTCATGCCGGCGTACAGCACTTCTTCGATCGTGGCCTGCACCGAAAGGTCCAGCGACAGGGTCAGGGGTTTGTCACCCTGCGCAGGGTCGCGCAGGCGGGCGTCGAGCGCCTTTTCGATGCCGGCGGTGCCGATCACCTCGGCCGAATGGACGCCTTCGGCACCGAAGGACGTGCCGCCAAGGACGTGGGCCGCCAGCGTGCCGTTTGGGTAAAGCCGCATTTCGCGCGGGCCGAACAGCAGGCCGGGGTCGCCGATTTCATGCACGCGCTGCATCTGTTCAGGGCTGAGAACCTTTCTGATCCACAGGAAACTGCGCCCGTCCGTGAAGCGGCGTTCAAGATCGTTGGCCTTCATGTCGGGGAAGATTTCGGCCAGCTTTTGCGCCACGCCCTTGGGGTCGATCATGATCTTCGGGTTGGCGTAAAGCGCGTAGGTGGTGATGTTGGTCGCAAGGATGCGGCCATTGCGGTCGACGATATCGGCACGTTGGGCGATGATTTCGGCCCCAGGGGCCGAGGCGCGGGGTTCGACCGGTTCGGTCGCGGCCAGAAGCCCCATGCGTGCGCCGATGGTGGTGAAGGCGGCGAAGAACGCGAGCCCAAGGATCAGCAGGCGAAATTCGGCGCGGGAGCGGGATTTGTCGCGCATCACCTCATGGCGCAGGCGCAGGTTTTCGCGTTCGATGGTGTCGGGGTTTTCGCCCTGCTGGCGGGCGTGCAGGATGCGGGCAAGCGGGCGGAGCGGCGTGCGCATCAGAGGTCACTCTCCGGCTGGGGCTGGATGCCCTGGATGTCCACGGGCATGTCGATCTGCGGCAGGTCGGGGGCGGGATAGGCGATCTGGCCGGGGGTGCCGAACTGGCCCGGCTCCATCGGCAGAAGGCCGAGGCGGTCGAAGTTGATGGTGGCAAGCTCGCGCAGGCGGTCGGGGCGGTTCAGGTAGGCCCATTCGGCACGCTGCACGGAAAGCGTCTCGCGCAGGTCGGCGATCTGGCGTTGCAGGCCTTCGACGTGTTTCAGCGCGGCTTGGGTGGCGTAGTTTTCGCGGTAGGCCCAGAAGCCAAGCGCGATGACGGCGAGGAAGGTGAGGACATAAAGCACGGGGCGCATGTCAGCGGCGTCCTTTCCGGGTGATCTGCGGCACGCCGAGGTCGGCGGGGTTGATGGCTTGCGGCGGGGCGGCGGTGCGGCGGGCGACGCGCAGTTTGGCCGAGCGGGAGCGGGGGTTGCGCGCCAGTTCGGCCTCGTCCGCCGTGACGGCGCGGCGGGTGACAAGGTCGAAGCGGGCGGTGGTGTCGGTTTTCGCCGGGGCGTAGCGGTTGGCGTTGGCCTCATGCCCGGAGGCGAGCTGGAAGAAGCGTTTGACGATGCGGTCTTCGAGGCTGTGGAAGGTGACGACGGCCAGCAATCCGCCCGGTTTCAGTGCGCGTTCGGCGGCGGCGAGGCCTTCGGCAAGTTCGGTGAATTCGGTGTTCACGGCGATGCGGATGGCCTGGAAGGTGCGGGTTGCGGGGTGGCTTTGGCCGGGCTTCGGGCGCGGCAGGCAGCGGGCGACAATCTCGGCCAGCCGCAGCGTGGTGGTGATCGGCTCGCGCGTGCGCGCGTCCACGATCGCGTGCGCGATGCGGCGCGAGGCGTGTTCCTCGCCGTAGGCGTAGATCAGGTTGGCAAGGTCGGCCTCATCCAGCGTGTTGACGAGGTCGGCGGCGCTGTCGCCGGACTGGCTCATCCGCATGTCGAGGGGACCGTCGCGCATGAAGGAAAAGCCGCGTTCGGCCTGATCGAGCTGCATTGAGGACACGCCGAGGTCGAGGACGATGCCGTCAAGGGTGGGGCCGTCGAGGGGCGTGCCTGCGGTGGTGTCGAGGTGGGAAAAGGTGCCTTCGACGAGGGTCAGGCGGTCGCCGTAGGGTGCAGCCCAGGTGGCGGCCATTTCAAGGGCCAGCGGGTCGCGGTCGACGCCGATCACGCGGGCGCCGGCATCCAGAAGCGCGCGGGTGTAGCCCCCAGCCCCAAGCGTGCCGTCAAGCCAGAGGCCCTGAACCGGGGCCGCGGCCTTCAGGATCGGGTCGAGCAGAACCGGAATGTGGGGATCATCGGAACCAGATGTGTCGGTGGGGCGACCGGGCAGCGGATCGCGCATCGCCGCCCCCTACCCTGACCGTTTGTGCCGCCCGACGAGGGTCAGCGGATCGGTGTCGTCGTCGTCTTCCTCGGCCAGTTCGGCGTCATAGACTTCGCGGCGGAAGAGGCGGAAGCGGTTGGTGAAACCGGCAAACGCCGCCTCGCCGCCCGAGGCGAGGTCATCGCCCAGAAAGCCCATCTTCTCGCGCACCTTCGGGGGCAGCACGATGCGGCCATCGGGTTCGATCTCGACCATCACCGAGCGGCTGATCAGATCGCGTTCGGCGCGGGTGCGTTCGGGCGAGCCCATGTCCATCGCCTCGATCTCGGCGGCGAGCGCATCGGCCCCGCGGCGCGAGTAACCTTCGACGAAAGTGCGGGATTTGCCGCCGTAGACAAGGTAGACGCGCGGGCGGGCGGTTTCGCCGATCGGCTGGTCGTCGGCTTCCAGAATACGGCGGAAGGCGGCCGGGATCGACACCCGGGCCTTGCTATCTACCTTCTGGTAGAATTCGCCTCTGAACGCCTCTGCCATCGCCATTGCGGCCTTGTAAAAATGTCCCGAACCCGAACGATGAAATGGAAAAGGCGGATCGGGTTGCTGCCACTACCCGATCCGCCGCTGTCCCATCGCTGGGCGTCCAGCTACGCGCGCCACCTGGGGGAGATGTCTGCTCGCTCGCGCGCCGGATCTCTGTCGTCCGATGAAGGGGGCGGCCTGTATGAAGCTGCCTATCGCCTTGTTCGGGGTCTTGAGCTGCCCCTGCTTTTCAATGCCCTCTGCATCGTCCGTGAGAAAGGGATGACATGGGACGATATGGGAATCAATGGAAAAGTTTGGGTAGAAGCGCGAGATATTGTGTTGGCATGGCTGTCGAAACAGGATGTTGAGGCTCGCAATGGCGTGAATTATCTATCACTAGGGATCAACGGGGCGTGATCGTCTAGATATTGTGGCCACGTCGGATTGCGGTAAATTCCCATACTGTCCCAAGAAAGTTGCGGCGGGACCGATATGGTGGGCGCCAAGCGCGCGGTCATGCGCGGAAAATGGCGGCGACAGGCGCGGCGGGCGGGCGTGACCGGCGCTTTCCCATGGTTTCCCATGGGTTTGATTCGGGAGTCAGCCAGACTTTGGGCGCTTGAACAGGAGCCGCAGGTAGCGTTCGGCGTGGTCAAGCGCGTCCCGCATCGGGGCCACATCGTCCAGCGCCTTGGCGGTGATGATGCCGCCCTGCACGATGACCTGCATGTAAAGCGCCAGACTTTCGGCTGTGACGCCCGGCACGGAATGGCGGGTCAGCGCCTCGGCCAGATGGGCGCGGATGTGGGCGGCGCCCGAGCGGATGCTTGCCTCGGCGGCAGTGCGGATTGCGGGGTGCGTGTGGTAGGTTTCCTGCACGGTGGTGCCGGCGACGCAGGAAAATTCTGGGATCGGGCGGTCAAGCAGGCTGCGGCGCAGGTCGATGTAGGCGAACACCCGGTCCAGCGGGTCGGGCAGGCTGTTGTAGGGGTGGGCTGCGAACATCGCGCCCGTGGTTTCGGTCCAGTGGTCGACGACCGCCGCACCCAGCGCATCCTTGGAGGGGAAGTGGTGGAAGAAGGCGCCCTTCGTCACCCCGGCGGCGGCGCAGAGGTCATCGACGCTGGTCGCGGCAAAGCCCTGGCGACGGATCAGGTCTGTCGCCGCGGCCAAGAGGCGCGGGCGGGCTTCGCCGCGCGGAACGCGGGTCATCTGGAGCAGGGTCGGGCGGTTGGGATCATTCCGCCTTGTCCCAAAGCGCGGGGTCAGGTGTCAACACGGCCCAGTGGATGCCGAACGGGTCGATCAGAAGCCCCCATTCATCGCCCCAGAACTGGCGCTGGAACGGGGCGACGGCGGTGCATCCTGCGGCAATGGCGCGGTCAAACCACGTCTGCCCGTCCGGCACCACCAGTTGCAGGTGGCCGCGCGGCAGGGGCGAACCATCGTGCGACTCGCCGCTGGTATGGTCGGTCAGCATCAGCGCGCCGTGGTTGATTTCGACCTGAACGTGCATGAAGTGGCCGGGGTGGCCATCCAGCGGCATCCGGCCGATGTCACGCGCGGCGAAGGCCCTGATATAGAAGTCGGCCGCCACGCCGGATTGCCCGGCAAGGGCAAGGTAGGGGATGACGCCTTGCATGATGCGGTCTGCGGGGCGGTAGCGGCGGTCCTGGGGGATAGCGTCGGACATGGGGTGTTCCTTTCAGTCTGCGGCGGCGTGGATGGCGGCAAGGTCGATCTTGCCCATCGTCATCATGGCGGACAGAACACGGGCGGCGCGGGCCTTGTCGGGGTCGCGCACGAGACGGGCGAAGTCGGCGGGGATGATCTGCCACGACAGGCCGAAGCGGTCTTTCAGCCAACCGCAGGGGCCGTGGCTGCCACCACCTTCGACCATCGCATCCCAGAGGCGGTCGGTTTCGGCCTGATCGGGGGTTTCGACGAGGATCGAGACACATTCGGACAGCGGGAACATCGGGCCTGCGTCGAGGATCTGGTAGGGGGTGCCGTTCAGGGTGAAGTCGATCACCTCGAAATGCATGTCACCGTCGGGGCCGCCGTGATCGCTGGCGTAGAAGGCGTCGATGCGGCTGTCGGGAAGGTGGGTGCAGTAGAACTCGGCGGCGTCGCGGCCGTGGCCGTTGAACCAAAGGACGGTGCGGATGGGATGGGTCATGACGCGATCTCCTCCTCACGCAAAATACCAACCAGTTGGTATGTTCGCAATGGAAAAGAAAACCCGCAGGCCAAGGCCTCCGGGTTCCTGCGGTCAGGCAGGGCTTGTCAGGCCATGCCGCCGTCGATCAGGCGGCGGGCAAGGGCGGCGTAGGCGGCGGCGTGGGCGCCCTCGCCCGCAGCGATCGGCGTGCCGCTGTCGCCGGCGACGCGAACCTCAAGCGCGAGGGGCAGTTCGCCCAGGAACGGCAGGTCCAGTTTCGCCGCCTCGGCCGCGACGCCGCCGTGGCCGAAGATATGCGCCTCGTGGCCGCAGTTCGGGCAGATGTAGGTGGACATGTTCTCGATCAGGCCAAGGACGGGGGTCTTCAGCTTGTCGAACATGTCGAGCGCCTTCCTCGCATCCAGAAGCGCCACGTCCTGCGGGGTGGAGACGACGATGGCGCCGGTCAGGTGGGTGCGCTGGCAGAGGGTCAACTGGATGTCGCCAGTGCCGGGCGGCAGGTCGATGATGAGGATATCAAGCTTGCCCCAGGCGACCTGCCCGAGGAGTTGTTGCAAGGCACCCATGATCATGGGGCCGCGCCAGACGACGGCCTCGTTTTCCTTCAGCATCAGGCCGATCGACATCATGGTGACGCCGTGCGCCACAAGGGGTTCGATGATCTTGCCATCGGGCGAGGCGGGGCGTTTGGAGACGCCCATCATCTTTGGCTGGCTGGGGCCGTAGATGTCGGCGTCCAATAGCCCGACCCGCCTGCCCTGCCGCGCCAGCGCGACAGCGAGGTTGGAGGCGACGGTGGATTTGCCGACCCCGCCCTTGCCCGAGGCGATGGCAATGATGCGGTCGATGCCGGAAATGCGCTGCGGGCCGCCTTGCTGCGGCGTGGGGTGCTGGCCGATCTTGAGGCTGGGTGGTTTCGGCGCGGGGCCATGCGCGGTCATCACCACCTGCACCGAAGCGGCGCCGGCCTGGCGCAGCTTTGACTCGGCCTCGGCTTGCGCGGGGGCAAGAGCGCGGGCCTGGTCGGGATCAGCGGCCTCGATCACGAAACGGACGGTGTCGCCGTCCACGGCAAGGGCGCGAATCAAGTCGCGGCTGACCAGATCGCCCCCGCCGGGCACCGCGACCCCGGCAAGGATGTTCATCACTGTCTGCCGTTCCACCACGATCCGTTCCTCCGCTGCGTAATGTTTGGGCCAACGTCGGCATTGTTGTGCAAGGACGCAAGGTCAAGTTGACCAAACGCTCAAAATTTGCGCGAAGCGGCTGAGAAATCATGACAATTTCGTGACCTGAGCCATGCGGATGCTGCATGGCGGCATTGCGCGCCCTATCTATTGTGCAGGTGCAGCAACTGCCCCATGTTACCCCTAACAGCGCGACAGACGTTGTCCCGGAACCCGAAGAGGCTTGAGTTAGATGGCATATGTGAACAGTACCCGCGTCGCCCGCAACGGATTGGCAGACCGGTTTGCAACCCTGAATGAGACGATCCGCACCGCCCTGCGCCAGCGTCGGCTTTATGCCCAGGCCGTGCGCGAACTTTCCACCCTGAGCGACCGCGAGCTGGCGGACCTTGGGATCAGCCGGTTGAGCATTGCGGATGTTGCCCGCGAGGCTGCCTACGGCAAGTGAGTTTTCGTAAGGCCCCTCTCCTCCTCCCTGGGGTCTTTGCGACAAGCGGCGGTGCCAACCTCCTCCCTGGCATCGCCGCCCTTTTCTTCGGGGTCCTTTCCCCAACGGCTTTAGGCGGCCCTCTCCTCCTCCCTCGGGTCACCTGAACCTGCGGCGGCGTCCACCTCCTCCCGGACGCTGCCGCACCTTGATACGGGGCATCGGCCCTGACTGACTTTAGGCGGCCCACCTCCTCCCGGGTCACCTGAACCTGCGGCGGCGTCCACCTCCTCCCGGACGCTGCCGCACCCCACCATCGGTTCCCTTCCTCCTCCCTTGGGAACCGGAAATGGAAGCGGCGGCCCTCCTCCTCCTCCCTGAGGGCCGCCGCGACCCTTTTCCTGACATCGCTTCTTTGCCCGCCCGCGCCAGCGCACCGGCTGACGGCATGTATGCGGCGCAAGGCGCGGTCGCGGCGGCGATCGAAAAGACCATGCCGGCCAAGGACTTTGGCTAGGTGGCAACAGCGTCGGACGTGGAGCGGGTGCGCCATGACCCGGTGACCAAGACGGTCGCCGCCGGCACGCCCAATGCCGTGAAGGTCGCGCTGCGGCGAGATGACAGCGTTGGACCCCGATCAAGACCGGCCTGCTGCGGCTTGCTGGCTTTACCAAGACACCGACCTGATGTCGGACACGAACGGGAACCTGCCGAACCGTCTGGACCCTAACGTCGATTGCAAGAGCAACGGCAACAGCCCGGCCACCTTGATCAGCATCGGCGGACCAAAGACCCGCAAGACCGCGACGCTGGCGTCGTCCATGATCGAAACCGTCACGAACGTGGTGCGGGTGCCCTCCTCGTCGGTGATCCATGCCGAAGAGGGCGCGGTGGTCGGCGATCCGGCGCAGAACGGCAACCGTACTGCAAGGTCTATGTTCTGACGATGAGCGGGATCAGCGTGACCGCGAACTTCACCGCATCGACTGTGCCGATGATTGCGATGGCACCCTCAACGTGGCCGCCTACAGCCGCTCCAGCACGACGGACCACAAGGGCACCAGCTTCCATGCGGAGGGCTCGATCCAGATCCCGGCGAACCACATGTTCAACCGCTGCGCCGAAGACAACAGCCGTCTGCTGCCGAGCATCAGGACCTTCACATACGTGATGCCGTCCTGATCAGAAGGGCACGCCCCGCCGGAAGCGGTCGCAGGATGCTGTGGCCGTTTTCGGTTGTGGCGGTCAGAACGGCACGTCATCCACCTGATCGGCCGGAATGACCCAGCGCGCGACGATCTTTTTCGGGCCGGCGCGGTCAAACTCCACATCCAGCTTGTCGCCTTCGATGCCGGTGATTTCGCCGTAGCCGAATTTCTGGTGGAACACCCGGTCGCCCAGAACGTAAGGCGACAGCGCCTCGGCGTCGATCACGACGTGGCGGGCTTCGGTGGGTTGGCGGATCTGGCGGTGGGACTGGTTGTCCTGCATCCGTTTCCAGCCGGGGGAATTGTAGACATCGGCCTTGGACACCCGGTCATCGAAGCTGGAGCCGAAGCCGACCTGCGCCGCCGCCCCAAAGCCGCCGCCATACAGGCCGGGCGGGGTGAGGACGTCGACATGTTCGGGCGGCAGTTCGTCGATGAAGCGGGAGGGCAGTTGGGATTGCCACTGGCCGTAGACGCGACGGTTCGAGGCAAAGGAGATGGTGCAAAGTTCCTCGGCCCGGGTGATGCCGACGTAGGCGAGGCGACGCTCCTCCTCCAGCCCCTTGAGGCCGCTTTCGTCCATGCTGCGCTGGCTGGGGAACAGGCCGTCCTCCCATCCGGGCAGGAAGATCACCGGAAATTCAAGGCCTTTGGCGGCGTGGAGGGTCATGATCGTGACCTTTTCCTCGGCGCCCTCGGTCTCGTTGTCCATGATGAGGGAGACGTGTTCGAGGAAACCTTGCAGGTTGTCGAACTGCTCCAGCGCCTTCACGAGTTCCTTGAGGTTGTCGAGGCGGCCGGGGGCTTCGGGCGTCTTGTCGTTCTGCCACATCGCGGTGTAGCCGCTCTCATCCAGGATCGTTTCGGCCAGGCGGATGTGGTCGTATTCGGACTGCCGCGTGACAGCATGCCAGCGGTCGACGCCTTCGACGAAGGCCCGCAGTTGCGCGCCGCCCTTCCCACCGAAGGTGGATTTCGCCACCGCCTCGCGCGCGCCGTCCAGCAGCGAGACCTGCGCCGCGCGGGCCATCCGCTGGATATCGGCCTGCGCCTTGTCGCCCAGCCCGCGCTTCGGCAGGTTCACCACCCGTTCGAAGGCGAGGTCGTCGTCGGGGCTGACGGCGAGGCGGAAATAGGCCATCGCGTCGCGGATTTCCTGACGTTCGTAGAATCGCGGGCCGCCGATCACGCGGTAGGGCAGGCCGATAGTCAGGAAGCGGTCCTCGAAGGCGCGCATCTGGTGGCTGGCGCGGACGAGGATCGCTTGATGGTTGAGGTCCACCGGGTCGCGGCCACGGGTGCCGCGCTGGATCGCCTCGACCTCTTCGCCAATCCAGCGGGCCTCTTCCTCGCCGTCCCAGTGGCCGATCAGGCGGACCTTTTCGCCCGGTTCGCCTGCCGTCCACAGGGTCTTGCCAAGGCGGCCCTTGTTGGCGGCGATGATGCCAGAGGCGGCGGCAAGGATATGCGCGGTGGAGCGGTAGTTCTGTTCCAGCCGTATCACCGTGGCGCCGGGAAAATCCTTTTCAAACCGCAGGATGTTGCCCACCTCGGCCCCGCGCCAGCCGTAGATCGACTGGTCGTCGTCGCCCACGCAGCAGATGTTCTTGTGGCCTTGCGCCAGAAGCCGCAGCCACAGGTATTGGCAGACGTTGGTGTCCTGATATTCGTCAACGAGGATGTAGCGGAACCAGCGTTGGTATTGCTGGAGGACGTCCTCGTGCTTTTGGAAGATCGTCACGCAATGGAGGAGAAGGTCGCCGAAATCGGTGGCGTTCAGGGTTTTCAGGCGGTCCTGATAGGCCTCATACAGTTCGGTCCCGCGGTTGTTGTAGGCTGAGGCTTCCGAGGACGGCACCTTGTCGGGCGTCCAGGCGCGGTTCTTCCAGCCGTCTATGAGGCTTGCCAGCAACCGCGCGGGCCAGCGCTTTTCGTCGATGTTGGCGGCGGCGATCAGTTGTTTCAGCAACCGCAACTGGTCGTCGGTATCGAGGATGGTGAAGTTCGGCTTCAGGCCGACCAGTTCGGCGTGGCGGCGGAGGATCTTGACCGACAGCGAGTGGAAGGTGCCCATCCACGGCATCCCCTCGGCCACCTCGCCCAGCAAACGGCCGACGCGCAGCTTCATCTCGCGCGCGGCCTTGTTGGTGAAGGTGACGGCGAGGATTTCGTTCGGGCGGGCCTTGTGCAGGTTCAGAAGGTGCACGATCCGCGCGGTCAGCGCCTTGGTCTTGCCGGTGCCAGCGCCCGCCAACATCAGCACGGGGCCATCCAGCGCCTCGACCGCGGCGCGTTGTGCGGGGTTCAGATCATCCAGATATGGGGCCGCGCGCCCGGCCAGCGCCCGCTGGCTGAGTGGAACCGCCCGTTCGAATGCATCGCTTTCATCAAACCCTGCCATGCGGCCATACTAGCGCCGGATGCGGCGGATGCAACGAAGTGTTCCGCGAATGTTCCGGATTTGCGCGGAAATCACGGCACGGTTGGCTGACCTTGCGTCGCAATTGCGTGACAAACGCCGTTTGTCACCCCTTGCGCCGCACCGCAGCACCCATAGAGTGCGCTAGTCCTGCCCGCTTTCCCCCGGAGACCGCCGATGCCCGAATTCAAGAAGATCCTGATTGCCAACCGGGGTGAAATCGCCATTCGCGTGATGCGCGCGGCCAACGAGATGGGCAAGAAGACCGTGGCCGTCTATGCCGAGGAGGACAAGCTGAGCCTCCACCGCTTCAAGGCGGACGAGGCGTACCGGATCGGCGAGGGGTTGTCGCCGGTGGGGGCGTACCTCTCGATCCCCGAGATCATCCGGGTGGCGCGGATGGCGGGGGCGGATGCGATCCACCCCGGGTACGGGCTGTTGTCGGAGAACCCCGATTTCGTCGACGCCTGCGAACAGGCCGGCATCACCTTCATCGGCCCGACCGCCGAGACAATGCGCGCGCTTGGCGACAAGGCCTCCGCCCGGCGGGTGGCGATGGCGGCGGGCGTGCCGGTCATTCCTGCGACCGAAGTGCTGGGCGACGACATGGCGCTGGTGAAAAAGCAGGCGGCGGAGGTGGGTTATCCCCTGATGCTGAAAGCGTCATGGGGCGGCGGCGGGCGCGGGATGCGGCCGATCAACACCGAGGACGAACTGGAAGCCAAGGTCCGCGAAGGCCGGCGCGAGGCGGAAGCGGCGTTCGGCAACGGCGAGGGCTATCTGGAAAAGATGATCCTGCGCGCGCGCCACGTCGAGGTGCAGATCCTTGGCGACAAGCATGGCAACATCTACCACCTGTGGGAACGCGACTGCACGGTGCAGCGGCGCAACCAGAAGGTCGTGGAACGCGCCCCTGCCCCGTATCTGTCCCCCGAACAGCGCGCCGAGGTCTGCGAGATGGGCCGCAAGATCTGCGCCCATGTGAACTACGAATGCGCCGGCACCGTCGAATTCCTGATGGATATGGATTCAGGGAAATTCTACTTCATCGAGGTGAACCCGCGCGTGCAGGTCGAGCATACCGTGACCGAAGAGGTGACGGGCATCGACATCGTGCAGGCACAGATCCTGATCGAGGAAGGCAAGACGCTGGCCGAAGCGACGGGCGTCGCGCGGCAGGAGGATGTTGTGCTGAACGGCCACGCGGTGCAGTGCCGTGTGACGACGGAAGACCCGCTGAACAATTTCATCCCGGATTACGGGCGGTTGACGGCGTATCGCAGCGCCACCGGCAACGGCATCCGGCTGGATGGCGGCACGGCCTATGCAGGATCGGTGATCACGCGGTATTACGATTCGCTGCTGGTCAAGGTGACGGCCCACGCCCAGACGCCGGAAAAGGCGATTGCGCGGATGGACCGGGCCTTGCGCGAGTTTCGCATCCGCGGTGTGGCCACGAACATCGAGTTCGTGATCAACCTTCTGAAACACCCGACGTTCCTGAACAACACCTACACGACGAAGTTCATCGACACGACGCCGGAGCTGTTCAACTTCAAGCGCCGCAAGGACCGGGCGACGAAGATCCTGACCTATATCGCGGATATCACCGTGAACGGGCATCCCGAAACCGCAGGCCGCCCGAAACCCGCCGCCGAGGCGCGGACGCCGAAGCCGCCAGCGGTGCGCGGCGAGCCTGCGATGGGGACGCGGAACCTGCTGGAGCAGAAGGGGCCGAAGGCGGTCGCCGACTGGATGCTGGCGCAGAAGAAGGTGCTGATCACCGACACCACGATGCGCGACGGGCATCAAAGCCTGCTGGCCACCCGGATGCGGTCGATTGACATGATCCGTGTCGCGCCGGTCTATGCGGCGAACCTGCCGCAGCTTCTGTCGGTCGAATGCTGGGGCGGGGCCACCTTCGACGTGGCCTACCGGTTCTTGCAGGAATGTCCCTGGCAGCGCCTGCGCGACCTGCGCGCCGCGATGCCGAACGTGATGACGCAGATGCTGCTGCGCGCCTCGAACGGGGTGGGCTACACCAACTATCCCGACAACGTGGTCCAGGGTTTTGTGGCGCAGGCCGCGAAAACCGGGGTCGATGTGTTCCGGGTATTCGACAGCCTGAACTGGGTGGAAAACATGCGCGTCGCGATGGACGCGGTGGTGGAAAACAACAAGGTCTGCGAAGCGGCAATCTGCTACACGGGCGATCTTCTCGATCCGGCGCGCGCGAAGTATGACCTGAAATACTATGTCGCGATGGGAAAGGAGTTGAAGGCCGCTGGCGCGCATGTGCTGGGCTTGAAGGACATGGCGGGGCTGTTGAAGCCCGCCTCGGCCCGCATCCTGATCAAGGCGTTGAAGCAGGAAGTCGGCCTGCCGATCCATTTCCACACGCATGACACCTCGGGTGCCGGGGCGGCCACCATCCTTGCCGCCTGCGATGCGGGCGTCGATGCGGTGGATGCGGCGATGGATGCGTTTTCGGGCGGCACCTCGCAGCCCTGCCTTGGGTCGATCGTCGAGGCGTTGAAGCATACCGAGCGCGACACCGGCCTTGATATCAAGGCGATCCGCGAGATTTCCAACTATTGGGAACAGGTGCGCGGGCAATATGCGGCGTTCGAAAGCGGCATCCCTGCCCCGGCGTCGGAGGTTTACCTGCACGAAATGCCGGGCGGCCAGTTCACCAACCTCAAGGCACAGGCGCGGTCGTTGGGGCTGGAGGATCGGTGGCACGAGGTGGCGCAGGCCTACGCCGATGTGAACCAGATGTTCGGCGATATCGTCAAGGTCACGCCGTCGTCGAAGGTGGTGGGCGACATGGCGCTGATGATGGTGGCGCAGAACCTGACCCGGGCGCAGGTCGAAGACCCCGGCGTGGACGTGGCGTTCCCGGATTCGGTTGTCGACATGCTGAAGGGCAACCTTGGCCAGCCCCCCGGCGGCTGGCCGAAAGGCATCCTGAAAAAGGTGCTGAAAGGCGACGCGCCCTTGACCGAGCGGCCCGGCAAATCCATGCCGCCGGTCGACATCGAGGCGGCGCGGGCCAAGCTGTCGGAAGACCTGCGTCTTGGTGCCGAGGAAGCCGAGGGCGAGACGGTCGATGACGAAGACCTGAACGGCTACCTCATGTATCCCAAAGTGTTCATGGATTACCGCGCGCGGCACCGGCTTTACGGCCCGGTGCGGGCGCTTCCGACGCAGACCTTCTTTTACGGGATGCAGCCGGGCGACGAGATCACCACCGAGATCGACCCCGGCAAAGCGCTTGAAATCCGGCTGCAAGCGGTGGGGGAAACCACCGATGACGGCGAGGTGAAGGTGTTTTTCGAACTGAACGGCCAGCCGCGCGTGATCCGCGTGCCGAACCGGGCGGTGAAGGCCAAGACCGCCGCGCGCCCCAAGGCGCAGGACGGCAACGCCAGCCACATCGGCGCGCCGATGCCCGGCTCGGTCGCCAGCGTCACGGTGGTGGCGGGCCAGAAGGTGCGCGCGGGCGACCTTTTGCTGACGATCGAGGCGATGAAGATGGAAACCGGGTTGCACGCTGACCGCGAGGCGGTGGTCAAGGCGGTGCATGTGACCCCCGGCAGCCAGATCGAGGCGAAAGACCTGCTGATCGAACTGGAGTAAGCCCCGCCCCGCCCTCCCGGCGGGCGGGACCAGTCGGGCGGGGCCAGTCGGGCGGGGCCAGTCGGGCGGGGCCGGTGCGCCTTTGTGTCAGAACACGTCGAGCAGATAGAGAATGATGATGATCGGGATTGGAATCCCGATGATCCAGGCGAGCATGCCTTTCATGGCGTCGTCTCCTTGTACGGCCTTTGGTCGGGCGGCGGGTCGTTCGGTGCGCCTGCTTTGCAACGCGCTGCGGTTTGATGGCGTTCCCCGCCCTGCGCAATCGCGCGCCCCCGCCCTGCGCAATCGCGCGGCATTGTTCGACTTGCGGCGTTTTTCCCCTTGCAGCCGAGCGCGGCCTTTTATAGATGATCCGCACCGAAACGGAGTGCGGGCGTAGCTCAGGGGTAGAGCATAACCTTGCCAAGGTTAGGGTCGTGAGTTCGAATCTCATCGCCCGCTCCAATTCGGGATCATGCGAGGCGCCCCACCGGGCGCCTTTTGCATTTCTGCCGGTCAGACCCGACACGCGATGCAGATTTTTGGGAACCAAACTGGCTTTATTCTGTTGGACCGGAAGCACAGGCGAACCGTACTGGCATTCACCGCGCTTTCCGAAAGGATCATCACTTTGAGGACCGTCGTCATCCCAGCCGCTGGCAAGGGCACCCGCCTGTTGCCGCTGACCCGCGTCACCGCAAAAGAGCTGCTGCCGGTCTATGACAAGGTGGTCATGGATTTTGCGATCGAAGAGGCGACCGCCGCAGGGGCAAGCCGGATTGTGGTGGTGATCAGCCAATCGAAGCTGGCGATCCGGGATTATCTGCACGATCATCTGGCGGCCACGCAGCCTTCTCCCGCCCGTCCGGTGGCCGTGACCGCCGCCAGTATGACAAGCCGCCGACCCGAGATCGTGTTTGCCTTTCAGGACGAACCGCTTGGCCTTGGCCATGCTGTGTTGTGTGCCAAACCCTTCATGCTGCCAGGGCCGTTCGGGGTGATCCTGCCCGACGATGTCATTCTGGGCGAAAACTGTCTGGCCGAAATGCGCGCCGAGTATGCCAGCGGGCAGATGGTCGCCGCGATGGAAGTGGCGCCGAAGGAAACCGCGAAATACGGCATCTTCGCCCTGCGCGGACCGGCGCGGTCGTCGCAAAGCATCCCGGTGTCGGGCATGGTGGAAAAGCCTGCGGCAGGCACCGCGCCGTCAACGCTGGCGGCGGTCGGGCGCTATATTCTTGACCCGATGATCTTCGAGATCCTGCCGCATACCAAACCCGGCGCGGGGGGCGAGTTGCAACTGACCGACGCGATCGCCATCGCGGCCAATGCCTTGCCGCTGACCGCGTTCAAGTTTTCCGGCACGCGGTTTGACTGCGGCAACCATGCGGGCCTGCTGTCGGCGGCACTGGCGCGGCAGCGCAGTCTTGGCCTCGGTGCAAGCAATGACTGGGCACAACCGCGGCGCAACGCTACACTTGGCCCGTTGCGCAGCGTCACCGCGCCCTCGGCCGTTGGCGACAGCCTGCGCTGAAGCGTCCCCCCGGCGCGCGACCGCGCCGGGACGAATTTGCTTTCGAAGCAGGACCGGGCAGGCCCGCAGTTATCCGGGCCCCCCCTCCCCCCGCGTGAAGTTTTTTGGTCCGATCGTGGAACCGCAGGTCTGCCTCTTGCGTTGGTCGCGGTCAGTAACATGACAAAAGGGGCAAAAGTGTCAGGTGACATGTCAAAAAAAATGGTTCGTGATCCCGCGGTCAAGGCAGTCAGTCAGGGGCCGAAAGTGTCGCGAACGGAAGTGTCGCGTGCCATCGAGGCCAGTCTGAAACGGGCCTACGAGGCAACCTTGTCCGAGGATGTGCCCGACCGGTTCTTGCAGTTGCTGGCGCAACTGAAAGAAAAGGAACAGAAGCGTTGACGAACCCGCCGGATCCCCGCGATGGCATCTCGGACCACATCCGTGATCTGCGCGCCTTCGCGATGTCACTGACGCGCAACCATGCGACGGCGGACGATCTGGTGCAGGACACCATCGTCAAGGCCTGGTCGAACTTCGACAAGTTCAACGTCGGCACCGATCTGCGGGCCTGGCTGTTCACCATCTTGCGCAACACCTTCTTTTCGCTGCGCCGCAAGGTCAGCCGCGAGGTCGCCGATCCTGACGGGCTGCATGTCGGGCGTCTGTCGGTGCTGCCCGAACATGACGGCAAACTGGCGATGCGCGAGTTCATGAAGGCGTTCGACCAGCTTTCGGCCGAACACCGCGAGGTTCTTATCCTGGTCGGCGCCAACGGCTATTCCTATGAGGAAGCCGCCAGGATGATGGGCGTGGCCACCGGCACCGCCAAAAGCCGGGCCAGCCGCGCGCGGGCGCAGCTTTGCACGCTGATGGGGATGACCTCGCCCTCTGGCAATCCTGTCCTGACCGAACCTGTTGCGCTGGCGGTCGTGAACCGGTCAACACTCGCCGTCGCGTGATGTCGGCCTGGACACGCGGGCGTGTCACCGGCCGCCTGAGCTTTCGGCTGATGGTCGCGGTTGCCGTGGCGCTGACCCCGCTTGCGTTCCTGTCCTACAGTCAGGCCAAGCGGTCCGAGGTCGAGGCGCTGGCCCGCGCCGAGGCGGCCCTTTTTGGAGAGACGCTGCTGGCGGTGACACCGCAGTTGTCGGAAATCAACCTTGCCCGTGGTGCGGCCGCGGCGCTTGCCTCGACCATCGTCGATGTGCTGGACGACCCCGCCGCCTGCCAGACCGAAATGCTGCGCCTGATGCGGACCAGCGAGGCGCTGACCTTTGCCGGCTTCATCCGGCCTGACGGGCAGATGTCGTGTTCGTCGACCGGCGAGCCGGGCAACTTTGCCGGCCCGCGGCTGGATGCGCTGAACGCGGACCCCAGGCCGATGCTGATGCTGATACCCAGCGGCGAATTCAGCGGCGAGGCGGTGCTGATCGTCACCCATCCGGTGCGGGCCAACGCCGATGCTCCGGTGCTGGGTTATGTGTCGGTCTCGCTGCCGCACCGGGCGCTGCGGCAGGCCAGCGCCAACACCCTGACCGATGCCGAGACGCGGCGTGATCTTGCCGGCCTCATCACCTTTGATGCGGAAGGCACCGTGTTGACGGCGATGTATGGCGTTGAAACCGTGTCGACGCGGCTGCCGGTCGGCAAGCCCTTGCAAAGTTTCGTCGGCGAGCCGCCCGCGATCTTTCGCGGCGAAACCCCCAGCGGCCAGACCCGCAGCTTTGCCGTGATGCCGATTGTGCCGAACGTGCTTTACGTGCTTGGCATCTGGCAGGACCCGGCGAAATCGGGCAGCGCGTTCTTGGCCTCGTTGCCGCTGTGGGCGGTGCCGCTGGCGATGTGGTTTGCCAGCCTGACCGCCGCCTGGATCGGGGCCGAATTGCAGGTGCTGCGCCCGGTGCGGGCGTTGCGCCGGTCGATCATCACCTTTGCCGGCGGCAACCGCGCCGTCGCCCCGCCAGACCTGCACAACGCCGCGAACGAACTGCATGACGTGGGCGACGCGTTCGAGCGGATGATCCTGTCGGTCGTGCGCAACGAGGCCGAGCTTGAGGATTCGCTTTACCAAAAGGAGGTGCTTCTGCGCGAGGTGCATCACCGGGTGAAGAACAACCTGCAACTGATCGCGTCGATCATGAACCTGCAGATGCGCAAGTCGGTGACGCCCGAGGCGCGGCAATTGCTGCGCGGGTTGCAAGACCGGGTGATGAGCCTCGCGACCGTGCACCGCGAACTCTACCAGACCAGCGGCCTGACCGATGTGGACGCCAAGGAGCTTTTGGAAAGCATTGTGGCGCAGGTGCTGCAGATCGGATCGGGCCCGGATCGGCCGATCGACGCGCAGACGGCGTTTCAACCGATCCGGCTGTCACCCGATCAGGCGGTGCCGTTGTCGTTGATCGTGACCGAGGCGCTGACCAACGCGATGAAACATGCGGTGCGCAGCATCGGTCAGCCGCCGCACCTGTCGGTGTCGCTGGATCATGCCGGGCCCGGGCGCGCGGTGCTGACCGTCGCCAATGAGCTGCAAGCCAAGGATCCGGCGCGCGGGCTGTCGGATCTGGAAGGCACCGGCCTTGGGCATCAGCTCTTGGCGGCCTTTGCAACGCAACTTGGTGGGCAGCTGTTCGTCGGCGAGCAAGAAGGCTTCTTTGTCGTGCGGTTGGAGTTTGCGCTGAAGCCATCGCACACCGACGCGGCCTCCTGACCACCGGCTTCGGCCTGCCCATCCCGACCCTGTGCCACGGAACCACGTCCCGGCTTTGGCGTTGATTGCACAGTGGCATTTGCCGCCCTCATCTTGAAAGGAGATACGCCATGCTTGGTTGGGCACTGACTTTTCTTGTGATCGCGCTCATTGCGGCCGCCCTTGGCTTCGGCGGCATTGCCGGCGCTTCGGCTGGTATCGCGCAGATCCTGTTCTTCGTGTTTATCGTGCTGTTCGTGGTCGCGCTGATCGCCCGCGCGGTGCGGGGACGCCCCCCGGTCTGACCCTCGGGTCGGGATCAAACGGAAAAGGGTCGCCGGCACACCCGGCGGCCCTTCGCATGTGGCAGTCGACGGCCCGGCAAGCGAGGGTCAGGCATGCGACCCCGTCAGATGGCCGCGGGTTCCGCCCGAGGCCGGTCTGGGGGCGGTGACGTCCGGTTTCTCGGCGTCGTTCCTGATCCGCTCGAACGTGGCCAGCGCCTGACCGACGACCTGATCCATGTTGAAATACCTGTAGTTGGCCAGTCGTCCCACGAACCACACATCCGGCATGGCCCGCGCGAGGGCCTCGTATTGGCGGTAAAGGGCCGCGTTTTCGTCGCGCGGGATCGGATAGTAGGGGTCGCCCGTGGCCGAGGGGTATTCGAACGTCACGCTGGTCTTGGGGTGCTTCTGCCCGGTCAGATGCTTGTATTCGGTGACGCGCGTGTAGTCCTCGGTCTGCGGATAGTTGATCGTGGCGACCGGCTGCACCTGTTCCACATCATAGGTCTCGTGCTGAAAGCGCAGCGAGCGGTAGGGCAGACGGCCCAGCCGATGATCGAAGAATTCGTCGATCGGGCCGGTAAAGACCATGCGGCGGAAGTCCACGCTGTTGCGGACATCGGCGTAGTCGGTTGCCAGCCGCACCTCGATGTTGGGGTGATCCAGCATCCGCTGGAACATCCGGGTGTAACCTTCGGCCGGCATCTTCTGGAAGCTGTCGGTGAAGTAGCGGTCATCGTCGTTGGTGCGGGTCGGGATGCGGGCCGTCACCGTGCGGCTGAGGTCCGATGGATCGACCCCCCATTGCTTGCGCGTGTAGCCCCGGAAGAACTTTTCATAAAGCTCGCGCCCCACCGTCGACAGCACCACGTCTTCCGAGGTCTTGATATCGTCGATCGGCACCCGGCGTTCGGCCAGAAACTGCTCCACCTCGTCCGAGGTCAGGTTCAGGCCGTAAAGCGTGTTGATCGTGGTGCGGTTGATCGGGATCGGCACCAGCATCCCGTCAACCTGCGCCAGAACCCGGTGTTCGTAATCGCGCCACGCGGTGAACTGCGACAGGTAATCGACGATCGACGGCGCGTTGGTGTGAAAGATGTGCGGGCCATACTGATGGATCAGCACCCCCGCCGCATCCAGCCTGTCATAGGCGTTGCCCGCGATGTGCGGGCGCTTGTCGATCACCAGAACGCGTTGGTGCATCTGCGAGGCCAGCCGTTCGGCCATGACGCTGCCGGCAAACCCGGCGCCAACAATCAGCCAATCATGCATGGTCTGGCACCAACGCTGCGGGCTTTGGCGCGGCGGCCACGGTCTTGCCGGGGGCGCGCGCCGGGGCCGGCCGAAGCACCTCGGACCGGGTCAGCCGCGCCACCTCGTCGCGCATCGTGGCCCAGGTGCGGTCCCACGAGGTCTTTGCCAGGGCCGCGTCCACCGCCTTGCGCCTGCGCGGCGACATGCCTTGCAGCGTGCGGGTCAGCGCGGCCACCATTTCCGTGCCTTCGGCGATCTCGACCAACCCGGCACGGCCATACTCTGTCACCACATCGACAATCGGGGTCGAGGCGACGGGCAAGCCGGCCGCCAGAAACTCCGGCGTCTTGGTGGGGCTGATGAAGCGGGTGCTTTCGTTCCGCGCAAAGGGCATCCAGCCCGCGTCCCAGTTGCCAAGATAGGCCGGCAGCTCGCCGTAGGGCTTGGAGCCGAGCCAGTGGATGTTGGCCGCTTGCGGCAAGGTCGCGGGGTCGATCTTGACCACCGGCCCGAGGATCACGAACTGCACGTCCGGCAAGGCTTCGGCGCTGTGGCGCAGAAGGTCCAGATCCATGCGCTCGTCGATCACGCCGAAAAAACCGATGCGCGGGTGCGGGATGGCGGCCTGATCGGCGGGATCGGCGACCCGGCCGCGGGATTGTGCGAAATGCGCGGTGTCGATGCTGCTGGGCAGGCACAGCACGTTCGGATGGCGGTTGCGCTTGGCCTCGTAAAGACTGCGGCCACCGGTGAAGACGATATCGGCCCGCTCGAACAGCTCGGCCTCGCGGCGGATCAGGGCGGGCGGGGCAAAGCGGAAGGCGCTCAGCTCGTCCATGCAGTCATAGACGCAGACATCCGTGTCCAGATGCCCGGCGTAAGACAGCGCCATCGGGGTGTAATACCACGCGACAAGCGAGGCGTGCGGCCGACTGGCAATCAGGCGGTCCAGCATGCGCCGGATGGTCCGGTCGGGATCGACGTCATCGTGGGCAAGGTGCGGAGTGGCGATGACGACGCCGGACGGATCGCTGCGCTGAACCAGCTTTGGCGGACCGTCATGGCGCACCGCTTCCTCGAAAGAGATCACGTCGTAATCTGCGGTCGCGCGGCGCAGCAGGTGATGCGGGCGCTGGACCACAAGATCCCAGCGCAGATGTGACAGGCAGACAAGCAGACGGGACGACGCGCCCGGCGCGTCGAGGCCAGATGGGGGCATGGGGGTCTCCGGTAAGGGCGGGTGGCAGGGAATTCTGCCTTGCCCGACAGAACGGTGAGGCAGGCGTTTTGTTCCCGGACCAAGCCCGGTGCGCCTTTGTCCGGTGCCGGGTCCAGTGCTGGCCCGGATCAGCCGCCCACCATCTCGCCGCCGTTCGGGTGCAGCGTCTGGCCGGTCATGTAGGACACATCCTCGCAGGCCAGAAGCAGGGCCGCAGGCGCCACTTCGCAGGGCTTTGCGGGAACTGGACGGCGGCGTTGTTCATCACGATGTTGACGCGACCAAAGCGGTCCAGCGTGTCACGCACCGCGCGGGTCACGTCATCAGGGTTGCCGATGTCACCCTCGATCGCGACGGCTTCGGCGCCCTCGGCGCGGATCGCCTTGATGGTGGTGTCGGCATCCTCGGTCTCGTCACGGTAATGGATCACCACCCGCGCGCCTTCGCGGGCAAACAGGATCGCGGTGGCGCGGCCGATGCCGCTGTCGCCGCCGGTGATGACGGCCGTCTTGCCCGCCAGCCTGCCCGACCCCTGATAGCCGGGCATGTAGTCGGGCGCGGGCGTCATCTCGGCCGCGTGGCCGGGCTGATGGCTTTGGGTCTGTGGCGGGCGGTCGGGCATGTGATCGGGCATGTGATCGGGCATGGAGCGGCTCGTGTGGGACGGGGTTGCTCCGTCAACCTTGCCTTGCGCTCGGATGTTCCCCCTGTGGGCCACAGGCCGGAACTGGGCCGGGCCTTGCCGATGACGCATGGGAAGGGTGCTGCCGTCGGAACAACGCTTGCCCTTGGCGGTTCAGATCGGACCCAGCGCCCGATCCAGTGCCCCTGGCCCTGGTTTTGGCGCAGCGAAACGATCAACCGAAAGGACTTCGTGATGAAACTCTTCGTGCTTGCCGCCCCCTTGGGCATTCTTCTGGCATCGGGCGCCATCGCCCAGACCACGACCGAGGGCGCTGCTGACGCCACCACCGGCGGCGAAACCTCGACCATGCAAAGCGGGTCGATGACCTATGGCGCCGACTGGTCGGACGCCGTCGGCAGCGCGTTCTACAGCGACGCCGAGCGGACCCAACTGCGCACCCCCGACGAGATCGTTGCAAGCTGGCCCTCGCTTTCGCAGGAGGACCGCGACAAGATCCTGGGGGAATGCACCCGCTTCAAGACCGATTCCAACGCGACCAACCTGACCGATGGCAGCTCTGACGCCACCGCCGGGACGGATACCTCGACCAGCGGCGACGCCTCGACCGATACGGCAACCGATACGGGCGCTGATACGGGCGCTGATACGGGCGCCGCTTCGGGCGCCGCTTCGGGCACCGCAACCGCTGACGCAACCGTCGGCGCCGATGCAACCACCGGCACGGCAACCGGCAACACCGGCGGCAGTGTCACCTATGACATGAACGCCATGATGGTGATCTGCCCGGCGATCGAGAACCTCTGACACTTCCCAAAGGGGGGCGCTTCGGCGCCCCCTTTCCCTTTCGCACCCCCGCCGCCCCGGGAGCGCGTGATTTTCGCCGCACGACGTTTTGGTCTGGACGTGGCGACCTTGGCGTTCGATCCTTTTCGAAACGGAGGGCGCAGGGTGACTCAGACGGAGCCAGATCAAAGGGAGCCGGGTCAGCCTGCCCCTACTGACGACGCCACAAAAATCGCAGAGGCGCTGGTCAAGGCTTTGGCAAGCGAGCCCGTCCCCGACCATATCCGCGTCCTCGCCGAACGTTTGCAGGCAGCCCTCGACGCAAGGCTGACGCGCGGCTGACAGCGGTTGGTGCCGCAATCAGAATCTTTTCGTCAGGCCTATCGTCAGGGCTTTTGTCAGGGCGTTTGTCTGGGCTTTCGGTCGCCCTTGAGGCTGCCCTTCGGCGGCTCGCCGCGCTTGGTGGCCAGTGCGGCACCGGCGGCCTTCTGCTGGGCCTTGGATTTTGCCGGCATTTTCGCGTCTCCTGTCGGGGGGCAGTAGGTGTGCGGGCCAAAGTCGTCATGCAGCCAGTAACCGTCTGGTGCAGCGCTGCCCTGCCGGGCGGTGCCATCACCTTCAGCGGGGCTTCGTTCGACGGGCTGCTGTTTCGGGCCATGGCCCGGCGCTGTCTTGTCGTGCATCGCATCCTCGCCTTGAAAGACGCCTTCCAGAACCGCCAACGGCGCGGTTTGTTCCCCCTGACCCGAACCGCAACCCCGCACCATAAATCGTGGAACAAAAACGATCGGAGGATGTTGGTCCGGCACAAATCCGACGGGGCCATGACGGCACCGCCAGCCGAAAAGGAAACTGCGATGAAATCCGTGTCCCTCGACCAGATGTTCCACGACCAGCTTCGCGACGTGTATTATGCCGAACGCAAGATCCTGCGCGCGCTGCCCAAGATGGCCCGCGCCGCGCAGTCGCAAGAGTTGAAGGCCGGCTTTGAAAAGCACCGCACCGAGACCGAAGCGCAGGTCGAGCGGCTGCAACAGGTGTTCGAACTGATGGGCAAACGCGCCCAGGGCAAGACCTGCCCGGCCATCGACGGCATCATCGAGGAAGGCGAAGAAGTGATGGAGAGCTACAAGGGCTCTGCCGCACTGGACGCCGGTCTGATCGCCTCGGCGCAGGCGGTGGAGCATTACGAAATTGCCCGCTACGGCACGCTTTGCGCGTGGGCCGGCGTGCTGGGCATGACCGAAGCGGTGGAGCTTTTGCAGGCGACCCTTGCCGAAGAGACGGCGACGGACGAGGCTTTGACCTCCCTGGCAGAAGCCTCCGTGAACGAGGAAGCGGCGCGCACCGCGGCCTGACCTCGTTTGGGCAAGGGTGGACGCTCCCTCCGCACCTGCCCCGTTCGGCGGTCGCACTGCCCCCTGATGCGACCGCCGATGTTTCGCGCGCCCGCGCTGCCCGCATTCCCTTTGGCCCCTCCACTGGGCCCCTGAAGGGAAAAACAGTCGGGAACAACAGGGCCGCCCGCCAGTTGCAATGGTGCGGCCGTGACAAGGCGCCCAGATCGCAAATCTGATCACAAACCAGTTCGCAAGAGAGAACCGCGATGGACCAGACCAGACCCAATCCCGATGACGACCCGCGCGGCGGTATTCACAACGATCCTGCCGGCGAGCCGGGCGACACCCCGGGCGATCGGAAGCCAAACGATGGCTTTGACCCGCTCGACCCCTATCCGACCGAGGCGGACGAAGATGACCTGAACGACGTGACGCCGGTGCTTCCCGGCGAGGACGACGAGATGCCCGAGGATGACGATCTGGTGTCGCCCGGCGCGCAGCCAACCGTCCCGCGTTCAGCCCCGGTCTGACATTCCGAAACCTCGATCCCCCCGGATTACGGCCCGGGGGGCCTCCAGCGCCAGTCAGAAAGGCACCCGTCATGACAGAAATTTCGCTTGCCGTTGTTGTCTTTGGTATTCTTGGGGCGATTTCCATCTTGGGTTATCTGTCCGCCTCGCGGTCGGCTGACCGGATCGACCGGACGAACCGCACGTCGAGGCACCCGTCGGGCACTCACGCGTCGGGGCTGCGCCCGCCGACGGACGGGCTTTAAACAGTTAACTTCGCGTCAAGGGCGAACGGGCTTGGGTTTACCGCGCACTGACGTTGTGGCAGTTTGCCGCACGATGCCAGCATCGTGAGCGACCCTTGAGCAGACTTGGCCTGACGCACCGGTTTCTGATCGTGACGCTTGTGACGCTGGCCCCGCTGGCGACACTGGTGTTTTACAACATCTACGTCACCCGGCAGAGTGCGTGGCAGACGATGCACGAAACCGCGCGGCGGACCGGCTCGTTGCACTCGCTTGAACTGGTGCAGGTGGTGACCGGTATCGAAAGCGTGCTGAACACCGTGTCCTCCTCGCCCAGTGTGCGGCGCAAGGACGGGGTGGTGTGCGAGGCCTTTCTGTCGACCGCCATCGAAAAGCTGCCGCAACTGGTGGCGCTCAGCGTGCTTGACGACCGCAGCCAGCCGGTCTGCCGCGCGGGAAACGGCACCTTGCCGGCCTTGCCTGATACCGAAACCCTGCAACGGGCGTCGATGGCTGGCGGATCGGTCACGGGCCGTTTCATGCCGGGGGTGGGTGGGGCTGCGCCGACCCTGCCGGTGCTGATGGCGTTCGCCGATAACACCAACGCCCGCCTTACCATCATCGGCGACCTTGATCTCGGCTGGCTTGGTCGGCGGATGAAACGGCATGAACTGCGGGCGGGCAGTTCGATCACCGTGGCCGACAGCGAGGGCACCATCGTGGCCCGCGAACCGCAGCCGGACCGGTTTGTCGGCACCCCGATCCCGCCTGCTTTCATGACGCTGGTCAGCGCGCCTGAACCGGGGTCCATGGCGGTGGTCAGCCAGGACGGCACCTTCCGGGTGATCGGCTATTACCCCGCGTCGCCGCTGACCAAGGGATTTTATGTCAGCGCTGGGGTTTCGGTGGACGAGGTGCTGGGGCCGATCAACCGGATCACCCTGATCTCGATCCTGATCGGGCTGCTGACCACCGCCGCCGCCGTCGTGGCCGGCCAGATCGCCAACGAACGCTTCATCCGCCGCCCGTTTGCGCGGCTGATCGGCACCGTCGATGCCTGGCAGGCCGGCAACACCTCGGTGCGCACCGGGCTGCAGCGCGACGCCAGCGAATTTGGCGAGGCTGGACGCGCGCTTGACGGGTTCATGGACCAGCTTCTGGCCGCCCGCGCCCAGCGCCAGATTGCCGAGGAACAGCGCACGCTTCTGCTGCGCGAACATGACCACCGGATGAAGAACCTGATCGCCACGGTGCAGGCCATCGCGCGCCAGACGTTTCGCGGCCGGGGGCAGGATGACAATGTCAGCGTGTTCAACGGGCGGCTTGGGGCGATGGCCAAGGCGCATGAGGTGCTGTTGTCAGGCG
Source organism: uncultured Alphaproteobacteria bacterium (assembly GCA_963822435.1). GTDB lineage: Bacteria > Pseudomonadota > Alphaproteobacteria > Rhodobacterales > Rhodobacteraceae > JAUYQR01. The sequence continues at coordinate 208,807 of CAWGHN010000005.1, forward strand.
GGCTGACGGCGGCATCGGCACGCGACCTGATCCGCACCGCCGTGGCCCCGTTCGATGATGCCGGCCACACCCGCTTTGCCCTGACGGGGCCGGATTTCAGCCTGTCCGACAAGGCGGCGACGGCCCTTGCGATGGCGTTGCACGAACTGTCGACCAACGCCGCGAAATACGGCGCGCTGTCGACACCCGACGGCAAGGTGGACATCCGCTGGAGCCTGGATGGCACCGGCCAGACCTTCACGATCAACTGGGTCGAGACGGGCGGCCCGCCGGTCACCGCGCCCGCCAATTCGGGCTTTGGCTCCACGATGATCCGGTCGGTCCTGGCCCAGCAGATCGCCGGCAGCGTCGACATCGACTATCTGCCCGACGGTGTGCGCTGCCGCATCGTGGGCCACGCAACCCCGGCCTGACGCCTGCCTCCAGTTCGGCGGCAGCTTCATGCCGATGCCTTTTGCCCGCCTCGCGCAGCGCAGGAACCCCCCTGTTCAGCCCGCGTTGGTGGATCGAAGGCTGCCTGTCACACCCATTTCTGCCTTGCCTTGGGGTCTATCCATGAATGTTACCGACAGGGATCTTGTGGTCCCGGAAGTCATCACTCTGATCCCGTCGTTGCGGGGCTATGCCCGTGCCTTGACGCGCAATCCCGTCGACGCCGACGATCTGGTGCAAGAGACGCTGACCAAGGCGCTTGGCAGCATCGACGGATTCCAGCCCGGCACCAAGCTGCGGGCGTGGCTGTTCACCATCATGCGCAATACGTTCTACAACAACTCGGTCAAGCGGCGGCGCGAAAACACCGGGGCCGAGGATTGCGTGTCGGGCGAAGTGTCCGTGCCGGCAACGCAGGAAACCACGCTTTTGCACAACGAAGTGATGCGCGCGATCGACAAGCTGCCGGAAAACTTCCGCGAGATGCTGATCCTCGTCGTGATGCTGGGCGAACGCTACGAAGATGCGGCGGTGATCTGCAACTGCGCGGTCGGCACCGTCAAAAGCCGGGTGAACCGCGCCCGGCAGATGGTGATCGACATGGTCGGGCACGAACCGGTGCTGCCGGTCAGCAGCGCCAAGCGGCCCCCCCAACAGGCGCAACGCAGCGCCTAGCCCTCGCCCGCCAGTCCGTCCATCGGGCGCACGGTGAAATCGGTGACGCCGTCAACCCCGCGCAGCGCCTGCACCAGCGACTCCAGCCGGCTGCGGCCGGTGCGTGTATAGGCCGTCACCGCCAGTTCGGTCGCCGCGTGATGGCTGAAATGCCGCCAGCAGACGGCGCGCACGGTCAGACCGTGCTGGCGCAGCATGGCTTCCAGATCCGGCGCGCCAAACGTGGCGCCGTCATGCACCCGCACCACGATGCGCAGCTTGGTGCGCGCGGGCAGCAGCGTTTGCACCACCTTCAAAAGCACAAGCACCAGCAGGGCGATCACCGACCCGATGATCCCAAGGCTGACCATGCCGACGCCGTAGACAATGCCCAGCGCCGCCGTCACCCACAGCGATGCGGCTGTCGTCAGACCATGCACCGACACCCCGTCGCGCAGGATCACCCCGGCCCCCAGAAAGCCGATCCCGGTCAGGATGCCATGCGGCATCCGCGTCAGATCGGCCACGATGGAGGTGCCCGGGATTTGCGACAGCACCCACTCCGACTGGCGCACCGCGACCAGCATCAGCAGCGTCGAGGCAAGACAGACCAGCATGTGCGTGCGCAGACCCGCCGGCTTGCCCTGCACCTCGCGCTCGCCGCCGATGATCGCTCCGGTCAGCAGACTGCACCCAAGCGGAACCGTCAGATCGGAATTTCGGAGGATGGCAAGAAAATCAATGAGGTCCGGCATGATCCATCGCCCGGCAAGGGAACACATGATAAAGGCCCGCGACGGATGCGCCGCGGGCCTTGGACGTTGCAAGATCCGACAAGGATGTCAGACAGGCGTCACAAGGCCACCCGTCTGGCCAGCGGCCCGAGCCGGGGTCGTGTCACCATGCGCGCCTGCGCCGGTTTCTTCAAGGGACTGACGGGCCTTGTGGACCTCCTCCTTGAAGATGCGCTGCGCTTCGGCGACCAGCGTGTCGCTGCTTGACCCCAGTGTGCGATCCTCGACCCGGGTGCGGGGCAACGATGCACCGATCCCGGCGCCGACGGCCATCGCCAGCGCGCCGACCACAAGGGGCTGGTTTTCGAACGCGTCGGTTGCGGCGTTCGCACCCTTGTGCAGAGCCTCGCGCGCGGTGCGCTGGGCGTCGTGGGCGGCCCGGCGCGCCGACACCACCCGTTCACGCGCGGTGTCAGACAACCCATCGGTGCCATGTGACAGGCGGTCGGTCAGGCGCGATGCGCGGTCGCGCACGGCGTCCACCGCGTCCTTGGCCGTGTCCATCATGTTGCTGGCGCCACGCTTTACCGCGCCGGTGATGCCGCCGCCCTGGCTGCGGTTCCAGTCGTCATCGCCGTCCCAGTCATCGTGCAGCCAAGCCATGTCGTCGGCCTGCATGCCAGAGCCGCCCATCGCATCGCGTGACCCGGTCGAACGGTGCGACGATCCCGACCGCGCACTGCCAAAGCCATACCGATCCGCCGAAGCCCCGCTCGATGCCCCGTTGGAGCCGCCCTTGCTCAGCATCAGCCAGGCGACGCCGGCACCGATCATGGCCACGGCGACGGGGTTGCGACCGAGGGTTTCCTTTGCCACCCGGCCAATGTCGCTGCTGCGTCCGCGCAGCATGTCGGAGACGTCGTTCATGATACCGTCCATGGAAAACTTCCTTTGCAGCGTGTTGATGTTCGCGCGCATCGCTTCGCGCTCGCGTTCGATGTCGCGCTCGATCTCTTCGGGGGTGCGGCTGTCACTTGTCATTATAGGCCTCCGTTGCTGCCTTCACGTCGCGCTGGATGTTGGCCGCCACGCGCCGGGGCACGAACTCGATCCGCTTCATCGCCGAAACGGCCACCATCACGATCAGCCCGGCGACCACCAGAAACAGCACTCCGGTGATCACCGTTGCCCAGACCGGCGACAGCCCCGCCGCGATGAACGCCGCGACGACTGCGGCGCTCAGGACGTTGACGCCGGTGATCGCCAGCACCAGCGCCACCATGATCATCGCGATGGCCGACACGGCATCCTTGATGGATGCCACCAGTTCGGCCTTGGCAAGGGTCACTTCGCTGCGCACGAGGTTGCTGATGTTGCCTGCAACATCGACCATCATCTCGGCCGCGGTCCGTGAGGTGTCTTGCGGGCTCATGGGAATACCGAAACCGAAGGATTGTTCAGTTTCCCCTCGTTCAGCTCGTCGTCGTCGTCCCTGTCGTCAACCATGCCCATCGACGAGGACCTGTCGGCACCCCTGTAAGACCCGGTCCGCCCGTCCATTGCGCCGCTGCCAGGGGTGTAGCCATGGCCCGCCCCGCCCGCATAGCCCGTTCCGCCGTAACCTGAACCGCCCGAAACGCCGCTATCGGACGCTTTCAGATACCGGCTGGCGGCAAAGCCAAGCAAAGCCGCCCCGCCAAGGAACAGGATCGGGTTCTGCCGCGCCACACGGGTGATGCCGTGCAGGATTTCGCCCACATCCTTGTCGCGCAGCGCGTCCGACGCATCGGCCAGATGGTCCGCCACAAAGGCGATGCTGCGTTCCTGCGGCGAGCCGCCGCGCATTTCGTCGGCCGCATGGCGCAGCACGGACGCCATGTTCTGCACCTCGCCCGCGACCGAGGCCTTGGCGTCCTCGGCCTTCGCCTTCACGCCGGCCATGGCCTGGTCAAGCTTCTGGCCGGCCACCGCCTTCAGATCTGCCGCAACGCTGCCGCCGGTCTCACCGGTCTCGGACTTCATACCCATGTCGGTCATTGCAGTTGCCTTCCTGTGTCCTGGATTGGAGTTGACCCATACGATTGCCCCTCAGACGCAAAGCCGCTGCCATGGGCCACAGGGCGCGCGGCAGGCTTCGGTTCGCGGGGCAGATGTCGGAACAACGCCGCAGCGGCCCATTTGTTCCAGCGCACCGCACGCACCCCAGCACGGACAAAACCTGGGCGCTGCGGCAATCTGATGGAATCTGATGGCGTGGCGCATGGCATTGCCGCCCCGATCCCGTGCAAGACTGGGTGCCAGGACACCGCGTAAGGGGGCAACCTTGGCAGAGCTTTACGGCAGGCACGAAACTGCGGCGACGCTGGCCGCCCGTGCGGGCAACCTGTCGCAGTTCGCCGGGGTGCGCCTTGTCACCCTTGCCGACGGGGCCGAACGTGGCATCCGCCTGCTGGAATTCCGCACCGGCAGCGGGCTTGCCTTCACCGTGATGGTCGACCGCGCGCTGGACATTGCCGAGTTGGCGCACAACGGCCGCGCCATCGGCTGGCACTCGCCCACCGGCCTGCGCCACCCCGGCCTGCACGAGGCCGACGGTGAAGGCGGCCTTGGCTGGGTGCGATCGTTCTCAGGGTTCCTGTCCACCTGCGGGCTTGACCACATCTTCGGGCCGCAAGAGGTGCCCGCCGACAGCTACAACTACCCCTACCGCCCCCGCGTGAAGCACGGCCTGCATGGCCGCATCGGCACTTGCCCCGCCCGCCTGACTGGCTACGGCGAACGGTGGGAGGGCGACCGCTGCATCCTGTGGGCCGAAGGCATCGTCACCCAGGCCGCCGTCTTTGGGGAAAACCTCGAACTGCACCGCCGGATCGAGGCCGACCTTGGCGGCAACGAGGTGCGCCTGACCGACCGCGTGGTGAACGCAGGCTTCGCGCGCACGCCGCACATGCTGCTTTACCACGTCGACATCGGCTATCCCGTGATCGACGAAGGCACGCGCTATCTGGCCCCGATCCGTGACGTGATCTGGGCCGCCCATGCCGCCAACTGCCAGGGTCAGGGCGTCGGCTATCACACCTGCCCCGCCCCGATCACCGGCTTTCGCGAACAGGTCTGGCAGCATGACATGGTGGCCGATGCGGCGGGCCTTGTCCCCGTCGCCGCGGTCAACGACCGTATCGGTCTTGGCCTTCAGGTCGAAACCCGCCGCTCGCAATTCCCCTGCGCCGTGCAATGGCAGAACTTCCAGTCCGGCAACTATGTCATGGGACTAGAACCCTCCACCCACCACGTCCTCGGCAACCTCGCCGCGCGCGACCGGGACGAGATGATCTGGCTCAACCACGGCGACACCCGCCGCTACGACACCACCTTTACCGTGCTCCCTGACGCCGAAGCCATCGCCGCGTCCGAAGCCCGCATCCGCGCCATCAGCCCGCAACCCGCCGACCCCTACCCCGCCCCAAGCGGCCAGTTCCCGAAGATCCACGCCCAGCCATGACCACCACCGCCTTCACCCCCCGCGACTACAGCCTCACCGGCCCCGAAGCCCGCCATGCCATCGACGCAGGCCTTGCCTCGGCGGAATGGTATCACTCCGACGTGCCGCGCAAGGTGATGAAGGACCTGATGAGCCGGCGTGACGGCCCCGCGATCCGCGATACCCTCCTCTGGCTCGCCCTCCTCGCCCTCACCGCCACGGGTGGCATCCTGACCTGGGGCACATGGGCCACAGTCCCGTTCTTCGCCGTCTACGGCGTGCTTTACGGTTCGGCCTGCGACAGCCGCTGGCACGAATGTGGCCACGGCACCGCCTTCCGTACCCCTTGGATGAATGATTGGGTCTACACCCTCGCCTCCTTCATGGTGATGCGAAACCCCGTGTCGTGGCGCTGGAGCCACGCCCGCCACCACACCGACACCATCATCGTCGGGCGTGATCCCGAGATCGGCCACTTCCGCCCGCCGCAACTGATGCTTGCCGCCCTCCACTTCATCGGCATCCCCGACATCTGGCTGCACTTCCGCATCCTTCTTCGCAATGCCCTCGGCATCATCACCCCGGACGAGGCCGATTACATCCCCGCCTCCGAACGCCCGAAGGCGATCCTCTGGGCGCGCATCTTTGTCGCCGTCCACCTTGCCGCCGTGGCATGGGCGCTGGCCACATGGTCGTTCCTGCCCCTGCTGCTGATCGGCGGGCCGCGCATCTACGGCACGTGGCACATGGTGATGACCGGCCTTCTGCAACACGGCGGGCTGGCCGAAGACGTGCTCGACCACCGCCTGAACAGCCGCACCGTATTGATGAACCCGGTCAGCCGCTGGCTTTACTGGAACATGAACTACCACGTCGAACACCACATGTTCCCGATGGTGCCCTACCACGCCCTGCCGCGCCTGCACGCCACCATCAAACACGACCTGCCGCCCGCAAACCCCTCGATCCTGCAAGCCTACGCGGAAATGACCCGCGCCCTCTGGCGCCAGCGCACCGACCCCACCCACACCATCACCCCTGTCCTGCCCCTGACCGCGCGTCCCTACCGCGCCGACCTGCACCAGTTGTCCCCCGAACGAGGCGCGCCATGACCCGCAAGCTGCCAACCGTGGCCGACCTTCGGGCCTGCAAGGGCAAGGGGCAAAAGACCATGCTCCATTACCGCACCCTCGAACAGGCGGCGGCGGCCGAGGCGGCGGGCATCGACATCGCCTCGATTCCCCCTGAGCTGATGACCAACCCGCGTTACCGCGAGGTCGCGCCATCGGTGTTTTCGATGACCGGTCGCGCCCACCCCGAGGCGGGAACGCCCGACGATTACCTCCGCCTCGCGGGCCAGCTTCTGCACGCAGGGGCCGACGCGATCTACTGCTCCGGCAGCCTGCAAACCGTCGAAATGCTCGCCCGCGAATACGTCCCCGTCGTGGGCCATGTCGGCCTTGTCCCGTCGCGCGCCACCTTCACCGGCGGCTTGCGCGCTGTGGGCAAGACCGCCGCCTCGGCCTTGGCGCTTTACGAAGACTGCCGCCGCTATCAGGACGCCGGCGCCTTCGCGGTGGAAATCGAGGTGGTGCCGCCCGAGGTCGCGACCGCCATCTCCGCCCGCCTCGACCTGCTTCTGTGGTCGATGGGTGCGGGTCCCGGCTGCGACGCGCAATACCTTTTCGCCGTTGATATCCTTGGTGAAACCCGTGGCCACATCCCGCGCCACTCCAAGGTCTACCGCACCTTCGCCGCCGAGCATGACCGCCTGCAAGCCGAACGCATCGCCGCCTTCACCGAGTTTCGCGAGGATGTCGCAAACGGAGCCTTCCCCGAACCGCAGCACCTCGTCATGATGGATCCCGCAGAACACGAGGCGTTCCTGAAAGGCATCGGCGCATGAACCTTGGGCTGGCGCAAAGCGTCGTCATCGTCACCGGGGCCGCCAGCGGCATCGGTGCGGCCATCGCCCGCGCCGCCCATGCCGAAGGTGTCGGCGCGCTGGTCCTGACCGACCGCGACGCCCCCGCCCTCGCCCGCATCGCCGCCGACCTTTCCGCCCACCCCGTCACTGCCGACCTTGCCGATCCCGCCGCCGCCGCCCGCATCGCTGCCGCCGCCATCACCCGGTTTGGCCGCATCGACGGCCTGGTGAACGCCGCAGGCCTTACCACGCGCGGCTCGTTCGTCACCGGCACCGCTGACATCTGGGACCAGCTTTTCGCCGTGAACGCCCGCGCGGCCTTCCTCCTCATGCAGGCCACCATCGCCGACATGACCGCGCGCCGCGCCCCCGGTTCCATCGTCAACATCGGCTCGATGAACGCGCATTGCGGCATCCCCGACCTCGCGATCTACGCCGCGACCAAGGGCGCGCTTTCCACCCTTACCCGCAATGCCGCCCACGCCCACATGGCCGATGGCATCCGCGTCAACGCGATCAACCTCGGCTGGGTCGCGACCGAGGCCGAAGACCGGATGCAATCGCAAACCCTTGGCCACGGCCCCGACTGGCAGGCCCGCGTCGCGGCCAGCCTCCCCCTTGGCCGCCTCGTCACGGCAGAAGAATGCGCCAACCTCGCCCTCTTCCTCCTCGGCACGGCTTCAACTCCGATGTCGGGCGCGGTGGTCGACCTTGAACAAAAGGTCGCAGGCGCGCCATGACCCCCACCCCCGCGCCCCGCGATTTCGACGCCCTCCGCGCCCTTCTGGTCGCCCGCTCCGGCAGCTTGAGCAAACGCCTCGCGCAAGTGGCGCAGTTCTTCCTCAACCACCCCGAAGAGGTCGCAGTCACCACCCTCACCCGCCTCGCCGATCAGGCCCGCGTGCCGCCCGCCACCATCACCCGCTTCGCCAAAGAGCTGGGCTATGCGGGCTTTGCCGACCTGCAACTGATCTTCCGAGAACGCCTCCTCGGCCCCAGCCTGCCTTATGCCAGCCGCATCGCAGCGCAACTGACCGAGGCCGATCTCGACCAGCCCGGCCATGTCTTCGGCAGCTTCGTCCAAGCCGCCGTGCAATCGCTCCTCCGTATCGAAGAGGCGCTGGACCGCACCGCGCTTGAGGCCTTCGTCACCACCCTCGCGGCGTCCGAGGTGGTCCATGTCGCCGCCGCGCGCGGTGCCTTCGGGCTTGGCGCCTACACCGTCTACGGCCTTGCCAACATCGGCAAGCGCGCGCACCTGATCGACAATCTCGGGGCGATGCGCGCCGAACAGGTTGCCGCCATCGGCCCGAGCGACGTGCTTTTGGTGATGACCTTCGACGATTACACCCCGGAAACCGTTGACTGCGCCCGCCTTGCCGCCCAGCGCGGCCACCCCGTCCTTGCGATCACCGACAACGCCCTCAGCCCCGTCGCCCCCCTCGCGCAGCATGTCCTTTACGTCAACGAAGCCCGCCTCGGCCACTTCCGCAGCCAGGTTCCTGCGATGGTCGTGGTGCAGGCGCTGATCGTCAGCCTTGGGCGCCGCATCGGAACCGATTTGGTTACCGATAATCAAAATCGAAAAACTGAAAAATCTGTTGCATCGACTCGAAGCGCGGCGAAAGATCGCGCCGGGAGGACGCCATGATGCACGCCACCTTCGACTTCTCCGCCGCCGAGGTTCTGGTGATCGGCGCCAGCAAGGCCGGGATCGGGGCCGCCATCGCCCGCGCCTTTCAGGACGCCGGAGCGAGCGTCACCATCACCGGCGCCGAAGCGCAACCCGCGCCGCAAGACCGTGCCCGCTTTGCCTACCACCGGCTTGACGTGACCGACGCCGCCGCCGTCACCGCCCTCGCCGCCGCCACCCCCGCCCTCGACATCCTCGTGAACTGCGCCGCCATCACCGCGCGGGGCGAGGAAATGGCCCCGGCGTTCTTCAGCCATGTCGTCGACGTCAACCTTCACGGCACCTTCCGCACGGCGCAGGCGTTTCACCGCCACCTCAAGGCGCGCCAAGGCAGCCTCATCAACATCGCCTCGATGTATGCGATGTTCGGCAGCCCCCGGAATCCCGCCTACGGCGCCTCAAAGGCCGCCGTGGCGCAACTGACCAAATCCCTTGCCATCGCCTGGGCCGCTGACGGCATCCGCGTCAACGCCGTCGCCCCCGGCTTCATCGTCACCGAACAATCGGCCCGCAGCCGCACCGACCCCGCGCATGTCGCCGCCGTGAACCTGCGCACCCCGATGGGCCGCTGGGGCCAGCCCGACGACATCGCCGGGCCGGTCCTGTTCCTCGCCTCGAAGGCCTCTCAATTCATGACCGGCACCTGCCTTGCCATCGACGGAGGGTATTCGATTGCCTGACATCTCGGCCGCCGTCATTGGCACCGGCTTCATCGGCACCGTCCATATCGGCGCGCTCCGCCGTCTTGGCATCCCCATCGCGGGCGTCCTCGGTTCCAGCGCCGCGCGGGGTGCGGACCGTGCCGCAGCCCTTGGCGTGGCGAAAGCCTACGCCAGCCTCGACGACCTTCTGGCCGATCCCGCCGTGACCATCGTCCACGTCACCTCACCGAACGTCGCGCACCACCCGCAGGTTAAGGCGATCCTTGCCGCCGGCAAGCACGTCATCTGCGAAAAGCCCCTCGCCATGACCGCCGCCCAATCGGCCGAAATGCTGGCCCTCGCCCGCGCCTCGGGCCTCATTGCCGCCGTCTGCTACAACACCCGCTTCTACCCCCTCAACCAGCACGCCCACGGCATGATGAAATCGGGCGAGCTGGGCGAGCTGCGCCTGATCACCGGGCAATTCCATCAGGACTGGCTGGCGAAAGACACCGACTGGAACTGGCGGCTGGAGGCCGACGAGGGCGGCCCCCTCCGTTCGGTCAGCGATATCGGCACCCACTGGATCGACCTCACCAGCTTCATCACCGGCCAGAAGCCCACCGCCGTGATGGCCGAGCTTGCGACCTTCATCCCCGACCGCCAGAAACCGCTCGGCCCGGTCGAAACCTTCACCACCGCCAAGGGTGCGACCGAAACCCGCCGCATCCATACCGACGACGCCGCGACCCTGCTCCTGCGCTACGCGAATGGCGGGCGCGGTGTGCTGACCACCAGCCAGATCAGCCGGGGCCGCAAGGGCCTTCTGACATGGGACATTTCCGGCTCCAAAGCCTCGGCGGCGTGGAGCGGCGAGAACCCCGACGCGCTCTGGATCGGGCACCGCGATCAGCCCAACCAGATCCTCCTGCGCGACCCCTCGCTGATGAACCCGCTCGGTGCCGCCGCCTCCGCCCTGCCCGGCGGTCACGCCGAAGGCTTTGCCGACACCTGGACCGCCTTCTTCCGGCAGGTCTATGCAGACGTGGCCCAAGGCCGCCGCGCGCCGGCCGCCACCTACGCGGGCTTCGACGATGGCCACTACGAGATGCAGTTCTGCGACGCCGTTCTGGACAGCGCCCGCACCGGCACATGGGTCACCATCCGATGAAAGGCACCTGACATGCAGCTTGGCATCCTGACCGCCCCCTTCCCCGACACGCCCCTCGAAGGCGTCGCCGATTACGCGGCCAGCGCCGGGTTCCAATCGCTGGAAATCGCCTGCTGGCCCGCCGCCGGGGCCGAGAAACGCCGCTACGCCGGCACCGCCCACCTGCCGATCGAGGATATGACCGCCACCCGCGCCTCCGAGATCACGGCCATGATCGCCGCCAAGGGCCTCACCATCTCGGCCCTGGGCTACTACCCGAACCCCCTCCACGCCGACGCCGCCCACCGCGAAGCCGTCGCCACCCATCTCACCCGCGTGATCACCGCCGCCTCGACAATGGGCCTCACCCTCGTCAATACCTTCGTCGGCGGCGACCGCACTTTGACCGTCGACCAGAACTGGGCCCGCGCGACGGAGATTTTCGCCCCCATCGTCGCCCACGCCCGCGACCACGGCGTGCGGCTAGCGTTCGAAAACTGCCCGATGATCTTTTCCCACGACGAATGGCCCGGCGGCCACAACATCGCTTACGCGCCAAAGCTCTGGCGCCGCATCCTGGAAACCTGGGGCGACGCCGTCGGCATGAACTTCGACCCCAGCCACCTCGTCTGGCAGATGATCGACCAGGCCCGCTTCATCCGCGAGTTCGGCCCCCACATGGCGCATGTCCATGCGAAAGACCTGATGATCGACCGTGACGGGCTTTACGACCACGGCATCCTTTCGGCCGGCATGGGCTGGCAGGTGCCACGCATGCCCGGCCTTGGCGATGTCGACTGGCCCGGTTTCTTTTCGGGGCTTTACCGGGCGGGCTATGATGGCCCAATAATCATCGAACACGAAGACCGCGACTTCGAAGGCTCTGACACAAAAATCAAACGCGGCTTCGAACTGGCGCGCGACGTCCTGCGCCCCTTCATCAAGTAGGACGACCGAATGACCACCAACCGATCTGGGAGGATCACATGAGAAAACTGCTTTTGGGAACCGCATCGCTGGCCATTGCGATGTCGCTTGCCGCCGCCGCCCATGCCGAGGGTTACAAGATCGGCATTTCCAACACCGTGCAGGGCAATGGCTGGCGCGAAGAAATGGTCTGCGCGATGAAAGCGCAGGCGCTGGCGTCGGGCAAGGTCGAAAGCCTGAACATCGCCCACCGCAACACCGATGCCGCGGGCCAGCTTGAGGATATCCGCAACCTGATCCAGGCCGGCGTCAACGCCATTGTGGTCAACCCCGCCAACGCCGACGGCATCAACGCGGCCATCAAGGAAGCCACCGATGCGGGCATCGTCGTCGTTGCCGTCGACCAGGCCGTGACCGAGCCGTCCGCCTACATCCTGTCGAACAACCAGGAACAATACGCCTACCTCGGCGCCAAGTGGCTCTTCGAGACGATGGGCGGCAAAGGTGCCGTGGTCTACATGCGCGGTGCCGCCGGTGCCGGGGCCGACAACGACCGTGACAAGGGCTTCAAGCGCGCGATGGCCGAATTCCCGGAGATCACCGTGGCGCAAGAGGTGTTCACCGGCTGGCAGCAGGATCAGGGCAAGCAGCAGATCAACGACATCATCGCCGCAGGCGTGCCGTTCCAGGGTGTCTGGACCTCCGGCATCGACAACGTGATCGTGGATGCCTTCACCGAATCCGGCGCGCCCCTCGTGCCGATCGTCGGCGCTGACAACGCGGGCTTCGTCGGCCAGTTGCAATCCGTCGAAGGCCTCGTTGGTGCGGCCGTGACAAACCCCGGCTCGGTCGGCGGCGCGGGCGTGGAACTGGCGATCCAGATCCTCGACGGCAAGGCTCCGGCCGAAAAGACCGTGCTGGTCGACCCGGTCGTCTGGGCCAACAACACGGATGAGGGCAAGAAGCTGCTGTCCGAAGCCGCGAACCCGAACCTCAGCCCCGAATGGCCGGTCTCGGTGTCGATCCCCGGCTGGACGACCTACACGATGGACCAGATCATCGCCTGCAAAGGCCCGGGCGAATAAGCCTGATCTGATCTGACAGACGTCCCCCGGGGCCATCCCCGGGGGCATTCTCCCCACATCTGGACCACTTCATGCCCGACGCCGCCCCCGCGACCGCCGTTCTCGACGCCACCGGCGTCGCCAAACGCTTCGGCGCGGTGGTGGCCCTGCGCGATGCCTCGCTGCAAGTTGGTCCCGGTCAGGTCGTGGCCCTGATGGGGGCCAACGGTGCCGGCAAATCGACCTTCGTCAAAATCCTTACCGGCGTTCTGAAACCGGACAGCGGCCATGTCCGCATCAAGGGCCGCGACAGCACCGTCGCCTCCCCCTCCGGCGCGCGCCGCTGGGGTCTGGTGCCGGTCTATCAGGAACCCTCCCTGATCCCCGACCTCGACATCGCCGACAACCTGCGCCTCGGCAACACGCCCGTCGCGCCTTTCCGCCATTGGGTCGCGGAACTTGGCCTGCCGAACCTCCCCCTTGACGCGATGATCCGCACGCTCCCCCTCGCCTCGCTCCGCATCGTCGACCTCGCCCGCGCGCTGGCCTTGGAGCCTGACGTCCTTCTCCTCGACGAGTTGACCGCCGCATTGCCGACCGACCTCGTCGACCGCGTGCTGAAAACCGTCCGCGCGCAGGCCGATGCGGGCCGCTCGGTCATTTATGTGTCGCACCGTTTCAACGAAATCGCCGCGATCTGCGACCGCGCGACCGTCCTGCGCGACGGTCATACCGTGGCCGATGTCGCCATCGAACCCGGCATCGAGGAACGCATCGTCGAGATGATGCTCGGCGGCACCGTCGGCCCCGCCACCACCGGCGCCCGCGCCGCGCATAAATCCGCAGGCACACCCCGTCTCAGCGTCAGCCACCTCAAGACCGGCACCCGCCTCAAGGACGTCTCGCTCGACCTCCACGCCGGTGAGGTTCTCGGCGTCATAGCCCTCGAAGGCCAGGGCCAGGACGAGTTGTTCGACGTCCTCGCCGGCAACCGCAAGGCGACCGGCGGCACGGTCACCGTCAAGGGCAAACCCGCCCAGTTCACCCACCCCGCCGACGCCATCGCCGCCGGCCTCACCTTCGTTCCCGGTGACCGCGCCCATGCCCTTTTGATGAGCCGCTCGGTCCGCGAAAACATCGCCCTGCCCCTCCTCGCCCGCCTGCGCACCTGGGGGGCCATCCCGATGCGGGACGAGGCCGCCCGCGTCACCTCCGCCATCGACCGGCTGCAGATCGACACCCGCGCCCAAGGCGAGGTGCGGCGCCTGTCCGGCGGCAACCAGCAAAAGGTCACCATCGCCCGCTGGATCGCCAAGGGCGTCGACACCCTCCTCCTTTTCGACCCCACGCGCGGAATCGACATCCGCACCAAGCGCCAGATCTACGCCCTCGTCCGCGACCTTGCCGATCAGGGCGCGGCGGTCCTCTACTACACCTCCGAACTCGCCGAAATCCGCCTCGCCTGCGACCGTGCCGTGGTCATCTTCAACGGCCGCGTGGTCGATGTGATCGACGCCGCCGACGCTGACGAACCCACCCTGATGCGCGCCGCTTACGGCCTGACCGAAAAGGCGCCGACATGATACACGCGCTCCGCCAAGCCCCCCCACCCTCTCCCTCCCCCACGCGGGGGGACGGAAGCGCCATGCGGCCCTCACGCGCGCCCTCTGCCCCAAGCGCCTCCCCTCCCCCTCGTGGGGAGGGGCCGGGGGTGGGGGGCCACGCGCGCTCCGCACGTCCCAGCGCCGCCGCTTCCTCGATAAAGGCCGATGCGGGCCTCGCGCTCCACGCCCCGACAGCTCCTCCCTCCCCCGCAAGGGGCAAGACAAGCCCCCTCCGCCTCTCACGCCCACCCTCCACCGTCGCCTCCTCACGCAAAAGGCTGTGGTTGGGCGGCCACCTGCGCTTCCCCGGAGCGTCCGCATGAAGCGCCTGATCGAAGCGAACGCCTGGACGGTCGGCCTCGCCGCCCTCCTCGCCTTTCTCCTCATCGTCACCAAACTCATCCAGCCCGAGTTCGGCGCCTCCGGCCTCGACAGCCTTGCCCGTGCGGCCCTGCCTTTCGTCCTTGCCACCGTCGGCATGGCGGTCGTCGTCATCGCGGGCGGCATCGACCTTTCCATCGCCGCGATGATGGCCGTGGCCTCGGTCTCCGCCGCGCGGCTGATGGAGGGCGCGACCGATCCGCAATCCGTCCTGGTCCTGATCGCGGTCCTCGCCCTCGGCCTTGCAATGGGGGCGATCAACGGTGCGCTCATCGTCGTGACCCGCGTGCCGGATATCGTCGTGACCCTCGCCATGCTCTTCGTCTGGCAGGGCGTCGCCCTCCTCATCCTGAACGCCCCCGGAGGTGCCACAGCCCCGTGGCTCCGCAACCTGATCGTCGGCGGCGTCACCCTGCCCGGCCTTCCGCCCGGCCTGACCGACTGGATCCCGAAGGCCGTCGTCCTCATGGCCGTCGTCGTCGCTGCCGTCTGGCTGCCGATCAAACGCTCGAAACTGGGCCTCATGTTCTACGCCATCGGCTCCGACCCCCTCGCCGCCTTCCGCTCCGGCGTGCCGGTGGGCCTCACCCGCGTCGCGGCCTATGCCGTCTGCGGCCTGTTCGCGGCCCTCGGCGGGCTTGCCGTCACCATGTCCACCGGCATCGGCGAGCCGATCCCCGGCCCCTACCTCCTCGCCTCCGTCGCCGCCGTCGTCCTTGGCGGCGTCGTCCTTGGTGGCGGGCGCGGTGGCATCCTCGGGCCGATCCTCGCCGTCTTCGTCCTGCGCCTCGTGCGCATGGACCTGACGCTGATGTCGGTCGATCCGAACGTCGCGGCCATCGTCGAAGGCACCATCATGGTCCTCGTCGTGATGTTCGGCGGGCTTTTAGCACTCAGGGGGGCGCGCCTTGACCGTACTGGCTGACCAACCGACACCGCTTGCCCGCCTTGGCCGCCTGATGGTCGACTGGCCGCTGATCCCGCTGACCCTCCTCCTCTTCGCGCTGATCGGCGCGCTCGAGATCATGCAGCCCGGCATCGTCAAGGCGTTCTGGATATCGAACACCATCAAGGCCGCGATCCCCCTCGCCATGCTCGCCGCCTGCCAGACGCTGACCATGCTGACGGGCGGCATCGACCTCTCCGCCGGAACCGTGGCCACCATCGCGGCCTTCGTCACCGCGACGCTCGCGCCCCTGATCGGCGTGCCGCCCGCCATCGCCATCGCGATGACCTGCGCGCTGGTCGCGGGCCTTGTGAACGGTGTCGGCGTGGCGTTCTTCCGCGTGCATCCGCTGATCATGACGCTTGGCACCGGCCTTATCGCCACCGGCTGCCTTCTGGTCTACCAGCGCTTCGTGATCTCCACCGGCACGCTCATTCCGCCCAGCCTCGTCTGGCTCGGCACCGGGCGCAGCTTTGGTCTGCCGAACGCGCTCGTCGTCTTCCTCCCTTTCGCCGCCCTCGTGATCTGGGCGCAGCGCCGCACCGGCTTTGGCCGCCTCCTCTACGCCATCGGCGCGAACGAAGCGGCCGCCCGCCTCTCTGGCGTCCGCGTCTGGCAGGTCCACCTCGCGCTCTACGCCCTGTCCGGCTTGATCGCGGGCCTCACCGGCCTCGTCTACCTCGGCATCGTCAAGACCGCGTCCCTCTCCCTCGCGCTGCCGCTCGACCTGCCGTCTGTCGCCGCCGCCGTCGTCGGCGGCACCTCGATCTTCGGCGGGCGTGGCGGCTATGGCGGCACCGTCATCGGTGCGCTCATCCTGACCGTCCTCGCCACCATGCTGACGCTTCTGCAAATGCCCGAAGGTGGCCGCCGCATCCTGTTCGGCGCGATCATCCTTGCCGTCACCGCGCTTTTCATCCGCCTCACCGACCGCACCTGACCCAACTACACCTAAAAGGATCGCAGATGGCCCGCTTCAAGATCGTCGGCATCAGCTTTGACCACATGCACATGGGCGACCTTCTGCGCATGGTCCACGCCCACCCGCAGGCGGAAATTGCCGGTCTCTTCGACCCCGATCCCGCCCGCATGACCGCCGCCGCCGCCACCTTCGGCGTGCCGGCGGACCGCCTCTTCACCGACCTCGACGCCTGCATCGCGGCCACCAAACCCAACCTCGCCATCCTCTGCGCCGCCACCGCCGACCACGCCCGCTACACCCAACGGCTCGCCGCGCACGGCGTCAACGTCTTCGTCGAAAAACCCTTCGCCGCCTCCGTCGCCGATGCCCGCGCGATGATCGCGGCCATGCAGCCCACCGGCAAGCTTCTGGCGATCAACTGGCCGCTCGCCTGGGTGCCAGCCCACGTCACCGCCAAACGCCTGATCGACGATGGCCGGATCGGCCAACTCACCGACCTTCACTTCTACGGCGGCAACCGTGGCCCGCTTTACCACCTCGCCGACAAGATCGAGGTTTCGCCCGAAGAGGTCGAACGCCAGAAACCCACCTCCTGGTGGTACAAACGCGCAAGCGGAGGCGGCAGCCTGCTCGACTATCTCGGCTACGGCGCCACCCTCGGCACCTGGGTTATGAACGGCGAAGCGCCCCTCGAGGTTACCGCCGTCACCGACGACACGCCGGGACTGGAGGTTGACCAGCACGCCATCACCATCTGCCGCTACGCCCGTGGCCTTAGCCGCATGGAAACCCGCTGGGGCACCTTCACCGATCCGTGGACGATCCAGCCGCAACCGAAATGCGGCTTTGTGTTCGTCGGCACCGAAGGCACGATCGCCAGCTACGATTACGAAGGCCAGCTCACCATCCAGACCCGCGCACGTCCCGAGCCCACCGCCATCCCCGCCGACCCGCTGCCACAAGGCCGCAGCAACGCCATCGAATACGTCCTCCACTGCATCGCCACAGGCGCGGCGCTCTCCGGCCCGCTCGACCCCACCGTCAGCCTCCTCGGCCAGCGCATCGTCGACACCGCCGCCCAATCGGCCCGCGAAAAGCGCACCCTACCGCTTCTGCCATGACCGACACGCCCGATGCCGACACCTACGCCTTGAAATCGGCCACCCTTGCCGAAATCACCGCGCCTGATCTGCCCTACCAGCCGCCAATGCCCCGCCACTACCGCCCCCGCATCGGCGTCATCGGCGCGGGCGGTATCGTTTCCGCCCACCTCGACGCCTACCGCAGCGCAGGCTGGACCGTCGGCGCACTCTGCAACCGCACGCTTGCCAAGGCCGAAGCCGCCCGCACCCTCGCCCCCGACGCCCGCATCACCAGGGACGCGCAGGATATCCTGACCGACCCCTCCATCGACGTTGTGGACATCACCCCCCACCCCGCCGACCGCCTGCCGCTGATCGAAGCCGCCCTCCGCGCGGGCAAGCACGTCCTCAGCCAGAAGCCCTTCGTCCTCGACCTCGCCCAAGGCCAGCGCCTCGTCGCCCTCGCCCGCAACAACGGCGTGAAGCTCGCCGTCAACCAGAACGGCCGGTGGGCGCCCCACCTCGCCTGGATGCGCGAGGCCGTCCGCGCGGGCCATATCGGCGAGGTGATCTCCGCCCACATCTCGATCCATTGGAACCACGGCTGGATCGCCGGCACACCTTTCGAAAAAATCAAAGACCTGATCCTCTCCGATTTCGGGATTCACTGGTTCGACTTCCTCGCCAGCATCACGGGCGACCGGGCGCGAAGCGTCATCGCCACCGCCACCCACGCCAAGGGCCAGACCGCCGCCGCGCCCCTCCTCGCCCAAGCCCTCGTCCGGCTGGAAGGCGGCCAGGCCTCGCTCGTCTTCGACGGCGCCACCCCCTTCGGCCCGCGCGATACCACGACCATCACCGGCACCAAAGGCACCCTCACCAGCGACGGCCCCGACCTTGGCCAGCAAACCGTCACCCTCACCACCGCCCTCGGCCGCGCCACGCCCACCCTCTCCGGCACATGGTTCAACGACGGCTTTCGCGGCGCGATGGGCGCGCTTCTCGTGGCTATTGAGGATAACACCGAACCCGCCAACGGTGCTGCGGAAAACCTCCACAGCCTCGCCCTCGCCTTCGCCGCCATCCACTCCCGCCGCACCGGGGCAGAGGTCGCCGTCGGCACCGCCACCCGGCTCGAGATCTGACCGAACGCCCGCCCCATGCGCCTCCCCTTCCCCCTCGTGGGGAGGGGTCGGGGGGTGGGGGCCACCTCGCCAAACCGTTAACCTTAACGCCGCGAACGCCATACACCTGCCATACGCAAGCCAGACACCGTGCAGACGCTTCGCAGCCAGCGAAACCCTAGCCAATCCAACCCCTTAACGCACCGGAATATTCTCCCGAAAGATGATCCGCGGCTCGATATACTTCAGCGTAAGAAACGGCGCCGCCGAGGCAATCGAACCCAGGAGCCGGATCACCGCCTGCTCGCCCGTCAGCCGCGCGTTCTGATCGACCACCACGTCGATCACATCCTCCGCCAGATAGCGCCGCGTGAGGTTGGTCAGGTCATGCACGATGACAAACGGCCGTGGCCGCCCCGCCTCCGCCACCGCCCGCGCCACACCAGATCGCCCCGCACCCACGCAATAAATCCCCACCACATCCCGGCGCGCCGCCAACAACCGCGCCGCCTCGGCGTAGGAGGTGCCGCTGTCCTCGTCGACCTCGATCGCCGGCAACAGCTCAAGCCCCGGGAACTGCTCGCCAATCACCGCGCGAAAGCCGTTCTCGCGCTCCTCGTGGCCGTGATAGGCGCGGGACCCCAGAAACAGCGCCAGCGCGCCCGCCTGCCCCGCCATTCGCCCCATCACCAGCCCCGCCGTGCGCCCCGCCACCCGGTTGTCCACCCCCACATAGGCCGACCGCGGGCATTGCCGCACGTCCGAGGCGATGGTCACCACCCGCATCCCCGCCTCGACCAAAAGCCGCACCGCATTGCGCGTCACCGGATGGTCCACCGCGATCAACCCCACCCCGCTGGTCTGCAAACCCACCTTCTCCACCGCCGCGACCAAAGCCTGTGGCGACAGCCCGTCAACCTCGTGGATCGTGCAGGATGCGACCAGCGGCAGATCAGCCGCGAAGTCCCTGATCGTGCTGCCCAAATTCCGCATGAACTCGCTGCGGCCAAGGGGCAGGAAGAACTCCAGATGCGCCGGTCGCGACGGCAGCGCCAGCATCCCCTCGCTTGGCAGATACCCCAGCGCCTTGGCGGCCATCTGCACCCGCTGCCGGTTCGCCGCCGACACCCCCGCCCGCCCGTTCAACACCCGGTCGACCGTCGCCGTTGACAGCCCCGCCCGCGCCGCAATATCGCTGATCGTCGCCTTGCGCATGTGGCCTCACACCCCTACGGCACAAAGCCTAGGCCAACCCTGTGGCCGATGCAAAACGCCCTGCGCTCTTGGTGCGCCAAAGCGCAGATCACGTTTGTCAGCGGCCCCTCCTGACGCTTGCGGCAGAGTGGGAACGCTTCTAAGTCCATCGCATAGACAGCCTCCGCACAAAGGACACCGATCATGCTGGTGAACGGCAAATGGACCGACAATTGGCAACCGGTGCAGGCCAAGGATGAGCAGGGCCGCTTCATCCGCCAGAGCTCGTCCTTCCGCAACTGGATCACCGCAGATGGCGCCCCCGGCGCCACCGGCACCGGCGGCTTCAAGGCCGAAGCGGGGCGCTACCGCCTCTACGTCGCCCTGATCTGCCCCTGGGCCTCGCGCACCCTGATCGCGCGCAAGCTGAAGGGCCTCGAAGACCTGATCCCGATCACCGTCCTGAACCCCGTCCTCACCGATCAGGGCTGGGCTTTCGGCGGCTACCCTGGCGCCGACACCGACCCGCTGTTTTCCGCACGGCACATTCACGAAATCTACACCCGTGCCGATGATACCTACACCGGCCGCGCCACCGTTCCGGCGCTGTGGGATACCAAAACCAACACGATGGTCAGCAATGAAAGCGCCGACATCGTGCGCATGTTCAACACCGCCTTCGCAGGCCTCGTTCCCGCCACGCCCGACCTCTATCCCGCCGACCTTGCCCCGCAGATCGACGCCCTGAACGACGCGATCTACGGCAGCCTCAACAACGGTGTCTACAAGGCCGGCTTCGCCTCCACCCAGGCCGCCTATGACGAGGCGGTCGCGGGTGTGTTCGCCACCCTTGACCAGCTGGAGGCCCGACTGACCGGCGATTTCCTCTTTGACCGCGTCACCGAAACCGACATCCGCCTTTTCGTCACCCTGATCCGCTTCGACGCCGCCTACCACGGTCTGTTCAAGACCAACCGCAGGCAGATCGCCGATTACCCGCGCCTCTCGGCCTACATGGAGCGTATCCTCCGCCTGCCCGGCGTGGCGGGCACCGTCAACCTCGACCACATCAAGGCCGGCTACTATTCGATCAAGGCGCTCAACCCGACCGGCATCGTTCCCGCCGGGCCGGATCACGTCTCCGCCCTCCTCCGCTCGATTTCCTGACGAAATCGCCTAAATACGCGCCAACTGCCCGCTTGCGGGCAGCCGCACCCAATCTCTCCTTGGACCGAATCGGCTTAAGGTTTTACCGTTTGGTCAAACAGACGGCCAACCAACAAAAGGAACGGGGAGATGATGACCAAGGGGAACTTCCAGATCAGCCGCCGCGCGCTTCTGGCACTGGGCGGTGCCGCGATCGTGGCACCGGCACTCGGGGCCGGTCGCCTGATGGCGCAGGATGTGATCAAGATGGCCGGCATCTATACCGTGCCGGTCGAACAGCAATGGGTCAGCCGCATCCACATCGCCGCCGAGGCTGCAAAGGCCGCCGGCGCCGTTGATTACACCTACACCGAAAACGTCGCCAACACCGATTACCCCCGCGTCATGCGCGAATACTGCGAGGCGGGCGTCAAGCTGATCGTGGGCGAGATTTTCGGCGCCGAGGCCGAGGCCCGCGAGGTCTGCGCCGAATACCCCGATGTGGCCTTTCTCCTCGGTTCCTCCTTCATGCCGGACGCGGCGGCGAACCCGAACCTCGCGGTGTTCGACAACTACATCCAGGACGCCTCTTACCTTTCGGGCATCATCGCGGGTGCCATGACCACCACCGGCAAGATCGGCATGGTCGGCGGCTTCCCGATCCCCGAGGTGAACCGGCTGATGAACGCCTTCATGGCGGGCGTGCGCGAAACCAAGCCCGACGCCACCTTCCAGGTCAGCTTCATCGGCTCGTGGTTCGATCC
Organism: uncultured Alphaproteobacteria bacterium; assembly: GCA_963822435.1. Taxonomy (GTDB): domain Bacteria; phylum Pseudomonadota; class Alphaproteobacteria; order Rhodobacterales; family Rhodobacteraceae; genus JAUYQR01. Next base: position 230,673 of record CAWGHN010000005.1, read on the forward strand.
GCCAAAGGCCAAGGAAACCGCTTTCGCGATGATCGACGCGGGCGCTGACCTTCTGTACGCCGAACGCTTCGGCGTGTCGGACGCGGCCAAGGAACGCGGCATCCTTGCCATCGGCAACGTGATCGACACGCAGGCCGACTACCCCGACACTGTCGTCGCCTCGGCGCTGTGGCATTTTGAGCCCACGCTGAACGCCGCCATCGCCGCGATTCAGGGCGGCACCTTCGCCGCCGACAACTACGGCGTCTATTCCTACATGAAGGCTGGCGGCTGCTCCCTCGCCCCCTTGGGCACCTTCGAAGGCAAGGTGCCAGATGCCGCAACGAAACTGGTCGCCGAACGGCAGGCCGCGATCATGGACGGCAGCTTCACCGTCACCGTTGACGACAGCGAGCCGAAATCGTCGTGACATCCGATACTTCCGGGGCGCGGCCAGACCCGCGCCCCGATGTTCTGCACCTCGACCGCATCACCAAACGGTTCGGCCCGCTTCTGGCCAACGATGCCATCAGCCTCACCCTGAAGCAGGGTGAGGTTATCGCACTTCTGGGGGAAAACGGCGCGGGCAAGACCACGCTGATGAACATCCTCTTCGGCCATTACACCGCCGACGAAGGCACCGTAACGGCCTTCGGCAAAGCTCTGCCCCCCGGCAACCCTCGCGCGGCGCTGGCCGTCGGCATCGGCATGGTGCACCAGCATTTCACGCTGGCCGACAATCTGACCGTCACCGAAAACATCCTTCTCGGCACCCGCTCGCTCTGGTCGCCCGGCCTGAACCTCGGTGCCGCCGCCAACCGCATCGCCGCCCTGTCGCGCGATTTCGGCCTTGCGGTGAACCCTGCCGCCCGCGTCGGTGCGCTTTCGGTGGGCGAACGCCAGCGCGTCGAAATCCTCAAGGCGCTTTACCGCGATGCCCGCATCCTGATCCTCGATGAACCGACCGCCGTCCTCACCCCGCAGGAAACCGAGGCGCTGTTCCAGACCCTGCGCAAGGCCGTCGCCCTCGGCCTCTCCATCGTCTTCATCAGCCACAAGCTGCACGAGGTGATGGGCGTCGCCGACCGCTGCCTTGTGCTGCGCCACGGCAAGCTGGTGGGTGAGGTTGCCACCGCCGACACCGACCGTCACGCGCTGGCCGCGATGATGGTCGGCGCAGAGATCGCCCCGCCCGCCCTGTCGCCTGCCACACCCGGCCCGGCGTTGATCCGCTTCGCCAATGTCTCCACCCCCGACCAAGGCGCGGTCCCCGGCCTGAAGCGCGTCACCCTCGACCTGCGCGCTGGCCAGATCACCGGCCTTGCGGGCGTGTCCGGCAACGGTCAGGGCGCGCTCTCCGATCTCCTCTCCGGCCTCGCCGTGCCGACCAGCGGCGACATCACCCTCGGCAGCACTCCCGTCGCCAACTGGTCGCCCCGCGCCGCGATTCATGCCGGCATCGCCCGCATCCCCGAGGACCGCCACAAGACCGGCACCATCGCCGATTTCACCCTGACCGAAAACGCCATCCTCGAACGCTACGGCGAGGCGCCCTACAGCCGCAAAGGCTGGATGAACTGGCGCGCGGCCCGCGATTTCACCACCCATGTCATCACCACCCACGACATCCGATGCCCCGGCCCGGACGCCCGCATCCGGCTGTTGTCGGGCGGCAACATGCAAAAGCTGATCCTCGGCCGCGTCTTGGAGCCCGGCCCGAAGATCATCCTCGCCAACCAGCCCGTCCGTGGCCTCGACATCGGGGCGATCACTTATGTCCAGAAACGCCTGATCGCCGCCCGCGATGCGGGGGCCGCGATCCTCCTCATTTCAGAAGACCTCGACGAGATCACCCAGATGTCCGACGTGATCCACGTCCTCTCCGCCGGTCGCCTGTCGCCCGCCTTTGCACGGGGCGAAAAGACCCCGGCCGAGCTTGGCCTCTGGATGGCCGGTCAGGGATTTGACAAGGAGCCATCGCGTGCGGCTTGAACCGATCGCCGCCCCCACCCTTGCCCGCCGCCTCGGCTTTCCCGCCGCGGCGTTGGTGCTGACGATCCTCGTGGCGTCCTTCCTCGCCCTCACCGCCGGGGCCAACCCCTTCGCCACCCTCGGCCTGATCCTCGAAGGTGCCGCTGGCAGCCGCTTCGCCGCGCTTGAAACGCTGAACCGCGCCACCCCCCTCATCTTCACCGGCCTTGCCATCTCGGTTGCCTTCCGGGCGAAGCTGTGGAACATCGGCGCCGAAGCGCAGCTTTACGCCGGTGCCATCGTCACCGTCCTCCTCGGCACTGGCTTGGTGCCCTGGCCGCTCGTCCTGCCCGTCACGGCGCTTGTCGCAATGCTGGCCGGCGCGCTCGTCCTCCTTGGTCCGGTCCTTCTGAAAACCCGGCTCGGCGTTGACGAGGTCGTCACCACGCTCCTTCTCAACTTCGTCATGCTCCTTTTCGTCAGCTACCTTCTCGAAGGTCCGATGAAAGACCCAGGTGGCATGGGCTGGCCGAAATCCTCGCCCCTCCTGCCCGAGGCGCGCCTGCCCCGCATCGTCGAGGGCCTGCGCCTGCATTGGGGGTTTCTCCTCGCGCTTCTGGCTGCCGTCGCCGTCTGGGTCGTCCAGACCCGCACCACGCTTGGCTATGAGATCCGCGCCGTCGGCCAGAACCCGCGCGCCGCCCGTTTTGCCGGGGTGCCGGTGAACGCGGTGCTGGTCAAGACCGCGCTTCTGTCCGGCGGCCTTGCAGCCCTCGCAGGCTTTTCCGAAGTGGCGGGCCTGAAGGGCCACCTCAGCCTCGATCTTTCACCCGGCTTTGGCTACACCGGCATCATCGTGGCCATGCTCGCCATGCTGAACCCCCTTGCGGTGATCCCCTCGGCGCTGTTCGTCGCCGGCGTCTTTGTCGGCTCCGACAGCATGAGCCGCGCCGCCGGGGTGCCGACTTACATCGCCGACATCCTGCTTGCGACGGCACTTTTGTTCATGGTGCTGGCGATCCTTCTGACCCGCGTCCGCGTGGTGCGCGGATGATCGGCGTGGCTTTGCCTGCGGCCGCCCGACCGGGGGTTTCACACCCCCCAGTCCATTGGCTTCTTGAACCAATGGCGAAATCAATGGACTACCCCGCGGGATGTTTCTGCACAGAGGAAAATGGCAGGGTTTCAAGGGGGCGCGCGTGACCGAGTTGATCGACATACTGCTCTCTGCCACCTTCTGGGCCGCCGTGATCCGCATCGCATCGCCCTTGATCTTTGCCACGATGGGCGAGTTGATTTGTGAGCGGGCGGGTGTGCTGAACCTCGGGATCGAGGGGATCATGGTGATCGGCGCCTTTACCGGGTGGATCACGGTTTACGCCGGGATGCCCCTGTGGGTCGGGGTCGGAGCGGCGATGGGCGCGGGAATGCTCTTTGGCCTGCTCCATGCCACGCTCACGGTGCCGTTCGGGTTGTCGCAACATGTGGTGGGGCTTGGCGTCACGCTGCTGGCAACCTCGACCAGCTATTTCGCCTATCGCCTGATCCTGCCGGAAGTGACCTCACCGCCGAAGATCACGCCTTTTGCCGAATGGCCGATCCCGGGCCTCAGCGCCATTCCCGGCCTTGGACCTGCGTTTTTCACCCAGACGCCGCTCACCTACGCGGCGTTCGTCGTGGCCGCCCTGACGGCGGCCATCCTCTACCGCACGCCCCTTGGCCTTGCCCTGCGCGCGGTGGGCGAAAACCCCTCGGCCGCTGCCTCGCAAGGGCTGTCGGTCACCACCCTTCGGATGGGTGCGGTGATCGTCGGCTCGGGCTTCATGGCGGTGGGCGGTGCGTTCCTGACCCTCTCGGCCTTTTCGTCGTTCTTCTTCGAGATGGTCAACGGCCGCGGCTGGATCTGCATCGCGCTGGTCGTCTTTGGCGCGTGGAAGCCCGGCAAGGCCGTCCTCGGCGCGCTTCTCTTTGCCGCCTTCGATGCGCTGCAAGTACGGCTGCAGCAAACCCCGATCGGCGCGGTGCTGCCCTACCAGTTGTTCCTCGCCATGCCCTTCCTCCTCTCGATCCTCGCCCTCATCCTGATGTCGCGCCGTGCCGAAGTGCCCGCCGCACTCATGCAACCGTTCAACAAGGGGGAACGCTGATGTTTGACCTCATCATCAAGGGCGGCACCCTGCCGGGTGGCACCACCGCCGACATCGCCATCACTGGCGACCGCATCGCCGAGGTGGGCCGCATCGACGCCCCCGCCCGGCGCGTGATCGACGCCACCGGCGATCTTGTCAGCCCGCCCTTGGTCGACCCGCATTTCCACATGGACGCCACGCTCAGCTACGGCCTGCCGCGCGTCAACGCCTCCGGCACGCTTCTGGAAGGCATCGGCCTGTGGGGCGAGCTGCGCACGGTCGCCACCGTCGACGACATGGTTGCCCGCGCCGTCACCTACTGCGACTGGGCCGCCTCGATGGGCCTTCTGGCGATCCGCACCCATGTCGACACCACGCCCGACCACCTGCGCGGGGTCGAAGCTATGCTGGAGGTCAAGCGCATCGTCGCCCCCTACATCGACCTGCAGCTCGTCGCCTTCCCGCAGGACGGGCTATACCGCACCGCCACGGGCCGCCAGAACGTGCTCCGCGCGCTCGACATGGGCGTCGATGTGGTCGGCGGCATCCCGCATTTCGAACGCACGATGGACGAAGGCGCGGAGTCCCTGCGCGACCTTGCCCGCATTGCCGCCGAACGCGGGTTGATGTGGGACGTGCACTGCGACGAAACCGACGACCCCCTGTCGCGCCATGTAGAGACGCTGGCGCGCGAGGTCACACGCCACGGCCTTGGCCCCCGCGCAGCCGGCAGCCACCTCACCTCGATGCACTCGATGGACAACTACTATGTCTCGAAGCTGATCCCGCTGATCGCCGAATCCGGCATGACCGCGATCCCCAACCCCCTGATCAACATCACCCTGCAAGGCCGCCACGACACCTACCCCAAACGTCGCGGCCTCACGCGGGTGAAAGAATTGCAGGCCGCCGGCGTCACCGTCGGCTGGGGGCAGGATTGCGTCCTCGACCCCTGGTATTCGCTTGGCACCGCCGACATGCTGGATGTGGCCTTCATGGGCCTCCACGTCGCGCAGATGACCCACCCCGAGGAGATGGCCCGCTGCTTCCGCATGGTCACCGAAGACAACGCCCGCATCATGAACCTGCCGGACTACGGGTTGCACAAAGGCGCGCAAGCCTCGCTCGTCATCCTCGACGCAGGCACCCCGACCGAGGCGGTGCGCCTGCGCCCAGACCGCCTCGCCGTGATCGCGCGTGGCAAGGTGATTGCCGAAAAGGCACGCAACGACAGCCGCCTCGCCCTTCCGGGCCGCCCCGCCACCGTCCGGCGCCGTCACCCTTCCCAAGCCTGACCCACCGCCCTATAAGGCCCCAACGCCTGAGGAGGACGCCGATGCGCCGCGCCGAAGTGACCCGCAAGACCAACGAGACCGCGATCACCGTCGCGATCAACCTCGACGGCACCGGCAAGGCCGAGGTCAAGACCGGCGTCGGCTTCTTTGATCACATGCTGGATCAGTTGGCCCGCCACTCCCTCATCGACATCCGCCTCACCGCCACGGGCGACCTCCACATCGACGATCACCACACGGTGGAGGATTGCGGCATCGCCCTCGGTCAGGCGCTCACCCGCGCGCTTGGCGACAAGGCCGGCATCCGCCGCTACGGTCACTTTTCCCTCGCGATGGACGATGCGCAGGTCGCCACCGCGCTCGACCTTTCCGCGCGCCCCTACCTCGTCTGGACCCTGCCCTTTCCGACGCCAAAGATCGGCACCTTCGACACCGAACTGGTGCGCGAATTCTTTCAGGCGCTGGCCACGCACGGCGGCATCACCCTGCACGTCGACCTCGTGCATGGCCTCAACAGCCACCACATCGCCGAGGCCGCGTTCAAATCCGTCGCCCGTGCGCTGCGCATGGCGGTGGAACCAGACCCGCGCGGCAGCGGCATCCCGTCGACCAAGGGCGCGCTCTAAGCCCTTTCATCTGTCCTCAAATATCCCCGCCGGAGGCTCCCACGCCTGCGGCAAACCCACCGGTAGACCGTCATGCTCACCGTCCTCGTCGATTATGACAGCGGCAACCTCCACTCCGCCGAAAAGGCTTTCCTGCGCATGGCGCAGGAAACTGGCGCGGGCGACATCCTCGTCACCTCGCGTCCCGAAGACGTCGCCCGCGCCGACCGCATCGTGCTTCCCGGTGACGGCGCCTTCCCGGCCTGCCGCGCGGCACTTGGCCACTGCGGCGGGCTGTTCGAGGCCATCGAAGAGGCGGTCCACACCCGTGCCCGCCCCTTTCTCGGCATCTGTGTCGGCATGCAGATGCTGGCAACCACCGGCCGCGAATACCGCGAGACCCCCGGTTTCGGCTGGATCGCCGGCGAGGTAGTGCGGATCACCCCCTCCGACCCCGCGCTGAAAGTGCCGCACATGGGCTGGAACGACCTCGTGATCGACCACCCCCACCCGGTCCTCGACGGCATCAGCACCGGTGATCACGCCTACTTCGTCCACTCCTACCACGTCCGCGTCGCCAACCCCGCGCACCGGCTTGCGCATTGCGATTACGGTGGCGACATCACCGCCATCGTCGGGCAGGGCAACATCATCGGCACCCAGTTCCACCCCGAGAAAAGCCAGGCCGCCGGCCTGCGCCTGATTGCAAATTTCCTGCAATGGAAGCCGTGAACCGCGCCGATCTGGCACTCATTCTTGAAGAAATCGAACACCGGACGCGGCTTGCGGAAGATCGCGGCACGGTCGCCAGCTACATCCCCCAGCTTGCCGGGATCGACCCGGCCCAGTTCGGCATCAGCGTCGCCCTGCCCGACGGCTCCACCTGCAGCGCAGGCGACGCCGCGACGCCCTTCTCGATCCAGTCGATCTCCAAGGTGTTCACGCTCGCAATCGCGCTTGGCAGGCTTGGCGACCAGCTCTGGTCGCGCGTCGGGCGCGAACCCTCCGGCCTCGCCTTCAACTCGATCCTGCAGCTCGAGCAGGAAAACGGCATCCCGCGCAATCCCTTCGTCAACGCCGGTGCCATTGCCGTCACCGACGCCATCCTCGCTGGCCACCAGCCGCGCGAGGTGCTGGGCGAGCTTTTGCGTTTCATCCGCCTCGCCGCCGGTAATGACGCCATCCACATCAATCGCGCCGTCGCCGTCTCCGAACAGGCCACCGCGCACCGCAACATCGCCCTGGCCGAGTTCATGGCCGCGATGGGCAACCTGCGCAACCCGACCGCCCTCACCATCGGCACCTACGTCCACCAGTGCGCGGTCGAGATGACCACCGACCAGCTTGCCCGCGCCGGGCTTTTCCTCGTCAACGCGCCCGGCTGCCCGCGCCTCGTTTCACCCGCCCGCATCCGCCGGATCAACGCGCTGATGATGATGTGCGGCCATTATGACGGCTCGGGCGAGTTTGCCTACCGTGTCGGCCTTCCCGGCAAATCCGGTGTCGGTGGCGGCATCCTCGCCGTGGTCCCCGGCCGTGCCTCGATCGCCGTCTGGTCGCCCGGCCTCAACGCAAGCGGCAACTCCAAACTGGGAACCGAGGCGCTGGAGCACCTCGCCCGCGCCACAGGCTGGTCGGTGTTCGGCTAGGCCGCCTACTTCACCCGGGTCCAGATGCCGCCATCGCGGCAAATGCCCAGCACACAGCCCCGCACCGCCAGCTTGTCCCCGTCAAGTTGCATGTCCGAGTTGTAGGTCTTGTCGCGGTCCGGCGACCAGACCTTGCCGTCGTCATAAACCCCGTCGCCGTAGGCCACCATGTCCCAGATGATCCGCCGCCCGATATTGGGGCTGGCGATCTCCTTGCCGTCCTTGTCGAACGCCTTGACCAGCACGCCGCAAAATGCGGGCCCGCAGGGCTTCACGTCGATGTGGCCGACATCCCCGTTGTCGTCGGGCCGCGTCTGCCACACCCCCTCCACCGGGTCGGCGGCAAGGGCCGCGTTGCCCGCCATCGCCAGAACCGCCGCCAAGATCACCAGTTTCATCGGCTTTCCTCCCCAAGCTGTCTGCGACATTCTGCCCGATGCGCCCCACCAATCAAGCCTGACGTGGGGTCGCCCGCCCGCGCCGCCCCCCCTTGGCAAGCCCCACAACCCATGCCAAAGACCGCGCAACCGACAGACGAGGCCCGCCATGATCCTCTACCCCGCCATCGACCTGAAGGACGGACAGTGCGTCCGGCTCTTGCGCGGCGAGATGGCGCAAGCCACGGTGTTCGGCGACGATCCCGCGGCACAGGCGCTGAAATTCCAGACCGCCGGCTGCGAATGGCTGCACCTTGTCGATCTGAACGGTGCCTTCGCCGGCACCCCGGTCAACGCCGCCGCGGTCGAAGCGATCCTTGCCGCCGTCCGCGTCCCCGCCCAGCTTGGCGGCGGCATCCGCGACATGGCCACCGTCGCCCAATGGCTTGAGAAAGGCCTCGCCCGCGTGATCCTCGGCACCGTCGCCGTCGAAAACCCGGCACTGGTGCGCGAGGCCGCTCGCGCCTTCCCGGGCCAGATCGCCGTCGGTATCGACGCGCGCAAGGGGCGCGTCGCAACCAAGGGCTGGGCCACGGAAACCGACGTCATCGCTACCGATCTCGCGCGGTCCTTCGAAGACGCCGGCGTCGCCGCGATCATCTACACCGACATCGACCGCGACGGCGCGATGCAAGGCCCGAACATCGACGCGACCGAGGCCCTCGCCCGCGCCGTCACCATCCCCGTCATCGCCTCCGGCGGCGTCTCCCGGATGGACGACCTCATCGCCCTGCGCGACACCGGCATCATCGCCGGCGCCGTCTCGGGCCGCGCGCTCTACGACGGCGCCATCGACCTCGGCCGGGCGCTCAAGGCCCTCAAGGCCTGACCCAAAGTCCCCGACCCCAAGCCCCCCGAGACCGACCCGAGACCCCGTCCGTTTCATCCCTTGCCCGATCTTCCGTCCCACGGTGGGGCAGCCCGCCACCGCCCCTGCATACCTCTTGCCTTTGCCGTCCCCACGCGGCATGTCAGACCCCATGCTGAAAACCCGCATCATCCCCTGCCTCGATGTGGCCAACGGCCGCGTGGTCAAGGGCGTCAACTTCGTCGACCTGATCGACGCCGGTGACCCGGTCGAGGCCGCCCGCGCCTACGACGCCGCCGGGGCCGACGAGCTTTGTTTCCTTGACATCATGGCGACCGAAGACAACCGCGGCACGCTTTATGACCTTGTCACCCGCACCGCCGAGGTCTGCTTCATGCCCCTCACCGTCGGCGGCGGCGTCCGCACGCCCGACGATGTCAGGAACCTCCTCCTCGCCGGGGCCGACAAGGTCAGTTTCAACTCCGCCGCCGTCGCCCGCCCCGATGTGGTGGCCGAGGCCGCCGACCGCTTCGGCAGCCAGTGCATTGTGGTGGCCATCGACGCCAAGACCGTCGCCCCCGGCCGCTGGGAAATCTTCACCCACGGTGGCCGCCGCGCGACGGGCATCGACGCCGTCGACTTCGCCCGCACCGTCGCGGCCAAGGGCGCGGGCGAGATCCTCCTTACCTCGATGGATCGCGACGGCACCCGCGCTGGCTTTAACCTGCCCCTCACCCGCGCCATCGCCGACGCGGTCTCGATCCCCGTCATCGCCTCTGGCGGTGTCGGCACGCTCGATCACCTTGTCGAGGGCATCACCGAAGGCCACGCCAGCGCCGTCCTCGCCGCCTCGATCTTCCACTTCGGCACCTTCACCATCGGTCAGGCCAAGGCGCACATGGCCGCCGCCGGCATCCCCGTGAGGCTGACATGACGCTTGACCGACTGGCCGCCACCATCGCGTCCCGCAAGGGTGCCGATCCTGAAACCTCGTGGACCGCCAAACTGCTGGCCAAAGGCCCCGAGAAATGCGCCGAGAAGTTCGGGGAAGAGGCCATCGAGGCGATCATCGAGGCCGTCAAGGGCGATCGCGCCCGCCTGACCTGCGAGGCGGCAGATGTGCTCTACCACCTCCTTGTCATGCTTGCCGCGCGTGACGTCCCCTTGGCCGACGTGCTGGCCGAGCTTGACCGGCGCGACGGAACCTCGGGTCTGGCCGAAAAGGCCTCCCGCGCCTGACGCGGCGAGCCTTTGCGCGACCTCCGGCTCTGCCCTGAAAGTTTGCCGCCTGACCGGGCTTACAGCCCCAGGCGCGGAATTTCGATCGCCGGGCAGCGGTCCATGACAACCTCAAGTCCCGCTGCCCTCGCCCGGTCGGCGGCGGCTTCGTCGATCACGCCAAGCTGCATCCAGACCACCTTGGCCCCGGCATCAATCGCCGCATCGACCACCGCACCGGCCTCTTCGCTGCGACGAAAGATATCGACCATGTCGACTGACCCCGCCTGTTCAACCGCCTCGGCCACGCTTGCAACCACCGTCTCGCCCAGCGCCACCTGCCCTGCCTGACCGGGGTTCACCGGGATAACCCGGTAGCCACGGCGTTTCAGGAAAGCCGCCACGCGGTGGCTGGGCCGATCCGGTTTTGGTGACCATCCGACAAGCGCGATGGTCTTAACCGACGTCAGGATATTGCGGATGGATTGGTCGTTCATGGCGGACTCTCACCAGAAAAAGGCGCCCGAGGCGAGGCCAAGGGCGCCAAGTCGCGGAACGAGGGACAGTGAAGTCGAGGTCGGGGGTTCCATCCCGGGCCTCCACTTCAAAAAATAGGGGCTGGCGTCCCCGGTTAAAGGGGCGTCTCGGATTCGTGATCATACCCGGGTCGCGGCATACAGCGCCACCGCCGCGGCATTCGACACGTTCAGGCTGCCAAACTCGCCGGCGAAGGGAATGCGCGCCAGCACATCGCACGTCTCGCGCGTCTTTTCCCGCAGGCCCGGCCCCTCGGCCCCCATGACCAGCCCGATGGCCCGGCCACCCGCGCTTGCGACCGCCTGATCCATCGTGACCTCGGCCTCGCCATCAAGGCCGATCAGCACGTAGCCCATCGCCTTCAGCTCTTCCATCGCTTCGGAAAGATTGGTGACCTTCAGATACGGCTGGCGCTCCAGCGCACCGCTTGCCGTCTTGGCCAGCGCCCCGGTTTCCGGCGCCGAATGGTGGCGCGGCGCGATCACCGCCCGCGCGCCGAACACCTCGGCCGACCGCAGCACCGCTCCGACGTTATGGGGGTCCGTCACCCGATCCAACAGCACGACCAGCGGCAGCCCGGCGCCCGAGATGCAGACCTCCTCCAGCTTGCCCCAATCCAGTGGCCGCACCTCAAGGGCCGCTCCCTGATGCACTGAGCCCTCGTCGATTGGCACATCAAAGCGGCGCGGATCGGCAATCTCCGGCTCCATCCCCGAAGCGGCCACCGCCGCCTCCAGCTTGTCGAGCGCGTTCTTCGTCAGGACCAGCCGCAGCTTTTCGCGCTTTGGGTTCATCAGCGCGTCGCGCACCGCATGGATGCCGAACAGCCACACCGTTTCGCGCGCCTCGGCCCGCCGCCCACGTTCCTTGTCCACCACCCAGGTCGGCTTTTTCGTGCCGGTCTTCATCGGCGTTCCCCTTGAAATTCAGGGCAGGACACTGCGGCAGGACCGCCACCCGTTGCAAGCCGAAACTCCGCGTTTTCTAGCCCCAATCACCCTTGACGCCCCTCGCCCCCTTGAATACACCCACCCCCGGCGGGCGACGAGCTGCAAGGTGCGGCAGGGGACTGTAACTCCCCCGGGGCGACCCACGCCTGGTTCGATTCCAGGGTCGCCCACCAAACACCCCCTTTGTTTGGTGTTGAA
>CAWGHN010000006.1:0-199212 GCA_963822435.1 uncultured Alphaproteobacteria bacterium
TTTGAAGAACCCGGATTCCAGGTCTGTTGCTACCTCGTGCCAAAGCCTTAGCCCCCGAGCCCGTAGGCTCGCGCAGCCTCAATCTGCGCCCTAGGACATCAAGATTTGGCAGAAGCCAAATGCCAGCAGGATGGCCAAAAAACTTCATCGACTCGCACGATTGTCTACCCTCAAGTTCGACATCGAGATCAAGGCTGTCATCGCCCGCTGGTTCAGCCGCATCAAGGATGGTACCGTGCTGAACTTCAAGGCCTACGACTGATCTCAACCGCCTAGGTGCGGCTCCTTGACGGGAACCGAACGAACGCTTGCCGCGTTCGTTCGAAGTTCTTCAAGCGAGGCGGCCTTGCGAACTCTCGTCCTTCCAGTTCTCATCATCGCAACAGCCCTTCCCGCTTACTCCGGGGAGTGTGCGTCACTCGTGAGGTCGGTCTGCTCAGAGACGGTCGATCATCCGACACCAGGTCGCAAAGTGATCAAACTAAATCCGAGCGCGACGCCCTACAAGGTGGGGGACACCTTTCCCGTCGAGAGCCGCTCGCTTCTTATGGACCCGGCGCGCTATGATCTTAAGCCTTCGGATGGCAGCTGGCGCTACTATGCCATGGGCGGAGTGGTCTATCGGGTCGAGAACGTGTCGGGCCTGGTGCTGGAGCTGATCCGCACCCCGCGCACGGCGCATCTGCGCTGAGTGTGCGCTTCTGATTTCGGGCTGATGCTCACTCCGCCGCCATCTGCTTGAGGCAAGATCGCAAGATAGCAGACTAAGTGGTTCACCGAACGTGATCGGGCATCGCGAGCGGCCGAAGCCCGTCGGGCGATCGCACCGTGCCATAGACAATCTGGCAATTTTCGGAGGAACCTCAAAACGAAGTGGGATAAATTTTTCGGCGAAGGAGCTGAGGGACCCATTCGTTGCCTCAAGTTTAAAACATCCCGTGAAATGCGGATGCCGCGATGGACCCATTTAGCTTTGAGCGGCTCGTCAGCTGTGGGTGCATACCCGACACGTTATTGTTAATAAATGTTTTTCCAGATACCCGTAGACCGGACGTGTAATCTCGGCTCAAGGTTTGCCGTGGACGACGTCGTTCACAATGCCATCCAAAACGAAACGCAATTGCTTTTTTCGCCTGCTCGCCTTTGGACGTTCTTCCCTCGTTCGAGGTTTCGAAACCTAACAAGGAAAACGCATCAGGGCGACCGCTGCAAATTGGGAATCCCGGATCGGTGAAGGCCTCTTGGCCGGAAGTCAAACCTTGCAAGCTGAGTTGGCCGGCCCTAAAGATATCCCCTCCAGGGGGATAGGATCATGGCGAGCGACGCACACACCCACGCAGGCCATCCCGACATCATCAAGCGTTTGCGCCGTGCCGACGGGCATTTGCGCTCCGTGATCGAGATGCTCGAGCAGGATCGACCCTGTCTCGACATTGCCCAGCAGCTTCTTGCCGTCGAAAAGGCGATTGTTCAGGCCAAGAAGGTACTGATTCACGATCACATCGACCATTGCCTCAATGCGATTGCAGAGCCTTTGGCTAAGGGCGATCGGGTGCAGATCGACGAGTTCAAGCTGATCGCCAAGTACCTGTGAAAGGGACGCCGCATGAACGCGCTCTTGTCTTGGCTGGGATATGGGGACGGTGAGCATGTTCTTGCTGGCCCTGGGCACGGCCATGCCGGTGGGTATGACCATGGCGCCGGCGAGCACGGTCACACCCACGGTGTGATTGATCCGACGATCACCACCACGAGCCGTGGGATCTGGGCGATAAAATGGTCGTTCGTGCTCTTGGCACTGACGGCTGCGGCACAATTGGTCGTGGTTATCATCTCGGGCTCGGTCGCTCTCCTTGCCGATACGATCCACAATGTCGGGGACGCAGTCACCGCGATTCCGCTCTGGGTCGCCTTCATGCTGGTGCGCCGCAAGCCGTCGCGAATGTTTACCTATGGTTTGGGCCGGGTCGAGGATCTTGCCGGACTGTTCATTGTGGCGATTATCCTCTTTTCCGCCATCGTCGCTGGCTATCAATCGATCTTGCGCCTGATTGACCCGCAACCGATCACGCATCTGGGCTGGGTCTTGGCGGCCGGTGTCATCGGGTTTGTCGGCAATGAAGTGGTTGCCATTTTTCGCATCCGCGTAGGGCTCGAAATCAATTCGGCCGCCCTGATCGCCGATGGCTATCATGCCCGCACCGACGGATTTACCAGCCTCGCCGTCGTTTTGGGAGCCATCGGCGTCTGGATGGGATTTCCGCTGGCCGATCCGATTGTTGGATTGGTGATCACGGCGGCCATTTTCGTGATTGTCTGGCAATCTGCACGGGCCGTGCTGACCCGCATGCTGGATGGCGTTGAGCCGGACATCCTGAACGAAATCGATCACGTCGCCGAGCATGTCGCAGGGGTGATGCGTGTTCATGCGGTGCAGGCGCGCTGGCTGGGCCACCGGCTGCACGCAGAAATGTCCGTCCAGATCGATGAGACATTGCCCCTGGCTGACGCGTTGCGGATCGTTGATCACATGCGAACGGAACTCTTCGCACATCTGCCAGTTCTGTCGCAGGTCTCGATCCGGATCGAAGCGCCGGCGAATGACAGCGCCGGTCATGCTATCGCGCCGCGCCATTCCGACGCACATTCGCACCACCATGCGCCAGAACCGTTCCGGTTCGAAGCCGGGCTTGCTGCGGGTCTTGTAGAGATTGTGGATACGCCAGGTGGTGAAAGAATGCGCCTTACGCTGGTGCGGCACGTCGAGGGACTATCGGCAAAGGTGGTGATTGATCGCCCCGATGGCCCGGAGGTTCTGGAGCTTGTGCCGGATATGGACAACCACCACAGCTTGACCAGCTATGCCGTGCCTGCCGAGCCACATGAGTTCGACGCGACGCTCGTATTGACCGCGAGTGACACATCCGAAACCCTTCCGTTCCGCATGATGGAGCCGGACGGGCATCACCATTGAAAGCCACACATGCTTGGAACGTTGAAAAACCCGATCTTTCGTCACCTCTTTGCCGCACAGATCGTGGCGTTGGTGGGCACTGGTCTTGCGACCGTGGCACTTGGTCTTCTTGCTTGGAAGCTCGCCGGTGACAACGCGGGTGCCGTGCTCGGTACCGCCCTGGCCATAAAGATGATTGCCTATGTCACGCTGGCTCCGGTAGCGGCGGCCGTTGCCGAGCGCCTGCCGCGCCGCGCCTTTTTGGTGGCGCTGGATTTGATCCGGGCGGGCATCATCGCCTGCCTCCCCTTCGTCGATCAGGTTTGGCAGATCTATGTGCTGATCTTCTTCCTTCAGGCCGCATCGGCAGGGTTCACTCCGGCCTTTCAGGCTGTGATCCCGGATGTTTTGAAGGACGAGGACGACTATACCAATGCCTTGTCGCTCTTGCGTCTGGCCGAGGATATGGAACAACTCGCCTCGCCCATGATCGCGGCGGCACTACTAACTGTCGTCAGCTTTCCCGTCCTGTTCGCAGGCACAGTGGTGGGCTTTTGCGCTTCGGCGCTGCTGGTAGTTACCGCCCGCCTGCCGGATCGCGTCAAAGTAGAGCCCGGACATTTCTGGATGGACGTGACCAAGGGCATCCGCATCTACACCCGAACGCCGCGCCTGCGAGGGCTGATGGTGATGGAGGCAGCCGTCGCTGCCGCCGGTGCGATGGTCTACGTGAACACCGTGGTTCTGGTGCAGGCCCGGCTGGGCTTGGGCGAGGAATCCGTGGCGCTGGCCTTCGCAGGTTTTGGCGCGGGGTCGATGCTGGCGGCGTTCCTATTGCCCCGTATCCTTGACCGGTTGGCGGACCGCCCGGTGATGATCGGAGGCGCCGCCCTGATGGTCGCGGGCGTGGCGCTGGTGCCTCTGGTGACCAGCCTTGCCGCGCTGATCGCGCTTTGGGCGGCAATCGGCTTTGGCTTTTCGCTGACGCAGACGCCCATTGGCCGCATCATCAACCGCTCCGCGCGCGAAGCTGACCGGGGCGCCGTGTTTGCCGCGCAGTTCGCGCTGTCGCACGCCTGCTGGCTGGTGACCTATCCACTGGCAGGCTGGATCGGCGCAGGGGCGGGGCTGACGGCTGCGGCCCTCGTTCTTGCCGGGATCGGTTCGCTTGGGCTTGTGGCCGTGTTGCGCATCTGGCCGACGCAGGACGCCAGTGAAATGGCGCACGACCACCCGGACCTGCCACCTGATCACCCGCATCTGGCCGAACATGGGCCCCATCACGCCCATTCTTTCGTGATCGACGATCTGCACCGCCGCTGGCCACGCGCGGCCTGATCATGATCGAGCTTGGTGGATTGTTTCTGGCAGCCTTTGCCGCCGCCACGCTGATCCCTGCACAGTCTGAGGCGGTGCTGGTTGCTTTGATCCTTTCCGCGAACCAACCGGTCTGGCTGCTTTTGTTGGTTGCAACGGTCGGCAACGTGCTCGGCTCCGCTGTGAACTGGGCGATGGGGAGGTTTCTCATCCGCTTTGCCGGCCGCCGCTGGTTTCCAGCATCCGTAACGCAGATCGATAAGGCCACAGGCTGGTATGCGCGTTGGGGACATTGGAGCTTGTTGGCTTCGTGGGTTCCCGTGATCGGCGATCCCTTAACCCTTGTCGCGGGCGTGCTGCGCGAACCATTCGGGCGATTCTTGGTGATCGTTACCTTGGCCAAAGGCGGTCGGTATCTGGTGCTTGCGTGGATCACGCACGGCTTGGCAAGCTGACGGGATCAGGACGACGGTCCAAACCTAGCCGTCAGATCAAAGGCGTCACCACGGAATACCTGCTTGGCAATCGTCAAGGTTTCCTCACCGCGCCACGTCCTCCTCTCTACCAAGAGGCACGGCATACCAATGCTGATCTCAAGGCAGCGGGCTGTTAATGGATCGGCGGCGATTGCTGCAATCCGATGTTCGGCTTCGGTCCAGGGCACATGTCCCAGCAACCAAGGTCCGGGCGGTTCGGTTCGAAAATCCGCCTCTGCTGCACCGGGCACAGCATCGAGAAAGATGTGCCGGTCCTCGATCAGCACGGGACTGTCATCTGCGTGATGGATAGAGCGGACGAAGCGGCTTTGGCCCAAATGATGTCCTTCGGACCCCAGATGCACGCAACAGGGCGGGCGCAGTTCATCGAGGATGGCTTGGTAGCCATAGCGGGCCCCGCGCGCCTCGATGTCGGCGCGAATGTCTGGGATCGTCAGCACACCTGCGTGCATCTTTGGCCGGGCGACGCTCGTGCCCGCACGACGATTGCGGATGATCAGTCCTGTTGCTGCCAGTGAGGCCATCGCCTTGTTCACCGTCATCCGTGAACAGCCATAGCGGGCCATCATTTCCGTTTCCGTCGGAAGACGATCCCCTGGCTTTAGCTCCCCCGATAGGATGCGTGCCTCCACCTCGGCCCGGATGCGGGCGTGCAAAGTTGCGGGGCGCGTGTCAGGGGCATGGTCGTGCATGCGTCAGATCATGGCATGAATGTTTGCGTCGGCAAGGTGGCAGGCCGCTGCTCCACCATGCTGTACGGCTCGAAGCACAGGCTCGGCTTCTCGGCAGCGTGGTTCGACCACCGGGCAGCGCGTGGAAAACCGACACCCAGGCGGCGGATTGCGGGGGCTGGGTGGGTCGCCTGCCAGCAGGATGCGCGGACGTGTCGCCTCGATCCGCGGATCGGGCGAGGGAACGGCGGAGAGAAGCGCCTGACTGTAGGGATGGGCGGGGTCGGCGAAGAGAGCCTTCGCAACCCCTTCCTCAGCCACGCGGCCGAGATACATGACGGTTACTGCCGAACAGACCTCGCGCACGATGGCCAGGTCGTGGGCCACGATGACGATGGTCAGGCCAAGCTGTGCCTGGAGCCGGGCGAAGAGGTTGACGATCTGCGCCCGGACGGACACGTCCAGCGCCGACAGCGGCTCGTCGCAGATCAGGACCTGCGGCGATAGCGCCAGCGCCCGGGCAATGGCGACGCGCTGTCTTTGCCCGCCCGACAGCGACCGGGGCAAACGGTCCAGAACCGTTGCCGGCAAGGCCACAAGGTCGAGGAGTTCAGCCACGCGTGCCCGGCGGGCTTTCGCATCGCCGACGCCGTGGATCTGCAGAGGTTCCTCCAAGGTTTGGCCGACAGTTTGGCGGCGGCTCATGCTGCCGAGCGGGTCCTGGAAAATGAACTGCACGGCGCGAGCAAAGCCATTGCGGTCGGATCGCGCCCAGTCCGCACGGTCGCGGCCAAGGATCTGCACTTGCCCCTCCGTGGCACTTTGCAGCCCGATCAGCGCGCGGGCAAGCGTGGTCTTGCCGCAACCGCTTTCGCCGACGATGCCGTGGAACGCACCTCGCGCGACGGTCAGATCAACACCATCGACCGCGCGGACGAGGCCTGCAGCGGTCTGGAAGTGGACCTTGAGGCCCTTGGCGACAATTGCGTCAGTCATTGGGGCATCAGTCATGGGTCACGATCCCCTCGGCGGCGATGACAACGGGACAGGCGACGCGATGCGGCACCGGGCCTGCGCCCACCTTGACCAGCGGCGGGCGGTGGGTTCGGCACTGCGGATGGACACGTTCGCACCGGTCGGCAAAGCGGCAGCCGGGTTCCAGCTGCGCTTGGTTGGGCGGGATGCCGGGGATTTCCTTCGTGCCCGTCGCGTTGTCGCTGCGGAAGTCGGGGACCGAGGCGAGAAGGCCGCGGGTGTACGGATGCACGGGTGCTGTCAGCACGTCGATGGCGCTGCCCTCCTCGGCCACCTGGCCTGCATAAAGGACAGCTACGCGGTCGGCCAGCACCGACACAGCGCCAATATCATGGGTGATCAAAATCACCGCGATGCCGTCTTCCTTCTGGATCTGGCGGATCAGGGCAAGGATCTGC
This sequence comes from uncultured Alphaproteobacteria bacterium, assembly GCA_963822435.1. Classification (GTDB taxonomy): domain Bacteria; phylum Pseudomonadota; class Alphaproteobacteria; order Rhodobacterales; family Rhodobacteraceae; genus JAUYQR01. The sequence goes on from CAWGHN010000006.1 coordinate 6,872, forward strand.
GCCTGCACCGTGGCATCCAGTGCCGTGGTCGGCTCATCCGCGATCAGCACGCGGGGGCGGGCAGCGAGCGCAAGGGCAATCATCGCGCGTTGTAGCATCCCGCCGGACAGTTCGTGCGGATAGCGATCATAGCGGTCTTCCGGGTCAGGGATGCCGGAACGTGCCAGCAGCGAGACGGCTTCCTTCTTTGCCTTTTCCGCTGACAGTCCTGCGAAGCGGCGGGCCTGCTCGGCCAGCTGCGGGCCGATCTTGAGCATCGGGTTCAGGGCTGACATTGGGTCTTGAAAGATCACCCCGAAGAACCCGCCGCGCAGCCGGCTGAGGTCGGCGGGCGACATCGACAGGATGTCCTTCCCATCCGCCCGTGCCGTTCCGCGCAGGTCGACTGCAACGCCTTCCGGCAGGAGCCCCAACGGCCCCAGCGTCATCACCGTCTTGCCCGAGCCGCTTTCGCCGACAATCGCCAGCGTCTCACCGGGGGCCACATGGAACCCCGCCCTATCCACCGCGCGGACCGAAACGGTAGGAGTGTAGAGGTCGATCACCAGCCCTTCGACTTCGTAGATGGGCGCGCTCATGCCTCGACCTCTTTGCGAGCGTTTTCCTCGACAGCGCGGGCGGCCTTCTTGCGGGCAAGGAACCGGCCCCGCACGGCGCGCGGCACCTTCTGAAGGGCGAACGCCTCGCCCAACAGGTTGAAGCTGACGACAACGGCGGTCAGCGCCAAGCCCGGGATGATCACGAGCGCCGCGTTCTCTTCGATATAGGACATGCCATCGACCAGCATCTGGCCCCACTCGGGCGTGGGCGGAGCGACGCCAAGACCCAGGAACGAGAGCGTGGCAATTGCCAGCACCAGCGCGCCTGCGTCGGCGCTGGCATAGACCACGACCAGCCCCAGCACATGCGGCAGGATATGGCGGGTGAAGATCCAGATGTGGCTGGCCCCCATCACCCGCGCCGCCTCGATGTAGGGTTGCTGAAGTTCAGCCACCACAACCGCGCGGCTCATCCTTGCGTAGTTGGCCCACCACGCCATGGTCAGGGCGACGATCATCTTCCAGTAGTCGCTCATCCAGGCGAAGTTCTCGCCCGAAAATACTCCCATCAGCGCCAGCGCGATCACCAGCGAGGGCAAGGCGAGGGCGATGTCGATGACCGAGATCAGCACCAGTTCGGTCTTACCCCCGACATACCCGGCGAAGGAACCGATCACGACGCCAATCGCCAGTGCCGCCACCAGAACGAAGGCCATGGCCACCAGCGACGTGCGCGCGCCGCCGATTATGCGGCTGAACATGTCGCGGCCAAGATAGTCGGTGCCCAGCCAGTGCGCGCCGGATGGTCCCTGCAGAAGCGCGCCATAGTCCTGCGCGGCGGGGTCATGCGTCATGATCCAGGGCGAGAAGATGCCGATCAGGACAAAGAGGACTGCGGGGGCAAGGATCGCCCAGGGCCAGTTCTTCATGCTTTTCTCGGCCTCCGCAGACGGGGATCGGCGAGCATCGCCAGAAGATCGACGAGCAGGTTGATCGAGACGAAGAACACCACGAATAGCGTCAGGATCGCCTGCATCCCGATGAAATCCCGAAACCGGATCGCCTCGATGAAGAAAGCGCCGACGCCGTTCAGACCGAACACACGTTCGACCACGATGGCACCGATGATCATCAACGTGAATTGTGCGCCGAAGGTGGTCATGTAGGGGATAGCGATGTTTGGCAGAGCTTCACGCAGCAACACCGCGCTGCGGGTCAACCCCTTGGCAAAACCCGTGGTGGCGAAGGGGCGCGACATGGTGTCTTGCAGGTTGACGCGCACGACGCGTGCCAGGACCGAAGCCGGGAAGAGCGCGATGGTGATCCAGGGCAGCAGCCATGAGGTCAAGCCCGAGACACCGAAGGTCGGCACCATCCCGAGCCAGACCGAGAACACGATCACCAGCATAGCCGCGACGAAGAAGTTCGGGGTCGAGGCCCCGACCAGCGCCAACCCGTGCAGCACCCGGTCGACAATGCCGCCGTTCGACGCAGCCCCGGCGATGCCCATCGCCAAGGACAAAACCAGCGCCAGCACCCCACCACCTGCCAGCAGCGCGAGCGTCATCGGGATACGCTCGGCAAATTCCTCGGCCATCGGCTTGCCGGTCCGCAGGCTGACTCCGAAATCCCCGGTCAAGGCATCGACCAGCCAGCGCGCATAGCGCACAGGCAGGGGATCGTTCAGGCCGAGATCATCGGCGATCTTGGCGATCATCTCGCCATCTGCGCCCGCGCCCGCCGCCCGCTCCGCGATCAGGGCGGCGACGTTGCCGGGCGCTGCGGTGACCAGCCAGAAGGTCAGCGCCGTCGCGGCCAGCATCAGAAAGAGGGCAAGCCCCACCCGCCGCATGAACATGCGTTGCATCGAAATCGCCCTCCTTGGGTCAGGTCAACCCAGCGTGATGCCTTTGAACGGCAGGTCATAGTCCGTGGCCGGCAGGGTGAAACCTTTGACCCGCGGGTTCACGGCCCACAGCCGCTGCGTCACCACCAGCGGGCAGGCCGCCGTGTTGTCGCGCAGCCAGTCGTAGACCGCCTGCATCGCGCCTTCGCGGGCATCACCGCCGGTCTCCAGCGCGGTCGCCACCAGTGCATCCAGATCGGGGTGAACATAGATCTTGCCATCCGGCCCGGTGTCCGACGCGGTTACGAAGGACGCTCCAAGCGAACCATGCGGATCGTAAGGCGCGCCGTAGGTGGCGAAGAAGGTCAGGTCATAGTCGAAGTTCGGGCGACGCTCGTGCATTGTGGCGTTGTCGACCGTCTCGATGTTGGTCTTGACGCCGACCTCCATCAGCATGCCCTGGATCATCTCGGCGATCCGGCGCGACCCGGGGAAGGATTCTTCGGAGACGAGAAAAGCGATCTCCAGCGCTGCCCCATCCTTGGTCCAGCCCGAAGCGTCACCCGTCCAGCCGCCTGCCGCCAGCGCGGCCTGCGCAGCGGCCACATCGCGCGCCGGGACTGGAGTGCGCGCTCCAGCAGTCGGCACCGTGGTCGGGAAGATGTCTGCGGTCGGGTCCGCATAACCTTCGAATAGAACGGTCGCCACGGCAGCACGGTCAATGCCGAGGAAGATCGCATCACGCACGGCCTTGTCCTGCATCATCGGCGACTTTGGCGAAAAGCCGAGGATCGTCGTCGCCGTGCCCGGCTCGGCCACGATGGTCATGCCTTCGCCCTCCAGCGCCTTGGCGCGGCGCGGCGACAGGGCCGCGACCCAGTCGCCGCCGATCACGTCCAGCTCGCCAGCGCGCAGCGCGTTGGCGCGAGCCAGTTCGTCCGGCACCACTTTCAGTTCCATCCGGCCAAAGGCGGGCTTTTCGCCCCAGTAGGCATCGTTGCGCACAAGAACTGTCTCGGTCGAAGAGTAGCTCTCCACGATCCACGGCCCGGTGCCAATCGGCTGGCCCGCCGCCGCCTTTGGCGACAGGAAGCGGACCGGGCGCACGATGGTGAGTTCCAGAAGCGCTGCCGGAACCGGGCGCTTCAGCTTGACTGTGATTTTGTTGGGCGCGTCGATGATGATGCTGTCATAGGCATCGGCAATTCCGATCCACGAGAAATCAGCCACTCCCATCCAACGTTTCAGGTTCCATTCGGCCGCGGTTGCGTCGAACGGAGTGCCGTCCGAGAAGCTGACCCCCTCGCGCAAGTCAAAACTGATCGACAGACCGTCTTCGGCCACCGTCCAGGCTGTCGCCAGACCGGGCTCCAACGCGCCGCCGGGTCCGTAGTGGATCAGCGCATCAAAAACGGCGGAGTAAGACGAGAGCGTCGAGACGTTCTGCAACAGGTCGAGGTCGCCCGTTTCGCCCGCGATGGCGACGCGCAGGGTGTCGGCATGGCCATCGGCATGGGCAATCCGTGGTAGGACGGACAGGAACGACAAACCCGCCGTGGTGGCAAGGAAGGAACGACGGTCGAGCTTCAGCATGACTTACCCCTGTTGGTTGGCTTCGGGAAAGCCTAGCAGGGCAACCAGTAATGTATAGATGAAAACGCTCGAGCGGTATCATTCTCACCGATACTTTGGTCAGCCCGCCAAGTTATCTGGCACACTGGTTGCTGCCAAGCTGCGGTCGGCACAAAATCCTGCCTTTGTGCAGCACATTCTTCATTTGGACTTGCCCGTATTTTGTTGGGAGCGTTCAACTCACCTCCTGGGCCTTCCGCTTGAAGGCGATGGGGCTCTGGAAGCCGAGCGATGAATGCCGCGGGACGGGTTTCAGAACTCGTCGACGTATCTGGCGGCGGCGTTTTTGGCCTGCAGGCGGGATTGCCAGGCGACGGGCCAGATCAGCTCCGACTTGATGGTCTTGAAGAACGTTTCGGCCATCGAGTTGTCGTAGCAGTTCGCGCGCCCGCTTATTGAGATCTAGATGGCACGTTTCTGAAGCAGCGCCTTGTAGCCCACTGAGCAGTATTGCGAGCCACGGTCGGAATGATGGACCAGATCCTAGCGCAGTGTTGCGCGCCACCAGAGCACGGCGCAAGGCCTCGACGGCTAGGCCGCACTTCAGGCGTCACTCGTGGCCCGGCCAAAGACTCGCCGCGAGAAGAGGTCGAGAACAATGGCGAGGCAGAGCCCACCCTCTGCCATCCCGATGCAGAAGATGTCCGCTCCCCATTTCCGGTCGGGGCCATCGGCAGTGAAGTCCTGCGCCATCAGATTGGGCGCGAATGGCCAGGCCTGATCGCTGTCCGTCGTGCGTTTGAAGCGCCGCTGCTGCCGCGCAATCAACTGCTTCTCGCGCATCAGCCATACCGTGCGATGCCGCCCGATCTCATGGCCCGCGTCGAAGAGATTGTGGTGCATGCGCGGGCTGCCATGCGTGCCGTTCGAGAGCGTAAAGGCCGTCCGGATATGGGCCAGATAGACCATTTCCTGCTGCTGGCGGCGACAAGCCGAACGTTCCTGCCACGCGAAGAAGTCGCTCTGGCTGGTACCCAGAACATGATGCCTCCGGCTGATCGGGAAGCGGGACTTCTCTGCACCGATGTAGGCGAACTTCACCGACATTCGTCATGTCTCTTGAATCAATGGCGTGACATGGCTCACCTGTTTTCATTGCGTCGCGCTTCTGCTTACGGACCGCATTCTCCCGGCGCCGCCGTTTCAACTCAACATGCAGATCGACCGCTGCCTCACTCGTCTCGCTGACATCACGCTCTTGGCTCAGCCAGCGCGTCAGCGTCGATAACTAGATCCCCAGATCCGCCGCGATCTCCCGCCGCGTCCGGCCGCTGGTCAGCGCCAGCCGCACTGCTTCACGCCGAAGCTCCGGAGTCGGTCTTTTCCCGTTTTCCATAGAACACCTTCTGGTTCCGCCGTTGGTGCCCGGCACATTTTCCGGGCAAGTCCAGTTTGGAAATCTGACGTCCATGGTGGCAGGGCCTCCTCGGTCAGATCCTCGTCCCATGCGAGGGCCTCATGGCGACTCGCCTGACACGCTCATCTCGAGCCGCCGCATCAAGACAAAGCCAACGTTTCCTCGGCTTGGGCAACATGGCGCTTCACGGCGATGAAGCTGTCCGGAGTGACCGAAATGGAATCGATACCGGCGTTCACAAGGCGTCGGGCAAAGGATGGATCGTTACTAGGCGCCTGGCCGCACAGCCCAACCTTTGAACCGGCCTTGTGGGCGCGGGTGATGAGGCTTTCGATCATCCACAGGACCGCAGGGTCCGATTCGCTGAAAAGGTCGGCGAGATCTTCGCAATCGCGGTCAACGCCCAAGGTAAGCTGCGTCAGATCATTGGAACCAATGGAAAAGCCGTCGAAGCGTGTGGCGAAGTCTTCGGCCAGAATGACGTTCGCGGGGATTTCGGCCATCACATAGATTTCAAGCCCGCTTACTCCGCGTTCAAGCCCATTCGCCTGCATCACCGCCAGAACCTTGTCGGCCTCAGCCGGGCTGCGGCAGAACGGGATCATTGCGACAACGTTCTTGAACCCCATCTCGTCTCGAAGTCGTCGGATTGCCTTGCATTCAAGCGCGAATCCCTTTGCATAGCGCGGGGAATAATACCGCGACGCGCCGCGGAAGCCGATCATCGGGTTCTCCTCGGCTGGTTCAAATTCACGCCCGCCCAAAAGCTCGGCGTATTCGTTGGTCTTGAAATCGCTCATCCGCACGATCACTGGCCTAGGGTAAGCGACCGCAGCGATCTGCGACAGGCCGCGGGCCAGCCGATCGACAAAGAAATCAGTCTTGTCCGCGTAGCCCACAGTCAGTTCGGCGATTTCGGCCTTGGCCGCTTCGTCTTTAAGCCGGTCGAAATGCACCAAGGCCATCGGATGCACCTTGATTGCGTTGTTGACCACGAATTCCATCCGCGCGAGACCGACACCGTCAAAAGGCAGCCGCCACCATCGGAACGCGGCCGAGGGGTTGGCCATGTTCAGCATGACATGTGTCCGGGTCGAGGGCAGATCGTCGATCCGTAGGTCTTCGGCATCGAATTCGGCCATACCATCGTAGATAACGCCGTCGCCTCCGCCGGCGCAGGATACGGTCACCTCCTGTTCGTCATGCAGAAGGTGCGTGGCGTTACCGGTTCCGACAATGGCTGGCAGACCGAGTTCTCGGCTGACAATGGCGGCATGGCTGGTGCGGCCGCCGTGATCGGTGACGATGGCCGAGGCGCGCTTCATGATGGGCACCCAGTCGGGGTCAGTGGTCGAGGTGACAAGGATCGACCCGTCGACGAAGCGGTCGATGTCCTTGGCGCTTTCGATGATGCTGACGCGGCCTGCGGCAACCGCGCTGCCGACGCTAAGCCCTGTAAGCAGCGTCTTGCCGGCCTTCGTGATTGTGTAGGACTTGATCGCCCCGGCGTCGGCACGCGACTGCACGGTTTCGGGGCGGGCCTGCACGATGAACAATTCGCCGGTGTCGCCATCACGGGCCCACTCCATGTCCATCGGCTGACCGTAGTGGTCTTCGATGGAGACAGCCATGCGGGACAGTTCCAGGATTTCTACGTCACTCAATACCCAAGCCGCACGCTCGGCCTTCGAGGTCGGCACGTTGCGCGTCTCGCCGCCTTGCTGGCCTGCGTAGATCATCTTGATCTCTTTCGCGCCCAGCTTCTTTTCGACGATGGGCGTCAGGTCGGGGGTGCCAAGAAATGGCTTGTAGACCTGGTATTCATCTGGGTTTACCGCCCCCTGCACCACGTTTTCGCCTAACCCCCAGGCGGCGTTGATCAGCGCAATCTTGTCAAACCCGCTTTCGGTGTCGATCGAGAACATCACACCCGACCCGCCAGTATCGGAGCGGACCATCCGCTGCACGCCTATCGACAGTGCAACCTTCGTGTGTCCGAACCCCTGCAATTGACGATAAGTTATGGCCCTGTCGGTAAAGAGCGAGGCGAAGCAGCGCCGGCTGGCTGCCAGAACCGCCTTTTCGCCGCGCACGTTAAGATAGGTTTCCTGCTGTCCGGCAAAACTGGCATCCGGCAGGTCTTCGGCTGTTGCGCTTGACCGAACGGCCACGGGCAGGTCCGGCACCCCGGCGCGGCGCGACAGCTCGCGATAGCTGTCCAGAATATCCACTTCGATATCCCTGGGCCAATCACCGCCAAGTATCATGGCGCGAACTTGGGAACCGGCCTCATGAAGCGGGATCTTGTGGTCCTGCCACCGACCGATCACGTCGTCGATCCGCGCGTCGAGGTCGTTGGCGGCAAGGTAGGCGCGATACGCGTCAGCTGTTGTCGCAAAACCGGACGGCACGCGGATACCCTTCCTGCCCAGTTGTTGGATCATTTCGCCAAGCGAACTGTTCTTGCCGCCAACAAGCGCGACGTCGCGTCGGGTCAGGGTTTCGAACCACAACACGTTTGCCGACTTTCCCGACATCGCAGCCTCCGCGCCAAGGGAACTATGAAAGGTTCATGCTGCACATGGCCGGGCAGGACCGCATTGATGCCAATCAAACAGAAGGCCGATCAGCCATGATATGGTGGTCATAGCCAAAGGGAGCACGAGACATGATCAAATCCGACATTGAGCGACTGATCCATGAGGTCGAATCCTCTGCAACGCTTGACCACGCTTCGTTCAGCCGCAGCGTCGAAGCGTTGCGTCATGTCTTTCCGGAAACGGCGATGGCGCTTGCAGCAACGACAGACCTGGTCGAGCAGGTGTTGCATCTGATCGACGCGATTCTGCCCACATGGACTATCCAGCTGACCGGCAAGGCAATGGAGCCGGACGGTCATTGGCGGTGTTCGCTGCGCGAAACTCGCGGCCGGGACGAAGACGAGGTGATCGGCCTTGGCTCGGGTGCCGTTGTTGGACTGGCGCTGCTTGCTGCCCTTTTGCGCGTCGCTCTTGCAAAGGCGCGTTGACGCCTTGACCTTGTGCAGCCCTGCGGATGGGTCGCTGGTCCTGTCGGCCAGGGCGCACATTTCGAAGCCTGGAGCCTTCGGAAGGACTGGTGGCGTCAGGGCGAAACCGGAGCCGATGACGCAGATCAATGCACAGGGCCCAAGCGTCGTGCCAGTCTGACCCAAGGTTTCGGATTGGAGCATTGCAGCACCATGAAAACGGATTCGTCGAAGATATGGGCTTTGGTGATCAACGGTGCGCGGTGTCGGATCCTGCGTGGACTGTACGGCCACGGCGCGGAGGCACCTGCAGAATTGGTCCTGCGGTCCGAAGCGCGCAATCTGCGTGACATCATGTCTGACAAACCCGGCCGCTCGTTTGCGTCGCAGGGGGGCGGGCGGAGATCGGCAATCGAATACGCCAGCGATCCGATAGCAGAAGACCAGCGGGAGTTCATCCGTCAGGTCATTTCACTTCTGGAAAGTCATCGCCGCGCCGGTGATTTTTCCCGCTTGGCGGTCTTTGCAGAGCACGAGATGCTGGGACATTTGCGCCAGATGCTGCCGCCGTCGCTGGCAGAAATGGTGATCCGCGAGGAGCCGAAGAACCTGTTGCACCTTTCGGCCCTTGATCTTGCAGCGGTGGTGGCCCACGAATTGCAAGGTGGGTCAGCAATTTCCTGATTGAGGATGGTTGCTGCGCCGAATGTGATCGTGCCTCGACTGGTGATGCGGGCTGCGCCGCCTCGATGTACGGGATCGGCACGGCTGAAGATCTGTCCGACCGATCGTCCGGACCGGCAGCACGCCGCGCAATTCGTGCGCGCGGCACGTTACAGAAGATAGTGCTGCAAGAGAGTGGGCGTTGCGCATCGTCAATGCCAAAGGCATCGCAATGCCTATCCTGAAGTGGCCACATCATCTGAATGTTGGCAAGGCATGGAAGGGGAAGATGATGATTAAGTTCTGGATTCTGTCGGCTACCACTGCTCTGGTTGCCACGGCAGCCTTGGCTCAGGACGCAACGCAGGAATTTGCAGTCGGGCGGGAAGAATTTCTGCGCGGTTGCGCGGCCTGCCATGGCGAGGCTGCCGACGGCAACGGCGAGATTGCGAGCATGTTCAAGACACCGGTACCGGACCTGACGGGAATAGCCGCGCGGAACGACGGCGCCTTTCCGCTTCTGAAGGTGATCCAGGCAATTGACGGGCGTGCAGTGATCAGAGGTCACGGGAACCCGATGCCAGTCTTCGGGAACCGTTTCCGCGCAGAGGCATCCCGAAATGATGCAGATCTCGGAGCGGAATCCCTGGCGCGCGGACGGGTTCTGGAGCTTGCGCTATATATTCAGTCGATCCAGAAATAGCCTTGCGACAGCGTATCCGTCGGATTGCCCTGCAGTGGGCAGTCCGTCCATTTCTGATCTGTTGTCACAGCGTTTGAAAAGCGACGGTTCCGCTTCCAGCAGCGCCAAACGCTGTTGAAAAGGCTGCGATTGCAGCGTCTCGTGATTCTTGCGGACTGCCGCTGGCATCGATTTCCAGCCAGTTTTTCCGCATTCCCTCGGGTATGGTGCCCTGAGTGGCTACCACCGTGGCGTCGGCATCGGACGCATCGCCGTGTCGCAATGTCACCCTGCGCACAAGGATGGGTTGAGACGCAGTCAGCCACAGCCCACAAAAGCCGACGTCTGCGCGCTTAGCCAGCGTTTCGGCGGCGACGCGCTGGCTTTCGTTCATGAACGTGCCGTCCAGTATCACGGTTTTGCCCGCTTCCAGCAGGTTGGCCGCACGCATGAACATCCGGTCATAAATCGAGGCCCGCGCAATCGGGGAATAGTCCACGTCGCATGCGCCCTCTTTGCGCTCGGTGTCGGTGCGCAGATGCACCGCTCCGGGGCAGGGACCAAGGTCCGCTGCCAGATCGCGTGCCAGAACGGTCTTGCCGGTGCCGGACATTCCACCCACCGCGACAAGCACGGGGCGCGATTGCGCAAGATAGCTGACCGATTGCGACATATACTGCCTGGCCTCTGTTGACGATGCGCCGGTCTGCCCTGTGGCTTGGTCTGTCTGCAGCAGCACCATTGCACGAATGGCCGCACGGACGGACATGAACAGCGGCAGCGCTATCAGCCCGCGGTCCTCGGCGCCCTTTGCCGCCAGAAGATAGGCGGTCATGGCCAGGTTCGCCTGCCGGGAAAGCCCGCGATGGCAAAGGTCCATAAGCAGGAAGGAGAGGTCGTAAAGTACGTCGCAGGTGGCCAGCAGTTCATCAAACTCGAGCGCGTCAAACAGCACCGGCTCACCGCTGATCAACAAAAGATTGCGCAGATGCAGATCTCCGTGCACCCGCTTGACGTGACCGCAACCAGAGCGTTCCCGAAGCATTGGCGCAAGCGCCGACAGATGCTGCCGTGACCGGTCAAGAAAAGAGCCAACCAATCCTCCACCCACCAAGCGGACAAGGGGGGTCAGCACGCGGTCCAACTCGTCAAGAATATCGCGGATCAGGGTATCGCCCTGCTCCATCGACACCGGGCATGTGGAATGGAACTGATGCACGACCTGCCCCAGCGCCTCGGCGACAGGATCAGTCAAGCGACCACTGGCGGCGACCGCAGTCATTTCGCAATCTGCCGCAAAGCGCTGCATCCGCAACGCCCATTCCACCGGCGTGCCGGTGCCGTTGAGTTCAAGATGACCGCCAGCGTTTCGCGTCACCGGCACCAGATCGCGATAGATCAAAGGCGCGGTCGGTTTGTTCAGGGCAAGTTCCCGCTCCAGTAGGGCGTGGCGGCGGTCGGGTGTGGACTGATCAAGATAATCGTAGCGCACCGCGCGCTTGATCTTCAGCGCAAGGTCAGCGCCCAGAAACACATGCGCGCAATGGGTTTGGACATGTTGCACCGGATCGGCAGCAGAAAACGCTGCACCGGATTGCAAGAAGCGGATCACCTCGTCCTGCGTGTTGACATCGGTCCCGGACATTCTGGCATTGCCTCAAGCTGACGTACACCAACCCGACCTGACCTGATCTCTCCGATACATGCCTTGACCTTGGTCAATAGGGGACGTTCCCGAACTGTCGACAAGCGGGACTGATGCAAATCAAAGCCGCCCGGTAGATGTGCGCCCATTGTTCACCAGCGAAGCGATGAGGAGACAGGCCGATGGAAAGGTTCTGCACAAAGAAAAGCGATGCTTTTTGTCGTGAATCCGTAGCACCCGAGATCGTCGGTGTATGCACGTTGCCTACTGGGCCGTGTGCAGCGTTGGTCCGGCACAGCACGGTGTCTCGTATCGAGGGTTGGCAATGCGTTTGACATTTCATGGTGCGGCGGGAGGCGTGACCGGGTCTTGCCATCTGCTTGAGGCGCAGGGTCAGCGCATATTGGTCGATTGCGGAATGTTTCAGGGTGGTCGCGAACTGGACGAGGAGAATGCCCAGGACTTCGGTTTTGACCCTGCGACGGTAGACTTCCTTTTGCTGACACACGCGCACCTTGATCACTGCGGCCGCATCCCGCTTTTGGTCAAACGCGGCTTTACCGGCGAGATCATCTGCACTGCAGCGACCAAAGACCTGACCCGTCTTGTGTTGCTCGATTCCGCGCGGTTGCATCAGGAAGAGGCCAGGCGACAGCGGCGGCATGGCGGCGGCGATGAGCCTCTTTACGATACGATCGACGTGATGGACAGCCTTGACCGGTTTGGCCGCGTCGCGCGTTACGGCCACAAGATGGACTTGGGCGGTGGCATCGTCGCGGAGTGGGTCGATGCCGGTCATATCCTTGGATCGGCCAGCATTTGTCTGACGGTGGGTGCGAACCTACAACGCCGCCGCATCCTGTTTTCTGGCGACATTGGGCCAGAAAACCGGCTGCTTCTGAACAGCCCTGCGCCTCCGTCGGATGTGGATGTGGTGGTCATGGAAAGCACCTATGGCGACCGCGACCACAGACCGCTCGACCGTTCGGTCGACGAATTGCACGACGCGATCCGCCAAACCTTGGCGCGAGGCGGAAACGTGATCCTTCCGACATTTGCGCTGGAGCGCGCGCAGGAACTGCTGTTCGCGCTGCGTCAGGGGCGCGAAACGGGTGACCTGCCGCGCGCCTTGCAGGTGTTTCTGGACTCGCCCATGGCAATTTCGGCGACACAGATCTACCGCCGCCATTCGGATGATCTGAAGCCCGACGTCGCGGCACTTCTGGCGCGCGGGGCCGATCCCTTCGCGCTGCCTGGCCTCCAGTTCGTCGATGAGGCGTCGGAGTCGATGGCGCTCAATGCGATCCGGTCGGGTGCCGTGATCATGGCCGGGTCCGGCATGTGTACGGGGGGACGGGTGCGCCATCACCTGCGTCACAACCTGGGTCATGCCGATTGCAGCGTAATCTTCGTTGGTTTTGCCGCTGAAGGTACGCTTGCCCGCATCATTATCGACGGGGCGAAGTCGGTTAGGCTGTTTGGTGACGATGTTGCAGTTCGTGCGACCATCCACACGATCAACGGCTTTTCGGCCCATGCTGGGCAATCCGACCTGATCGACTGGCATCGCCGCACAGGCTCACCTTCCGTGACGTTCCTTGTCCACGGCGAGACGGGAGCGCGCCAGGGGCTTGCAAGTGCGCTGCATGGCGGGCGTGTGGAACAACCGGGCCTGCACCAGCACTACGACTTGTAAGTCTCTGAGGTCAAAATCACACGGCAGAAAGCGGCGCAGATGGAGCCAGAAAACCTTAGGCCGCCACGATGCCTCTCGACGGGCACTTGGTGCGTGGCACCTTGTTCCTGCCATTTTTGCCCTTGATAGCGGCGCAGATCGTGCTGAGCAATTTCTTGTCCGACATTCCCTCGCTGGCGGAGGCGAGCGACCGGGTCGGTGCCGAGGTGGTCGCCCGAGCGCCGCGCTGGGACCCGCGCGCGAAACGGCAGTATATGGTGGTGTTTGGCCTGGTGAGTACAGCCTTCGACCGTCCTACTTTCGGAGTGTTGATCAGGGTATTCCATGCGACCGAGACGCTGTTCCAAAGCACCTGGTTCGTGGTGTCGCTTCTGACCGAGTTGTAGTGGTCATTATCCTGCGAACGCGCCGGGTCTTCTGGTCAAGCCAGCCGGTGACATTGCTTCTGGCTGCGATGGTTGCAGTTGGGATGCTGGCGGTGATGATCCCCTGGCTGTGGCCCGTTGCGGAACTGTTCGGGTTTTCGGCCAAGCTGACGCCGGTCTTGGCCAGCAGCCATGCAATCGTGGCCGTCTACGCAATTGCCACCGAAGGCGTGAAGCTCTGTGTTCGGTCTGCCGTTCGCCTTTGATCAACGGCGGTTCAAGCTCTTCACTCGCCTGCTTCCCATTGCCCGGCTGTGCCTTCGCGCCGCCTGGACAAGGCCTTGCCGAAGATCGCTGCAACGCGCGCTTCGGCGGCACGGTAGGCCGCGAAATCCTTTGAGGTGGCCTTGATGCCAAACTTGGTGGCCATGATCGTAGCCGCCACTTCGTCCGCGGTTGCCCCCAGGCCTTCAAGGCTGAGCCGACCTGCCGCCACTCCCGCTTCGATCCAGCGCGCGATATGCCGTGTGATCCGGGTATGGGCCTCTTGCACCGCAGGCTGCGAAAACGGGGTATCAGCCGAAAGAATTTCGTCTGCATGGGGCGAGTTCATCATCGCTTCCATCGCATCGCCGTCGATGGCGTGAAACGCAGCGAGCAGGATGGAGACAGTGTCGCCCGGCGTTGCCAGCACTCTGACGACGGCCATTTCGGACCGTTCGAAATGAATGCGGACCAGCGCGTTGAAGATATCTTCCTTGCCCGCATAGTGCAGGTATAGCGCTGGCCGCGACATGCCTGCCCCCTTGGCAATGTCGGCCATCGACGTGCGTCGCAACCCGTATCGCGCGAACGCCGTGAAAGCGGCGCGCAGAATAGCGGCATCCTTGGGGTCAATGCTCAGGCCAGCCTCGGTGTCCATGGCTTCGTATCGCAGAAAGCCGATCTTCCGTCAAACGAGCCATAGACATAATGACAAATATAGTCTATTTTGTCAGAAACAGGAGGCCGAGCATGAGCTATTCACTTTCCATCAACGGCACTACGCGCCAGATCGACCTGCCGGGCGATGTGCCACTTCTGTGGGCCCTGCGCGACGGCCTCGCCCTTACCGGCACCAAGTTCGGTTGCGGCGTTGCCGCATGTGGCGCCTGCACCGTGTTGATCGATGGTAAGGCGGTGCGCTCTTGCCAAGTCCCGATTGCTGATGTGAGTGGAAGGATCACGACCATCGAAGGCCTCGGTCAACCTGGAGCGCTTGCGCCGCTTCAGCAGGCCTGGGTCACGCACCAGGTCGCCCAATGCGGGTATTGCCAGTCCGGCCAGATCATGCAGGCCGCCGCCCTTCTGTCCGCCGCTCCCGACCCCACGGATCAGGACATTGATGACGCGATGCAAGGCAACCTGTGTCGCTGTGGCACCTACCCCCGCATCCGCGCCGCAATCCGCGATGCCGCCCAGATGATGAAGGAAGGCTGAAATGGCTTCCTGGAAAACCCTTACCCGCCGTTCATTCATCGTGCTTGGGGCCGCCGTCGTTGGCGGAGCCGCCTTCGGGGCTTACAAGGTGACCGAGGTGCCTGCGAACCCGCTGGTCCCTGCCCCCGGCTCTGTCCCCTTGAATCCTTGGGTCATCATCAACGCCGATGGCATCACCGTCATCGCGCCCCGCGCCGAGATGGGGCAGGGCATCGCGACCACCCTCGCCGCGTTGGTCGCAGAAGAACTGGACGTCGACTGGGCCCAAATCCGTGTTATGCACGGCCCGCCGGCGCAGGCATACTACAACGCAGGCTTTGTCGAGCGCATGTCGAATGAACCCGACTACCTGCTTTCCAAAGCTGACAACACGCCCAATGCAGTTCTCGCGGCCCTTCCGAAAATTCTTTCCATGCAGATGACCGGCGGTTCCACTGGCGCGATCGGCGGCTTTGTGCAGATGCGTCTTGCAGGTGCCGGCGCGCGTGAGGCGCTGAAAGCTGCCGCTGCCAGGCGCCTTGGCGTGTTGCCCGACACTCTGAAGACCGAAGCTGGCAAGGTAATTGGCGCGCAGACCTTCACCTACGCCGAACTGGCTGAGGAGGCGGCGACCTTGGTCCCTGCGGATGTCGCGCTCCGTGATCCTTCAACTTGGCGCTTTGTCGGCAAACCCATGCCGCGTGTCGACATGGTGGCAAAGTCCACCGGGACCGAGACTTTCGGCATCGACATCACACTTCCGGGGATGAAATTCGCCACTGTGCGGATGAACCCCAAACGCGGCGGGCCGATGACCAACTTCGACCCCGCTGCTGCGCTCGCCCTTTCTGGCGTCGATCAGGTGATCGGCCTTGGATCGGGCATCGCGGTGATTGCGAACAACACCTGGACGGCCATGCAGGCGGCTGCATTGGTGGAAATCCGGTGGGGTACGACCGACTATCCCGCTGACACCGACGCCATGCTGACCCGCATTGAAGCTGCCTTCGCCACAGCGCCGGACTCGCGCCTTCGCGATGATGGCAACGTTGAAACCGAGCTTGGCAAAGGCGACGTGATCGAAGCCGAGTATCGCATACCGTTTCTTGCCCATGCCGCGATGGAACCACTTAACGCAACCGCCTGGGTCAAGCCTGATGGCGCGGTCGAAGTCTGGTGCGGCAATCAAGCCCCGATCCTGACCCGCGACGCCATTGCGGCTGCGCTGCGGATCGACAGCGCCAAAGTCACGCTGCACACCCCCTCTATGGGCGGCGGCTTTGGTGGCCGCACGGACCCGGTTCCCGCAGTCCTTGCCGCCCGTATTGCCGCAGCGATGCCCGACACGCCGATCAAGCTGACCTACAGTCGTGAAGAGGACATGACACAGGACTTCTATCGCCCGGCTGCCATCGCCCGCCTCTCCGGTCGTCTCGAAGGTGGCAAGGCAACGGCCCTATGGGGACGCACCGCCGCGCCATCGGCCACCCACAGCGCGCTGGGCCGCCTGATCGGCTTCGCGCCACCCGGTCCGGACCGCGCCACGGTCGAGGGTGGCTTTGACCAGCCCTACGGGTTGCCGCACTATCGCTACGACGGCCACATCGCCGACCTTACCGTTCCGCTGGGATTCTGGCGGTCAGTTGGCAACTCGATGAACGCCTTCTTTCTGGAAAGTTTCATCGACGAGCTTGCCCATGCCGCCAAGGCCGATCCCCTGCAATTCCGGCTTGACCTGATGCGGGACACCCACGCGCCATCGGCCACCCTTCTGGAAACTGTCCGCGACATGTCGGGCTGGGACGCGCTGAAACGCCCCGGCTTCGGGCGCGGCGTAGCCTTCTGCTATTCGTTCGGCACACCGGTCGCCGAGGTGCTGGAGGTGCAAGACACCCCCTCTGGCATCAAGCTGACCCGAGCATGGATCGCTTGCGACCCTGGCCTCGCGATGGATCCATCAATCATCGAAGCGCAAATGACCGGCGGTATGGTCTACGGCCTTTCCGCAGCCATTCAGGGTGCGATCACCTTTGATGACCAGCAGGTGGTGGAACGGAACTTCCCGGATTACGACCCGCTGCGGATGCACACCACGCCCAGTTTCGAGGTGAAGATCCTGCAGAACAATGGCACCTTCGGTCATATCGGCGGCGCTGGTGAACCGGGTACGCCACCCGCCGCCCCGGCGCTTGCCAATGCGCTGTTTGACCTGACCGGCACCCGCGCCCGCGAACTTCCGCTTAACCGCACGTTCAATCTTAGGACCTGAACCCCCAGGGCCTGCTGGACCACCGGTTGAAGGCCTGTCACGATGGGAACCGGAAGCATCCGTCGGGCGTTGATCACTTTCTGGAACCGGACTGTGTTGCGGGCGCTTCCGCACAGGCGGGACAGATCGGAACCGTGGGGAAGCATGTTCGACACCGAAACCTCGGCGGGCTACGCCAGCGCAGCGCGCACCAGCCTGACGCGCCGCATCACCTTGCCGACCCTTGCCACGATTGCCGTCGTTGCAGGCGTGCTGCACTTCGGCGCGGCGGTGTTTCTGCCGCTGGCCATCGCGACATTGATCAGCTTTGCGCTGTCGCCGCTGGTGTCGGTGTTTCGCAGGCGCGGCATCGGGCGCACGCTTTCGGTGCTGCTGGCCGTCACCATCGCGTTCGGGATTCTGGGCGCCATCCTGTTCTTCATGGGCGGTCAGTTGACCCTTGTCATCGAACAATTGCCGACCTTCCAATCCAACATCATCGCCAAACTGGAAGCGCTGCAAGCAGATGAAGGCCCGTCCGGCGTTCTGGGCCGCTTTGTCGACATGCTTGCGCGGATCAACGAAGAAATCAGCAGTGCGCTGCCGGCAACGGATGGCAGCACAGCCGCACCTAGCAACGGTGAACCGATGCAAGTCGCGGTCGTCGAGACGCAGGATATCTGGCAGGTCATCAACGACATCATCCTGCCAATTATCGCCCCGATCGTGACAGCGGGTCTGGTTGTGGTGGTGGTCATCTTCATGCTTATCGAACGCGATGACCTGCGGGACCGGTTCATCCGGCTGGTTGGATCGAACGACCTGCACCGGACCACCGAAATCCTCGAGGATGCGGGGTCACGGGTGGCGACGTATCTGCTGATCCAACTGCTTGTAAACACCATTTATGCCGTCCCGGTCGGGCTTGGCTTGTGGTTTATCGGCGTTCCCAACCCGGGCCTCTGGGCGATGATGACGCTCGTTTTGCGCTTCGTCCCTTATCTCGGCAGCATCATGGCCGCCGCAATTCCGCTGTTCCTATCTTTTGCGGTGTCGCCGGACTGGTCGATGGTGCTGTGGACTGTGGCGCTGTTTGCGACCGTTGAACTGGTGACATCGAATGTCGTCGAGCCGTGGATTTACGGCTCGCGCACCGGGCTTTCCCCGCTTGCAATCATCATAGCGGCAATCGTGTGGACGTCGATCTGGGGTCCGATGGGGTTGATCCTGTCGACGCCGTTGACGGTGTGCCTTGTGGTGCTGGGCCGCTATCTGCCGCAGTTCGAGGTGTTCGACATCCTCTTTGGCGATGAACCGGTGCTGCGCGCGCATACCCGGTTGTATCAATGGCTGCTGATCGGCGATGTCGTGGAAGCCACGTCGCGGGCCGAGGAGGAGCTGGAGGAAAGCCATCTGTCTGACTACTACCGTGACGTGGGGATTCCGGCCTTGCTGCTTGCTCAGGCCGACTACGATCGCGGTGTTCTGTCGGAGGTGCAAGAGGAACGCATTGCCCTGTCCGCACGTGAGTTTATCGCGGCGCTGGAGCCCGTCGTCGCTGACCAATTGTTGTTGGCTGATGCCGAGGGTGAGGTTGAGCCGTCCCCGCAAACGGTGGTAAAGGCGTTGGTTTCGGGCGGGCGCAGTCGGCTGGACGACGTGGCGGCCGGGATGTTCGGTCAGGCGCTGGCAGTTGATGGAGCCGACGTGACCATAATTGCCCGCGGCAAACTGAACCACATTGTGCAGAACGTCCCCGAGGCGGCCACTGCCAAGGTTGTGATCCTTAGCTTTCTTGACCCAACTCCGGCGCGGGCGTCCTTGCTGATTGTCCGACGGCTGAAGCGGGCGCTGCCGCAACTGCGGGTTGGCGTGGTAATCTGGCAGATGCCCACCGGAATGACCGACGATGGATCAGAGCCGCCACGCCATCCAAGTGTCGATGCCGCACTGCGATCCGCCGACGAAATCGGTGCCGATTTCGTCGCAACATCGATGGACGACGCGCTGCGGATGGCACTGGCCAACGATCCGCCCCGCCTTTTGGCAGATGTCAGCCGGCCACGGGCGCGCCGGCGTACTGCGCTGCGGGCGGCTGCCCCTGTTAGGAAGGAACCCCTGGCCGCATCCTGACGTTTTTCTTTCGTGCGCGGTCAACGCGATCGAAAGGACCAACGATGCAGACAATTCCCACCCCTACCCCTGACGAAGTGCGCGACGACGAACCTACCGAAACGGTCGAGGATGCGCTGGTCGCGCTGCATCGCCGGTCGGTCGACAATGTCGCCGGCTTTGCCGCAATGGTTTCTCGCGCTGAGCCGGACTTCCGGGTCGTGGCGCAACGCTTCCACGATCTGCACCAGCGCCATGTCGGCACCCTTGCGCAGATGTTGCGCGACCGTGGGCTGCAACCCGAATCCGATGGCTCGTTCATGGCAACGGTCAACCGGGTCGTGGTTAGCATTCGCAGCCTGTTTGATGACATCGACGCAGATGTGATGCGCCAGATCCACAACGGCGAGGAATGGACGCTGGATGCTTTTGACAGCGCAATGGCCTCGTTGCGCGACGCACCAGAGGTGGCCCGCCTGCACGAGATGCGGGCCGAGCTGACCGAGCTTCTGGCCAAGTCACCTGATCCTGCGTGAACGGTTGCCAAGGCAGCGTCCAGACGGCGTGTCAAAGCGCTGGATGTGGCATGCGCCCTGCGGCAATCGCCACGTCGAAGGTCTGTCAAACGAAAAAGGCCCGCGCTCTGCGCGGGCCTTGTGGTGACTGGCTGGCCACTTATTGCTGCGGCAGCCCTTCCAGTTCATCCTCCGTCATCTGGACATAGGCGCGCAGGGCACCGCCTTCGGTTTCCTGAACGATCCGCATCTGCGAAAGATCCAGTGCAACAGGTTTTTCACCGATCCCAAGGAAACCACCGACATCGACAATGACCTGTGTCGCCTTGCCGTTGGCATCAAGGACGATGTCCGAGATCTCGCCAACGTCCTCGTCGTTCTGGCCGTAAACGCGAACCCCCATCAACTGGTCGGCAGTCAGGCTGGACGCGTCCATTTCGGTGCCTGGATTGGCGGCGCCATCGGTCCCGGCGGTGGTGACATCGCTGGTTGCCGCTGCTGTGTCGTCGATTGCAGCCGTGGTGGAGCTATCTGTCGCTGCGGCATCGGCACCTTCGGCAGCCATGTCGCCTGCACCTTCGTCTGTGTCAGTCGCAGTGTCATCTGTCGCCGCGGGAGCGCCGGCATCCGTCGCTCCCTCGGTTGCCGTCGCAGTGGCGTCGGTCGAAGTTGCTGTGTCGCCGGTGGTGGAGTCCGTGACCTCGGTCGAGGCCGCGTCGGTACGAATATACTCCGGGGCGCCTTCAAGAACGGTCTTGTCCGCATTGATGACAAGGAAGAAGTCGCTCATGTCGTCAGGCGTGGCGCTATCCGAAACGAAGCGGATGCTTTCCATCGACAAGGCAACCTGGCGTTCGCCCATCCCCAGAAACCCACCGATGTCGATCAGCACTGAATCGACACGACCGTCACGGGTAAGGATCACATCGTTGATCTCGCCGATATCCTTCCAATCCTGCTGGATACCTTCGATTTCTTCGGCGTCGATCTGGGCTTCGGCCGCATAGACGCGCTTTCCGATAAAGTCCGAGGCGGTAATAGCGGCCGGATCGATTTCGGTACGGAACAGATCCTGAGCCGAGGCCGAGGCGCCAAGCACGAAGGCAACGGCTGTTCCAAGCAAAAGGCTTTTCATGGCTTTCTCCTAGCAAAGAGGCTGAATGCGCCCGCTCGGGGCGCTTGAAAATCCAACGTGCGGTCGGTCGGCCGGTTCCGAAATTTTCAGATCTCGCGATCTGTCGGCGACCTGTTGCGCAGTGCAGAAAGTTTGGTTCTGGTGGGAACCGAATGTGCGTTCGGGTGTTTATAACTAGCCTGATCGCAAGGATGTCCCTCCCTGGCGATCAAATGCGGATCTTCCCTGTCCGCGCTGGGCGTTTGCCGCCGATGATCCTGTTTCCCTTGCAGAGATCGTCGGCGGCGTTTTCTTGTCTGCCGTTGCGCGCAAATGCAAAGGCCCCGGGCTTTCACCCGAGGCCTTCAACACTTATGGCAGATGCCTTACTTCAGGCGGTCGACAACGCCTTGGGCAAAGGCCGCGATCATCGCGTCATAGTAGACGCGGCTGTCGGCCGGAAGGACGGTGACATCGACGTCAGCCGGAATAAGCGGCAGCGCGGTGTTCACGTCGACGGTCAACTCATAGCTGCCGAACCGCGAATTGTCGGAGGCATGCGTCATCGACACATCGCCAACCAGACGGGTATCCGCAAGTCCGAGTTTTTCCTCGAAACCGTTCGACAGCCAAACCTCCTCCAAGTCGATCTTCAGGTCGATGCCGTCGTCGGCGACCTGGTCCGCGATCTTGGCAACGATCGCATTTTCAAGATCGTCAGCGATCGAGGTCCAATATTTGGCGGCGCGGGGGTTTTCGATGGCAGAGAGCTCGACCTCCACGTCAACGCTTTTGACGGTGGCGGCGGTGCCGGCAGTGGTGAAGGCAAGCGCGGCAAGGCTGCCAATGGCCAGAGTGCGGAACATAAGTCGTCTCCTAGATAAGGTGTGCGCAGCAAACAGTTGCTGCCAGCCCATGGAGAACGCGCCCGCGTCATTCCGGTTCCCCGGAACGAAATTTGCCTGCCCGGTGTGGCCGGGCAAGCAGTCAGCCAACCTCAGGCATTCAGCGTTTCAGTGCTGGCAAAGAACATTGCCTGCGACACCGCCGAGCGTACCTGATCTTCCGCGTAAGGCTTGGTGATAAGAAACGCAGGCTCTGGCCGTTCACCGGTGAGCAGGCGTTCGGGGAAGGCGGTGATGAAGATGACCGGCGTATCACCGGTCATCTTCAAAATGTCATTGACCGCGTCGATCCCCGAGGAGCGATCGGCAAGCTGAATGTCGGCCAGAATGAGGTCGGGGCGTTCACGACGTGCAAGTTCCACCGCTTCGCTGCGCGTGGCTGCGATGCCGGTCACGTCATGTCCCATTTCTCGAACGATGGCTGCGATGTCCATCGAGATGATCGCCTCATCCTCGATGATCATCACCCGGCCCGAGACCGAGGAATGCATCTCTCGCACTGCTGTCTCGATCAGATGCACGACATCGTCCTGGTCGGTCTGCATGATCTGCGCAATCTCGCCCACGTCGAAACCTTCGATGGCATGCAACAGCATCGCCTCGCGGGTGTTCGGCGTCAGGTGCGCCATATGTGCCTGTGCTGTCGCTGACAGCCGGGTATCGGCTTCGCCAACTGGCGCCCCGGCGCTGGACCAGACAAGATGAAACGCGTGGAACAGGCCGACCTTGGGTTCAAGGTCTGGCGCCAGCGCAGCACTGTCGGCCAGAATGGCCTCCAGTGTGGCGGCGGCGTAGCTGTCGCCGGTGGTCTGACTTCCCGTCAAGGCGCGGGCGTACCGGCGCAAATAGGGCAGGTTGTGCGTGATCGCCGTGACAGACGGCTGCATAGCCCGGGCTTGCATCGATTATTTTACTCCCAATCAAACTGTCCCGGAACCAAACGCATTGGTGCGACGTTTGGTTCCATGATAAAGAGGCGGGCAGAAACAAAGATGTATGCGGACGTGGTGGACAGCAATCCCAAAAACCGGATGCGTCTTCAGATCGACGAGAACCTGAAACGCATTTATGGCGAGACCCTGAGCGAGCCTGTCCCTGACAGACTTATGTCTTTGCTTGAAGAATTGCGCAAGAAGGCCGCAGCCAAAGATGCCGATGACCCTGCGGATTTTCCGTGAAGAAACCCGCCGCTGATGGCGTGATCTCGTCTGGAGTAGGCGCGCATGACCGGCGGTGAGAGCAGGCCAGTTGCCTCGCGCCTGGCCATCCGCTTTGCAATTATCCTGGCACTGGCGCTGCTTCCGGCAGGCGTCATAGCGTTCATCAAGACTGATGCCTTGGAAAGCGAGGTCGAAGCGCGCAACGAGGCAGCGTTGCTCGGGGCTACGGTGCAGGCCGCGATGGCCGAGACGGGCCTGATCCGGCGCGTCCGCGGCATGGTGGCCAGCCTGTCGCATCTGACGCCGACTGTGATCGGAGATCCGGCAGCCTGTAGCGAGTTGATGCGGGGCGTAGCCGAGGAAGAACCTACCGCCTCCTTGGTTGCGTTCGTACCTGTATCGGGGGTTATGACCTGCTCTTCGGCGGGGCGCACCTACGCCTTTTCCGGCAACCCACTCTTTGAAAAGGTTGTCCGGCTGCGCGAACCGGGCTTCGTGGTGAACCCCCGCGGGCCGGTATCGGGCACATCGGTCCTTGGTATCTCGCATCCCGTGCAGGGCGCAGCGGGCGATTTTCTGGGCTATGTTGTTGTGTCGCTGTCGCACAACGCCCTCAACGAGCTTCGGTTGGATACATTCGATAGCACCCTTGGCAGCACGGCTGCGCCAGTTGAATTCTGGACCTTCGACCGTGATGGAACCCTGCTTACCTCAAACCTTGACCTCGCGGCTGCCGCAAAGCGGGTTCCCGCCTCACGGCCGTTGGCGGAGTTTGTCGGAACGGGATCGTCGGTGGTGCAGGATACGTCACGCGATGGACAGAACATGAGCTATGCCATCGTGCCGATCGTTCCCGGCGACCTTTACCTGATGAGCGCATTTCGGCGCGAACTGACCGATGTGGGTGGAGGCCTTTCCGCCTATATGCCCACCCTTCTGATGTGGCTGATCGGGTTGGTCGCTGCCGGTCTGGCGGCCGAGTTTCTGGTGACACGGCATGTCCGCACGCTGAACCGCGCCATTGTGAGCTTTGCGCGCGGCGACCGTCGCCTGCAGGCCATCGACCTTGATAATGCCCCGGTAGAACTGCACGAACTGGCCTCGGCCTATACCGCGATGACCGAAAGCATCACGCGAAGCGAAGCCGAGCTGGAAGATTCGGTGCATCAGAAAGAAGTGTTGCTGCGCGAGGTGCATCATCGCGTGAAGAACAACCTTCAGCTCATTTCGTCGATCATGAACATCCAATTGCGCAGCGCCGAAAGCGCCGAGGCCAAGACGCTGCTGCGCAACCTGCAAGAGCGGATCATGTCACTGGCCACGGTTCATCGCGGGCTTTACCAGACCAGCGGGCTTGCCGATGTCAGGGCGCGCGAGTTGATCCCGGATATCCTGCGCCAGATCACCTCGATTTCTTCCGGGCCGGAAAAACCCTTCGTCACCGAAACCGACATCGACGATCTGCGGTTGGTTCCGGATCAGGCCATTCCTCTGTCGTTGCTGCTGGCCGAGGCGTTGACCAACGCGATGAAGCACGCAGGTGCCACGCGAGACAGGCCCGGCAAGCTGCGGGTGCGCTTGAAACGGTCTGGTGGTAGCGAGGCGATATTGCAGGTCAGCAACAGCCGCCCCGATGTTTCCATGCGTGCGCGTATCCCTGCTTCCCGCACCGGGATCGGCACGCAGTTGATCATGGCCTTCGTCCAGCAACTGGGCGGCCGCACCGACTCGGGCGAGGATGACACCGAATATCACATGCGCGTCACGTTCCCCGTCTCGCCCCTCGTCACCGCCGAGAACCGTGAGCGAAACGAAGCTTCCCCTGACTAGCATGGGAACGATCCGGTGCGATGAGGCGTTTGCCCCATGTGCCTGAAACCAGATCGAGAGTGCGAATGCCGGGCGCCACGCGGTCAGTCAAAATACTGCTGACGGCAGCTGAAGCGTACCCGGCGCTGGAACGGGCGTTTCTGGCCGCCAAGACGGAAATCTGGGCCAGTTTCATGATCTTCGATCTCTCGACGCGGCTGCGATCCGACGAAGGCCGCGCCATTGGCAAGACCTGGTTCGATCTGGTGGTGCACACGCTCAATCGCGGTGTGGCGCTGCATATCTCCATCAGTGATGTCGATCCGATTGCGCGGGCCGCCATGCACCGCACTGCATGTCGCCACCAGCGCATGTTCTTTGCGGCCGCTGGTGTGGCTGACCCGGGGGCGAAATTGCACGTCAGGCGCCTGCGCCATTCGGCCGAAACCGGCGTGCTGATCCGGCTGCTGATCTGGCCCTATATCATGCAGAAAGTGTTTCGCACCGCACGCTGGCTGAACCGCCAGACGCCTGCAATCCGGCAAGCCGCGTTGCGCGATATGGAAGGGGCCGTGCGCAACCTGCATGTCCGCAAGGATGGCACGGTCCGGCCCAAATTCCGCGCGCTGCCGCGTCTCTTTCCATCGCTGCACCACCAAAAGCTCGCGGTGATCGACCGCAAGCTTCTTTACATCGGCGGTCTCGATCTGGACGAGCGCCGCTATGACACCCCTTTGCACCGTCGGCCGGGCGACGAGACGTGGCATGACGTGCAACTGATGATCGAGGGCGCGGTGGTGGCCGAGGCGCAGGCCCACCTTGAAACGTTCAGCGATGTGATCGACGGTCGCAGTGCCCCGGCCCGAACAAGGCGCCTGTTGCGCACCTTGTCACGCCCGCGTCGGCACAGCCTCTGGCACTTTGGGCCTGAACCGTTGGTCACAGAATTCTATTCGGCTCATGTTGTTCTGGCCCGCCGTGCCAAAGACCTAATTTACATCGAAACGCAGTATTTTCGAGACCCATCGCTCGCCAAGGTTCTGGCCGATCAGGCACGGCGCAAACCGTCGTTGAAGTTGATCCTCATCCTGCCGGCGGCCCCTGACGATGTCGCCTTCGATGGTCGGCGCGGGCTGGACGCTCGCTTTGGCGAAGCGATGCAAGCCCGTGCGCTGCGAATTCTGCGAGGCGGCTTTGGGGCCAGGCTGTTCGTAGGGTCGCCCGCCCAGCCGCGCCCGGCCCTACCCGATGGCAGGGCCGATCCGGCTGACCGCCGTGACCGGCATTTTGGTGCACCCTTGGTGTATGTGCATGCAAAGCTATCAGTTTTCGACGACTTCGCCGCAGTGGTGTCCTCGGCCAACCTGAACGGGCGCAGCCTTCGGTGGGACACCGAGGCGGGCGTATATCTGAACGCGCCAAATGACGTTCTGGAATTGCGCCACAGGGTCATGGCACATTGGTTGCCGCCCGACGCCGGCCCGGAAGCGTATGATATGCAGACCGCACTGGCGTTCTGGGCGGCCCATGCCTGGCGCAACGCCGCGCGGCATCCGCGCGACCGCCAAGGCTATCTTCTGCCGCATGATTTCGCCGCAGCCGAAGCGTTTGGCCGAAAACCGCCGATCTTGCCAGGCGAATTCGTCTGATGATCGCAGGATGGAACCCGATACCCAAGCGAGGGGTTTTGACTGCAGAGGGCACGTCCGCCCGAACAAGGAGAAAATCATGAATTGGGATCAGATCGAAGGCAAGTGGAAGCAGTACGCCGGCAAGGCAAAGGAAGCCTGGGGCGACCTTACTGATGACGACCTTGATCGCGCTGCGGGCAAGCGTGACCAGATGATCGGCCTCGTGCAGGAAAAGTACGGCAAGACGAAGAATGATGCCGAGCGCGAAGTCGATGACTGGTTCCGCCGGCTCTGAGACATCCGTCTATGATAGTTCGGGCGCGCTTTCGGGCGCGCCTGTTTCATGTGGGCTCGTCGGGTTCGATGGCCGCCGCAGTAAAAGTCCGGTTCGCACAGTGCGTGCAGATCGTTTCGTCCCTATCCGCCGGGCTGCCGCAGGCGCTGCAAAGTCGCGAGGCCAGGCGAAGGGGGATCGGCGAATGGGCGGTGTGTGGCGGCAAAAGGGCAAGGCCGCTTACCGTACCCCGGTTGCGAAAGACGCTGAACGTGCCACTCGTCTCCAGTCGGGCATGTGCGACCCGCCCGAGGTTTCGGATGCCATGCTCGCGCAGCCCTTCGAACAGTTCCTCTCGGCTGACCTTCAGCGCACGCAGCGCCTTCATGTTGATCCTTCCGTTGTCCACAACAGCGACGCTTCGGCCCGAAAAAACCCGTCGCACCAGCGGGCTTTCGACCATGCCAATGTCGATCAGCTTGTTGATGATCACGACCAGCGTGATCACCGTCATCGCGTGCAACAGCGGCACGTCCCCGTAGAACATTGCATCCCCGACAGCCGAGCCGAGTGCCACGACCAGAAGAAACTCGACCACCGACATCTGCCCGACGCCTCGTCCGCCGATCCAGCGGATGAGCAGCAGCGAATAGGCATAGATGATCAGCGTTCGGATCACGATTTCCTGCAGAAAACCGATCGGCTGGTCGCCAATGAACATCTTGTGCCAGTCGATGGTCCGGGCGGCGTCCAGCATCCGCTAACTCCCAATGGCTCGTCTCGCGGCCAACGCAGCAGGCTTTTGTCGGGTTCCGCGCGCCGCTGAACGGCGCGTCAGGTTTGCCAGTCTGCGCCCACCTCTGGCAGCAGGATCGAAGCCAGAAGTTCGCGCGTGGCAGTGGCCTTTGGGGCGGCGAACACTTCGGCGCTGGGGGCGTTTTCAACGATCACGCCCTGGTCGAGAACGATGATCCGGTTGCACAGCCGCCGGATCACCGAGAGATCGTGGCTGATGAAGGCCAGTGTCAGGCCAAGGTCTGCCACCAGCCGTTCCAACAGCGACAACACCTGCGCCTGTGACGACACGTCGAGGCCTGACACGATCTCGTCGGCCACGATGAAATCTGGGCGCAGCGCAATGGCTCGGGCGATACCGACACGCTGGCGTTGGCCGCCCGACATTTCATGCGGATGCCGGGTGCCAAAGCGTTGGCCAAGGCCGACGGCATCCAGCGCCTCGCGCATCCGGCCGGAGGGATTGGCGACATCGTGCAGGGCAAGCGGCCCTTCGATGATTTGCGCGACCGTATGGCGCGGGTTCAGCGAGGACATCGGATCTTGAAAGATCATCTGGAAGCGGCGACGCAGTGGGCGCAGCGCGGCCTCCGACAGGTGGCTGATATCATGCCCGTCAAAGCGGATCGTGCCGGCGCTTGGCTGCAACAGCCGCACAAGGGTGCGCGCCAGCGTTGATTTCCCCGAACCGGAGCCGCCGACGATGCCCACAATCTCGCCCTTGGCGATTGCGAAATCGACCCCCTTCAGAATGTGGATGCGCGGCGCCGCGCCGAACAACGGCTTGCGGTTCAGATCGGGCTGCGACAGGTGCAGGCCGGTGATGCGCAGAAGATCGGTCACGGCACCCTCCGGTCATAGGCTTCAACGTCCGCCCGGACCGCCGCGATCACGGCGTCAGGGAT
This sequence comes from uncultured Alphaproteobacteria bacterium, assembly GCA_963822435.1. Classification (GTDB taxonomy): domain Bacteria; phylum Pseudomonadota; class Alphaproteobacteria; order Rhodobacterales; family Rhodobacteraceae; genus JAUYQR01. The sequence goes on from CAWGHN010000006.1 coordinate 35,230, forward strand.
CGGCAGCAGGCTTGCTTCGGGGTCGGTGTATTTCGGCGTCGCCGCAAGCAGCGCGCGGGAATAGGGATGTGCCGGTCCGGTGAAATAGGCCTCGGTCGTGGTATCCTCGACCACAAGACCACCGTAGAGGACGGAGATCTTCTGGCACACCTTGGCGACTACCCCAAGGTCATGCGTCACGAACAACAGTGCCGTGCCGTGCCGTGCCTGCATTGCGGCAATCAGTTTCAGAATCTGCTTTTGCACTGTCACATCAAGTGCGGTCGTCGGTTCATCGGCGATGATCAGTTTCGGTTCGGCGGCAAACGCCGAGGCGATCAGGATGCGCTGACGCATTCCGCCCGAAAGCTCGTGCGGATAGGCGCGCAGAACGCGGGTAGGGTCGGTGATCTGGATCTCGTCCAGAAGCTCCATCGCGCGGGCGTCCGCAGCGCTGCGCGACCAGCCGAGGATATCCACCAGCCGGTCAGTGATCTGCGGCCCGATGCGGCGCGAGGGGTTCAGCGCGGTGAGCGGGTCTTGCGGGATGAGAGCGGTGCTGGCACCGATCAGGCGGCGACGATCGGCCGGTGAGAGGCTCAAAAGCTCGGTTCCATTCATCAGGATCGACCCGCCGGTGATCTCGACAGCGCGGGGCAGGATCCCGAGGATCGCCTTGCCTATCATGGATTTGCCCGCGCCGCTTTCGCCGACAAGCCCGCGCACTTCGCCCGCCTCGACGGTCAATGACACGCCGCGCAGCAGACGGTGGTCGGAGCCCTTGATGCGGGCCGAAAGATTGGTGACCTTAAGAAAGCTCATTGCAGCACCGGATCGTAGCGGTCTTTCAGGCCTTCGCCCAATTGGCTGAAGGCGAGGACCGTGAGGAACAGGGTGACCAGCGGGAACACCAGCACCCACCACGCCTGATGCACTGAAGTGCGGCCTTCGGCGATCATCCCGCCCCAGGTGGGATCGTCGGTGGAGATCGACAAGTTCACGAACGACAGGATCGCCTCGACGATCACCGCGATGCCCATCTCCAGCGTGAGCAGGACAACGATGGTCGGCGCTACGTTCGGCAGGATTTCCCGCAGCATCGTGCCGATGCGCGTGCGCCCTGCCACGCGGGCAGAAGCCACGTAATCCATAGCGCCCTGTGCCATCGCCTCGGCGCGCACGACCCGGGCAAACCGCGTCCAGTCGATCACAACGATGGCGATGATGATCGAGGCAAGGCCCGGGCCAAGGACGGCGATCAGCAGGATCGAGAACAGGACCGGGGGAAACGCCATCCAGATGTCGATTAGGCGCGAGATCACCAGATCGACCCAGCCGCGCAGGAACCCCGACAGAAGGCCCAATGTCGCGCCGATGAGGCAGGTGAGGGTGCCTGCAACCACTGCTACGATCAAGGCGATGCGCGCGCCGTGAAGGATGCGGCTAAGCACGTCGCGGCCAAGGCTGTCTGTGCCAAGCCAGTAGCCGGGTTCGGTGCCTTCCATCCAGAAGGGTGGCAATCGGCCAAGAAACAGGTCTTGTGCCAAAGGGTCGTGCGGCGCTGCCCACGGGGCGAGGAGGGCTGCAGCCGTGACCAGCGCAATCCAACCGGCAGAAAGCCAGAGCCGCAGGCCGGCGCGGCGGGGGACAAGGGCGCGCGCGTCAGCCATGCCGGAGCCTCGGGTTGAGGACGGCATAGAGAAGATCGACAACAAGGTTCACGGCGGTGAAGATCACCGCAAACAGGATCACGATGCCCTGAATAAGCGGCAGGTCGCGGTTGATGACCGCGTCGATCGCCATGTTGCCAAGTCCCTCGTAGCTGAACAGCCGCTCGATGATGACCGTGCCGCCGATGAGAAAGGTGAACTGCACGCCTACAAGTGTCAGCGTCGGTAGGATGGCGTTCGGCAACGCCTCGCGCAGGATGACGTGATTTTCGCCGTAGCCCTTGGTGCGGGCAAGCGTGACGTAATCAAGCTGCATGGTTTCCTTGAGCGACTGCTTCAAAAGCTGCCCGATGATCGCGGCCAGCGGGATGGCGAGGGCAAGTGCGGGCAGAAACATGTGGCTGACGATGTCGAGCCAGAGGTCAAAGCGCAGGCGCACAAGGCTTTCAAAAAGGTAGAAGTTCGTTGTGAACGGCAGCTCCAGCGAAGGGGTGACGCGGCCCGAGATGTGGAAGATCGGGATCAGGACCCCAAAGGCCAGAATCAGCAGCAATCCCCACAGGAAATCGGGGATCGACAGCGCCATGCCGTTGGTGATGTCGATGCCCGCCTCGGTCAGTGTGTCACGCTTGCGGGTGCCGGTGAGTGCCGCGATACCGCCGAGAATGACCGCAATGACCAGCGCCATGAGCGACAGTTCCAGTGTGGCGGGCAGCCGGCCAAGGACAAGGTCCAACACCGGTTGGCGGGCGGTGATCGAGGTGCCGAAATCGCCGTGCAAAACCCCGCCGCCCCAGATCAGGAATTGTTCGGGGATGGTCTTGTCCAGCCCGTATTGCGCGGTCAGGCGGGCAATGTCTTGGTCTGTGGCGCCGGGGGGCAGCATCATGGCAATCGGGTTGCCCGGCACCACGCGGACAACGACAAACACGATGACCGCCACGCCGATCAGGGTGATCGCCGTGGTCAAAAGTCGCTGAAGGATGGCACTAAGAAGCTGCATGGTAATGGGCCGCCCCGAAAGGCGGCCCGACTGTCCTTAGGCGCGCTTCATCAGGTGCGGCAGAAGCGCACCCGAAGCATGCGGCGTGACCGTGACGCCGGGCGCGGAAAGGATCGGCTGCACATACTGCAAAAGCGGGATCACCAGCGCGTTTTCAGCGATGTAGCGGTCGACGGCCTTCCAGCCCTCGATGCGCTTGGCCTCGTCCGCTTCGCCCCAGAGGGGGCCGATCATGTTGATCAGATCTTCACCGTCCCACACCGAATGCGGGCTGGGGCCGAACATGGCAAAGCCGGTCGACGTGGTCGGGTCGGCGACCGAATTGCCCCAGTTGTAGAAGGCGGCGGGGGCAAGCTGGTCGGCTGCGCGCAGTTCGTAGTGCTTGGCGATCTCGTAAACCTCGATCTCGGCTTCGATCCCGATCTTGCGCCACAGGCCGACGATGGCCTGCACCATTTCGTAGTCCTTCGGCTTGAAGCCCTTGGTGGTCTGGATCTTGAATTTCACCGGATTGTCCGGGCCGTAGCCCGACGCTGCCAGCGCGGCAATCGCGCCCGCCTCGTCGTAAGGCACGGTGATCGAGGGATCATAAGCCTCGTATTCCGGCGTTTGCAGCGTGTCGATCTTGACGCCGTAGCCGGACAAAAGCCGGTCGATGATCGTTTGTTTGTCAATCGCCCAGACGGCGGCCTTGCGCACATTGGGGTCTGTCATCACCTCGATATCATTCAGGAAAATCATCCCGATATCCGAGATCGGCGCAGCAATGCCGTTCAGCGTGCCCTTCAGGCGGTCGTATTCTTCGTAGGGCATTTCCAGCGTGACGTGGCTGTTGCCGGATTCCACCTCGGCCACCCGGGCGGCGGCGTCGGTCACGAATTTGATCGTAACGGTGTCGAAGTCAGGCTTGCCGCCCCAGTAGTTGGCGTTGGCCTTCAGCCGGACGAAGGCGTTGCGTTCGTACTTTTCGACCATGTAGGGGCCGGTGCCGATGGGGGCTGCCTCAAAGCCTTCAGGGCCAACCTTTTCGAAATAGGCTTTCGGCAAGACGTAGCCGGTCAGGAAATACATCCACTTGAAGATCGTAGGGTCGAACTGCTTGACGTCCGCCGTCACGGTGTTGCCTTCAGCCTTGATGTTGGCCAGCGTCGACCAGACAAAGTTGATCGGGTTGCCGGTGGCGGGATCGGCAGCGCGGGTCAGGCTCCAGGCCACATCCTCGGCGGTAAAGGGGCTGCCGTCATGCCAGGTGACGCCGTCGCGGACGGTCATGCTGACCTTGGTGCGATCCTCGTTCCAGCCCCATTCGGTGAGGAGGCCCGGGGCGGGCTTCAGGTCGGGCTGTTGCAGGATGAACTGGTCGAAGACTGACTGGTACAACCCCTGGATCGTCGGGTTCACCGCCGAGGGGCCGACCGTCGGGTCCCATGACGGCAGGTTCACATTGTAAGCGATGACCAGCTCGTCAATGGCGGCATGGGCGGGCAGTCCGGTGACGGATAAGGCGGCCAGCGCGGCGGAGGATTGCAAAAGCGTGCGTCGGTTGAGGTTCATGTGTTTCTCCCTGTTTTTCGTTGTTCAGTTTCCGGCCAGTCGCCGGGCAAGCAAGAACCCCGATCCCGCCCCGGTGCCAGCACCGGGCCAGACGGCGGCCCCGGTCAGGTGCAGGTTCTGGATCGGGGTAGACCCGTCGGCATGGCCGCGGGTGGGGCGGAAAAGGAAGTTCTGCGCCAGATGATGCGAGCCGCAGACCTGATCGCCGCCGACGAGGTTGGGGTTGTCTGCCTCGAGGTCCATCGGTGTAACCACCAGCTGCGCAAGGATTTTTGTTCGGGTACCCGGCGCGTAACGCTCTAGGATCGCGAGCGCACGGTCTGCGAAGGGCTCTGCCGCCTGCGCCCAGTCGGTCACGGTGATCGTGCTGGCTGCGTCGCCCTTGATCGTTCCGGGCGCCATGCGGACCTGTAGCCAGAGGATGTGTTTGCCGTCCGGGGCGCGGGTCGGGTCGATGGCTGTGGGTTGGCCGACGACGAGGATCGGTTCATCCGGCAAAAGCCCGGCTTGCGCCTGCGCGTAGGTGCGGGCCATCTGGTTGAGGCTGGGGGCGAGATGGACGTAAGCGAACTGCTTCAGATCGTCGCCCGCAGCCCAATCGGGCAGGCTGTCCATCGCGAGGTGGATCATCATCGTGCCCGGAGCATGGGTGAAACTGGTCATGGCACGATCAAAGGCGGGCGCGGTCGGGCCGGTGAGAGCGGTCAGCGCGCCGGGCGCGGTGCCTGCAATGACCGCGCGGGTGGCCGTAATTTCGCGCCCATCGGCGAGGCGTATGCCGTGGGCTTTGCCATCGCGGTGCAGGATATCAGTGACCTTTGCGTTGCAGGTGATCGTGGCGCCGCGCACTGCAAGGGCGGCCGTCAGGGCGCGGGTTACGGTATTGGCCCCGCCTTGGCCGAGGACCATTCCGAACGCCTGCCCGGCCATGCCTTCGAGGTAAGGAAAGAGCCCACCCCCCGCGATATCCGGTGCAAAATCAAGGTGCATTCCCCATGCGCCGAGCAGCGCTTGCAGGGGTTCGGCTTCGAAAGTCTGGGTTAACCATTGCCGGGGCGAGAGGGTCAGGAAGCGGGCGAGGTCCAATGTCCCGGCAACGCCACGTTTCCGCAGTGTTTTGAACATGAAATATGCAAGCGCACGTAAATTCATCGGGCTGCCCAAAAGCCCGAAGATCGTCTCGGCCTCACCCGGAAACGCACTGACGAGGGCCTTCCATGTTTCTGCATCGCGGGCGGAGAAGGCGGCGATGCGGGCGGTGGTGGCCGCAAGGTCTGTGGAGACGCCCAGCCAGCGGCCATCCGGGAACGCCGAGGCGAAGGGGTTCGCAACAGGTGCGAAGGCAAGGCCGTGGCGCACAAGTTCCGGCCCGTAGACCTTGAAAAACGGACTTCCGGCGAACAGCGACAGGTTCATCGCGGCCCAGTCGTGCCGGAAACCGGGCAGGGTATATTCGCCCGTCTTGATTGCGCCGCCCGGTTCTGACGCCTGTTCAAAGATGCCGACGCGCCAGCCCTTTGCCGCCAGATGCAAACCGCAGGCAAGGGCGTTATGCCCCGCCCCGATCAGGATTGCATCGAAGGTGTCCGACATTCCGCGCCCCGCTTGACGCGAGGATATTTGCAAACGCATCTAATTCTGTCTAGCATGATTCGACGGAAGGCGACGGAATTGCCTTGGGTTTGCACCGGTCTGCAAAGCGTCTGGCAAGCGTCTGGCAAGCGTATGGCATCCGGCCCGACAAGACACGCACAAAACGGCCCCGAACGGCTGCAACATAAAGGGAGAGTGACATGACTTCGGCAACGGTTTTGGCGGACTTCGCCGGGATGCTGGCCTCGGGCGGCATCGAGGTGGTGGATTGCACGGGCGTGCTTGGCCCGGAAACGCCGCTTCTGAAGCTGCCGCCGGATTTCGCCAAGGACACCCCGCCGATCAAGATTCACCGGATCAGCGAGTATGACAAGGACGGTCCGTTCTGGGCGTGGAACTGGCTGGAGCTGGGCGAACATTCCGGCACGCATTTCGACGCGCCACACCACTGGATCACCGGCAAGGATTACGCCGACGGCTACACCGACACACTGCCGGTGCAGCGGCTGGTGGCGCCAGTCAATGTTCTGGACTTTTCGGCCGAGTGCAATGCGAACCCCGATTTCCTGCTGACCATCGACCATGTCAAGGCGTGGGAAGCCAAGCACGGCGCGATCAATGCGGGCGAGTGGGTCGTGCTGCGGTCGGACTGGGACGCGCGGGCGCATGACGAGGCGCTGTTTCTGAACGCCAACGAGACCGGGCCGCACACGCCGGGGCCGACCGCCGAGGTGATCGAGTATCTTTTGGCCAAGGGCATCGTCGGCTGGGGCAGCCAGTGCATCGGCACGGATGCGGGGCAGGCAGGTGGCATGACACCGCCGTTCCCGGCGCACAACCTGTTGCACAAGCACAACCGCTATGGGCTGGCGAGCCTGGCCAACCTGTCAAAGCTGCCGCCGAAGGGCGCGATCCTGATTGCGGCACCGTTGAAGATCAAGAACGGCACCGGGTCGCCGATCCGCGCGCTGGCCCTTGTGCCGCGGGGCTGAGGTGGCAGCCGATCACATCATCATCGGGTCCGGGATCAACGGCCTGGTTGCCGCAGCGCTTCTGGCGCTGAAGGGCGACCGGGTAACGGTTCTGGAACGTGAGGAAGTGATCGGCGGCTGTTTGCGGACGGAGGAGCTGCATCCGGGGTTTGCCCATGACGTGATGGCGGCGACCTGGGTGTTGTTCATGACCTCGCCTGCCGGGGCGGCGCTGGGCCCGCATCTGGCGCGGCACGGGTTTGAGTATTGCCACACGCCGCACCCGACCGCCGTGTTGCGGCCGGGCGGCGAGGCGGTGGTGCTGACGATGGATAGGGCGCGGAATGTAAGCGCGCTCAATGCCTTGGCGGCAGGGGATGGCGACAGGTTCGCGGCGGATGTGGGGGCGGTGGCGGCCGATGCGCCGTTCCTGTTCGCGCTGCTTGGCGGTTCACTGTGGTCTTGGCCAACGGCGAAGCTGATGTTCGGGCAGGTGCGGAAGCGGGGCTTGCGCGGGGTGGCGGCGTGGTTTGGCCGGGCACTTGATCCCGCGCGGGGCTGGCTGGAGGCGACGTATCAAAGTGCCGGCGCGCAGGCGCTTCTGGCGCCGTGGGTGCTGCACACCGGGCTGACGCCGGAAAGCACCTACTCGGGGCAGATGGGGCGGGTCATCGCCTTTGCGCTGGAGGCGGCGGGCGCGCCGATCGTCAAGGGCGGATCGGGGGCCGCGGCGCAGGCATTCCGGCGGCTGATCGAGGCGAAGGGTGGCAGGCTTGTCACCGGAGCGGACGTTGAGCGAATTAACGTTCACAATGGGCGTGTGGCGGGTGTGACTTTGGCGGACGGTGAGGTGATTGCAGCGCCGTCCGTGTTGGCATCGGTCGCGCCGGGGCAGTTATATGAACGGCTGCTCGAAAACGTGAACCTGCCAGAGGACAAGGCCGCCGCCAAGGTGTTCCGGCATGGGCGGGGGAATTTCCAGCTGCACTACGCGCTGGATGCAGTGCCCGAGTGGCTGGCGCCGGGGCTGGGACAGGTGGCGCTGGTTCATCTGGCGGATGGCATTGATTCCGTGTCTAAATCTTCGAACGAGGCGGAGCGTGGGATGCTGCCGGCGACGCCGACGATCTGCGTGGGCCAGCCCTCGGCACTGGACCCGACGCGCTGCCCGGAAGGGAAGGCGGTGCTGTGGTTGCAGATCCCCGATGCGCCACGCGTGATCAAGGGCGATGCGGCGGGCGAAATCGAGGGCGCGGATTGGGATGCGGTGCGCGAGGCTTTTGCCGACCGGATCGAACGCATATTGGCGCGTCATATCAAGGGGTTCGACAAGCTGGTGCTGGCGCGGAAGGCCTATTCCCCCAAGGATCTGGAGCGGATGAACGTCAACCTTGTGGGCGGCGATCCCTACGGTGGGGCGTGCGGCATCGACCAGTTTTTCATCTGGCGGCCGTTTGCGCACAGCACCAATGGCGACACGGCGGTCCGAGGGCTGATGCACATCGGCGCGTCGACCCATCCGGGCCCGGGCTTGGGTGGCGGATCGGGGTTCAACGCGGCAAAGAGGTTGGGGGCATGAACGACGAAACCCCCATACCATCGCTGCGGCTGGGCGAGATCGGGCTGTGGAATTATCCGCCCTATCTGATGAACCGGATCATGGGGCGGTATAACGCCAGCCTGCGGGAAGAAATGGCGGGCTTGGGGCTTTCCACGCCGAAGATGCGGGCGCTGGCGGTGCTGTCGGTGGTGGAGACGCCGCTGATCCGGGAATTGGCGGTCTATACGGTGACGGACCCTTCGACGCTGAGCCGGGCGCTCGATCAGTTGCAGGCCGAAGGGCTGATCCGGCGCGAAGCGGATGCGACCGACAGCCGCGCGGTGCGGGTGGTCATCACCGAAGCGGGGCGCGCCGCGTTCGACGCGCTTTGGCCGCAGATGGCGCAGGCCAACGCGCGGATGTTTCGCGGCATACCCGAAGATGAGCGGCGGGCCTTTGTGGGCACGCTGCAGAAGATGCTGACGAACATCAGAAAGCATGAGATCTGACATGGCAGAACGCAGCTTCAAGGCCGAAGTTCAGGACCTGCGCAAGGGCGTGGGCGATACCTTCACCGGCGAGGGTATCCTTGCGATCACCAAGGCGCTTCTGGAAAACGGCGTCGGCTATGTCGGCGGCTATCAGGGCGCGCCGATCAGCCATCTGATGGATGTGCTGGCCGATGCCGAGGAATTGCTGGGTGAGCTTGGTGTGCGGTTCGAGGCCAACGCCAACGAGGCGGCGGCGGCGGCGATGCTGGCGGCAAGCGTGCATTATCCGATTCGGGGGGCGGTGACGTTCAAGGGGCCGGTGGGGGTGAACGTGGCCTCGGACGCGCTGGCGAACCTTTCGTCTTCGGGGGTGACGGGCGGTGCCCTGGTGATCCTTGGCGAGGATTACGGCGAGGGGTCTTCGATCATGCAGGAACGGAGCCACGCCTTTGCGATGAAGTCGCAGTTCTGGCTGCTCGATCCCCGCCCGAACCTGCCGTCGATCGTGAAGGCGGTGGGGGATGGGTTTGCCTTGAGCGAGGCGTCGAACAGCCCGGTGATGCTGACGATGCGGATTCGGTCCTGCCATGTGACGGGGACGTTCGAGACGAAAGACAACCAGCGCCCGCCGCTGTCGGTGAAGGAGGCGCTGAGCCATCCGCGCAGCGATTTCAACCGGGTCGTGCTGCCGCCGATGTCTTATGTGCATGAGCAGGACAAGGTGAAGAACCGCTGGCCGGCGGCGGAGAGGTTCATCATCGAGCACAAGCTGAACGAGGTGTTCGGGGGGGACGGCTCGGTCGGGATCGTCTGTCAGGGCGGCATGTACAACGGTGTCATCCGTGCATTGCAGCGGCTGGGGCTGGCGGACATCTATGGCGAAACGCAGGTGCCGATCTATTGCCTGAACGTGACCTATCCCTTGATTTCCAGCGAGTTTCTGGCGTTCACGCAAAACAAGCATTCGGTGCTGGTGATCGAGGAAGGCCAGCCGGAGTTCATTGAGACCCAGCTTGGGTCGTTTTTGTACCGCGCGGGCAGCCATGTGCGGCTGTATGGCAAGGGCATGTTCCCGATGGCCGGGGAATACACCGGGCAGGTGATGCTGGACGGGATCAGCGCCTTCCTCAAATCGGCGGCACCCGACCTGTTGCCCGCGACCGTGCGCGCGCCGAACATGGACCGGCCTGCCATTCCGGATCTGTCGAAGACCGTGCCGATCCGCCCGCCCGGGTTCTGCACCGGCTGCCCGGAGCGGCCGATCTTTGCCGCGATGAAGCTGGTCGAGAAGGAATTGGGCAAGCACCAGATCGCCGCCGATATCGGCTGCCATCTGTTCGGGTCGCTGCCACCGTTCGAAATCGGTGGCGCGACGATGGGCTATGGCCTTGGTCCGGCGGCCAACGGCGCGTTCGATGGCGGGGGCGAGAAACGGCCGATTGCGATCATCGGGGATGGGGGGTTCTGGCACAACGGGCTGAACTCTTCGATCACCAACATGGTGTTCAACAAGTCGGACGGCGTGGTGATGGTGGTGGACAACTTCTATTCCGCCGCAACGGGTGGGCAGGACGTGATGTCGAGCCGTGCCGACAACGCGACGAAGGCGACGCAGAACCCGATATCGAAGGCGCTGAAAGGCGTGGGGGTGGAGTGGGTGCGGCAGATCGACCACACCTATGACGTGAAGAAGATGCGCGACACCCTGCGCGAGGCCCTGACAACCGATGCCAAGGGGCCGAAGGTGATCGTGGCCTCCAGCGAGTGCATGTTGAACAAGCAGCGGCGGGAAAAGCCGTTGAAGGCGGCGGCGATCAAGGAAGGTCGGCGGGTCGAGGCGCCGCGCTTTGGAGTTGATGAGGAGGTCTGCACCGGGGATCACGCCTGCATCCGCCTGTCGGGCTGCCCGTCGCTGTCGTTGAAGCGGTTGGACGATCCGCTCAGGGATGATCCGGTGGCGTCGATCGACCAATCCTGCGTCGGCTGCGGCAACTGTGGCGAGGTGGCGGATGCGGCCGTTCTTTGCCCCAGCTTCTACCGGGCGGATGTGGTGCATAACCCGTCGCCGATGGAGGCGCGGCTGGCGCGGTGGCGGGCACGGGTGATCGGCTGGTTGCAGGCGCGCCGCAGTGCCGGGCGGTTGGAGTTCACGGCATGACGCTGCAATCGCCGATGCTGCCGGTGCCTGCCGGGACGGATGGGATGATCAAGCTCGCGGTGTTGGCGGTGGGTGGTCAGGGCGGCGGCGTGCTGACCGGCTGGATCGAGACTCTGGCGCGGGCAAATGGCTATGTCTGCCAGGCGACGTCCGTGGCGGGGGTGGCGCAGCGGACGGGGGCCACGGTCTATTACGTGGAGATGGCACCTGCGACGGGGCGGGTGCCGGTGTTCAGCCTGATGCCGGCGGCGGGTGATGTGGACGTGATGATCACCGCCGAGATGATGGAGGCGGGGCGGTCGATCATTCGCGGCTTCGTGACGCCGGACCGCACGGTGCTGATCACCTCGACCCACCGGGCGCTGGCGGTGAGCGAGAAGACGGTGCCGGGGGATGGCATCGCGTCGAGCGAGGAGGTGATTGCGGCGGCGGAGGTGGCGGCGCAGCGGTTCATCGCGGCGGATTTCGATGCGGTGGCGGTGAAGACCGGGTCGGTGATTTCGGCGACGCTCTTTGGGGCGCTGGCGGCTTCGGGGGCGCTGCCGTTTGCGCGCGAGGCGTTTGAGGCGGCGATCCGGGCGGGGGGCAAAGGCGTGGACGCCTCGGTCCGGGCGTTTGGCGCGGGGTATGAGGCGGCGCTGGCGGAGGTGCCGGAGGCGGCGGTGCCGGTGGCGAAGGGCGCTTCGGTGGCGGGCCCGGCGCGGAAGCTGGCGGAGTGGGAGCGGCTGGTGGCGCGGGTGGAAGCCCTGCCTGCGGCGGTGGCGGAACTGGCCGCGCCGGGGTTGCGCAAGGTGGTGGACTTTCAGGATCTGGCTTACGGGGCGGAGTATCTGGGGCGGATCGAGGGGCTGGTGGCGCGGGATGCTGCCCCCTTCGAAGTCGCGCGCGAGGCGGCGAAGTATGTCGCCAACGCGATGGCCTATGACGACGTGATCCGGGTCGCGGACCTGAAAACGCGGGGGCGGCGGTTCGAGCGGATCCGGGGCGAGATGGGGGTACGCGAGGCGCAGGTGATGCAGCTGACCGAGTTCTTCCACCCGCGGGCGGAGGAGATCGCGGGGCTGATGCCGGCAGGTCTGGGCGCGCGGGTGCAGGCGAGCCCGGTGTGGATGGCGCGGCTGGAGCGGTGGTTCAGCAAGGGGCGGCGTTTGCGGACGGACAGTCTGGCGGCTTACCTGACCTTGTATGCGATCGGGGGGCTGCGGGGGTGGCGGCGGCGGACGCTGCGGCACGCGCAGGAGGTGGCACATCTGGAGGGGTGGCTTGCCGTGGCGCTGGGCTATCTGGAGAGCGACCGGGCACTGGCGGTGGAGGTGGTGCGCTGTCGGCGGCTGGTGAAGGGCTATTCGGACACCCATGCGCGGGGGCTGTCGAAGTTTGACCGGGTGCTGGCGGGGATTGCCCTCGTGGCCGGGCGGGACGATGCGGCGGCTTGGGCCGCGCGGTTGCGGGAGGCGGCGTTGAAGGATGAAGAGGGCAAGGCGCTGGAGGGCGCGCTGGCGACGATCCGGAGTTTTGTCTGATGTCCCACAGTGGGACAGTGGTCGAGATAGAGTGATTTCAAGGGGTTGGTAAGGCACTTAACCGTTTGTTAAGGGTTGGAACGTGGCTCGCGCCCCCCACCCTCTCCCTCCCCCACGAGGGGGGAGGGACGCGCCTTTTTGGTTGGGTGCGGCCCGTGTCGGACGCCGGGCCGTTCAGGCGGTAAGGCTGCGGTAGGCGCCGTTCCAGTAGATCAGGGCGCCGGCGTCCGGTGTCTTGCGGATCGCCTGAACCCGGCCGATCAGGATGGTGTGGGTGGCGCGGTCGATCATTTCCTCGACCGTGCAGTCGAAGGCGGTGGGCGCGCCTTTCAGAAGGCGCGCGCCGGTGACGGCGGTTTCCCATTCGGCGCCTTCGTAGCGGGCCGCGCCCTTGATCCCGCCAAAGCCGGAGAAGCGTTCGGCGACGGGCTGATGCGCGGCACCGAGCGAGGACCATCCGAAGCGCCCCTCGTCCCGCAGGATCGGGATCGAGGAGGAGGTGAGGTTGACGCAGGCCAAGAGGAGCGGCGGTTCGGCGGACAGCGAGATCGCCGACGTCACGACGAGGCCGGAGGAGGCGTCACCGCTGCCCACGGTGATGACGCTGACGTTGCCGACAAAGGCGCGCATCGCATCGCGGAATTCCTTGGCGGGCAGGTCGGTGGGCAAACGGTTCGGCATGGTCGCTCCCTATCGGATGCCGGCCCGTTTCAGGCGCGGCAGCACTTCCTCGGCGAAATAGGGGAACTCCCTCAGATAATCCACAAAAGACAGCGTGGTCCCGGCAAATCCTGTCTCGTGCAGGGAAATGATGCCGGCGGCGACCTGATCCGGCGTGCCGATCAGGGGAAAACCGCCGTGGCCGAGCGCGAAGCCGTAGCGGATCTGTGTCAGGAGATCGTGGGGGAACGACAGCGCATGGGCGAGTTGCAGGCGGATCAGGTTGTCCGTCGCCTCCCAATCGGCGTTCTCATCCACGATGTAATGGACGTAGTCGCGCGCCTCTCGTTCAGTCGGGCGGCAGACGACATGGGCGAAGGTGAGAACGCCGACCTTGCGGTTCTTGGCGGCGGCTTGAGCCTTTAGTGCGGCGATCTCGTCCTTGGAGCGGGCGAGGTCGATGGCGGGGGTGAAGAGGTAATTGGCGTTGTCGGTGGCAAACTCGCGCCCCTGCGGGCTGCCGGCGGCGTTGATGATGGGGACCGAGCCGTTGACAGGGGCGGGGTCGCCCTTCAAGCCGCGGATGTTGCGGAAATACGTTTCGTCCCAATCGAAATGGGTGTCGGAGGCCCAGATCTTGCGGACGAGATCGAACCATTCCTGCGCGTAGCCGTAGCGGGTTTCGTGGTCGTTCGGCAGATCGAGGCCGAGCGCCTGATATTCCGGCTGGTTCCAGCCTGCGACGATGTTGAGCCCGGCGCGGCCGTGGCTGATCTGGTCGATGGTGGCGATCTGCTTGGCGACGACAACGGGGTGATTGGCGGCGCAGTGGATGGTGGCGAAGACCGAGATGTTTTGCGTGGAGGCGAGGAGGCCTGCGGCCCAAGTCATCGTCTCCAGCACGCCGCCGTGAAAATCGGTGGGGCCGCCGTAGCCGATCCAGCGCGCGATCGGCAGCATGAAGTCGATGCCTGCGGCGTCGAGGAGTTTCGCCAGCGCAAGGTTGTTGTCCCACGAATTGACCCAGCGCTCGGGGGCCTGCGTGGGTGTCATGCCGGAGGAGCAGTTGGTCGAGAAGGTGCCCAAGCGAAAGTGGTCGCCTGATGCCATCAGGTTCTGTGTCATGCTGATTTCCCTGTTATGTGGATTATTGGAAGTATTTTATGTTTGAAAGTCTATCGTAAATTCCAATTGCGTCAACGGTGTTGAAGGGGCAGTTTTGGCGCTGATCTTGGGGGCCGCATGGAACGGGACGAAAAGCTGGATTACCGCTGGCATCTGGCGCAAAGCGCGGTCGAGGTGGACACGACGGAGCTGGAGTTCGCGCTGATGCGGACCTTCGAGGGCTTTGGCCGCTGGCAGTCGGAATGTCTGGCAAGCGTGTGCGATCTGGCGGCGACGGGGCCGGAAAACGCGCTGCTGCACATCATCCGGATGAACGAGCGGCCAAAGAGCATCAAGGATCTGGCGCGGTTGATGAACCGGGACGATGTGCCGAACATCCAGTATTCGCTGCGCAAGCTGATCGGTGCCGGGCTGGTTGTGCGGCAGGGCGCGGGGCGGTCGGGCGTGACCTATGAGGTGACGGAAGACGGCCGGCGGGTGACCGATGATTACGGCGCCTTGCGGCGGCGGTTGCTGATCGCCGCGATTGCCGGGGTGCCGGGGTTCTCCGACCGGCTGGCGGAGGCGACGAAGGCGTTGAACCTGTTGTCGGGGATCTATGAGGAGATCGCGCGGGTCGCGGCGACGCATCGGCGGGGGTGACTCTGCCGGTGGGGGACACCGAAGCAGCGGGGGCCAGCCCCCCAGTCCATTGGTTGCTAGAACCAATGGCGCAACCAACGGACTACCCCGGGATATTTCAGGACAGATGAATGGTCAGCCGAGAAGGGCGGCCAGTGAGATGTGCAGGCGTTCGACGCCGGATTCCGTGGTGAGCGTGCCGGGGGAGAGGCGGAGGGTCTGGCTGCGCGCGTCCGCCGTGATGGATTGGGCGCGCAGCGCGGCCACGATTTGCGGCGCGGGGTGGGTGTCGGGGAGGCGGAGCATGATGGAACCGCCGCGCTGCGCCTCGGGCCGGGGGGTGAGGAGGGGGAGGTTGAGGGCGTCGGCCATGTCGATCAGGAGCGCGGTAAGGTGGCGGTTGTGGGCGAGGATGGCGGCGTGGTCCTGGGCGGCGTGCCAGTCGAGTGCGGGGAGCGAGGCGAGGGCGGCCATGCAGCCGGGGGTGCCTGACTCGAAGCGGCGGATGTCTGGCGCGTAGCTGAAGCGGGTGATGTCCCAGTTGAAGGGGTTGGGTTGGGAGAACCAGCCGCGGAGTTGCGGGTGACAATGCGGGATGAGGCGGGGGGAGAGGTAGAGGATGCCCGCGCCGGGGGTGCCGCACATCCATTTCAGCGAGGTGGAGATGGCGAAATCAACCTCGGGGGCGTGCACGTCGAACGGGAGGAGGCCGGCGGCTTGGGTGATGTCGACGCCGATGAGGCTGCCCATGCGGCGGCCGTGGGCGACCATTTGCGGCAGGTTGATGCGGTGGGAGGAGGTGGAGGACACCCAGGTGAGGAGGGCGAGGCCGACGTCTGGCGTCCAGGCGTCGAGGAAGTCTTCGTCCTCGACGTAAGCGGCCCCCTGGCGGAGTGGGACGGTCTTGAGGGTGAAGCCGTAGGCGGTTGCCATGCCGTTCAGGAGGAAATGGTTCGACGGAAAGCAGTCAGCGGCGGCGAGGACGGTGCGGCCTTTGAGGTGGCCTTCGGGGAGGGACTGGACGAGCGAGTGGAAGGCCTGGGTGACGGATTCGAAGGTGGTCACCGTGTCGGGGGCGGCGTTCAGGATCGCACGCCAGCGGTCGATGAAACGCTGACGGAGCGGCAGGACGGTGGCCCATTGCGCATCGTCGGGCGTGCCCCATGTGACGGCGAAATCGGCCATAGCGGCGGCGATGTCGCGGGCCTTGCCGGGATACATGCCGATCGAGTGGTAAAGGAAATAGGCGTCGGACATTTGGGTTCCTAAGGGGCGAGCGTTTCAATGTCGCGTGATTGACGCGGAAAACCGGTTCTCACTTTTCCGCATCACGCATTAGCGCATCAGCACGCCGCCGTTGATATCTTGGGTGGTGCCGGTGATGAAGGCGGCGTCGTCGGAGGCGAGGAAAGCGGCGAGCGCGCCGACCTCCTCCGCCTGGCCGATGCGGCCGAGGGGGATCTGGCCGACGACGAGGGCGACCTTCTCGGGCGGGGCGAGGGCGGTCTGTTCGGTGAGGATGGTGCCGGGAGCGATGGTGTTGACGGTGATGCCGTGTGGCGCGAGGCCGTGGGCGAGGTAGCGGGTGAGGCCGATGATCCCGGCCTTGGAGGCGGCGTAATGCGCGCCTTGCACCTGCGGGCCGCCGCGTTGGCCGGCGATGGAGGCGAGGTTCAGGATGCGGCCCCATTTGGCGGCGGTCATCGAGGGCGCGAAGGTTTGTGTGGCGAAAAGGATGGAACGGAGGTTGGTGGCAAGGACGTCATCCCATTCTTCGGCCGTGATCTCGTAAAGGTCGCGGGCCTGGGTGCGGGCGGCGTTGTTCACGAGGATGTCGACCGGGCCGATGGTGGCCAGCGCCCCGGCGAAGCCGTCCTTGCGGCGGACATCGAGGGGGATGGCGCGGGCGCCGGGGAGGGTGGCGGCGGCGGCCTCGGCCTTTTCCAGGTTGATATCAGCCATGGTGACGGAGTGGCCTGCGGCGTGGAGCGCGCGGGCGATGGCGAGGCCGAGGCCTTGGGCGGCACCGGTGACGAGGGCGGTTCTAGACGGCATGGAGCACCATTGCGACGCCCTGACCGACGCCGACGCAGAGGGTGGCGAGGGCCGATTGGCCGCCTGTCGTAAGGCGGCGGGCGGCGGTGGCGGCGAGGCGGGTGCCGGACATGCCGAGAGGGTGGCCCATGGCGATGGCACCGCTGAGGGCGTTGACGCGGGGATCGTCGTCGGCAAGGCCCCAGGCCCGGGTGCAGGCGAGGACCTGGGCGGCGAAGGCTTCGTTCAGTTCGATGTGGTCGAAATCACTTGCCGACAGCCCCAGTTTGGCGAGGGCTGCGACGGGGCCGATGCCCATCGTGCGCGGCGCAACGCCTGCTGAGGCGGCGCGGCCGATGCGGGCGAGGGGGGATAGATTGTGGCGCTTTACGCCATCGGCTGAGGCGAGGATGAGGGCGGCGGCGGCGTCGTTGATGCCGGCGGCGTTGCCTGCGGTGACGGTGCCGCCCGCGCGGAACGGGGCAGGGAGTTTCGCCAGCACCTCAAGGCTGGTGGCGCGGGGGTGTTCGTCGAGGCTGACGATCGTGTCGCCTTTGCGCGCCGGGATGGTGACGGGCAGGATATCGGCGGCGTGCCACGCGGCGTCGTAGCGCGACTGGGAGCGGAGCGCGTAGGCGTCCTGATCGGCGCGGGAGATGTGGTGGTCGGCGGCGAGGTTTTCGGCGGTTTCGGGCATGGAGTCGGTGCCGTAGGCTGCGGCAATGCGCTTGTTGATGAAGCGCCAGCCGAGGGTGGTGTCGTGAATCTCGGGCGCACGGGCGAAGGCGGTGTCGGCCTTGGCCATGACGAAGGGGGCGCGGGACATGGATTCCACGCCGCCCGCTATGATGACGTCAGCGCCGTCGCGGATGGCGCGGGCGCCCGCGATCACGGCGTCGAGGCCGGAGGCGCAGAGGCGGTTCACGGTGAGGGCGGGGACGGTTTCGGGCAGGCGCGACAGGAGGACGGCCATGCGGACAACGTTTCGGTTGTCTTCGCCGGACTGGTTGGCGCAGCCGAAGATCACCTCGTCAGGGACAAGGCCGGGGTGGAGGTCGAGAAGGCCGTCGATGACATGGGCGGCCATGTCGTCGGGGCGAACGTGGGCGAGGGCACCTGCGTAGCGACCGATGGGCGTGCGACGGTGAGCGCAAAGGAAAACCTCGGTCATGCGTGCTCCAGATACGGGGCGGGGAGGTAGCGGCCTTTGAGGGCGGTGCGGGATTCGAGGGCAGCGAGTTTGGCGCGGATTTTCTGCGGGCCGTGGAGCTTCATCATCTCGAACGGGCCGCGCGGGAAGTTGAGGCCAAGCTTCATCGCGGTGTCGATGCCTTCGGGCGTGGTGCCGCCTTCGGAGAGGAGCCACGCAGCCTCGTTGACCAAGGTGGCCTCGATGCGCAGCGCGATGGCGGCGGCGTCGTGGGGGGCGGGGCCGGGGTCGTTGGGGAAGAGGAAACCCTCGCCCGTTTTGCGGCCAAGGCGGCCAAGTTCGACCTGTTGGCGCAAGGGGAGGAAGGGGTGGTAGCGCGGGTGATGCCCCATCGCGGCATGGAGGCCCTCGGTTGCGGCGAGGTTGATGTCGGCACCGATGAGGTCAATGAGCTGGAACGGGCCGAGGCGGTAACCGGCGGCGAGCATGGCGGCGTCGATATCCGAGGCGGTGCGGCCTTCGTCGAGCATCGCCAGCGCCTCGCCGTAATAGGGGCGGGCGCAGCGGTTGACGATGAAACCGGGGCGGTCGG
Organism: uncultured Alphaproteobacteria bacterium; assembly: GCA_963822435.1. Classification (GTDB taxonomy): domain Bacteria; phylum Pseudomonadota; class Alphaproteobacteria; order Rhodobacterales; family Rhodobacteraceae; genus JAUYQR01. Next base: position 53,894 of record CAWGHN010000006.1, read on the forward strand.
GGGCGTCGATCACGGTTTTTCCGGCGGCTTCGGTGATTTTCCGGGCGCGGGCGAGGGCTGTGGGGGAGGTGCTGGTGTGGGGGATCAGCTCGACCAGCTTCATCACCGGGGCGGGGTTGAAGAAGTGGAGGCCGAGGCAGCGGTCGGGGAGTTTTAGGCCGGCTGCGATGGAGGCGACGGAGAGCGAGGAGGTGTTGGTGGCGAGGATCGCGTCGGGGGTGAGGAGGGTTTCGAGGTCGCGGAAGAGGGACTGTTTGGCGTCGAGCCGTTCGACGATGGCTTCGATGGCGAGGGTGGCGGGGGCGAGGGTGGCGATGTCGCGGGTGATGGTGAGGTTGGCGAGGATCGCGTCGCGGGCGGCGGGCGTCAGTTTGCCCGAGGCGACGCGGGGGGCGAGGCTTTCGGTCAGCCGGGCGAGCGCGGTGTCGCGGGTGGGGGCGTGGGCGTCGGTGGCGATGACGGGGAAACCGGCGGCGGCGTAGACTTGGGCAAGGCCGAGGCCCATCGTGCCAAGGCCGATGATCGCGATGGTGGTCATCGCCCGCTGAACCCCGGCCGACGCTTGGCGCGGAAGGCGGCGATGCCTTCGGCCTTGTCGGCGGTATCGAGCAGGGCTTCGAACCCGGCGCGTTCGGTGGCGAAGGCGAGGGAGGATTCAGCGCCTTCGACAAGGGCGCGTTTGGCGGCGGCGAGGGCCAAGGGCGCGCGCTGGGCGATGCGGTCGGCGAGGGCAGCGGCTGTCGGAAAGGCGGGGCCGTCGGCGACGTGGCTGGCGATGCCCCATTCATAGGCGGTGGCGGCGTCGATGATTTCGCCGGTCAGGACGAGGCGTGTGGCGCGCATCCGGCCTGCCAGCGACAGGAGCCGCTGGCCACCACCCGCGCCTGGGATCAGGCCGAGGCTGGTTTCGGGCAACCCAAGCTGCGCGGTGGAGCCGAGGACGATGAGATCCGCCATCAAGGCCAGTTCGAACCCGCCGCCAAGCGCATAGCCTTCGACGGCGGCGATCAGGGGTTTGGGGAACGCGCGGATCGCGGCCCAGTGATCTTTTCGGGGGTCTGTTGCCGCCTGAGCAGCGGTCTTGTGTTCGATCTCGGCAATATCGGCGCCGGCGGCGAAGTTGCCTTCGGCCCCGGTCAGCACCACCGCGCGGCATGAGTCGGTGTGGGCAAGGCTGCCCAGCGTCTGCGCGATATGCGCAAGTAGCGCTGTATTCAGCGCATTGCGCGCCTCGGGGCGGTTGAGGGTGAGCCGCACCCAGCCGGATCGTTGTTCGATGAGCAGGTCCATGCGGGCATCATGCGATGCTGGGCGGGAATTTCAAGGGAGAAATTTCAAGCTTGAAATTGTTTTGGTCCGGTGGCACGGTTGACCCAATGCAGGAGCGAACGATGAACATTCTCTGCCTCGGCGGCGGGCCGGCCGGACTTTACTTTGCCATCTCGATGAAGCTGCGCGATCCGTCGCACCGGGTGACGGTGCTGGAGCGGAACCGGGCGAACGACACGTTCGGCTGGGGGGTGGTGCTGTCGGACGACGCGCTGGGCAAGATGGAGAAGAACGATCCGGTCAGCACGGCGGCGATCCGCAGCAATTTTGCGTATTGGGACGATATCGCGGTTGTTCACAACGGGGTGCGGACGGTGTCGGGCGGGCACGGGTTTGCCGGGATCGGGCGCAAGACTCTGCTGATCCTTTTGCAGGCGCGGGCGCGGGAGTTGGGCGTCGATCTGCGGTTCGAGACGGAGTTCAGGACGGCCGAGGAATACCGGAAGGAATACGATCTGGTGGTGGCGACGGACGGCCTGAATTCCGTGGTGCGGCGGGAATACGAGAGCGTGTTCCAGCCCGATATCGACACGCGGAAGTGCAAGTTCGTCTGGCTGGGCACGCACGCCAAGTTTGACGATGCGTTCACGTTCATTTTTGAAAAGACCGCGCATGGCTGGGTCTGGGCGCATGTCTACCAGTTCGACAAGGACACCGCGACGTTCATCGTGGAATGCCTGCCGGAAACGTGGGAGGCCTGGGGCTTTCCCGCCATGACCAAGGAGGAAACGGTCGAGACCTGCCGCAAGATATTCGCGGCGCATCTGGGCGGGCATGACCTGATGTCGAACGCGGCGCATCTGCGCGGGTCGGCGGTCTGGATGCAGTTTCCCCGCGTGATCTGCCAGAAGTGGTATCATGAGAACGTCGTCCTGATGGGCGATGCGGCGGCAACGGGGCACTTCTCGATCGGGTCCGGCACGCGGCTGGCGCTGGATTCAGCGATGGCACTGGCGGATTTTCTGCACAGCGAGCCGACGATGGAAGCGGCCTTCGCGCGGTATCAGGAGGAGCGGCGGGTCGAGGTCTTGCGGCTGCAATCGGCGGCGCGCAACAGCCTTGAGTGGTTCGAGGAGGTGGAGCGGTATCTGGACATGCCGCCGATCCAGTTCGCCTATTCGCTGCTGACGCGAAGCCAGCGGATCGGACATGAAAACCTGCGCCTGCGTGACCCCAAGTGGCTGGCCGAGGCGGAGGACTGGTTTCAGGACCAGGCGGGCGGAGAGCCGGGGCGCAAGCCGATGTTCGCGCCGTTCCGGCTGCGCGACATGGCGTTGAAGAACCGCGTCGTTGTCAGCCCGATGGCGCAATACAAGGCGGTCGATGGCTGCCCGACCGATTGGCATTTCGTGCATTACGCCGAACGCGCCAAGGGCGGGGCCGCGCTGGTTTACACCGAGATGACCTGTGTTTCCGCGAATGGCCGGATCACGCCCGGTTGCCCCGGCCTTTACACGCCAAAGCATGAGGCGGCGTGGAAGCGGCTGGTCGATTTCGTGCATGAGGAGACGGACGCGAAGATCTGCTGCCAGATCGGCCATGCGGGGCGCAAAGCCTCGACCAAGCTCGGTTGGGAGGAGGACAACGCGCCTTTGGACCGGGGCAACTGGCCGGTGATGAGCGCCTCGGCCATTGCATGGTCGCCTGCCAATCAGGTGCCGAAGGAGATGGACCGCGACGACATGGACAAGGTGTTGTTGCAGTTCGTCAAGGCGACCGAGATGGCCAAGACCTGCGGCTTTGACATGATCGAACTGCACGCGGCGCATGGGTATCTGATTTCAAGCTTTCTCAGCCCGAAATCGAACACGAGGGACGATGAGTATGGCGGCAGTCTGGAGAACCGGCTGCGCTACCCCTTGGAAGTGTTTGCAGCGATGCGGGCGGAGTGGCCAGGGTCGAAGCCCATGTCGGTGAGGATTTCCGCGACGGACTGGGTTGGCACGGACGGCGTGACGCCGGACGAGGCGGTGGAGATCGCGCAGGCTTTTGCCGCTGCCGGTGCGGATATCATCGACGTGAGTGCGGGACAGACCTCGACCGAGGCAAAGCCGATCTATGGCCGGATGTTCCAGACGCCGTTCAGCGACCGGATCCGCAACGAGGCGGGGCTGGCGACGATGGCGGTGGGCAACATCACCGAGGCCGATCAGGTGAACCAGATCTTGCTGGCGGGGCGGGCCGATCTGGTGTGCCTTGCGCGGCCACATCTGGCGGACCCCTACTGGACGCTGCATGCGGCGATTGCGGCGGGCGATGCGGGGACGGCTTGGCCGCTGCCCTATCTGGCGGGCCGCGATCAGGCGCGGCGGCTGGTGGCGAAGGCGGCCGAGGTGATCCGTGCTTGAGGGCCGCCGCGTCCTGATCACCGGCGGCGGATCGGGCGCCGGGGCCGACCTTGCGCGCGGCTTTGCGGCGGCGGGGGCGAAGGTGGTGATTGCGGGGCGGCGGCGCGAGGCGCTGGAGGCGGTGGCGGCGGGCATTGGTGCGCAGGTGGTGGTGGCCGATGTCACGGACGAGGCGTCGGTTGCGACGATGTTCGGCGTGGCGGGGCCGTGCGACATCGTGATCGCCAATGCGGGGGCGGCGGATTCAGCACCCTTCCTGCGCACCACGCTGGCGCAGTGGAACGCGATGCTGGCGGTGAACCTGACGGGGGTGTTTCTGACCTTGCAGGCGGGGCTGCGGCAGATGCCGGGGTGGGGGCGGCTGATCTCGGTCGCGTCAACGGCGGGGCTGAAAGGCTATGCCAAGATCGCGCCGTATGCGGCGGCGAAGCACGGTGTGGTTGGGTTGACACGGTCACTTGCGCTGGAAGTGGCGAAGGGGCCGGTGACGGTGAATGCGCTGTGTCCGGGTTTCCTCGATACGCCAATGACGGATCGGTCGGTGGCGGTGATCATGGAAAAGACCGGGAGAAGCGAGGCCGAGGCGCGCAAGGCGTTGGAGGGGATGAACCCGCAAGGGCGTCTGATCCAGCCGGCGGAAGTGACGGCGGCAGCGCTGTGGCTGTGTGGGCCAGGATCGGAGGGGATCAACGGGCAGGCGATCTCGATCGCGGGGGGCGAGGTGTGAGCGAGCTTTCCAAGCGCCGGTTGAAGATGTGGATCAGGCTGCTGGGTGTGACGCGGGCGGCGGAGAGCCATTTGCGCGAACATCTGCGGGTGAACCACGCGACGACCTTGCCACGGTTCGACGTGATGGCGGCGCTGTGGCGGCGGCGCGAGGGCGTGACGATGAGCGAGTTGTCGCGGATGCTGCTGGTATCCAACGGCAATGCGACCACGGTGGTGGACCGGCTGGAAGCGGACGGCTTCGTGCGGCGCACGCCGTCGGAGACGGACCGGCGCACGGTGTTCGTGGCGCTGACGCCGGAGGGGCTGGCGGAGTTCGAGGGGCTGGCGGCGGGGCATGAGGCGGAGGTGTCGAAGCTGTTTTCCGCCATCAGCGAGGCGGATCTGGACGCGATGACCGAGATCCTGAAACGGATGGGGGCGCGATGAGCGAGATGACAGGTTTGAAGCCGGAGCATTTCCTGTGGGAGATGCGGGGGCGGGTGGCGGTGATCCGGCTGAACCGGCCGGAGCGGAAGAACCCGCTGACGTTTGAGAGCTATGCCGAGTTGCGCGATTGCTTTCGCGGGCTGGCGTTGGCGTCGGATGTGGATGTGGTGGTTCTGGCGTCGAACGGGGGCAATTTCTGTTCGGGTGGCGATGTGCATGACATCATCGGGCCCTTGATTGGCAAGCCGATGGCGGAGTTGCTGGCCTTCACGCGGCTGACGGGGGATCTGGTCAAGGCCGTGCTGACCTGCGGCAAGCCGGTGATTGCGGCGGTGGACGGTGTGGCGGTGGGCGCGGGAGCGATCTTGGCGATGGCCGCCGATCTGCGGCTGGCGACGCCGGAGGCGAAATGCGCCTTCCTGTTCACCCGGGTGGGGTTGGCGGGCTGCGACATGGGGGCCTGCGCGATGCTGCCAAGGATCATCGGGCAAGGGCGAGCGGCAGAGTTGCTTTACACCGGGCGCACGATGAGCGCGGCGGAGGGCGAGCGCTGGGGATTCTGGAACGCCCTGCACGGGGCAGAGGCGCTGGAGGCGGAGGCGATGGCGCTGGCGGAGCGGCTGGCCTCGGGGCCCACGTTTGCGCATGGCGTGACCAAGACGCAGTTGTTGCAGGAGTGGGACATGGGCGTTTTGGCCGCGATCGAGGCGGAAGCGCAGGCGCAGGCGATCTGCATGCAGACGGCGGATTTCGGTCGGGCGTATCGGGCGTTTGTGGCCAAGGAAAAACCGGTGTTTCAGGGGAACTGACCCCGGGGCGCTGCCCCGGACCCCGGGATATTTGTGGACAGATGAACATGGCGGATGAGAGTTTCCTGAGTTGGCCGTTCTTTGAGGACCGGCATCGCGCGCTGGCCGAGGGGCTGGAGGTTTGGGCGGCGACGCATTTGCCGGTGGCGCATGGCGATGTGGACCGGGCGTGCCGGGAGTTGGTGGCGGCCTTGGGCGCGGGCGGGTGGTTGCGGCATTCGGGTGGCGAGGGCCTTGATGTGCGGACGCTGTGCCTGATCCGCGAGACGCTGGCGCGCCATGACGGGTTGGCCGATTTTGCCTTTGCGATGCAAGGGTTGGGGATGGGCGCGGTGTCACTGTTCGGGACGGCGGAGCAGCGGGCGTGGCTGGAGCGGACGCGGGCGGGGACCGCGATTGCGGGGTTTGCGCTGACCGAGCCTGCCTCGGGGTCTGACGTGGCGGCAACGTCGACGACCGCGGAGCGCGTGCAGGGCGGCTGGGTGCTGAACGGCGAGAAGACGTGGATATCGAACGGCGGCATTGCGGATGTCTATGTGATCATCGCGCGGACCGGAGAGGCGCCGGGGGCAAAGGGGTTGTCGGCCCTTCTGATGCCGGCGGATGTGGCGGGGCTGCGCGTGGAGGAGCGGCTGGAGGTGATTGCACCGCATCCGTTGGCGCGGCTCTCATTGCGCGAGGTGCATCTGCCGGAAGGCGCGCTGATCGGGCAGGCGGGGGCGGGGTTCAAGGTGGCGATGTCGGTCCTGGACGTATTCCGATCGACCGTTGGTGCCGCCGCGCTGGGCTTTGCGCGCCGGGCGTTGGATGAGGCGTTGGCGCGGGTGAAGGCGCGGAAAATTCAAGGGCAGGCGCTGGCCGAGATGCAGATGGTGCAGGGGCATCTGGCGGATATGGCGCTGAAGGTCGATGCCGCGGCGCTGCTGGTGTATCGGGCGGCCTGGGTGAAGGATCAGGGCGCGGCGCGGGTCAGCCGTGAGGCGGCGATGGCGAAGCTGTATGCCACCGAAGCGGCGCAGGAGGTGATCGACATGGCGGTGCAACTGCATGGCGGGGATGGGGTGCGCGCGGGGTCGGTGGTGGAAAGCCTGTACCGCGAGATCAGGGCGCTTCGGATTTACGAAGGCGCGTCGGACGTGCAACGGATCGTGATCGCCCGCGCGGTGCTGGGCAGCTGAGGGGAGGGTGCTATGAAGCTGGACGGTGGCATTACGCGAAACGGCGCGGCCTATCATGGGCGCGAGTTGAACATCCTTGGCCAGCGGTATTTCCCGAAAGCCAGTTGCGAGGCGAGCTTTGCCTTCGAGACAAACGCGGAACCCGGTCAGTTCGTGCCGGTGCATATCCACCCGCATCAGGACGAGTTCATCCTGGTGCAGGAGGGTCAGTTGGAGTTGAAGCTGGACGGCGTCTGGCAGACGGCGAAGGCGGGCGATCTGGTGCGGATGCCGCGGGGGGTGCCGCATGGGTATTTCAACAAGTCGGACGTGCCTTGCCGGGCGCTGTTCTGGGTATCGCCGGCGGGCAGACTGGAAGCGTTGTTCGACGTCTTGCACGCCATGACGGATGTGCCGGCGGTGATTGCAGTCTCGGCCGCGCATGACGTGGAGTTCCTGCCGCCCGAGGCGAATGAATGATCTACCGGCGCGTGATCCCCGTGGAGTTCAACCACTGCGACCCGGCGGGGATCATGTTCTATCCGCGCTATTTCGAGATGACCAATTCGGTCGTGGAAAACTTCTTCCGCGAGGTGGCAGGGCGGTCTTATGCGGCGATGATGGACGCGGGCGAAGGCGTGCCGACGGCGCGGCTGGAGACCGAGTTTCACGCGCCGACGCGGCTGGGGGAGGTGCTGGACTGGCGGTTGGTGGTGACGCGGCTGGGCGGCAGTTCGGTCGGGTTCACGGTGGAGGCCTGGTGCGGGACCAGCCACCGGGTGACGGCCAAACTGGTGTTGGTGTGGGTCGAGGCGGGCGGGCGGCCGACGCCCTGGCCCGAGGCGATCAGGGGCAGGATTGCGGCGTTTCAGGAGGCGGATGATGCATGAGTTCCTGCACCCCAAGGGGTGGAAGCCGGCGATCGGCTATTCCAACGGTGTCGCGGCGACGGGGCGGATGGTGTTCACCGGCGGCATGGTCGGCTGGAATGGCGACTGCGAGTTCGAGACGGATGATTTCGTGGGGCAGGTGCGGCAGGCCTTGGCCAACATCGTGGCGGTCCTGGATTGTGCGGGGGCAAGGCCCGAACATATCGTGCGGCTGACGTGGTATGTGACGTCGAAGGCGGAGTATCTGGCGGACCTGAAGGCGCTGGGCGCGGCCTACAAGGCGACGATCGGGCGGCACTATCCGGCGATGGCCTTGGTGCAGGTGGTGGCCCTGGTTGAAGACCGGGCGAAGGTGGAGATCGAGGCGACGGCGGTGATACCGGAGGGTGAGGCATGAAACTGGGACCGACGAGACTTGGACCGACGGGACTTGGACCGACGGGGCATGTCGATACCTTTACCCGCGACCGTCTGCCGGCGGCGGAGGATTGGCCGGAGATCAACACCTCGGCCTTTCCGTACCCTGAATGGATGAACGCGGCGGTAGAACTGACCGATGCGATGGTGGCCAAGGGGTTCGGCGACCATACCGCGCTGATCGGCAACGGGCGGCAGCGGACCTACAAGGAACTGGCCGACTGGACCAACCGGATCGCGCATGCGCTGGTCGAGGATTACGGGGTGAAGCCGGGGAACCGGGTGCTGATCCGGTCTGCGAACAACCCGGCGATGGTGGCGGCGTGGTTGGCGGCGACCAAGGCGGGGGCTGTGGTGGTGAACACCATGCCGATGCTGCGGGCGGGCGAGTTGACCGCGATCATCGACAAGGCCGAGGTCAGCCACGCGCTGTGCGATACGCGGTTGATGGAAGATCTGGTGGCGGCGGCGAAGGGCTCGGCTTTTCTGAAGACAGTTGTCGGGTTTGACGGGACGGCGAACCACGATGCGGAACTGGACCGGGTGGCCCTGCGCAAATCGGTGCGGTTTCAGGGGCCGAAGGTCGGGCGGGACGATGTGGCGCTGCTGGGGTTCACCAGCGGCACGACGGGTGAGCCGAAAGCGACGATGCATTTTCACCGCGATCTTCTGATCATCGCAGACGGCTACGCGCGGGAGGTGTTGCAGGTGGTGCCGGAGGACGTGTTCGTAGGCTCGCCTCCGTTGGCATTTACCTTCGGGCTGGGCGGGCTGGCGGTATTTCCGCTGCGGTTCGGCGCGGCGGCGGCGTTGTTGGAACAGGCGAGCCCGCCGAACATGATTTCGATCATTCAGGAGCATAGGGCGACGGTGTGCTTTACCGCGCCGACCGCCTACCGGGTGATGCTGAAGGCGATGGAGGAAGGGGCGGACCTGTCCAGTTTGCGGGCGGCGGTGAGTGCGGGGGAAACCCTGCCCGCGCCGGTATATGACGAGTGGATCGCCAGAACCGGCAAGCCGATGCTGGACGGGATCGGCGCGACCGAGATGCTGCACATCTTTCTGACCAACCGGTTCAGCGACCATCGGCCCGCCTGCACGGGGCGGCCCGTGGCGGGGTATGAGGCGAAGATCGTCGGCGAGGACATGAAAGAATTGCCGCGCGGCGAGGTGGGACGGCTGGCTGTGCGGGGGCCGACGGGGTGCCGGTATCTGGCAGACGACCGGCAGCGGAGATATGTGCGGGATGGCTGGAACCTGACGGGCGACAGTTTCTGGCAGGACGACGAGGGCCGCTTCCACTTTGCCGCACGGTCGGACGACATGATCATTTCGGCGGGCTACAACATCGCGGGGCCGGAGGTGGAGGCGGCACTTCTGTCGTATCCGGCGGTGCTGGAGTGCGCGGTGGTCGGGGTGAAGGACGAGGATCGCGGCCAGATCGTCGAGGCGCATGTGGTGCTGGCGGCGGGGTTTGCGGGTGACGCGCTGATGGTCAAGCTGCTGCAAGATCACGCGAAATCGGTGATTGCCCCTTACAAATATCCGCGCCGTGTGGTTTTTGTGGACGCGTTGCCGAAAACCCAGACCGGCAAGATTCAGCGGTTCAGGCTTTCCGAAGGGCGCAGGTAGCGGCGCGGTTCGGGCGCCGGGTGCGATTACCCCTTGCCTCGGTGGGCGAGTTACCGCTTTGTCCCTTGGTCGGAAAAGGAAGACCCATGCCTCCCCAACGCCTGCGATTGAACGACGGCCACATGATCCCGCAGATCGGGCTTGGGATCTGGCAGGTGCCGGAAGCAACGACGGCGGACACCGTCGCTGCGGCGCTGCGGATGGGGTATCGGCTGATCGACGGCGCGGCGATTTACGGCAACGAGGCAGGTCTGGGCGAGGGCGTGCGCGCCAGCGGCGTGCCGCGTGACGAGATTTTCGTGACGACGAAGGTGTGGAACAGCGAACAAGGCCATGATGCGACCTTGCGCGCGGTGGAAGCCAGTCTGAAGCGGCTGGGCATGGACAGCGTGGAGTTGTGCCTAATCCACTGGCCGGTGCCGGACCGGAACCTTTACGTCGACACATGGCGCGCGCTGATCCGTCTGAAGGAGGAAGGACGCGTGCGGTCGATCGGGGTTTCCAACTTCATGGGCGACCATCTGGAGCGGATCATCGGCGAGACCGGGACTGTGCCGGTGGTCAACCAGATCGAATTGAACCCACGCCTGCAGCAGGCGGAGCTGCGTGACCTGCATGACCGGCTGGGCGTGGTGACGCAAAGCTGGACGCCTCTGGGGCAAGGCCGCAGCTTCGATGCGGCCCCGGTGCGCGAGGCGGCGGAGCGGACCGGGAAAAGCCCGGCGCAGGTGATCTTGCGCTGGCATGTGCAACTGGGGGTATCGGTGATCCCCCGATCCACGCGGATCGAGGGGCTGTCGGAAAACCTGGACATCTTCGATTTTGCGCTGACCGCTGAGGAGATGGCCGCGATGGCTGGGCTGAACGATAACCAACGCTGCGGGCCAGACCCGCTGACCTTCGCTTGAGGCGCGGGATGGCGCTGGTTCCCGAACTTTGCCTGACAGACCCTGAGGCCGGGATTGCGATGTTGCAGCGCGTGTTCGGCTTTGCCGCCCACGGCAGCACCCTGACCTTGGGATCACAGACCCTGCGGGTCCGAAAGGCCGACACGGCACCGGCGCACGGGCGGATCGACCACGTCGCACTTGCGGTGCCGGAGATCGACGCGGCCCTTGCGCGGCTGCTGGCCGCGGGCGCGACCCTGGACCCTGCGGTCACGCCGGACGGTGTGGGCAAGATCGCGGAGTTCTGGGGCGAGGGTATCCGCTACGTCTATCTGCAAGGCCCCGAGGCCGCGCGGATCGAGCTTTGCCAGCGCAACGCAGGGGCTGTGACCGAGGCGGGGCATGACCACATCGGGATTCCGTGCCGCGATCTTGTGTCCACGCAGCGGTTCTTTGAAGATCAGGGTGCAAGGCTGATTGCCTCGGTCGATCTGCCGCGGGCGGGTGGAGCGGTGCCGGTGCGGTTTCTGGATTATGCCGGAGGAATGATCGAGCTGTACGCCCCACCGGGAGCGGAGCCACGCGAGCCGGGCCTGTGGTCGCGGCTGCTGGTAGGGGGGCTGGACGGCGTGCGGATCGGCCCGGACGGCCTGATCCTCGCGCCGCTCTGACCGCGGCGGGCTTTTCACAGACCCTGCGGCAGGCTAAGCCAGATCATGCGTGAGACGCTGACCGAGATTTACGAGGCACGAGTGGCGGCGGGGGTGTTGCGCCCCGATCCGGCACAACATGCGGTGATGGCGCGGCTGGAACCCCTGCGCGCGTGGCTGGAGGCGAACGCGACCCGCAAGGTCGGCCTGTTTGCCGGGCTGTTCGCCAAGCCGCTGACACCACCAAAGGGCATGTATCTGTGGGGCGGGGTCGGGCGCGGCAAGTCGATGCTGATGGACCTGTTCACCGAAGCGACGGTCTCGTCGCAAAAGCGGCGGGTGCATTTCCATGCCTTCATGCAGGACGTGCATCGGGGGATGCACGCGGCGCGGCAGCGGGGTGTCGAAGACCCGCTGGCCCCGGTGGCCGATCAGGTGATCCGCGAGGTGCGGCTTCTGGCGTTCGATGAAATGCAGATCACCGACATCACCGATGCGATGATCGTGGGGCGGCTGTTTGAAAAGCTGTTCGCCGCCGGGATCGTGATCGTCACGACCTCGAACCGCCCGCCGCAGGACCTGTACAAGGACGGGCTGAACCGGGGGATTTTCCTGCCGTTCATCGCCATGCTGGAGGATCGTCTGGAGGTGGTGGAACTGGAAAGCCCGACCGACTACCGCCAGCACCGGCTGGAGGGCGCGCAGGTCTATTTCCACCCGGCTCGCACGGCGGGCGACAGGATGACCGCGATCTGGGCCGACCTGACCGGGGGCGCGGGCGGCGAGCCTTTGGTTCTGACGGTGAATGGCCGGAGGGTAGAACTGACGCGTTTTGCCAATGGCGTGGCGCGGGCCAGTTTCTGGGAGCTATGTGCCAAACCCTTGGGCCCGGCGGATTTTCTGGCGATTGCGGCGGCGGTGCGGGTGCTGATCCTTGAGGATATCCCGCATCTGTCGGCGGCGAACTACAACGAGGCGAAGCGGTTCGTGACACTGATCGACGCGCTTTACGAGGCGAAGGTCAGGCTTGTCGCCTCGGCCGCCGATGTGCCGGAGCGACTGTATATCGAAGGCGAAGGCTCGTTTGAATTCGAGCGCACCGCCAGCCGCCTGCGCGAGATGCAAGCGGCTGGATGGGGCGCCTAGTCGAGCGCGCGGCCCGCAGGCACGGCCCGTTTCGACGCACCGGCTGCCAGCGTATCGGCAAAGCCGTGGTTCACGTCGCGGTGCTTTGCCTCGTCCGCCCGCACGGCGATGATGACGTCGCGCAGGCGGGCGTTGGGGGCGAGGTGCCAGTAGTCGATCGCGATCTTCGGCGCGGGCACGTTTTCGACGGAACCGTTGTCAACCTGTTCGAGGTAGCCGGTGTAGCTGACCACGGCCTCCTCCTCCAGATAGCCGACGACGCGGTGCGCCGTCTTGGGCGCGAAGAGGTAGAGGAAGAAGTAGGTGTTGAAGAACACCGCCTGCCCCCCCATGATCAGCGCCCGCTCAAAGAGCGAGGGTTTGGCGATGTTGATGAAGGTCATCAGGTGCATCCGCTCGTTCTCGGCCTCGTCCAGCAGTTCGCGGATCCAGCCTTCGTCCTCGCGGATGTGGCGCAGCGATTTCAGGTGCTGAAGAAGGCCACCGACCATGCCCGGCACGGCGGCCACGGTTTCCAGCACGACGGCGCGGTGGCCGTAGCGTTTGGAAAAGAAGGCGTCGGCAAAGACGCGCATGAACTTGACAATGCCAAGCGCGATGCGGTCGGAAACCCCGTCGGGGGCCTTGTGGCGATCAAGCGGGCTGGCGTGCGAAGTGTCGGACATGTGGTTTCCTTTCCCGCCTGAGATAGGCAAGCGGACCGCGCCTGCAATCGGGTGCGACACTTTGCATGTGCAGCGTCAGGCCAGCGCCTGCCACATCAGCCGCGCCGCCATCAGGGACGAGACGACAACCAGCAGCGGCTTGATCAGCCGCGCGCCGATGCGGACCGCCAGTCGCGCACCAAGCGCCGCCCCGGCGATCTGGGCCGCCGCCATCGCAAAAGCTGTAGCCCACCACGTTGCGCCCGAAAACACGAACACCATCAGGCTGCCGAGGTTCGACGCAAAGTTGAGGAATTTGGTATGCGCCGTGGCCTTCAGAACGCCGTAACCGGCCAGAAGCACGAAGCCCATCATGAAGAATGACCCGGTGCCGGGGCCGAAGAACCCATCGTAGGCGGCGATCAGGGGCACTGCGGTGAAGGTGAATGTGGCGGGCCGCATCCGGGCGGCGCGGCTGTCGTCGCTGAGGCCGGGCTTCAGGGCGAAGAACAGCGCGACGCCGATCAGGATGACGGGCATGGCAAGGCGCAGCACCTCGACCGGGATCAGATGCGCGACGAGTGCGCCGCAGGCACCGGCTGCTGCGCTGACAGCGGCCATTCCGAGCTGTTCACGCGGGCGGACATGGCCGGCCCGGGCGTAGGCCACGGCGGCCGTTGCCGAGCCGAAGGTGCCTTGCAGCTTGTTGGTGGCAAGCGCTTCGACCGGGGAGGCCCCGGCCAGAAGAAGCGCCGGCACCGTGATCAGCCCGCCCCCGCCAGCGATGCTGTCGACAAAACCGGCAATGAACGCGGCCAGGATCAGGAGGAAGGCGAGGGATGTGGCAATTTCGAACATACACCGCTTCTGGCTGCTTCTGCTAGCGTCGGCAAGGGGAGGAGCCGCCTCGGGGGGCATCGAGCCCCCGCTTGGCGGCTCTGCCGGGGCGGGCATTTGTGGCCGCAGTGCTGCGGACGTGGCAGGACGCTCCGCGGGGAGTATTTCAGAAAAGAGCAATTTGCTTAACGCTTTGGCAAGACATCGAGGTCAACCTGGCCAGGCGGTACAGGGAGGAGTCCCGATGACCGCAAAAGGGCAAGTCGCCCCGGCTGCGTGGGACACTCTCCTTTCGCCCCCGTAAAGGGGCCGTCAGCCGGGGTGCGCCTGCATTTGCGCTTTTCAAAAATACTCCCGCCGGAGGCTCCGGCGCCAGCGACAGGCGCGACGGTGGTCAGGGCGCGAAGTCGTCGCGGGCATAGCCTTGCAGGTAGAGCAAAGCCGTCAGGTCGCCGTGGTTCACCCTTATGGCGCATTGGGCCTGGACGGCGGGCTTGGCATGGAGCGCCACTCCGGTGCCGGCAGCCTGCATCATCGGGAGGTCGTTTGCGCCGTCGCCCACCGCAATCACATCGGCCGCCGTGATGCCGAGCCGGGCGGAGATTTCGTGCAGCGCTTGCACTTTCGCCGCCTTGCCGAGGATCGGTTCCACCACCGCTCCGGTCAGGGCTCCGTCCTGCACCTGCAGGGTATTCGCGCGGTCTTCGTCAAACCCGAGGCGCGCGGCCACCGCCTTGGTAAAGGCGGTGAAGCCGCCTGATACCAGCGCTGCGTGACCGCCCTGCGCTTTCATCGTGGCCACAAGCACGGGGCCACCGGGCATCAGGGTGATGCGGTCGCCAAGCACTTGGGCTATCACGCTTTCGGGCAAGCCTTTCAAAAGCCCGACCCGCTCGCGCAGGGCGGCCTCGAAATCCAGCTCGCCATTCATCGCGCGGGCGGTGATGCCCGCGACATGCGCACCGACGCCCGCCTCGTCGGCCAACGCGTCAATGCATTCCTCGCGGATCATTGTGCTGTCCATGTCGGCGAGCAAAAGCCGCTTGCGGCGCCCTTCGGCGGGCTGCATCGCAAGGTCCACCCCGATGGCCTGCAAATCCTGCCACACCTGCCAGAACGTGTCGGGCTGGGCCGCAAGCTCGAACTCGGCCGCGATGCCGGGATCAAGCCAGCGCGCCGCGCCGCCGCCCCATGCATTGCGCAGGTTCTCCACCAAAGCACGGTCTAGGATTGGTCGATCCGGGTTGGTCAGCAGCGTGGCCACAAGCATCAATACGTCCCATCCCCGGCTGGCCCGCGTCGCAAATGCGCGGTCAGGCGGCGCTTTACGACGAAATTTCCGCTTGTGCCACCCCCGGCGAGCCGTTAAACGCGGCCTTGGGACACCCTTCCCCAACGAAGGGCTTTTAGCTGGAAGGCTACCATGACAGACCTGACCCCACCGGCCAAGCGCCCGGCAAATCCGCGCTTCTCTTCTGGCCCTTGCGCCAAGATCCCCGGTTTTTCGCTCGACCACCTTGCCGACGCGCCCCTTGGGCGGTCGCATCGTGCCGCCATCGGCAAGGCCAAGCTGCGCGAGGCGATCGACCTTACCCGTGAAATTCTGGGCGTGCCGGCGGATTACCGCATCGGCATCGTCCCCGCCTCGGACACCGGTGCGGTCGAGATGGCGATGTGGTCGCTTTTGGGTGCCCGCCCGGTGGAGATGCTTGCCTGGGAAAGCTTTGGCGAAGGCTGGGTGACCGACGTGGTCAAGCAGTTGAAGCTGGACGCCAAGGTGCAGGTCGCGCCCTATGGCCAGATCGTTGATTTCCGGACCGTCGATTTCGACCGCGACGTGGTGTTTACCTGGAACGGCACCACCTCGGGCTGCCGCCTGCCGAACGGCGATGCGATTCCGTCTGGGCGTGCGGGACTGACCATCTGTGACGCCACCAGCGCCGCATTTGCGATGGATCTGCCGTGGGACAAGCTGGATGTGACCACCTTCTCCTGGCAGAAGGTTTTGGGCGGCGAGGGTGCGCATGGGATGCTGATCCTCAGCCCCCGCGCGGTGGAACGGCTGGAAAGCTACACGCCTGCATGGCCGCTGCCAAAGATTTTCCGGCTGACCTCGAAGGGCAAGCTGATCGAAGGCATCTTTGTCGGCGAGACGATCAATACGCCGTCGATGCTGGCGGTGGAAGATTACCTCGTGGCGCTGAAATGGGCGAAATCGGTGGGCAGCCTGCAAGGGTTGGTCAACCGTGCCACGGCCAATGCCAAGGTCGTCTGGGAGTTTTGCGCGGCAAACCCGTGGATCGCCAATCTGGCCGAGACGGCCGATATCGCGTCGACCACCAGCGTCTGTCTGAAGTTCTCCGATCCGCGCATCACCGATGGCGAAGCATTTGCGAAGGCTGTGGCGAAGCGGTTGGAAAAGGCGGGTGTGGCCTATGACGTGGGCGCCTACCGCGATGCCCCCCCCGGCTTGCGGATCTGGTGCGGATCGACTGTGGAAACGGCTGACGTTCAGGCGCTGATGCCTTGGATCGCCCATGCCTTTGACGCTGAAATCGCGAGCCTGGCCGCGGCCGCCTGACGCGGCCCGCCATTCCTGACCACTCATTCATAAAGGAGCCCATGATGGCCCCCAAGGTTCTCGTTTCCGACGAACTCTCTGAAACCGCCGTGCAGATCTTCCGCGACCGCGGGGTCGAGGTGGACTACATGCCGAAGCTGGGCAAGGACAAGGACGCGCTGGCCGCCGTCATCGACCAGTATGACGGGCTGGCGATCCGGTCGGCCACCAAGGTCACCGAAAAGCTGCTGGCAAATGCCACCCGGCTGAAGGTCGTGGGGCGTGCCGGGATCGGCGTCGACAACGTCGACATTCCGGCGGCGTCGAAGAAGGGCGTGATCGTGATGAACACGCCGTTCGGCAATTCGATCACCACGGCGGAACATGCCATCGCGATGATGTTCGCCGTGGCACGGCAACTGCCAGAGGCGAATGCGTCGACGCAGGCGGGCAAGTGGGAAAAGTCGCGCTTCATGGGGGTGGAGCTGTTCAACAAGACCCTCGGCGTGATCGGCGCGGGCAACATTGGCGGCATCGTCTGCGACCGCGCGGTGGGGCTGCACATGAAGGTGGTGGCCTATGACCCCTTCCTGTCGGACGAACGCGCCAAGCACCTGGGTGTCACCAAGGTGGACCTTGACGATCTTCTGCACCGCGCCGACTTCATCACCCTGCATGTGCCGCTCACCGACAAGACGCGCAACATCCTGTCGGCGGAAAATCTGGCGAAAACCAAGAAGGGCGTGCGCATCATCAACTGCGCGCGCGGGGGGCTGATTGACGAGGTGGCACTGGCAGAAGCGCTGAAATCCGGCCATGTCGCAGGCGCGGCGCTGGACGTGTTCGAGACCGAACCGGCGACCGAGTCGCCTCTGTTCAACCTGCCCAACGTGGTCTGCACGCCGCACCTTGGCGCATCGACCACCGAAGCGCAGGAAAACGTCGCCTTGCAGGTGGCCGAGCAGATGGCCGATTATCTGCTGACCGGTGCTGTGCAGAACGCGCTGAACATGCCCAACGTCACGGCCGAAGAAGCGGCGGTGATGGGGCCGTGGATCAAGCTGGCGAGCCACCTTGGCAGCTTCATCGGCCAGATGACCGACGAGCCGATCAAGGCGATCAACATTCTTTATGACGGCACGGTCGCGGGCATGAACCTTGCCGCGCTGAACCAGGCGGTGATCGCGGGCGTGCTGAAGGCGCATAACCCCGACGTCAACCTTGTCTCGGCCCCCGTGGTAGCGAAGGACAAGGGCATCCAGATCTCCACCACCCGGCAGGAAAAGACCGGGGTGTTCGACGCCTACATCAAGGTGACGATGGTCACGGACAAGCGCGAACGGTCGGTCGCGGGCACCTGCTTCAGCGATGGCAAGCCGCGCTTCATCCAGATCAAGGGCATCAACATCGACGCCGAAATCGGCGCCCACATGCTGTACACCACCAACGAGGACGTGCCGGGGATCATCGGTCTTCTGGGCATGACGATGGGCAAGAACAACGTCAACATCGCGAACTTTACCCTTGGCCGGTCGGGCGTGGGGCAGGACGCGATCGCGATCCTGTATCTTGACCAGCAGATCGACCCCAAGGTGATCGAGACGCTGGAAGGCACCGGCATGTTCAGTCAGGTCAAGGCGCTGCAGTTCGAGGTTGCCTGACCCGGCCTTGCAGCTTGCTCTTTTCCCAAATACTCCACGGGAGGTCCGGAGGGTGTGAAACCCTCCGGGCGTGTCCCAAAGGCGCAAGGCAGACCGTATGCACCTTTATGCGATCGGCGATATCCACGGCCACATTGACCTGTTGAAGGCCGCGCATGACCGCATCAGCGGGGACATCGCGCGCCACGGGCCGGGGCCGGTGATCCATGTCGGCGATCTTGTCGACCGCGGTCCGAATTCGGCCGGCGTGATCGACTACCTCGCGCGTGGCCTTGCGGCGGGTGAGGACTGGGTGGTGCTGAAGGGCAACCACGACCGGATGTTCAGCCGCTTTCTGCGCGATCCGCTTGACCCCGAACCGGGCCTGCGCGCTGACCTTGCGTGGCTGCACCCCAAGCTTGGCGGGGCGGATACGCTGGCCTCCTACGGGGTGCGCAGCCCGGCGGACCGTCCGGTCGCCAAGGTGCATGCCGATGCGATCCTTGCGGTTCCCGAGACCCACCGCGCCTTTCTGGACGCCCGACCGACCCTGCACCGCGCGGCTGAGGCGGTGTTTGTGCATGCCGGCATCCGCCCCGGCGTGGCGCTGGACGCGCAGGTCGAGACCGACCTTGTCTGGATCCGCGAGCCCTTCTTGTCGGACACCACCAGTTTCGGGCCGCTGATCGTGCACGGCCACACGGCAATCAATCAGGCAACGCATTACGGCAACCGGCTGAACCTCGATTCAGGCGCTGCCTATGGTGGGCCCTTGTCAGCCGTGGTCATCGAAGGGCGCGAGGCGTGGCTGCTGACCGGGCAGGGCCGCGTCCCGCTGCATCTGCCCGCTTAAGGGTGCTCGCGGCGGATCAGCCGTTTGATCGAACGCCCGCCAAGGTAGCCGAACACCACGCTGGCGATGCCTACCACCTCGGCAATGGCCGGGCCGTCGGGCACGCCGCGCAGCCAAAGCGCAAAGCCCATCAGGCACAGCCCGGCGGCGCTGACCGCAAGCCAGAACCAAAGTTCGCCCCGTGTCGGGCCGAAGCGGAATCTGTTCGATGTGGTCATGCTGACGCCCCCCTTTTGCGAAGATAGGCAGGACGGCCCGCTTGTCCATGCCCGGAGGCCACGGTCGGGAATCCCTTCCTGCACCGGATGCCATTTTGCTGGACGGGTGCGGGAAGCCGTGATTCCCTGCCGCACATGACAAAGCGCATCTCTCCCCTTCTGGTCGTGCTGGCGATCATCCTTCTGACCGCCGCATGGCTTTTGTGGATCGGGCGCGAACCGATCTGCAAATGCGGCTATGTAAAGCTGTGGCACGGGCAGGTGGTCAGTTCGGAAAATTCGCAGCATATTGCCGACTGGTACACGCCCAGCCATATCATCCACGGCTTCCTGTTCTTCGGCCTTCTGTGGCTCGTGGCGCGGCGGCTGAGCCTTGGCTGGCGGCTGGCGATTGCCACGGCGGTGGAATGTTTGTGGGAGATTGTGGAAAACTCGGACGCGGTGATCGAACGCTATCGGTCGGTAACGATCTCGCTCGATTACTATGGCGACAGCGTGCTGAATACGATGGCCGACGTGCTGGCGATGGTCGTCGGTTTCTGGCTGGCGTCGAAGCTGCCGGTCTGGGCGACGGTGGCGATTGCGCTGGCGTTCGAGGCGCTGACGATCTGGCTGATCCGCGATGGCCTGGCGCTTAACATCATCATGCTGCTTTACCCGCTGGACTGGATTGCGAACTGGCAGGCGGGGCGTTAGCCCTGCCACCACGTCCCGGCCAGTGGCGCGCCGCCGACGAAGGCGGATGTGCCGAGCACCGCTTCGATCCGGAGGCATTCGTTCCACTTTGCCATCCGTTCGGACCGGGCGAAGGACCCCACCTTCAACTGCCCCGCACCAAGGCCGGTGGCGAGGTGCGAGATCACGACATCCTCCGTCTCGCCTGACCGGGCCGACACGATGGTGCCCCAGCCAAGCGCGCGGGCGGCGCGGAATGCCGCCAGCGCGCCGGTGACGGTGCCGGTCTGGTTGACCTTGATGAGGACGGCGTTGCAAGCACCTGCGGTGGCCATTTGGCGCACGAGGTCGGCGTTGGTGACAAGGGCATCGTCGCCGATGATCTGCACGCGGTCGCCGTGGGCTGCGGTAAAGGCCACAAGGCCGGTGGTGTCGCCTTCGGCCAAGGGGTCTTCGATCGAGGCAATGGGGTATTGGGCCAGCCAGCCGCCAAGGTAGCGGCACATCGCTTCGGTTGTCAGGCTGCGTTTTTCGAGCCCGAGGTGATAGGCGCCGTTGCGGTAAAGTTCCGATGCTGCAATGTCGAGCGAAATCACCACACGCTTGCCGGGGGTTTCTCCGGCGCGGGTGATCGCCTCCATCAGGGTGTCCATCGCCTCTTCGTTGGTACGGAAATCGGGCCACCAGCCGCCCTCGTCAGCCACCCCGCCGCTACGGCCCTTGGCGGCGAGGATCGCGCCCGCGGCGTGGTAGATTTCCGCCGTGATCTCCAGCGCCTCGGCAAAGCTGGTGGCACCGGGGACCATCACCATGAAGTCCTGCACGTCGACGCGCCGCCCGGCATGGGCACCGCCGCCGAAGATCTGAATCTCGGGAAGGGGCAGGCTTGGGGTGGTGCCGAGCGATGCGGCCAGATGCGCCCAGAGCGGTTGGCGATTGGACGCAGCGGCGGCTTGCAGGACGGCGAGGGATGCGGCGACGGTGGCGTTGCCACCAAGCAGCGCGAACGTCGGCGTGCCGTCGCGGGCAATGAGGACTGCGTCGATGGCCGATTGGTCGCTTGCCTCCATACCGATCAGCGCGTCGGCCACCGGGCCGCGCAGGTTGGCAAGTGCGTGGTCAACGCCCAGCCCTTTCAGCCTTGCCCCGCCATCGCGCAGGTCCACCGCTTCGCGGCTGCCGCGTGAGGCGCCGGCGGGGGCTATGGCGCGGCCGGTGGCACCGGAGGCGAGGGTGACCTCGACCTCGACCGTCGGGTGGCCACGGCTGTCCCAGACGCGGCGGGCGGCGACGGACGTGATGCTGCGGTCGGTCATGTGAAATCCTTTTTCAGATCTGTCACCAGCGCCGCAATCGACGCGGGTGGCGTGGCCACCAGCCGTCGCGCAGTGGCACGGACCTGTTGGCGGGCTGGATCGGAAAGGTATTCGACGGGCGATTTGCCGTCGATCCGGGCCAGCATCAGGGCCGGTTGCAGGGCGACGATGCGGACCTCCAGCGCAGCCGGGTGTTCCCAGGGTACTGCGCTGGAATAGCTGGCCCAGAAGGTCTGCAGTGAAGCAAGAAGGAAAGCGCGGCTGGCGGGCAGGTGGGCGGCCTTGAGCGCGAGGTGGTTGAGGCAGAAGGCGACGTCGAAGGCCGGGTCGCCCATCGTTGCACATTCGGCGTCAAGAAGGACAGGTGCGCCGTGGCGGATGAGGATGTTCTTTGGGCTGACGTCACCATGCACCAGGGTCGTGGTGGCGGCGTCGATCGCGTCGGCAAGGTGCAGCAGGCGGGGCGCGAGGTCGGGGTGGTGAATGGCGGTGGCGCGCAGATAAGGATCGGTGCGGATGGCGCGGAAATCGGCGGCGTTGTTGAACGGGGTGCGGTCAAAGCCGGGGGCGGCACCGGCGGCGTGGATTTGCGCGAGGGCGGCGGCGATGGAGGCGGCTTCCGCGCCCGTTGACGCGCCAGAAAGCATGGCGGTCTTCCACAGGTAGACGTCGGGGCCGGCGATGTCTTCCATCAGAAAGCCTTGCAGGCGGTTGGAATAGCCGACGACCTTTGGGGCGATGCCGGGCACGATGCTTCCGGCCCGCGACAGCCATGCGTATTCGGCGCGGCTGCGGTGGACAGGCGCGCGCCAGTCTTGGGCGACACGCAGCCGGGCGAGGGCGAATTTGGCGCAGTATCTGGTGCCGTGCAGGCCGACACGGGCAATGTCGGAGGCGACGCCGCCGGAAAGGGGGATGACGGAGGTGACGTCTTTGGCTGCGCCAAGGCCGAGGTCGGCCACAAGTGCGCGGCAGCGGGTGTCAAGGTCCGGCTCGCCCTCCACCGCGTCAGACCGTGATGCCGCCATCGACGGCCATCGCCTGGCCCGTGACGAAGCTGGCGGCGTCGGAGGCGAGGAAGAGGACCATCGCGGCAACCTCCTCTACCGTGCCGAGGCGACCCGTGGGCTGGCGGTCGAGGAAGAATTTCCACGCCGCCTCGCGGCTGCCCATCGTGGCGGTCAGCGCCTCGATCCGTTCGCGCAAGGACGGGCTGTCGATGGTGCCGGGGCAAACGGCATTGGCGCGGATGCCGTCCTTGAGGTAATCGGCGGCGACCGCCTTTGTCAGGCCGATCACGCCGGCCTTCGCTGCGCCATAGGCGGCACGTTTCGGGAAGCCGCGGATGGATGAAGCGACCGAGGCGATGGTGACGATGCTGCCGCCGGGGCGGGCCATTTTCGGGATCGCGGCGCGGATGACATAGAAGGCGCTGTCGAGAGTGATCGAGGCGGAGCGGCGCCAATCGGCGTCGGAGGTTTCCTCGATGGTGCCCTGGTGCACGTAGCCGACGGCGTGGACGAGGACGTCGATCCGCTGGAACCCGGCGAAGTAGGCGTTCACGGCGGCAGAGTCGGTCGCGTCGAGTGCGGTGGTGTGGCCGCCGAAATCGGCCAAGAGATCGGCGCGCAGATCGCTGGCGTGGACGGTGGCACCGGCGGCCTTAAGCGCTTCGGCGCAGGCGCGGCCGATGCCTTGGCCGGCTGCGGTGACTACGGCGGTCTTGCCATCGAGGCGCATGACGAAATCCTTGTGGTCAGAGCGCCGAGGCGCGGATGCGGAGGGTGGTGGTGAAGGGCTTCCCGGCGCGGAACGGGTGGGCGGTGGGGTGGCCTTCGCGCGACAGCGGGTTGGCGGCGGTCGAGATGCGGGGACCGAGGTCGAAGGCGGCGCAGACGGGTTCGAGGCCAACGGCCTGATGCCGGCCTGACCACGGATAGGCGCTGCGGCCTCGGTTCGACACCCAGATCACGAGGCCGGGAAAATGCGCGGGGTTCCACGACATGTCGATGCGGAAGCCTTCGCCGGGGTAGGCGAGGGCGACGTGGCCTTGCGGTGCGGTCAGTTGCACAAGCTCTTCGGTGGCTCGGGGCAGGGGAAGGTCGGTGAGATCAGCGGTGCCGCCGCCGCGCAGGGGGACGGCGGTCAACGAGGCGAAGCGCGCGCCTTCGGCGAGCTGCGAGACGCCGGGTTCGACGCGGCCGGGGAAGGTCATGCCGCCGCTGGTCGTCTGGATCTGAACGCCCGTATCGGGGACGCGGAAGGTGGGGTGGAGGCCGATGGGCAGCGCCACGTCGCGGCGGGGGTGGATGGTGAGCGATATATCCAGCGCGGCGGTGGTGGGGTCAGGCGTGATGCGGCGTTCGAGGCGGGCGATGGGGTGGTGAGCGGGGTAATTGAGGCGGAGCGTGACGTCGCTGTCGAAAGTCCAGTGATCGTTGGAGCTGTGACCGTGGGGCGGCTGGCCGTCGGGGGTGCCGGTGGCGAGGTTGGCCCAATCGCCCGACAGCGGCGCGTCGCGTTCTGCGCCAAACGGCACGCAGGGCCATTCGCCGCGCAGGCGTTGCAGGATGCCGGGGAGGGTGTTTGCCTGCGGATCGTCGGCCCAGGGGGCGATCTGGAAGGGGGTGGCTTCGCGCCCGTCCGGCAGGCGGAAGGTAACCGGACCCAGCATTCCGCCCAAGGTCTGGATCTCGCCCGTTCCGTGCGCCCATGAGAAGGCGCGGGTGGTCATGACGCGGCCTCTTCGAAGTATTCGGGAAAGCGGGTGCGCGCCTCGTCGACGTAGGCGAAGATGCGGCGGAGGTGGGTTTGCAAGCGGTCCTCGGCGGCGGATCTGTCGCCAGCCTCAATCGCGGTGACGAGATCTTCGTGCTGGCGGATCACCATCGGCAGGTCTTCGACGCCTTCGACCATCAACTGGCGGAAGCGGTCCATGTGCAGTTTCGCGCGGGTCAGTTCGGGGATGACCGGAGAGCAGCCGGCAAAGGTGGCGATCAGGCCGTGGAAACGGTTGTCGGAGGTGTAGAATTGCGCCTTGTCGCGGACGGCGACATAGGCGCGTTGCAGGGTGATCTCGTTGCGCAGGCCTTCGATCAAGGCGCTGCGGTCGCGCTGTTCCATCGCGCGGCGCAGAATCGCAAGTTCCAGCGCCTCGCGCATGAATTGCGAGGTTTCCAGGTCTGCCAGCCGCAGGGGTGCCACGCGGGTGCCCCGCTGAGGCAGGATGTCGACGAGGCCTTGTTCAGCCAGCCGGGCGAGGGCTTCGCGCGCGGGTGTTCTGCTGACACCGAGGGAATCCGACAGGGCGGCTTCAGACAGTTTCTGGTTCGGTTTGAGTTCAAACCGGCAGATGCGGTCGAAGAGGTGTTCGTAAAGCTGTTGCGACAGCGAGCCGGTCTTGTCGGGGCGGAAGGGGTGGTTCATGACACGCGCAGACCTTCCATGAAATGCCGCCTTAGAAGGAAGAACAGGATGACGGTCGGGATAGACGCAATCAATGCGCCCGTCATCACGATGTTCGGCCCCTGCTGGCTGTAACTGCCTTGAAACACCAAAAGCGCGTTCATGATCGAGCGGGTTTCCGGACGGTTGGCAAGGATTGTGGAGAAGAGGAGGTCGTTCCAGACCCAGGTGAACTGCAAAAGGAACACGGCCGCCATCGGGCCGATCACGTTCGGCAGGACGATGCGCAGGAATACGGTGATTTCGCGCGCGCCGTCCATCCGCGCGGCCTCGTCCATCTCGCGCGAGAGGCCGTTCATGTAGGTGCGCAGAACGAGGACGGGAAAGGGGATGCAGACGGCAGTGTAGAAGAGGCACATGCCGAGACGAGAGTTCAGAAGGCCAAGCGACTGGTAGCCGAAGAACAAGGGGATCAGGAACATCTGAAACGGAAACACCGTGCCCGCGAAGATCAGGAGAAACCACCCCTCGCGGCGCGGCAGGTCGAGGCGCGCGAGCGCGAATGCGGCCATCGCGGCGATGAACACGGCGGAGCCTGCGCCAACGACGCCGTAGAGGGCCGAGTTCAGCATGGCTTGACCCATGCCACCCAGATCCCATGCGCGGGTGACGTTGTCCCAGAACGGCGCGATGCCTAGTGGCAGGTCGAGCGGGTTGCCGGAAGCGTATTCCTCGGTCGATTTGAAGATCGTGAGGAACAGGAACCAGAACGGCAGCACCCAGACGAGGGCGAGGATCACGCCAAGCGCCACCTTCCAGACGCCCCGGCGTTTCCTGCGCGCCTCGGCCCGGATGATCGCGTCGAAATCGAGGGTGGAAAGGTCGACCGCCATCAGCGCAGCTTTCGTTCGACGCGGGCCTGCCAGACCGTTTGCGCCCATGTGACGACAAGGACGACGAGGCCGATCACCACGGCGACGGCTGCGCCGAAGGACCATGACGATTTCTGGAACGCCTCGAAATACATGAACACGGCGAGCGAGAGGGTGCGCTGTTGCGGGTAGGAGGAGCCCATCACCCAGATGAGGTCAAAGACCGTGAAGCCCGCGAGGACCGACAGGATCGTCACCATCACCAGCGTGGGCGCAAGGAGAGGCAGGGTGATGTGGCGGAAGATCTGGAACGGACGCGCGCCGTCGATCCGGGCGGCTTCCAGAGGGTCTTTCGGGAGGGCGGAGAGGCCGAGAAGGAGGAGCACCATGACAAGGCCGCAGGTCTGCCAGACGAAGGTCGCGATCATCGCTCCGGTGACGGTTGTTTCGGAGTAGAGCCAGCCGATCTGGACGGGATCGGTGGCGAAGACCGAGAGGGCGCGGTTCAGAAGGCCGTCGGGCGCGTAGACATAGAACCACATCACGCCAACGGCGGTGGGGGCAAGGATGCGGGGCAGAAAGATGATCGTCTTGAACACCTCTTGCCCCGGCATCCGGCGGAAGAAAAGCGCAAGCGCGAGGCCGAAGAGGATGGGGAAGACGATGCTGGCGACGACCCAGATCATCGTGTTCTGCAAGGCTTGCGCAAAAAACGGGTTGCCGCCGAGGCGGGTATAGTTCGACAGGCCTGCAAACTGATCCCAGCCGGCGAAACGCTGCCATTTCGCGAAGGACAGCCAGACGTTGTAAAGGACCGGCAGCAGCAGGAACACGACGACGAAAAAGATGGCGGGCGCGACGAAGGGGAACGCCCGCCGGAAAGCGCGGCGACGCCGGGCAGCCTCGTCCGCGCGAATCTGGCCAAGGCCGATCCGCGCGAGAAGGTCTGTGTCTGTATCCGGCGCCTGGTTCATGTTACTGCGCGTTGGCCCAGTATTCGGCGTTCAGCGCCTGCACGTTGGCCATCACGCTGTCGGCGGTTTCCATCGTCGGGTCCAGAAGGAAGCGGTTGAACTCTGCCACGATCTCGCCTTGCAGGGCGGGCGGCACGGCTTCCCACCAGCGCAGGTAGGCGGCGTGGCCCCCGGCGGCGATGTCGGCGTTGACCTCGGCCACGATGGCGTTCGGCGCATCCGCCGCATCGTTGCCGATGTAGTTGCCCGACGCCTTGCCCCAGGCGTTCGCGCCATCGTTCGACACCCAGCAGCGCAGCGCCTTCATCGTAGCCTCATCCGCAGCCCCAGCGGTTGAGATCACGATCGGGCCGCCTTCGACGATGACGGCGGGCTTCTCGACCCCGGCCGCGTTCGGCATGATGAACACGCCGAGGTCCTCCGCCGGGAAGCCGGCGGCGGTGACAAGGCCGACCGCCCATTCGCCGATCAGGTAGATGGCCCCGTTGCCGCGCACGAAGTCGTTCACCTCTTCGGTGCTGCGGGGATCGCTGAAGTAGCCCTTGGCGGCCATGTCGGCCCACATCTGGAACGCGGCGCGAACCGGCTCAGAGTCATAGGCGACCGAACCGTCGCTGAGGCCATTGTAAGCCTCGGGGTTGGTGCGCAGCATCAGTTCCTGGAACCAGATGAAGCCGCGCCAGCCTTCTTGCGTGGTGGCAAGGAAGGGAGTCTTGCCCGACGCCTTGATCGCCTCGGCATCGGCCATCAGTTCGTCCCAGGTCGTCGGTTCATCGAGACCCAGTTCCTTGAACACGCGCTTGTCGTAAAGCGCGACCCAGCGCGCCATGACCATCGGCACGCCGTAGGGCACGCCATCGACCTTGAAGAGGTCTGCCGCACCCGGCTGGAACCGCTTGTCGCCGGTCATTTCGGCCCAGACATCGGTCAGGGGCGCGATCTGGCCCGTGCCCACAAGTTCGTTGAACGTGGACCCGGTCCACCAGGTGAACATGTTCGGCGGCGCGCCGCTGGCGATGCCGGCCTGAATGAAGGCCTTGTACTGTTCGGCGTTGGCATAGGGGCGTTCCACGATCTTGACGCCGGCGGATGCCGCGCAGGCATCGCCCACCGCCTGCAACTGCGTCGACCAGAAGCCTTTGTCGTGGAACAGTTCCACCTCGCTTTGCGCGAAGGCGGGGGCGGCGCTCAGCAGCAGTGCAGCGCCGATTTTCAGCAGTTTCATGTCATTCCCTCCCAAGAATGGCCTTTCAGGCGGCCTGTGATTTTGCCAGTGATTTTGCCAGTGATTTACCAGTGTCGATGTCGAACAGGTGGCAGCGCTCGGTGTTGACGTGGAACGTCAGCCGGTCTCCGTCGGCCACCGGGCGGGGTTGCTGCATCCGGGCGACGAATTGCATGGCGGCGGTTTCGGCGAAGAGCAGCGTCTCGTTGCCCAGCATTTCGCTCAAGGTGACGGTCGCTTGCAGGGCTGCCGTGCCAGCAGGGCGCAGGCCGTGGCCTTCGGGCACGATATCTTCGGGGCGCAGGCCAAGGGTGACGCGGCGGCCTGGGGTCAGGCCGGTGAAACGGGCGGGGTCAAGCGGGATGGTCAGGCCGCCGCCTGCGAAGGTGGTGGCGTCGCTGAGAGCGCCATCGACGAAGTTCATCTGCGGCGTGCCGATGAAGCTGGCGACAAAGCGGTCGGCGGGGCGTTCAAAGACCTCAAGCGGGCTGCCGGATTGGGCGATCACGCCGTCTTTCATCACCACGATCACATCGGCCAGCGTCATCGCCTCGACCTGATCGTGGGTGACGTAGATCGTCGTCACCTTCAGGCGGTGTTGCAGGCGCTTGATCTCGACCCGCATCTGGTTGCGCAGTTTCGCGTCGAGGTTGGACAGGGGTTCGTCGAACAAAAACACCTCGGGCTTGCGCACGATGGCGCGGCCCATCGCGACGCGCTGGCGCTGGCCGCCGGAAAGCTCGGACGGGCGGCGTTCGAGGTAGGGGCCAAGCTCCAGCGCGGTCACGGCACGGTCGATGCGGGCAGCGGCCTCGGCCTCCGGCACCTTGGCGAGTTTCAGCGAGAACGCGAGGTTTTCGCGCACCGTCATGTGCGGGTAAAGCGCGTAGGACTGGAACACCATCGCAACGCCGCGGTCCTGCGGATCAAGGTCGTTGACGACCCGGCCGCCAATGCGCAGTTCGCCGTGGCTGATGGATTCAAGGCCTGCGATCATCCGCAGGGTGGTGGATTTGCCGCACCCCGAGGGGCCGACCAGCACGACGAAGGCACCATCGGGAATGGTCAGGTCGATGCCGCGTACGGCGATGTCGCGCCCGTAGATCTTGACCAGATCCTTGAGGATGACGTCGGCCACGCTCAGACCCGCTTCTTCGCAGGATTGGCCCAGTTCTGTTCCGGCCAGATCGCATACCAGTCGGGCCGCCCCGGATCGCGGTCGTACATATAGCCGCCGACGCGGGCGTAATGTTCGGCGTATTCGGCCACCTTGTCGCGGTCGACCTCGACCCCCAGCCCCGGACCTTTCGGCAGGGCGATGGCGCCGTCGACATACGGCAGCTTGCCGCCTTTCAGGATGTCGCCGGTCAGGTGGTGGTAATGCGCGTCAGCCGCGAAGTTCAGGTTTGGCAGGCAGGCGCCAAGGTGCAGCATCGAGGCAAGCTGGATGCCAAGTTCGCCGGAGGAATGGACAGCGGCGGAATGCTGGAAGGTTTCCAGCACTTGCCCCGCCTTCAGCGCCTGGCGAAGGCCACCCCAGAAGGTGGTGTCCAGCAGCACCACGTCGACCATCCGGTGGCGGATCGACACGGCAAGCTGTTCAAAGTTCACCACCACCATGTTGGTAGCGGTCGGGATCGGCTGGCGGTCGCGGACGCGGGCCATGCCTTCAAGGCCCCAGGTCGGGTCTTCGAAGTAATCGTTGTTCAGGTGTTCGATCGCGCGACCGACGCGGATGGCTTCCTCCACCGACCAGGCGGCGTTCGGGTCGAGGCGCAGGCGGTCGCCGGGAAGGGCTGCGCCCAAGGCCTCCATGACGGCGATGTCATGGTCGGGGGCGAAGTGGCCACCTTTCAGCTTGTGGGTCTTGAAGCCGTGCTGCGCCTTCAGGTCGAGCGCGTGGGCGGCCATGTCATCGGGCGTGGTTTCGCCGCCTTTGCCGTTGTGTTCGTAGCGGTAGAAAAGGTAGGCGGCGAAAGGGATCTTCTCGCGGATGGCCCCGCCAAGAAGATCGCAGGCGCGCACGCCAAGCCGTTTGCCGGCAAGGTCGAGGCAGGCCATCTCGATCGCCGCATGCAGTTGCAGGCGGTTGTTGTAGAGGCTGCCGGTGGGGTTCATGATCTTCCAGCGCAACTGTTCAAGCTGCAGCGGATCGTGGCCCTTGAGGTAGGGCAGAAGGCCTTTGATCGCCGCCTCGGCGCTTTCGCCGCCACCGCCCAGTTCGCCCCAGCCGGACAGGCCGTCGTCGTCCACGACCTCGACCACAGTGCGGATGAAGCGGCCCCAATGTGCGCCGGCGGCGTGGCGCAGCGGTGCTTCCAGCGGGACGGCGACAGTTGTGGCGCGGATGTCGGCAATGGTCATGCGGTCAGTCCTTCTTCGGGCTGCCGCCGAGGCGGGCCATCAGGCCGCCATCGACGCGCACTGTCTCGCCGGTGATGAAGCTGGCCTTGTCAGACAGAAGGAAAGCCACGACATGCGCCACTTCTTCAGGCCGCGCGGGGCGGCCAAGGGGATGCATGGCGTCGATCTCGGCCCAGACGGCGGCGGGATCGGGGGCGAGGTTGACGGAATGGCGCAGCATCGGGGTGTTGACCGAACCGGGGGCGACGGCGTTCGAACGGACCCCGGCTTCGGCGAAATCCACGGCGATGGAGCGGGTCAGGCCGATCAGCCCGTGCTTTGCCGCCGTGTAGGCCGCCACCCCGACCTGCGTGGCAAAGCTTTGCACCGAAGCCATGAACACCAGCGACCCTTTTGCCGCCACGATCTGCGGCAAAAGCGCTTGCGACATGAGGTAGGCCGAGGTGAGGTTGACCGCGATCACCTCGGCCCATGTGGCCCGGTCGGTGGACAGCGCTGAGCCATAGCGCTGGATTCCCGCGTTGTGCGACAGCCCCGCACAGCCACCAAGCGCCAAGGCCGCCTCGGCGGCAGCGCTTGCCGTGGATGCATCAGCCACCGATCCAACGACACGCCGCAGCTTGCCCGTCAGGCCAGCAGCAACCTCCTCCAGCCCGACCTTGTCGACATCGACCAAGACCAGATCACGACCCTCTGCCGCCAACACCTCGGCGACGGCGCGACCGATTCCCTTGGCGGCCCCTGTGACAACAACTGCGTTCACGATTTTCCCATTTGCAGAATCGATGACGACTACCATACTAGCACGCAATCAAAGCGCAAGTGTGAGGTTGGGATGGACGAACTATCGACCGGGCGGCGCGACAGGCGAAACCACTGGTGGCCGAAGCAGCACGCCGAGATCGCGCCGGTCTTTGTTCTGCCACCGCGTCCCATCGCATTCCTGAAATGGCTGCCCAGTTACTTTTACCCGTGGACGGCGCTTTTCTTCGCCACCGGCGCGCTGTTCTGGTGGCTGCTGACGCCGTCGCTGGACACGATGGCGACATCGGGTTGGGGCTGGGTCGCGTGGATCGTGCTGCGCAATGCGGTGGCGACGGCGCTGTTTTACGGCGCGCTGGAACTGCTGCTTTACATCAGGCGCCGGCAGCAGACGCGGTTCAAATACAACCCGGCTTTCCCTGAGGACCGTGCCAACCCGGCCTTCTGGTGGAAAAGCCAAACGCGCGACAACATGGCCCGCACGATGATTTTCGCCGTGCCGATCTGGTCGGCGTGGGAGGTGTTCATCCTGTGGGCCTTCGCCAGCGGTCTGGCGCCGATGTCCACTTGGGCTGAAAACCCCGGCTGGCTGGTTGTGCTGGGGCTGCTGGTGCCCTTTGTGCACCACGTCCATTTCTACCTTGTCCACCGCTTGCTGCATGTGCCCGCGATCTACCGCCGCGTCCACGCGTGGCATCACAAGGCGACCAACCCCTCGCCTTGGTCGTCACTGTCGATGCACCCGATCGAGTTGGTGCTGTATTTTTCCGGCGCCGGGCTGCACCTTCTGGTCGGCTCGCACCCGCTGCTGGCACTGTTTCACCTGCACTACGCGGGGCTTGGCGCGTCGGTCGGCGATATCGGCTTTCACACCATCGAGACGGGCACCGACTCGGGCGTCGATACCCATGCCTTCACCCACTACCTGCAGCACAAGTATTTCGAGGTGAACTATGGCGAGGGGCTGGTGCCGATCGACAAGTGGATGGGCACCTGGCACGACGGCAGCGAAGCAGGCGACCGCCTGATGGAGGCACGCCGCGCCGCGCGGCGGGCGGGGCAGGCGTGACGGCGCGGTTGATCCTTGATGCGCAGGATATGGTGGGCGAAAGCCTGCTGTGGGATGATCGGCGGGGTCGGCTGGTCTGGATCGACATCATCGGCAAACGCGTCCATGCGTTGGACCCGGTGACGGGTGACCATCGCCTGTGGCCGCTGCCGTTCCGCCCCACGTCGATTTCGCTGCGCGAGGATGGCGACGCGATGCTGTGTTCCGAACGCCATATCTGCCACTGGGATTGGCAGGGCGACCCGGTGCCGCTGATCGAGGTGGAGCCGGACCTGCCGATGAACCGGTTGAACGAAGGCGCGGTCGGGCCGGACGGGGCGCTGTGGGTTGGCACGATGCACCAGAACATCGGCGAGGACGACAGCCCCAGGGACATTCCCGAGGCGACCGGGCGGATCTACCGCTACAGCGCCGATGGCCAGTTGCGCCAGATGACGGACGACCTTTACGGCATTGCCAACACCCTCGTCTGGCCGGAGCCGGACCGGCTGGTGGTGGGCGACACCGTGCAGAACACGCTGTACCAATACCGCATCCGCCCGGATCGTCTTGGCCCGCGCAGGGTCTTTGCGGCAGGGCTTGAACGGGGCCTCCCGGATGGATCGACCACCGATGCCGCGGGCAGGGTCTGGAACGCCCGCGTCGTTGGTGGATATGCGCTGGCCTGTCTGGAAAGCGATGGCAGGCTTGTCGCCTATCACGATCTGCCCTGTTCATGGCCCACTAGCTGCGCCTTTGGCGGAGCAGGGTTGGACCGTTTGTTCGTCACCTCGGCACGCTTCACCATGAGTGCCGAGCATTTGCAGACTGCGCCGCAGGAAGGCGGGTTGTTTGACCTGCCGACAACCGCGTGCGGAAAGCCGCCCAACCGGTTTGGCCGGACATGAGTCACCTTGCGAACGGTCGAAAATCCTCCATATAACATCCAAGTGGATGGTATGGAGCGGATGATGCCCAAGCTTGCAGTCGTGCCGTTGGCCAAGGGGCCAGAGTCTGAAAAGCTGACGATCAACCTTGGGTTCGTCGACCTTGGGCAGATCGAACTGCTGGTGCAGGAAGGCTTTTACGCCAACCGCAGCGATTTCATCCGCACCGCGATCCGCAACCAGATCGACCGTCATGCCGAAGTTGTCCGTCAGGTTGTGATCCGCAAAAGCGTTGACCTTGGCATCCGGCATATCACCAAGGCCGACCTGACAGCCGCCGAGGCGGCGGGTGAGATGCTGGATATCCGCGTGCTTGGCCTTGCGACCATCGCCGAGGATGTGACCCCCGACCTTGCCCGTCGCAGCATCGGATCGCTTTCCGTGCTTGGGGCGTTGCAGGCAAGCAACAATGTCAAGGCCGCGCTTGCGGACCGAATGAATTAACGACCGAGGCAGGACATGACCAAGACTTTCAAGCGCGGCATCGCCCGTGCCACCGACCTTACCCGGGCGGGCAAACTTCACGAGGCGACCGAGATGATCCAGTCGCTGCTGGCGCGACGAAGCGACCTGCCGGACGACGCCGTCGCGGGGACCGCTACCCGCCTTGGCGACCGACAGCCGACCCCGGCGTCAAAACCCGATCGGCCCACCACCCGCGCGGGCCTTGGCGAAACGCTGCGCAAGATCGCCTCGGGCGGAATGCCGGCGCGCGGGCCGTTGGCAGATGCCGGGCGGTTGCCTGCGGGCGCGCAGTTCCTGGCGCTGACCCATAGGTCGGCAAAGGGCAGCCTTGACTACCGGCTTTACATCCCGGCCCGCACGGCCACCGCGCCGATGCCGCTGATCGTCATGCTGCACGGCTGCACCCAGACCCCCGAGGATTTCGCCGCAGGCACCGGCATGAATGCGCTGGCCGAGGAATACGGTTGCCTTGTCGCCTATCCCGCACAGCCGTCGGGCGCGAACGCGCAGAAATGCTGGAACTGGTTCCGCCCCGAAGACCAGATGCGCGGCACCGGCGAACCCGCCCGTTTCGCAGCCCTTGCGGATGATATCCGCGCCAATCATGCCGTTGATCCGACGCGGATCTATATTGCCGGGCTGTCTGCCGGGGCTGCGACCGCCTTGCTGACGGCGGCGGCCTACCCTGAGATTTTCAGCGCGGTGGGCGTCCATTCCGGTCTGCCCGCAGGCAGCGCCCGCGACGTGGCGTCGGCGTTTTCCGCGATGCGCAGCGGCGGGCAAGGCAGGCCGCACAAGACCGCCCTTCCAACGATCGTGTTTCACGGCACGGCCGATGGCACGGTTCACCCCAGCAATGCCACCGCAGTCATCGCGCAAGCCATCGGCGCGATGCCATCGCTGGAAATCAGGGTCGAGACGGGGCGGTCGGACGGTGGCCGTGGGTTCAGCAAGACGGCCTATGTCACCCAAGGCGGCCACCCGATGGCCGAATTGTGGGAAATCGACGCCGCAGGCCATGCCTGGGCCGGCGGCGCACCGGGGGCCAGCTATACCGACCCGAAAGGCCCGGACGCCTCGCGCCACATGCTGCGCTTCTTTCTGGCGCAGGGTGCGGCCTGACTACGGCTGCGGTTGCACCCGAACGCCGCCGCTGACGGCATCGCTTGGGTGCAACACCACCAGATCGCCCGGCTCGAGCCCCTGCAAGACCTGCGCAAAGCTGTGGTTGCGTTCGCCGATCACGATGCGGGTCAGCACTGCCCGACCATCCTGCACCACAAAGGCGGCCCAGTCCGACCCGTCACGGAAGAGCGCCCCGACCGGGATTGTCAGCACATCCTTGCCCTCCCAGATGCGCAGCCCGGCCAGCACCCGAAAGCCGTGCCCAAGCGCCTTCCAGGTTTCGGGATCGCCGCTGAGCGACAGGATCACCTCGACCCGCTGTTCCTCGATGCCAAGCGCGGAAACCTTGGTCACCGCAGCCGGCTCGATGCGGTCGACCCGGGCTTCAAGGTCCGGCCCGCCCCAGCCGTAGACCCGCGCCACTGCCCCCACTGTTGCGCGAACCGCATCACGCGACAAAAGCTCCACCGCAAT
Organism: uncultured Alphaproteobacteria bacterium; assembly: GCA_963822435.1. Lineage (GTDB taxonomy): Bacteria > Pseudomonadota > Alphaproteobacteria > Rhodobacterales > Rhodobacteraceae > JAUYQR01. The sequence continues at coordinate 88,718 of CAWGHN010000006.1, forward strand.
CTCAAGGGCAGCCGGATTGCCGATCTGAAGGATAGGGGTGCCAGCCTGCACCACCTGTTCGTCCTCGGTTGCCACGCGCAGGATGCGCCCGGCGACAGGCGTGACGATCTCGATGCAGCAGACATCGTTGCCATCGCCGGCCGCCAGCACGGCGCGTGCGCTGTCACGCTCGCGCTCGCGCACGGCCAGGTTGGCCTTGGCGCTGGCAACCGCGGCCTCGGCGGTGCGCTGGGCCAGAACGGCATTGTCCAGCACCTGTTTCGACAGGGTCGCGCGGTCGAACAGGGTCCGCGCACGGTCGGCCTCGCGTGTTGCATACTCCAGCGTGGTGTCGGCCTGCGCCAGTTGCGCGCGGGCCAGATCGACGGCGGCGATGGCGGCGGCTTCGGCCGCTTCGGCCACCGCGCGCGACCGGCTGTCCAGCAACGCCGGGGCCGCCGGACCGATCCGCGCCACCACGTCGCCCGCCCGCACAGCATCGCCAGGATGCAGGGCAATCCGCTGCAACTTGCCAGCGATCGGTGCCGAAACGGTAAACACCTCGCGGATCTGCGCCTCGCCCTCGGCCTCGATCTCGACACTGAGGTCGCGGCGCGCAACGGCGGCGGTTTCGACCGAAATGGCCTCGGGCAGGAAGGCCCAGACCAGAAGCGCCAGCACCCCCGCGCCCACAATGATGACAGGCAGATAGCGTCGCATGGCTTACTCCCGCGTTTTCAGAACGGCGATCATGTCAAGGCGGTTGATCCGGCCGCGCACCGCGATGGCCGACAAAAGCGCCGCCGCGATGACGATCAGGCTGGCAGTGGCGTAGACGTCGCGCCCCATCACGAACGGCACCCGGTAAAGGTCGGACGAAAACGCCGCGACCATCGCCAGACCGATGCCATGCCCGATCAGCCAGCCCAAGGGCTGCGCCACCAGCACGACCACGGCCAGTTCTCCGAGGATCACGCCCGAAACTTCGCCTTGTGTAAAGCCAAGCACCCTGAGGCTGGCAAGCTCGCGCCCCTGTTCCGACAGCGCGATGCGCGAGAAATTGTAGACCACGCCCACCGCGATGATCCCGGCCAATGTGACGTAAACGGCAATCATCACCGTAATGTTTTCGGCAAGGGTCTGACGAAAGCGCGACACGGTCAGGTCAGTCACGTTCATGAAGCCGGTCTTCGGTGCCTGCCGTGCGGCGGCAAAGAATGCATCCTGCCCGGCCGGATCAAGGCTGACGTTGACGCCCGATATCACCGTGCCTTCCCCCATTACCCGGTTCAGTGCGCCGATTTCCATCGCCGCGCCAAGCCCGACATAGCCGACCGAAATCCCGCTGACCGGCAGCTGCGACAGGCTGCGCCGGCCCTCCAGGAACTCCACCGTCACCAGATCGCCGCGCGCCACGTCCAACGCCTCGGCCAATGCTTGGCTGAGGATCAGTCCGGCGCCGGGCATTGCCATTGGCACAAGGTCAGGCGACAACGCGCGCGACAGCCGCGCATTCGCAGGCCGACCCTCGATAGCCAGCCGCTTTGACCGCGCGCCGTGCGACAGCCGCGCGCCCACAACGCGGAACGGCTCGGCCGCCATCACACCCGGCATCCGGCGCACGTCCTGTATCGCCGAAGCTGGTTCCGCCCCGACAAAAGCAATCCGCACGTCCTGCCGCTCTGCCCGGGAAAAGGTGATGTCGATCATGTGGTCGATCGACCCGAACGACCACAGCGATGCCACCAGGATCGCCACCGCCATCGCCACCCCCATGATGCTGGACAGGCTGCGCATCGGCCAGCGCATCAGGTGCCGCGCTATCATCCGTCCCGTCTGGCGCAGCGGCATCAGCCGCGCGGCCCACCCGGTGCGGCGGCGGAAATCGGCGGGAGCAGGGGGCGCCATCGCCACCGCCGGGGCCAGTTTCAGCACTGCCCGCACTGTTTGCAGCGCCCCGCCGGTCGCGGCTGCCACGGTGATCACGGCGGCCAGAACATAGATCTGTGGATCGCGGGTAAAGACAAGAAACGGGAACGAAAAGAACCGCGCGTAAAGCTGCGCCATGCCGGCCCCCAGCCACGCGCCCGCGACAAAACCGATCAGGCAGCCGATCACCGCAATGCAAAGCACAAACTCAAGGTAATGCCCCGCGATGCTGCCGGGCCTGTAGCCTAGCGCCTTCAAAAGCCCGATCTGCTCGCGTTCCAGCGCCACGAGGCGTGACAGCGTCATGTGCACCAGCATCGCCGCGACCAGAAGAAAGATCGGCGGCAGCACTTTGACCATCGCGCCAAGTTGCTTCAATTCGGCATCCAGAAACGCGTGTGAGGTCTGCTCGCTCCGCCCGGTCGCACCGAGGCCGCCATAAGGCGCGGTCAGCCGGTCCAGGGTCTCGATCACCCGCGCTTCGGAGGCGCCGGGGGCCAGCCGCAGCACAAGGTTGGAAAATGCGCCGTCCAGATCATAGGCCGCCTCCAGCGTGGCGCGCGGCAGCCACGCGATGCCAAAGCGGCGGGGGTCGGGCATCATCTCGCCCGGTCCCAGTGCGTAGATGAATTCGGGCGACAGCGCGATCCCGGTCACCACAAGGTCGCGCCGTTTGCCATTCATCACCACCGGCACCGTCGTTCCCGGCTGCAACCGGTGCGCGGCGGCAAACCCTTCGGAGACGACGATCTCGTCCGAGGCCAGCGGTTCGGGCAGGCGCCCCTGACGCAGGTGCAGCCGGTTCAAACCGGCGTCAGGGTTCACCGGCAGCGACACCAGCAGGAGCGACGCGGGTTCCACCATATCGGGAAACTCGGGCCTGCCCAGCTTGACGATCCGCGCCTCGGCCTGCAGCACGCCGTCGATGGCCGCCACATCGCCCAAAAGCGCCAGTGGCGCCCGCGTGAGGTCAGCGAAAACATCGGCAAATCGGTAATCCGCGTAATACCGCGCCCGCGTTTCGGACAGCGAGGCATAAGCGCCGTTGCCAAGGATCATCGTTGCGACCCCCGCTGCCAGCACCAGCGCAATCGCCAGCACCTGCGGCCAAAGCCGGCCAAGGTCGCGCAGCACCTTGCGGCGCAGGGGGGCGATCACCATGACACCTGATCCGGGCGCTTGCGGGTGGTGTTTACCGTGGTCTCGACGATCCTCCCGTCGGCAAAGCGCAAGGTGCGGTCGGCGATTTCGCGGATAGCGGCGTTGTGGGTGATGACCAGAGTGGTCGCCCCCACGGCCCGGTTCACCTCGGTCAGCGCTTCCAGCACGCGCACGCCGGTGGCGCTGTCCAGCGCCCCGGTCGGCTCGTCACAGAACAACAGCTCAGGCCGTTTTGCTATGGCGCGGGCAATCGCCACGCGCTGCTGTTCGCCGCCCGAAAGCTGCGCGGGAAAGTGGTTCTGTCGCGCCGACAGCCCCACCAGATCCAGCGCGTCAGCCGGGGTCATCGGATTGCGCGAAATTTCCGTCACCAGCGCCACGTTTTCCAGCGCGGTCAGGCTGGGGACCAGATTGTAGAACTGGAACACGAAGCCCACATGATCGCGCCGGTACTGGGTCAACCCACGCTCGTCCAGCTTGGTCAGTTCGTGGTCGCGAAACTGCACCCGTCCGGCCGAGGCCGAATCCAGGCCCCCAAGGATGTTCAGGAACGTCGACTTGCCCGAACCAGACGGCCCAAGGATCACCACGAATTCGCCCCGCACTGCAGCGAAATCCACGCCGCGCAAGGCGTGAACCTCTACCGGCCCGTTGCGGTAGACCTTGGTCAAGCCGCTGGCGCGGATGACGATGTCTGGGTCGTCGGGCATCGGGGCTTTCCGTCAGGACGCGTCATGCTACCCGATCCGCCGCGCCCGACCTTGACGCAGGTCAAGCCTGTCAGGCCCGCCCGCTGGCCCCAAGCCCGCGTATCACCGCCCGTGCCGCCGCCATCACCGGCGCTTCGGTTTCGCGCAGGATGGCGATGCGGTCGAACCGCGCCGGATCGTGCGCCACCGCCGCGCGCAGCGCCGCGCCAAAGGCCATCCGCAATTCGGTGCCGATGTTGAATTTGGCGATCCGGCTGGTCGCGGCCAGCGCCGCTCTTTCGGCCAAAGGCACGCCCGACCCACCGTGGATGACCAGCGCCACGTCGGTTGCCGCCTCGATCGCCCTGAGACGCGCGATGTCCAGCCCGCCGCCCGGCCCGGTCTGCAGATGCAGGTTGCCGATGGAAATCGCCATCGCATCGACGCCCGTCTCGCGCCCAAAGCGCGCCGCTTCTTCGGGGTCTGTCCCCGCCGAACGCTCGCCGCCCGCATAGCCGACAAACCCGATCTCGCCTTCGCAGGATGCGCCCGCCGCATGGGCAAGCCGCGCCACGGCCGCCGTCGCCGCGATGTTTTCCTCCAACGGCAGGCGCGAGCCGTCGAACATCAGCGAGGTGAACCCTGCGTCCAGTGCGGCGCGACATTCGTCCAGCGACGTGCCGTGGTCCAGATGTGCCACGACCGGCACCGAGGCGCTGGCGGCCAGATGCCGGAACATCGCGCCCAGCACGGGCAGGGGCGTATGCGCCCGACACCCCGGCCCGGCTTGCAGGATCACCGGCGCGCGCTCGGCCTCTGCCGCGGCCACATAGGCGCGCATGTCCTCCCAGCCAAGGCACACCAGCCCCGGCACCGCATAGCCCCCGGCCAAGGCAGGCCGCAGCACATCGGCAAGGGTGGCCAGCGTCATTTGAACTTGGCCACCATGTCCATGATTCCGGGAATGGTGTGAAGCTGCGCGGCGTGCGTCGGCTGGAAATGCTGCTTCAGGCTGCGCTGGCTAAGCCCGCCGAGGATGGTGAAGTAATACATCTCATACCCCGGCAGCACGCAGCAGGGGTGATAGCCGTTGTCGATCAGCACGGTGGAGCGGTTCATGATGTGATAGGCGTCGCCCGGTTCGTTATCCACCCGCTGCAACATCTGAAGTCCCGAGCCGTAGTCGGGCCGAAAGCGGAAGTTGTAGCATTCGTCATGCCGGGTTTCTTCGGGCAAACGGTCGGTGTCGTGCTTGTGGCTTGGAAACCCCGACCAGCCGCCTGCACCGACCGTAAAAAGCTCGGACACCAGCAGCCGCCCGACGCGGTCGTGGTAGGCGGCGCCAAGGATATGCTTGATCTTGCGGTGCGTCTTGGTGTCGTCCGACCCGTACTGCACGCGGTCGATATCCGCCGCCCGCACCGCGAACGGGCGCAGGGTTTCGGCAAATCTGGCGCCAGCGAGGAACACCTCGGTCTCGGTCAGCGCGGTGATCCGCGCACCGCTGCCCGATGGCACGTAAACCCCCTCCGGCTCGCCGTCCCAGACGTCCACGCCGCGGTTGCCGATGGCGGCGAAGGTCTCGCCCATTGTTTCCACAGTCACGGTGCCGGTCGCTGGCACCACGCAGGTTTCATACCCCGCCACGCGGTAATCAAAATGCTCGCCCGCGCGCAGCCGCACGATGTTGAAGTAAACCAAGGGCACATGCGCGTCGTCGACATCGACGATGGGGCGGTTCTGGTTGTCGTGGGGGGCGATGTGCATCTGCGTCCTCTCAGGCCGTGGGGCCGCTGTGATCGGCAAGGAAAGTGTCAAGTTCGGCAACCGTGGGCATTGCAGGCGCGCAGCCGACACGCGCGACCACCATCGCGGCGGCGGCCGATCCGCGCAAGACGGCGTCGCGGACGGGAACGCCTCGCGCAAGCCCCGCGATCATTGCGCCAAGAAAGCTGTCGCCCGCGCCGGTCGGCTTCAGCGCCTTGGTCGGATAGATCCCGGTCTGGAATTCATTCTCGGGCGTTAGGGTGATCGCACCCTTCTCGCCCATCTTGTAGACCACCAGCCGCGCCCCGCCGCGCACCAGATCGCGCGCCTTGTCGAGCCCCCGGTCAAGGTGGCCGGCCATGAAGCCGAACTCCACGTCATTGCCGACGATCACGTCACACAGCGCCCCGGCGCGGGAGTAAACTTGCTCTGCCACCGCTGGCGAGGGCCAGGAATAGGGACGATAGTCGATGTCGAAGATCAAGGGCACTCCGGCGGCCCGCGCCAGATCAAAGGCACGGAACGCGGCGCTGCGCGACGGTTCCGCCGCCAGCACTGTGCCGGTGGTAACAAGCGCCGAAAAGCTTGAATAATCAACCGCTTCCACATCGGCCACCGACATCGCGAAATCAGCAGCGTTGTTGCGGTAAATGACGGATTGGCAGTTCTCAAGCCGCGTTTCCACAACAGCAAGCGAGTTCCGCACTTCGCCCGCCACGCTGCGCACATGGCGGCGGTCGATCCCGTAGGCGTCCAACTGGTTCAGGCAGAACCGCCCCACCGCATCATCCGACACACAGGTCATCAGCGCCGCGCGACAGCCCTGCCGCACCAGGGCGACAGCGATGTTCGCCGATGATCCACCCAGCGCCGCAGAAAACCGCGTGGCCTCCTCGACCCGCGTTCCGGGTGGATCGGCGTAAAGGTCCATGCCTGCGCGCCCGATCACCAGAAGCGGCCGTTCCGCAAGGCGCGACAGGTCGGCCATCACACGCCCCGCCGCTGGCCCGAGCGTCCGGCTTCAACCTCGGCGTGCTTGTCGCGCACGGTGGCTGTGGCCGAAACTTCAGCCGTCCCGATTTCCCACCATGCGTGGCCCTGCGTCGTCCAGCCTTCGTAGGGATCAACCTGCATCACGATCACGCTGGTCTTGGCCGCAGCCTTGGCGCGCTTGAACGCTTCGGCCAGCGCGGCCGGGTTCGCCACGGTTTCGGCATGTGCCCCCATCGCGCGGGCGTGGGCTTCGAAATCCACCGCGAACGGCTCCGCCACCGTCGGGCAATCGGCGATCAGATTGTTGAAGCTGGCCTGCCCGGTGTTGTTCTGCAGCTTGTTGATCACCGCAAACCCGCCGTTATCCAGCACCAGCACGATCAGCTTCTTGCCCGTCAGCACCGAGGAATAGATGTCGGAGTTCATCAACAGGTAACTGCCGTCGCCGACGAACACGATGGTATCCCGCTCTGCCTCCTGTTCGCTTTGCGCAATCCGCGCGCCCCAGCCGCCGGCGATTTCATACCCCATGCAGGAAAAGCCGAACTCCACGTCCACCGTGCCGACGCCCAGCGTGCGCCAGTTGGCGGTAACCTCGGCAGGCAGGCCGCCCGCGGCGGTCACCACCCGGTCGCACGGATGACAAAGCGCGTTCACCACGCCGATCGCCTGGGCATAGGAGTTGGGCCGGTTGCCATGCGCCACGTTGCCCGCAACGTAAGTGTCCCACGCCTTGCGTTCGGCTTGTGCGCGGGCGGTCCAGTCGGCGGCCGCGTGGTGTCCGCCCAAGCCAGCCCCCAGCGCAACAAGCCCCAGCTTTGCATCCCCCACCACGGCCAGCGACTGATGCTTGGCCGCATCATGCCGCCCGGCGTTCAGCCCGATCAGGCGGGCATCGGGCGCGAACACCGTCCACGACCCGGTGGTGAAATCCTGCAGCCGCGTGCCGACGGCCAGCACCACATCCGCCGCCCCCGCGATGGTGTTGGCGCTGTCCGATCCGGTCACGCCGAGGGGGCCGATGTTTAACGGATGGTCGGCCAGCAGGTTCGCCCGCCCCGCGATGGTCTCGACCACGGGAATCCCGTGCGCCTCGGCAAAGACCGTCAACTCTGCCACCGCGCCGGAATACTGCACCCCGCCGCCCGCCACGATCACCGGGCGCTTGGCAGCGCGCAAGAGCGCCACCGCTTCGGCGATTTCCTGCGTGTCGGGGGCTTGCCTGCGGATGCGGTGCACCCGCCGGGCAAAAAACGCGGTCGGGTAATCATATGCCCAGCCTTGCAAATCCTGTGGCAGACCCAGGAAGGCCGGCCCGCAATCGGCGGGATCGAGCATGGTGGCCAGTGCAGCGGGCAGCGATTGCAAGATCTGCGCCGGGTGGGTGATCCGGTCCCAATAGCGGCTGACGGCCTTGAACGCGTCGTTCACGCCGATGGTCGGGTTGCCGAAATGCTCCAGTTGCTGAAGCACCGGGTCGGGCAGGCGGGTCAGGAAGGTGTCGCCGCACAGCATCAGCATCGGCAGGCGGTTGGCATGGGCCAGCGCCGCCGCTGTGAGCAGGTTCGCCGTCCCCGGCCCGGCGCTGGCGGTGCAGAACATGAACCGGCGGCGCAGGTGATACTTGGCGTAGGCCGCCGCCGCAAAGCCCATGCTTTGTTCGTTCTGCCCGCGGTAAAGGGGCATCTCGGCCTGCACCGGATACAGCGCCTCGCCCAGACACGGCACGTTGCCGTGGCCGAAAATCCCGAAGCCGCCGCCGCAGATCCGCGTTTCGACCCCGTCGATCTCGATGAACTGGTTCATCAGCCAGCGCACGATTGCCTGGGCCACGGTCAGCCGGATGCTGTCGCTCATTCTTTCCTCGTTCTCGACTGCCCGCAAAGGCACTTGCGCGCTATGTTGAGTGAGGATACATCTTTTGCAACCGGTTGCAATACCGGCATCGGGAGGAGTTTCAGGCGTGACCGAGATCGGGATCGGACTTGTCGGGGGCGGCTACATGGGCAAGGCCCACGCGGTCGCCTATGCGGCCGTTGCTGCGGTGTTCGACACCCCGCTTCGCCCCCGGCTGGAACTGATCGCCGCCTCCAGCCCCGCCTCGGCAGAAAGCTATCGTCGCGCTTATGGCTTTGCCCGCGCCGCCCGAGATTGGCGGGAACTGGTGGCCGACCCGCAGGTTCAGGCCGTGGTCATCGCCTCGCCGCAATCCACCCACCGCGCGATTGCCGAAGCGGCCTTTGCCGCCGGCAAGCCGGTGTTCTGCGAAAAGCCGCTGGGCGCCTCGCTGGACGATGCGCTGGCCATGACCAAGGCGGCCGAAGCGTCCGGCCTGCCGAACATGATCGGCTTCAACTACGTCCGCACCCCGGCCACGCAGTTTGTCATCCAGCTTCTTGCCGAAGGTGCCATTGGCGACCTGACATGGTTTCGCGGAGAACATACCGAGGATTTTCTGGCCGACCCGTCGTTGCCCGCCACATGGCGCACCTCGGGCCGCGCCAACGGCTGCATGGGCGATCTTGCGCCGCATCCGATCAACTGCCTCTTGGCGCTGATGGGGCCGGTCGCCGAACTTTCCGCCCGGATCGAGACCGTCCACGCCACCCGTCCCGGCCCGAACGGCCCCGCTCCGGTGGACAATGACGATCAGGCGCAACTGATGCTGCGCTTTGCCAGCGGAGTGATGGGGCACCTGTTCGTCAGCCGCGTCGCGACCGGGCGCAAGATGGGTTACGCCTACGAGATCCACGGCACCAAGGGCGCGATCCGCTTTGACCAGGAAGATCAGAACGCCGTCCACCTCTACCGCGCCGAAGGGCCAGAGGCGACGCGCGGCTTTACCCGCATCCTGACCGGCCCCGCCCACCCGAACTACGCCGCCTTCTGCCAAGGCCCGGGCCACGGCACCGGCTATCAAGACCAGATCATCATCGAAGCGCGGGATTTCCTGCACGCCATCGCCAGCGGCAAACCGGTCTGGCCTACGTTCCGCGACGGTCTGGCCGTTTCCCGGATCATCGACACCGCCTTCAAGGCATCCGACGACGGCCGCTGGCACGCCGTTCCGCAAACATGAGGACCACATGACCATCCGTATCGGCAACGCGCCCTGCTCCTGGGGCGTGGAATTCGCAGACGACCCGCGCAACCCCTCATGGCGTCAGGTGCTGAGGGAATGCGCCGATGCGGGCTACCGCGGCATCGAGCTTGGTCCCATCGGCTTCATGCCGGAAGACCCGGGCGTGCTGGGCGAGGCGCTGTCCGAAAACGGGCTGGAACTGATCGGCGGCGTCGTGTTCCGCCCGTTCCACGACCCTGCGAAATGGGACGAGGTCTGGGATGCGTCGGTGCGCACCTGCAAGGCGTTGACCGCGCATGGCGCGAAGCATCTGGTGCTGATCGACAGCATCTCGCCCCGCCGCGCGCCAACCGCTGGCCGGGCCGATGCCGCCGAACAGATGGACGCCGCCGAATGGGCCGCCTTTCGCGACCGTATCGCGGCGGTCGCCAAACTCGGGGCCGAGGACTACGGCCTCACCGTCGGAATCCACGCCCATGCCGCCGGGTTCATCGATTTTGAACCCGAGCTTGAGCGTCTGCTTGACGAAGTCGACGACAAGATCCTGAAGATCTGCTTCGACACCGGCCACCATTCCTATGCGGGTTTTGACCCCGTGGCCTTCATGCGCCGCCACATCGACCGCATCTCCTACATGCACTTCAAGGACATCGACCCCGTGGTGAAGGCCCGCGCCATCGCCAACAGCACCGGATTTTACGATGCCTGCGGTCAAGGCATCTTCTGCAACCTTGGCAAGGGTGACGTGGATTTCCCCGCCGTCCGCCAGATCCTGCTGGATGCAGGCTTCGAAGGCTGGTGCACCGTCGAACAGGACTGCGACCCGACGCTTGACGTCCGTCCGAAAGACGATGCACAGGCGAACCGCGAATACCTTGAATCCATCGGCTTCAACTGAGGACCATCAGCATGGCACAACTGAAATGGGGCATGATCGGCGGCGGCGAAGGCAGCCAGATCGGCCCGGCACACCGGCTTGGCGCGCTGGCTGACGGTCACTTCACACTCGCCGCTGGCGCATTGGATCATCGCCCCGATGTGGGCCGCGAGTATGCGCAGCGGCTCGGCGTCGCGGCGGACCGCGCCTATGGCGACTGGACGGAAATGCTGGCCGGTGAACGCACCCGCCCCGACCGGGTGGACCTCGTGACTGTCGCCACCCCGAACTCCACCCATTTCCAGATCACGAAGGCCTTTCTGGAAGCCGGCTTCAACGTGCTGTGCGAAAAGCCGATGACGGTGACGGTAGAGGAGGGCGAAGAGATCGTCCGCATTGCCGCAAAGACCGGCAAGATCTGCGCGGTCAACTACTGCTACTCCGCCTACCCGATGGTGCGGCAAGCCCGCGCGATGGTGCGCAATGGCGATATCGGCAAGGTGCGGCTGGTGGTGACGAACTTCAGCCACGGCCACCACGGCGACGCGGCGGATGCCGACAACCCGCGCGTGCGCTGGCGCTATGACCCGGCGATGGCGGGCGTGTCGGGCCAGTTCGCCGACTGCGGCATCCACGCGCTGCACATGGCCAGCTTCATCTGCGACGACGAGGTGGAAAAGCTCTCCGCCGATTTCGCCTCGACCATTTCCAGCCGGGTGCTGGAGGACGACGCGATGGTCAACTTTCGCATGACCAAGGGCACAGTCGGCCGGCTTTGGACCTCGTCAGTGGCCATCGGGCGGCAGCACGGCTTCGACATTCAGGTGTTCGGCGAAACCGGCGGTTTCCGCTGGGCGTCGGAACAACCGAACCAGTTGATCTACACGCCCGTCGGTGGGCGCACGCAGATCATGGAAAAGGGCGAGAGCGGGCTTTACGACGACGCCAAGCGCCTGAGCCGCGTTGCCATCGCGCACCCCGAGGGCTTCCCGCTGGCCGTGGCAAACATCTACTGCGACCTTGCCGACGCGATCCGTGGCACACCGCGCGACGGCCTTCCAACGGCGGCAAGCGGAGTGCGGTCGATGGCGGCGGTGCATACGGCGGTTGCCTCGGCCAAGGCCGGCGGCACCTGGATGGACGCGCGTCCGCCGATGTTCCGCTAGGGCATCGCGCGCAGCGTCCGCCGTTCGACGACGTGGCAATCGAACAGCCGGACCGCCGCAGGGCGGTCCGGTTCTTCAATGGTTGCGACAACCAGGTCGATCGCCGCTTCGATGATCTGCGCCACCGGCTGATGGATCGTGGTCAGCCCGATGTTCTGCCAGCGCGACATTTCCATGTCGTTCAGACCGATCAGCCCGATGTCGCCCGGCACCGATAGCCCGGCATCGACGATGGCGCTCAGCGCCCCCACGGCCAGAAGATCGTCGCCACAGAAATACGCCTCTTGTGGAGCGGCCAGCAGCCGCTGCATTTCCGCGCGCCCCGCGTCAAAGGTGTAGGCATCGGCATATGACACCCGGACGCTCAGGCCGCCGTGTCCGCGGATCGCATCCAGAAACCCGGTCGCCCGGTCCTGGGTCGAGGTCGCCATCGCCGGCCCGCCCAGAAACCCGACCTTTCGGTAGCCCCTTGCCAGCAGCGCCTCGGCCGCCATCCGGCCGCAAGCCACGTTGTCGATCCCGACCACCGGCACATCGGGCGCCGCCGACTTGCGCCCAAAGGCATGCACCACCGGCAGCCCGGCAGTCTTGAACGCTTCGGCAAAGCTGGTGGGCAGGGTCGATGATGCCACGATCACCCCATCGACCGAATATTGCCGCAACATCCTCACCGAGGCCCGCGGGTCCGTCGCCTCGCTGAGGTTGACCAGCAGTGGCCGCAAGCCCCGGTCCTGCAGCCCCCGCGTGAACAGGTCGAACACCTCAAGGATCAGCGGGTTATGAAAGTTGTTCGCGATCAATCCGATCAGTTTTGTGCGCCCCGTCGTCAGGCTGGAGGCCAGCGCATTCGGCGCATAGCCCAGTTCGCCCGCGGCCTTTTCGACCTTGGCCCGCGTCTTGGCCGACACCGACGCGCCATCGGTAAACGCCCGCGACACAGCCGAACGTGACACCCCGGCCCGCGCGGCCACCTCTTTCAGCGTCACCGCCATGCTTTCCCCGTGCTCCGCATCGCTCGCACTATACATGCCAGACGGCCTGATTGAACCTCAAGCGATGCGGGCAGTCAAAATGCCTGGCAGCGGTGACAGTGTCACACCCTGTCGCGCCTGTGCCGTCCGATCAGACCGCGCGTCAGCGCTTGTGCGCCGGGGGCGGGCTGTAGCCGCCAAGGCGCGAGGTACAGATCCCCAGCCGCACCATTGATTCAGCCAGACCCACGGCACAGGTCACGCCGTCAAGCACCGGCAGGCCGTGTTCCCGCGCCAGCGCATCGGCCAGATCGGCCATTCCGGCACACCCAAGCACGATGGCCTCGGCACGGTCCTCGGCCACGGCACGACCGATCTCGGCGCTGATGCGGGCGCAGGCGTCCGATCCGGGATGTTCCAGTTCAAGCACCGCCACTTCCGATGACCGCACCCGCGCACAACGGGCCATCAGGCCATAGCGGTGAAGGTTGTGTTCAAGCGCGGGAACAGACCGCCCAAGCGTGGTCACCACGCTGAACTTGTTCGCGATGATCGAGGCATAGTGGTAGGCGGCCTCTCCGATGCCGATCACCGGCCTTTCCGTCAGGCAGCGCGCCGCATCAAGGCCGGTGTCGTCAAAACAGGCGATGACCACGGCGTCAAAGCCGTCTGCCGTGCGGATCGTGTCAAGCAGGCCTGCCAGCGACATCGCCTCGTCGTAAAAGCCTTCGATCGAGGCCGGGCCAACGGCCGGGTTGACCGCGACGATCTCGGTTCCGGGGCTGGCCACCCGCCGCGCCGCCGCGCCGATCTTGTCGGTCATCGAGGCGGTCGTGTTCGGGTTCACTACCAGAATACGCATCTTAAAGGTCACCTCCAAGATAGGCGGCCTTGATCCGGTCATCGCCCATCAGGTCTTTCGAATTGCCGGTCAGCACCACCGATCCGGTCGACATGGCGTAGGCCCGGCTGGAAATCGACAGCGCCATCCGGCTGTTCTGTTCAACCAGCAGCACCGTGACGTTTTCATCGCGGCTGATCGCCACGATGGCGCGGGCAATGTCCTGCACCAGCTTCGGCGCGATGCCGAGCGAGGGTTCATCCAGCAACAGAAGCTTCGGCTTTGCCATCAGCGCGCGGCCGATCACCATCATCTGCTGCTCGCCGCCTGACAGGGTGCTGGCCTGTTGTGAATAGCGTTCCTTCAGGCGCGGAAAGCGGGTCAGGATGCTGTCCAGAGTCGTGGCAATCTCGGCCTTGTCGGTGCGGGTGAAAGCCCCCATCAGAAGGTTGTCCTTCACCGACATGAACGGGAAAACCCGGCGGCCTTCCGGCACCATCGCGATGCCCTTCTTGACGATGTCGGCGGCAGATGTGCCATCCAACCGCTCGCCCATGAAGGTGATCGAGCCGGCCTTGATCTTGCGCAGGCCGGTGATCGCCCGAAGGATCGACGATTTTCCCGCGCCATTGGCCCCGATCAGCGCGACCGTTTCGCCCTGCTGCAGGGTCAGCGATACGCCCTTCAGCGCATAGACATGGTCGTAATACAGTTCCACATCCTTGAAGTTCAGCATCTCTGTCATGGCTTACATTCCGATCGCTGCATCTTCGGAACCGAGGTAGGCCTCGATCACCTTCGGATTGGCCTGAATTTCCGCGGGTGTGCCCTCGGCGATCTTTTCGCCAAAGTTGATCACCACGATCCGGTCGCTGATCTTCATCACCGCCGGCATGTCGTGTTCCACCAGCAGCACCGTCACCCCGCGTTCGTCGCGCAGACGGCGCACCTGCGTGACCATCTTCATCGTCTCGTCGTGGTTCATGCCGGCGAAGGGTTCGTCCAGCAAAAGCACCTTGGGGTTGGTGGCAAGGCCGATCGCCATGCCCAGCGCGCGCAAGTGGCCTTGCGGCAGGTTGGACGCCAGTTCGTTGCGGATCGACTGCAGGCCCAGGAAATCGACGATGTCGTCGGCCGACTGGCCAAACTCGGCCTCATCCGCGCGGGCCTGCCTGGTGCCGAGGAAAAAGCCCAGAAGCGACGCCTTCGAGCGCAGATGATGGGCGACAATGATGTTTTCCCGCACCGTCATCGACTTGAAGATGGTGGTTTCCTGAAATGTCCGCACCACCCCCATCCGCGCCACAACGTGAGGGGCAAGATTGCTGATCCGTTCGCCGCGAAACAGCACCTCACCCGACGTGGCCGGAACGAAGGACGCGATCAGCTTGAACAGTGTGGATTTGCCCGCCCCGTTCGGGCCGATGACGGACAGGATCTCGCCTTCGTTCACGTCAAAGCTGATGTTGTTGTTGGCGGTCAGGCCACCGTATTTCTTGGTGATGGCCTTGATCTGAAGGATCGGGCTCATTTGCCGCCGCCTTTCCGGTCAAAGAGGCTGAGGATGCCGTTGGGAAGCACCAGCATCAGCGCGATCATCGCGCTGGAGTAGATGAGAAGCTGGTATTCCTTGGCCACGGACAGCAGGTCCCAGCCGAAGTAGAGCAGGAATGTGCCCAGCATCGGACCGGTCACGAAACCAAGGCCACCGACAAAGCAATACAGCATGAAGTTCACGCTGTCGGCGACGGCAAAGGACGATGGGTAGATCGATTGCGAAATCGCCACGAACACCGCGCCCGCAAGCCCGCCGAAAAACGACGAGATGGCATAGGCCAGCACGCGCAGATAGGCTGTGTTCACCCCGATCGAGGCTGCGAGTTCCTCGTTCTGTTGCAAGCTGCGGCACAGATGGCCAAGGCGGGAATTCACGATCCGCCACAGCGCGGCGTAGGTCAGCACCATCAGCGTCACCGCCAGCAGGTAGAAGGCCAGCTTGGGGTTCTCCATCGTTGCGAAATCGGGGATGATGGTGATGCCAAACAGCGAAAGCTCGCCGGGCAGCGGGATCGACGTGATCCCCTTGGCACCGTTCGTGAACGGCAGGGCGAGGGCTGTCAGGCGCGTCACCTCGGTCAGCACCAGAGTGATCATGGCGAAGTAGACACCGCGCAGCCGCAGGATCGGCAGGCCGATCAGCACCGAAATCGCTGCGCACAGGATGCCGGCGATGGGCAGGGTGGCCCAGAACGAAAACCCCGCTTGCGTCATCAACACGGCCGAGACATAGCCGCCCATCAGGGCATAGGCACCTTGGCCGATGTTGATGCGGCCGATGTAGAACGTCAGCCATACACCTGCCGAGCCGATGGCCAGCAGCGCCACCGAGGTGAGGGTGTAGTAAAGATCCCACCGCCCGCTTGCCGCGATCAGAATCGGAACCAGCACGAAGACGGCCAGCAGAAAGGCAGCGGTACCGATGATTTGCTTGTTCATGTCCATCAACCCCAGGGTTTGCCCATCAGCCCTTGTGGGCGGAAGGCCAGGAACACCATCAGCGTCGCAAAGATGACGAGGTAGGTGATGTCACCGTAAGCGGCCAGAACGGTCAGTCCGACGCTTTCCATCATGCCCAGGATGAAACCCCCGGCGATGGCACCAGAAATCACTCCGGCCCCGCCGATCATGATCATCAGGAACGCCTTGATCGAGGTCGGGCCGCCCATGCCAAGGTTGATGCCGGTGATCGTGACCAGAAGGCCGCCCACCAGCCCTGCCAGCATCGCACCCAGCGCAAAGCCGATCATGGAATACCGGTCCACATCGACGCCCATCAGTTGCGCGGCCATCCTGTCCTGCGCCAGGGCGCGCATCGCGCGGCCGGTCTTGGAATACTGCATCAGCGCGATGAAGCCCGCGATCAGCGCCACCGCCAGCACCCCGATCAGGATGCGGTCGTAGGGCATGATGATCCGCATGTCCCAGTTGAACACGCCATCGACGATCTTCGGCACGCCGCGTTGCTTTTCGCCAAACACCAGCAGGATCACGGCATCCAGAAAGAACGCGATGCCGGCTGCCAGCAGCATGGTGCTTTCGTCGCGTTTCGATTTGCGGATCACCGGGCGGAACAGGAACACCTCGATCAGCGCGCCCAGGACCGCAAGGATGATCGCCGAGGCCATCAGCCCAACGATGAACGGCAGGCCCCACTGGGCGACGACGGTGTAAGTCACAAACCCGCCAAAGACATACATCTGTCCGTGCGCGAAATTCAGCACGTTCATCAGCGAAAAGATCAGGGTCAGGCCCAGGGCGATCAGGGCGTACTGGGCACCAAGATACAATCCGTTGGCAAGGATCTGTTCCATGCACGGCCCTCCGGTTGCTGTGGGGAAAGAAGGGCCGCCCGGCTTGGGGCGGCCCCAGGTCACACGGGGTAGATCAATCGACCTGCGCCACGAACAGCGTCTCGAACGCGCCGTCCTTATAGACGTTCACAACCAGCGGCACCGAAACCTGACGCTTCTGGCCGAACGACGAGGAGCCGACGTATTTCAACTTGGCATCGCCGACCATATAGGGGTTCGGCGCCTCGAACGTGTCCATCGTGGCCTTGAAGGCTTCGATGTCCTCGATGGCTGCGGGGTTCGCCGCCATCGTGGCAAGGATGTATTCCAGCGCATAGACCTTGGTGTTGGACTCGTCGTTGTATTCGCCGAACATCGCGGTGTAGCGGGTGACGAATTCCTTCATCATGTCGGACGCAAGTTCCGGTGTCGATGCGCCGCCAACCGAGATGAAGCCGTTCGCCAGTTCGCCCGCGCCTTCGGCCAGAACGGCGGCATCCTGCGCCGTTTCGGTAGAGATCAGCCCGGTATATCCCAGTTCGCGGGCCGAGCGGATCAGTTGTGGCGCGTTGGCAGGCGACACGCCGGACAGCACCAGAAGGTCAGGTGCGGTCTGGATCACCGGCAGCAGCACCGGGGTGAAATCGGTGGTGTCCATCTGGTAGGTCACGCTGTCGGACACGACCTCGAGGCCCAGTTCGCGCGCTGCGGCAGCGCCGCTGTCACGCTGGCTCAGCGGGTCGGATTCGTTGCCCGCAACAAAGGCCACCTTCTTCACGCCGTTGTTTTCCATCAGGTATTTGTAGATCGCCGGTCCCGATTGGTAGTTCGCAACCATGCCAAGGATCGCGTTCGAGGCGGGCGCGGTGTAAAGTTCCTTCGGGAAAGCGTAGGGGAAATACATGATGTTGTTCTGCTCGGCCACCGGGCGGACGGCAGCGGCGCCGTCATCGACGTTCGGGCCGACGACATAGTGGATCCCAGCCTGCGCCATCTGCTCCATGCCCGCAATCGCGCGCTTGGGGTCTTTCTGGTCATCGAAGGACACGATCTCGATATCGTATTTCGTGCCGCCGATCTCATAGCCGCCGGTTTCGTTGATCCACGCTGCGCGGGTTTCCATCGAGCGCTGGTTCGAGGTGCCCCAGGCCGCAGCCGGGCCAGAGGTAACGCCGACGAAACCGATCTTCAGAACCGGGTTTTCGGCATGCGCCGCGCCGAGCATCGCGATGCTGGCGACGGCGGCGAGTGCGGTGGTTTTTAGGAAGGAACGGCGAAGCATTGGCAAACTCCCTGTAAGCCGGATGGTTGTGTGCTGCCCCTGATCGGGGTTCTTGAGGCAATCAGATAAGTTGTTAACAATCGTGTCAACAAAAAAGTCATACCCTGCATACAGACTTGCTGACACGCCTGTTGCTGGCTATCTATCGACAAGCAAACGCAATCGGAGTGTTTTTCGTCAGATGACCGCCGCGCCCAATCCTGTTGTGAAAGACCTGTCGGGGGACGAGGCTGTTGAAGAAAGCATCGTCGAGCGCATCTTTTCAGCGGTTGTGGAACAGCGGTTGCCGCCTGGCACCAAACTTTCCGAATCGGCGCTTTGTCAGGCGTTCGGCGTAGGCAGGATGCACATCCGCCGATCGCTCTTGTTGCTGTCCAGCCGTGAAGTCGTCGAACTGCTTCCGAACCGAGGTGCGTTCGTCGCCTCGCCCACCGCAAAACAGGCCCGTGAGGTCTTTGAGGCCCGCATGGCGCTGGAACCCACCATCGCACGCCTCGCGGTCGAACGCGCGACCGCCGAAGACATCGCCACCCTCTCGGCGCATCTGCAGATGGAGCATGACGCCCATCACAACGAAACCCGCCACGAGGCCATTCGCCTGTCGGGCCAGTTTCATATCCTGCTGGCGCAGATGGCCTCGAATGCCGTGATGCTGCGCATGATGAAGGAACTGGTGACGCGCACGTCGCTCATCATCGGCATTTTCGGCGCGCCCAGCGTGGCCAACTGCCGCGATGATGACCACGAACTGATCCTGTCAGCCTTCAAGCAGCGCGACGCCCAGGCCGCCGCCAACCTGATGGCAAATCACCTGCGCGAAATCGAAGGGTCGCTGAACCTCAACAGCAAGAACAGCGGCGCGGTAGACCTGGTGACCCTGTTTTCACGCGGCTAGGTCAGGCGCGTTGCAAAGCGGTCTGACCGGCGAACCACGCCTGCCGCCAGCAGCGACGGTCGCCGCCAATCCCGCTTCGCATCCGCAACGCTCAGTGTGACAGCAGGACCGGCAGGCGCAGATCCGTAAGCACACCCTTCGTCGCGCCACCCAGAATGAAATCCCGCAAGCGAGAGTGGCCAAATCCACCCATTGCCAGAAGCTGCGCTCCCTCGGAAACAGCTGTCTCTTGCAGCGCCGCCGCGATGGTTCGGCCGCCAAGCGTGACAATCACCGCCTTCGCCGGAAATCCGCGCCGTTCAAGAGCGGCGGCCAGAACCCCGGCACTGGCCGTGGTCCCAAGCGATTTCTCATCCTGCACGGTCACAACAGACACCCGGCCACCCTCGGCCAAAAGAGGAAGGGCATCGCACAGCGCCCGTGCCGCAACCCGGCTTCCGTCCCACGCGATGGCTATATGGTCCATCGAAGCGGCCTTTGCCGTCGCCGGGACAAGCACCACCGGCACACCCGCACCGAACACCAGCGACTGGGCCATGTCCTGCGCCGAAACCGTGTCGGCAGACCACGGCAGCAGCGCAAGATCACAGGTCCGCGCCTCTGCCGCAGCCGCCTCGAGGGCCCCGCCCAGCATCACCTTGTGAGTGGCAACCGACGCTGTCGACGCCGTCCCTTCGATCAGCGTTTGCAGGCGCGCGCACTCTGCCTTGCTGCGCTGTTCGACGGCTTGCGCCATGCCCTCGACATTGATCAGAAATCCGCTGATCGGTGACGCCGTCTTGGGAACGTCCACAGCGAACAGCGAAACCTGCAAGCCACAGTTCAATGCCGCTGCCAAGCCAACCGCCGCAGCGACCGCCGTGTCCGGCGGCGCTTCGGGATAGGTGTTCAGCGGCAGATAGGCGATGCGCTTGTGCATGGATATTCCTCGTCGTTGATCAAGACCGCCTTTGTCAGGACGGGTGAGTGGGGTCCGCCGCGTCGCCGCGGGTCTTCCACAGTGAATAGAAGATGCCCGACGCGATGATCCCGATGGTGATCGCCAGCGAAAGGTAGGGGTCGAACTTGCCGAAGAAGTAGCTGTAAAAACCCTTCAGCCCGATGAACACCAGCACCAGAGCCAGCGCGTACTTCAAATAGTGGAAGCGATGCACCAAGGCGGCCAGCGCGAAGTAAAGCGCGCGCAAACCAAGGATCGCCATGATGTTTGCCGTGTAGACGATGAAGGTGTCGGTGGTGATCAGAAAGATTGCCGGCACGGAATCCACCGCAAAAATCACGTCGGCAAAGTTGATCACAACCAGCGCCACGAACAGCGGCGTTGCAAAGTACACCATCTTGTTGGTCACCGGATGCGGCTGGCGCACAAAGAACTTCTGGCCGTGCAGCTCCTTGGTCACGTTCATGACCTTCGACACCAACCCGACCATCGGGTTCTTCGACACGTCGGTCTCACCCTCCTGGGTGAACAGCATCTTGATGCCGGTGAAGGCCAGGAAGGCCGCAAAGACCAGCGTCATCCAGCTATAGTTGGACACCAGCTCTGCGCCGATCGCGATCATGATGCCCCGCAGCACGATCACGCCGATGATGCCCCAGACAAGTGCGCGGTACTGGTATTTCCGCGGAATCGCGAAGTAGCCGAAAATCAGCGAAATGACGAAAACGTTGTCGATCGAGAGAACCTTCTCGATGATGTAGCCTTGGAAATACGAGGCGACCGGATTGGTTCCGTCACTGGTCACCAGCGTGCCGTTCTGCCAGGCCCACCAGATATATCCGCCAAAGGCGATCGAAATCAGGATGTAAAAGGCCGACAGCTTCAGGCTCTCGGCGACCCCGATCTCATGATCGTCCTTGTGCAATACGCCAAGGTCAAAGATCATCAGCGCGACCACGATGGTCATGAACATCAGCCAAAGCCAAAGCGGCTTGTTGATCACTTCGTAGAAAAGAAAATCCATGGCATTCCCGCGACTGTGCGTTGCTTGTGACGGGGATGAGGTGGCAAGACAACAGGCCCCGATCTCTTAGCGCCGACATCACAGGCATTCAGATGCCTGTCAGAGGGGCCCGGTCGCCATCGCGGTGGTTAGGCGGTTTTCACAAATGCGTCAAGTGCCGTCGGGTGGCTGACCCGGACGGAGATTGGATGATCTGTGACGGCGCAGTGATCGCCCACGGCGTCCCGCATGTGTTTCACGCGCCGGCAAGCGTGCTCGCGACCATCCCGCCCGAGCCGGAGTCCGATGTGGGTCGGGCTGCGCGGTTGCAGAGCGGCTCTGCCCCGCCCGCCTCACCGCTCAGGCAAAGCCGAACTCGGCCTTCGTCCTTGCCACGAAATTGCGGACTGTCTTGCGCCCTTCCAGTTCGATCTGGCGAAGGTGGTCGGCCAGAAGATTGCGGGTGGCGATTGCATGTTCGGTATCATCCACACCGAACGCCACGCCATACCGCGCGACCGGCCTGTCGGCGACCCAGGCCGCACGGGTCCGGTAGATGCCGGGAACCACGATCGGCAGGCACCCGCAAAGAGCCGCGAATTGGGCATACATCGTCGCCTCATCATAACAGATGAACCGCGCACAGCGGTTGAAATACCCGGCGATCGTTGCGTGGTCGAGGCCGTCCAGACAGATGTCACGGTCGGGGTCATGCAGGATCGGCTTTCCGGCCTGCTTGCGCACCATGTAACAGGTGCCGTGCCGATCCCTGTTGCCTCGGTCGGCATAGGCCGGATGCACCGAGAACAGATGCAGCAACGGCGCCCCACCGGTAAGCGTCACGTCATCACTGAAATCACTCGCCTTGAAATAAAGGTCGTCCGGGCCAAAGCTGGTCGCCGTTCCCCTCAACTTCGGCGGGTACATCAGCCAGCGCACCACACGCTTTGCGCCAAGCGGATTGCCCGCGATCACCTCGGGGTAGACAACGATGGCATCGTGCGAAAGGTCGCTGGAACGTGCCAGCCGGGCTGCTGTGCCCGGCATCATCCCATCCCGGAAGGTTCGAACCATCCGGCGAAGCAAATCCGGCAGGTAGGACCGCCGCTTCCAGCGCATCGGCCAGATGACGGCGCGCTCTCCGATCCTGACCAGTTCGTCCGCCAGTGTATGCAGAAAGACGTTTCCGCCAGACGTGTCGTGGTAGCGCGGGGCGACGATGACATAGATTGGCCGCTGCAAAACCGACTTCGCCTCCGTCATGGGGTGTCGGCAAAGAATGTCAAAGCGGTGTCGATCACAAGATCACGCTGCGCGCGGGTCATGTTGTAAAAGACCGGCAGTCGCACCAGTCGACGGCTATCGCGTGTCGTTACCGCATCCTGCCCGACAAAGCGGCCGAACCTTCGGCCTGCGGGCGCGGAGTGCAGCGGGACATAGTGGGAAACCGCCAGCACGCCCTTGGCACGCGCCGCGGCGGCAAAGGCATCACGGTCGGCCTCGTCACGCAGTTTCATGTAAAAGATGTGGCCCGGCGCATAGGTGCCGGCCGGCGTCTCCTGCACCGTTATCCTGCCGGATGCGATGATGTCGGCGAAGGCGGTGCCATAGGTGTCGCAGATGGACCGGCGCTGGCGGGTGATCAGGTCAATCGCCGATATCTGCGGCCAAAGATAGGCGGCACTGACGTCTGACATCAGAAAGCTGCTGCCGATATCCATCCATTCGTATTTGGCCACTTTACCGGCACGAAACGCGCCTCGGTTGGTTCCCTTTTCCCGCATGACCTGCGCACGCGCAAAAAGTGCGGGATCACGGACCCAGATCATCCCGCCCTCGCCGCCGCTGGTGAGGTTCTTGGTCTCGTGAAAGCTGAAGGCGCTGATGTCACCGATCGTGCCAAGCGGCCGGTCCCTCCAGCGGCCGCCAAGAGCATGCGCCGCGTCCTCGATAACAGCCAGCCCATGCGCAGTTGCCAATTCCATCACCCGGTCCATCTGGCACGCGACACCACCATAGTGGACCACGACAATGGCCCGCGTGCGTGGCGTGATTGCCGCTTCGATGCACGTCTCGTCGATGTTCATCGTGTCAGGCCTGACATCGACAAACACCGGGCGCGCACCGCGCAACACGAAAGCCGTAGCCGTCGAGGTGAAGGTGAAGCTGGGCATGATCACTTCGTCGCCGGGCGAAAGATCCAGCAGCATCGCCGCCATTTCCAGGGCGTGCGTTCCCGACGAAGTCAGCAAGACGTTGCCAGACCCGAGGTAACCTTCGGCGTAACCTTCACATCTTCGGCCGTAGGCGCCATCCCCCGACAAGCGTCCGCTGTGGATGGCGTCGATCACAAAACGGTCTTCCGACCCCAGGCGAGTCGCCAGATTGAACGGCACTTTCATCATGGGCTGGTCAGGATTCCCCGAAAGGCCTGAGCCAGCATCATCGGATAGAACCAAGTTCATGCTTTTACCGAGGTCCATAGTTCGGACGCACGACCCGCCCCGGATGCCCTGCAACAAGCGCGCGGGACGGAACGTCCTTGGTGACCAACGCCCCGGCTGCGACAAAGGCTCCGTCGCCAATTGCGACCCGATCAATGATCACCGCACCGGCGCCGATGGTGACCTGTTCGCCAATGCTGCAATGGCCGCAGATCACCACGCCGGGATGAACCGTGCTGTAGTGGCCGATCTCGGTGTGGTGGCCGATCGCCACACGCCGACCGATGCGCACATGATCGCCGATGCACGAGAACCCGGCAATGACGGTGGCTGCATCCACGGATACGCCCGGCCCCAGCACGCTGCGCTGCGATACGGTGCTTGACGGATGCACAAGGGTTGCAAACGCGAACCCTCGTTCCACCATTTCAACAATCCATGCGCGGCGTTTCGTGGTGCCGAGGATACAGATCAGATCATGCGACTGGCGCAAATCATCAATCGACCCCGCCCAGTAGACGGGTCTGCCAAGGATTTCCCGACGGTCGGCCGCCGGATCCAGGTTTTGCACGCATCCCGCCAGACGGACACCTGGAACCGTCTCGAACGCATCCATGAAGACGTCGGCGTAATCGGTCGCCCCCAGAAGCAGGATAGGCTTCCCGCTTTCGGTGGCTGACCCTGCGTGTGCCGACACCGCTTCAGCCTCTTTACTGCACACGATGCAGACGCAGATGCTTGCCGGCCAGCCAGCCTTCTGCGATCGGCGGTGCCGCATCAGGCTGATCACTGGCATTGATCAAAAGCCCGCCCGGATGGGCGGCCACCCAGGCAGCAAGCTCGGCCTCCGGCACCACCGCGATCGGGCCGGAAAGTCGCGCGGTAAAGCCGAACTCACCCTGATAGGGATAGCCGACAATCGCCACGCTGCCCGCCGGGGCCTGGCTCAGTGCAGCGGCAAAGCGCGCTGTGTCGTAGTGCTCGAAAACGGCCGGTCGCAGGATCAGATGCGTGACCAGCAACGCCACCGGTGCGACCAAGGCCCAGCCCAGCATCGGTGCGCGCCGTCCTGCCAGCGCGATCAGCACAAGTCCAGCCACCGCGATGCCGACGGCCAGCGCAAAGGTTGCCGGCCCCAGCGTCATCACCGCAACGCCGTCGATCTTGGCTCGTCCGGTGGCCAGCAACGCGGCCCAGATCAGCACCGGCACCACCACGGCAAGGCACGCGACAAACGGCCCGATTCCGCGTCGCGGCATGGGGGCGGCGGCCAGGGCCAGTGCGGCGGCAGGCAGCGCAGGGATCAGATAGTGTGCCTGCTTGCCGGAAATCAGCGAAAACAGCACCAGCGTGGCAAGCCCCCAGACCGCAAGGAACCTTGCGCGACGGTCTTGCCACAAGCCACTCGTCCACAGCCCGCGCAGGGCAGATGGTCGCCACGCCCAAGGCCACAGCAGAACCGGAAGGATCGCAACAAAGAACCAGAGCGGGCGGGCGTGATCGAACGCGTTCACCATGCGACCCGCACTTTGCCGCCACAGGATCTCGTCCCGGTAGTCAGGCCCACCCAGCCACAGCGCGGGAACCAGCCAGACCGCCAGGATCGCCAGCGCCATCAGGATGCTTGCACCAAGCCGCCGATACCATGCCCCTGCGCTTTGCCGCGCGTCGGCCTGTGTCCAGAACGGTTGCGCCAGCGCCAGCGGCAAAAGGTGAACCAGGATCACCGGCCCCTTGGCCAGCACGCCGAACGCAAGCGCCGCTCCAAGGCCGAGTGTTGCCGGCCATCGCCCGCCCGCATCCATCCGCAAAAGCGCAAGAATCCCCAGCAACGTGGCCGAGGTCAGCATCGTGTCAAACATGGTCAACGAGCCGTACAGCGCAAATATGCCGGTTGACGCAAGGATAAGCGCCGCCGTCGCCCCCAGACCGGGGCGATCGGCAAACAACCGGTTTCCCAACCGCCACGTCAGCGCCACCGACAGCACCCCGAAGGCCGGGGCAACCAGACGTGCCGCCATCTCGCTTGGTCCGGTGATCGACCAGATCAGGTTGATCAGCCAGAACAGCAAGGGTGGCTTGTGGCCATAGATCTCGCCGTTCAAGTGCGGCACGATGAAGTTCGCGTCGCGATACATTTCCCAGGCGACGGAAAGGTAGCGCGTCTCGTCCACCGGCAGTACCGGGCGCAGCAGGGGCAGGATCACCGCCAATGCCACGGCCAGCGACAGCGCCAGCAGCCCGATGGTGCGGGCAGAAACAGGGGCGGAGAACGACGGGCCGCTCTGCTGCATCATGCGATGTGTCCTTTTGGATCGGTCAAGTTCGGGTTGCCCGCCTGTGGCCCGGGGCGCAACAGCCCGCCTGATCCCGCCCTCGGCGGGGCAGCCAAAGCCCGTGCGCGCCAAGCGCAGGCAGCGCTATCGGCTGGCATGAATCAGCCATAGATTGCGGGAATAGATTGCCACGCCCAAGGTCTGCCCCAGCACAAAGACAGGGTCTGCGCGATAGATCGCATAGGCCAGCAGCATCACGCCCCCGACCAGCGAGAAATACCAAAACGCAAGCGGAATCACTGATGACCGCGCGCGTTCGGACGCAATCCATTGCACGATGAACCGCGCCGTGAACATCAACTGAGCGCACAGCCCGAACACCACCCATGCAAGTTCGGTCCCGCTGTTGACGTGAAGCGCCCCCATCAGCCAGATCATGGCTTACCCCCAGCGACCGGCACAGCCGTCCGATCAACCTCGGTCGCGCGGGTTTTCTTGCGCCGACGCAACAGCCACGCGACGCCCATGAGGTCAAACATCCCGACGATTCCCCGTTGCAGGTTCGAATAATGCGACCGCCCTGCGCCGCGAGGCCGGTGGCCGACATCGACATGCGCGATCCGCCAGCCGTCGCGCGCGAACAGGGCCGGCAGGTAACGGTGCATGTGATCAAAGTAGGGCAGCGTCAGAAACACTTCGCGACGAAAGCATTTCAATCCGCAGCCGGTGTCGCGCGTGCCATCGCGCAGGACAAATGACCGCAGCGTGTTGGCCAATCGGGACGCAAGCCGTTTCGCCAGCGTGTCCTTGCGACCAACGCGCTGTCCCGCGACAAGCCCCAGCGTGGCGGCGTCGGCCAGAAAGAACGGGGCGACCAGTCGCGCCAGTTCTTCGGGCGGGTTCTGCCCATCGCCGTCCAGCGTGCAGATCAGATCATGGCTGGCCGCAACCACCCCCGAATGGATCGCCGCAGACTGACCGCCGGGGCGGTCGTGCCGCAGAACGCGCAATTCCGCCCGTGTTTTCAGCTCTTCGTCCAGCAAGCCGGCCATGCCGTCATCCGACGCATCGTCGACCACGATGATCTCGAACTGGCCGATCGTCGACATGCTTTGAACGATACCCCGGATCAGGGGCAGAATGTTCTCGGCCTCGTTTCGGCACGGCACAACAATTGATACGGGTATTGCCACGACTTCCGGAACCTCTAGTGCAACGCCTGCGCTGCGATCTGCGCGATTTTCCTGTTCCAGCGCTGCCAGTCGCCGGCTGGAAAACCACGGGATCAATGCGCCAGACGCGCTCCCGCGTCAGCGCCGCAGATTTCTCACAAACACAGGCACATTGTCCAGTCCATGCATCTGGGGCTGAGCAAATATCGGGGGCCGCCTGAAAATCCCCCGACTGACCGTGGTGACGGGGCCGTGGGATCATGCCGTCGGGCCGAAAGGGAGGGTCCCGGCTGGGGCCAAAGGGTCAGGCTGATTGCCCAAATCGCTGACTGCGCGGCCCCGGCCCTTCAGCCAATCATAAATTTGTAAGGTGGGCGGATGATGAACGGGTTGCGGCGGTGCGGTTTGCCAACGCACTGTCGTGATCGTTGCCACCAGCTTATCGTGTCGGAGCCGCGACCGTGTCCGAACCCACCCGCAGCAAAATTCCAACCGGCATCTGGGTGCTGGGCTTCGTCAGCCTGCTGATGGATATCTCATCCGAGATGATCCACAGCCTGTTGCCGTTGTTTCTGGTCACCTCGCTGGGGGCCAGCGCGCTGGTGATCGGGCTGATCGAGGGGCTGGCCGAGGCGACCGCCCTGATCGTCAAGGTGTTTTCCGGCGTGCTCAGCGACTGGTTCGGCCGGCGCAAAGGCCTGGCACTTATTGGTTACGGGCTTGGCGCCATCACCAAACCGCTGTTCGCGCTGGCTCCGGGCGCGGGGCTGGTGCTGACCGCGCGTCTCCTCGACCGCGTGGGCAAGGGCATCCGTGGCGCCCCCCGCGATGCGCTCGTCGCCGACATTGCCCCGCCAGAGCTGCGTGGTGCGGCGTTCGGCCTGCGCCAATCGCTGGATACCGTCGGCGCGTTTGTCGGCCCGTTGCTGGCGGTGGGTCTGATGCTGCTGTGGTCAAACAACTTTCAGGCCGTGTTCTGGATCGCGGTGATCCCCGCTGCGATGTCCGTGGCCCTGCTGGCGTTCGGGGTAAAGGAGCCTCCACCAAAGCCGGGGGCCGTGCGGCAAAACCCGATCCGGCGTGCCAATCTTGCCCGCCTTCCGGCTGCCTATTGGCAGGTGGTCGGCATCGGTGCCATCTTTACGCTGGCCCGCTTCAGCGAGGCCTTCCTCGTCTTGCGCGCGCAGCAAAGCGGCATTCCGCTGGCCACAGTTCCCCTGGTGATGGTGGCGATGAACGTAGTCTATGCCCTTGCGGCCTACCCCTTGGGCCGCCTGTCTGATCGGGTCAGCCACAAATCCCTGTTGATCGGGGGGCTTGCCCTGCTGATCCTGGCCGACCTCATTCTGGCAAGTTCGGCCCACTGGGCCGTGGTTCTTGCCGGCGTCGCGGTCTGGGGCGTGCACATGGGCATGACGCAAGGCCTGCTGGCCGTCATGGTGGCCGACACCGCCCCGGCCGATCTGCGCGGCACGGCGTATGGATTTTTCAATCTGGTCAGCGGCGTCGCGCTTTTGGTCGCAAGTCTGGTTGCCGGGCTTTTGTGGGACAGCGTCGGCGCGCCAGCGACCTTTCTGACGGGCGCCGCGTTCAGCGCCCTCGCGCTCGTTCTGCTGTTCAAGCGCGGCGGAAATCTGCCGACCTCTCGCGCGACGTGAACTATTTCAGGCACCGTTTCCCCCTGGTCTGACCGTGGCTTTTCGCGCTACGCCTCCCGATTACAGGTTTTCTCGGGTGTAAATCTCGAATGGAACAACGCTTGTCTGGTTGCTGCCCGGGTTTGCGCACGCGCGGATCATGCCATCAATGGCATCGCGCGCCAGCCTTGCCAGCGGATGCGAGATCACCATCGTCATCGTGCCGTCAAGAAGCGCATCCCGCGTAACATCGGTCAGGTCGTGGCCGACGACGACCATCGAGCCCGCTTTTCCGCCCGACCGCAACGCCGACAGCGCGCCCCTGATCCCGCCGCCCGAGATGTAAAGCCCCGCCAGATCGTGATGTTCGGCCAGAAGCCGTTCGGTCATCTCTTCGGCAACGGCGGCGGATTCGAACGTCGAAATAGGCTCCAAAAGCGTAAAATATGGGGCATATTCCCGGAAGTAAGACCGAAATCCGGCCTCGTTCATTTCCTGGTTCCTGTAGCGTGGGTTGCCCATCAGGATACCGATCTTGCCCGGCGTTTTGCAGATGTTGGCAAAGGCCCAAGCCGATGTGCGGCCGACTTTCCAATTGTCGAGACCGATATAGGACATCTGCCCGGTGACCGAAATCTGCGAAATCAGCGCAAAGACCGGAATACCCTTTGCCTGAACGTTCTCCAGCGCTTCGGTCACGACGGGATGAACCGCAGACGTGAGGCAAATGGCGCGGCAATCCCTTGCCAACTCCAACGCTCGAGATGCAACGTTGTGCGGCGAAAGGTCTTCAAGAAACTCCAGCCGCAAATCAACATCCGCCCCCGCCGCGATGGCGGCAGCCTGCTCAAGTTCACGCGCAACAATCCTGTAAAACGGGCGGTGCGGTTGCAAAAGCAGAACCCCGAAACGCAGGCGCGGTCGGGCGGCCGCCACACGGGCCTGGATGCTGCCCAGCCCGTAAAACCCGATATCTTCGGCGGCCCGCTGCACCCGTTCGCGCGTTGCAAGCCGCACGTTTGGGGCACCCGAAAGTACCCTGTTGATCGTTGCTACCGAAAGGCCGGAGGCGTCGGCAAGATCGGGGATGGTTGGGCGGCGCATGGGGTTCCTGATAGGTTTTGGATCATCTTCAGATCAAAATGATACGAATGCGACGATCTGGTTTTTACGCTATCATGTCGGGTTGATTTGACGCCCGTCAAGGCGTTTACCTTCCCACATCGCCGCGGGGCGAACGATCTGTCTCGTGGCGCACAGGGGGACGTTTCGCAACGACACGAGCGGGCCGCTGGCCTTGCAATTCAAGGGCCTTCGCTTGGGCTTAAGCGCTCATGTCGCGACAACCCCGACGGGCCAGAGAAGGGAGGCGAACGTTGGACGATCTGCAGTACGGCACCCGCAACAAGCGCGGCGATTGGGCTCCGAAAGCACCTCTGGAACTTCCGCCAATCTGGCGTCGTCCATTCAGCCTGCCAAAGGTTCTGGCGTGGCTTCCGGAATACCTGTTTCCGTGGAACGCGTTTCACATGGCAACCGCGCTCGTGTGGTGGTTCTTCGTCGTGCCGGATGTCGAGACGTTGAAGACCCTGTCCTGGGGCTGGGCTCTGTGGCTTTACGCGGTAAACGCGGCGGCGATCTTCGTCTTTTACGGCTCGGTCGAGCTGCTCTGGTATGTCCGCCGCAAGCAGGGCACCCGGTTCAAATACAACGGCAAGTTCCCGTCCGATCATGCGTCGGACGTGTTCTGGTTCAAATCCCAGAACATCGACAATTTCCTGCGATCGTTCTTCATCTCGATCCCCCTCTGGACACTGGTCGAGGTTCTGTTCCTGCATGCCTTTGCCGCAGGCTATGTGCCGTGGCTGTCGTGGGAGGATCACTGGGTCTGGCTGGTGGTGCTGACGCTGCTCGCCCCCGCGATCCACGAGGTGCATTTCTTCTGCATCCACCGGCTGATCCACCTGCCGATCCTCTACAAATGGGTCCATTCGGTGCACCACAACTCGGTCAACCCTAGCCCTTGGTCCAGCCTTTCGATGCATCCGGTGGAGGGGTTCCTGTATCACGCCGTCGCGTTCTGGCACCTGATCCTGCCGTCTAACCCAATGCTGGCGATGTTCCAATTGCACCTTGCGGGTTTTGGCGCGGTGAACGGGCATATCGGCTTCGACAAGCTGGAACTGACCGAGGGTACCGCGCTGGGTAGCCACGCCTACGCCCATTACCTGCACCACACGTATTTCGATGTGAACTACGGCGGCGACGGCCTGATCCCCTTGGACAAGTGGTTCGGCTGCTTCCACGATGGCTCGAAAGAGGGCGAGGCCCGGATGCAGGCCCGGTTCGAGAAAAAGAAGGCGCGGGTGAACGCCAGGGCGGCCCGCACCTGACACCCCGACATCCTGCGACGACGGCACTGGTGGCGGGAGGAACGGCTGCTATGACCGCAGATATCGCTGTCTTCGGCGGATCAAATGACGACGCCTTCTGGAACATCATCAAGAAGGCATCGGCGGTGCCACCCCGCAATGACCGTGGCGGTCATTTCCGGCCACTACGGCCTGCCGATCTGGATCGGCGTGGCCGCGGCGCTGGGCGTCGGGGGGATCGTCGGGCTGGTCAACGGTATCCTGTTGGTCAAGACGGCCGTGCCCTCGCTGATCGTGACGCTGGGCAGCCTGTTCGCGGTGTCACCCAAGGCATCTACTACACCGATTTTGACCGTACCTGGTCCAGCCTGATCATCGGCGTGCTGCTTCTGGGCGCAGTCCTGATGAACAACACCTTCCGCAAGGTGGCGCTGTCCGACGCGCCAAAGAAAGGGGCCAAGGCATGACCGGTCCGATCATCGCCCTGCCTGGCGTCAACACGTCCTTCGGCCCGATCGACGTGCTGCGCGACATCTCGCTGTAGGTGAAGGCTGGCGAAGGGCTCTGCCTGCTGGGCGACAACGGCGCCGGCAAATCCACGCTGATCCGCCTTCTGTCCGGCGTTCACCAGCTCGCCACCGGCACCATCGAGATGGACGGCAAGCCGGTCAGCTTCCCCAGCCCCCGCGCCGCATCCGACAACGGAATTGCCACCGTCCACCAGTTTGGCGGGACGTTACGGCGGATGTCGATCAGGCGCAGTGTCTGTATCCGGGTCGAGCCGACGAAAGGCTGCGGTCCGTTCAGGATCTTTGATCGCAGACGCGCCCACGCCGTTGTGGTGAAGGCCGCGCCGGACTTCGGCATCACCCGGATCGACGATGGCGACCGTCTGGTTGCCGGCCTTTCGGGTAGCGAACGCCAGTCCCTCGCCATCGCCCGGGCCGTCCACTTCGGCGTACGAGTGCTGATCCTCGATGAACCCACCGCAGCACTTGGCGTCAAGCAGGCGACCCACGTCCTGCGCATCGTGAACGAGGCAAAGCAGCGCGGGCTTGCCGTGGTGTTTCATCACCGATCAGGTGATCCACGCCATGGTCGTGGGTGACCACGTCGCCGTTCTGCCCCGCGGTGCCGTCGCCGTCGATTTCCAGACGGACGAAAAGACCCGCGAAGAGATCACTGACCTGAAGGCCGGAGGCGCCAGAATGGCCAGCCTCGAAGCCGAAATCGAAGGCTGCATGGCCAGCCATGGCGGCCACCCTCCTCCACCAGCGCACTGAGAGACCGGCCAGTCCCACCTGGACCCGCGCCTCTGCGACAGGCGACATCGAACTTGATGACCTGATCCGCTTCGATCACGGCACGCAGACCTTTGTCATCGTGCGCAGCGAAGACGACACCTTCCACGCAAGGGACGGCGGCTGCAGCCACGAAAAGGTGCATCTCTGCGCCGGGCTGGTCATGGAAGGCACCGTCGGATGCCCCAAGCACAACGCCACCTTCAACTACCGCACCAGCGAGGCAAAGCGCGCCCTGGCCTGCGCCAATCGACCCCGTGCTGATCGCCACGTCGACCGACACGCATTCCGACCTGATCGAACGCGCCACCGCTGCGGGCAAGGCGGTGCGGTGCGAAAAGCCAGTCGACCTGAGCCTCGCCCGCGCGCTGGCCTGCCGGAAAGCCGTTTCCGGCAAGGGACGCCCCGTGATGATCGGCTTCAACCGCCGGTTCGATCCGAACTTTGCCGCGTTGAAGGCCGTTCTGGGCATGGCCGAGATCGGCAAGCCGGAGGTTCTTTCGGCAACGGTCAAAGCAGGCCCCTTTCACCGTCAGCAACCGGCGGGAACGCCGGACCAGCAGGAAACGGCCCGACATTGTGCTGGTCGGACGTGGCGTTGGCCCGACCATCCCCCGTCTGAATAGCATCTGTTCCGGCGCCACAATCGGCGCGGCGGCCCGCACGATCCCACGGCTTCAGCTTGTAGGGGAAAGTGGTGGCGAGGGGGGACTCGAACCCCCGACCCCGTGATTATGAGTCACGTGCTCTAACCAGCTGAGCTACCTAGCCACTGGGCGCGGGATTAAGGGCGCGTCCCGTGAAGGTCAAGCCTGAATCGCTGTGCCGTCACCCATGCGCCACACGCGGGCGGCCGGAGGCGGTGGCCGTCACTGTCGCTTCGATGAACATCGCGCGGCCCTCGACCTCGGCCTCGCGCACATCGCGCGCCACCGTCACGCGCAGATCGACCGCCCCCGCCCGTCGCGCCCGGTCGGATGCCTCGGCGACCAGCGCCGCCTCCATCGCGTCCAGCGCCGCATCACGAGTGCCGAAAACCTGCAACCCGTCGGCCAGATGCGCCACGAACCGCCCCTCGGCAGGCGACGACACGATGCCCTGCACCCGCTGGCTCACCTGCCCTGCCACCGCGCCGATCGCATTGGCGACCCCGGCGTGTTCCGGCAGGATCATCTCGCAACCCAGCCGCGCGCCGACCGCGCCATAGTAGAACGGCGCCGATGCCCCAAGCCCGATCACCGGCACGCCCAGCCGCGCCGTCACTTCCACCACGCCGCGGTGCCGCGCCAGACCCGCCCGCGCCAGCACATGCCGCGCCAGGGCCTCGGGCGCTTCGCCCGCAAAGGCCGCATCCTCGCCGAACGCGGCCTCCAGCAGGCAATCCACCGTTTGCGCCGTCACCTGATCGACCACCGCCCGCGCAAATGGCTCCGGGCCGCTGGCGAACCGCTCGCCCGCCCCGGTCCGCCGCCGCGCCATCAGCCGCACCGCCTTGTCCGCCGCCGCCCGGTCCCATGCGTCCAGCCCCCCCAGCACATGGCTCGCGTCCGACGGCGTGACGCCCGCCACCATCACCAGCCCCCGCGCCACAAGCCGCTCCAGCGCCGCCACCTCCAGCCGCGATGTCAGGGCCTGCGCCATCGGCATCGGCACCGCCACCCGCTCCAGCACCGCCGCCTCGCGCGGTGAAAGCCCGCCGGTTTGCCCGGCCATCGGCACCACAAACCGCCCGTCCATCTCTCCGACAGCATCCGCACTCAGCCAGCGGTCCAACGCGGCATGGACCATCGCGCCATGGTCCACCGCCAGCAAAGACACCGGGATCAACCGCCGTGGCCCCAACCGCAAACCACCCTTCAACCCCTCGGTGATCAGATGCACCTCGCTGTCGCCGCCAAGGCCCGTGGTCCGCATCGCCACCGCCTCGACCATCGTGCGAAACCCGCCGACCCGCGCGCCCTCGGGGTCGATCTCCGGCAATCCGTCGCGCAACAGCGCCACATCGGTCGTGGTGCCGCCAATGTCGGAGACCAGCGCATCTGACGCGCCTGTCAGCCAGCGCGCGCCGACGATGCTGGCCGCCGGCCCGGACAGGATCGTCTCGATCGGCCGCTCGCGCACCATTGCTGCCGAAATCAGCGCGCCATCCCC
The DNA here is from genome assembly GCA_963822435.1 of uncultured Alphaproteobacteria bacterium. Taxonomy (GTDB): domain Bacteria; phylum Pseudomonadota; class Alphaproteobacteria; order Rhodobacterales; family Rhodobacteraceae; genus JAUYQR01. The sequence goes on from CAWGHN010000006.1 coordinate 122,996, forward strand.
CCGCACCACCATCAACGGCGCCTCGATCCCAATCGCCGACAGATGCCGCTCACAGGCCGCCACCAGCCGGTCGATCATCCCGATCAGCCGCGCATTCAGCACCGCCGTCAGTGCCCGCTTCGGCCCGTTCAACTGCGCCGACAACTCATGGCTGCACGTCACCGGACGCCCCGTCACCCGCCGGATCACCTCACGCGCGGCCACCTCATGCGCCGGGTTGCGGGTCGCAAAGCGCGCGGCCACGGCAAAGCCCATCACCTCGTCGCCAATGCGAGCGACCTCCGCCTCCAGCCCCGCCAGATCCAGCGCCGCCGCCTCGGTTCCCGCATGGCTGTGCCCGCCGGCCACCGACACCACCGGATCGCCCTTCAACGCCTCGGTCAGCCCGCCGCGCGTCAGATCGTCGGCATCGAACCCGATCACCACCAGTGCAACCCGTCCGCCTTGCCCCTCGACCAGCGCATTGGTCGCAAGCGTGGTCGACAAGGACACCAGCGATACCTCCGCCGCCGTTACTCCGGCCGCCGCAATCGCCGCATCCACGGCCTGCCCGATACCCACCGCCAGATCGTGCCGGCTGGTCAGCGCCTTGGCCTTGCCGATCACCCGCGTCGCAGCTTCGTCAAGGATCACCGCATCGGTGTAGGTGCCGCCCGTGTCGACACCCAGAAAAAATCCCATGATCCTCACGCTCCGCCGACTGCCCGTTTCGCCCCTGCTACCCCGCAGGGCCGCAAAGATCATCCCCTTGCGCGACATCCGCCGGTGAAATCGCGGCCCTAGCGCCCTTTGTCAGGCCTGCGCTTGCGCCGATGTGCGGGTGGCAGGCCAAGGATGCCGCGATACTTCGCCACCGTCCGCCGCGCCACCGGGCTGCCCCCGGCCGACAGTGCCGCCGCCAGCGCCTCGTCCGACAAAGGCCTGTCCGCAGGCTCTTCGGCCACCAGCCGTGTCAGCCGGTCGCGCAATGCTGCCGCCGAAAGCCCGCCTTGGGTGACCGATTGGCTGAACAGCGCACGCAACCACCAGGTCCCCTTCGGCGTATCCACCGCCGTGCCCGCCACAATGCGGCTGATCGTGCTTTGGTGCAGCCCCAGCGCTTCGGCCACCTCGGCCATCGTCATCGGCACCAAGGCCCCGGTGCCATCCTCCAGCGCCGCCGCCTGACGCATCAGGATTTCGCGCCCCACGGTCAGCAGCGTGGCATTGCGCCCCTCCACCAGCCGGATCAACGCGCGTGCTTCGCCCCGCCCCTTGCCCTTGGCCTCCGCCAGCGACAGCGACGGCAGCGCCGACCGGTTAAGCGAGATTTCCCACCCCGCGTCGCCCTTCCGCGCCATCAGGTCCGGCTCGCGCACGGGTGCTGCGCAGGCTTCGAACTGTGCGCCGGGCTTGGGGTCAAAGCCGCGGATCACCGCGATCTTGCGTCGCACCTCGGCCTCGGTCAGCCCGGTTTCGCGCGCCACCCGCGCCAGATCGCCCGCCGCCACCAGATCCAGCCGCGCCAAGACCGCGTCCAGCCCCGCGTCCAGCACCTCGGCCTCGGCGGCCTGCAAGCGCAGGCAATCGGCCAGCGACCGCGCAAACAACCCCGACGGCTCGACATGCGCCTGTATCCGCACCAGCACCGCCTCGGTCTCCGGCACCGACGCGCCCGCCCGCGCCGCAATGGCGGGCAGCGGTCGGCCCAGCCAGCCCGTCGGTTCCAGCGCCTCGACCAGCGCCTCGGCGACCCGCGCCTCGCGCGGTGTCAGCCGCAGCGCCCCGATCGCGTCCGACACATGGGCAATCAGGCTCGGCCCCGCCGCCTCCACCTCCGGCTGCTCGCCGCCGCCACCGCCACCAACACCGCGCAACATCGCATCGCGCCAGCGCGGCAGCCATTCCCCAGGGGTCTGCCTGACTACCACCAACTGCGGATTTTCCGCCGCCTGTTCCTCCAGATACTGCGTCAGCCCCGCCGCATCCGCCCGCAGGATGCGGATCGAGGTGGCAAGCCCCGTGGTCAGCGTCAGGCGCTGCGTCTGTTGAACAGAGATCCGGCTTCTCGACTTCATGGCGAAGTGTTCCCACTCACGCCGCGCTTGCACAAGCCGTCACGCGAACCACCCCTCGCAGAACCAGCCGCCCGAAGCCGCCCCGCCCGTCGCATAGAACAGCCACAGGCACAGCCCGCCCTCCACCTCCACCCGCCAGTAATCGCGCACGCCCGACCGCCAATCGGGATCATCCAGCCACCATTCCGGCTGGATGCGCTCCGGCCCCGTGGCCATCCGCGTCACCAGATCGCGCCGCCGCCAGCGGAACCGGGCGGGAGGGTCCGGGCTGTCGGGCGCATGAACCGCCTCGGGGCGCAGCATCACCAAGGGGCGCGGGGCAGGCGGTTCGGGCCACTCGCCCTCATGCGCAGAAGACCATGCCGCCGCCAGCGTGATCACCGCCTTCGCCGGAATGTTGCTTTCCGCCGGATGCCGCCGCGTCACCGCCTCGGCCCCCAGCCGCGCGCCCAGCTTGCCGATCAGGTCGTCCAGCTTTGCCCCCGGCGCGGTCTGGCGCGCCACGACACTGGCCGTCGCATCGAAATGCCCCCGGTGCTGCAGCGCGTGCAACGGCTCGGTCAGCACCGCCTCCAGCCGCACGCAATCAATCCCGAAGCCCGCGTCGATCGCATCCAGCTTCAGCATCAGCAAGGGCCGGATCCGCTCCACCGTATCGGCCGCCCGCGCCAGCCCCACGGCCACCACCTCCACCCGCCCGTCACAGCGGAACGCCTGCATCTGCACCGTCCGTGCGCCGCGCCCCTTGGCCTTCAGCCGCGCGCACAATTCCGGCAGCAGCCGGTCCACCGCCGCCTCCACATCGCTGCGCAACCCGATCGGGTCCGGCAAGGTCAGCCGCACCGCAAAATGCAACGGTGCCCGCGCCGGGCTGACCGGCTCCGTCTCCAGCCCCAGCGCCTGATCCAGCCGCCGCACCGCATCGGCCCCGAACCGCCGCGCCAACGCCGCGCGCGGCATCCCCATGATGTCGCTGACCCGCCGCAAGCCCAGCCGCGTCAGCCCCTCCACCGTCTCGGCATCCAGCCGCAGCGCCGCCAGGGGCAACCCCGCAATCGCCGCCCGTGCATGACCGGGCTCCGCGATCATCGCCGCCGCCGTGCCCGGCGTCGCAGGCCTTGGCGCATCACCGCCCCGCTCCCACCCGCGCCGCTTGGTGGCCCGCGCCCGCGTCGCCCGCGCCTCCTGTTCCACCGCATCGCCATTGCGCAATGGCGCCGCCGTCCCCCCGGCATACCGCGCCAAGGCCCAGGCCGCCCCCGGCGTATCGGCCAGCCCCGCCCGGAACGTCAGCCCCAGATCCGCGCAATCCTGCTCCACCTCGCGCAACAGCGCCACCTCGCCGCCGAACAGATGCGCACACCCCGTCAGATCGATCACCAGACCGGCGGGAGGCTCCTCGGCCACCCACGGGCTGAACTTCCCGGCCCAGCGGCGCAGCACCGTCAGGAACTGCGCCTCGCCCGCCGGGTCTGCCGGATGCGTCATCAGATCCGGCCAGATTGCCGTCGCATCCCGCAACGGCTGGCCCAAACTCAGCCCCGCCGCCTGTGCCTCGGCGTTCAGCGACACCAGCACCTGCGCCCCGTTTGCATCGCCCACAATGGCAAACGGCTGCGGCAAGGCATCCCGCCGCCGCCGCAGGATGCGCTCTGCCGCCAGACGCGGAAACCACAGCGAAAGGATGCGCCTTGCAACCATGACACGACCATGTTCACTAATTGTTCACTTTATGCCAAGCCTCGCTTCAAGAGTTGAGTCGCTCGGCCCGCCGCCGATGACAATCGCGTGAGCGCAGCGGACAGCAACATTTGCAGGCTATCGGGACAAAAGGTCGCGCCTATACTGCCCTTGCAACCACCCAGAGCGGAGCTGTCCAATGAAGTTTACCAAGTACCTCGCCGTCGGGGCGATCCTGATTGCGGGCGCCGCTTTTGCCGAAGGCGATCGCACCGACCCGAACGCAAAAGCCCGGTCCGACCTGATGCGCACCATCGGCAAGAACACCGGCATCCTCGGTGACATGGCGGGTGGCAAATCCGCCTATGACGCCGCCGCCGCCGAAGCCGCCAAGGCCGCGATCATCGAAGCCTCCGCCGGCATCGAGGCCGCTTTCAAGGATCAGGGCGCCGCTGACCCGGCCTCCGAAGCCAAGCCCGAAATCTGGACGAACTGGGACGAATTCCTGAAAGACGCCGGCGCGCTCAACGCCGCCGCAACTGCGCTTGATGTGGCCTCCGTAGAAACCATCGGCGCGGGCATGGGCGCGATTGGTGGCGCCTGCAAAGACTGCCACACCGAATTCCGCGCGAAGAAATAACCGCTACCTACGGGCGTCCCACCGGGGCGCCCGCTGTTCGGCTCAACCGCAGTTGATCTTTTCGATCCGCCCGGTTCTGCCGATATGAATGTTCAACCGATTCTCGTTGTAATCCATCGTCACCGGCGTGCCGGGCTCGATGAACCGCGTGCCTGCCGGAAAGCTCATCGCCGCCAGAACCGATGTGTCCTGACCGATCAGCGCCTGCAACCCATCCGCGCCGCACCTGTCACCGGCAGCGTCTTTCACCGGCTGACAGGCCGCCAGCGCAACCATCAAGACGCCCATCCCGAACCGCATCACGCGCCCCCTTCACGACCAGATGGCGCAGCCTAGCAACGCCAGGCATGGCGCGTCAAAGCCTATGCCCGACGCGCCACCACCTCAGCCGCAGGTCACGCGTGAGATGATGTCATACTGGTCCAGCCAGATGTTCAACCGCTGCGGCTGGAAGTCCTGCGTCACCATCCCGCCAAACGGAATGATCCGCACCGGCTGCGAAAACCGCATGGTCTGCAGCACGCGCGACTGGTCACCGACCAGATACTGCAACTGCGACGCGCCGCAGGCATCGGTGGTCGGCACTGGCGTTTCCACCACGACCGGCACGCAGGCCATCAGGGCAAAGGGCAGGGCAAGAAGGATACGGGGTGTCATGCGAATGGTCCTTTCACATCGGGGCGCCAAAACCCCGGCCAAGGCCCGCTTGCCGGGCTTCTCGTGGAAACGAAGCTATGCGCCACTTGGTTCCCGTTGGCGGCCCGAACCACCCGCAAGCGTCGTTTCCGACGTTGCGTTCAGGGCCAGTTTCGCACAGCCTGCCGCAAAGCATTAAGGGAGGGAAATCCACATGCGCACCCGTGCCGCCGTCGCCGTAGCCGCAGGCAAACCGCTGCAGATCATGGAGGTCAATCTCGCCGACCCCAAGGAAGGCGAGGTCTTGGTCGAGATCAAGGCCACCGGCATCTGCCACACCGACGAATTCACCCTCTCGGGGGCCGATCCCGAAGGCCTCTTCCCCGCTATCCTCGGCCACGAAGGCGCGGGCGTCGTCATCGCCTGCGGTCCGGGCGTGAAATCGCTGAAACCCGGCGACCACGTCATCCCGCTCTACACCCCCGAATGCCGCGAATGTCCGTCCTGCCTGTCGCGCAAGACCAACCTCTGCACCGCGATCCGCACCACGCAAGGCCAAGGCCTGATGCCCGACGGTACCAGCCGGTTTTCCATGCTGGATGGCACCCCGATCCACCACTACATGGGCTGCTCGACCTTCGCCAACCACACCGTCGTGCCTGAAATCGCGCTGGCACGCGTCCGCGACGACGCGCCCTTCGACAAGATCTGCTACATCGGCTGCGGCGTCACCACCGGCATTGGTGCCGTCCTGAACACCGCTCAGGTCGAGATCGGCGCCAAGGCCGTGGTCTTCGGCTTGGGTGGCATCGGGCTGAACGTGATCCAGGGCCTCAAGATGGCTGGGGCCGACATGATCATCGGCGTCGACATCAACAACGACAAGAAAGCCTGGGGCGAAAAGTTCGGGATGACGCATTTCGTCAACCCGAAGGAGATCGAAGGCTCCGTCGTGCAAGCCATCGTCGACCTGACGAAAACCCCCTTCGACAAGATCGGCGGGGCCGACTACTCGTTCGACTGCACCGGCAACGTCAAGGTGATGCGCGACGCGCTGGAATGTACCCACCGCGGCTGGGGCCAGTCGATCATCATCGGCGTCGCCCCGGCCGGAGCAACCATCGAAACCCGCCCGTTTCAGCTTGTCACCGGGCGCGTCTGGAAAGGCACCGCCTTTGGCGGCGCGCGCGGCCGCACCGATGTGCCAAAGATCGTCGACTGGTACATGGACGGCAAGATCGAGATCGACAGCATGATCACCCACATCCTCAAGCTCGAAGATATCAACAAGGGCTTCGACCTGATGCATTCCGGCGAAAGCATCCGCTCCGTCGTGGTCTACTGACCAAAACCCCGCCCGGTCACCGGGCGGGGCCACCACCTCCGCACATCCGGCCTCGGTCCAAGGGGGCTTTCCACGCCCTGCCAGACCCGCCACAAACGCCCAGCATCTGACCGGAGGCCACCATGCCCAGCCCCAACTCCTCGCCGCTTCTGGCCGTCCTGATCGACGCCGACAACGTGCTTGCCCGCCACGCCGAAGCGATCCTCAAGGAAATCAGCACCATCGGCGAACCCGCCCTGCGGCGCGTCTATGGCGATTGGTCCAGCACCCAGCTTGCCGGCTGGAAGGTGCAGGCCCGCGACCTCGGCCTTGTCATGCATCAGCAATCGGCCAACACCAAAGGCAAGAACGCCAGCGACATCGGCCTTGTGATCGACGCGATGGATATCCTGCACGCCGGAAAGTTCGACGCCTTCGTCCTTGTCTCCTCCGACAGCGATTTCACCCGCCTTGCCAGCCGCATCCGCGAAGAGGGGCTGGAGGTGATCGGGATCGGCGAGGCCAAGACCCCCGAATCCCTGCGCAAGGTCTGCAACCGTTTCATCCTGATCGAAAACATCGTCGGGGATGCGGAGCCCGACCCAAAGCCCGCCCGCGCTGCCGCCGCCGCCCCAAAGCAGGATGCCCCCGCGCCGCAGCCTTCCAAGCGCCCGGAAACCGAGGCGATCCCCCTCATCCGCAAGGCAATGACCACCATCGACCCGGACGGTGAATGGTTTTCGCTTGGTCAGATCGGGCAATACATGGTCCGCGCCGATCCCGATTTCGACGCCCGCACCTACGGCAGTCCGCGCCTGTCAGACCTTGTCAAGCGCCTGACCAAACGGTTCGAGGTGCGCAAGGAAGGCAATCAACTCATGGTCCGCGACATCGCCTGACCCAAAGCCTGACGCGATTGGAGGGCCTGCCGCGATTGCAAAGCCTGACGGCCTAGAAAATCGTCCTCAGCCAATCCACGAACTGCTCTACGGCCGGGCGGCGCGGCCCTTTCGGTATGACCGCCGCATAGGTGATCGACGGCAAGTCCGGCACCGGCAGCGCAATCAGGCGACCCGCCGCCAGATCATCGCGGCAGATGATTTCCGCCGCCAACATGCAGCCAAGCCCGCGCCGCGCCGCTGACATTTCCAGGTGACGGCTGCCCAGCGTGATCCGGTGCAGCACGTCCGGGTTGATCCCCGCAGCCCGCAGGCGATCTTCGTCCCAAGGCGCATCCGCCTCCAGTATCCACGGCAACTTTTCCGGGTCTCTCTGGCCATTGGCCAGCAGCGACGGCGCGCAAACCACCAGAATTGGCGTGCGCGCCAGGGGCAGAATATCCACCGTCGGATCGGCGGCCCACCCGTCGCTCAGCGACCGCACCGAAAGATCAAAACCGTCGCGCGCGAAATCGACCACGGCATGACTGGGCGACAAGGCCACCTCGATGCCGGGGCAGCGCGCCCAGAACTCCGGCAGGCGCGGCATGATCCACGCCTCTGCGATGAAGGTCGTCGTCGATACGCGCAGCGGGCGGCGCTCCTCGCTGCGGCGCAGCTCCTCGATCCCCGCCGCAATGGTGCCGAAACCTTCGTTCAGCACCTGCGACAGCCGCTGGCCGGCGTCCGTCAAGATGACCGTGCGTCCTGCCCGTCTGACCAGCGCCACCCCCAGTTCCCGCTCCAGCGCGCGCACCTGCTGCGTCACCGCCGCATGCGTGACGTTCAGCACCCGTCCCGCTCCGGTGAACCCGCCGTGCCGCGCCACCGCATCGAACGCCCGCAGCGACGACAGCGAAGGCAGGTTGCGCCAGACCGGTGACATGTAAGCTCAACTTTCGTCCGATGGATTTTCCTGATTCGGAAATCTGCGTATCTGAGGGTAGTTTTGCAAGGCAAACCGCAATCGGACAGGATTCCCATGTTACACGTCGTCAATCTCGATCTCCTGCGCGCATCGGTCAGGTATCGCCCGGACGGCAGCGCTCTCGATCCCCATGAACGGCACCGGCAAGAGGTGGTCCTGCATCTGCGCCGCGCCCGCAGCGCGGCCCGAATGGCGCGCTTGGCCGCGCTCGGCGCGTGGCTCCGCCCGTTGTTTGGCGCCGCCCGGCGCGTCGCCATCCGCGATGCCCCTGACCTCTGCGTGGCCGAGGCGGCAAAAGGTTAACGTCCGGTAAATCGGCCCTTGTAACCCATTGATAGTGCGTGGCCCGGAAAATGTCCCACCGTGGGACGCCCTCAATCCCCCTCGATCTCCACCGTGGCCCAGGTCTCGAAACAGACCCCGTTCGCCAGCGCCATCACTCCGATCGTGGCCCGCCCGCCAAGCCCCCGCTCGCGGCCAAAAACCTCCACGAACAGGTCCGAAAGCCCCGAGGAAACCTTGTGGACCTCCTCGTAGTCAGGCGTGCAGACCACGAAATTCAGCGTCCTGACGATGCTCTTTACCCGGTCCAATGACCCCACCGCCTGCTTGATCCCGCCCAGCACATTGATCCCGGTCTGCCGCGCCGCCAGATACCCCGCTTCGGTCGTCACGTCCTTGCCCAACCGCCCCTTGTGGGTGATCTCCGCCCCGATCTGCGCGACATGCCCTGAAAGGAACAGCAGGCTGCCAACCCGATGAAACGGCTTCATCGTCCCGTAGTCGGCACCATAATATCCCATCTGGTCAAAGTCCGGGATATCCAGACCCATCATCAAGGCAAGCTGTTCGGGCGAGGCCATGTCCGTCTCCTTCTTTTCCCCATCATCCACACCCGCCCACCCACTGTCGAGAGTGCGCCCCTGCGCGGCCTCCGTGCGCCGATGCAGCTTTGCCAGCCGCGCCGCAGCACCTATGTTGCGGTCCAACAGGAGGTGGTCATGGATCATCAGATTTCTCTCGGGCTCGACACATTCGGGGACGTGACCCTCGGACCGGATGGCAAGCCAAAGCGGCAGGATGAGGTGCTCCGCGACGTGGTCGAAGAGGCCGCGCTGGCCGATGCGGTGGGCATCGACTTCATCGGCCTGGGCGAACATCACCGGTCGGATTTCGCGATCTCGGCGCCCGAGGTGGTGCTGGCCGCCATCGCGGGGCGGACCAAGCGGATCAAGCTCGGCTCGGCGGTGACGGTCTTGTCGTCGGACGATCCGGTGCGGGTGTTCCAGCGGTTTTCCACCCTGGATGCCATATCAAACGGGCGGGCCGAGGCTATCCTTGGTCGCGGCAGCTTCAGCGAAAGCTACCCGCTGTTTGGCTATGACATGGCCGATTACGATATTCTGTTCGAAGAGAAGCTGGATCTTTTCGCCAAGCTGGTGCGGCAGGAGCGGGTGACCTGGGCCGGGCAGACGCGGACGGGATTGACCGATCAGGTCGTCTATCCACCGCTTGGGCCCGAGGGGATGCAGGTCTGGGTCGGCGTCGGCGGCAGCCCGGAGTTTGTGGTGCGGGTCGTGCGGCAGGATTTGCAGCTGATGCTGGCGATCATTGGGGGCGATCCGCGGCGGTTCGTGCCCTATGTCGAGCTTTATCATCGGGCGGTGAAGCAGCTGGGCCGTGAGACGCGGCCGGTGGGGGTGCATTCTCCGGGCTTCGTGGCGGCGACGGATGAGGCGGCGCAGGAGCAGCTCTGGCCGCATTATCAGGCGATGTTCGGCCGGATCGGGCGCGAGCGGGGGTGGCCGCCGGTCACGAAGGAGCGGTATCTGGACGAGGTCAGGAATGGGTCGCTGTATGTAGGCAGCCCGGAGACGGTGGCGCGGAAAATTGCGGCGACCGTGAAGGCCTTGGGGTTGCAGCGGTTTGATATGAAGTATTCGACGGGACCGCAGCCGCATGACCAGTTGATGGAGGCGATCCGGCTTTATGGGGAGCGGGTGATCCCGATGGTGCGGGAACTGGTGGCGGAGAAATCGGCGGCGTGAGCGGCGTGTCCCACGGTGGGACATTTTTCCGATCCAATGAATTCAAAGGGTTGTATAGAGGCTTCAGGGTTTCTTAATGGTTGCCCACGGGCCTAGTCGGCGCCCAGATGGCGGGCGCCGCGCTGGGCGGCCAGGGTCATCTGGTGCTGGCGTTCGCGGAAACGGGCGCGGTCGGCGGGGCCGTATTCGTGTTCGCAAGCGGGGCAGGACACGCCTTCCTCGAACGCCGGATGCGCGCGATCTTCGGGCGTGACAGGGCGGCGGCAGGCACCGCAACTGGAGTTCGCGCCGGGGACGAGGCCGTGGCCGACGGACACGCGGTCGTCGAAGACGAAGCATTCGCCCTGCCAGAGGCTCGCCTCGGCTGGCACGTCTTCAAGGTATTTCAGGATGCCGCCCTTGAGGTGGTAAACCTCGTTCAGGCCTTGGCCGAGAAGATAGTTGGTGGATTTTTCGCAGCGGATGCCGCCGGTGCAGAACATGGCGATGCGCTTGCCGGTGAAGCGATCCTTGTTGTCCTGCCACCAGCCGGGAAATTCGGTGAAACTGCGCGTGCCGGGATCGACCGCGCCTTGGAAGGTGCCGATGCCGACCTCGTAATCGTTGCGGGTGTCGATCACCACGGTGTCAGGGTCGCTGATCAGGGCGTTCCAATCGGCGGCGGCGACGTAGTGGCCGGTGCGAGCGGTGGGGTCAACGTCAGGCTGGCCCATCGTGACGATTTCCCGCTTCAGGCGCACCTTCATGCGGCCGAAGGGCATGGTTTCCGCAAAGCTTTCCTTGTGTTCGAGCGCTGCACAGCCGGGCAGGGCGCGGATGTGGGCGAGGACGGCGTCGATGCCGTCGCGCGGTCCGGCGATGGTGCCGTTGATGCCTTCGGGCGCGAGGAGAAGCGAGCCTTTGACACCGTTTTCGGTGGCAAGTGCAAGGAGCGGCTCGCGGAGGGCGGCCGGGTCGGGGAAGCGGGTGAAGTGGTAGAGGGCGGCGATGGTGAGCATGGGGATTGGCGTTAGGACTTTCAGGGCGTGAGGGCAAGATGCACTTGGCCCGGAAGCAAGGGCGACGCCCGCCGGGTATGCCATTGGTTGCGCCATTGGTTCGACAAACCAATGGCATGTCCCCCCTTCCCCCGGGAGGGCGCTTTTGTGCCGTCACCAGCAGAACTGCGTGGGGGTGGATTCATAAAGCGCCTAAGACCGTGGTTGGTGCGCCCGCCCCGAGGGAGGGCGCGGCCCTCTGTAGGCTGCGGTATTGACCGGGGGGCTGGGGCTGCTTACCCATGAAGCATCAGCCGAAAGGACCGCCATGCGCCCCGCAACCGACGCCCTGATCGTGATCGACGTGCAGAACGACTTTTGCCCCGGTGGTGCGCTTGCCGTCGCTGGAGGCGATGAGATCGTGGCCGGGACAAACGCGCTGATGGGCGCGTTTCAGGCGGTGGTGCTGACGCAGGATTGGCACCCGGCGAACCACCTTTCCTTTGCCGACAGCCACCCCGGGGCGACACCGTTTTCGGTGACGGACATGCCGTATGGGCCGCAGGTCTTGTGGCCCGCGCATTGCGTGCAGGGCACCAAGGGGGCGGAATTTCACCCCGGCCTCAAGACCGATCCTGCGCAGATGGTGATCCGCAAGGGGTTTCGGCCCGGGATCGACAGCTATTCGGCGTTCTTCGAGAATGACAAGGTCACGCCCACCGGGCTGGAGGGATACCTGCGGTCGCGCGGGGTGACCCATGTGACGCTGACGGGCCTCGCCACCGATTTCTGTGTGGCCTATTCGGCGCTGGATGCGGCAGGGCTGGGGTTCGGGGTGACGGTGCGGATGGACCTCTGCCGGGCGATTGACCTTGACGGATCGCTGGCTGTGGCACGGGGCAAGATGCAGGCAGCGAACGTCGTTCTGGCATGAACGGTCCCGTAAGGGGCAAGTGCCTTGGCGCGGCCGTTGCGGTTGGCGCGCTGGCAGCGGCAGCCCCGACGCTGGCTGCGCAGGTCTGCATCGCGGCACCCTATGCTCGTGGCGGCGGCGAACTCGCTGACCTTGCCGCGCGGACGGTTCAGGTGGTGGCCGGGTTTCCATCTTTGGCCGAGGCGCTGGCCGCGCAGACGCCGGAGCTGTGCCTTGATGACACGCTGGTCGAGGAACAGGCCTACTTCGAGCCAGCCGCCAACCGGATCGTGATGCGCAAGGGGCTGGACCCGGATTTCCAGTTGGCCGTGATCATCCACGAGCTGCGCCACCTGGAGCAGTTCGGGCGGGATATTTGCCCGACAATCACGTTGCGGCTGGATGATTACATCCGCACAAGGCTGGCGCTGGAGGCGGATGCGGCGGCCATCAGCCTGTATGTGAGCTGGCAATTGCGCGCCGCCGGTGACGCCGGCCCGTGGGAGACGCTGGGCAAATGGCCGACGCATGATGACCTGGCCATCAGTTTCGAGACCGAGATGGCGGCCAGTGGCGATGCGGTCAAGGCAACCTCGGCCGCCTATGCCGCGTGGTTCGATGACGCCGAGCGGCGCGGGATTTATGCGTTCGTCGGATGCGTCAGCTATCTTGACGCGCTGGACCGCGAACACATGGACCCGGGCAAGGGCAGGGTGGCGGAGACGTTCCTGCAAACCCTGTGCCGGATGCCCGATGGCAGGGCGTATGACTGCTTCCTGCCGCCCTGATCGCTTGGCAGGGGTTGCATTTGCCCCTGCCCTGAGGTGACAACCGGGTACCCGCAGCCCCCGTTGCGGGAAAGATCGGAGGCCTAGGCATGGTCGATATTGCCACCCGCGTCTGGAACCACAAGTGGAAGATCGACCCGATCGTGCGGTCTTTGATCGACACGGACTTTTACAAGCTGTTGATGTGCCAGTCTATTTTCCGCAACAAGCCGGATACGACGGTGGTGTTCTCGCTGATCAACCGTTCGTCAAAGGTGCGCTTGGCCGACCTGATCGACGAGGGTGAGTTGCGCGAGCAGTTGGATCATGTGCGGTCGTTGAGCTTGACGCGGGGCGAAAGCACATGGCTGCGCGGGAATACGTTCTACGGCAAGCGGCAGATGTTCCGGCCCGATTTCATGGAGTGGTTCGAGGGGATGCGGCTGCCGGCCTATCATCTGGAAAAGCGGGATGGGCAGTTCGAGCTGACCTTCGAGGGGCGCTGGCCGGAGGTGATGCTGTGGGAAATACCGGCACTGGCCGTGCTGATGGAATTGCGCGGCCGGGCGGTGTTGAACGAGATGGGGCGGTTCGAGTTGCAGGTGCTGTATGCCCGCGCGATGACCCGGCTGTGGGAAAAGATCGAGCGGCTGCGTGCGATCGAGGGGTTGAAGATCGCGGATTTCGGCACGCGGCGGCGGCATTCCTATCTGTGGCAGGACTGGGCAGTGCAGGCGATGCAGGAGGGCTTGGGGGCGAAGTTCACCGGCACGTCGAATTGCCGGATCGCAATGATGCGCGATATCGAGGCGATTGGCACCAACGCGCATGAATTGCCGATGGTCTACAGTGCCTTGGCCGACAGCGACGAGGCGCTGCGGCAAGCGCCGTATCAGGTGCTGGAGGATTGGCAGGAAGAGCATGACGGCAACCTGCGGATCATCCTGCCCGATACCTATGGCACCGAGGGTTTCCTGAAGGGCGCGCCGGATTGGCTGGCGGGATGGACGGGCATCCGGATCGACAGCGGCGACCCGGTGATGGGGGCGGAAACTGCGATCCGCTGGTGGCAGGAGCGGGGCGAAGACCCGACGCAGAAGCTGGTGATCTTTTCGGACGGGCTGGATGTCGACAAGATCGAGGAGCTGCACGCGACGTTCCGGGGCCGGGTGAAGGTGTCGTTCGGCTGGGGGACGATGCTGACCAACGATTTCAGGGGGCTGGTGGCTGAGGATCGGCTGGCGCCGTTCAGCCTTGTGTGCAAGGCGCTGAGTGCCAACGGTCGACCGACGGTGAAGCTGTCGGACAACCCGGCCAAGGCGATGGGCCCGGCGGACGAGATCGAGCGTTACAAGCGGGTGTTCGGGGTGGGCGCGCAGGTGGCCGAGCCGGTGGTGGTCTAGACCACGCGGTCGGCGTACATCACGGCGCGGGCGATGTGGGAGCGGTGGATCGGGTCATCGGGCGCGAGGCGGGGCATTGTCCAGCCGACAGATGCGCAGGTGCGGGCAAGGGTGAAGGCCTCGACCAGCGCGGTGTCGGCGGTGCCGTAGCCGGACATCAGGGCATCGCGGATGGCGGGATAGGCGGGTTCGTAGAGGTTCTGGCTGAGGACGGTGCCGAGGTCGTAGAGGCGGAAGCCGAAGCCGCTATCGTCGAAGTCGATCAGGGAAACCGAACGACCATTCACAAGGACATTCTCGCGCAGCACATCGGCATGGATCAGGCCGGTGTCAAGCGGCTGGCTGAGTGTTTCGCGCAGGAAGGCGCGGGCGCGGGAGAGCGTGGCGGCCTGATCGGGGGTGGCGGCGGGGTGGTCCCAGAACCGCCCCCAGAACGGGCTTTCGCCAACAAGGCCATCAGCATCCCAGAGCGGGCGGGTAAAGCCCGCCGGCAGGGTGAGCGCGTCGGTGGTGCGGTGCAGGCGTGCCAGAAGCGCGCCGAGGGTTTCGTGGAGGGCGAGGGTTTCGGGCAGGGGGCGGGCGAAGGGGACGCCAGCCTTGCCCAGAGCCTCGCCTCCGACCCAGGCGATGGCAGAGGCAATGCGACCGGTGGAGAGCATGACGACGGGCGCGCCATCGCGGGCAGGAAGGGGGGCGGGCACTGGCACACCAGCGAGGGCGAGCGCATCACACCACCAGAGTTCCGAGCGGATCGCGGCGGAGCTTTGGTAGCCGCTACGGTGCAGGCGGAGTGCCGCGCGGCCCGTGGGCAGGGCCATTTCGTAGACCACGTTTTCGCGGTTGCTCAGCAGGCGGGTGAGGGTGCCGCCCCACTCAGCGGCGGCCTCGAGGGCGAGGGGGTCGGTCATTCTTCGTCGCCGATCTTGCCGCGCAGGGACTTTACCTCGCCGCGCTGGGTCTTGGCGGCGATGCGGCGGCGTTGGCTGCCGAGGGTGGGTTTGGTGGCGATGCGGCGCTTTGGCGGGACGAGGGCGGCACGGATCATCTCGACCAGACGTTCGCGGGCGATCTCGCGGTTGCGGGCCTGACTGCGAGTGTCTTCGACTTGCAGGACGATGGCACCATCCAGTGTCCACCGCCTGCCGGCGAGTTTTTTCAGCCGCGCTTTCACCGAAGGGGAGAGATGCGGAGAGCGGTCCGCCTCGAACCGCAGTTCCACGGCGGTGGAGACCTTGTTGACGTTCTGCCCGCCCGGACCGGAGGCGCGCATGAAGCTTTCGGAAAGCTCCCAGTCGGCGAGGGCGAGGGTTTCGGTAACGTGCAGCATGGGCGCGACGCTAGCCGGGCCGGGCGAAAAGAGAAAGGGTTGCCGGAGTGCGGCAACCCTTTCCGAGATCCAAGGAGATGAGCCAGTTAGGCATCAATTCCAATCGGCGGTCTGTTTATCTGAAGGGCTGCCCTCAGAAAACACCCCTCCCGACTGTCCCGACACGTCTCTCCAATATCACTCTAGACACTGGATCACCTCCTTTCAAATGGTTGCCGATAAGGAAAAGGTGACACAGATTTTGTGTTCGTCAAGTCTATTCACGCTACCTTTACGAGGAGCCGCCCAACAATGAGGCGGAACGGCAGAAGTGCCACCAAAGCGAGCAACAGCTTTACCAGCCAGTCCGCGACGGCAAGCGAAGCCCAGAACGGCATGTCAGGGCCGAAGCCCAAAAGCGGGCCCGGCGCCGTTGCCCACGACACGTCGTTGCCCGGTTCGATGAACGCGAGGCTGGCAGAAAAGGCCACGCTGAAGAAGATCGCGGTGTCGAGGGTGGAGGAGACGAGGGTGGAGACGAGCGGGGCCGTCCACCACGATCCGGCGCGCAGGCGGTTGAACACCGACACGTCGAGAAGTTGCGCCGTGAGGAAAGCAAGGCCCGAGCCGATGGCGATGCGCAAGGTGACGAGGGGGCCGAATTCGCCAACGATCTGGGTTCCGATCAGCGAGCACACGATGCCAGTGGCAAAGCCCGCCAGCACGACGCGGCGTGCGGCAGCCGAGCCTTGCAGGCGGTTCGTGAGGTCGGTCACGAGGAAGGCGAAGGGGTAGGTCAGTGCGCCCCAGGTCAGGTAGGCGCCAAGCGGGTGCTGCACGAGGATGTTCGAGGCGACGACAATGGCCGCCATGGCAAGGATGCCGGGGATCAGGGAGCGCATGATGTGTCCGTTTTGACAAGGTAGCGGAAACTTGGCCCCCGGGGATCGGGGACGGTGGGTCGCCTAGACCTGCGCGGCAGGCATGTCAACGGGTCACTTGGATTTCAGGACGCGGCCGCATTGGCGGGGCAGGTCGGCCATGGTGAATTCGCGCGGGCCGCGCTTGCGGGGGGCGTCGTCTTCGGCGTTTTTCTTCTTTTTGGTGCCTTTTGGCGGGTTCAGGTAATCGGTCACCCACCAGGTCAGGGTTTCGTCACAGCCGTTGCCGTTTTTCGACAGGTCGGCCACCGTCGGGGTCTGGGTTTCGCACAGGCGCGCGCCCTTGGGGCATTTCAGGCGGACGTGGAAATGGGTGTCGTGCCCGGCGACGGGGCGGATCTTCTGAAGCCATTTGGTATCGGCGGGGGTGGCGGTCTTGCACATCTCGATCTTGACGGCGGCGGCGACGAAGATGCGGTCGACGCGAGGGTCGGAAGCGGCGGTTTGCAGCAGGCGGCGGTGGCTGGGCGTCCAGTTGTCGGTGACGGAGCGCTGATCGGCGGAACGGACGGGGATCGACGAGATCTCCTCGCGTTCGGCGCGGGTGAGGTTCAGGCGTTGCGGGGGCAGCATCCAGATGTCGGCGTCAAGCCCGATCTGGTGGCTGGCATGGCCGGAGGTCATCGGGCCACCGCGGGGTTGGCTGATGTCGCCGATGTAAAGCCCGCCCCAGCCGATTTGTTGGGCGGCGCGCGACAGGCCGATCAGGTAGTCGATCATCACGGGCTGGCCGTAGTTGCGGCCGCGCGACAGGCGCATGGCCTGCCAGCTTGGGCCGGATTCGGGCAGTTCGACGAGGCCTGCGGCACAGCCCTTGGCGTAGGAGCCGATCGGCATGGAGTCTTGCCGGGACGGGGAATCGAGCGCGCCGAAAAGTCTGTTGGCGAGCTTTTCCGCTTGGGCGGGGAGGGGGGCGAGGAGGCAGACGATCAGGGCGAAGCGGGCGAACGGCATCAGGTTGAAAGCTCCCCTCTGGGTTTTACCCAGAGTAGCAGAACGAGGCCGATCAGGAACAGCAGGATGAGGGGCGAAATGCCGATGCGCTGCGAACCGCTTGCCATTGTCGCCAGCGCGATGAGGGCGGGGGCCATGAAGCTGGCGACCTTGCCCGAAAGGGCGAAGAGGCCGAAGGCTTCGGTGGCGTGGTCGGGCGTGGTGTGGCGGACCATCATGGTACGCGAGGCCGCTTGCAGCGCGCCGCCAGCGGCACCGATGAGCGCGCCACAGGCGAAGAAGATCTGGTCGGGCAGGCCTGAGGCCGGGTCCATCGCAATGCCCCAGATTGTGTCGCGGTCCATCCCGACGATGATGGTGCAGACGAAGATCAGCACGCAGATGCAGAAGGCGATGACGGGTTTCGGGCCGAAGCGGCGGTCGGCGCGGCCACCCAGCCACGCGGCGAGCATGGCCGTGACCGCGCCGACGATGCCGAAGATGCCGATCTTGGTGATCGACCAGCCGAGGACGCCCGAGGCGTAGACGCCGCCAAAGCCGTAAAGCGCGTTGAGCGCATCGCGGTAGAAGAGAGAGGAGGCGAGGTAGGCGGCAAGGCTGTGGCGGAAGCGCAGCGAGGCGAGAAGGTCGCGCAGGCTGGCTATCGCGCGGCCGACGTGGAGGGGGCGGGCGTCGGTCTTTGGTTCCTTTACCCACAGGAAGAAGGGGACCATGAACACCACATACCAGATCGCGGTGAAGGGCCCAACGGCGCGGGTGCCTTCTCGCGCCTCGGGATCGAGACCGAAGAGGGGTTCGCGGCCGAGGAGGGTAAGGCCGGTGTCGCCGCCTTCGGCGAAGAACAAAAGCATCAGGATCAGGGCGAGCAGACCCCCTAGGTAGCCGAAGGCAAAGCCGGAGCCGGAGATCGCGCCGAGATCGTCGTGATCCGAAAGGGTAGGCATCAGGGCGTTGGTGAAGATGGTGGCAAACTCCATCCCGATAAAGCCGATGCCGAAGGCGGCGACGGCCCAGAACAGCATTCCCGCCTCGACCCCCGGTGCCAGATACCAAAGCGAGGCGGACCCGGCAACGTAAAGGGCGGAGAACGCCCAGACCCAGACCAGTCGCCTTCCGGTGCCATCTGCAATGGCGCCGAGGATGGGGGCCAGCACAGCGATGCCGAGGGACGCAATGGCGAGACCCCAGCCCCAATATGCCTGCGCGGCGGCCTTTGCGGCCTCTTCGTCAAGGCCTGCGCCCATGTAGTAGCCGCGGGCGATTTCGGCGAAGTAGGGGCCGAAGATGAAGGTGAGGAGCAGCGTATTGTAGGGTTGGCTGGCCCAATCGAAGAAAAACCAGCCCCAGATCCGTTGCCGTGCGGTTGCCATGCCCTGCCCCTTGTTCTTTCGTCTGAGTGAACCCGCAAACGCGGGGTCATGCAAGCGCCGGGGTCAGCGTGCGGGGGGCCAGGGGCGGGTCGCGTCGGCTTCGATCCAGGCTTGCACCCAAGCGGGCAGGGCGGGGCTGTCGCCGGAATGGCCAAGCGCGCGGGCCATTTCCGCCGGGGCGACCATGCCGGATTTCGACACCACGGCCGAGCGGTTGAGGACATGCGAGGTGCATTCGCTGCCGTTCCACATGCTTTGTTCCATGTAGAGAAAGCGCGCGTCCCAGCCGACGCAGCGGGTGTGCATGGTCAGCCGGGTAAAAGCCGTGACCCGGCGGCGGTAGCGCACGGACGAGCCCGCCACGGTCAGCCCCCAGCGGCGGGCCTTGAGCACGCGGTCAAGCCCGGTGCGGCGGGCGAGCGGCAGGCGGCCAAGGTCGAACAGCGTAAGGGTGCGACCGTTGTTCAACTCCATCCACAAATCGAGATCCCACGGCCAGCAGCGGTGGTGGCTGACATGGCTCTCCAGAAGCCCGAGGGGCGGCAGGCGGCGGGCGCGGACAAGTTCCTTGGCCATGCGCAAGAAGGGATACATCGGAAGCCTCCGTTTCTGCCGCTGGGGTGCCTTTGCCAGCGCGGAAGGTCAAGCACAACGCTGCGGCAGGGATTGCTTCTGGACAGCGCGGGCATTACCTCTGCCGCAGCCTTTTGTGAGGAGTGCCGGATGACCTCTCTCTACCAGATATTGATGCTGCTCTTGGACATCGCCCAGTTCATCATCCTTGCGCATATCATCATGAGTTGGCTGATCAATTTTCAGGTGCTGAACGTGCGCCAGCCGCTGGTCGGGCAGATCTGGGGCGGGCTGAACGCGATGCTGGAGCCGGTCTATGGCCGGGTGCGGCGGTTCCTGCCGCAGATGGGCGGGCTGGATCTGGCGCCGCTGATCGTGCTGGTCGCGATCTATGCGCTGCGGATCATCCTGCAGAACAACGTCGCCGCCTTCCTCTGAGCGCTGGGTGGAGCGCGCGGCGAGCCTTCTGCAATCTGTCTTCGGCTTTGCCGAGTTCCGCCCCGGTCAGGCCGAGATCGTCGAGGCGGTGCTTGCCGGGCGCAACACGCTGGCCATCATGCCGACAGGTGGCGGAAAATCGCTTTGTTTCCAGCTGCCTGCGCTGTGCCGTGACGGGGTGACGGTGGTAATTTCGCCCCTGATCGCGCTGATGCGGGATCAGGTGCGGGCGCTGCGGGCGGCGGGGGTAGAGGCGGGGGCGCTGACCTCGGGCAACACCGACGAGGAGACCGAGGCGGTCTTTCAGGCGATAGACGAGGGGCGGCTGAAGCTGTTGTACATGGCGCCGGAGCGGCTGGCGTCTGGCGCGGCGATGGGCTTGTTGCGGCGGGCGAAGTGCAGCCTGATCGCGGTTGACGAGGCCCATTGCGTCAGCCAGTGGGGCCATGACTTCCGCCCCGACTACCTGCGGATCGGTGAATTGCGCCGGACCCTTGGCGTGCCGTTGGCCGCCTTCACCGCGACGGCGGACGAGGAGACGCGGGCCGAGATCGTGACGCGGCTGTTCGACGGAGTGGCGCCCGAAACATTCCTGCGCGGGTTTGACCGGCCGAACATCCATCTGGCCTTCGCGGTGAAGGACACGCCCCGGGCGCAGATTCTGGCGTTTGCCAAGGCGCGCAAGGGGCAGTCGGGGATCGTTTATTGCGGCACGCGGGCCAAGACCGAAACGCTGGCACAGGCGCTGCGCGAGGCGGGGCATGGGTCTGTCGCCTATCACGGCGGGATGGACGCCGAGGACCGGCGGCAGGTTGAAATGCGTTTTCAGCGCGAGGACGGGCTGATCGTGGTGGCGACGGTGGCGTTTGGCATGGGGATCGACAAACCCGATATCCGCTGGGTGGCGCATGCCGATCTGCCGAAGTCGATCGAGGGGTACTATCAGGAAATCGGGCGGGCGGGGCGCGACGGCTCGCCTGCGGAAACGCTGACGCTGTATGGGCCGGAGGATATTCGGCTGCGTCGATCCCAGATCGACGAAGGGGCAGCGCCGCCCGACCGGAAGATGGCGGACCACGCGCGGCTGAATGCGCTGCTGGGGCTGGCCGAGGCGGTGGCGTGCCGGCGGCAGGTGCTGCTGGGGTATTTCGGCGAGGCGGCGGAGCCTTGTGGGAACTGCGATCTCTGTGACCGCCCGGCGCTGCTGTTCGACGCGACGGATGCGGTGCGAAAGGCGCTGTCGGCGATCCTGCGGACGGGTGAGTGGTTCGGGGCGGGGCATCTGATTGATATCCTGACAGGGACGGCGACGGCCAAGGTGAAGGAACGTGGGCATGACAGTTTGCCGACCTTTGCCGTGGGGCGCGAGTTGTCGAAGCCCGCATGGGGCGCGGTGTTTCGCCAGATGATGGGGCGCGATCTGGTGCGGCCTGACCCGGATCGGCATGGTGCCTTGCGGATGACCGATGCGGCGCGGCCGATCCTGCGGGGCGAGGCGTCGATCACCTTGCGCCGCGATACCGTGACCTCGGCGGTGGAACGGGTGGCGGTGCGGGGGCAGGTGGCCGATGAAGACGCGGCGCTGCTGTCGCATCTTAAGGCGAAACGGCGGGCCTTGGCCGAAGCGGCGAATGTGCCGGCCTATGTGATTTTTCCCGACAAGACTCTGATCGAGATGGCGGAGAAGAAGCCCGCCACGCTGGACCAGATGGCGGGGATCAGCGGGGTTGGCGCGAAAAAGCTGGAAAGCTACGGCGGGGCGTTTCTGGCGGCGATCAACGGCGCGGTCGAGGTGTTGCACCCGGCACGGATGCGGCTGGTGGGCATGCCGGAGGGTGAGGTGTTTGACCGGCTTGCCGAAGTGCAACTGGCGCTGGCGCGGGGCGAGGACGGAACGGGCAAGGCGCTGTCTTGCCCCAATGCGACTTTGCGCCAGATAGCCGAACGGAAGCCTTCGACGCTGGCAGAGCTTGACCGGATTCAAGGGATGGGCGGGCAGAAGACCGAGCGGTTCGGAAAGGCGTTTCTGGCTGTGTTGCGGGGGGAATAAAGATGCTGTGCGTGATTTCACCGGCGAAAAAGCTGAACGAGACGCCGCGTGTGGTGCGCGACGAAGTGCTGTCCGAGCCCGATTTCGCGACCGAGGCGATGCGCCTGGTGTCGCTGGCGCGGGAGTTGTCGGTGGTCGATCTGCAGGGGCTGATGAGCCTGTCGGAGCCGTTGGCGCGGCTGAACCGTGACCGGTTTCGCGCCTATCGCCGCAAACCTGCGGAAGCGGCGGTGTTTCCGGCGATCCATTGCTTTGCGGGAGACACTTATCAGGGGCTGGACGCCGCCACGCTGTCGGGCGATGCGATGAGCCGGGCGGCCACGCATTTGCGGATCTTGTCGGGGCTATACGGGCTGTTGCGCCCGCTGGACGCGATCCAGCCTTACCGTCTGGAAATGGGGTCGCGGCTGGCAAACCTTAACGGGGCGGACCTGTATGCCTTCTGGGGCGACAAGATCGCCAAGGCGCTGAACGCGGCGGGGCGGGAGGCGGGTACGGGGGTTCTGTTGAACTGCGCCTCGGTCGAATATTTCCGGGCGGCGGATCGCAAAGCGCTGAAACTGCGCGTGATCTCGCCGGTGTTTCTGGACGGGCCGGCGGGCGGAGAAAAGGTGATCTCGTTCTTTGCCAAGCGGGCGCGGGGGGCGATGGCGCGCTTTGTGATGGAGCATCGGTTGACCGACCCGGCCGATCTGCGTGGCTTCGACGGGGGCGGATATGTCTACCGGGCCGAGACCTCGACCCCCGAGGCACCCGTTTTTGCGCGCGAGACGGTGGAGGAGGACGCGGCCTAGGCCGCATCCTCGGTCAGCGCGCCCAAGGGGCTGGCTGCGGCGGGGCAGTGGTCGACCAGCGCCTCGACGATCGCGGCCTTGCGCAGGGGTTTGGTCATGTAGCGGTCGATCCCGGCGGCAAGGATCGCCTCGGCATCGCCATCCATCGCGTGCGCGGTGAGGGCAAGGATCGGGACGCGGCTTATCCCGGCCTCAAGCACGCGGATCGCGGCGGCGGCCTCTTTCCCGTCCATCTCGGGCATCGAGATATCCATGAAGATGAGGTCAGGGCGAAAGGACTGGAACAGGTCCACCGCCATGCGACCATTGTCGGCAAAGACGAGATCGATATCGAGAGCTTTGACCATCTTCTGAAACACAAGCTGGTTGGTGCGGTTGTCTTCGGCGGCCAGCACCCGCATTCGGCGAAGCTCGGTGGGGGCGGAAACCACATCGGGCCGCGCGGGCGCGGTTTCGGGCGGAGGGGCCATCAGCATCTGAAGGCGGCGGTAAAGGTCTGACCGCAGGATCGGTTTTTGCAGAATGGCGGCGAAATCGGCAGCACTCTCGCCCAGATCCGTGGGGTTGGAGGTGAGCAGGAGGATCGGCATGGTGTGGCCGCGCGCGCGAATCGCTGCAAGTAGGCCTGGGCCGTCCATCTCGGGCATCGCGTGGTCGGTGAGGATGGCATCATAGGCGGCGTCGGTGGAAAGATGCGCCAACGCTTCTGCCCCCGAGCGGCAGAGCGTGACCTCGATCCCGCAGGGGGCAAGCTGGCGTTCCAGGATGGTGCGATTGATGAACTGGTCGTCTACGGCGAGGACGCGCTTGACGGAAACCGGGATTTGCAACGCGGCGGCATCTTCGGCGACCGGCAGGGTGACGCGGAAGCCGAAGGACGAGCCTTTGCCAAGTTCGCTGTCCACCCAGACCGCACCGCCCATGTGTTCGATCAGGCGGCGGGTGATCGCCAGGCCCAGCCCCGTGCCCTCGAACTTGCGGTTCTTTTCATCTTCGACCTGATTGAATTCGCCAAACACGTGGTCGAGGTATTCCGGCGCGATGCCGATTCCGCTGTCTTCGACGGTGACATGGAGTTGCTGGCGGCCATCCTCGGCCTCAAGGCCCACGACGCGGGTCAGGACATGGCCGGTTTCGGTGAATTTGACGGCGTTGCCGATGAGGTTGGTCAGCACCTGGCGCAACCGGCCCGGATCGCCCACGAAACGGGTGGGCAGGAACATGTCGAAGTCGATCATCAGGTCGAGGCCCTTTTCCCGCGCACGCGGTTGCAGGAGCATCGTCACCTCGTGGATCGTGCGTTCCAGATCGAAGGGTTCGGGGCGCAGGGTCAGACGCTCTGCCTCGATCTTGGAATAGTCCAGAATGTCGTTGATGATGACCAAAAGCGCCTCGCCCGAGGAACGGATGGTTTCGGCGAACAGGCGCTGTTCTTCGGACAGTGAGGTGTCGCACAGAAGTTCCGCCATACCGACGACGCCGTTCATCGGCGTGCGGATTTCGTGGGACATGTTGGCAAGGAAGGCGGATTTGGCGCGGTTCGCGGCTTCGGCCTGTTTGCGGGCGGCCTCTAGCTGCGCTTCGTGGTCCTTGATGTTGGTGATGTCGATGCGCAGACCGACGCGGCCACCGTCGGGGGTGGGGTGGTCAACCGCCCTGATCCAGCGTCCGTCGGACAGTTGCTGTTCTGTGATGCCGGAAGCGGCGCGGTGCTGGCGCAGGCGTTCGGCGATCCAGTCCTCTTCCCGACCGACGGCGTCGGCGTGCTGGCCTTGGGCAAGGCCGTAGCGCAGGATATCCTCGAACCGCGCGCCGGGTTCCATTGCGGGGGCCGAAGCGGGGTAGATGTCGCGGTACCGCTGGTTGCAGGTCAAAAGCCGGTCCTCCCTGTCATAAAGCACAAAGCCATCAGGGATCGCCTCGATCGCGGCCCAGATGCGCATCTGATCGGTGATATCAAGCGTGAGGCACACGAGGTCGCCGTCGCGGGCGCGGCGGTCGACCAGTTTGACCCAGGTGCCGTTGTTGAGTTTCAGCGTCACCGGTTCGATCGGATCAACCTCGATCCGGGCGAACATTTCGGTGACAAAGTCATCCGCACTGCGCAGGCCCAGATCGACCGCGCCAGAGGTGGCGACGATGCGCAGGATGTCGGCGTAGGCGATGCCGGGCGCGACGGGGTGGCCGTCGAACTGCGCAAGGAAGGCGTGGTTGGCGGTCACGAGTTTCAGGTCGGCATCGAACACGGCGAACCCGTCTCGGATGGTGTTGACCGATTCCCACAGCCGGCGTTCGGCCATGACGGCGGCGGTGTGGGCGCGGTCGAGATCACCGAGAAAGCGGATGTTCTGGCCTTTCAGAACCTCCGCCTCGGTCAAGGCGGAGCGGACGACCTGGCGCTGTTCGACGATCTGGTCGGACAGGGAGCGGGCATGGATCGCCAGCTTTTCATTGGCGGCGAAAAGTTCGCGGCTTTTTTGTTCAAGCAGGCGTTCGGCGGCGAGCCGCCCCCTGCGTTCCTTTGCCAGACGATCCGAAAGGTCCATTCCCACCCTGTGCCGACATGCTGCCTGCGCCCGGGCAGGGCCAGCCTGCATCCGGTATTCGCGACTACCCTGGCGCATCAAAGTGAACCAAGGCTTAACGCAGACCGGGTGCCGACGTTCTTGCCAGCCCATGCCCGGCCTGCGACACTTTGCACAATCCGAAGGGGAGTGATGACGATGCGCAGCCTTGCAACGATTCTGGTGTCTTTGGCCGTTCTGTTTGCCCCCGAAGCTGCCCCGGCGCAGGATCTGATTCCCGAGCGGCGGGTGGTCGTGACCCAGGATCAGGACCTGCCGGGAGGCGATATCGCCAGCGTGTTCGACACGACGATCGACGCTTGCGAGCGGGCGTGCCTGACCAATGCGCGCTGCACGGCGTTCACCTTCAACACGCGCAACGGATCCTGTTTCGTGAAAAACGGGCCGGGCGAGGGCACGTTCTTTCAGGGTGCCTATTCGGCGTTTGTGATCGAGGCTGATGGCACACTGCGCGCGATGGCGGCGGAGCGGCGGGCGGAACTGGCGTTCCTGCCGGATTGGGACGTGCAGGCGGCTTATGACGAGGCGGTGGGGCTTGGGCGCCAGCACACGACGGGGCCTTGGACGGCGGAGGAGCATCTGCGGGCCGCGAGCGAGGCCGAGGCGCGGGGCGACTGGGTGCAGGCGGCGGCGTTCACCGGGGCCGCGCTGAACCTGACCGACGATGCCGCGACCTGGGCGGAGTTTGCACGGCGGCAGTTGGAGGCGGGCAAGAGCAGTATCGAGAACGCGGGCTTCTATCAGGGCCAGTCGTTTCCCTCGGCGGTGAACGCCTATCTGCGGGCGGAGAATCCGGCTTTGCGGCACAGCGTGCTGGTGCTGATGGGCGACGCGCTGGAGCGGTTGGGCCGGGGGCGCGACACGGTGTCAGCGCTGCGGCTGGCGCAATCGTTGCAGGCGCGGGATGACACCGCGCGGCTTTTGGAGGATGCGATCGGGAAATACGGCTTCCGCATCGTCGAGAACACGGTGCAGAGCGATCTGGCGCGGCCACGGCTGTGCGCGACGTTTTCCGAAGATCTGGTGGCTTCGGGGGTGGATTATGCAACCTTCGTGCAACTGCCCGAGGCCGGGATGGCGGTGGAGAACGGTGGCTATCGCCAGTTGTGCGTGACGGGTTTGCAGCACGGGTCGCGTTACAGCATCACCTTCCGCGAGGGGCTGCCTGCGGCGGACGGGCAGGTCATGGCGAAATCCGTCGACATCACGCAATACGTGCGCGACCGGAACCCGGGGGTGCGCTTTGCGGGGCGCGGTTACGTGCTGCCAAAGGCGGGCGAGGCGGCGCTGCCGGTGGAGACGGTGAACACCGACAAGCTGAACCTGACGCTGTTCCGGGTGACGGATCGCAACCTGCTGCGGTCAATTCAAGACACCTATTTTGGTGCGCCGATGCAGGACTATTCCGAAGCGATGTTCAGCGACACGGTGGGAGAGGAGATCTGGAAAGGCTCGGCCACCGTCGGGCTTGAGGTCAACAAGGATGTGACGACGCGATTGCCGTTGGGCGCGGCGCTGGACGGGATGGAGGCGGGGATTTACGCACTGAAGGCGGCGGTGCCGGGGGTGGATCCTTACGTGGTGCCGGCGGGGTGGCAGTGGTTCGTGGTGTCGGACCTTGGGGTCACGACGATGTCGGGCGTGGATGGGTTGCATGTGTTCGTGCGCAGTCTTGGCACGGCGGGGGCGAAAGCCGGGGTTTCGGTGGAGTTGCTGAACCGGGCCAATACGGTGCTTGCGACGGCCACGACTGACAACATGGGTTACGCGCGGTTCGATGCTGGCCTGACGCGCGGCACGGGCGGGGCGGCCCCGGCGATGGTGGTAGTGAAGGACGGCGAGGCGGACATCGCTTTCCTGTCGCTGACCGACCCGGAGTTCGATCTGTCCGACCGTGGGGTGGAGGGGCGCGAGGCGGCCCCGCCGGTGGACGTTTTCCTGACGACTGACAGGGGCGCGTACCGGGCGGGCGAGACGGTTTATGCCACCGCTCTGGCGCGTGACCCGCAGGCGGCGGCGGTGGAGGGGTTGCCTTTGACGGCGGTTCTGAAGCGGCCGGATGGCGTGGAGTATTCGCGCCAGTTGGTCGAGGATGCGGGCGCGGGCGGGCATGTGTTTGCAATGCCGGTCGCAGGGTCGGCGCCGCGTGGGGTTTGGCGGCTGGAGGTGCTGGCCGATCTTGAGGCGGCACCCTTGGCGGCGAAGACCTTCCTCGTTGAGGATTTCCTGCCTGAGCGGATCGACTTTGACCTGACGCTCGGGGATCAGCCGCTGGCGCTGGGCGGCGCGGCGGACCTGACGGTGGCGGCGAAGTATCTGTTCGGTGCGCCTGGGGCGGGGCTGGCGATCGAGGGCGAGGTGCTGCTGCGCGCGGCCGAAGGGTTGGCGGCGTTTCCGGGCTATGTCTTTGGCCGCCATGACCAGCCGTTCAACGCGGTGATGGAGGCGCTGGAAGGCGGCGAGACGGATGCGGCGGGGACGGCGGTGGTGCCGGTGACGCTGCCCACGGTCGAAGACCCGGCGCGGCCTTTGGAGGCGCGCGTGACAGTGCGGGTGGCGGAAGGATCGGGCCGCCCGGTGGAGCGTGAGGTCACGAAGCGCCTGGTGCCCGCGGAGCCTATGCTGGGGGTGAAACCCCTGTTCGACGGCGTGGTGGGCGAGGGGGCAGAGGCGCGGTTTCAGATCGTTGCGGTTGACACGACCGAGACGGCGGTTGCCCTGCCGGTGAAGTGGCAGGTGACCCGGATCGAACGGGATTACCAGTGGTATCAGAGCTTTGGCAACTGGAGCTGGGAGCCGGTCGTGACCCGTGCGGTTGTGGCGGAGGGCGAGGTGCAGACTGGATCGGCACCAGTGGAGATTGCAGCACCCGTGACGTGGGGCGAGTATGAGGTGGTGGTCGAGCGCGCCGATGGTGGGCGGGCGGCGACCTCGGTTTCGTTCTACGCGGGGTGGTATGCGCCTGCGGATACGACCGCGACGCCGGATACGCTGGAGCTGTCGCTGGACAAGCCTGCCTACAAGCCGGGCGATACCGCGACGCTGCGGATCGTGCCGCGCGCGGCGGGGACGGCGCTGGTGACGGTTTTGTCGAACCGGCTGGTGGCGATGCAGGCGGTCGAGGTGACGGAGGGCGAAAACCTGATCCAGTTGCCGGTGACCGATGAATGGGGCGCGGGGGTCTATGTCACGGCCTCGGTCCTGCGGCCGATGGATGTGGCGGCGGGCCGGAACCCGGCGCGGGCGCTGGGTCTGACCCATGCCAGCATTGATCCGGGCGCGCGGGCGCTGAAAGCGACGGTGGAGATGGCGGCAGAGGCGGCCCCGCGCGGGCCGCTGGACGTGGCGGTGAAGGTCGAGGGTGTGGCAACGGGCGAGACGGCCTATGTGACGATTGCGGCGGTGGATGTGGGTATCCTGAACCTGACCGGGTTCGAGGCGCCCGATCCGCAGGGGCATTTCTTCGGGCAACGGAAGCTGGGCGTCGGCATCCGTGACATTTACGGTCGATTGATCGACGGGCTGAACGGTGCGGCGGGCACGGTTCGATCGGGCGGAGACGCGGGTGCGCAGGCGCGGTTGCAGGCTCCGCCCCCGACAGAGGAGTTGGTCGCCTATTTCACCGGGCCGGTGGTGGTGGGGGAGGATGGCTATGCGCGGGCGTCGTTCAACCTGCCGTCGTTCAACGGGACGGTGAAGGTGATGGCGGTGGCGTGGTCGAATACCGGGGTCGGGCAGGCCAGCGCGGACGTGCTGGTGCGCGACCCGGTGGTGGTGACGGCCAGCCTGCCGCGCTTCATGGCGCCGGGCGACACCTCGCGGCTGCTGCTGGAGGTGGTGCATGCCACCGGGCCTTCGGGGCGGATGGGGCTGGATGTGGTGGCGAACGGGGTGACGTTGGGCGCGGTGCCGTCTGGGTTCGATCTGGGCGACAAGGCGAAGGCGGTGGTTGAGGTGCCGGTGACGGCGGGGGCGGTCGGGGTGCAGACGATCGAGGTCAGCCTGACCACGCCGGACGGCAAGGTGTTGAAAAAGACGCTTGTCCTGCCCGTGCAGGTGAACGACCCGGAGGTTGCGCGGGTGTCGCGCTTGGATCTGGCATCGGGGCAAAGCTTCACCTTTGACGGCGATGTCTTTGCCGGGCTGGTGGCGGGATCGGGCAAGGCCACGATGGCGGTCGGGCCGTTGGCGCGGTTGAATGCGCCGGGACTGCTCGCGTCGCTGGACCGTTATCCTTATGGCTGCACCGAACAGATGACGAGCCGGGCGCTGCCGCTTCTCTACTTCGACGAGGTGGCGCGGGTGATGGACCTGAAGGGGGCCGAGAACATCCAGACCCGGATCGACGAGGCGGTGGTGGAGATACTGGCCAACCAGTCGGCGGAGGGCGGGTTCGGGCTTTGGGGGCCTGGGAATGGGGATTTCTGGCTGGATGCCTATGTCACCGATTTCCTGAGCCGGGCGAAGGCGCAGAGCTATGCCGTGCCAGACCTCGCCTTGCGCAACGCTTTGGCGAACCTGCGCAATCAGGTGAATTACGCGCCCGATTTCAGCGAGGAGACAAATGGCGGTGGCGAGGCGCTGGCCTATGCGCTGATGGTGTTGGCGCGCGAAGGGGCCGCGGCGGTGGGTGATTTGCGTTACTACGCCGATGTGAAGGGGGATGCCTTTTCCACCCCCATCGCGCAGGCGCAGTTGGGCGCAGCGCTGGCGTCTTATGGCGATCAGGTGCGGGCGGACGCGATGTTCCGCAAGGCCGCCGCAAAGATGGATGCCTTGGCAGGCCCGGAGACGGAACAGATCTGGCGGGTGGACTATGGCACGCGCTACCGCGATGCGGCGGCGCTTTTGACGCTGGCGGTGGAGGCGGGCAGTCAGGCGGTGGACCGCGAGGCGCTGACCGACCGGATTGCCACATCTGGCGCGAACCTGTCGACGCAGGAGGCGACCTGGGCGCTTTTGGCGGCGAACGCGCTGATCGACAGGCAGGGGGCGGACGCCATCAGCATCGACGGCAAGGCTGCGGACGGGCCGTTGGTGCGGGTGCTGGACGGCGACGCGGTGACGCCGGTGGTGGTAAAGAACGACGGCGCCGATACGACGCTGACCATCACGACCTACGGTGTGCCGTCGGAGCCGGAACCGGCGGGGGGCAACGGCTATGCCATCACGCGCGCCTACTACACGATGGAGGGGCAGCCGGTGACGCTTGATGCGGTTACGGCGGGGATGCGGTTGGTAACGGTGCTGGAGGTCACGCCGTTCGGCTATGGCGAGGCGCGGCTGATGGTGGCCGACCCGCTGCCGGCGGGGTTCGAGATCGACAACCCGAACCTGATGTCGGCCGGGTCGACCTCGGAGCTGTCGTGGCTGGATGCGTTGCAGGACGTGACTCATTCGGAGTTCCGGCAGGACCGGTTTCTGACGGCGGTGGACTGGCAGTCGGATCAGCCCTTCCGGTTGGCCTATGTGGTGCGGGCGGTCAGCCCCGGCACGTTCCACCACCCGGCGGCGTCGGTCGAGGATATGTACCGCCCCGATTTCCGTGCGCGGAGCGAGGCGGGGACCGTGACGATCGCGCCGTGAAAACGATCGCTGGGACAGCATGTGCGCCTCCCTTCCCCTTGGTGCGGAGAGGGACATCTAACGGTTTGCGGGCCGCCCCCCCCACCCTCTCCCTCTCCCACGAGGGGGGAGGGAAGTGCATGATGCGCGCCCGGTGGATCATAGCCGCGCTGGTGGCGCTTTGGCTGGCAGCCTATGGCCGCGACCGTTTCGACGTCTGGATCGACGCGACCATCCTACCGCCCTTGACCGTGGAAACGTCGGTCGAGGTGGTGGACCGGAACAGCGACCTTCTTCGCGCCTATACGGTTGCGGATGGGCGTTGGCGGTTGGCCTTGCCGGAAGACCGGGTGGATGCGCGCTATCTGGCAATGCTGCTGGCCTATGAGGACAGGCGGTTTTATGGCCATTCTGGCGTGGATGCGCGGTCGCTGTTGCGCGCGGTGGCGCAGGCGGTGTGGAACGGGCGGGTGGTGTCGGGCGGGTCGACGCTGACGATGCAGGTTGCGCGGCTTCTGGAGGAAAGCGGGACTGGCAAAGTTGCGGGCAAGCTGCGGCAGATGCGGGTTGCGCTGGCGCTGGAGCGGCGGTTGACGAAGGCGCAAATCCTGCAGCTTTATCTGCATCTGGCCCCGTTCGGGGGGAACCTTGAAGGCGTACGGGCGGCCTCGATTTCCTACTTCGGCAAGGAGCCGTTGCGGCTGACCCCGGCGGAGGCGGCGCTGTTGGTTGCGATTCCGCAAAGCCCGGAAAGCCGCCGCCCTGACCGGGCCGCAGACCGTGCCGAGGCGGCGCGGAACCGGGTTCTGGCGCGGGCGGTGCGCGCGGGCGTGATCGAGGCGGACGAGGCGGAGGCCGCCTTGCGCGAAAGGGTGCCGGGCGTGCGCAAACCCTTCCCGGCCCTTGCGCCGCATCTGGCTGACCGGGCGCGTGCCGCGAACCCCTTGGCACGGCATCTGGACCTGACCATAGACCGCAGCCTGCAACGCAAGCTGGAGGCGCTGGCGGCGGAGGCGGTGGAGGGGCGCGGGGCGGAGTTGCAGGTGGCGATTTTGGTAGCGGATCATGCGTCGGGCGAAATCCTCGCCTCGGTCGGGTCGGCGGGGTTTCAGGCCGACGCGCGGCAGGGGTTTGTGGACATGACGCGCGCGCTGCGTTCGCCGGGGTCGACGTTGAAGCCGCTGGTCTATGCGCTGGCGTTTGACGAGGGGCTGGCGCATCCCGAAACGATGCTGGAGGACAGGCCTACCCGCTTTGGCACCTACGCGCCGCAGAACTTTGACCGGCTGTATCGCGGCACGATCCGCGCGCGTGAGGCGTTGCAGATGTCGCTGAACGTTCCGGTGGTGGCTCTCACCGAGGCGCTGGGGCCGGCAAAGCTGATCTCGGGGATGCAGAAGGCCGGGATGCGGCCGGTGTTTCCGGGCGATCAGCCGGGGCTGGCGATTGCGCTGGGCGGAGTGGGCGTGACGCTGGAAGACATGGTCAGGCTTTACGCGGCGCTGGCGCGGGGCGGGGTGGCGCGGCCCCTCAGCTATATGAAGGACGGCGCGGGGGCTGAGGGCCAGCGCGTGGTGTCGGCGGTTGCGGCGTGGCAGGTGGGCGACATTCTGGCGGGGCTGGCACCACCGCCGGGGTCGCCGTCGAACCGGCTGGCCTACAAGACCGGCACCTCCTATGGCCACCGCGATGCCTGGGCGATCGGGTTCGATGGCGGGCATGTGATCGGTGTCTGGATGGGGCGGGCGGATGGCACGCCGGTGCCGGGGGCGTTCGGGGCCGATGTGGCGGCACCGGTGCTGTTTCAGGCGTTCAACCGGCTGAAGCGCGACCTGGACGCGCAGCCGCCCGCACCTGCGGCAACGTTGCTGGTGTCGAACGCGAAACTGCCGATACCGTTGCAACGCTTCCGCTCTCGATCCGCCGCGTTTGAGGCCACGGCGGATGCGCCGGCGGTGGCCTTTCCGCCTGATGGGGCGGAGGTTGAGTTGCTGGCGGCAGGGCTGAAGGTGCGGGTGCAGGGCGGGACGGCGCCCTTTACTTGGCTGGCCGATGGTGTGCCACTGGCAGTGGCGCAGCGCGACCGGGAGACCGTGCTGGCGCTGCCGGGGACGGGATTTGTGACCCTATCGGTGATCGATGCCGAGGGTCGGTCTGCGCGTGCGTCGGTGCGTGTGTGGTAAGACCGGGTGACTTACGGCCGGCTTGACGCTATGGAACGAAGGTTCCGGAGGAGGTCACGACGATGCCGCTGCTTTCGATTGTTCAATGGCCCGACCTGCGTCTGGCGACGCCCTGCGCGCCGGTGGGTTCGGTCACGCCTGCGGTGCGGGCGCTGGCGGCAGATATGCTGGAGACGATGTATGAAGCGCCCGGCCGCGGGCTTGCTGCGCCGCAAGTGGGCGTGCTGCAACGGATCTTCGTGATGGATGTGACGTGGAAGGAAGGTCCGAGAAGCCCGATGGTGCTGATCGACCCGGAGGTGGTCTGGCAGGCCGAGACGCGCGTTGTGGGGCCGGAGGGGTGCTTGTCGATACCCGGAGTGCTGGCGGATGTGGAGCGTGCCGCGTCTATACGCGTTGTATGGACAGACCTTTCGGGTGACCGGGTCGAGGCGGTGCTGGACGGCTTTGCCGCGATCTGCGCGCAGCACGAGTTGGACCATCTGGACGGGATCGTGACACTTGACAGATTGAGCGCGGAAGACCGGGCGAAGGTGCTGGCATGAAGGCCTGTGTGTCGTGGCCGCACCCAGTGCTGCGAACACCGGCGGCGGATGTCGTGGCAATCACCGACGATGTGCGCCAGCTCTGGGCCGACATGATCGAGGTTATGGACGCGATGCCGGGCTACGGGCTGGCGGCAGTGCAGATCGGGGTGCCTTTGCGGCTGGCGGTGGTGGACTGTTCCGACACACGGGGGCAGGCGGTGCGGATGGCCAACCCCGAGGTGCTGCACGCCAGCGGGCAGTTGCGCGAGCATGAGGAGGCAAGCCCGAACCTGCCTGGCGTCTCGGCGGTGGTAAAGCGGCCGCGGGCGGTGACGGTGCGGTTCCTGAACGATCAGGGCGTGATCGAGGAGCGGGATTTCGTCAACCTTTGGGCCACGTCGGTGCAGCATCAGATCGACCATCTGGCGGGCAAGATGTATTTCGACCACCTCTCGCCCCTGAAGCGGAAGATGCTGATTGCACGGTCGGAAAAGCTGCGGCGGGTAAAATGAAAATAGTTTTCATGGGGACGCCTGAATTCTCGGTTCCGGTGTTGGATGCACTACACCAAGTGCATGAAATCACGGCAGTATATTGCCAGCCACCACGACCTGCAGGACGTGGTAAGGCCGACCGTCCCAGCCCGGTTCAAGCCCGTGCCGAGGTGCTGGGTTTGCCGGTGTGCTATCCGGTTTCGCTGCGCAGCGAAACGGCGCAGCGAGACTTCGCTGCGCTGCAGCCGGATGTGGCTGTCGTGGTGGCTTTTGGGTTGATCTTGCCGCCGGCGGTGCTGGATGCGCCACGGCTTGGCTGCCTGAACATTCACGCTTCGCTATTGCCACGGTGGCGGGGAGCGGCGCCGATCCACCGGGCCATCATGGCGGGGGATGCCGAGACAGGAGTGTGCATCATGCAGATGGAGGCGGGGCTGGATACTGGGCCGGTGCTCTTGCGCGAGGCGACGCCGATCGGGCCGGAGGAGACGACAGCCGATCTGCACGACCGGCTGAGCGCGATGGGCGCGCGGTTGATCGTCGACGCACTGGAGCGGTTGCCGCTTCCGGCCGTGCCGCAACCGGCCGAGGGCGTGACCTATGCGGCCAAGATCGACAAGGCCGAAGCGCGGGTGAATTGGGCGCGGCCGGCTGTGGAGGTGGACCGGCTGATCCGCGGGCTGTCGCCGTTTCCGGGCGCATGGTGCGAGGTGGCCGGTGAGCGGGTGAAGCTGTTGCGTTCGCGGGTGGCTGAGGGACGAGGTGCGCCGGGGCAGGTGCTGGGAGGGCTGGTGATTGCCTGCGGGTCGGGCGCAGTGGAAATCACGCTGGCCCAGCGTGAGGGGAAGCGGGCGATGGGGCGAGACGAATTTCTGCGCGGTTTCGCCCTGCCGCCGCATCTTGCGTGAGGGGCCATTCACAAGCCGGTGCCCACCCCCCATATTGTAAGGGCAACGGGAGGGACTGCCCATGCCGATCATAGCCCTGATGATAATTGGAGCCGCCGCCGGGTTTCTGGCCACGCGGATCATGAAACTGCAAACCGACGTGCCGACCACCGTGGCGATTGGCGTGTTTGGCGCGCTGATCGGGGGGTTCGTGCTGCGCGGGCTGATCATGCTGACCGGTTGGGCGGCCGGATTCATCGGCGCGCTTCTTGGGGCGATGCTGCTGATCTGGCTGTGGAAGACCTATGTAAAGTAGGGCGGCCGTCAGGTAAGGCGGCGGACCGCATCTTTCAGCCGGAAACCCTTGCCACCTGCCGGTTGCCAGACAAGCTGACCCTGCCATGCAGCAAAGAGCAGCATCGCAGCCTCGCGGCCCTTTTCACCACCGCCGAAACGCAGCGCAAGAGCCGATTCCACGATCGCGCGCCAGCGTGCCGCGCAGCGCATCAGGTCTGCGTCGGCGGCATCGGGGTGCGGTGCCGAGGCCGCCTCCAACGCCTTCAGCAAGCCTTGCGGCCCCTTGTCGGCGGTTGCGTCAATCGCTGCACGGGCGGCAACCTCGGCCCGTTCCCAAGCGGCAATCCGGGCGGCCTTGACCATGCCATCGCGGGTCTTGAACCGCTGGACAAGAGTGGGAGCGGCCAGCCCGGTGGCCTTGGCGACGGTTGCGAAAGACACCGCCTTTTCGCCACCTTGCGCCAGAAGCGTTGTGACCGTGGCGAATACCGTGTCGTCGGAAATGAGCTTTGTGCGTGGCATTTGACCAGAATGAACGACTGTTCGGTTTGAAACAAGCCTGAGCGTGCGTTCAGCGTTTGGGAGAGCCTGGCTTTGGCGGTTCCGAGCGATAGACGGGCAACCGCCAGCCGAAAGCGAGGCTGCCCGCGCGCAGGATCAGCACAGTCAGCGCGCAAAGGCCAAGGCCGATTCCGGGGTCGACCCCTGCCAGGCCGGATAGCAGGGCGGCTATGGCACCGGCAAAGGCGCAGGTCACGTAAAGTTCACCCTGTTTCAAAACCAAAGGCACCTCGTTGCAGACCACATCGCGCAACAATCCACCCATGCAGCCCGTGATCATCCCCATGACGATGACAATGGGCCAGCCCTGCCCATCAGCGAGTGCAACCGCCACACCAGCAGGGACGGCGGCAGAAAGCGCCAATGCGTCGATCCACAACAGCGCGCGGTAGCGGCTTTCCAGCAGATGCGCCGAAAAGAACACCACAATCGCCACGATGCTGGCGACGGCGAGGTTCACCGGATCGGCGACCCAGAACACATCGCGGTCGAGGATCGTGTCCCGGATGGTGCCGCCGCCAACCGCCGTGAGGCAGGCAATGAAAATGAAGCCGACGATATCAAGCTGCGAGCGGGAGGCCGCCAGAGCACCAGTCACAGCAAAGACCGCGACGGCGGCATAGTCGAGGAAGTGAAGCAGCGTCACGCGCCGACGCCGGATTTGTATGGCGCCATCCCGGCGCGGGCGAGCGCATCGGCGCGTTCGTTTTCGGCGTGGCCCGCGTGGCCCTTGATCCAGCGCCAGGTTACGGAATGGCGGGCTTGAGCTGCCTCAAGCCGTTGCCAAAGCTCGACATTCTTGACCGGCGCACCACCTGCCGTGCGCCAGCCCTTGCGCTTCCACCCTGCCAGCCACTCGGTGATGCCGTTTTTCACATAGGCACTGTCGGTAACGATGGTGATGGTGGACGGTTTCGCTAAAGCCTCGAGCGCGGAAATCGCGGCCATCAGCTCCATCCGGTTGTTGGTCGTCAGCCCCTCGCCGCCAGAAAGCTCGCGTTCCTTGACCGTCACGCTGCCTTCCCGCGCCAGCATCAGGACACCCCAGCCGCCGGGGCCGGGATTGCCGGAACAGGCGCCGTCGGTATAGGCGAAAAGATCGGGCATTCAGGCTCCGGTCAGGTCAGGATCAGGGTGGAGAGACAGGCGAGGACGATGGCGGTGAGGAGGATGCGAAGCCGCATCCACCATGCGGGCGCAAGTCCTTGGCCGGCGAAGGAGGCATCGAGGAGCAGAAGGCCGGCAAACCCGGCGGCAAGGAAGATCAGCGAGGTCTGCGAGGAATCGGTGACCATGAAGAAAGCCCAGAGGGCAGGGATCACCGACAGGACGTAACCGGTTGCGGCGGGCGACCCTTCTGCCTTGGCGGCAAAACCCCACAGGACGCCGGACATGAAGGACAGGATGATCGTGCCGTAGGAGAGGCCGACATAGGAACCGACGAACATCGGGGTGACGTAGCCAAGCGCCCAGCCGGCAAGTGCGGGCGACAGGTGGCTGGCCGCCGACCACAGGAACGGCAGAAGGCCGAGGAGGCCAAGCATCAGCGGTGTGCGAGGAATCTGTGTCATGTCATCACCCCGGAAAAGAGCGAGGCGCGGCGCTTGGCGCCGGCCTGTGCGGTGTTGGGCCTGCAAGACAGGGTGCGCGGCGTGCCGGGAGTGAACATGGTCAAGCGACCGCCTCGCGCAGGATGCGGGGCACCTTGAATTCGATGTCTTCGACGGCGGTTTCGACGGTTTCAACGTTGAGAGCAAAGCGGGCGCGGAACGCGTCGATCACCTCGTTCACCAGAAGTTCGGGGGCCGAGGCGCCTGCCGTCAGGCCGATGGCCCGGGCGCCGTGCAGCGCGCGCCAGTCGATGTCGGTCGCGCGCTGGATCAGCATGGAATAGGCGCAGCCTGCCGCCGTGCCGACCTCGACCAGACGTTTGGAGTTGGACGAATTCGGCGCCCCGATGACAAGGAGAGCGTCGATCCGGGGCGCGACGGCCTTGACGGCGGCCTGCCGGTTGGTGGTGGCGTAGCAGATGTCTTCGTGCGCAGGGGCGTGGATCAGGGGGAAGCGCGCCTTCAGCGCGGCGGCGATTTCGGCGGTGTCATCGACGGAAAGCGTGGTCTGGGTGATGAAGGCGAGTTTGGCGGGGTCGCGCACGGCGAGGGTGGCTACGTCAGCTACGGTTTCGACCAGCAGAACCTCGCCCGGCGGCAGTTGGCCCATCGTGCCGACCGTCTCGGGGTGGCCCTCGTGGCCGATGTAGATCATCTGGGTGCCGGATTCGTGGTGGCGGGCGGCCTCGTTGTGGACCTTGGTCACAAGGGGGCAGGTTGCATCGACGGCGATCATCTCGCGCCGGGCGGCCTCGGCGGGAACGGACTTCGGTACGCCGTGGGCGGAGAAGATGACCGGGCGGTCGGGGGGGCAATCGTCCAGTTCCTCGACGAACACCGCGCCTTTGGCGCGCAGGGCATCAACGACGAACTTGTTGTGGACGATTTCATGGCGGACGTAGACGGGCGCCCCCCACTTGTCGATTGCCATTTCAACGATCTTGATGGCGCGGTCCACGCCTGCGCAAAAGCCGCGCGGCGCGGCGAGGTAGAGCGTCAGGGGAGGAAGATCGGTCATCGGGAACCCTCGGATCGGATGGATGAGAGGTAAGCGGCAACGCCCGCGCCGTCCAGCCCCAAGGGCGGATCAGATGCCGCGGGTGATGCGGTTGACGTGACCCATCTTGCGGCCGGGGCGGGGGGAACCCTTGCCGTAAAGGTGGATCGAGACGGCCTTTTCACGGGCAAGCGCAGGCACTCGGATCACGTCGTCACCGATCAGGTTTTCCATCACCACGTCGGCGAAACGTGCGCCATCACCTAGCGGCCAGCCGACGACGGCGCGGATGTGCTGTTCGAACTGGTCCACCGCGCAGCCCTGCTGCGTCCAGTGGCCGGAGTTGTGGACGCGCGGGGCGATTTCGTTGACGATCAGGCCCTTGGGCGTGACGAAGAGCTCCACCCCCATGACACCGACATAATCGAGCGCGTTCAGGATGCGCGCGGCCAGAAGCACGGCATCGGTGCGCTGGCTGGGTGAAAGGCGGGCGGGGATAGTGGTGGTGCGCAGGATGCCATCGCGGTGGACGTTTTCGCCGGGGTCGTAGCAGGCGACCGAGCCGTCGAGGCCACGCGCGGCGATCACCGAGACCTCGTGGCTGAAATCTATGAAGCCTTCGAGAACGGCGGGTTGGCCGAGCATCGCTTCCAGCGCAGCGGGGGCATCGGCGGGGGCCATGATGCGCGCCTGACCTTTGCCGTCGTAACCGAGGCGGGTGGTTTTCAGGATCGCGGGGGTGCCGATCTGCGCCAGCGCGGCGTCAAGATCGGCCGCGGTGGTTACCGCCGCGTAGGGCGCGCAGGTCAGGCCGAGGCTGGTGAGGAAATCCTTTTCGGCCAGCCTTTCCTGGCTGATCGCCAGCGCGCGGCGGTTGGGGCGGATCGGTTTTGCGGCCTCTAGCAGATCAAGCGCAGCGGTGGGGACGTTTTCGAATTCGTAGGTGATGACGTCGACCGACGCGGCGAAAGCGGTAAGCGCGGCGTGGTCGTCATAAGAGGCGGTCGTGACCTGGTGCGCCACGTCACCCGCAGGCGGGTTGGCGCCGGGCTCGAAGATGTGGGTGCGAAAGCCGAGACGCGACGCGGCGACGGAGAGCATCCGCCCAAGCTGGCCGCCGCCGAGGATGCCGATGGTTGCGCCGGGTTCAAGCATCAGTGGGCTCGTCAGGAATGGAAGCGGAAAGAGCGTCGCGCCATGCGTCAAGGCGGTCGGCAAGGCCGGGGTCGCTGATCGCGAGGATTGCAGCGGCCATCAGCCCGGCGTTCGCCGCACCGCCGATGGCCATCGTGGCGACCGGATAGCCTTTCGGCATCTGGAGGATGGAATAAAGCGAATCGACGCCCGCCAGCGCCTTGGTCTGCACCGGAACGCCAACGACCGGAATCCGGGTTTTCGACGCCATCATGCCGGGCAGGTGTGCTGCACCACCAGCGCCTGCGATGATGACCTTGAGGCCACGGGCGGCGGCGGTCTTGCCATACTCCCACAGCCGGTCGGGGGTGCGGTGCGCGCTGACGATCTTGGTCTCATAGGCGATGCCAAGTTCGTCGAGGATGACCGCTGCATCCTTCATCGTCGGCCAGTCGGACTGGCTGCCCATGATGATACCAACCTGAACCATGCCAAGCCCCCTGAAACTGCCCTCGCCTTATACGATGGCGGGCGCTTTGGGCAAGGCGGCAGGTTCAGGCGATGATGTCCGGGATGAGCTGATCTTCGATCTTCACGATCTGGTCCTTGAGGCCCAGCTTTTGCTTTTTCAGGCGGCGCAGGGTGAACTGATCGGGGCGAGCTGATTGTTCCAGCGCGCTGATTGCATCATCGAGATCACGATGTTCACGCCGCATCACTTCCAGCCGGATGCGGAGCATTTCTTCAAAGTTGAGTTCGCTGGAGGCATTCATGGAATCGACTCGAGTCGGTCAGGTCAGGTCGGAATCAATATAGGGAAACTTGGCCGCGCGGGAAGGAATCTGCCGCAAAATCGCTGGGTCGGTGCGGGCGAGACCACTTGCAGCAGTGTTTTGCCCGCCCCATATTGAAAGCAAGCGGTGCTCTGACCGAGGCCGCGCCCGAACTGTCGCTTTTGAAGGACATGTCCGAATGACGAAACTGAGCTTTGGGGCGCATCCCTACCTTCTGGGGTTTGAACAGCTGGAACGGCTGGTAGAGCGCACCGCGAAATCGGGGGCCGAGGGCTACCCGCCGTTCAACATCGAAGCGGTCGCCGACAATGCGTATCGCATCACGCTGGCCGTTGCGGGGTTTCGCGAGGAAGATCTTGCGATCACGGTGGAGGACCGCCAGCTGGTGATCCGCGGGCGGCAGTCGGATGACAGCGAGGACCGGGTGTTTCTGCACCGTGGCATCGCTGCCCGGGCATTCCAGCGGTCGTTCGTGCTGGCCGACGGGGTTGAAGTTGCGGGGGCTGGGATGGAGCACGGGTTGTTGCACATAGACCTGCGCCGATCGGTGCCCGAGACCGTGGTTCAGACGATCAGGATCGGAACGAAAGACGGCGGGCCCAGAGTGCCCGGCCAAAAGGAAGGAAGCCGGAAATGAACACGCCATTCCGTGGATTGCCGCAAGGCACGGATCGCATCGTCTACGTTCGCCAGGTTGCGGTGGCTGACCTGCCGGACGAAGTGCGCGAGCAGATCGTCGGGCTAGAAACGATCTATTCCGTGCATGGTGCGGACGGCAGACAACTGGCGCTGGTCGCTGACCGCAACCTTGCCTTCCACCTGGCGCGCGAGCACGACTTTGCGCCGATGAGCGTTCACTGAGCGAAAAAAGGCCCCGTCGATGCGGGGCCTTTTGGGCTATTGCCGCAGGGTCAGCCCCTGATCAGGCCCATCTGCTCCAGCTTCAACAGCACCTGATGCGCGCAATGGTCGACATCGACATCCTGCGTGTCGACCACCAGTTCGGCATGGGTCGGCGCCTCGTAGGGGTCTGAAATGCCGGTGAATTCCTTGATCTTGCCTTCACGGGCCAGTTTGTAGAGACCCTTGCGGTCGCGGCGTTCACATTCTTCGATGCTGGTCGCGACATGCACTTCGATGAAGGCCCCGAAGGCTTCGATCATCTCGCGCACTGCGCGGCGGGTGGCGGTGTAGGGGGCGATGGGCGCGCAGATCGCGATGCCACCGTTCTTGGTGATCTCGCTGGCCACGTAGCCGATGCGCTTGATGTTCAGATCGCGGTGTTCCTTGGAAAATCCGAGTTCGGACGACAGGTGTTTGCGCACCACGTCGCCGTCAAGAAGCGTGACGGGACGGCCGCCCATTTCCATCAGCTTGACCATGAGAGCATTGGCGATGGTGGATTTGCCGCTGCCGGAAAGACCGGTGAAGAACACGGTAAAGCCCTGCTTTGACCGCGCGGGCGAGGTGCGCCGCAGTTCCTCGACAACCGAGGGGAAGGAGAACCATTCCGGAATCTCCAGCCCTTCGCGCAGGCGGCGGCGCAGTTCGGTGCCGGAAATATCGAGGACGGTAGAGCCTTCCGGCACCTCGTCGACCGGGAAGTACTGCGCTTTTTCCTGAACATAGACCATCTGTTTGAAATCAACCATTTCGATGCCGATTTCAGTGGCGTGTGTCTTGAACAGTTCCTGTGCTGCGTAGGGGTCGTAGAAATCCTTGCCTTGGGAATTCTTTCCCGGACCGGCATGGTCACGCCCGACGATCATGTGCGTGCAGCCGTGGTTGCGCCGGATGATGCCATGCCACAGCGCCTCACGCGGGCCAGCCATGCGCATCGCAAGGTTCAGAAGGCTCATCGTCGTGGTGGCGGCGGGGTATTGGCCAAGCACGGCCTCGTAGCAGCGCACGCGGGTGAAGTGGTCGATGTCGCCGGGTTTGGTCATGCCGACGACCGGGTGGATGATCAGGTTCGCCTGCGCCTCGCGTGCGGCGCGGAAGGTCAGTTCCTGATGCGCGCGGTGCAGGGGGTTGCGGGTCTGGAACGCCACGACACGGCGCCAGCCCATCTTGCGGAAGAAGGCGCGCAACTCGTTCGGGGTGTCGCGGCGGGCCTTGAAGTCGTAATGCACCGGGGGCTGGATGCCGGTGATCGGGCCGCCGAGATAGACCTTGCCAGCCGTGTTGTGCAGGTAGTTTACCGCCGGATGCGCGAGGTCGTCGGCACC
This sequence comes from uncultured Alphaproteobacteria bacterium, assembly GCA_963822435.1. GTDB lineage: Bacteria > Pseudomonadota > Alphaproteobacteria > Rhodobacterales > Rhodobacteraceae > JAUYQR01. The sequence continues at coordinate 165,595 of CAWGHN010000006.1, forward strand.
AAACACCTTTTCCGCCTCGAGCGCCTTGTCGGGGCTCCATTTGTCGGTGACCGACAGGATTGCAAGGATCACACCCTCGGCATCGCGCAGCGCAATGTCCTGACCGGGTTCGATGGTGTCGGCGAACTTTTCGCTGACATCAAGGGTGATCGGGATCGGCCAGAGCGTGCCATCCACTGTGCGCATGTTGGCGACAACGCCGTCATAGTCGGCCTCGCTCATGAAGCCTTTGAGCGGGTGGAAGCCGCCGTTCATCAACAGCTCCAGATCGCAGGTTTGCCGCGCGGTCAGATCCCAGGACGGCAGGTTGCCCGCCTCGAGCTTGAGCTTTTGGGCGGAATCGGCAGAGACGTAAAGCTCGGGGATCGGGACGAGGTTGGGCAACGACATGCGAAATGGCCTTTCGGGTAAGGGGCAATGGCCCGCTTTTGCGCGGGTCCGTAGCCCGGCTTTGGGGCGGAATTCAAGCGGTTGCCGGAATATCACGGACAGAAAAGGCTGAAATGCCGGTTTGGTCCCGCCGCGTGGGCGATGGTTCCGCGCGGCAAGGGGCGCGTGGGTGGTTGTTCTTGCAACCCGGACGGTCGGCTATTCGGCCGCTTTCAGGTCTGCTTCCTGGGCCGCGAGGAACTTTTCGGCATCAAGGGCTGCCATGCAGCCCATCCCGGCACTGGTGACTGCCTGACGGTAGATATGGTCGGTCAGGTCGCCCGCAGCAAAAACGCCGGGAATGGCGGTGCGGGTGGACCCAGGCTCGACCTCGACATAGCCGCCGGAATGGAGGGGAAGCTGGTCCTTGACCAGTTCCGAGGCAGGGGCATGGCCGATGGCCACAAAGAAACCGGCGCAGGGGATGATCGCCTCGGCCCCGGTCAGGACGTTGCGGGTGCGCACGCCGGTGACACCAAGGGGGGCCTCGTCACCAAGGATTTCGGTGACTTCGGTGTTCCAGACGACCGAGACCTTGGGGTGCTTGAAAAGACGGTCCTGCATGATCTTTTCCGCGCGCAAACTGTCACGGCGATGGACCAGTGTTACTTTGGAGGCGAAGTTGGTCAGGAACAGCGCCTCTTCGACCGCCGTGTTGCCGCCGCCAATGACGACGATCTCCTTGCCCCGGTAGAAAAACCCGTCGCAGGTGGCGCAGGCGGAAACGCCGAAACCCTTGAACTTCTCTTCGGATGGCAGGCCCAGCCATTTTGCCTGCGCGCCCGTTGCAAGGATCACGGCATCGGCGGTGTAGGTGGTGCCGCTGTCAGCGGTGGCGACGAACGGGCGGCGCTTCAGATCAAGGCTGGTGATGTAGTCCGAGATGACCTCGGCCCCCATCGCCTCGGCGTGGGTCTGCATGCGGACCATCAGGTCCGGCCCCATGACATGCGTGTCGCCGGGCCAGTTCTCGACCTCGGTCGTGATGGTAAGCTGGCCGCCGGGCTGCAAGCCCTGGATCAGAAGGGGTTGGAGCATGGCGCGGGCGGAATAGACCGCTGCGGTGTAGCCCGCCGGGCCGGAGCCGATGATCAGAACCCGTGTGTGCCGTGTGTTGCCCATCATCGCCCCCGCGTTGAGTCTTGGGCTACCGATATAGTCATATGGCAGCAAAGCGGAAACCCCTGCAGTGCAGACCTGCGGCGCCGACATGGCTTGCGAATGATCTTGCGCGATGTTGAAATATTATTGCGCCATGCCCCGCCGCAAAGTAAGACCTGATCTTCAAGTGGAGACAGCGATGCCCGGACACAAACTCGACCCGATCGACCGTCAGATTCTGGCGGAGCTTCAGGCCGATGGGCGGATGACCAACGTGGAATTGGCCAGCCGCGTCGGGATTTCGGCACCGCCGTGCCTGCGCCGTGTGCGGACGCTGGAAGAGGCGGGCTATATCAAGGGTTACCACGCCGATATCGACGCGCGCGAGCTGGGGTTCGAAGTGCAGGTGTTCGCGATGGTGCGATTGAACAGCCAGGCCGAGGCGGATCTGGCAGGGTTCGAAGCGCGCTGCCGGGCCTGGCCCTTGGTGCGCGAGTGCCACATGCTGAACGGCGAGATCGACTTTATCCTGAAATGCGTCGCGCCGGACCTGTCCAGCTTTCAAAGCTTTCTGACCGAACAGCTTTTAAAGGCCGAACATGTGGCCAACGTAAAGACCAGCCTTGTCATCCGCTGTGCGAAAGACGAGCCCGGTCTGCCGTTTGATGTGCTGGAAGCGCGGCTGGCGAAAACCGCCTGACGCGCCTTAGTGGGCGGCCGTCGCGGTACGCGTTGCCATCTTGATGCGCAGGGCAAAACCCTTGGTCACCGGGCGCGGCTGGATTTCCTGACGGATCTCGCGCGGGAATTCGCGTGCAGGGATCTGGTCATCAACTGAGCTGAGAACCGATTGCAGCCAACGCCGCTTGGTCTGGTTTTCCGGTGTCATATGTGCGCCCTCACCGTTGTCATTTTATTTCGTGGACAAGGATGTGGCAGGCGATTGCGGCGGCGATTGGGCCAAGTGATGCAACAAAGCGGGCTTTTGGGGCCGGTCGTCGCCGCCTAAAGGCGGATCGCCGACAAAAGCCGCCCGTAATCCGCCTCGCCCAGATGCGTGGTACGCCGGTACGAATAGAACCGCGCAGGATCGCTGTAGGTGCAATGCCGCGTCCATTCGGCGTGACCAACGCCCGCAGCGCGCAACCGGTATAGCCCGTAGGACGGCAGATCGAACATCATCCGGTCGCCTTTGCCTTGGGCAAAGAAGCGGGTCGCGTTGCGGTCGTCGTCGGTGACCTGTTCATAGACGTCAGGCCCGACTTCATATGCCGCCTGACTGATGGTCGGGCCGATCACAGCCGTGATGCGCTTGCGGTCGGCGCCGAGGGTTTCCATCGCGTCGACCACAGCCTCAAGAACGCCCAGCAACGTGCCGCGCCAGCCGCCATGCGCCGCACCGATCACACCGGCGGCGTGGTCGTGAAAGAGCACAGGCTGGCAATCGGCGGTCAGCACGGCAAGCATCAGACCCGGCGTCGTGGTCACCATGCCATCCGCGCGCGGCCTGTCGTGGAACGGCGCGGTGACGGTGACGACGTCAGCGGAATGAACCTGATGCAACGTGATCAGCGCGGTGGGCGAGACGCCCAACGCTTCGGCGGCGCGCGCCCGGTTGATTGCCACCGCCTCGGATTGGTCGGTGGAGCCGGTGCCGCAATTCAGCCCGGCAAAGATGCCGGATGACGCCCCGCCCTTGCGGGTGAAGAAGGCGTGGCGGGCGGTCAGGGCGGGGCTGGTGATAGGTTCAAGCATGGGGTGGGTCAAAACCGGGTGGGGCAGGCGTGCCGGGGGCATGAAGGGCGATAGCTTTGAAGAGCGAACCCATTTCGCGCGGGTCGGTCAAGCGGTGAAGTGCGGCACGATGGGTTTCCAGACGGTCGCCGGCAAGGTTGGCTGCCAGCCGCTCGGCCCGGTGCGCGATGCCAAGCCGGTTCAGAAGCGCGCCCTGGTCGGTCAACCCGCTGTGCGGCAGGCCGGTGGCAAGGACCAGCGCCTCGAAATCCACATGCGCGGTCAGGTCGGCCTCGCCGGGGTGGGCGAGGGGGTGATCGGGCTGATGCCGACGCACGGCTTGCAGGGTATCGCCCTTTGACCGCCATCCGCCATAGTCGATGACCAGTGCCACGCCGCCCCGCGCCGCGATGCGCTGACCGATGATGGCGGCGATGGCGGCCAAGGAGGGGCTTGCTTCGACCACGCTGCCGGGGGGATCGTCGGCGAAACGCGGGTCGATCGCGTCGGCAGGCAGGGCAGGAGAGCGGCCGAAGTGCAGGGTGCCGTCCACAAGCCTGACCAGTCGCTGGTGCCAACCGGTCTCGCTGCGCTGGAACTGCTCGATGGGCAGGGCATCGAAGAACTCGTTGGCGATCAGGAACAGGGGGAGGTCGGGCAAGTCTTCGACCGTGTTGGCCCATGCCGGCGCAAACTCAGCCAGGCGCTGCGACTGTGCAGCACGCAAGGTGGGCGAGGTTTCGACCAGAACGACCTGCGCGCCGAGATGAAACCCCGGCACGGCCCTTGTGGCGCGCAGGATGTCAGCCATCAGCGTGCCGCGACCCGGGCCAAGTTCGGCCAGTGCAAACGGGGCGGGTGAGCCTTGGTCCAGCCAGCATTGCGCCAGGCAAAGGCCCAGAACCTCGCCGAACATCTGGCTGATTTCGGGGGCGGTGGTGAAATCGCCTGCCGCGCCAAAGGGATCGCGGGTGGCATAGTAGCCAAGCTGCGGGTGTTGCAGGCAGGTTGCCATGTAGTCGGCCAGCGTGATCGGCCCGGTCACCGTGATGCGGGCCTTCAGGATATCGCCCAGCGCGGTCATGCGCGCCGGGCGCGGGCCAGAAACCAGAGCCCGGCAAGGATCATCGGCAACGACAGCGCCTGACCCATGGTCAGCCCCCAGCCGCCGATGTGCCAGGCCAGGCCGAGGGGGTTGCCTTCGCTGACAAACTGGGCGTCGGGCTGGCGGACGAATTCGACCAGAAACCGTGCCACGCCGTAGCCAAGAAGGAACAGACCCAAAAGCCGCCCCGGCGTCTTGAACCAGCCCCGCCGCCAGCCAAGCCAGAGAAGCACTGTGCCAAGGATCAGCCCTTCCAGCACCGCCTCGTATAGCTGGCTGGGATGGCGGGCACACAAGCCCGTGACGCCTGCGCAGGTCTGCGCCGCCTCGCCAGGGAACGCCACGCCCCAGGGCAGGTCGGTCGGACGACCCCAAAGCTCGGCATTGATGAAGTTGGCGATCCGTCCGAGGAAAAGGCCGGTTGGCGCGGCCACTGCCATCAGATCGGCGGTGGGGAGAAGCGGGATCTTTTCAAGCTTGCAGAAGATCAGCCCGGCCACGATCACCCCAGCGAAACCGCCGTGGAACGACATGCCGCCCTCCCACACCCGCAGGATGTGAAGCGGGTCTGACAGAAGCGGCGTGTCGTCGTAGAAAAGCACATATCCCGCCCGACCCCCCAGAATGACCCCGAAGATCACCCAGGTCAGCAGGCGTTCGACCTGTTCGGCGGTCATCGGTGCAGGCCCGGCCCAAAGTCCGGGCGTGTTGACCGCGCGGGTCACCAAACGCCAGCCGATCAGCAACCCGACGATATAGGCCAGCGCATACCAGCGCAGCGCGAGGGTGAAGCCGAATACCTCGATCGAAAAGATCACAGGGGATATGTCGGGAAACGGGATCATGGCGGGCCTTCCATAGGTTGCCCGGTTGTCGCGGGCGCGCCTGTGGATGTCAACAAGTCGCCCTCCGACTTGTGATTTCCGCGCATCGGGCCATATAAAAGCCCAAGCATCAAAGGACGCCCGCCATGAAAGCCCCCAACAAGTTTTTCGACGACATGAGTCAACTGATGACCAACGCGATGGGCGTGGCCCAAGGCGCCAAGACCGAAGCGGAAACCGCGATGAAAGGCTTCATCGACCGCTGGATGGCCGACCGTGATTTTGTGACCCGCGAAGAGTTTGACGCTGCCCGCGCCATGGCGCAAAAAGCGCGTGAAGAAAACGCGGCACTGGAAGCGCGGATCGCAGCGCTGGAGGCCAGCCTGGCCAAGAAGAAGGAGTGACCCTGCCCGCTTTGCACGGTTTGTGTGCGCCTGAAGGGGTGTAAAACGGCAAGACCCGGCTTTATGTTCATTCACGAACAAAGGCGAAAAGGCTTGTGCCATGACCATCCATCCCGAAACCCGCGTTGGCCACGTGCACCTGAAGGTGGCCGACCTTGACCGGGCGATAGCATTCTATTCAGGAATCCTCGGCTTTGAGGTGACGCAACGCTATGGGCCGCAGGCCGCGTTTCTGTCGGCGGGCGGCTATCACCACCATATCGGGCTGAACACCTGGGAAAGCCGCGGCGCGACGCCGCCGCCGCCCGGCCACACCGGACTTTACCACACCGCCTTTCTGTTCCCTGACCGAAAGTCGCTGGCACAGGTCCTGAAGCGGCTGGTCGAGGCGGGCTGGCCCTTGGATGGCGCTTCGGATCATGGCGTGTCGGAGGCGCTGTATCTGACCGATCCGGATGGCAACGGCGTTGAACTTTACCGTGATCGCCCCGAGGCGGATTGGCCGCGCAACCCGGATGGAAGCCTCTCGATGACGAGCGGGCGGCTGGACGTGCGCGCGCTTCTGGCCGAGGCGTGACCTAGCGGATCAGCCGGAAGGCGGCCGATGCGGCCCATCCGGCGATTCCCGCCAAGACGAGCGACAAAAGCCCGTAAAGCAACGGCTGGTCATGTGCCATCGTGAAGATGAAACGCTCCAGCCCCTCTTTGCGCACGCGGATCGCGCGTTCTTGCGTGGCGACCACCCGGCCCTCGCGCAAAAGGAACAGGCGGACGGTGTATTCACCTTCGGTCAAGTTCGAGGGCAGCACCACATCGGTACGAAAGAGCGTGTCTTCGGTCAGTTGCACGGCACCTTCCAGCACGCGGTATCGGTCTTCGTTGCTGCGCACCCGCAGCATGGCCTGCACGAAGGCATCGGCTTGCTCAGCCTCGCCGGTAATGCCGACGGCGCGGATCGCGCGTTCGATCGTAATGCGGTGGCGCAGGTTGTCGGTGTCGCTGAGGATATCGGACAAGGGGCCGGTGGTGGCCACGGCGTAGAAACTGGGGGCAGAGTCAACCCGCACCTCGGCGTTGTTGACCCAGATGCCGGCCACCCGGTCCTTGCGGCGCACGATCACCGGGGTGGACGGTCCTTCGACGGTGATGATGACCTGAAGCGGGGAACCCTTCGGCACCGGCGCCTCGCGTTTGACCGCGCCGTAGATCAGGATCTCGGATCCATCGAAATCGGCGGTGATCGACACACGGTTCTGACTGAGGCCGGAAACGATGCTTTCTTCGGCCAGTGCCGGGAGGGCCAGCAGGACGAGCGGCAACAGCCAGCGGATCATGGCAACATCCCCGCCGTCACGGTGTAAAGTTCGTTCGGGGTAACCAGAAGGTCAAAGGCGATGCGCAATGATACCGCCAGCACCAGAAGCGACAGCAGAATACGCAACTGTTCGGCTTTGAGCCGGACCCCGACCCGCGCGCCGATCTGCGCGCCGATCACCCCGCCAAGGATCAGGAGGAGTGCCAGCAGCATGTCGAGCGACTGGTTGGTGACGGCGTGCATCACGGTCGTGAAGGCCGTCACGAAGATGATCTGGAACAGCGAGGTGCCGACCACAACCTTTGTCGGCATTCCCAGCAGGTAGATCATCGCCGGCACCATGATGAAGCCACCGCCGACCCCCATGATCGCAGCGAGGAAGCCGACGAGTGCGCCGACAAGCAACGGGGGGATGACGCTGATGTAAAGGCCCGAGGCGCGGAACTTCATCTTGAAGGGCAGCCCGTGGACCCAGGAATGCACATGCGCGCGGCGGATCGGCGCGTTGACATTGCGGCTGCGCAAAAGGCTGCGCAGGCTTTCCTGCAACATCATGGCGCCGATCAGGCCAAGGAACAGCACGTAGGACAACTGCACGAAAAGGTCGATCTGGCCGGCATTTGTCATCAGCTGGAATACCCAGATGCCAACAGCGGACCCGATCACCCCGCCGGCAAGGAGAACTATTCCCATCCGGAAATCGACGGCCTTGCGCTTCATCTGCGCGAGCACACCGGACACCGAGGAGGCTACAACCTGGTTTGCGCCGGTTGCCACAGCGACGGCAGGCGGCACGCCTATGAAGAAGAGAAGGGGTGTGATCAGAAACCCGCCGCCCACGCCGAACATACCCGACAGGAACCCGACGATGCCGCCGAGGCCGAGGATCAGGAAGGCATCGACCGAAACCTCGGCAATGGGCAGGTAAAGTTGCATGGACAGTGGCCCAATGGGGCTAGAACCAGAGGTATGTTCAAAGGCTTGCGCGCCTTTGCGGGCGATGTCAAACCCTGTTGAACCTCGTCACAGAGACGTCAGGAATTCCCGCAGGATGCGTTCCAGTTTTGCCGCACCAAGGGGGGCCATCGCCTTGGTGTGTTCGTGGCTGATCTGTTCGTTCGAAAGCCCGGCGGCCATGTTGGTGATGGTGGAAATGGCCGCCACCTTCAGGCCAAGGAAGCGGGCGAGGATGATCTCGGGCACGGTGGACATGCCCACGGCGTCACCGCCGAGGGTTTTCAGCATGCGGATTTCGGCCGGGGTTTCAAACGACGGGCCAGAGTACCAGCAGTAGACCCCTTCGGCCAGAGGAATGCCCAGCGAGGCCGCCGCCGCACGAAGCCGTGCGCGCAGCATGTGGTCATGCGCATCGGTCATCGGCACGAAGCGCGCGTCGGTCTTTTCGCCGATCAGCGGATTCAGCCCGTTGTAGTTGATGTGGTCGGACAGAAGCATCAGGTCGCCCGGCGCCACATCCGCCCGCATCGACCCAGCGGCATTGGTGACGATCAGACTGTCGGCCCCCAGCGCCTTCAGCACGGCCAGGGGCAGCCGCATCGCCGCCGGATTGCCGTTTTCATAGTAGTGCTCGCGGGCGCCGAAAACGGCGACGCGGACGCCTTCAAGATCGCCGATCGTGAGCATCGGGGTGTGACCGGATACGCCGACATGCGGAAAACCGGGCAGGTCGGCATAGGGGATTGCCACGCCATTGACCGCCTGGCCAAGATGGCCGAGGCCCGAGCCGAGGATCAGGCCGAGCTTGACTGGCGCGTCGCCCGCGCGGGCGCGGATCGTGGCGGCAAGGGCGGCGGCATTTGTCATCGGTGGCTCTTTCGGGTTTCTGGCGGAGCGGGGGGTTTCACACCCCCCGCAGCCCCCGTGGGATATTTGAGCAAAGAGGAAGGGGTCAGCGTTCCTTCACGTAAGGCTCGCCGCCTGCGCGGGGCGGAATGGCCTTGCCGATGAAGCCTGCCAGCACCACGACCGTCAGGATGTAGGGGAGCGCGTCGAGGAAGGGGACGGGAATCTTTACCTGCACCACCGCTTCGACCACGTCGGGGCGCAGGGCGAGGGCCTGGAAGAAGCCGAAGAGCAGGCAGGCCCAAAGCGCGGCGACCGGGCGCCATTTCGCGAAGATGAGGGCGGCAAGAGCGATGTAGCCACGGCCTGCGGTCATCTCGCGCCCGAAGCCGGCCTGCAACGCGGTCGCCATGTAGGCGCCGGCCAGGCCGCAGAGGATGCCGGTGATGCCCACTGCGGCAAAGCGCAGGCCAACGACGGACACGCCCGCGGTATCCACCGCCGCTGGGTTTTCGCCAACCGCGCGGAGGCGCAGGCCAAAGCGCGTGCGGTAAAGCACCCACCACGTGAAGGGAACCAGCGCGATGGCGAGGTAGACGAGGAAGGAGTGGCCCGAGATCACCTCATGATAGAGAGGGCCGAAGATCGGCACGTCTTTCAACGCATCCGCGAAGGGCAGGGTGATCGGCCCGAAGCGCCCGTCACCGGTAAGGGGCGGAGTGCGCCCGCCCTGGCCGAACAGGCGCTGGGCAATGAGAACGGTGATGCCGGAGGAGAGGAAATTGAGCGCCACGCCGGCAATGAGCTGGTTGCCCCGGAAGGTGATCGATGCAAGCCCGTGGATCGCTGCCAGCACCAGCGAGGCGCCGATCCCGGCGAGCAGGCCAAGCCAGACCGAGCCGGTGAGGAACGCAACCGCGCCCGAGGCCATCGCGGCCATCAGCATCTTGCCTTCAAGCCCGATGTCGAACACGCCGGCGCGTTCGGAGTAAAGCCCGGCCAGGCAGGCGAGCAGCAAGGGCGTGGCCAGCCGCAGCGTCGAGTCGAGGATTTGCAGCAGCGTTGCGTAATCCATCACACGGCCCCCAGCTTGCGGCTTTGGAAAAGCCCGAAGGCTTTGGTCAGCAGCATCCGCACCATCATGTCCAAGGCGCCGGTGAACAGGATCACCAGTCCCTGCACGACGATCCGCATCTCGATCGGGATCGAGGTCCAGAGGCCCAGCTCGGCCCCGCCCTGGTAAAGGAAGCCGAAGAGGAAGGCCGCCAGCACCACGCCGAACGGGTGATTGCGCCCCATCAGCGCCACGGCGATGCCGATGAAACCGGCGCCTTCGGCGGAGTTCTGCAACAACCGTTCGGCTTCGCCCATGACGTTGTTGATGCTCATCATCCCGGCCAGTGCGCCCGACAGGATCATCGTCACAAGGATGATCTTCGTCGGGTTGATGCCGGCATATTTCGCCGCAGGTTCGGATTTACCAAAGGCGCGGATCTGGTAACCAAGCCGGGTGCGCCAGAGGATCGCCCAGACCACCACTGCCATCGCCAGCGCGATGAAGAGGGTAACGTTGGCTGGCACGGGCTTGAGAAAGATCAGGTTGAAGCCGGGGATCATGTCCAGCGTCGGCAGCTTTGCGCCTTCGGGGAAGCGGGCGGTGGCCGGGTCCATCTGGCCTGCGGGGCGCAGCACATCGACCAAGAGATAGACGATCAGCGCCGAGGCGATGTAGTTGAACATGATTGTGGTGATGACGATGTGGCTGCCGCGTTTGGCCTGCAGGTAGGCCGGCACCGCTGCCCAGGCCGCGCCGAAGGCCGCCGCACCGAGGGTTGCGGCCAGCAGGGCCAGCGTCCAGTGCGGCCAGGGGAAAGCAAGACAGACCAGTGCGACGCCAAGGCCGCCAAGCTGCGCCTGACCCTCACCGCCGATGTTGAAGAGGCTGGCGTGGAAGGCAATCGTCACCGCAAGGCCGGTGAAGATGAAGCTGGTGGTGTAGTAAAGCGTGTAGCCCCAGCCATAGGACGAGCCTAGCGCGCCGTCGACCATGACGTTGATCGCCTCGACCGGACTTTGGCCGATGGCGAGAAGGACCAGCGCCGAGATGATCGCGGCCAGCAGCAGCGAGATCAGCGGCACCAGGATGATATCGGCCCAACGCGGCAAACGGTCCATCACGCGGCCCCCTTTTCCGCGATTCCGGCCATCATCAGGCCAAGCTCGCGTTCGTTTGTCACCTCGGGGTCGCGGAAGCCCATGATCTGGCCATCGAACATCACGGCGATGCGGTCAGACAGGCTCATGATCTCGTCAAGTTCGACGCTGACCAGAAGGATCGCCTTGCCGGCATCGCGCAGCGCGACGATCTGGTTGTGGATGAATTCGATCGCCCCGATATCCACGCCCCGTGTTGGCTGGCCGATCAGAAGAAGGTCTGGGTTGCGCTCCATCTCGCGCGCGACGACGATCTTTTGCTGGTTGCCGCCAGAAAAGGACTTCGCCGGAAGCGTCGCAATCGGCGGGCGCACGTCGTAGGTCTTCATCTTCTTTTCGGTGTCGGCGCGCAGTGCGTCATTGTTCATGAAAAGTGCGTTCTTCTGGTATTCCGGCGCGTTGTGGTAGCCAAAAGCCACGTTTTCCCACGCGGTGAAATCCATGATCAGGCCTAGGTGCTGGCGGTCTTCGGGCACATGAGAGATGCCAGCCGCGCGGCGTGACTGGCCGTTGGCGCCAGCCCCGGTCAGCGGTAGGTCGGCACCTTTTAGGGTGATTTTCCCGGTTGCGGCGGCAATGCCGCCAAGCGCTTCCAGAAGTTCGGACTGGCCGTTTCCGGCGACCCCGGCGATGCCGAGAATTTCACCGGCACGAATTTCGAACGACACGCCCTTCAGGCGTTCGACCTTGTGTTCGTCGCGGACGCGCAGGTTTTCGACCTTCAGCACCACCGGCCCGGGTGTCGCGGGGCCTTTGGCAACCTCGAGCAAGACCTTGCGGCCGACCATCAGTTCAGCCAGCGCTTCGGGGCTGGTCTCGGCGGTCTTGACCGTGGCCACCATCGTGCCGCGCCGCATGACGCTGACGTTGTCGGTCGCCTCCATGATCTCGCGCAGCTTGTGGGTGATCAGGATCACCGTTTTGCCCTGATCGCGCAGGCCGCCAAGGATGCGGAACAGATGATCGGCTTCGTCCGGTGTCAGCACGCCGGTGGGCTCGTCGAGGATCAGGATGTCGGCCTGACGGTACAGCGCCTTGAGGATTTCCACGCGCTGCTGGTGGCCCACGGACAGGTCTTCGATCAGTGCGTCGGGATCGACGTCAAGCTCATATTCCCGCGCGAGGTCGGTCAGCGCCTTGCGTGCCTTGGCAAGACTGGTGTTGAGAAGCGCGCCATCCTCGGCGCCAAGGACGACGTTTTCCAGCACGGTGAAATTCTGCACCAGCTTGAAATGCTGGAACACCATGCCGATGCCGGCGCGAATGGCGCTTTGGCTGTCGGGAATGGCGGTGGGGTTGCCGTTGATGAAGATCTGGCCGGCGTCGGCTTTGTAGAACCCGTAAAGGATGCTCATCAGCGTCGACTTGCCGGCACCATTTTCGCCGATGATGCCGTGGATGGTGCCTTTTGGCACCGCGATGTTGATGTCCTTGTTGGCCTGAACCGGGCCAAAGGCCTTGGAGATGCCTTTGAGTTCAATGGCATAGGCTGCATCGGCCATGTGGTCCCCCTGACGCTCCGGTCCCTGCTGCTTGTGGTCGCTGCTTGGGCCGTCTTGCGAATGTGCCGCGCCAGTCAACTGGCGCGGCACTTTTTACATCAGCCGAGGGCCGATCAGAACGTGGCGGCCGGGCAGGTGTTGTCCGACATGTAGTCGTGCACGACCAGTTCGCCCGACTTGATCTTGGCGGCGGCCTCGTCAACCTTGGCCTGCATCTCAGGGGTTACCAGCGACGCGTTGTTTTCGTCCATCGCGTAGCCGACACCGTCATTCGCCAGCCCCATCACGTTGATGCCCGGCTTCAGGTCGGTGCCTTCCTTGAACGCCTCATACACCGCGTTGTCGACGCGCTTCAGCATCGAGGTCAGCACTTTTCCGGGGTGCATGTAGTTCTGGTTGCTGTCGACGCCGATCGACAGGATGCCAAGGTCGGCCGCGGTTTGCAGCACGCCGATGCCGGTGCCGCCGGCCGCGGCGTAGATCACGTCAGCGCCCTGGCTTTGCTGGGCGGTGGCAAGTTCCGCACCTTTCACCGGGTCATTCCAGGCGGCCGGAGTAGTGCCGGTCATATTCAGGATGACCTTGGCGGCCGGGTTCGCGGCGACGACACCTTGGGCGTAGCCGCAGCCGAATTTGCGGATCAGCGGGATGTCCATGCCACCGATGAAGCCGACAGTGCCGGTTTTCGACGCAAGGCCGGCCATCATGCCGACAAGGTAAGAGCCTTCATGTTCGTTGAACACGACCGACTTCACGTTTGGCTGATCGACGACCATGTCGATGATCGCGAACTTGGTGTCGGGGAAATCGGGCGCGACGGTGTTCAGCACGTCACCGAAGGCAAAGCCGGTCATCACGACCGGGTTCGCGCCGGATTCCGCCAAACGGCGCAGCGCCTGTTCGCGCTGGGCTTCGGACTGCATCTCCAGTTCCTTGAACGTGCCGCCGGTTTCGGTGGCCCATTTCGTGGCGCCGTTGAACGCGGCTTCGTTGAAGGATTTGTCGAACTTGCCACCAAGGTCGAAGATGATTGCGGGTTCGGCGGCGGCCACGCCGGCGGTCAGCGCCAGCGCGGCGGTGGCGCCGTAGAGGGATTTCATGAAGGTCATCGGATGCTCCCGGTCGATTTTGTTGCTCTTGGCCGGGGATGCCGACGCGGGCCTTTGGCCCAAGACTCGCACCCACCGGATCGTAGGCAAACTTGGGCGGAGTCCCTCGGGCCGGTCAAGGGATATTCCGCGTCGCACTGGGTGAATTTTGACCGTCCGGTCAGGTTGCCGCAGGCGCCGCCGGTTTTCCAAGCGAACGGGACAGCACCAGCGCGTCCTCGGCCCTGCCGTCAGGGTGGCGGTAGTAGGCACGGCGCCGCCCGGCCTCGGCAAAACCATGCGCCCGGTAAAGCGCGATTGCCGCCAGATTGCCTGCGGCCACCTCAAGAAAGGCTGCCTCGGCCCCCCTCAGACGCGCCTGATACAGGAACCGCGCCATCAGCCTTGCCCCCATCCCGCGCCTGCGCGCCTGTGGGGCCACGGCCAGTGTCAGCACTTCTGCCTCGCCCGCCACCGCACGACCCAGAAGAACGCCCTCAGCCTCGGTCAGCGCAAACACGAGGGGGTCGGTCAGCATCGACGCAAACTCTGCCGCCGTCCACGGTTTTGGCGTGGTGAAGCACAGCGCATGCAGCGCGGCCATCTCTTCGGCAGTCACGGCAGGATCACCGGCGGTGGGTCCGACGGCGGGGCAGCATCCGCGCCGCGCAGGTAGAACGGTGCGGGCCTTGGCTGGGGCGTCAGGGCGCGCACCGCCCCGATGCGGGCTATCGCCTCGGCCAGCGGCACGGCGGGTGGCAGGGCGGCGTCGCCCGCTGCCGACCCGGTCGCAGCGGTTGCGACCACGACGCGGTCGACAAGATGCGCAGGGCCGGCTCCGTCTGCGGTGAAGGTCTGGACATAAAGCTCGCCCCGCCGCGCATCTTCCACCACCGTCACCGGGCGCGGCAGGCCGTAAGCCAGCGCCTCGAACCGCGTGACACCGACCGCCGGGATGCCAAGGCCAAGCGCCAGGCCGCGTGCCGCCGCCACCGCGATGCGGACGCCGGTGAAGTTGCCCGGCCCGGTGCCGACGGCGATGGCCTTCAGGTCGCGCCAGCCGATGCCGCCTTCGGCCAACACCTCTTCCAGCATTGGAACCAGACGTTCGGCCTGCCCCTTGGCCATCGCCTCGTCACGCAGGATAAGCCCGCCGTCCCACAGTAAAGCGGCCGCGCAATGCGCGGCCGATGTGTCGAAGGCAAGGATCGGCACCAAGACGTCAGGCCGCAACAGGCCGCACTTCCAGCACTTCGGGGATGTAGTGCCGCAGCAGGTTCTCGATCCCCATTTTCAGCGTCAGGGTCGAGGACGGGCAGCCCGCACAGGCACCTTGCATGTGCAGGTAGACCACGCCGCGGTCAAAGCCGTGGAAGGTGATGTCGCCGCCATCCTGCGCCACGGCAGGACGGACACGAGTATCCAGCAGTTCCTTGATCTGGCGCACGATGTCGCCATCTTCGCCGGTGTGTTCGGCATGGCCCGAGGCCGCCTGTTCACCTTCGATCACGGGCGCGCCCGACTGGAAATGTTCCATGATCGCGCCAAGGATGGCGGGCTTGATGTGCTGCCATTCGACCGCATCGGCCTTGGTCACCGTCACGAAATCGGTGCCGAAGAACACCCCCGTCACGCCGCCTGCTGCAAAGATGCGCCGTGCCAGCGGCGATTTCGCCGCGGCCTCTTCGCTGGGAAAATCAGCGGTGCCAAGTTCCAGCACGGTCTGACCCGGCAGGAATTTCAGCGTTGCCGGGTTTGGGGTGGATTCGGTCTGGATGAACATGGGGAATCTCCGACTATTCCAGTCGGATATGCGCTTTGCGGCGCGCCATGTCAAGTTTGGAACCGTTCTAAACCGCTTAGAAAAGCACAACCCATCCAGCATAAAGCCCGGTCGCCACCAACAGGCACATTACCGCGAATGAACCCATGTCCTTTGCGGACTTGGCGAATTCCGACCATCCGGGCGAGGCGTTGTCGACCAGTTCTTCGATTGCCGTGTTCAGCGCTTCGACCGCCAGCACAATGAGCGACAGGATGGCAAGCCCAAGGAATTCGGCCGGACTGGCACCCACGGCGCCAAAAAGGGCAAGAAGGACTGCCAGCCCGATCACCTCTTGGCGAAAGGCCGATTCCCGCCACAGGCGCCTTGCTCCACCGGCCGAATAACCGGCAGCCGCGATGAAATGCGCGACCCCGGATTTGCGCGCGGGCTTTTCAAGTTTTTGCACCAGTCAGCTTCCCTGCGCCCGGCACCCTGCCGCAAGATCCAGCGCGC
The DNA here is from genome assembly GCA_963822435.1 of uncultured Alphaproteobacteria bacterium. Classification (GTDB taxonomy): domain Bacteria; phylum Pseudomonadota; class Alphaproteobacteria; order Rhodobacterales; family Rhodobacteraceae; genus JAUYQR01. The sequence continues at coordinate 181,392 of CAWGHN010000006.1, forward strand.
CATCGCGCGCCGTAGTGGTTATATCAGCCATTCCAAGTATGGTGGAGAACATGTTGTCATGGCTGGCGGGCTGGTCTCGACGCTGTTTCAGGCAGTCCTGCGGTAGCCCAAGCGCGGCCTGATACCGCTTTGACATCCACAGCACCATCGGCACCTGGGTCTGTTCGCCGGGTGCCATGAAGTAGGGCGTGCCGTGCAGGTAGATCCCGTTCTCGCCCAGGCTTTCGCCGTGGTCCGAGACATAGAACATCGCCGGGATCACACGGTCCTGCGCATCAAGCCTGTCGATAACCTGCGCGAGGAACCAGTCGGTGTAGGCGATGGTGTTGTCATAGGCGTTGACGATTTCCTCGGCGCTGCAATCCATCACCTCAGGGGTCTGGCAGGTTGGTTTGAACACTTCGCGGTCGGCCGGATAGCGCAGCCAGTAACTTGGCCCGTGACTGCCGATCTGGTGCAGCACGATCACCGTATTCTGGGTGATGCTGGCCGCAGTGTCCTGCAACCGTTTCAGGAACACCGCGTCGATGCATTCGGGCGTGCAGAATTCCGCCCCATCCTCTGCCGTCATGAAACGCGACGGCAGCCGGGCGGCGATCTCCTTGTCGCCGGTGTTGTTGTCCCACCATTCCACCTTGAACCCGGCGCGCGCCATCACATCGAGCAGGTTTTCGTGGCTGAGACCGCCTTCAAAGGAATACTCCGCCCGCGTCAGCGGCGAGAACATGCAAGGCAGCGAGGTTGCTGTGGCGGTGCCGCAACTGGACACATCGGAAAAGTAGGCGATGTCACGCTTGGCAAGTTCGGGGTTCGTGTCGCGCGCGTAGCCGCCCAGAGACCAGCTTTCCGCGCGACCCGTCTCGCCGGCCACGATCACGAACAGAACGGGTTGGCTGGCCGCCGCCAGATACGGGCCCGGCTTTGCGTCGGTGCCGGTTGGCTGCAACACGATGTCGCGTGATTTCATCAACATCCGAACATAGCGCACCGCGCCAGAAATCGGGGCCAAGGGTTGAACCGAGGCGAGCAATTCCTTGTCCTCGCGCAGGACGCTGGAGAAATCCTTGTAATTGCTGAACAACAGCCCGATCACCAACGCCGTCGCAAGCGTGTTCACCAGCGTCCAGCCCGCCAGACTGCGCCAGATCCCAGTGCGCCGGATGCGGACCCACAACACGACCGCTGCCGGAAGCACGCCGTAAAGCAGCACATGAAACAGGAAGGCCGGCGTGATCAGGTGCTTGGATTCTGCGACCGTCGTGGTCGCGGCGTTCTGGATCATGTCGCGGTCGATCACCACGCCAAGCGCGTCCATGTAGTAAGACGTGACCGCAGCAACCAGCAGCAACGCCACAAGCACCGGCTTTTGCGCCCGGCGAACGGCAAAAAGCCCGATGAAAAGGAAGGTAAGCGCCCAGACTGCCGCCGCAAAGATCAGCGCAGCGGCGGTATGCCCGTCGAAGATGCGAAACAGATGCCCCCAGAAGGTCTGGTTGCATAGCGCCATCAGATAGACCGCCACCGCGATGTTCAGGGCAAATGGCGAAACGGCGGGGCGCGCGCCGCGGGTGGGCGAGGGGGAGGCGGAAATCGGCATGGAAACCCCGGAAAAGCTGAACGATGCCTAGTCCTGCGGCTTGCCAACGACAATCGCTATATCATTCGCATAGGTAAGCATCCGCTTACAACGGGGCACAATCCGCAGGATCAGACGGCAGCCAGTCGGCCGTGTGCACAGGCTGGTCAGGTGATCGCCTCCAGCCGTTCCTTCGACATGTCACCCGGCACGATGGTAATCGGGATCGGCAAGTTGCCGGAATTGCGGCTCATTGCGGTCACGAGCGGTCCCGGCCCGGCCTTTTCGGTGGCTGCCCCAAGGACCAGAACGCCGATCTGGTCGTCCTCGCTGACCTGGGCCAGAATCTCGGTCACCGGGTCACCCTCGCGGATCACCAGCTCGGGGTTCACGCCCTGCTTGTCGCGCATCCACTTGGCGAAGACTTCGAAATGCGCCTCGATCCGCTCGCGCGCTTCGGCGCGCATCAGGTCGGCCACGCCCATCCAGTGCTGATACTCCTCGGGCGGGACGATCGACAGGATCGTGACACCGCCCCCGGTATGCGCCGCCCGAAGTGCCGCGAACCGCATCGCGTTCAGGCATTCGCGGCTGTCATCCAGAACCACCAGAAACTTCCGCATGTGTCTCCCCTTTGCCGGCACGATCATGGCCCGGCAGGGCGGGGGATGGCAAGCCTCAGCCGCCAGCCCGCGCCGCAACCTTTGGATAGCGCCGCCACAGGGTGACTGTGCGGGTGGCATTCAGCACCATCAGCGCCCCCCAAAGCCCGTGGTTGCCGAAAACCGGGATCATCACGGCCAGCGCCAGCACATAGACCGCCACCGACACCAGCATCGCGCCCAGCATGTCACCGGTCAGCATCGCGCCGATGAAAATGCCGTCGTAGATCCACGCAGCGACCCCTATCAGGGGTGCTGCGATCAGCCAGGGCAGATACTGCCGAGCCGCCTCGCGCACATCGGGTGCAGTGGTCATCAGGTCGATGACCTGTGCCCCGGCGAGAAGGAACACTCCCGCCAGAACTGCCGCTCCGCCGAACCCCCACTGCATGCACAAAAGCCCGGCGCGGCGGCTTTCCACCGCCGACCGCGCGCCCACTGCCTGCCCGATCAGCGCCTCGGCGGCGAAGGCAAAGCCGTCGAGGGCATAGGCGGTGATTTCCAGAAACTGCATCAGCACCTGATTGGCGGCGAGCGTCACGTCGCCGAACCGGGCACCCAGAAACACGAAGCTGGTGAACGAAAGCTGCAAGATCACGGTGCGCGCCAAGATGTCCCGGCTGGCGGTGAACATCAGTTGCAGCGCCAGCGGGTCGGGCAGGCGCGCAAGGGCCGCGCGCAGCACCGGTCCGAACGCATCGCGCGCCAGCCAGAGCCCAAGCATCAGCCCGGTCCATTCGGCGATCAGCGTTGCTGCTGCCACCCCCGGCACGCCCCAGCCCAGCCCGATCACGAACCACAGATCGAGGCCGATGTTCAACCCGTTTTGCCAGAGCTGGAGGATGAGGACGCCCTTCGTCCGCTCCAGCCCGATCAGCCAGCCGGTCAGGGCGTAAAGCCCGATGGTCGCCGGTGCCCCCCAGATCCGGATCGCCAGATACTGCCGCGCCAGCCCTTCCACCTCGGCCGAGGCTGGGGCTACGGCAAAAGCCCCGGTAAAAAGCACCGCCTGCGCTACGACCAGTGCCAGCCCGGCCATGCCCCCGATAATCAGCGCGCGGATCAGCACCGCTGACCGCTCTGCCTTGTCGCCCGCGCCTTGGGCTTGCGCGGCAAGGCCGGAGGTCGACATTCGCAGAAATCCGAAAGCCCAGTAAAACGTCGCCAGGATCACCGCGCCGATGCCAACCGCACCCAACGGGGCGGCCTGCCCAAGCTGGCCGATGACGGCGGTATCAACCGCCCCCAGCAGTGGTACCGTGGCGTTGGACAGGACGATCGGCCCGGCGATGCGCAGCACCCGGCCGTGACTGAGCGTGGTCATCCGGTGGCCTGCGTGGGCATCAGGAAATGCCCGGTCGCCTGGGCGAAAAGGCGGCTGCGGTTGTCTTGCCATGCTTCGACATGCACGGAAGCATAGCGGCGGCCGGAGCGGTTGACGCGCGCCCGGGCATAGGCATCGCGCGGCAGGCCGGCGCGCAGGTAATCCACTGTGAAGTCGATTGTCTTGGGCAGGCGGATCTGGGCAGGCGGCACGCCACCCTCCGCCTCCATCCCGTCCCAAAGCGAGGTCCACGCAAGTTCGATGATCGCCGCCACCTCAAGAAACGCAGCCGTCGCCCCGCCGTGCAGCGCAGGCAGGAGGGGATTGCCGATCAGGCTGTCGTTGAAGGGCATCACGGCGGTCAGCTCGTCGCCGCGCCGGTCGAACTGGATGCCCAGAAAGCCGATGTAGGGCACGCCGTCGACGAGGCTGCGCAGAAGCGCATCGCGGCGCTGCTTGATGACCTGAACCGGTTCGGGGCGCTTCATTCGCCGGCCCGTTCGATGGTGAAGGCACCGGTGGCCATCGCAACCGGGCGGGTTTCGTCGTCGTCGGTGGCGGTGGCGCGGATGAAGGCCACGGTGCGGGTGGCGTGGTGACATTCCGCCCGCGCGCGGATCGTCTGGCCGGGGGTGGCGGGGCGCATGTAGTCGATGCGGAGGTCAAGCGTGGCGGTCGAGGTGGGGGCTGACGGGTGGCTCATCACCGAGGCACCGGATGCCGTGTCCATCAGGGCAGAGACCGCGCCGCCGTGGATCACGCCGGTGGCAGGGTCGCCGATCAGACGCGGGTCGTAGGGCATCGAGATCACGGCGATGCCGGGACCGATCTCTTCCAGCACCATCCCGAGCGCGCGGCTGTGGGGCAGGGCTTCGATGAAGCGGCGGGCAAAGTCGAGGGCGTGGGACATGGCGTTTCCTATCGCCGTCATGAAACCGGAGCGGGAAGAGGAGCGCAAGGCCCGACCCGGTTGCGCGATGGGCAAACCGCGCCTAGGCTTGACCCGGGGAGGAGAGCCCGTGTCTGACAGCCGCCTGACCTTCAAGGAGATGTGCGCGCGGTTCGATGTGACGCCGCGGACGTTGCGCTATTATGAATACATTGAACTGCTGGCCCCCGAGCGGGATGGGCGGGCGCGGTTCTACGGGCCGCGCGAGGTGGCGCGGATGACGCTGATCCTGCGGGGGCGGCGGTTCGGGTTCAGTCTGGAGGAAATCCGGCAGTGGCTGCTGATCTATCAGCAGAAAGGCACTCGGTCGCAATTGGAACATTGGGTGCGGCTGGCGGACCGGCAACTTGAGGAACTTGAGCGGCAGCGGGGCGAGATGGAGGTGAGCATCGCCGACCTGAGGGCCTTGCGCGAGACGGCGGTGGCGGAACTGGGCAGGCTGGGCGAGGCTTGAGCCGCCTGTCCCACGGTGGGACATCTGCGGGTCTTATGTATTTCAAGGGCTTATGGGCCCGCGTCAAGGAATTGGTAAGGACTTGGCTCGTGGCCCTGAGCTGGCAGCCGGGGGGGTCACAGCCCCGGACCTGCGCGGGATAGTTGTGAAGGGGAAAGCCGAGACGCCAGGAAGTGCCTTTGGCGAGTATGAGGGATGCACCTATGCGGTGATTTCCGGATGCCACCATCCTGGGCGGCTTGCCCTGTAGGAATGGCTTTGCGGTTTAAGCACGGCAAGGTGCGGCTTGTCGAAGGCACCGGTCAGCAGGGCCACGACCGGCGCATCGTCGAGGGCGCCGAGCGAACTGCCGCAGAGCGGGCAGAAGGCACGGGAAGATTTAGCTGAGGAACGGAACGTTGCGGGCCTACCGCCGGGGCCGGTCCAGCGGACAGCGTCGCGCGGATACTCCACCCAAGTGGCGGTCAGCGAGCCGGTGTGACGCTGGCACATCCGGCAAGAGCAGGTGTGGGGAAAGCCCGGCTGGCCCTTGGTCAGGAACCGGATGTTGCCGCAGAGGCAGCCGCCTTCAAGTTCCTTCATGGATTTCTCCTTCTTCGAGCCTGTCTTGAACCGACATCTGAATCTTCTGCAACTGACTTCACGTCAGGCGCTTTTCTGACGTGACGTCACAGTGACGTTAACGTCAACTGGTCTGGTAATGTCATCTTGCAGGTCGCATCTGCCGATCAGATGCACCCGTTGCGAGAGCTTGCCATGATGACTGCGAAACCGACTGCGCAACCCGACCTGATGACCATCCGCGAGATGTGCGAGACGTTTGCCGTGACGCCGCGCACGCTGCGATTTTATGAGGCGAAGGAACTGCTGAGCCCCGTGCGCGACGGGACGCGGCGGCTGTTTACCCGGCGCGACCGGGCGCGGCTGACGCTGATCCTGCGCGGCAAGCGGTTCGGGTTCAGTCTGGAGGATATCCGCCAGACGCTGGACCTTTACGACCGCAACGGATCGAACGAGGCGCAGCGCAAGCGCACCTGCGAGCTGGCCCGCGAGAGGCTTGCGGTGATGGAAGCGCAGCGCGCCGAACTGGACGAGGCGATTGCGGATTTGCGCGCGGAACTGACGGCAAGTGCCGCGGTTCGCCACGACCAGGCCGCCGAATAGGGAAGGACCGACAGGAATGCCACGCTACACCGCCCCCGTGAAGGACACCCAGTTTCTGCTGCATGACGTGCTGAAGATCAGCGCCGCCGACATTCCCGGCTACAGCGACCTTGATCCGGCCTTCACCGGCGCGGTGCTGGAGGAGGCGGCGAAGCTGGCGGGCGATGTGCTGGCCCCCCTGAACCCGGTCGGCGACCGTGAGGGCTGCGTGTTGGAAAACGGCGTGGTGCGCACGCCGACAGGCTTCAAGGCCGCGTTCGATGCCTTGCGCGCGGGCGGCTGGACGGCGCTGGACGCGGACCCCGCCTATGGCGGGCAGGGGTTGCCGCATCTGATGCACACGGCGGTCAACGAGGCCTTCGTTTCGGCCAACATGGCGTTCCAGATGTATCAGGGCCTGACGCACGGGGCCTATTCCGCGATCCATGTGCATGGCTCGGCCGAGCAGAAGGCGACGTATCTGCGAAAGCTGGTGTCCTGCGAATGGACCGGCACGATGAACCTGACGGAGCCGCATTGCGGCACCGATCTGGGCCTGATGCGCACCAAGGCCGAGCCTGAGGCGGATGGCAGCTACAAGATCACCGGGCAGAAGATATTCATCTCGGCCGGCGAGCACGACATGGCCGACAACATCATCCATCTGGTGCTGGCGAAAGCGCCGGGCGGTGGCGCGGGAACAAAGGGGATTTCCCTGTTCATCGTGCCAAAGTTTCTGGTGAACGCGGATGGCAGCCTTGGCGCACGCAACGCCCTTTCGGTTGGCAAGATCGAGGAAAAGATGGGGATTCACGGCAATGCGACCTGCGTGATGAACTACGACGGCGCGACCGGGTATCTTCTGGGCGAGGTCCACAAGGGCATGCGGGCGATGTTCACGATGATGAACGAGGCGCGGCTGGGGGTGGGATTGCAGGGCTATGCGGTGGCCGAGGCGGCGTATCAGAACGCACTTGCTTATGCGAAGGACCGCTTGCAGGGCCGCGACGTGACCGGGGCGAAGAACCCCGGCGGGGCGGCGGACCCGTTGATCGTGCATCCCGACATCCGCCGCAACCTGATGGAGCAGAAAAGCTTTGTCGAAGGCGCGCGCGCCTTGACGCTGTGGGCTGCAAGCCTGATCGACCGGTCGCACCGGATGGGCGATGCGGATGCGGAGGGTCTGGTGAGCCTGATGATCCCGGTGATCAAGGGGTTCCAGACCGACAAGGGCTTTGAGATGGCGGTGGCAGCCCAGCAGGTTTACGGCGGGCACGGCTATATCGAGGAATGGGGGATGAGCCAGTTCGCCCGCGATGCCCGGATCGCGATGATCTACGAGGGTGCGAATGGCGTGCAGGCGCTGGATCTGGTGGGCCGCAAGCTGGCGCAGGACGGCGGCAAGCATGTTATGGCGTTCTTTGAGGTGGTGAAGGCCGAGGTGCGGTCGCATGACGGTGATGCGCGGATGGCGGGCTTTGCCGATCCGTTGAAGGCCGCGTCCAAGCAGCTGCAACAGGCAGCGATGTATTTCATGCAGGCCGGGATGAAGACCCCCAATGCGGCGCTGGCAGGGTCGTACGACTTCATGCACCTGATGGGGCACGTCTGTCTGGGCCTGATGTGGACGCGGATGGCCAAGGCGGCGTATGTCGCGCTGGACAGCGGCGCGGCGGACCGCGACTGGCTGGAGGCGAAGATCGCGACGGGGCGGTTCTACATGGCGCGCCAGTTGCCGGCCTGCGGGATGCATCTGGCGCGGATCGAAAGCGGGGCCGAACCGGTGATGGCGCTGGCGGCGGAGGCGTTCTAAGGTTTCACCGCAACCAAGGAGATGCCGATGCCGAAACGCTTTCGCCTGACCCGCCGCTTCAACGCCGCCATGACCGAGGACGGTTATCGCGCGCTGCGGCGGTTCGCGACCGAGGCGGGGCTGGAGGAGGGCGAGGCGCTGTCGTTCATCTTCGAGAACTTTTCCAGCGTGATCGACCACGACAACCTGACCCACCGGCTGCGGCTGTTCAATGCCGAGCTGGACAATCGCAAGCAGTAGGACCGGTACCATGACAGCGAAACTCTACTGCTTTGGCGAAAGCGGCAACGCTTACAAATGCGCGCTGGCGCTGACCTTCACCAACTCTGACTGGGAGCCGGTGTATGTGGATTTCTTTGGTGGCGAGGCGCGGAGTGCGGCGTTCCGCGAGATCAACGAAATGGCGGAGGTGCCGGTGTTCGTGGACGGGCCGCTGACCCTGACGCAATCGGGGGTGATCCTGGATTACATCAGCTCCAAGACCGGAAAGCTGGGGGGCAAGTCGGCGGCAGAGCGGCGCGAGGTGCTGCGGTGGATGTTCTGGGACAATCACAAGCTGTCGGGGCAGATCGGGACGGCGCGGTTCCTGGCGAATTTCCTTGCGCCCGAGAAGGTGCCAGCGGGGGCGGTGCCGTTCCTGCAGGCGCGGCTGAAGGCGTCTTACAAGACGCTTGAGGCGCATCTTGAGGGGCGCGACTGGGTGGCGGGCGCGGCGCTGACGATCGCGGACCTGTCGTGCTGCGGGTATCTTTATTATCCCGAGCCGTTCGGGTTTGACCGCAGGGACTGGCCGAACATCGACCGGTGGCTGGACCGGATCGCCGCCGTTCCGGGCTGGAAACATCCCTATGAATTGATGCCCGGCAGCCCTGCCGACCGGGCATGAGGAGACGCCATGACTGACGCTTTCATCTACGACGCCGTCCGGTCCCCGCGCGGCAAGGGTCGCCCGGATGGCGGGTTGCACGAGCTGACGGCGGTGGCGCTGTCGGCGAAGGTGTTGAACGCGGTGAAGGAGCGCAACGGGCTGGAGGGCCATGCGGTCGAGGATGTGATCTGGGGCAACGTCACACAGGTGGGCGAGCAGGGCGGCTGTCTGGCCCGGTCGGCGGTGCTGGCGTCGGATCTGGACGAGAGCATCCCGGGGCTGGCGATCAACCGCTTTTGTGCCAGCGGGATGGAAGCGGTGAACCTTGCGGCCAACCAGGTGAAGGCGGGTGCGGGGCGGGCTTACATCGCCGGTGGGGTGGAGATGATGGGGCGCGTGCCGATGGGGTCGGACGGGGCGGCCATCGCGGTGGACCCGAGCCTTGCGATGAAGACCTATTTCGTGCCGCAGGGAATTTCGGCCGACCTCATTGCCACCGAATACGGGTTCAGCCGTGACGATGCCGATGCGCTGGCGATGGAATCGCAGCGCCGCGCGGCGGTGGCTTGGGCGGAGGGGCGGTTCTCGCGGTCGGTGCTGACCATCCGCGACCAAAACGGTCTGCCGATCCTTGCCACCGACGAATACATGCGGCCCGGCACCGACATGCAGGCGCTGGGTGCGCTGAAGCCAGCGTTCAAGGAGATCGGCGAGGTGATGCCGGGTTTCGACAAGGTGGCGTTGATGAAATACCCGCATCTGGAGCGGATCAACCACATCCACCATGCCGGCAATTCATCTGGCATCGTCGATGGCGCGGCGGCACTGTTGATCGGGGACGCGGAGTTTGGCCGCGCGCATGGGTTGACGCCGCGCGCCCGCATCCGCGCCACGGCGAAGATCGGCACCGATCCCACCATCATGCTGACCGGCCCGGTGCCGGTGACCGAAAAGATCCTGCGTGACGCGGGCATGGCGATTGGCGACATCGACCTGTTCGAGGTGAACGAAGCCTTTGCCAGCGTTGTGCTGCGCTTCATGCAGGCGTTCGACGTGGACCCCGGCATCGTCAACGTCAACGGCGGGTCGATCGCGATGGGGCATCCCTTGGGGGCGACCGGGGCGATCATCATCGGCACCTTGCTGGACGAATTGGAGCGGTCTGACCGCGAGGTGGGCCTTGCCACGCTGTGCATCGCGTCGGGCATGGGGGCGGCCACCATCATCGAGAGGCTGTGATGCCAGCACCCGGCGGTCTTTCGCCATGTGACGCAGCGTCAGCAATGCTGACCTATGGGAATGGATCGGTCGAAGGCCCATTTCGGCGGCTTCGGGCAGCGGCCCGCCATCACCGACCCAATGGGAGCCCCCATGTTCGATCACATGCAGGAGTTGCTGGATCGCACCGCCGCCGATCTTTTGTCGGGCCCGACCGACACGATTGCGGGACGCTGCGCCTATCCGATGGTGGTGCATTCGGCGCAGCGGATCGTGCCGTTCGAGACCCCGGCAGATTATGCCGCGACGCTTGCCCAACTTTCGGGCCGGTTGAGGAAGCGGGAGATGACGGCGATCAGCGCCCGCCTGCGCGCCACCGATGCGCCCAGCCGGGGGAGGTTTCGCGCCTTTGTGCGGCTGACCTGCCGCTTTGGCGACGGCACGCCGCCAAGCCAGACCGATCTGATCTATTTCTGCCGGATGGTCGACAGCGCCATTCAGGTGGAGATGATCGAGATGGACTGCGCCCTGATGCACGCCGAGCCGCCCCCCCGACAGCCTGCCTGACGGAGACGGTTTTCCTTTCGACGGGCGTGAAACCGCGGAGGGCGCAATGAAGCTGGATCTGTCGAAGGTGCCGGTCAAGACCGGGTCGATCTACCCCGAGCCTTATGCCAAGGAAATGGCGGGGCGGTCGAGCCTGCGGTTGGGGCAGGCGGGCGGCCTGACGCAGTTTGGCGTGAACATCGTGAGTCTTGAGCCGGGCGCGAAATCGTCGCTGCGGCATTGGCATCTGAACGAGGACGAGTTCGTGATGATCCTTTCGGGCGAATGCACGATGGTCGAGGATGCGGGGCCGGTGGTGATGCGGCCGGGCGATTGCGCGGCGTTTCCGGCAGGCGCGCCGAACGGGCACCAGTTCATCAATCACACGGATGCCGAAGCGCGGTTTCTGGTGGTTGGCACCAAGGCACCGGTGGAAACCGCCACCTATTCCGATGTGGATCTGGTGGTGCATATTGCGGAGGGTGCGGCGCGGTTCACCTACAAGGACGGCACCGATTACGAGGGGCCGCGATGATCGTGGACCCGGCCAAGGCGCCGGTCAGTGGGGAGAGCGGGTTCCGCACGCTGCATCTGTCAGGGGCGGGCGGGTTGACGCAGTTTGGCGCCTATCTTGACACGCTGGAACCGGGCGCGTGGTCAGCCAAGCGGCACTGGCATTCGGCGGAGGACGAGTTCGTCTACCTGCTGTCCGGCACGGCGACGCTGCGCGATGATGCCGGGATGACCGATCTGTTCCCCGGCGATGCCGTCTGCTGGCGGCGGGGTGACCCGAACGCGCATCATCTGACGAACCGGGGCGAGGTGCCGTGCCGCTGGCTGATCGTGGGCAGCCGGGCCGCGGGCGACATCTGCACCTATCCAGACGACGGCAGCCGCCAGATCAACGATGCGGCGCGCTGGCGGGTGGTGGCCGTCGATGGCACCGTGCTGCGCGAGGGCGATCTGCCGCCGGACCTGCGGGGCCTGCGGGCACCATGGGGGCAGGGCTTTGACGGCAGCGCCCGGCCGAACGTGATCCGTGCGGGCAGTGTCGCGCCGACCAGCGATCCGGGATCGTCGCCTTATGCCGATCTGGATGCCGATCTGGGCCCCTATGTGGCGCACCCGTTGTCGGAAGCGGGTGGGCTGACGCAGTTCGGGGCGTTCACCGAAACCCTGATGCCGGGGTCGCGGTCCAGCCACCGCCACTGGCATTTTGCTGAGGACGAGTTCGTTTATGTGCTGGACGGGGTCGTCACGCTGCACGAGGACGCTGGCGCAACCGACATTGGCCCTGCCACCTGTGCGTGCTGGCCGGCCGGAGTGCGGAACGCGCATTGCCTGGAAAACCGCACCGAAGGCCCGGTGACCTATCTGGTCGTGGGCACGCGGCTGCCCGAGGACGAGGTGACCTACCCCGACATCGACCTGCACTCTTCGCGCCGTGCGGGCGTGCGGACCGTATCGCACAAGGACGGCAGGCCCTACCCCGGCTGGCCGAAGGCCGTGCCATGACCGCCAGTCCAGCACCGGACCTGTGCAACCAGCAGAAATTCTTTCAGCGCGTGGGAACCGCCCCCGGTTGTCATGCGTTTGGCGTTGGACCGGAGTATGCGTGCATCATGCGACACATGCCGGACCATGGGCCCGGCGCACTCCGCCTGGGCCGCTTGCTGGGAGGCAGGATGACGGCGGTGGAGATATTGGAGCGCTTTCTCGACGCGGTGGGAAAGGCAGTGGTGGACGGTCGGCTGGAGGTTTACGCCCAGCATGTGATCCTGCCCTTCGTTCTGGAGACCGCCTCGGCCACGCTGACAGTCGCCACCCTGGACGATCTTGCAGAAGGGTTCGACACCTATGGCGAGATGCTGGCCGATCTTGGCGTGACCTCGATCCAGCGCAAGGTGATCCGGGCCTTTGCGCCGACGCCGGGCCGGGTTCACGGCCAGTACACCACGCGGCTGATGGCGGGAAACGTGCAGGTCGCGCCGATGTTCTGGTCGCAGACCCAGATCGACCTGATCGACGGCGTCTGGAAATCGGGCTTCATCCGCAACACCACGACCGATGGCCGCTGGCCGGTAATGATGCCGAACACCTACACCGCCCCTCATGACTAGGACCAATCCATGACCGATTTTTCGATGACCACCGACGCGGATGGCGTTGCCACGATCACCTGGGATGTGGTGGCGAAATCGATGAACGTGATGTCGACCGAGGCGTTCACGCTGTTGTCCGATCTGGTCGATCAGGCGCTGGGCGATGCGGCGGTGAAGGGGATCATCCTGACCAGCGGGAAACGCGATTTTGCGGGCGGGATGGACTTGAACGTGATCGCGCGGATGCGGGCGGGCGGTGCGCAGGCAATCTTTGACGGCGTGATGGGGATGCACCGGGTCTTGCGCAAGATCGAGCGGGCTGGGATGGACCCGAAGACGCTGAAGGGCGGCAAGCCGATCGTGGCCGCACTGCCGGGGACGGCGCTGGGGATCGGGCTGGAACTGCCGCTGGCCTGCCACCGGATCATTGCCGCCGACAATCCCAAAGCGAAGATCGGATTGCCGGAGATCATGGTCGGGATCTTTCCCGGTGCGGGCGGCACGACGCGGCTGGTGCGCAAGATGGGCGCGATGATGGCGGCGCCGTATCTGCTGGAGGGCAAGCTCAGCGATCCGAAGGGCGCCAAGGCGGGCGGGTTGATCGACGAGGTCGTCCCGCCCGAGGCGCTGCTGGCGCGGGCGAAGGAATGGGTGCTGACGGCGACAGACGCCGATCGGGTCAAGCCGTGGGATGCCAAGGGCTACAAGATGCCGGGCGGCACGCCCTATCATCCGGCGGGTTTCCCGACCTTTGTCGGTGCGTCGGCGATGGTGATGAGCAAGACGATGGGGGTTTATCCGGCGGCGAAGGCCCTGCTGGCGGCGGTATACGAGGGCGCGCTTGTGCCGTTTGACGTGGCGCTGAAAATCGAGGCGCGGCATTTCACCAGCGTTCTGATGAACCCCTCGTCGACCGCGATGATCCGCAGCCTGTTCATCAACAAGGAGGCACTGGAGAAGGGTGCCAACCGCCCTGCGGTGCCGGACCAGCCGGTGCGGAAACTGGGTGTGATCGGCGCGGGCATGATGGGGGCGGGGATCGCCTATGTCAGCGCAAACGCCGGGATCGAGGTGGTGCTGATCGACGCGACACACGTCGCGGCGGACCGGGGGCGCGCATATTCCGAGGCGCTTCTGGACAAGGGGATGCAGCGCAAGAAGGTGACGGCGGAGAAGAAGGCCGAGGTGCTGGGCCGGATCACCGCGACCACCGACTATGCCGCGCTGGCAGGCTGCGACCTGATCGTGGAAGCGGTGTTCGAAGACCCGAAGGTGAAGGCCGAGGTGACGGCACGGGTCGAGGCGGTGTGCGACGGCATCTTTGCCACCAACACCTCTACCCTGCCGATCAGCGGGTTGGCGAAGGCGAGTGTCAGGCCGGAGCGGTTCATCGGCATCCACTTCTTCAGCCCGGTCGACAAGATGAACCTGGTGGAGATCATCCGTGGCAAGGATACCGGCGATGAGGCGGTGGCCAAGGCGCTGGATTTCGTGCGCCAGATCCGCAAGACCCCGATCGTGGTGAACGACGCGCGGTTCTTCTATGCCAACCGCTGCATCATTCCCTACATCAACGAAGGCATCCGCCTGGTGGCCGAAGGCGTGGAGCCGGTGCTGGTGGAAAATGCGGCGAAGCTGGTCGGGATGCCGCTGGGGCCGTTGCAACTGGTCGACGAGACGTCGATCGACCTTGGCGTGAAAATCGCCAAGGCGACCCGCGCCGCGATGGGTGATGCTTACCCGGACGGGGCGGTGGACGAGGTGCTGTTCTGGATGGCCGATCGGGGCCGGATGGGGAAGAAGGCGGGTGCGGGGTTCTACGCCTATGACGCGGCTGGCAAGCGGGAGGGGCTGTGGGACGGGCTGGAAGCGCGGTTCCCCGAAGATCCGGTGCAGCCGGAGTTGACCGAGGTGCAGCACCGACTTCTGATGGCGCAGGTGCTGGAGGCGGTGCGGGCGCTGGAGAATGGTGTGCTGACCGACATCCGCGAGGGTGACGTGGGCGCGATCCTCGGCTGGGGGTTCGCGCCGTGGTCGGGCGGACCGTTCGGCTGGCTGGACATCATCGGGGCCGCCCGCGCGGTGGAAATCTGCGACGGGCTTGCGGCGCGGCATGGCGCGCGGTTTGCGGCGCCAAAGCTCTTGCGCGAGATGGCGGCGAAGGGGGCCAGTTTTTACGGCACGACCGGGGCCGCAAAGGCGGCTTGATGTCAGCAACAGTATCCAACCCGCAGCGCCGCTTTGGCTGCGGGAGCCTCCGGCGGGAGTATTTGTAGAAAAGAGCATGCCTGCAAGTATTTGCTCTTTTCAAAAATACTCCCCGCAGAGCGTTCTGCCGTTTGGATCGCGGGCGACCGGGTTGACAGGCTTGGCCGATCAGACCCGGTTCGGAAGGTCGCGGCCTTCGAGATGGGCGATGAGGTTCATCACGGCCATCATCCCCATGTTTTCCCGCACTTCGAGGGCGGCAGTGCCGAGGTGCGGCAGAAGCGTGACGTTTTCCATCGCCATCAAGGCGGCCGGCACCTGCGGCTCGAATTCATAGACGTCGAGGCCCGCCCCGGCGATCTTTCCGGCGTGGAGTGCTGCGATCAGTGCCGCCTCGTCCACCACATCGCCACGGCTGATGTTGACGAAGATGCCGGAGGGTTGCATGGCCGCGAAAGCGTCCTCGTTCATCAGGTGATGCGTGGCCTTGCCGCCCGGCACGGCGACAACGATGAAATCCGCCCCCATCGCCTCGGCCATCGAAACCTGCCGCGCAGGCACGCCCGCATCGGCCACGGGAGAGCGGTTGAAGAAGATCACGTCCATCCCGAAGCCTGCGTGGCAACGGCGCGCGATGGCCTTGCCGATGCGCCCCATGCCGATGATGCCGACGGTCTTTCCCGAGACGTGGGTGCCAAGCATCTGCGTCGGCCCCCAGCCGTGCCAGTTCCCGGCGCGAAGCATCCGCTCGCCCTCGCCCGCGCGGCGGGCGGTCATCAGGATCAGGGTCAGCGCGATATCGGCCGTGGCGTCGGTGACGGCACCGGGGGTGTTGGTCACGGCGATGCCGGCGGCGCCGGCGGCGTCGACGTCGATGTGGTTGTAGCCGACGCCGAAGTTGGCGAGGATCCTGGCGCGCGGCTGCGGCACATCGGCGAACACGTCGGGCTGGAAACGGTCGCCGAGGGTCGGCAGCACGGCGTCAAAGTCGCGCAGGGCCGCGCGCAGTTCGGCGGGCGACAGGGGCGCGGGGTCGTCGCGAAGGGTGACGTCGAAGCGGGCGCGGGCGGCTTCAAGCACGCGGGGCGGCAACAGGCGGGTGATCAGCAGTTTCTGCATCAGAACATCTTTCCGCCAAGCGGCACATCGTGGCCGGGGCCGATCAGGACCACCGCGCCGTTTGCATCGGGGACGCCCAGCACCAGCACCTCGGACATGACCGGGCCGATCTGGCGGGGCGGGAAGTTGACCACGGCGAGGACTTGCCGGCCGATCAGGTCGTCGAGGGTGTAGTGGACGGTGATCTGGGCGGAGGAGCGTTTCTCGCCGATCTCGGGCCCGAAATCGAGCCAGAGCTTGTAGGCGGGCTTGCGCGCCTCGGGGAAGGGTTCGGCGCGGGTGATGCGGCCGACGCGGATATCGACGGCGTCGAAATCGGCGTAGGTGATCATTTCCCCAATTCCCGTCCGCGGTCGGCGGCGGCCTTGACTGCGCGGCGGAGGAGGGCGGGGAAGCCAGTCGCCTCGTCCATCAGCAGCGCCAGCGCGGCGGCGGTGGTGCCGCCGGGAGAGGTGACGTTGATCCGCAGCTGCGCCGCCGTTTCGGGCGAGCGGTGCGCGAGTTCGCCGGCACCCGAGACGGTGGCGCGGGCAAGGCGCATGGCGGTGTCGGGCGGCAGGCCTTCGGCGATGCCAGCGGCGGCCATCGCTTCGATCAGGTGGAAGACGTAGGCGGGGCCAGAGCCTGAGACGGCGGTGACGGCGTCGATCTGGTGTTCGCCGTCAAGATCGACCACCTCGCCCACCGCAGCCATCAGGGCGCGGGCGAGGGCGAGGTTTTCGGGCGTGGTGTGGGCGTTGCCGCAGATCGCGGTGATGCCACGGCCGACCATCGCGGGGGTGTTGGGCATGGTGCGGACGATGGGTGTCTGCTGCCCGAGCGCCGCCTCGAAGCTGGCGATGGTGGTTCCGGCGGCGATGGAGATGAAGAGCGTTGTGCCGTTGCCAAGCGCTTGCAGCGCGGGCAGCGCCGCGCCCATCATCTGCGGTTTCACGGCCAGAAGGGCGACGGCGGGTGCAGGTGGAACGCCCTGGTTCAGATGCACGCCAGAGGATTTGAGCCAATCGGACGGGTTGGGTTCGATCACCCAGACCGAGGCGGCAGGCACGCCCGCCGCAAGCCAGCCGGTAAGCAGGGCGCCGCCCATCTTGCCGCAGCCAAGTAGCACCAGCCCATCCCGGGCAACCACATCCAGACCCATTCCATCCCCCATCAAGCGGGGGCGAGGTTAGGCGCGTCCGTAAGCCTCGGCAATGGCGACTTTCATCGCTTGCGCCGGAGTTTCGTTGCCCCAGGACACCATCTGGAACGCCGGGTAGAAACGTTCCGATGCCATGACCGCGGAAGCGATCAACTTGTCGATCTGTTCCGGCCCGGCCATCTGCCCGCCTGAGAGGAGAAGACCGTAGCGCCAGACCATCAGTTTCTGGTCCGCCCACCAGGTGAAGGCGCCAGTCCAGACCATGTCGTTGCAGCGGTTGAGCACGTCATAAAGGCCGGCAATCTTGTCTGCCGGCGGCTCCATCTCGAAGGTGCAGATGAGGCGGAGGGTTTCGTCCTGCGGCGACCAGGCGAGGGTCAGGGAATAGGTGCGCCACTGGCCTTCGACCGCCATTGCGATCTGGTCATCGGTCACGCGGTCGAATTCCCATGCGTGATGCTGGGCCAGGGTTTCGACGATGTCGATGGGATGCAGATCATCCATCGACCCCAGATCTTCGGAAAGCGACATTGCCCGGCCTCATGATAAGGCTTCTTGCGGGCAGCGACCCACTAGAAGCTGGGTGTCTGGCAAGGTTCAGCGTTTGCCCGACGCTGACCTTACTAGATATGGTGTTGCCAAAGCGGAAGCCTGTAAAGCGTTTTCTGCCGAAATCTTCTGTGGAGAAGTCGAAATCC